>CAZMFQ010000006.1:0-163923 GCA_964565645.1 uncultured Eubacteriales bacterium
CGAACACCTTGTACTCGTTGCGGCCGAGCCAGATCTTGAACGATTGCACGGCCGCGGCGGACCTTTCGCCCCCGAGTATGTAGATGACGAGCGGCGAGAGCAGCATGAGTTCCAGGAACGCCGTGAACCCGAGGGTCATCACCACGCGTTCCGCCGTCGAGAGCGACGAGGTCGGGATGACGCCCATGCCGCCGAGGAAGTACACGTACTGGATCCCGGGTGCGGCCATGGTCGCGAACCCTGCGCCGAACGCCATCCACGGGCGGATGCTTTCGAGGGCCTTGAGCCATCCCGGGAGTTCGTCGGATGCGCGCGGCGGCTTGCGGAACAGGAAGGCCCCCACGAGCGCGAGCAGCACGCCGGCGGCCACCCCCCAGACGCCGAGTCCGGCGCCGCCGCTGCCGGCCTGCGGCGCGATACCGGGCTTGAGCGAGATCGACAGCAGCGCGGCCGCGCCCAGAAGCAGACGGTAGGCGGCATTCCCGAGCACGAACGCCAGCGCGTTGGTCTTGGGCCGGCGCGTCCCGAGCAGGATGATCACGTGGTTGGTCCACGTGGGCACGACCACGCCGGCCAGCGCGAACGGCGCCAGCGCCGCGATGGTGGCACTCAGTTCGGACGAGCCCACGAGTCCCTCCCTATCCCGGTCGACGCCCGGTCATCGGAGTCCTGGTCTACCCCGCGTCGCCGAACGCGACCTCGCGGTACAGCGCCATGAGCTCGCGCACCACGGGACCCACCTCGCCGGTTCCGACGGGTGTCTCGTCGATGCGCGTGATCGGAACGACGCCGCGCACGCTCGATGTCAGGAAGCACTCCTCGGCGGAGAAGAGGTCGTCGAGGGTGACCTCGGTGCGGAGCACCTCGAAGCGTGTCGAAGCGAGCTCGAGCACGCGGTTGCCCACGGTCCCGTGCAGCACGCCGCCGGCCGGTGCGAGGATCCTGCCGCCTTTGACCACGTAGACGCTCGCGGTGGCGGCCTCGGAGACGATGCGCCCGTCATGGTAGAGCAGGTCCATCGCGCCTTCTTCCTCGATGCGCGCGTGGTTGCGCAGCCAGGTGAGGTAGTTGGTGCTCTTGGCCTCGGGGAACTCCCGCGTGTGCCGTACCGCGAGGAGCTTGGCGCCGTCGGTGTAGACCGTCTCCGGGACCTTGAACAACTCGTGCGTGACGATCAGGAACGTCGGCGTCGCCGGGTCGAAGTGCATGCCGTCGGGCGCGTAGCCGCCGGTGAGCACGAGCCGCACGGTGGCCTCCGCGTGGCCGTTACGCGCGAGCAGCTTGAGGATGATCCGCTCGATCTCCTCGTCGGTGACCGGTACCGGCAGGCCCAGCATATCCGCCGAGGAGTGGAAGCGCTCCAGGTGCTCCTGCAGCATGTAGGGCCTGCCGTCGATCGTCTGCAGGAGGTCGAAGACGGCGTAGCCGCGCAGAAGCCCCGCGTCGAACGGCGAGATCGCCGCTTCGTCGGCGGGCAGGATCGAGCCGTTGAGGTAGACGTACTCTCCGGCGGGGTTCATGTTCGCGGCCTCCAAGGCTGGTCTGTCGATGAGTCGATACCCGTGTCCGCACGCTGGCGGGCGTGCGGTCGGCGGCCGCCGCAGGCCGATTGCCCCGCCTGCGCGCCCTCGCTATACTCGCACATGCGCTTTGAGCCGTCTTGGGCGGCTCGCGCCACCACGGAGAGGTGGCAGAGTGGTTGAATGCGGCGGTCTCGAAAACCGTTATGCGGGTATCCCCCGTATCGAGGGTTCGAATCCCTCCCTCTCCGCCAGAACGAACTGACGACGCCCGTCTCTCCAGCAGGGGAGGCGGGCGTTTGCCCAACTTGCGGTCTTCGTCGGTGTCCACTCATACTCGGAGCAAGTTCCGAACGTCTGCTGGGGGCACGCGTGCCGCGAACGAGTCTGCCGTCCATCGCCGATTCTACCGCCATCTCCAGCGGTGGCGTGTTCGCGCGGCAAGGCTTCTCCTATCAGGATCACGTTGCAGCCTCCTTCTGTCTGGAGATGCTGGGGCCAGCGGCGCAGATCACTGAAGTGCGCTGTGAGGCCGAAGACGATATCACGCTTGTTCTGTCGGACCCGCCAAGTACAGTTGAGTACGTTCAGGTCAAGGCAGGGCGGGATGACCAGCTTTGGACGATTGCCCAGATCGCTCCGATCGACGACGACGCGGGCCTCGTGCTCTCATCGCTCTCTCGGGACAGGTATCAGGAGCACTGTGTCTTCAGGATCGTGACTCTATTGGGAGTGAAACGCGAGCTTCGCGTCCTCACTCAGTCTGTTGACCAACGAAGCCCCGAGAAGTGCCAAGTGCTCGCAACCAAACTGGTGGAGCGACTCGGCTCAAGTACGTCCCCGGCTGGAGCTACGCTCGGCTACTGGGTGACCCACGGACGATGGGACGTGCGTGAGTCCGAAAGTGCGCTCGAGAGGGCGAACATGGACCTGGTCGAGCGAGTTGCAGGAGATGCAAACCTGCTAACGCGATCGCAGAGAGAGAGCGTGTACGAGTCTCTACTGAAGGGAGTATTTCAGGCCGCCAAGTCGCAGGTTGCATCAGAGAAGAGGCTCGGGCCCGAGGGGGTGCGCGAGGTCTTCTTCGGCAGCTTGCTGCAGGCAGTGTATGGAGCGGTGTCCGGCTCCACGGCGAAGCTGATTTCGGCCCTAGAAGAGGCTTCCGTTCCTCGTGCCACTGTCATCTCAGCGATCGAGTTGCGCCGGGCGTTCAACACCGCTTCCACCGATCCAGCCTACTCAGGGGGACCCGACCTCCAGGCGGTCGCGTATGCGGTGCAAGCGGTCCTGAACACATGCATGAGCGCGCTTGCAGGCGGCGACATCGAACTGGATGGACCTCGATTCCATGGCTACTGCCTGGCACAGATTGCTCGTGTGAGCGATGAACTGGGAGGCCAGTCCACTCTGATGGCGATTGTCCAAGGTGCGATGTACGAAGCGGTGAGTCGCGGAGCGCATCGCTTCGTCTTGCCAGAGGAGGCATGATGCTGCAGATGCACCAGGTCGCGGAGTATCCACGATCGGTTCCGTTGAACGCCGATTCGATCACGGAGTTTCACGCAGCGAGACTCCTGCTCCTGATTCTCAAGTGCCGCGGGGGAAAGGTCGTCGGTCTCACGAAGCTGGCCAAGCTCGATTTCTTCGTGAGGTATCCCGACTACTTCGCGTCTGTGACCGGTTCTCGCGGTCGCACTGGTGAGATCGAATCGGCCATGATCCGTCACCACTATGGGCCGTGGGACCATCGATACTACGCCGTCCTCGGCTACCTCGAATCGAGAGCGTTGTTGAAGATCGCCCGGCAGTCAACCCGCACCTTCACCTTTGCCCTGACGGAGCGCGGGGTGGCAGCGGCCGAGGCCCTGGCTCAGGATGAGGCATTCGACGATCTCAACGCTCAGATTGGCACCGTCGTGGACGAATTCGGGCGCCTCACCGGTAGCGCTATCAAGGACCTGATCTACGCGTCGTTCGACTTCGAGGTAGGTCGTCGACAGCTTGGAGAAGTGATCGAATGAGTCACCTGACAATTGACCGAGTGTGGCGGGGAACCGAAGACAGCGTTGAGGAGCTGGTTCTCTTCAAGGGTGTCAACCTTCTTGTCGGGGAGCCGAACACAGGTAAGACAAGCTGGCTGAGGATTATCGACTACCTCATGGGGTCAACGAAGCAGCCCGATCACGTCATGTCGCCCCACGTATCAAACGCCTATGACTCGGTAGGTATGACCATCTCCATCGGCGATCGCCGGTTCGAGCTAGAGAGGAACTGGCGCTCGCCAGGCGGACTCACGAACGTCTTGGTGGATGGAGAGCGACTTCAGGCGGACTTGTTCTCGGACTTCATGCTGGACCTGCTGCAGATTCCGCTAGTGCACTACCCCAAAGGCAATCCGTACGCCGGGTACACCTGGCCTGCGCTTGGCTGGCGCAGCTTGTATCGCCACGTGTACCGGAGGGAAGGATCGTGGTCGTCCGTCGCGGCTCAGCAGCCGGATAGCGAACAACTCGCATGCATGCTGCAGTTCTTGGGAGTCGCGGAGGAAATCTACTCGCCAGAGTATGGGGAGTTGGTGAGCGCACGGAAGGAGCGGGACCGGCTAGAAGCCCGAAAAGAGCAGTTCTCAGAACTGCTTTCCACCGTCACCCGAGAAATTGCAGCGACAGCCGACCCATCACTTGTGGGGTCGACTGAATCAGTGACCGCAGTCCTGAGGGGCCTCGATTCAAGACGGCGAGACCTTCAGGACCAGCGACTTGCGTCTCAACTGCCATCCGCCTCACAGGGCGATGACGCGCTGGAAGAGGTTGCGCAGCTGGCGCACGATCGAGCCCAGGCGGTCGTACGCGCCGTGCAATTGAGCGAACACCTGTCGACGACGCGTGCCCGAGCTCGACAGATAGACGAGTATCAGAATCAACTACTAGCCACACTTCGACGCCTGAAGCGTGCGCGCGTTGCGGGCAATGTTCTGACCGGCTTCCGGATTACGCACTGTCCCGCTTGCGATCAGCCTGTTCGCCAGACTGATGCGGCAGTGGCGGCAGGCGCGTGCTTCTTGTGCGACCGTCCGCTCGTGAGTCATCAAGGCGATTCCGAGGATCCCACCACGCGACTAGAGTTCGAAATTGCCCAGATCAAAGACGAGCAGAACGAAAATAGGAAACTCCTCGCCGACCTTCGACTGCGCGAGGGGGAGCTGGTGTCTGAGCTAACTGGCCAGAGAAAGGAGGTCGCGGACTTCGACGCGAGACTGGAGAAGTATCGGACGGTCTCTGTGGCCGTGGATGACGAGGCCGTGCGTCGAATTGACGAAGAAATCGGACGGCTGTCCGAGCAGATGCGCCAGGTTGCCAGCGTGAACCGCCTTCTGGCCGAGCGAGAGGAGTTGGAGGCACAGATCGCGAGCGTCTCCCAACGTGTTGAGGAGTTGGCGACCAGCGTCAACTCGAAGGTCGTCTCAGTGGACTTCGATGAGCTTGGCTCATTGCTCACCACTGGAATGAGCCAGTACATCACCAAGTTGAATGCGGACGCCCCTCGCTGGAACCTCGCCGATCCGCTTGCTTTCTCAATCCGGCGTGATGGATTTCGCATCTCGGTGGGCTCCAGCTCATGGCAGTCGCGGCTAGGGGGCGCGCTTAGCATCTACCTTCTGCTTGCGTACCACTACGGGCTTCTCAGCCTGACCGGAGAGAGCGGTAGTCGATATCCAGGTCTCTCGATTCTGGACTTTCCGCCTTCGCTCGCAGATGTGGCCGACGTTGACCGGCCCGACTACGAGAGCCACGCGATTGCGCCCTTCACCGATCTCGCCGTCACGCGCCCGGACATTCAGGTTATTGCGGCTGGGCGGGCGTTTGGTGATCTGCCGGGTGTAAATCGAATTGAGTTCGCGCACGTGTACTAGTGCGTTCGTCGACCTTGGCCAGTGTCGACATTCAGTGCGCGATGGAGTGCCGGGTGTACGTGGTAGGTGTTGCAGTTCCGGGGGGCCCCTGGTGAGGAAGTCGCCGCGGGGGAGGATGCGATACGCGTGCGAGCACAGGGTTGTTTGCGAGACGCCCGGCACCGTGGTAGATTGTGAGTCGGCTTCTGGCGCTCGCCACTGGAGGGCGGTTGTTAGGTTGCGCCGATGAGCGCTAGAATTGTGCCAAGCGAACGACAGGAAGGGTTGCAGGTGACAACTGCCAACAGGCCCGCCGCGGAGAAGAGAGCCGTCGACACAGCAGTCCGCGAGTTCGCAAAGGCGCTTGAGGACCTGAAGGAGATTCAGGAGCGGGCGAAGAAGATAGAGCGAGCCGCCCGGGATGTTGAGGCGCTCCGCGCGACTTCTCTCGCCGAAGCCCAGTATCTCGTCGTCGGCTAGGTCCAACCCGATACCGCATGTCGGCGCCGGAGATCATCGCGCTCCCCGATGAGTTGGCATGGGGTGCCCTACTCGACAAGTTGGGCCGCAAACGCAGTCGCGTTTCCGTGCTGGCGTCCGTGCTCGAGTACTGCCGCTCCGTGTTGGACGCCAAGTGTGTTGTGTTGGAGCAGGACTACGTCGACCGGGACTATCGGGACGAGTTCTCCAACATCTACTCAAAGTGCTTTCGTTCCTACGGAGATCGCGCGGTTCGCGTGCACTTCTTCGACAGAGTGCTTGAAGGCCTCGACGAAGTTGTCGATGGAGATCCCGCGTACCTGGGCTTTGCGGTATTGCGGCCCGTCGAGGTGGGAGTCGTGGGCCGCACGGTCCTTGTTCCTCCGGACGGCAAGCTGGGAATCCGCTCGTATACTCTCTGCTGTGCTCGCTTCGAGGTACATCTCTACGGGCGGACGCTCTCGGTCGAGGGCGTGCCCTTCATCGAACAAGATCGAATGTCGATGTCATGCGCTCAGGCATCGATCTGGATGGCCCTGCGGTACCTGTCACAGTCGTCCAACGGTGAGCCTCGCCTGCCGTATCAGATCTCTGATTCTGCAACGCGCTATCAGCCAGACATGCCCCGAACCGTACCTGCGACTGGTCTTACCATGAAGGCAATGGTTCAAGGAATCAAGAACCTGGGCTACGGTGCATTGCTCGAAGTGAGGCCCGCAACAGTATCGTCCGACGCGCTCGCCTCGATGGCGGGCTTCGGTGATGATGAGGCCGGGAATAGCGAGTCGAAGACGCGGACGCCCCCACCAACGCGAAGAGAGGCTATCCTGGCAGCGGATTGGCTCAGGCGGTGGGACCCTGTGTTTCGAACCTACACGTACGTCGAATCGCGTATGCCTGTACTCCTGATGTTCAAGGGCAACCATGACTTCCATGCGATGACCGTCGTCGGTCACTGCCGGCAGGAGAGAATCACAGAGCCTAGACTCGCAGGGCTCCGCGCTCAGATGACGCACGCTCCTATGGTAGAGGTGCTGGACGCTGGCGAGCCAGAGGAGAAGGGCGGCTGGATCGCCCAGCTGACTAGTATGAGCGCGAATCTCGTAGGGGCGCACGAGTACGTTGATGCTTTTGTGGTGCACGACGACCAAGCAGGGCCATATCGTCTACTCCCTGCGAGTGCGCCAATGAGAGATCTGCTGTCGCGCTCCTCGACGGCCCCCCTTCTCGTCGATGCCAGGTATGGTGACGTACTTGAGGCGGCGAAGGGACTTGTGGTCCCGCTGCCCGAGAAGCTATACCTCGAGAGCCAGTTTGCGTACCAGCAGTGGTTCGCTACATTCGTATCACCTGTACTTCTTGACTATCTCAAGCGTCTCGCGAAGGCCCACGAGAACGCCGGGCGACTCGTCGAGGCAATCGCGACGGGTACGGTTGTGGCCCGTCTACTGTTCGTCAAGTCCAGTTCATACAAGTCGTGGGTCCGCGAGGAGGGTGAGGCTGCGGAGCTGTCTCCGCAAGTTCGCGACGTCTATCTCAGCCAGGCGATGCCGACCTACATATGGCTGCTCGAATTCAGCACCGACGAACTCTATGCGAATGGACAGGAACTCATTCTGGGCGAGTACATCCTGGACAGCACGGCGAGCGCTCTGGACCCAGAGCCCTTCATTGTCGCGCACTTGCCTCACATGATCGTCAAGTATGATCGAGAGGAGCCGGTAGCCCGACCTCCGGTCCCAGTTGCGGTATACGATGACTCGCCTCATCGCTGCTACCGGCGGCCGACGAGCTAGCCCTGAGCGAGGCTGGACGCTCAGAGACTGACGACGCCCGTTCCTCGGCATGAGGGGCGGGCGTTGTGAGTACCTACGCTGAGGCGCTCGCGGCCTCCTTTCGTGGCGCCTCAACACCTGCCGGCGTTTGGCCGGCGTCCGCGCCGGGGTATGAAATCGCGTCGAACGATGGAGGTCGCGATGCCCAGAGTCGCTGCATTATGCGGGTCGCGCCGTCAGGTGAGCTTCAACCGCCTGTTGCTGCGCGCGCTGATCGAGCGAGCGCCGGACGGGCTCGATATCGCTGAAGTCGACATCCGCGAGATACCGCTCTTCGATCAGGATCTCGAGAGTGATCCCCCTCAGGCGGTGCTCGACGCGAAGACCGTGATCCAGGGGTGCGATTGCGTGCTGCTCGTGTCGCCGGAGTACGACTATGGTGTGCCGGGATACCTCAAGAACGCGGTCGACTGGCTGTCGCGCCCCTTCGGCGACCCCACGCTCATCGGTCGTCCTATGGCAGTGTGTGGAGCATCCACCGGCTATATGGGCACGCTTCGCGGTCAGCTTCATTGGCGCCAGAGCTGGTACTACTTCAAGGCGCCGGTCTTCTCGGAGGCGGAGCTGACCGTGTCCTTCGCCGCCCAGGCCTTCGACGAACGGGGCACACTCACGAGTGAGACGCATCAGGCAGCGGTTGACCGCTACTTGGCCGCGCTGCTCGACTGGCTCGACCGGGGGTGCTCGCCGCCGCGATAGGCGTGGCGTGGGCGCAGGCTCGGATCCCTTCTTCTCCGCCAGACCGCTAGACACAGGAGATCGAGTCCGGACGGGCTCTGCCTCCTGCTCTTCGCCCCGCGCTGACCGGTTTCTAAACCGGGGCGGGTGCAGGTCCGATATGTTAAGAATAGGGGGGGGTATGATCGCGCCCGCGTTCGGGGCACATCAAGGAGGCCGGCATGCATCGTCTACGTCTGACGCTTTCCGTCACGCTCACTGTGCTGTTGATTCTCTCGGGAGTTCCACCGCTGGTCACTGATGGGGCAACCGCCTCTCCTCGGGTCGCCGCCCAGACGACCACGGTCACACCGCAGGTCGAACGACTCGCGGGCGAGAACCGGCTCGAGACCGCCGTCGATGTCAGCCGACACGGCTGGGACTCGGCTGAAACGATCGTCATCGCCACGGCACGCAACTTCCCTGATGCACTCGTAAGTGGTCCGCTCGGGGCCGCCTACGACGCGCCGATCCTGCTTGCGGGGGCCGATGGCCTGTCCGGCGAGGCGAGTGCGGAGATCACTCGGCTCGGCGCCAACCGCGCCTTCATAGTGGGCGGCACGAGCGCCGTTCCCGATAGTGTCGAGTCGCAACTCGAAGCGCTCGGCCTGGATCCGGGCGACGTCACACGACTCGAAGGTCGCACCCGCTACGAGACCGCAGTGGCGGTTGCACGTCATCTGGCCGCGCTGGAGGGCACGCCTGCACGCGTCGTGATCGCTACGGGCGAGACGTTCCCGGACGCGCTGTCCGTTTCCGGTTTCGCGGGGTTCTCGAACATGCCGATCCTGCTGGTTGAGCGCGACAAGATGCCGGCGGTCGCAGCGACGTTCCTCGACGAGGTCGGTATCGAGTCCGTGTTGGTCGCAGGAGGGACTGCGGCAGTCGCGGAGTCGGTGCTGGGGGGGATCGCGGACGCGGAGCGGGTGGGCGGCATCAATCGCTACGAGACCGCAGCGCTCATCGCGGAGTACGCCTTCCAGCGTGGCTTTACCTACGATGAGGTGTTCGTCGCCGTCGGAACTGATTTCCCCGACGCTCTTGTTGCGGGCTCGTTGTGCGCGCGGCGCTCCTCGCCAATCGTCCTGGTCGCTCCAGCGAGCTTGACCGACCAGACCGAACGGTTCTTGAACGCACACTGTTCCGCAATCACTCAACTGGTGTTCCTCGGCGGGGTCGCAGCCGTCGACGCGGACGTTGTCTCGGCGGCGGTGAACGCAGCCACCGAGGTCGTGAACGCAGACGCGCAGGAACTCGCTCCCGACACGGCCTCAAAGCTGACAACGATGACCGCTGATGGTGACATGGTCTTCACGGGCTCCACAACGCAACTGGATGAGCTCGCGCTAGGCGCTGTTGTCGCCGTCGAGCCCGACGCGCAGTTCCCCGACGGCCTGTTCCGCAAGGTCACAGGCGTGACCGAGGACGGTGGTCAGACGGTCGTCCAGACCACCCAGGCGGCCCTGTCTGACGTTCTCATCAAGGGCTCCATCGACGTCACGGGCACGCCCGACGAGTTGCCGGCCGCTGCGCCCCCGGCAGTCGAGGTCTCGGCGGGTTGGAGCCACTCGCTCGCGATTCTTGCCGACGGCTCTCTGTGGGCCTGGGGCGCAAACGAGGCTGGGCAGCTCGGCATCGGCGAGGTCGGCACCACGGTCAACAGGCCCGTGCGCGTGGGCACGGACACCGACTGGCTCTCCGTGTCCGCCGGGGCCGGATACTCTCTCGCCATCAAACAGGACGGCTCCTTGTGGACGTGGGGCTCGAACGCCGACGGTCAGGCGGGACTTGGTGACTCGGTCACGGTGGTGGCCGAACCGACGCTGCTGTCCGATGCGGAGTGGAGCTCGGCCGCGGCCTATTCCACCTTCGCCGCTGCCATCCGCGAGGACGGCACGCTGTGGATGTGGGGCTACAACTACTGGGGCCAGCTCGGCGATGGCACGCGAGACAATCACAGCACGCCGGTGCAGGTGGGCAGCGACGCTGACTGGACGTCAGTCGATATCGGACGTTCGCACACGGTCGCCCTGAAAGAGGATGGCTCGCTTTGGACATGGGGTCGCAACCAGTACGGACAGCTGGGGGAGGGCTTGACCAGCGCGCTTACGCTCGTGCCTACCCGGGTGGGCAGCGGAACGTGGAAGGCAGCGTCGGCCGGGCACTACCACACCCTGGGCATCTCCTCGAACGGCACACTGTGGGGCTGGGGCTACAACGCATCGGGCTGCGTCGGCGATGGGACCTTCGTTGACAGGGCCATTCCGACCCCCATCAGTGCAGACACCGACTGGAACACCGTGGAGAGCGATGGCTACGTCTCGTTCGCGGTGAAAGACGACTGGAGCCGCTGGGCCTGGGGCGACGACACGCAGCTGGGCCTCGCGGTCGAGACCCCGGGAACCCGCAACGTTCCGACGCAGGGCCCCGAGGATCATCCGTGGATCGCCATCGACGCGTCCGGCGCCGGAGGAATCGCTGCTCTGGACATGCGCGGGAGGATCGAGACGGCTGGCAACAACACCTGGGGCCAGCTCGGCGACGGATCGATCGGCGCGCCTAGAGGCGAGTTCGCCGCGGTCGAGTATGACCAAGCCTCGGTCGACACGCTCGGCGGTCTCTCGGTACTTGGAGACGGTCGTGCGGAGGCCGAGCTTGCAGCTACATCGGGAGGCACGGGCGAGGTAATCGCCGCGGAACGCATCGGCTCATGGTGGCGGGGTTTCGATCTTCGATACTATCCCGGTCTCAATGATTGGACGTTCGCGTCGTGGGCCGACCAGAACCCTAGCGTCTACTACGGCTCGTACGTTGCGTTCAGCGGACATATGTCCGTCTCGGCGTCGTTCTACCTGAACGCGTCCTTCGATAGGTCAGGGCTGGTGGACTGCGGTGTGTACTTCGCCATGGACGAGGGGCTCTCGCTGTTCGTCGACACCACTCACAATGGCGGACAGTACACGGGATCCATCACCATGTGGCCGATACCGGACATGTCCCTGGGCAGAATCTACTTCTCGGCAGGTGGACTGCCGGCATTCGTGGACATCAACCTGCAGGTGCTTTGCGGTGTCGAAGGTTCCATCCAGGCTCCGGGCGCACACTTCAGGCAGTTCGGAGATCGTACGATCGGGCTTACATGGAACCGGTACGCGGGCTTCAATCAGGCCAACTACGGTTCGAACGACAGTTACTGCTATCCCCCCTCTCCAAACACCTCGATGTCTGCGAAGGCATGGACGAGCGCACGGTTCTCGACGCTGTTCTATGGCGTGGCCGGCCCGTACGTGAAGTTCATAGGCTTCGGCGAGATCGACGCGAACACGAGTTGGAATCCCTGGTGGAAGCTCGAACTCGGACTCGACGGTGAGGTGGGTGGGCGTCTCAAGTTCTTCGACTACATCGACGAAGAGTACGGCATCACGCAGCCGTTGATCCGTTGGACGGTGGCTCGGGCACCGGGACCGTATCCGAACTAGGGGAGCGAAACCGTATCGAGGGTTCGATCCGCTCCCTTGCTTCCGCCGGTACGACACCGAAGAGACCTCGGCCATGCCGGGGTCTCTTTTCACAGGTGTGGGAGCGACTCCATGGGTATGACCTGTAGGACGATTGGTGCGACCCGGCGGGGAGGCATCATGGATGAGCATATCGAGAACCAGCGACTCCGTAGAGCGGATGGCGGGTACTACGAGACTCCCGATTCCGGTTCGGTTGCGGGCTGTGACGCGGACGAGGATCAGTGCGCCCAGGACGATGATCCGGACTCGGTGACCACGCATCCGCCCGGCACAGCCGATGACATCCCCGTGACTCTCGGCGAGGAACATGCTGAACCGGCCGACTACCACATCGGAGTGGGGGGCGCGGCCCCGCCGGGCGAGGATCCCGAGTTGTGGGATGCCCAGGGACCGCTTCGATCGATCGATGAGGCGGCGGGCTACAAGGTCGGAGCCTTCGATGAAGGTGAGCGAGAAGCCCTCGACCGTGCTCTTGGAGACGAGGACGCGGAGCCGCTGCCGGACTACCCCGGAGGGACCAGCGCTACAGGGTCGACCGGCAGACCGGAGTAAGAGGGCAGCCTTCGCGAGCGCTCCGAGGGCAGACTGAGATACGGTGCGGATTCCTCGGTCCTCGGAACATGGGAGTGGGCGAGCGCCGACGCCGACGACGAGCCCGACGGCGTGATGGCCTGTGCCGGCGACATGCCGTTTCATCCAAGCCGCGCAGCGATATATTTACAGAGGCGCATCTGTGCCCGTGCAGGCGCGCTTCCGGTCGCCGTGGATGGAGTTGACGCATGAACGTGATCGAGACCACCAAGCTCACGAAGTTCTACGGCTCGTCGAGGGGGATCGAGAATCTCGACATGTCGGTTGCGGAAGGTGAGATCTACGGGTTCATCGGACCCAACGGGGCGGGCAAGTCGACGACCATCCGCACCCTGCTCGGGCTCATCTTTCCCACGAGCGGTTCGGCGACGGTCTTTGGCAAGGACATCCTGACCCACGGACCGGAGATCCGTGAGCAGACGGGCTACCTTCCCTCCGAGGTCTTCTACTACGACGACATGCGTGCGATCGACCTGCTGCGCTACTCGGCGAGCTTCTACGAGCAGGATTCCAAGGCCACCGAGAAGCGCATCCGGGAACTGGCGGACCGGTTCGATCTCGACCTCAAGAAGAAGATCGACGACCTGAGCTACGGCAACAAGAAGAAGGTCGGCATCATCCAGGGCCTGGCGCACCGCCCCAGACTCATAATCCTCGACGAGCCTACCGGCGGTCTCGACCCGCTGATCCAGCAGGAGTTCTTCCACCTGCTTCGCGAGGAGAACGCGAACGGCTCGACGGTGCTGTTCTCGTCGCACATCCTCTCGGAGGTCCAGAAGTTGTGTGACCGCGTCGCGATCATCAAGGACGGCGCGATCATCGAGGTGCAGCAGATCAAGACGCTCCTTGAGAACGCAACGAAGCGGATCACCCTCGAGTTCGCGAGCGATCCGGTCGCGGACCGGTTCGCCATCGAGGGGGTCACCGAGCTCTCGGTCTCGAACCACACGGTGAGTTTCCTGTACCGCGGGGCCGTGAACCGCGTGACCCAGCTGCTCGCCGAGCAGGACCTGATCGACTTCCTCGTCGAAGAGCCGGACCTCGAGGAGATCTTCTTGCACTACTACGAGAGGAAGGAGTAGCGCGTGAACATATTCCTTCGCGAACTGGCCGCAAACCGCCGCTCCACCATCACGTGGATGATCTCGATGGCTGCGATGGTGTTCGTGTTCATGATGGGGATGTACCCCACGTTCACGGGTGACATCGAAGCGTCGAAGGCGCTGCTCAACGGCTTGCCCGAGGCGGTGCGCGCCGCATTCAGCATCTCGGTCGAGACGTTCTTCAGCATCTTCGGCTTCTATGCGTACTTCCTGAGTTTCGCCATGGTGGCGGCCGCGATCCAGGCGATGAACATCGGCGCCGGTGTCATCTCCAAGGAGTTCTCGGGCAAGACGGCCGACTTCCTGATATCCAAGCCGCTCAAGCGCTCGAACATCATCACCGCCAAGCTCTCGGCCGCGCTGGTGTCGATCACACTCACGGCCGCGGCGTTCGCGATCGCCGGGTATGTGTCGGCGGTCATGGTTGCCGAGGAGCCGTTCTCCGGTGCGAAGTTCTTTCTGATCTCGCTCACGCTGTTTCTGGTGCAGCTGTTCTTTGCCGCGCTGGGTGCGCTGCTCGCGGTCACGATCCCCAAGGTCAAGACGGTGATCGCCTTGTCGCTGCCGACCGTCTTCGCGTTCTACATCATCGGCACACTCGGTGCGGTGCTGGGCAACGAAGAAGTCCGTTGGGTCACTCCGTTCAAGTTCTTCGATCCGATGTACATCGTCCAGCACACGGCGCTCGAAGGTCGCTTCCTGGCCTTCGAAGCGGTGTTGGTCGCGGCCTTCATCGTCACGACATACGTGGTCTTCACCAAGAAGAACATCCGGGCATCGGCATAGGTGGCTGAAGTGAACATCTTTCTGCGCGAAATGAGATCGCACCGCTGGGGACTGCTGTTCTGGTCGCTCGGCATGGTGTTTCTGGTGCTCTCCGGTATGGCGAAGTACGCAGCGTACGAGCAGGCCGGACAGTCGGTCGAGCAGATCATGGCCGCACTACCCAAGGGTGTGCAGGTCATCTTCGGGCTGACCGGCTTCGACCTCACCCAGCCAAGCGGCTTCTACGGGATCCTGTTCCTCTACATCATGGTGATGGCGGCGGTGCACGCGGTGCTTCTCGGCTCCGGGCTCGTCTCGAAGGAGGAACGAGACCGGACCTCCGAGTTCCTCTACGCCAAGCCTGTCACGCGTCGCGCCGTGCTTACCGGCAAGTTCATGGCGGGGCTCGTGAACCTCGTTGCGCTCAACCTCGTCACGATGTTCTCGTCGTTCTACTTCGTCGACTACTACGGCAACGGCGAGTCGTTCAACGATGGCATCGTGACGCTCATGGTCGGCGCGTTCTTCATCCAGCTCGTGTTCTTCTCGCTTGGCGCGCTGGTCGCCGGCACCGCGAAGAAGCCGAAGCGAGCGCCGGGCAGAGCGACCACCATCATGCTGGTGGCATTCCTGCTCTACTACACGGTGAACCTCAACGAGAAGCTCGACTTCCTGAAGTACTTCACGCCGTTCAAGTACTTCGATGCCGCGATCGTGATGGCTGACGGGCTCGACCCGGTCTACATGGCGCTCTCGGCGCTCATCATCGTGCTCGCGCTGGCCGGCACGTACCGCTTCTATGCGGCACGGGATCTGAACATCTGAGGATCGGCCCGCAGCGCCGGTCGGTCCCCTATGGCGGCCCGCCGAGGTGTGGCAGACGTGGCGGATGAGCCGGGAATGGCAGTCGTCGGAGTCTGGACATGCCGGGAGTCCTCGTGCCGACGGCGCGCATCCCCAGGTGAACACCGCGCATCACCCGTTCATCCCTGTCGTTTGAGAAACATTAGAGGATTCGAATACCTGCATGTAGAATGAAGCCATTAACATCGCCTGACCGACCTTGCCGGAGGAACGTCATGGACGCCGAGTTCTACTGCCTGCATTCCGAGCTCTGCAAGACGCTCGCGAACGACAAGCGCCAGATGATCCTGGGCGCGCTCCGCACCGACGAGCTGTCTGTCGGCGAACTCGTTGAGCGCACCGGGATCCCGCAGGCGAACCTCTCCCAGCACCTCTCGATCATGAAGGCCCACGGTGCCGTGCGCGCCCGTCGAGAGGGTACGCGCATCTTCTACTCCATCAGCAGCCCCAAGCTCATCCAGGCATTCGATCTCATCACCGAGGTCATGCAGGAGCGGATCGAGGAGCGGGCCGCGAGCGGCGCGACCCCGGAGGTCTCGGGCTGACCCAGGAAGCAGGGGCGCGGCACCGCCCGCGCTCTCGTCCCGTCCAGTCACGTCGAGAGGTAGGTCGGCATGGATACCGAAGCAGTGGCGCTCGAGCAGTTGAACGCGAGGATATCAGCGCTCGAGAGCCCCCCCAAGAAGATGACGCTGGTGGTCATGAGCGGCGACATGGACAGGCTGTTCGGCGCGTTCATCATCGCCACCGGGGCCGCCGCCATGGGTATCGACGTGGTCATGTTCTTCACGTTCTGGGGCCTGAAGGCGCTCAAGAAGGCCGACGCCAAACACGGCAAGTCGTTCTTCGGCAAGATGCTCGGAATGAGGATGTTCGAGGGCGGTGGAATCGAGAAGGCGAACCCGAGCAAGTACAGTTTCGGCGGTATGGGCCGCTGGATGTTCGGCAAGATGATGGGCGCGAACAACGTCGCCACGCTGCCGCAACTGCGCGACCTCGCGGTCGATCTGGGCGTCCGCATGTACGGATGCCAGATGTCGATGGACGTCATGGAGATACCGCAGGAGTGCTTCGTCGACGGTTGCCAGGAAGCGGTCGGCGTCGGGTTCATGCTCATGGAGGCGCAGGAGTCGCAGATCCAGTTCTTCATCTAGCGATCCGGGTGTCGCGAGTGATCGCAGTCTAGGGAATCCGTCCGCGCCGCCGGGGCGCGGGCTATGACGAAAGGAACCGCCATGCCTGACATCACCCCCGATCTCGAACTCGATCTCAAGGGTCTCCTCTGCCCGATGCCGATGGTCAAGGTCAGCCAGCAGATCACCAGCGTGCCGGTCGGCGGCGTGATTCGCGCGGTCGCAACCGACGCCGGATCGATGGCCGACATCCCCGCATGGGCCAAGTCCACCGGGAACGAAGTGCTCCAGGCCGAGAAGGTCGGGAACGAGTTCGTGTTCCTCGTCAAGCGCGTGAAGTAGGCGACCACAATGGACTGGTTCTCCTACCTGGCGTCCGGCCTGGGCGTCTACGTGGGCCTCGTCGTGTTCACATTCGGCATGGCGTGGCGCATATGGGAATGGTCTCGCACGCCTGCCTCGACCGTCCGGCTCGGACTGTTTCCCAAGCCGGCCAGCGGACTCGGGCGCTTTGGCAAGCTTCTGAAGGACACGTTCGTGGCGCCGCAATCGGTGGCGATCGCGACCGGTGTGATGATCGCGGCGTTCGCGTTCCACCTTGCGGCACTTGCCGCCTTCGTGGGCCATTTGAGGCTCGTGCACGAGTTCGACCCGCTCGTTGCTGTGCTCGGGGTCGAAGGCATGAACTCGTTCGCGGCGTGGTCCGGTGGTGGCGCTGGCATCATCATGCTCGTCGCGGTGCTCTACTGGATCGGCAGGCGCACCTTCGGCGCCTACCGCAAGCTGTCCACTCCCGAGGACTACCTGCTGCTCGCGCTTCTCCTCGGCATCGTGATCATGGGCGATCACCTGCGGTTCGTCGGCGGGCTGCATGCCGCGACGTACCAAGCGTGGTTCGCGAGCCTCATGGCGTTCAAGCCGGCGTTCCCCTCGGAGCTGGCCGACTCGACGACACGCCTCGCGCTCAACTGGCACATGCTGTTCGTTGACGCGTTCCTCATCTACTTCCCGTTCTCGAAGATGACCCACGCCATCGGGGCCTTCGCGACCAACCTCGTGAGGAGCTCTGAGTAGCCGTGGACAAGCAGCAGGTAGAAACCATCGTCGGTGTGCTCGACAAGCGCATGAACCGCCAGCTCAAGCAGTATATGGACATCTGTGCACGCTGCGCGATCTGCAAGGACGCGTGTCATCAGTACGTCGCCACGCAGGACATGAAGTACCTGCCGGCTCGTCGCGCGGAACTCATTCGCGAGATCTATCGCAAGTACTTCACGAAGGCCGGGGAGTTCATGCCGGCGCTCTACGAGGCGCGCGACCCCGACGACAACATGCTCGACGAGCTCTACGACGCGACGTACGCGTGCACCGGCTGCCGTCGCTGTACCTACTACTGTCCGTTCTCGATCGACACCGCATGGGTCACAGCGACGGCGAAGGGCATCCTGATCGCCGCGGGTCGCGGCAACGAGCTTCTGGGTCAACTTGCCGACGCCGCGATGTTCAAGGCCGAGAACATGGAGATGTTCGGCGATGTCATCGTGAGCGGCTTCAGGGACATCGAGGCGGAGCTCGCCGAGGAGTATGGCCGTCCGATCCCCGTGCCCGTCGACGTGCAGGGTGCCGACATCCTCTACGTTGCGCTTGCGGGCTCACACTCCATAAAGCCGGCGGCTTTCATCTTTGACGCGGCAGGCGCGAGTTGGACGCTTTCGTATTGGGAGTCAGCCAACTACGGGTTCTTCTACGGCGACCCGGAGAAGGCGCGCCTCATCGCCAAGCGCTACATGGACGAGGCGAAGCGCCTGGGGGTCAAGGAGGTCGTCATCACCGAGTGCGGTCATGCGTACCGCGTGGCTGAGATGTTCTACGAGGCTTGGGCCAAAGAGAAGATGCCCTTCAAGGTGCGGCACATCCTCGAGGTCATCGATGAGTACATCAAGGCCGGCAGGATCACCGTGCGACCGGATGCGATCGGCGAGCGTGTGACCTACCACGATCCGTGTCAGATAGGCCGCAACGGGGGCATCTTCCAGCAGCCGCGAGATATCGTCGCCGCGATCGCGAGGGATTTCGTCGACATGACCCCCAACCGTGAGAAGCAGTGGTGCTGCGGAGGCGGCGGTGGCATCGTCGCCATGGAGGAGTTCAACGACGTGCGGCTCAAGTCCGGCGCGGAGAAGGTCAAGCAAATCCGCGCAACGGGTGCGACGGTGCTTGCCTGCCCCTGCGAGAACTGCCGGCTGCAGATCACCGAACTCAACGACGTGCACGAGCTCGGGTTGCGCATCGTCCCGGTGATGGAGCTGGTCGCCGAAGCGATGATGCCGCCATCTGAGTGACGGGATCTGCCGCGCGACGCGGCATCTTGCTTGCGAACAAGGGGCCGTCCCGCATGGGGCGGCCCTGCGCTTCAGAGGGGGCGAAGACGGGAGCTACACGACGGCCGGCGGCACGTTCGTGAAGTCAGGGAAAAAAGAGGAGGTCAGATGCCCTGACCTCTACTTTCACAATACCACGATCCGGCCTCGATTTCGAGTCCTGTATTCGCTGCGGAACGGGTGTATAACAACGTATTCGAGGTGATGCGAATGCTGGTTCCATTCGGCAATGACACGGACCGGATCAAGCGCACGAGCGCAGCGCGAGAGCTCGAGTCAGTGAACGCGGCGTTGTCCCGTCACGGCCTGGTGCTCTCGCCGGCCGACATCGAGGCGCTGGTCGCCGGGCGGCGCGACGCGCTCGACACTGCGGAACGCATCGAGTTCGGAGGCGGGGTGGTCAAAGACCTGGTCCTCGCATTCGCGGGTTCACCCCACGTGTCCCAGTCGACGTTCGTGGACACCGTCCTGGAACTCCAGCAGCTCTTTTACGAGTTCAAGAACGAGTCGCTCGAGCAGGTCGCCGACGATGAACTCATCGGCAAGATGCGCGCCCTGTTCGACGAGGTCGCCAACGGGGACCTCGGCTACCTCGAGGAGGCGCTCTTCGAGGGTCTGGCGCGCCATATCCGCGAGCAGCCCGCCGGCGATCCGGACGCCGCCGATCTCGCCGAGGACACCGCGGCCATGAACGCCGCAACACTCGCGCAGCATCGCTACAACGTCTCCGACTGGGTCGATGAGACCTACGCTCCCGGCTGGGAGGGCTCAAGCTGGCTCGACGAATAGGAGGCCTCCGATGAGCGACGAGGATGTCCTGGTCAACTCACAGGACCCGGAGGGCGCGGCATCGGCGCTGAAGCTTGACGACGCGCTTTGGGGCGCAGGCTCACCAGAGGACGTCGCCGCGTTCCAGGACCGCTTTCTGCGCCTGCTGGAGCGGCGGACCGCGCTCTATACCATGGGCGAGAGCACGTCGGTGCCTCGGCACGTCGCAGCCGACATACTCCGCTCCGTCTGCTTTGTGCTGGGGATCGACCCGGACCGGCCGACGGTGCCCGAGCGCCTGCTGTCCGCCGATCTCGAGGCGGAGTTGCGGCGCGGGCTCGCCGAGATCGAGCGCAAGGTCGCGATGAGCGCGGAGCTGTGGGCGATGGCAGCCGCGCTCATGCCAGCGATCCCGAGCACCTCGCTGCACGACACGATGGCGAGTATCGGGGACTTCCCGAAGCTCTACGAGTTCCGGTCCATGGCGCACGAGATCCCGTGCGTCTTCGACTACCCGCTGTGCCATCCGGTCGCCGACGAGCTCCTCGGCGTGGACTACATCAACGAGTACCTGCGGCGCCTGATCACGGAACTCGAGTTCCTGCAGCGCTTCGAGCCGGCGGCCTGCATGTACGTACTCGAGCGCAGCAGCCCGGACTACGTCGAGTTGCTCGTGAACCTCTACGAGCCGGTCGCCGCCAACGCGATCGGTCGCGCTCTGATCGGGTGCGACCCGCTGCCGCTGCGCATATCCGAGCAGGAGCGGGAGCGGGTCGTCGGCGAGCTCGCTGCGCTCGGTCGGCCCGGACGGTTGCGGACGCTGCGCCACGCCGCCAGCGCGGTGGCGGACGCGCTTGGGATCGACGCCGATCGCGACCGGGAGTACCTTGCCGCGTTCGCCGAGGAGTTGCTCGAGCGGGTCGAGGTCGGGCTTGCGCCGGACGAGCTGCGCGGGGTCTTCGTGTAGGGCCGCTTGTCCGAAGCTCACGCGTTCCCGCGCTTTCCGCGCTACTATGGGAGAGACGGGGTTCGCGCGTACGCCGGGGGACACGGCGGAGCGCTCATTTGAGGAGGGTTCCATGGACAGCAAGAGTCTGAGTCCGTCTCTGGCGTTGAGGTGGGTGCTTGTGCTCGCACTCTGCCTCGCGTTCGTGCCGGTCGTTCCGGCGGCTGGTATCGTTCCGGCGACCAAGACCATCTACGTCGATCCTGTCGACGGGAACGACGCGAACGACGGGCTGAGCTCCACCGCGGCCGTCGAGCACATCGAAGCGGCCCTTTCCCTGAGCGAGGACGGGGACTCGATCGAGCTGGCCTCCGGCGAGTACGTGGACGAGGAGTGGCCCATAGACGTACGCACGGGGGTCACGATCTACGCCGCGGATCCGAACGACGATCCGGAGTCGGCCATCATAGACGGCGGTTTCGACTCGCAGATCATGGACATCTACTCCGAGGCGCCCGTCCGGCTCGTCGGTCTCACTTTCACGGGAGGCGAGTACTCCGAAGGTGGTGGCGCCCTCTACGTCGCCGACACCACCCTTTCTGTGGAGGAGTGCTCCTTCCTGGAGAATCACGCGAACCGCGGCTCCGCGATCTATGCGGAATCGAGCGATCTGACGATCACGGACAGCGATTTCGGGCTCAACGGCGAGATGGTTCAGGACATGATCGCTCCTACCGTGGCCCTTTTGCCTGAGGCGACGGTCTGCGATGAGGGCGGCGCCATCTACGCCGCAAGTTCCTCCGTGGAGATCGCCGGCAGCTCCTTCAATGAGAATGGTGCGTTCGGCGCGGGCTCGGCGGTGTTCCTCGGCGGTTGTGAAGCTGTGATCGACGATTCGGAGTTCAGCGGGAACCAGTGCACGTCGCTGTTCGCGTCGTTGTCACCCGGCTCCATGCCCAACAGCATCGACCTGCTCGAGCGAGTGTCGAGTGTGCAGAACGCTGTGCAGGAAGGCGGCGTCACCGCGCAGGCGATAACCGAGACACAGGGTGGCGCGGTGAGTGCCGTGGAGACCTACCTCGACATCACCGACTCCGTGTTCGCCCAGAACATCTCGGTGCTCGGGGGTGCGGTGTGGGCGCCCATCGCCGTCGTGAACATCGCGGACAGCACGTTCTCGGACAACTTCAGTATCACGGGTGCGGTGGACATCTCAGGCCTCGGCCTGAGTGTCGGGCAGGTGCCGGGCGAGAGCGCCCCCTACGACTTCCCGAGCAAGGTGAGCGCCGCAGGCTTCTACTCGAACACCATCGACTCCTGTGAGTTCACGGGCAACTGGGGGCTCATCGGAGCGGTCGCGCTCAACCCGTACGCGTACCTGACGAACTGCGTCATGTACGGGAACGGCGATATGCCCGATTGGCTGCCGCCTGTTGCGCCCGAGGAGGAGCCTTCGGTGCCGATGGCCATGTCGGTCGTCTTCTCCTTCGACACCGCTCTTTCCAGCCAGGAGGCTGACTCGCTCGCTGGCATGCAGGTCATGAACACGACCATCGCCGACAACACCGCGATGGCCGGCGTGTGGTCCCTGACCCCCGGCACGACGGTCACCAACTCGATAGTATGGAACGGTCAGGGGCTGAACTCGCTCATCGGGGCGACGCCTGTGGCGTCCGACCTTGAGACACCGCCCGTCGCCGTGGGCCCGCTGTCCGTCGAGCCCTCCGAGGTCACCTCATGGTTCAGTGAGACTCCCGAGTTCGTCGACCCCGAGGGCGGGGACTACCGCCTTGCGGAGGGTTCGCCGTGCATCGATACCGGCGTCGACCTCAGTGATTTCCTGACCTGGGACTTCGATCACGTCACGCGCCCGATCGACGGCAACGAGGACGGCACGGCCGAGTTCGACGTGGGCGCTTTCGAGTACGACCCCTGGCCCAATATGCGTCTCGGGGGCGCGGACCGGTACGCCACGTCGGTCGCGATCGCGCAGCAGCACTTCCCCGATGGCGCTGACACCGTGGTGCTCGCAACCGGCGCCAAGTTCGCCGACGGCCTCTCATCCGCCGGTCTGGCGGGCGTATACGATGCCCCGATCCTGCTCACAGACCCCAAGACGCTCCCCGCAGTCGTTGCTGACGAGATCGTCCGACTCGGTGCCGGCCGTGTGGTGATCGTCGGCGGGACAGAGGCTGTCTCCGACGGAGTCGCCGACGCGGTCGCGGATCTCGGCGAGATCACGGTCGATCGTATCGGCGGCGCCGACCGCTACGAGACCGCCGCGATGATCGCCGACGAGATCGTCGGCGAGTTGGGCGAGGACTACGACGGCATGTTCTTCGTCGCACGCGGCGACCTGTATGCCGACGCGCTGACGGCAAGCCCCGTCGCCTGGTCCAACATGGTGCCGATCCTGCTCGTCGAGCCCGGTGAGATGCCGGATGCTACCGTCGATGTGATCACGTCGCTCGGAGGCGGAAGCGCCGTCATCGTGGGTGGCGCGAACGCGGTGGGCACCGGCGTCGAGGCCTCTGTTCGCTCGGTTGCCGACAGCGTCGAACGCATCACCGGGACCGACCGCTACGACACTTCCGCGCAGTTCAGCATGTGGGCCGTTGACGGCGCGTACGCCGACTGGTCGCAGATCGGCATCGCGACCGGCGAGAAGTTCCCCGACGCTCTCTCCGGTGGCGCCGGTGTCGGTACCCGCAATGGCGTCGTGCTCCTGACCCCGCGGGCATCCATGCACGCATCGATCGAGAGCGTGATCTCCGACAACGCCGCAGGAATCGACTCGATCGAGGTCTTCGGCGGCGAAGCAGCGGTCACGCCGGATGTCTACGACGCGATCATGGCGCTGCTCGCAACGGACTGATACTCGTCGCGCCGACCGCAACGCGCGTACTCAGGGGGCCGCTCCGAAGGGGGCGGCCCCCTGTGCGCTATCGTGCGCGCAACTTGGGCACCAGCACCGGCGTGGTGCGCTTGTACTCCTCGTACTCGGCCTGTCCGCTCCAGCGCTCCTCGGCCTTCTTCTCCAGAAGCGGGATGCCGCTGACTCTTGTGAGCAGCAGGTACACGAACAGTGGCGAGATCAGGGTCGCGTACTGCCAGCCGCCCAAGGCGGGGAACGCGATGACGGCGATGCCGACCCACAGCACGATCTCGCCGAAGTAGTTGGGGTGGCGGGAGAGCGCCCAAAGTCCCGATCGGATGAACGTGCCCTTGTTCGCCGGATCGCGCCTGAAGCGGTTCTTCTGGGCGTCCGCCGTCGCTTCGAACGCGAAACCCACGAGCCAGACCGCAAGCCCCGCGAGCGCGAAGCCATCGAGCGCGCCGGAGGCTTCGTCCGAGGTCACGGCTCCCAGCGCCGCGGCCAGCGTCAGGCTCACCCAGAGCCCCTGCAGGGTCCAGGTCATGAGGAACTCCGGCAGCGAGTTCTTGATGTGGTCGAACCGTTCGTCCTTGCCCGCGCGGCGCACGCGGCGGAACAGGAAGCTGCCGAGTCTGACGGCCCAGACCAGCACGAGTGCCGTCAGAACGAGTGAGCGGGGGGTCGCCTTACCGCTCGCGAACACAGCGAACAGCATGACCGAGATGTACGTCAGGCTGCCGGTGATGTCGAAGAAGTGCTCGGTCCGCATGAGATACGAAGGCACGAAGACCAGCCACTGCACCAGGTAGGCGATGCCTACGCATAGCGCGAACACCGGCACGCCGCGCAGGGCGGCGCCGCCCTGTGAGCCCGCCCACGCCATCGCCCCGCCGATCAGCACGGCCGCCGCGATCGCCACGGGAGCTCCCTTTCGTGCATCCGCCATGTCGTGCCCCGATCCGCGCGTCGCGCCGGAGAACATTCGTCCTCCGAGGTCAGCGCTTCATCTCCAATGGATATCTACCTATAGAGAGGCCTTCGAGCGAGCAGGAGCACACATGGCTGTACGCATCGTGACCGACTCGGCAAGCAGCATCAGCGATGAGGACGCCACACGTCTCTCCATCACTACTGTTCCCCTTCATGTCACGATCCAAGGCGCGGACCTCACACCCGAGCACCTGCGTCCCTCCGAGTTCTACGACCGGCTGGCGCGCATGACGGACCTCCCAAAGACCTCACAGCCATCGCCCGAGGAGTTCGAGTCCGTGTTCCGCCGGATCGTCTCTGCGGGCGACGAGGTCTTGGCCGTGCTGATCTCCGCGGGGATGAGCGGGACGGTCCGGTCCGCCGAGATCGCAGCCGCAGAGGTCGCGGCCGGGCGCCCCGACGCGGTCGTCCGCGTGCTCGACAGCCGCTCCAACAGCCTCGAGGAGGGGTTCGCTGTGCTCGCGGCCGCCCAATCCGCCGGCGCCGATGCGTCGCTCGACGAGTGTGCGCGGGCCGCCACGGAGACCATGCGGCGGACCCGCTTCCTGTTCACGCCCGAAAGCCTGGAGTATCTCCGCCGCGGGGGGCGCATCTCAGGGGCGGCGGGGCTTCTCGGCATGGTGCTCAAGGTCGCCCCGATCCTGACCGCGGACAAGGGAGCCACCGGCGTCGCGGGTGTCTCCCGCGGTGCGCACGCGGCCTGGATCAAGATCGGCGCGCTCTTGCGCAAAGACGTGGCCGCCAACGGCCTTCGCCGCGCCGCAGTGCAGTACGTGGGCGATCCGGGTGAGGCGACGAGATTCGCCGAGGAGATCGTGATGCCCATTGTCGGCGCCGACGTCGCCATCGCGCCCATCCCCTCGGTGGTCGGACTGCATGTCGGTCCGGCTGTCGGGGTCGTCTACGAGACCGAGCGCCCGCTGCGCGGGTGACGAGCGGCTGCGGATGCGATTCCTCGGCTGGTATCATGGCGGTGCCGATCAAGCGTGCGACCACCGGGGATGTGACGAATGCCGCAGCCTGCCCCCAAGGGCCGGACCTCTGACGTTTCGGGCGGGCTACTGACCGCCGCCATCGTGGCGACCGCCGCGTTGCCTGTCATCCCCGCACCCGCCGGCTGGGACGTCTACGGCGTGCGGTTCGTGTGCCTGTGCTTCACGGTCGTTATGTGGGGCGTCGCCGGTCTCGGCGGCGCGCTCAGGCGGCCCGATCGGGGCGACGCGTTGTGGTTCGGCGGCATCGGCGCGTTCGCCGGCGTCGTGATCGTATCGACGCTGCTGGGCTATGCGCCGCTGGAGATGCTCGTCTCGGGCAACGCGTACTACGAGGGCGCGTCGACCTGGCTTCTGTGGCTCGCGGTCCTGGCGCTCGCCTCGCTCGCGAACCCCGTGCGCGCGATGCGGCGCGGCCTTCTGTGGTCACAGGTTCCGGTCGGGCTCGTCGCAGCGGTGGCGACGGTGCAGGGGCTGTCCGGCTCCCTGGCGCTCGGCGGGTTCGAGAACAGCAACCACATCGTCGCCGGGCTCGTGCTCGCGGCGCCGGTATCGCTCGCGCTCGCGCGCTCGGCACCGGGTCCGGCCTGGCGCTGGGCGTCGGTCGCGACGGCGTTCCTCGCCACGACCGCCACGCTCGCGAGCCGCAGCAGCGCCGGGGCACTCGGTGTCGGTGTCGCGATCGTCCTCGTGCTCGGCCTGGCTCCCGAGCTCGTCGGGCTCGGGTCTCCGGCGTTGAGGCGAGCGGCGCGATGGACGGCGGCCTCGCTCGTGGGGCTCGCCGCCGCGATCGCCGCGTACATGGCGGCGGTCCCGTATTCGCTTCCGGGCCTGCGCAACGAGATCGTCGGCGGTTCGCTCACAAGCCGCCTGTTCTTCTGGCGTTCCACATTGCGCATGCTCGCCGAGCGGCCGGTCCTGGGACTCGGCGCCGACGGGTTCGAGGCGGCGGTGCAGCGGGCGCTCGACGGCAGCGCCGGCGCCACTCAGGTCCTCAAGACGAACTTCGACTGGTCGCCGGTGGCGGGGGACCCGCACAGCCTCACGTTCACGATCCTGTCGTTCTTCGGCATCGCAGGCGCGCTCGCCGTGATCGCGATCGGCGTCGCATGGGCGCTGTCGATGTACCGCTCCCGCGAGGCGGGGCGTCTGTCGACCACGCGCATGGCGTTCGTGATCGGAGCCGTGGCGTGGCTTGCGGCCATGCAGTTCCTCATCGTCTCCGTGCAATGGGCGGGATACCCGGCGATGCTGCTGGCGCTCGCGATCGCGCGCAGGGGCTCAGGGCCCGCTGCCGATGCGAGGCTCCTCGGCTCGCGCGTCGGCCGCGCGGCGCTCGCGGTGGCGGTCGCGGTCGTCGCGGTGTTCGGGGCGAGCGTGCTCGTGGGCAACTACCGCTTCGGGACCGCTCTTTCGGGCGGGGCCGAGGAGTACTTCGCGGCGATGGAGGGGGCCGCGGCGGCGCAGCCGACGATGCCCTACTACCGATGGGTCGCGCTCGACAGCCGCGGCGGCCTTCTGGACGGCACGCCGGGCGCCATCGAGGCGTTCCAGGCCGATGTCGACGCCTCGTCACCGGCCATTCTCGGCGACGTGCGCTACATGGTCGTGCTGGTCCGGACCTCTCTTGACGAGGCATACGCGAGCGGCCGCACGGACCTGGAATGGGAGAAACGCAGACTCGCGGAGCTCACCGCCGCCTCGCCCGAGTTCCACCAGGTGATCATGGAGAACGCGCACCTGGCGATCCTTTCGGGTGACACGCGGACCGCCGAGGAGCTGCTCGCCGAGGTCGACGCGATGGGACTTCACCCGACTCGCTACTTCCTCTACACCTACTACCTGATGCTGGCCGACGGGCAGACCGCCTCGGCGCAGGCGCTCAGGGCCGAGCTGCTGCAGCGGGGAGTGCCCGCGCGGCTGCTCGACCGCCCCGTCCCCGGCTCCTAGCCGGACCCCGCCGAGTATGTCCCGGGCCGCCGTGCCGACCGATGTGTAAACAATACTTGACATGATGTCTGATGCGTTTTACAGTCGTCGTGTCAAAGATATCTGACATCAGGGAGGCGGCAATGTCGTTCGAAGAGAAGATGACGTGGGTGTCGGCTGTTGTGACCTCACTCGTCACCGTTGTGTACTTCACGATCGTGCTCGGGGATGTCGGGACCGTACCGGTCTCCGAGATCCGCTACCAGCCGGTCCTGCTCGTTGCGGTGGGTGTGACCGTCGTGATGATGATCGTCGGGGCCATCATCATGGCGATCGCCACGGCCATCGCGGCCGAGGTTACCGGCGAGGGTTCGGTCGAGGACATCAACAAGCAGGACGAGCGCGACTCGGACATCGGTCGCCGGGGCGACATCATCGGCTACTACGTCTCCTCGGGAGGCGTGGTCGGGGTCATGGGTCTCGCGATGCTCGAGTACCCGCAGTTCTGGATCGCCAACGCGCTGTACCTGTCCTTCGCGGTTGGCACGATCGTGGCCTCGGCGGTCAAGCTCGTCATATACCGAAGGGGCTTCTAGCATGGTCAAGCCGACGAAGGTCACGAACAGCATCCGGGCTCTGCGTTTCGCAGCCCAGGAGATGACGCAGGCCGAGCTCGCCGACCGGGTGGGGGTCACCAGGCAGACCATCATCGCCATCGAGCAGGGCCGGTACTCGCCCTCACTGGAGGTCGCGTTCAAGATCGCGCGCGTGCTCGAAGCGCCGCTGGACACGGTGTTCCACTATCCCGGGGAGGAATCATGATGACGACGCGACCCACGGTCCTGTTGCTCGGCGCGACCGGCCGTACGGGCGGCCGCGTGCTCAGGAGCCTGCTGGCGCGCGAGGTCCCGGTCAAGGCCGTGGTGCGCTCGGCCGCACGGCTTCCCGAGGATGTCGCCGCCGACCCGCGGCTTGTGGTGATCGAGGCGGGGATCCACGAGATGAGCGAGGCCGCGCTAGTCTCCCACCTCGCCGGCTGCGAGGTCGTGATCTCGTGCCTCGGCCACAACGTCAACGTACGCGACGTCTTCGGCCCTCCGCGCGACCTCGTGTCCTCGGCTGTGGACCGCATCTGTCGGGCGGCCGAGTCGCTGCGTCCCGACCGACCGGTTCGCTTCATCCTCATGAGCAGCGTGTCGGTGGAGCGCCCGGGTCGCATGGACACGCGGCGCAAGGCGCCTGAACGTGCGATGGTCGCGTTGCTGCGAGCGCTCGTGCCGCCCGCGCGGGACAACCAGCATGCGTCGGACATCCTGTGCGGCGCCGACGGGCGCTCGCCCGGGTGCGTCGAGTGGGTGGTCGTCAGGCCGGACTCGCTGCGCGAGGGCGAGGCCACTCCGTATGCGCTGCACGAGGGACTCGTGACGAGTCTCGCCAGGCCGGGGGAGACCAACATGGCAAACATCGCCGAGTTCATGTCCGAGCTCGCGACGGACGACGCGACATGGGACCGCTTCAAGGGCAGCTGGCCCGTGATCGTGAACGCGGCCTGATCCCCGGCGTGCCTGCCGGCAGACCATCCGCCGACCCCTCGTTGTGTGCTATCTTCGCCAGCATGGACAACGACAGCACACCCACACCAGAACGCAGCGATTTCGTACGCGAGATCGTCGCCGCCGACCTGCGCGAAGGCCGCGTCGAGGGCGTCGTTACCCGGTTCCCCCCGGAGCCCAACGGCTACCTTCACATCGGGCACGCCAAGTCGATCTGCCTGAACTTCGGCATCGCGGCCGAGTTCGGCGGCCGGTGCCACCTGCGCTTCGACGACACGAACCCCGTCAAGGAGGAGCAGGAGTACATCGACTCCATCGAGGCCGACGTGCGCTGGCTCGGCTTCGACTGGGGCGAGCACCTCTACTTCGCGAGCGACTACTTCGAGCAGCTCTACGAGTGGGCCGTCCACCTCATCTCCGAGGGCAAGGCCTATGTCGACGATCTGTCCGCCGAGGAGATCCGCGAGTACCGCGGCACGCTGACGGAGCCGGGCAAGGAGAGCCCCTGGCGCGACCGCCCGGTCGAGGAGAACCTCGACCTGTTCGCGCGCATGCGCGCCGGTGAGTTTCCGAACGGCTCGCGTGTCCTGCGCGCCAAGATCGACATGTCGTCGGGCAACATCAACTTCCGCGACCCGGTCATGTACCGGATCGTGCACGCGGCGCATCCGCGAACGGGAGATGCGTGGTGCATCTACCCGAGCTACGACTTCGCGCACGGGCAGTCCGACGCGATCGAAGGCATCACGCACTCGATCTGCACGCTCGAGTTCCAGGACCATCGGCCGCTCTACGATTGGTTCATCGAGAACCTGCCGGTGCCCTCGACGCCGCACCAGTACGAGTTCGCGCGCCTGAACCTCACGCACACGGTGCTCTCCAAGCGCGTGCTCCTGCGCCTCGTGCAGGACGGGCACGTGCGGGGTTGGGACGACCCGCGCATGCCGACGCTCTCAGGCATCCGGCGTCGCGGCTTCCCCGCCGAGGGCATGCGCGATTTCGCCGCCATGATCGGTGTCGCACGCGCGGACAGCGTCGTCGAGATCGAGATGCTCGAGCATGCCGTGCGCGGCGTGCTCAACCGTGACGCGCTCAGGCGCTTCGCGGTGCTCGATCCGCTCAAGGTCGTCATCGAGAACTACCCCGAGGGCCGGACCGAGCACATGGACGTCGTGAACAACCCCGAGGACCCGGATGCGGGCACACGGGCGGTGCCGTTCTCGCGCGAGCTGTGGATCGAGCGCGAGGACTTCATGGAGGACCCGCCCAAGAAGTTCTTCCGGCTCGCTCCCGGCCGCGAGGTCCGCCTGCGCTCGGCGTACTTCATCACCTGCAACGAGGTCGTCAAGGACGCCGAGGGTAACGTGGTCGAGCTGCGCTGCACCTACGACCCGGAGACCCGCGGCGGCAGCGCACCCGATGGCCGCAAGGTCAAGGCGACGCTGCACTGGGTGTCGGCTGAGCACGCCGTGCCCGCCGAGGTCCGGCTCTACGACCACCTGTTCACCGACCCGTTCCCGGGCGCTGACGGACGTGACCTGTTCGAGAGCATCAATCCGGACTCCGAGACGGTGCTGAGCGCATGCTTCGTGGAGCCCGCGCTCGCAACGCTCGAAGCGGGCGAGACGGTGCAGTTCGAGCGCCTCGGCTACTTCTGCGCGGATGCCGACTCCTCGGCGAACAGGCCCGTGTTCAACCGGACGCTCACGCTCAAGGACACCTGGGCCAAGCTTCAGGCACAGGGTCGTCAGGACACCGCGTAGGATCGCTCCCGGCGCTTCAGGCGCCGGCCACGGGTGCCGCGGGCGGCGTCGCCGGATGCTTGTCGCGCCTGGCGTCTCGGACCATCAGGATCCCGAGCACCACGAGCGCGCACTGCGCGAGCAGTGAGATCCCCGCGAGTCCTCCGGTGAGCACGTAGCGCCACGTGTCGAGGGTCTCGACGGAGTCAGCGATGCCGGTGAGTTGAGCCGCGACGCTGCCCAGGACGATACCGCCGAACATGACGCCGACCGTGATCGCCGTCGCTGCGCGGCGTGATCTCGCCCATAGCGATGCGGCTACGACCAGCAGGACGCCCACGAGCGTGACCGGATAGGCCTCGAACGGCATGAGGTAGTCGATGCGAAGGCTCCCGAAACGCCCCATCGAAGCGAGGCCGAGCACGATGGGCGCGAGCAGCGGCAGGGCCACCAGGGTGGTCCCGACGAGCGCCAGCGACCTGACGAGTGCGTCGTTCCTCTTCATGGTTTCCACCTCCTGGTTGTCTGTTCCCTCATCCGCGCCGCTGCCGACGACCGTTCGCGGCCTGGCGCAGCTCGCATGAGGGCGGTCAGGCGCATCCGATGCGGTATGATGGCGCACGCTCGGGCTGTCCGGCCGCGGGCGCATCGGAAGGGACGAGCGTGAACAAGGGCGCATGGCAGGCGGCAGGGGCGTACACGATATGGGGACTGCTCCCGCTGTACTGGAAGGCGCTCCACCAGGTCCCCGCGCTGCAGCTCATCAGCCACCGCATCGTGTGGTCGAGTCTGCTGCTCCTTGGCGTGCTGCTGCTCACCCGCCAACTCGCGCGGTTCCGCACCCGCGCGTTCGAGCGTCGGACCCTGGTGATCTACACCGCTGCCGCGCTGCTCCTGGGCGTCAACTGGCTCACGTACGTGTGGGGGGTCAACGCGGGGTTCGTGGTCGAGACGAGTCTCGGCTACTTCATCAACCCGCTGCTCAGCGTGCTGCTCGGCGTCGCGTTCTTTCGCGAGCGGCTGCGCCCGGCGCAGTGGGCCTCGGTGGCCCTCGCGGGAGCGGGTGTCGCATACCTGACCTTCGACTACGGCCGGCTGCCCTGGATCGCGCTTGTCCTCGCGTCGACGTTCGCGCTCTATGGCGTGGTCAAGAAGACCGCCCCGCTGGGCTCGGTGGACGGCCTTGCGCTCGAGACGGGCATCCTGTTCGTGCCGGCCGCACTCGTGCTCATACTCGCGGAGCGTGCGGGGACCGGGCATCTGGTCTCAGGCGGCTGGGTGATGTTGGCCGCGCTCGCGGGCGCCGGGGTCGTGACCACGGTGCCGCTGCTGCTGTTCTCCTCGGCGGCACGGCGCATCCCGATGCTGTGGATCGGGATCCTGCAGTACATCGCGCCGACGCTGCAGTTCCTGCTCGGCGTCTACGTGTTCCGCGAAGCGGTCTCCGTGCACACCCTCGTGGGGTTCGCGGCGGTGTGGGCCGCGCTCGTGCTGTTCGCCGGCGAGGCGGTGGCGCACAAGGTCGCGCAGCCGGTCACCTCGGAGTAGCGCGGCGCTATCGCGCTTCGGTGTGCGCTAGCGGCCGATGATGCGGTAGCGGATCTCGTGCACGCCGCTGAAATCGAGCGCGCGCACGACGCCGGGACCGAGATCGAACTCGCGCCCCTTGGTGTAGGGCCCGCGGTCCGCCACCTTCGCAACCGCGCGCTTGCCGCCGTACTCGATCTCCACGAGCGTGCCGAAGGGCAGCGTCTTGTGCGCGACCATCATCGAGTAGGGGCCGATCTGTTCGCCGTTCGCTCCGCGTCCGGTGAAGTTGCGGCCGTAGTGCGAGGCGACCGCGGTCTTCCACGCGCCGGTGCCCGCGAGCTTCTGGGTCGCATCGGCCTTGGGCGCCGCGCTCCGCTTGGCGGTGCGCGTCGAGACGGTCGCGATCCTGGCCTGGTAGTCCTCAAGCGCGGCCTCGCTCGCGGCCAGCTCCTTCTTGGCCGAGGAGACCTGCTTTCCCACCTCGTCGAGCGCGCGGGCCTGGTCCGCTTGCAGCCGCATGAGCTCGCCGGCAGATTCCTCGGCGGCCGCCCGTGCCTTCTTGAGCTCCGCGAGGGTCTCGGCGTCCTGACGCGCGATCCGCGCGAGCAGGTCCCAACGGGTCACGAACTCCTGGATCGTCGAGGAGCTCATGAGCATCGACAGCGAATCGCTGTCGCTGTTGCGGTACATGACGAGGACCCGTGAGTGCAACCGGTCGTGCACGCGGTTCTCCTCGGCGATCAGTCCGTCGAGTTTCGCCGAGGACTCCGCCACCCGGGCGCTGATCTTGGCCGCCCGCGCCTCGGCCGCTTCGTAGGCGGCCACCGCCTTTGCGACCTCTTTGCGGTCCTGGGCGGTCTGGGTCGCGGACGGGGCGGCGAGCGCAGGCGCGGTCAGCGCACACGCGAGACACGTTGCGAGCACGGCAGTGAGCACCGATCGGTATGTTCTGAGATGAGACACGAAGGTAAGTGTAGCAAGCGCGGCCCTTTGCGGCGCGCCGGCGACCACGGACGAGCGAAAGCCCGCCCCGTTGCCGGAGCGGGCTTTCGTGGGGGGACGCCTGGTTGTTATGCGGCGAGCGAGCTGCGGGCCGCGAAGACGAACGCGAGTTCCGGTCGGCTCGCCATGGCCAGCTCGTAGGCCTCCTGCTCGCGACGGGCCATCCAGAACAGCACCGCTGCGGTGGCCATCGGGCCGATCAGCGCGAAGGTCATGAGCGCCCAGACGCCGGCCTCGAAGCCGTAGACGACTCCCCATGCGATGACCGCGAAGGACGCGATCGCCAGCATGGCGGCGGTGAAGCGCTCGTAGTACCAACCCACGATGAGGGTCGCGGCACATGCGACGAGCGGGATGCTCGCGGCGAGCAGGGCCTCTTGGGCGCCGGTCGCCTGGTAGTTGTACAGCCCCGCGAACGCGGCCACCGACCAGAACGCGCCGCCCAGGATCACGAAGGCTCGTGCAACGCCGCGCTCGACGGCGATGACGGTGGTGGAGTCGCGGTTCTCGTTCTTGAGGGACTTCGAAGTCTTGACCGTGTCGTACACCATGATGCCGAAGAGGGTGGGGGCCCCGATGAGCAGCACGACCGCCCCAACGATTCCGACTATGATGAGGACCGCCGTAAGGATGAGTGACATCGTCCTCAACCTCCTGATGCTCGTTTGGGGGCGACACCCCCGTCCAATACTTCCAAAGTGATTGTGCCTCGCTTTGGAAGGGGGGAGGTTCGCGGGTGGTTGCGGTCTTGTTAGGATTCTGTGTGCGGCTCGAGACCTGCGGAAACAGGCAGCTCGAACGCGAAGACGGTCCCTGCGCCGGGCGATGACTCGACCGTGATCTCGGACTCGTGCGCCTCGATGATCTCCTTGGCGATCGCCAGCCCGAGACCGGTGCCGGAACCAGAGGCCCGCGCGTCATCGGCCCGGTAGAACCGCTCGAACACGCGGGAGAGCTCCTCGGCGCCTATGCCCTCGCCCTCGTCGGCGACCTCGAAGCGTACCGTCCGCCCGAGCCGACGCGCACGAAGGTGGATGGTCGTCTCACGCGGGGAGTGCTTGAGCGCGTTGTCGGTGAAGCTCAGCAGGACCTGGACGATGCGGTCGTGGTCCGCGACCACCTGGAGCTCGCGGTCGGCGACCTCGACCGAGAGCGTCACGCCGGACTGCTCGGCGAGCGTCTGCATCACGCCGGTGACGTCTTCGAGCATCTCGAGCACATACTCGGGACCGCGCTTGAGCCTCAGGCTGCCCGCTTCAAGGCGCGCCAGGGTGAGGAGGTCGGCGACGAGACGACCGAGCCGGTCGACCTCGCCCTGCATCGTCTGGATGAAGTCGTCGCGGACTTCAGGGTTGTCCTTGGCGCCGTCGTCGAGCAGTTCGAGCATGCCCTTGAGCGCCGCGATCGGGGTGCGCATCTCGTGGCTCGCGTCGGCCACGAACCGGCGCTGCGCGTCCTCGAGCCGGTGCCGCTCGGTCACGTCGCTGATGATGAGTACCGCCCCTTCGACGCCGTCGTGATCGTCGAACAGCGGGGTGCAGTGCAGCAGCACCACGAACCGGCCGAGCTGCGCGGTGCGGCTCGCGTTCTGCGACGAGAGCGCGCCGCTGACGATCCCGAGCACGTCCTCGTTGTCTGTCAGGTTCGCGAGCGGCGCTCCCATGAACGTCTCACCCTCTATGCCGAGGAGCCTCAGCGCCTCAGGGTTGGCGACGCGGATGCACTCCTCGGCGTCCACCGCGATCACGCCTTCGGCCATCGACTCGACGACCGCGGCGATCTGGCGCTGGTTCTCCTGGATCGCGTTGAAGGCTTCGCCCAGGCGCTCGGCCATACTGTTATATGAGTCGGCGAGCCCCTGGATCTCGTCTGGCACGAGGCTCGTGGAGAGGCGCTGGTCGAAATCGCCGGCCTCGATCGATGCGGCCGCCTCGGACATCGCGCGGATGCGCCGGGCGATGAGCTCGGAGAACGCGAAGCCGATGAGGCTCGCGATGATGAGCGAGGTCCAGAACGTCGTCCAGAGCCGGTCGCGCACGGACTTGAGGATCGCGGCAGGCTGGTCCGCCGAGCTTGCTGTCACCACGACGCCGTACGTGATGCCGTCCGTGCCCGTCAGCGGCTTGCCGGCGACGATCCACCCGTTGGTGCGCAGGTCCGAGAACACGTAGGAGCCTTCGCTGCCGAGCGCGCCGAGACGCGCCGATTCGAGCACGCCGTCGAGCGGCGCCGCGTCGAACGCTGATTCGAGCAGGTCGCCCTGGTCGTTGTAGACCCAGATCCCGCCGCCGTAGACGTCTCGATACTCGGCGATGACCTCGCGGATAGGCTGGGTGCCTCCGGGCCCGAGCGGGAACTCGGGCCCGAGCCTCTGTGCGAACGCGGAGGCGTTGCGCAGCTCGCTCGTCTCGGTCATGCGCGTGAGCGTCGACTTGAGCCCGGCGGAAAGCGAGCCGGACAGGATCAGGATCGCCACCACGATCACGATGACGAACAGCTCGGTCTGCCACAGACGGATCGAGCCTCTGCGCCGCACGGGCATGATGTCCTACGACTCTCTGAGCCGGTAGCCGTAGCCGCGGACCGTGAGCAGATAGGCGGGGTTCTTGTGGTCCTCTTCTATCTTCTCCCGGATGTTGTGCACGTGGACGTCGATCGCCCGCTCGTCGCCGATGGGGGACTCGTCCCACAGGGCCTCGAGTATCTCCTGGCGCGAGAACGCCTGGCCGGGATGCCGGGCGAGGTGCAGAAGGATGCCGTACTCGGACGTGGTCAGGTGCACGGGCTGATCGCCGAGCTTCACCTGGCGCGAGAGGGTGTCGATGCTCAGATCACCGATCTCGATGCAGGCCTTGTCCGCCGGCGCGCTGTCCACTCTTCGCAGGATCGCCTTGACGCGGCTCACGAGTTCACGCGGCGAGAACGGCTTGGTCACGTAGTCGTCGGCGCCGAACTCCAGCCCCAGGATACGGTCGACCTCGTCCCCGCGCGCCGAGAGCATGATGATGGGGACGTCCGAGCTCGCGCGCAGGTCACGGGCGATATCGAGCCCGGACTTGCCGGGAAGCATCACGTCGAGGATCACGAGATCCGGCTTGACCTGCTCGAACATGAACTCCGCTCCCGGCCCGTCCTGTGCCAGGTGCACCTCGTAGCCCGCCTCGCTCAGGGCGTAGTCGACCACCTTGAGGATCGAGTTCTCATCGTCGACGACCAGGATCTTCTTCACGTGCTGCGCTCCTCGCGGCATGCGACAGGTCCACCCAGAAGCATAGTTCACGCCGTGCGAATCACCGCTAACAGAACCCTAACATGACAGCAATATGCCCTGAATGGGGATTCATCAAGTGGCTGATACTGTCAGTGCGACTGTTCGTCGCTCCAATCCGAGGCGGTGTGATTGCCATAGACGCGAACTCGTTCGGCAGCTCAGTGAGGCGCCGAGGACCTGCGAACCCGAGGCCCCGCGCCACCACTACGGTCCTTCTGACCGTGATGATCATGGCGATCCTGCTGGTAGCGGCGTCCTCGGCATACGCCGGGCGCGCCTCCACCGGTGAGCTCGCCTTCTATCCGTGTACGGACTGCCATCCCGTCACTCTCGGCGCCGACGGCAAGCCGACCAAACCGCTTCCCATCGATCTCAAGAAGCACGAGATCGTGCTCGAGGTCCACGACACGCTCGGCAAGGACGACAAGGCCTGCCTGGCCTGCCATGACGACCCGTCCCGCAATCCGGGCATGCTCATACTGCCCGACGGCAGCCTCGAGCCGGTCACGGGCGACGTCTCAAAGGTCTGTCAGCGCTGTCATTTCGAGAAATACACCGAGTTCGAGCTCGGTATCCACGGCAAGCGCGAGGCCAAGTGCACCGCGGCCGGATGTCACGACCCGCACACGCCATCCTGGATCTACATCAAGGCGCTCCCGCCGTTCCAGGGCACCGGGATGCAGGTCAAAGCCGTCGGCAGCGACCGTGAGCCGTTCACCCCGCTTGCGGGGCCCCCGGTCCCGCCCGCGGTCATGACGCCGCTCTGGCTCAGCGTGGCCGCCTCGCTCGGCGGGCTGCTCGCGGTGGTTCTCCTCGGCTACCTGATTCTTGGAGGGTTCAAGCGATGAGTGACAGCAAGGATCTCAAGTCCGCCGAGGAGACGCCGTTGCTTCCCGCGGGATGCACGCTCTCGCGGCGCAGCTTCCTCGAAGGCGTGGCGGCTGTGGCCGGGATCATGGCCGCCGGCGTCGTGCCCGCGGTGATCTCGTCGCAGGCCATCGCGGCCGAGGGCGCCGAGGCCGAGGGCGGCAACGCTGCCATCGAGGGCGTCATCGAAGAGGACAAGCCCGTCAACTACCCCGGCAAGCCCGTGAGCTACGCGGACCCGGCCGGCAAGGAGAAGTGGGGCATGGTCATCGATGTGAAGGACTGCATCGGTTGCCGCCGCTGCGTCTACGCGTGCGTCGAAGAGAACAACATCGGGCGCAACTCGGGCTTCACCTACATCCAGGTGCTCGAGATGGACTCCGGCAAGGTCGACGTCGAGCACACCGACCTGCACTACGAGGAGGCTGGCAGGCCCGACAAGTGGTACATGCCGGTCCAGTGTATGCACTGCGCGAAGCCGACGTGCGTCTACGGGTGCCCGGTCAAGGCCACCTGGAAGGAGCCGGACGGCATCGTGGTCATCGACTACGACAAGTGCATCGCGTGTCGCAACTGCATGGTCACCTGCCCCTACGGCGCACGCCACTTCAACTGGGCGGAGCCCGAGGTTCCCGAGGACGAGGTCAATCCCAAGGTCCCGCTCGAGGAGAAGGCCGGCGTGGTCGAGAAGTGCACCTTCTGCGTGCAGCGCACGCGCAACGGTCAGACGACCGCGTGCACCGAGGCGTGCCCGGTGGGTGCGCGCAAGTTCGGTGACCTGAACGATCCGGAGAGCGAGGTCTCGATGCTTCTCAAGACGCGCCGCGTGTGGCGTCTGAAAGAGGAGTACGGGACCGAGCCCATGATCTGGTATGTGGGGTGATCTGATATGGCGATCATCACCACACCACGACCCGGCGTGAAGCGGTTCATCGGCGTCGACTTCGACTTCGGCGCGCTGCGCACGGCCGGTCCGCGCTACTGGGCGTTCGTCGTCATGCTGCTCATCGGACTTGGCCTGGGCGGACTGTCCTGGGCCAACGCGATGATGCACGGCGGCGTCGTCATGGCGATGCGCGACTCGTATCCCTGGGGACTGTGGTTCGTGAACTACATGTACTACGTCGGTCTCGCCGCGGGCGGGCTCGTGGTCTACGCGAGCGTGCAACTCTTCGGCGCCGAGCAGTTCCGGCCGCTCTCGAGGCTCGCGGTGCTGCTCGCCGGCGTGTTCGTCATGATGGCGCTGCTCGGCATCGTCACCGACATGGAGCGCCCGTGGCGCGCCGTGTGGATGCTCATGACGCCGAACCCGACCTCACCGTTCATCTACACCGGTAGCGCGGCCAACATCTACATGATCGTCTGCTTCTTCGACCTGTGGCTGCTCATCACCCACAAGGGCGGGGACAAGTGGGCGTTCCGCATGACGCTCATAGCCCTGCCGCTCGCGATCTATCTGCACACGACCACGGCGTTCGTGCTCTCGATGAACAAGTCGCGCGAGCTGTGGAACACGGCGATGATGGTGCCGATCTTCCTGACTTCGGCGACCGCGTCGGGTATCGCGGTGCTGCTGATCGTGTCCTACGTGTTCAGGCGGTTCGGGATACTCGAGCTCTCGTCCAAGATGTTCCGCAGTCTTGCGACCCTGCTCGCCTCGGTGATCATCATCGACCTGTTCTTCCTGCTCGTGGAGATCCTCACGGTCTTCTGGCCCACCTCGGCCAAGCCGGGTCACACCATCCGTTTCTCGCAGTTCTTCACCGGCGACTACGCGTTCGCGTTCGTGCCGGTCCTCGTGCTCGGCATCACCGCGTTCGCGCTGCTCGCGGGTCGCAAGACGCGGCACCTGCCCGCGATCCAGATCACGGCGTCGGCGCTCTACATCGTGGCCGTGTTCATGAAGCGCTACTCGCTCATGTCGATGGGCTTCGCGGTCGACCCCCTCGGCCAGCACCAAGCGCCCTACGCACCGAGCCTCACCGAGGTCGGGCTGATGATCGGCATCCTGTCGCTCGGCGCGCTCATGGTCACCGTGGCGGCCAAGGTGCTTCCCATGGTCGAGGTGCGCCATGGGCCCGACGTGGAGCACGGGCCCGCCGAGGAGCTCGTGGCGGCCGAGGAACCGCCGCCCGCGAGCACCGAACTGGTGCCCGATCCCGCTCTCGGGAGCGGGTGAGCCGCGGTGACAGCGCGCGACGCACGGTCCCGGCCCGGATTGAGCCGGACTCGCGTTCTCGCCGGGATCGCCGCCCTGATCGTCATCGTGACGGTCGTGGTGGTGGCGGTCCCGCTCATAGCGACATCGACGCCCGAGTTCTTCTCGCGCTACCACACGCTCGAGAGGCGCTACGTGAACCTCGAGGACTCGGCGCACGAAGGGATCGGCTGCCGCTCGTGCCACGAGACCCAGCCGCTCCAGAACGGGCTCGCCCTCGTCGCCGACTTCTACGTGAGTCTCGTCAAGGACAGCGACACGCCGCAGTACTTCCAGTTCAAGCAGCCGCGCAACGAGGCCTGCCTCAAGTGCCATGCCGAGGAGTGGAGTACGGCGCTCGGCCGTACCGACAAGATCCCGCATCCCGCGCACCGCAGGGTATCCGAGGAGAAGCGCGTCTGCGCTGACTGTCACAAATGGACCGCGCACCTCGAGACCTACCTCGTGAAGCACCAGCAGATGCCGTTCTCGGGTGTGTGTGTCGCCTACGGCTGCCATGTGGGCACCAAGACGACCGACCAGTGCTTCAACTGCCATCACGTCTTGCACCAGGACGGCGAGAAGTGGCGGACCGCGCACCCCGCGACCGTCGCCGAGGTCGGCGAGAACGTCTGTCTCGAACAGTGTCACACCGTCGACCAGTGCCAGTACTGTCACACGACGGGCAAGCGCCCCGAGTTCACCGGTCAGACCATCGAGGTCGGTATGAAGGCGATCGAGGAACTCCACGTCAAGCCGGAGTGGACCACGGTCCACCACGGTGAGGAGGCGCTCAAGAACCGCGACAACTGCCTGCGTTGCCACCAGTCCGAGGGCGAGTGCGATGAGTGTCACCGCAACCGGCCCGCCTTCCACGGCTCAAAGGAGACCTGGATCGGTCGCCATCCGGACCAGGCGAAGGACGTGGCCGATCCGCGCTGCATCGAGTGCCACGAGAAGGCATGGTGCAACGAGTGTCACAAGCAGTTCGAGGAGATGAAGTAGTGCGTCGTCGCACGCTCATGTGGGTGTTGATCGGCATGGGACTGCTCGTCGTCCTGTTCGTGACGCTCCCGGTCTTCTCGATGCTGCAGCCCGACTACTACCGGCGATATCCGTCGATGGCGCTGCGCATGGACAACTGGGAGACCTCGACGCACTCCAAGATCGGCTGCGCCGAATGTCACGTCGCTCCCGGCGTGCGCGGGATGGTGCGGTTCGCCGCAGATTCCATCCCCGCGTTCTACAAGCAGCTCATCGAAGGCCCAGACGACACGAACCTCCTCAAGCCGCCGGGCAGGGACGCGTGCCAGAAGTGCCACACGTCCTACCGCGCCGTTGCTCCCAGCGGTGACCTGCTGATCCCCCACAAGGCCCACGTCGAGGTCCTCGACATGCAGTGCGTGACCTGCCACAAGGACCTCGTCCACTCCCAGAACCGCTACGGCTTCAACAAGCCTGAGATGGAGACGTGTCTCAATCTGTGTCACGACGGCGACAAAGCGACCGACAAGTGCACCGATTGCCACACGCGCAAGCTCACCCCGGAGTCGCACGCAGCCGCGAACTGGCTTGAGATTCACGGCACCAGGGCAGAGATCGAGGACTGCGCGCAGTGCCACAACTGGACTCCGGGCTACTGCGCCAAGTGCCACGAGCAGCGTCCCGCGTCTCACGTGGGGAACTGGAAGACCGGTCACGCGGCGCACGCGCGTATCCGCAAGGACGGCTGCCTGGTGTGCCACGGCGGGCAGCCCTTCTGCGACAAGTGTCACTAGTCATGAAGGACGCGGACGATGAGAGGAGCATGGTGAGCGACGAGCGCGACACCCCTGCGACGACCGACAGGCCGTCGTGGCGCGAGCGGCTCGCGCGGCTGCGGATGCGCCGCAGGACCGCGATCACCGTCACCATCGCGGTACTCGCAGTGCTCGCGTTGCTCGTCCTGCCCGCGTATCTCTCCTCGCGCCCGTCGTTCTTCGGCAGGTACGAGGACCTGGCGGGGCAGTACGATTCGTGGTCGGAGTCGACGCACGCCGAAGTCTCGTGCGAGGACTGCCATGTGCCCCCCAACACCTTCGCGCGCACGGGCTACCGCATGCTCATGATCAGTCAGGTCTATCTGTCGGCCGTGGGCGCTCCGCCTCCCGACGTCTTCGACACGCCCACCAACGCCGCGTGCCTCGAGTGCCACAACGACCTGCGCACCGTCTCGCCCGAGGGCGACCTGCAGATACCCCACCGGGCGCACGTGAACATCCTTCAGATGGACTGCGTCGAGTGTCATTCGTACCTGGTGCACGAGCTCAGCCCGTCGGGCGGTCACGTGCCGGAGATGGAGACCTGCCTTACGTGTCACGACGGCGACCGCGCCAAGAACGCGTGCAGTTCGTGCCACACCGAGAAGGCGGCGCCTGCGACGCACAGTGCCAAGGACTGGCTCATCGTCCATCCGGACCAGCCCGATCGTGCCGCGTGCGCCAAGTGCCATGACTGGGCGGGTGACTGGTGTGTGCAGTGTCACGAGACGCGTCCCAAGTCACACGGGAGTGACTGGCGTGCGGCGCACGGAGCGGCAGTCAAGGCGCACCGGAACTGCGAGGCATGTCACGAGGGCGGCTTCTGCGTGGACTGCCACGGCGCGGTGCCGCAACTGAACTTCGATCCGGCCCTGAAGTTGGTGGAGTGATAATGCGGACACGACGTCGCATCATCACGATCGCCGCCGTGGTCGTGGCCGTGCTGCTCGTGGGGCTGGCGCTCGACTTCGCCAGCAGTTCGCCCAGTCTGTGCCTGTCCTGCCACGAGATGGAGCTTCGGGGCCACGAGTGGGAGCAGTCGGCGCACACGCAGGTCACCTGCGTGGATTGTCATACCAGGCCGCGGCCCTGGTATGCGACCCCGCTGCGGCTCGTGGACCGCGCCGGCCTGCTCGTGCGGGACGTGAGTTCGCATCTGGCCGGCGGGTACGACACATCGATCGACCGGACGAGCGCGGCGACCTCACCGATCACCGACGAGGTCTGCCTGCAGTGTCACGACGTGAACCGCAAGGCGACGTCGGGCTACCGGATCCTCATCGACCACGTGAAGCACGCCAAAGAGAACGGGTCGTGCGTGTCGTGCCACGTGCGCACGGCGCATCCCGTGGCGACCAGGGGCCAGGCCCTCACGTTCATGGGGCAGTGCTTCACCTGCCACGGCAACCCCGACATGCCCAAGGCCTCCACCGAGTGCGCACTGTGTCACCCGTCGGACTACAAGCTCGTTCCGCCCACCCACGAGCAGGCGAAATGGGCCAAGAAGCACGGTGAGACCGCGGTGTCGGACTTCGGGCTGTGCGACATGTGCCACGACCAGCCCTTCTGCACCGACTGTCACGGGCTCGCGATGCCGCACCCCGAGGGTTGGGCCGAAGGCGCGGCCGGGCATTCGGTGGTGGCCAAGACCGATCGCGTGGTGTGCGAGCGGTGTCACGGCAAGACACTCGACATGTGCACCATGTGCCACCACAGCGGCTACGACCCGTCCAAGGGGACCTGGGTCAAGCAGCACTTCGAGCAGGTGCGCGAGCGTGGCGCGAGTTTCTGTATGGAGAAGTGCCACTCTCCGGTATTTTGCATCCGTTGTCACGCTGCGCGTCCCGAGGAGTCGTCCGGCGAGGGATCGTCCGCCGAGGACTAGGTCCGCCGAGGAGCTGCACTCGCGGCGGGTACGCCCCGGCGCGGTGCCGGGCGTCTAGACGGACTTCATCAGGCTCATGAGCTTGATGATGTTGTCGAGCAGCCGGGCGTTGTCCACCTCGGAGAGCGCCACGTTGGCGAACACGGCGTCGTCCCCGCACACGATCACGCGGCCCTTGCCGATCTCGGCGACCCCGAGCATCCCGTAGGAGGACAGCGCCATATCGGCCGGGCGCGTCTGTGTCTGCGAGGCGGGAGCGTTGAGCCAGGCGTTCGGCCTCGATCCGACCACGACCTTGGCGTTGCCCGATGACGCGCTCACCGGCCAGCCCGACACGACAAGGACCTGCTTCACGCCTTCGGTGACCGGATGTTCGACGATCTGCTCGGTCACGAAGACGCTCGGCTGACCCGGGTCGGTCATGGGGCCTTCGGACATGACGATCTGCGTCGCCACCGGCAGGCCCCAGTACGCGGGAACGCCCAGAACAGGGTAGGGGACGTGGATGGTGAGCAGCACGGTACCCCCGCGTTCCACGAACGCCGTGATCGCCACGAACTCCTGCTCGGTGAGCGAGGTCATCGGTCCGGCGATGATCAGCCCGGAGGCCGAGGCGAGGTCCTCGGCGGTGATCGCATCGCGGTTCACTGTCAGGTCGAAGCCGGCGGCCTCGATCCGCTCGATCGCGCTGGACTGGCCGAGGTCGCTCGTGTCATCGGGGCTGAAGATCTCGCCGTGACCCATGTCGAACACGACCGAGCCGCGGCTTGGGGCCTTTTCCGCCGCGGGAGTGATGGTGGGCGCGGGGGTGTCGTCGCGGCAACCGCCCGTCGCGATCATCGCGGTGAGCAGGAGCGCGCAGAGTGCGAGACGTCCCTTTGTGTGCACGTGGCCTCCGGAGATGTTGTGTCGTGCCCGATCACCCGGGCGCTTTCATGTGACCGCATGAGTCACAAATACTGTAGCACGCGTCAGGGGCGTCCGCGCTGGCGCACGTCGTGAGGCTGCAGCGGGATGGGACCTTGCGGGCGACGCAACATCGCCATCGGTCGCCGGACGCGCGGGTGCGGTTCACGCGCCGCGACGCTGCTAGGTGATATCAGGCCTGACCGCGACGCCCCATACCGTGCCCGTGTGTGTTGCCACGACGCTGCCGGCCTCGTAGATCACGAGTTCCGTCGCGTCCCAGCGCTGCCGGATGCTCTCGGCGATCCGATGTGCGCGTTCCTCGGTCAGGGCGTGTCCGACCGCGAACCTGCCCGATCGCGCATCGCCCATCTGCCGGGCGATCCACTCCATGGTGTACTCGAGCGCCGCGCTCTCACCGCGGCTGCGGCCGAGCGGGGCGAACGCGCCGTCCGCATCGACGGTCATCGTGACCTTGAGGTTCAGGAGCGAGCCGAGGAGTGACGAGACCGCGCCGATGCGCCCGCCGCGCCGCAGGTTCTCGAGCGAGTCGAGGCCCACGATCAGCTTGACCTGGTCGCGTGCGAGCTCGAGCCGGGTGAGCGCCTCGTCGATGCCGAGTCCCGCGTCGGCGGACTCGATCGCGTCGACGACCTGCCACGCGAGTCCCCATGAGAGGTTGCGGGAGTCGAACACCCTGACCTTGCCGTCGAACTCCTCGGCAGCCATAGTGGCCGCCTCGATCGTGCCGGAGAGCTTCGAGGAGATGTGGATGGAGATGACCGAGTCCGTGGTCGCGAGCGCGCGCGTGTAGGCCTCCCGGAGTGCGCCGACGCTCGGCTGAGAGGTCGTGGGAAGCTCGGGCGCCGAGCGCATGCGGTCGAAGAACTCCTGCTGCGTGAGAGTACCGTCGGCGAGCGTCTCGCCCGCGATGGTGATCGCGAGCGGGACCACGATGATGCCGCGTTCGCGCGCGAGGTCCGGAGCCATGTCGGCCGTGCTGTCGGTCACGACGGCGAACCGGCGTACCGAGGGTGCGTCCGCGTCCATGTGCGCTCCTGTCTTACACGCTGTGTGGTGTCGGTTCGAGAATCGTACCAGAGCGGCCGAGGAGTCCCGCGCTCTGGTAGCATCTACCACGACGGAGCACGCGGAGGGTCGGGGGCCGTGACGGCTCAGCGACATCGCGGGCTATGGAGGGGCTTTGAGGGAAGGGCACACGTTCATGGGCAGAACCGCGTTTCTGGGCACATCCAAGGGGTTGCGGGCATCCGCAAGGGTCGCGCTGTGCGCGGCCGTTCTCATGTCCCTGTCCGGTCCGATGGTCGCCCAGGCGTCCATCATTCCAGCGGACGTCCCGATCACGCACGCGTACGGCGGTTTCGTCCCGACGGGCATGGAGGCGTTCGGCCTGGGCGGTTCGGCGAGCGTCGCAGGTGGCGCGGTGCGTCTGACTCCAGCCGCGCCGGACCAGCTCGGCACCATGTTCACGGCCCAGCCGTTGCGCATCCGCAACAGTGGTGAGTTCAGCACCTGCTTCTCGTTCCGCATCGACGGCTCCAGCCCCACAACGGGTGGCGCGGAGGGCCTCACGTTCGTGATGGCATCGGACAAGGACTCGCTCGTCCCCTCCGGTCTCGGCTTCACGGGTGGCGGCGGCACCATGCGCGTGGAGTTCGACACACACAAGGATCCTTGGGACGCGAACGACAATCACATCACGTTCTGGCCCGGCGGGGACGAGTCATATCACGATACTGGCCTCACGCTGACGCCGGCCTTCGACTTGGATGATGGCGGGGTCAAGTACTGCTGGATCGACTACCAGTCCGGTGTGTTCCGGATCGCGTTCTCCGACACCCCGACGCGCGTCGGCGAAGCGACTTCGTGCAGCATGACTGCCGGCTACATGGGCGGAGCCACCGAGGCGGATGTGTACTTCGGGTTCACCGGTACCACGAGCACCGAGTACGCGAACCACGAGATCGTGAGCTGGTACCTCGACAACAAGTACCATCCCGCATGGATCGCGGCGCTCGATCCTGCGACGCGCTCATATTCGACCGGACCCGCGACGCTGGAATGCGCGAGCGCGGACCGGGTCGGGGTCGACGCATCCACCGAGCTCACGTTCACCGTCACGGACGGGTTCGGCGCGCCGATGGCGAACCAGGCGGTCGGCGTCACGGCCTCGGCCGGGTCGCTCTCGTCACCCGCGGTAGTGAGCGATGCGAACGGGCTGGCGACGGTGACCTTCACGGCTCCGGCGACACGACAGGCGTGCACGATCACCGGCGAGACGGCCGGCGGCTTGCGTGCAGTGGGATCCGTTCTGGTGGGTGATGAGCGCCCGGTCGTGGATGCCGGTACGGGCACGACACAGGCCCCACGCCGCACCAGCACGACAGTCGCGCCCGAGCTTGCGATCACTGACTCCGACGACACGACGCTGACGGCCGCCAGGGTGCGCATCCTCGATCGCGAGGACGGCGATGAGTGGCTTTCGTTCAGGGGATGGTTCGGCGACCAGACGCCCGTCTATGATCCCGGCTACGAGTGCTCGCTTCAGGGTGCTGCGACCATCGCGGACTACGAGCGCGCATTGTCGGCGATCGAGTATCAGGGCTCGCCGTCGGTCTCTCAGCGACAGGTCGAGTTCTCGGTCTTCGACGGAATCGCCTGGAGTGACCCGGTCGTCAAGACCATTGAGGTCGGCCCTATGGCGCCGGTTGCCGGTGCCGATCGTTACCAGACCGCGCTCGAGGTCTCCCGCGAGACGTTCCCGCTCGGCGCCAACACCGTCGTGGTCGCCACGGGCGAGGACTGGCCGGATGCGCTCGGCGGCTCCGCGCTTGCGGGCGCGCTGTACGGTCCGATCCTCCTTTCGCCGCATGACGCACTTCCCGAGGATGTGCTCGCGGAGGTCGAGCGCCTGCATGTCGATTCCGCATACGTACTCGGCGGCGAGAAGGCACTCTCCGATGAGGTGCTCACGGCCCTGACCGACGCTCTCGGTGAGGAAGGCGTGGTCAGGCTCGGCGGTGCCGACCGCTACGAGACCGCGGAGATCATCGCCGCCGAGGTAGCCTCGTACATGAACGAGGAGGAGGCCTTCGCAGGCACCGCGTTCATCGCCACAGGCGGGAACTTCGCCGATGCTCTCGCTGCTGCCCCGCTCGCGGCCGGCAACTACTACCCGATCTACCTGTCGGGCCCTGACGGGATCTCGGACTCCACGGCGCAGGCCATGCTCGACGCCGGCATCACGGACGCGATCCTGCTCGGTGGCGAGGCGGCGGTCTCTCCCGACACCGCGGTGACCGTGCTCGGGATCGGCATCGATGTCTACCGGATCGACGGTGCGGACCGCTATGAGACCGCGGCCAAGATCGCGAGCTACGGTGTCGAGGAGCTCGGGATGTACTGGGACGGCGTCGCCGTGGCGACCGGCGAGAGATTCGCCGATGCGCTCTCCGGAGGGGCGGCCCAGGGCATCTCGTGGTCGGTCATGCTGCTTTCGGACCCCGACGACCTGTCGCTCCCTGCGCGGGACACCCTTGAGGCCAACGCGGCCGATATCCGGGGCATCCGGTTCCTCGGCGGAACGAAGGCGCTGTCGCAGAACGTGCGCGATCAGGCGATGGAGGCGATCGCGCCCTAGTGGCCGGACCCGGCACATCGATCGAAACGGGGCGGGCCCGAGGCGGGTCCGCCCCTTCCTCTCGCCCCGCAGGTGGCTTCACGCCCGTGCTCGCGGCGCTCGCCGTCATGGTGGTGTGGGGCGGCACCCCGATCTTCTCCAAGCTGGCGGTCGCGCAGATCGATCCGGTCATGGTCGGTGTGCTGCGCACGGTCATCGCGGGATGCGTCGCGTTGCCGCTCGCGCTCGCCATGCGGCTGCCGCTGCCGGCAGGCGCTCACGAACGCCGGTTGCTCGCGTTCTCGGGGTTTGCAGCCTTCATCGCGTTCCCGCTCATGTTCACCGTCGGGCAGTCCACGACCTCGGCGCTGCACGGCGCGCTCATCCTCGCCACGCTACCCGTGTTCACGAGCCTGTTCGGGACGCTCATCGAGCGGCGGCGTGTCTCCAAGACCTGGGTGGTCGGGTGCGTCGTGGCGCTCGCGGGGGAGGGTGTCGTGATCGTGTGGCGCACCGCCGCCTCGGCTGGAGACGCGAGCCTGGCCGGCGACCTCGTGATCCTGGTCTCCTCGGCGGTCTGCGCGCTCGGCTATGTGGCCGGCGCGCGCCTTACGCAGCGCGGGTATCCGAGTCTGCCGACCACGCTGTGGGGCGTGGCGGGCTCATCGGCGGCCTTGCTGCCGGTGCTCGGCTGGGCGCTCGTGAGCTCAGGCGTGCCCCACGCCGGCGCCACCGCATGGGGCTCGGTGCTCGTGCTCGCGGTGCTCACCTCGGTGCTCGGCTACGTCGCGTGGTACTGGGCGCTCGCCCACGGGGGCATCAGCCGCATCGCGTCGATCCAGTTCACCCAGCCGCTGTTCGGCATCGCACTCGCGGCGATCGTGCTCGGCGAGCGCCCCGCTCCGATCACCGCGTTTGCCGCGGTCGCCATCCTCATCGGGGCCGCGCTCGTGCTGCGGGCCGGCTCGCGCGCATGAGCACTCGTGTCCGGTCAAACGCATGGGGCGCGGCCGGTTGGGGCAGAATGCTCCCATGACGGAGAATCCCGACATCGAACGCCTGCGTGCGCTGTCCGGTGTGAAGTGGCGCCGCTGGGGTGCGGACGTGATCCCCGCGTGGGTCGCGGACATGGACTTCCCGACCGCTCCGGGGATCGTGCGCGAGCTGTGCGCCATGGTCGAGGCGAGCGATTTCGGCTACAACATGGCCTCGTTCGACGACAGCATCCCCAAGGCCTGGAGCGCGCGCTCGGAGCAGCGCTTCGGGTGGGCGCCTCCCGCCGAGGAGTCGCGGGTCTTCTCGACCTCGTTGCAGCCCATCGCCGCGGCGCTCTCGGTCGCGACTGCTCCGGGCGACGGCGTGCTGCTCACCACCCCCGTGTACGCGCCGTTCTATGGCATCGTCGAGAAGGCGGGGCGTCGGCTTGTCGAGTACCCGCTCGACCGCAACGGCTGGCGCATCGACCTCGATGCGCTGCGCGAGGCCGCTGACGACGGCACACGGGCGATCGTGCTGTGCAACCCGCACAACCCGAGCGGCCGGGCGTTCACCCGCGATGAGCTCGAGGCGGTCGCGCTGCTGGCGAACGAGCGCGACCTGCTCGTGATCAGCGACGAGATCTGGCAGGACTTCGTGTACCCGGGCTCTCCGCCCCACATCCCGATCGCCTCGCTGGGCGAGGCGGTGCTGCGCCGGACCGTGACGGTGACGGCGGCGAGTAAGAGCTTCTCGCTCGGCGGACTCAGCTGTGCTGTCGCTCACCTGGGCCATCCGGCAGTGGCCGAGGGGATCGCCGCGATCTCGCCATACGTCCTCGGCGGCATCAACGCGCTCGGCGCGCACGCCACGCTCGCGGCGTGGAGCACCGGCGAGGAGTGGCTGGCGCAGACGCTTGCGACCCTGCGCGGCAACCGGGACCACCTGGCATCCCGTCTCGCCGAGGAGCTGCCCGAGATCGGCTTCGTTTCCCCCGAGGCGACGTACCTGGCCTGGCTCGACTTCCGTGACACGACGATCGCCGAGGACCCGGCTGCCGCGCTGCTCGAACGCGGCGGTGTCGGGCTGTCGCCCGGTCCCGAATTCGGCGCCGCCGGAGCGGGCTTCGCGCGCCTGAACTTCGCGACCCATCGCGGACTGCTCGACGAGATCGTCGACCGGATCGCGGGCGTGGTGCGCGGCACCTCCTAGGCGGTCGCGCGCGGGCCGCGGCTACGACGCTTCCAGCTCGCGCACACGCTCGAGGAACTCGTCGTACCCGGGGTCGCGGACCATGCGCCGCACGCGCGCCCAGCCGGTGGCGAGGAACGCGACCGGGGCGTACTTGTACTCGACGTGCAGCCTGAGCCACGCACGTAGGCGCTGCATCCCGTGGAACTGCCTCAGCCACGCGCGCTGCCCCCGCTGCAGGCGGCGGAAGCGCAGGAACGTGCCGCGCAGGGCGGCCGCGACGACCCGGCCGGTGGAGTAGAACCTGCGGTACTCGCGTACCACGCGGCGCTGCATCTCCTCGGCGGACATCATGCCGGGCCGCAACGCGATGTGCATCCCGTCCAGGAAGTGCAGGTCCGGGATGGCGGTGAACAGCAGCGAGCCGTCGGCCTCGTGTTCGTGCGTGCGTCTGGTGCCCGGCAGGGGGGTCTCGAACAGGTACTGCAGCGAGGTCACGCAGCGGCGCGCGAACGTGCCGTTCCTGGCTATGGCGGCGCGCCCGTCGTTCTTGAGCGCGATGAACATGCCGTGCACGAGCAGCCCGCGGCGCCGCATCGCCTTGAGCGCCCGCGCCATCCTCGACGAGTCGACGTCCTTGCCGACCTCATCGAGGTCCTCATCGCTGGCCGACTCCACGCCGACGCACACGACCGTGATCGTGGCCGCCTTCTTGAGCAGGCCGAGGAACTCCCTGTCCAGTCTGCCGTCAGGGCGGAACGCGGCGTCCGCCCGCAACTGGATCACGAGCATCCGTGCATAGCCCCGCTCGATGATCGATCGCAGGAAGCGCGTGAACGCCGGTTTGTTGGCGGCGGCGTTGTCGTCTATGAGGAACGTGGTCGGGTAGCCGCCGTCCTGCGCGGCCATCAGCTCGTCGATGACGTTGTCGTCACTGCGCTTGACGCACCGCGGGTAGATCTCCACGACCTCACAGAAATCGCAGTGCCAGGGGCATCCGCGCGTTCGCCACACCGATGCCACCGATGCCTCATCGGCGCTGTGTACGAGCGACCAGTCCACCGCGGGCAGCTCGTCGAGCTCGGCTGCCACAAGCTGCCGCTGCGAAGCGCCCTGCACAAACCCGTCGCCCTCGCGCCGCAGGAGCCCCGGTACCGCATCGAGAGGTTCCTCGCTTCGCCCTGTCAGTATGCCGAGGAGCATGGGCAGAGCGATCTCGCCCTCGCCCTTGACGACGTAGTCGGCCCCGATCTGAAACGAGCGGCCCGGATCGCACGTCGACTCGGGTCCACCGAGGACGACGATCGCACCGGGATTCACCGACCGAAGCCGCTCGATGAGCTCACGAGTACGGGGCAGGGTGCAGGTGATGGTCGAGAAGCCCACCACGGACGCCTCGCGGACCCACTCCCAGTCGACCGATCCGTGTCCGGAGATGTCCTCGACGTACGCGCGGACCTCATAGCCCGCTTCCCGCACCACGGTGGCGAGCAGGGGGACGCCCCGACCCATCGCCACGTGGGAGTAGATGTTGAGTCCCGGGGAACCCGCCTCGATCAGCGCGACCCGGGCCTTGGAGTGAAGCGTCACACGAACCACGACCAAGCCGTTCACGTACCCGAGCGGTACGCGGTTCCTCCTTCATACCCAGAAACGGGCGAGCGCTTCACGCGCCCGCCCGTCTCCTCCCCACGCACGCGTGCTCTACGCGCAGAACACGCGGATGTTGTCGCCCTCGCCGGAGACCACGTTGACCTCCATCTCACCGAGGTTCTCTATGAGCGCCTCGATGTCCTCGGGCTTGAGGTTGTTGAAGTCGATGGACATGCCGTGCTCGCCCATCGAGTCGCTGATCTGGTCCATCGCCTGCGGGGGGATGAGCGAGGTCAGCTTGAGTCCCGCGCGCAGCAGACCGAGCGGCACCTTGACGTCCACGGTGTCCTTGCCTCCGTAGACCTTCACGTACAGGAACTTCGGGACGGTGCCGGCGGCGGCAGGCCCGGTCGGCCAGTTCGCGGACGGCATGTCGCTTGCGACCACGGGCTTCTGCTCGGCGGTCGAGCCGAGGGAATCGAGCAGCAGGTCGGCCTCGTCGGCTGTGATCTTGCCCTCGGCGAGCATGCCGAGGATCCGCTTGCGGTCTTCACTCATGGTACTCAGCTCCTTCTAGTAGATGTCGACGTCGACCAGTTGGGTCGATCCGTCGATATGGGCGCGGGTGCCGCGGACCGCGGCGAGCAGCTGCATGGTTCGCAGCAAGAGCAGGGTGTAATGGTGGTAGCGCGCGCCGGCGAGTAGCAGCGCGAAGTCGACCACGAGCGAGACCGTGAGCGCGAACAGCCCGATGATGAGCAGCAGCGGCCAGACGATCACGAACGGGAACCAGATGCGAAAGCCTTTGGCGCCCGGGCGCATGTCACGGACGCGGACGTCGATGACGAGGGGCGGCATGATGGCGTTCATCGCTTCAGCCTCTCCGCGGCCTCTTGTGCCGTTATCTCTCCGCGCTCGAGCATGTCGAGCACGTCGTCGCTGGGCTCGGAGGCCGGCTCGACGTCGATCTGCACGAGCTGCAGTTGGCCGGCGATGCGGTTGAGCCGGTTCTTGATGGTCGGGTAGCTCACCCCGAACGCCTTCTCCATGTGCTTGATGGAGCCGTGGCAGCGCACGAACTCGCCCACGAACACCTGGTCCTCGTAGCGCAGTCCGGCCAGCGGAGGCAGTTCGAACTCGCCTTCGATCGCGATGCCGCTCCCCTTGAGCCGGACAGCACTGACGACGAACTCTCGCTCGCCGGTCAGGTCGGTCAGGTCGTGCCATTCGTTGGACATTCTCAACATCTCCCTTCGTAGAACATGAACATAGTCTACCCAGAGATTGAGAAAGTCAATACCAGAATTGAGAAAGTCAATGTGAGCCGTGGCAACGCAAAGGATCACGGTACGGAAATGGCGGACCGTACGCTCATGGGGGGGGAAGCGCGGGGAACTCGTCGGCTCGTGCTTCACGCTCAGCGTGGCGAGCCGCCCGCCAGAGGTCTAGCGCTGCGCGAGAGGCACGTACGTCTGCCGGGCCGCGACGCTCTTGTACGCCGGGCGGATGATCTTGCCGCCGTTCGCGAGTTCCTCGAGGCGGTGGGCGCTCCAGCCGACCACGCGCGAGATCGCGAACAGCGGGGTGTAGAGCTCGGCCGGGATGTCGAGCATCTCGTAGATCAGCCCTGAGTAGAAGTCGACGTTCGCGCTCACGCCCTTGTACATCCTGCGGTGCGCGGCGATCACGAGCGGGGCGACCTGTTCGACACGCGCGTGCAGCGCGAACTCCTCGGCATACCCCTTCTCCTGCGCGAGCTTCTCGGCGTACTGCTTGAGGATCGTGGCCCGGGGGTCGGAGACGGAGTAGACCGGGTGGCCCATGCCGTACACGAGTCCGGAACGGTCGAAGCCCTGCTTGTCGAGGAGGTTGTGCAGGTAATCGGCGATCTGCTCGTCGTCGCCCCAGTCTGCGACGTGGCGCTTGAGGTCATCGAACATCTGGACGACCTTGAGGTTCGCTCCGCCGTGGCGCGGGCCCTTGAGCGAGCCGAGCGAGGCGGCGATCGCGGAGTAGGTGTCGGTGCCCGTCGACGAGACCACGTGCGTCGTGAACGAGGAGTTGTTGCCGCCGCCGTGTTCCGCATGCAGCACGAGGGTCATGTCGAGCACGAGCGCCTCGAGTTCGGTGAACTTGCTGTTGGGCCTGAGCATGTGCAGGAAGTTCTCCGCGGTCGAGTAGCCCGCCACCGGCCGGTGGATCACGAGGCTCTTGCCGTGGTACTCGTCGAGGTACGCCTGGTACGCGTAGACCGCGAGCATCGGGAACTTGGCGATCAGGTGGAGGCTCTGCCGCAGCACGTTGTAGGTGGAGGTGTCGTCGGGCTGCTTGTCGAGGGTGTAGAGCGCGAGCACGCCGCGCGAGAGCGCGTTCATGATGTCGCGGCTCGGCATCGACAGGATAGCGTCATAGATGAACTGGCGCGGCATCTTGCGCATCGCCGAGAGGTACTCGTCGAACATCTCGAGCTCGGAGGCGTCAGGCAGTGCGCCAAAGAGCAGCAGGTACGCGGTCTCCTCGAAGCCGTGATGCCCGTCAGCGACGAAGCCGTCCACGAGTTCGGCGATCTCTATACCGCGGTAGAAGAGCAGTCCGGGTGCCGGGACGAGCTTGTCGCCCTCGCACGTGGTGCCCACCACGTCGCCGATCTGGGTCAGTCCGGCCAGCACGCCCTTGCCGGTCTGGTCGCGCAGTCCGCGCTTCACGTCGTACTCCGGGTACAGCTTGGGGTCGACGTTGCCGCTGGCCTTGGCCAGGTCGCTCCAGTCCTGCAACGCGGCATTGCGCTCCGCGGCTGTGTGCTTGGGTCGGCTGTTTTCGCTCGGCGTCAGGGGAACACCACATCCTTCGTCGAGGCGCCGCAACGGGCGCTGGAGAACAAAGCTTGTCTGCATAGGGTACCCGATGAGCGCATCTCGCGCCTCTTGGGGAGTTCGACGAAGCCCGAAGCGGGTAGGTTCATATCAGAGGTTCGACCGCTCCACACCTACGAGGTGATCACGATGGCTGAGAAGACACACTGGCCGTTCTCCGGCGATGAGAACGCGCGCGAAGCGTGGAACGCAGGGCGTTCACATGAGGCCGAGCGGGCACGTCTCGCGGAGCAGGCCATGATCAGGCAGCGCATGCGGCACGACCGTCTCATCGTGGGCGGCCGGGCGCACACCAAGAAGCGCGGCCTGAGCTGAGGTCACGCGCCGCGCGACTTCTGGGGCCGACCTGAACCGCAAGGGCCGTCCTTGCGTCCTATGGATGTACTCACGACACAAGGAGGAACAGCCATGCGCACACGGATAGCCCTGACATCTCTCGCGATCGTTCTCGCGGTCGCGGCGGTGGGTTGCGGCCAGAGTGAGAACTCGTCGACCGGCCCGGAGCCGGAGCCCGTCCCGACGGAATCGCCTGCCACGGGGTCACGCCTTGCCTCGGGGTTCTATGAGCTGGCGGACGGTACCTCACAGGCGATCGGCACGCTTGAGTATCGTGATCTCGAGGGCGGCTTCTGGGCGGTGGTCGGAGGCACTGCCGCCGAGGGCAACGAAGGCACTGTGCTCGCGGTGATCGCCAACGCCGACACGTTCCTGGACGAACTCAAGGCGCTGGACGGGACCACCGTGAGCGTGACGGGAACGGTTCTCGAGGGCGCTTCGATCCATCAGGCCGGGCCCGAGATCGAAGCCACCGCGATCGAGGCGGTCAACGACACGCCGGGGCCTGCGGAGTAGCGTCGGCCCCCCGTCATGGGAGTGCGCATGAACCCAACGCTTGACCTGCTCGAGCGTCGCACGTCGACGCGCACGTACTCGCCGCGTCCGATATCCGCCGAGGAGCGGGGGGCCATTCTGCACGCGACGTTCCGGGCGCCCACGGCGGGCAACCTGATGCTCTACTCGATCCTCGAGGTGAACGATCAGGCGATCAAGGACCGGCTCGCCGTGACCTGCGACGACCAGCCCTTCATCGCCAAGGCGCCGTGGGTCCTCGTGTTCCTGGCCGACATGCAGAAATGGATCGATCTGTTCCGCTTCTCCCGCGTCGGCGGCCTCGACGGGGTCGAGCACCGGGCCGTTCCGGGCCTCGGAGACCTGCTGCTCGCCTGTTCGGATGCGCTGATAGCCGCGCAGAACGCCGTCATCGCCGCCGAGGCGCTCGGCATAGGGTCGTGCTACATCGGCGACATCCTGGAGCAGGGCGAGACGCATGCGCAGCTCCTCGGCCTGCCGCAGCACACGCTGCCGATCGCGATGCTGTGTCTCGGGTACCCGCTCGCCGAGCGCCCTCCGGTGCCGCACTACGAGCGTCACATGGTCCACGAGGACACCTACCGGCGTCTGAGCGCGGACGAACTGGCGCAGGTCAGCGAGGACCTCGCGCAGATGCACGCTCCCCACGGGTTCGGCGAGGGGACGGCCAACATCGGGCAGCAGGTCTACCGGCGCAAGTTCACCTCGGAGTACATGTGTGAGATGAACCGCTCCGTCGAGTGGTGGCTGCAGCGGTGGTCGAGCGCCGAGGAGTGAGCCCCTCCACGCCCCCCGCTGCCGGCTTCGACCGGGAGTCGGCGGGTATATACTGACTCTCGCGTGATCGTCCGCCGCGTTCGGGGGCGTTGCCGGGGTCCGCATCGTGGGCCGCTCACGATCGCATCGGGGAGTGATGAGCGCCAAGCGCATACGCGAGGTTGCCAAGGAGTCGGGCGACGACGTCCTCGACCCCGAACCTGTCTTCCCTATCGTGGGCGTCGGCGCGTCCGCCGGCGGCCTGGCGGCCTTCGAGGAGTTCCTGGAGGGGATGCCGGCCGACACCGATCCCGGCATGGCGTTCGTGCTCATCCAGCACCTGGCGCCGGACCACAAGAGCCTGCTCGCCGAACTCGTCAGGCGCTATACGCGCATGGAGGTCTTCGAGGTCGAAGACGGCCATGTCGTCCGACCGAACTGCGCCTACATCATTCCGCCCAATTCTCAGATGGTCATCGAACACGGGCGGCTGCGATTGAGCGAGCCGGAGCAGCCGAGAGGGCTGCGACTGCCCATCGACGTCTTCTTCAGGTCACTGGCCGAGGAGTACGCCCAGAAGGCGATAGCGGTGGTGCTCTCGGGCTCCGGCCGCGACGGCACGCTGGGCGCAAGGGCGGTCAAGGCCGCCGGCGGCCTGGTAATGGCACAAAGTCCGGACACCGCCGGCTTCGACGGCATGCCCGCGAGCGTCATAGAAGCGGGTCTGGCCGACTACATCCTGCCTCCGCGGGAGATGGCGACGCGCCTGATGGAGTACGTCTCCGCGGCCAACGTGACCATGCCAGACGCGGAGGCCGTGGTCGAGATGCCGGAGGATGAGATCCTGCAGGCCCTGTCGCTCCTGCGGGGGCGCACGGGACACGACTTCTCGCAGTACAAACGATCGACCGTCATCCGTCGGATCCAGCGGCGGATGGCCGTGCAGCGGATCGAGCATCTCGACGAGTACGTGCAGTATCTCCGTAGCGATGACGCGGAGATCGAGATGCTCTTCCGGGACCTTCTGATCGGGGTCACGAGTCTCTTCAGGGATCAGGAGGCCTTCGGTGTCCTTGAGAGCGAGGCGATCGGGCCCCTCCTGGCGCGCAAGTCCCCCGGGGACACCGTGCGTGTCTGGGTACCCGGCTGTTCGACCGGAGAAGAGGCATACTCCATCGCCATCCTGATCCAGGAGGCGATGGAGCGGCAGAAACTCGGGTTCGAAGTGAAGATCTTCGCGACCGACATCGACGACGTGGCCATCGCGCACGCACGCACCGGGATGTTCGATCTCGCGGGGATGAACGATATCGGCACGGAACGCATGTCCCGCTTCTTCACCGAGGCGTCGGACGGCCGCTCCATGCGCATACACAAGAGTATTCGCGACATGCTCCTGTTCTCGGAGCAGGACGTGATCAAGGACCCTCCGTTCTCGCATGTGGATCTCATCAGCTGTCGCAACCTCATGATCTATCTGGGCGCACCCCTGCAGGCGCGGCTCATCCCGATGTTCGCCTACGCCATCGATCCCGGCGGATACCTGTTCCTGGGCACGTCCGAGACGGTCGGCGCCTTCGGGGACCTCTTCACCGTCGTCGATCGCAAGGCAAAGCTCTATCAGCGGGCGACGAGCCCCTCTGACGTGCGGCGCACCGCGTACGTCAGCCCTTCCCCCATCCCGATCAGACCCGTGGCCCACCGGAGCAGGAGTGCGAACATGTCCGATGTCGACGTTCCCCGCGACCTCGCGGAGAAGCTGCTGCTGTCCCGCTATGCCCCCGCGAGCGTTCTCGTGAACGACCGCGATGAGATCCTCTACGTGCACGGACGTACGGGAGCGTATCTCGAGCCCGCGCCCGGCGACGCCGAGATGAACATCCTGCGGATGGCGCGAGAAGGGCTGCGCCGCGATCTGACGATCGCGCTGCGCAAGGCCGCGAACTCGTTGGACCCGATACAGGTCCGGAACCTGCCGGTCACGTTCAACGGCGACACCTACTACGTCGACATGACCGTCCAGGCGGCCGGTCGGCCTGAGGCCGGATCGCCCAGGAACTACCTCGTCGTCTTCGAGGAGGCCAGAAGGGCTCCCGCGTCCGAGGCGTGCGCGGACACCCCCGGCACTGATGTGGTTGCCCCGAAGGATGAGCCGGAGCAGGTCGGAAGGCTCAGGCGCGAACTCGTGGCGAAAGAGGAGTACCTGCAGGCGACACTCCAGGAGATGGAGACGGCGAACGAGGAACTGAAGTCAACCAACGAGGAGCTGCAGTCGGTCAACGAGGAACTGCAGTCCACGAATGAGGAGCTTGAGACCTCGAAGGAGGAACTGCAGTCGGTCAACGAGGAGCTTGCCACGGTGAACAGCGAGCTCCAGCAGAAGGTGACCGATCTTTCGCAGGTCAACAACGACATGAACAACCTGCTCGCCGGGACGGGGGTCGGCACGGTCTTCGTCGACCTCGATGCGAACATCATGCGGTTCACGCCCGCTGCGACCAAGGTGATCAACCTGATCCCGACCGATGTGGGTCGCCCTGTGGCGCACATCGTATCCAATCTCATCGGCCATGACGGGCTTGCCGGAGACGTCCGTGCGGTGCTCGACACGCTCGAGTCACGCGAGGCGGAGGTCCAGGCGGCCGACGGAGCGTGGTACCTGCTTCGGATACGCCCGTACCGCACGCTCGAGAACGTGATCGAGGGAGCGACCATCACGTTCACCGATATCTCCGAGGTCAAAGCTGCCCGACAGGCGCTCAGCGACTCGGAATCCGCCCGAAGGCTCGCGGTGGTCGTGCGTGACTCCAGCGATTCGATCATCGTCGTGGGGACGGACGGCCACGTGCTCGCGTGGAATCCGGGCGCCACCGAGCTGTATGGCTGGTCGGAGGATGAGGCGCTTGGGCTTTCCATCCAAGATCTTGTTCCGCCGGAGTCCGCGGATGAGCTGTTCAGCGAGCTTCGTGCGATGGCTGACGGACATGTCTTGACCGCGCGGGTGATGCCCCGGGTGACCAAGGACGGCTCGCGGGTCGACGTGATGGTCATCTCCGCCCTGCTCGTGGACGCCGATGGCGAGCCGTACGCTCTCTCTCTGACCGAGAGGAGAGACGTCTTCGATGAGGGATGACGCCTCATCCGATCGTGAGCGCGACCGACTGCGTCGTGAAGCGGAGTCCAGGCTTCCCCGCGCGGCGCACCCCGACCCGCACGCCGACGAACGCTCATCGGTGGATATCCTGCACGAACTGCAGGTGCATCGCATCGAACTCGAGATGCAGAACGAGGAGCTCAGACGGATCCAGGCCGAACTCGAATCGGAGCACGCGAAGTACTTCGACTTGTATGAGCTCGCACCGGCCGGGTACCTCACGCTGGATGACGACGGCACCATCCTCGAGTCGAATCTCACCGCTTCGCAGATGTTCGGCGAGGACCGTGGTGACCTTGTGGGCAGGCGTCTCATCGAGTACGTGCACGTCGATGACCGGGACGAATACTACCTCTGTATGCGACGGCAACATGCCACGGGCGACATCGCTGTGTGTGAGTTCCGTTCCGCGCCGGATCGGTGCACGGTCGCATGGCTGCACATGGATGCCGTGCTCGGCACAGACACGACGGGCGCCACGGTGCAGAAGGTGGTCCTGACCGATGTCTCGGCGCGCCGCGCCGCGCAGGACGAGGTCCTCCTCAGCCGGGACCACCTCGAGGAGGTGGTGGCCGCAAGGACGGCGGAGCTCGTCGAGACCAACGAGCGCCTTGCCGAGGCGGATGCCGCCAAGAGCGTGTTCCTCGCCAATATGAGTCACGAGTTGAGAACGCCGCTGAACTCGATCATCGGCTTTTCGGGGACGCTGCTCCAGGGCCTGGCGGGGGAGCTGAACGACGAGCAGCAGCGGCAGATCGAGATGGTGAACGCCTCGGGGCAGTACCTTCTGGTGCTCGTGCAGGAGATCCTCGATCTGTCACAAGTGGAGTCGGGGCGGCTCGAGCTCGATGTGAGCCGTTTCGACCTCGTTCAGCTCGCGAACGACGTCATGCATATGCTCGAGCCGGCTATCAGGGACAAAGGCCTCACGGCAGAAGTGATCGCCGATCCCGGGTCGTTACCGGTGCGATCGGACCGGCGCCGGGTCGAACAGGTCCTCGTCAATCTCGCGGGTAGCGCGGTGAAGTTCACCAAGGGCGGATCCATCACCCTGCGTCTTGGCATCGCCCCTGACGCGAAGGTCGAGATCGCCGTCTCTGACACGGGCTGCGGGATCGCGCACGGCGACCTGGAGCGGATGTTCCAGGCGTTCATCCAACTCGAGCACCATGACGTCGCCAAGAGCAAGGGGACCGGCCTTGGCCTGGCCATCTCTCGTAGATATGCGCGGATCCTCGGCGGAGACATCACGGCGACCAGCGCGCCTGGAGTCGGCTCCACCTTCGTGCTGACGCTGCCGCAGGACATCTCCGCATAGCCGCGCGCTGAGCGCGCACCGCGCGGGCCTGCGGGCTACTTCTTCTTGCCCCAGTTGAGTTTCATGGTCAGTATCCGGTCGCTCGAGAAGACCCGCGCGGCGATCGTCACGAACACCGCGAACCACACGAGTTGGTAGCCGACTCCGAACCAGACGATCCCGTAGTTGCCCAGGAACAGGTTCGGTCCCGTGATGAACGGGTAGGTGAACGGGATCGCCATCACCGCGATCCTGATCGCGTCGGGCAGGACCGAGAGATCCAGGAACAGCGTCAGGAAGTACGGGATCAGCATGAGCACCATCAGCGGCGTGAGCAGCGACTGTACCGACTTCACGTTCTCGGCGAACGCGCCGAGGATGATCGCGATGGACAGGGCGACGAGGATCCCGGCGAACAGCGTCAGGCCGAGCAGGGCGTAGTCCGAGGGGCCGAATGTCAGACCGAGCTGCTGCATCGCGGCTTCGGCCGCCTTGGTCGCCTCGGCGCCGACGCCCTGACCTCCGAGACCCGTCTCGAGCCCCTTCATGTACTGCTGCATGCCGAGCATGTACGCGCCGGCTGACATGAGCGCGATGAGCCCGGCCGCGACCATCTTGGAGGTCACGATGCTCGCGCGGCTCACGGGATACGACAGCAGGGTCTCGAGTGTCTTGTTCTCCTTCTCCGTGGCGATCGTCGTCGCGATCATCTGTGAGGCGAAGATGATCACCACGAACAGCACGATCGGGATGAAGGTGGTCTGCTGGCTCACGAAGCCCATGACGGTCCCGACAGCGATCTGCGCGGACTTGTCACCGACCATCACGTGCTCCTCGGCGGTCACGGGCTGCTGGAGCACCTGCGGCGACACCGACGGTGCGGCTGTCGCGGCGATCTGCGCACCGACGGCGGAGTTCACGGCGGCGAGCGCGCCCGCGAACGCGTTGACGTCCTGGTTCCCGATGAACGAGAAGTTGCGCACGGCCGTCCAGGTCACGAGCTTCTGGGTCTTGCCCGATGCGAGCGAATCGGTGAAGCCCGCCGGGATCTCGAGCAGGATGTTGGCGTCCTCCTTCTCCAGGAGTGCGCGTACCGCCGAGGAATCGGGCTTCTCGGTGGTGATGCTCGGCTCGAAACCGGTCGCCTTGAGGGTCTCGACCACAAGCGACGCCATCGCTTTGCCGTCGAGGTCCACGACGACGACGGGGTAGGGGCCCTTCTGGTCGCTGGTGACCGAGGAGAGCGTCTGGCCGAGCGCCACGAACATGACGATGACGACCACGAACGGCAGCAGCATCTGGACCGTGACGAGCTCGCGGAGTTCCTTCTTGAGAAGGACCATGAAGCGCCTCATGCGAGGACCTCCTGTCCCTCGGCGGCTATCTGCGCGAACACCTGCTCGAGGTTGTCGGCGTGATAGCGGTCCTTGAGTTCGGCGGCGGTGCCGGTGGCATGGATCCGTCCGCCGGCGATGATCGCGACGCGGTCGGAGAGGAACTCGATCTCGAGCATGTTGTGGCTCGAGAGCAGTACCGACATCCCGCTCGCCGCGAGCTCCTTGACCCGCTCGCGCAGCTCCAGCGCGTTGATCACGTCGAGCCCGCTCGTGGGCTCATCGAGTATGGCGAGCATGGGCTCGGTCATGACCGTCCGCGCCAGCAAGAGCTTGCGCGTCATGCCCTTGGAGTAGGAGCCCAGTTTGTCGTTGAGGCGGTCACCAAGCCCCGAGACCTCGCGGCCGACCTCGATGGCGCGGGCGGCGCGGTCGCGGTCGTCGAAGAAGATCTCGGCCACGAACCGCAGGTACTCGATCGCCTTGAGGTTCTTGTAGGCGCCGGCCTCTTCGGGCAGGTAGGAGATGAGATGCCGCATCCGGGCGGGTTCCTTGACCGCGTCGATGCCGCCTGCGGTGATCCGGCCGCTGCTCGGGCGCAGGATCGTGGCGACCATGCGAAGGGTGGTCGTCTTGCCGGCGCCGTTCGGGCCGATGAGTGCGAATATCTCGCCGGGCGCCACGTCGAAGTCGATGCCCTTGACCGCTTCGAGGTCCCCGTAGCTCTTCTTGAGTCTGTGGACGCTCAGAACGGGTCCGTTGCCGCTCGTCATCCGACACCCCCTGTGAGTCGCCAATACCGCTCACGCGCGGCCTCCGATTAGGATTCTAGCGGAACTCTCGTCCGCCAGGCGCCGCGCACGGGCGCGGCTGCGGGAGTTGCTCGGCCGGTGAGCGCACTCGGAGACCGGGGTGCCCCGCGGCCCGCGTTCTGCGACAATCGACCGCGTAGATTCCGAGCCCCGGAGGGACCGCGCACATGACCGACCTGTTCACCGTTCAAGCGCTCGTGGCGCTGCTCACCCTGACCGTGCTCGAGATCGTGCTCGGCGTCGACAACATCATCTTCCTTGCGATCGTCACCGCGGACGTGCCTGCCGCGCAGCAGAACTTCGTGCGGCGGCTCGGCCTCGGTCTGGCGCTCATCGGCAGGATCCTCATGGTGCTCGGCATCTCGTGGCTGCTCGGGTTGGACAAGGCCCTGTTCACGCTCATGGATCACGGGTTCTCCGCGAAAGACATCATCCTTCTGGGCGGCGGCCTGTTCCTGACATACAAGGCCGTGACCGAGATCTACAAGGTCACCGAGCTCAAGGATGACGAAGGGGCTGCCGAGGAGAAGCCCGAGAGGGCCAACGGTGGCACCATGGCCGCCGTCGTGCTTCAGATCATGGTCGTCGACATGGTGTTCGCCATCGACTCGGTGCTCACCGCTGTGGGACTGACTCAGCAGTACGTGCTCATCATCATCGCGATGACCATCGCGATCCTCGTCATGATGTTCTTTGCCGGTCCGCTCGCGGACTTCATCCACCGGCACCCCTCGCTCAAGATGCTCGCGCTCGCGTTCCTGGTGCTTGTGGGCGTGCTGCTGATCGCCGACGGGTTCGGCGAGGAGATCGAGCGCAACTACGTCTACTTCGCGATCCTGTTCTCGCTCGGAGTCGAGGCGCTGAACTTCAGGCGCCAGGCGAATCTGGAGCGGGAGAAGCGGCTTTCGGGCCCCACGGGGGTCTGAGCGCCGGGGGGCGCGGTTCAGGTTCGAAGGTGTCGGTTCCGGCGCCGACGACGAGGGGGGACATATGCACGGGAGCAGACGACGGGCATGGCTGTGGGCATTGGCCGGCGCATGGGTCGCGATCGCGCTCGGGGCGTACGCCGGAGCGGTCTCGGCGGGTGAGCGGGTGTCGTTCGTGATGAACTTCCCTGCAAGCGGGGCCGAGAGCGGCGGGCCGTCGATGCGCGAGCTTACCGGCCACGTCTCGGCGAGCCTCGACAAGTCCGGCTTCGCGAAGCGCCTCATCCAGCCCAATGTGATCGAGGTCGCTTCCCACGTGATCATGAACACCGGTGAGACCGAGCGCCTGATCTCACTCGAGACGAGCGGCTTTCCGGTTTCGACCGAGTGGCATTCACGGGCCAACGGGTTCGATCCCGTGACCCACGCCATCGAGCGCCCCGTCGCTCCCGGTGAGGCCGTCGATCTGAGCCTGCGGGTCACGTTCCCGCGGCCGCTCCCGCCCGACGAGGTCCTGTTGCAGGGGAGCATCCTCGTCAAGGACACCGAGACCGGCGAGACCCTGAGCGAACTGCCTGTGCACGTCTACCGAACGGGGACCGGGACGGGGGGGAGCTGCTGTGAGTGACCGAGGCGCTCTGAACCGCAACCGTGTCCGGCGAGGCGTCGGCTATCTTGTCGGGATACTCCTGTTCTACGCACCGTTCGCGCTGCTCATCAAGGTGGTGGCGCTCCTGGCGCCCGCCACAGCGCCGGGCCGTTCGATCTCCGACGTACACACCGCGTGCCTGCGCATGCCCATCGGCTGGCTCTCGATGCCGTGGATGTGGCCCTCGCTGAGCGACAACCCCCTCTCGTGGCTGCCCCTGCTGCTCCTTCCGCTCGCGGCCCTGCTCCTCGGCCCGCTGTTCTGCGGTTGGCTGTGTCCTGCCGGCGCGCTGCCCGAGTACCTCGGCCGACTCGTGCCGGACCGGTTCAAGTTCGACTTCAAGGGGCGGGTCGACATCGTCGGGCTGCGCTACGGGTTCTTCGTCGGCTTCCTGCTCGCGCCGTTCATCACCGCGAGCGTGTGCTGTGCGCTGTGCAATTTCAGCCACATGCAATCGATCGTGAGCGCATTGACCGGTGATCCGACCGCCCTCCTCTACGTGAGCACCATGGGCGTGATCGGCATGCTTCTGTGGATCGTGGTGCTCGGCATGTTCACGGTCGGAGGGCGCGGTTGGTGCCTGTTCCTGTGCCCCGCCGGCACGCTCATGGCGCTCATCTCCGCGCTCGGCCGCAAGCTGCCGTTCGCGGCGCGCGTGCGCGAGGACGCGGCGGCATGCACGGGATGCGGGAGCTGTTCCTCGGTGTGTTCCATGAGAGCGCTGAACATGGCCGAGGAGTCGGGCACCAGGGTCGAGCATCACCTCTGTATCGCCTGCATGGACTGTGTGAAGGCCTGTCCGGCGGGCGCCCTGAGATACGGCCGAAAGGCGGCTGGCCCTTCATAAGACGGGGATGAGGCTCCTCTCACATCTCCCGGCGGGGTACGGGACGTGCTTGGTCCGGTACTGCACGAGAACCAGTCCCCGCAACCGGAGGTGTTCGCAACTTGAGGAGATCCTTGTCAGCCGCATTCGCGGTCGTGGTCGGCGTCGCGCTTCTCGCGACGGCCGCCACTGTGGCGACAGCCACACCGAGCAGGACCAGTGTCTGCACCAACTGCCACGGCGGCGTGAATGTTCCCGTCACGGCGACTCTGCTGTCGACCGTAGGGTCGACCGCCACCTACAGCGTCAGCGCGCCTTTGGCTGACACCGTCGCCGTGTTCAACGGGAGCAGCAAGCTCGCGACGATCAACGGCTCGTCCGGACAGTTCAGCGTCGCGGTCGGCGGAACCTACACCGTCTACGCGATCCAGGGTCCCGGGACATCCGACGGCATCGGCAGCACCCAGGTGTCGCCGGTCGCGGTGGTCGTGGATTCCACAGCTCCCACGACCGTGTCCGACGCTGTGTCCGAGTACGTCGGTCCGGCCACCATCCACCTGCTCGCGACCGACAACGCGGGCGGCACGGGCGTGGCCCACACCTACTATCGTCTCGATGGCGCCGCACAGGTCGAGGGAACCTCGATCCAGGTGAGCTCGGTCGGCGCACACGAGCTGGAGTTCTGGTCCAGCGACGTGGCGGGAAACGTTGAGACCCACCGTTTCGCCTCCTTCTCCGTCTCCGCGCTGCCTCCGGCGACGGTGTTCGTGCCGGTCGCGGGCGCTTCCCGCTACGAGACCGCGGTCCAGGCGTCGGAGCGCACGTTCACGACCGCCGAGTGCGTCGTGATCGCGACGGGCGCGAACTGGCCGGATGCGCTCGGCGGAGCCGCCCTCGCGGCCGCTGAGAACGGCCCGATCCTGCTCACCGGACCGACCTCTCTCCCCGGCGCGGTCGCCGATGAGATCACGCGCCTTGGTGCCACGCGCGCATACATCCTCGGAGGCGCGGGCGCCGTGAGCCCTGCGGTCGAGCAGGCAGTGGCAGACCTCGTCGGCCAGGGCAACGTCACCCGCATAGGCGGCACCGACCGCTACAGCACCGCGGACATGATAGCCGCGGAGTGTGTCAAGGCGCTTGGGGCCGGCTTTGACGGCACGGCGTTCATTGCGACGGGCGCCAGCTTCCCTGACGCGCTGGCCGCCGCGCCGCTGTCAGCCGCCAAGGGCTGGCCGTTGTTCCTGGCCGGTCCGGCGGGACTGTCCGCGGACACTGAGGCTGCGATGGACGCGGCCGGCGTCGATACCGTGTTGGTGCTCGGGGGCACGGGTGCCGTCTCCTCGGCCACCGAGACCTCGCTGCGTTCCAGGTACGGCGACGCGGCCGTCACGAGACTGAACGGGGCGAGCCGGTACGACACCGCCGTCGTGGTGGCGACGTGGGCCTGCGACAACGCCGGTCTTGACTGGGATGGTCTGGCGATCGCGACCGGCGCCAACTTCCCCGACGCGCTTGCCGGCGGCGTGATGCAGGGCCTCGACGGCTCGGTCATGCTGCTGACCCCGCAGAACACGCTGCATGTGGCCACGGCGGCTTGTCTGACCGCCAACAAGTCGGCCATCCACACGGTCAAGTACCTCGGAGGCACCGGCGCGGTCAGCGCCGCGGTCCGCTCGCAGGTAAGCTCGATCCTCTACTGACGTAGCGACATAGCGTCAGCGCGTTCCGAGGCCCGTTCCCGACAGGGGGCGGGCCTCGGCGTGCGCGAGGCGCATCTCCGGCTCCTCGGCGGGTATAGTCTGTCGCGAGGCCGTCCGCGACGGCCATCCACGATTCGGGGAGGGTGCGCGTGGCGGGGATCGGGGAGTTGCTGCACGGCGGACCGGTGACCGCCGAGGAGGTCGAGCGTGTCCGCGAGACCGTGATCTTCGAACAGCCCGACCTCAAGGTGAAGCTCGTGAGGTTCTGGTGCCTGCTCACCCTCGCCGCCGCCATCGCGGCGTTCGGGTTGCTCGCGGACTCGGTCGCGACCGTCATCGGTGCGATGATCGTCGCGCCGCTCATGCTGCCGATCATGGGGCTCGCTTTCGGAGTGAGCATCGGCGACCGTAAGGCGATCCTGAGCTCGATCGCCGTGGGCCTCGGTGGGATCCTGACCGCGATCCTGGTGGGCTGGCTCATCTCGTTCCTCATGACCTCCGCGTTCGACCCCGAGGCGGTGGCTCAGATCATGGCGAGGACCGCTCCTCGGCTGGTGGATCTGTTCGCCGCGCTGGCGACGGGACTCGCCGGCGCGTTCGCCATCGGCCGCAAGGACGTCTCCGACACCCTGCCGGGTGTCGCGATCGCGATATCGCTCGTTCCGCCTCTGGCCAACGTCGGCATCCTGATCGGCTCGGGGCGCACCGATCTCGCGATGGGAAGCCTGCTGCTGTTCGTCACGAACTACCTCGCCATCCTGCTGACCGGGACGCTCGTGTTCGGGCTGATGGGTTACCCCCGTGTCGCGCTCGTGCGCGCGCCCATCAAGCGCAAACGCATCGCGGTCGTCGTGGCCGTGGCGATGCTGCTCGTGATCGCGGTGCCGCTCGGGTTCCAAAGCTTCAAGGTCTGGCTGTACAGCTCGTCCGAGGCCGCCGCCGCGGATGCGACGAAGCAGTGGGTCAAGGGGAGCGGATACGAGTTCGTATCCGCCAAGGCCGGTGAGTCGCTCGATATCGTCATCGTGGGATCGGGCCGGCTGCCCGCGCAAGACGACCTCAAGGCGGCTCTGGACGGCAAGGTCTACGGGTTGCAGGTGCGTGTCGAGGTCCTGGGATCGCAGCGGCTTGAATTCGGCACCCACTGACGTGGTACCGTACGAGACCGTCACGTCCGGCGCATCATGACAGAGGTGGATCATGGACAAAGCGTTCCTCACATCGGAGATCACGCAGGCGATGCGCGACCACGACAAGCCACGGCTCTCCATCCTGCGCCTGGTCAAGAACGAGATCGACATCAAGGAGAAGGAGAGCGGCGAGGCCCTCTCGGACGCCGATGTCGTCGCGACGTTCAAGAAGGTGCTCAAGCAGACGGGCGAGACCCTCGAAGGCTCGATCAAGGCCGGCACCGATCAGGACCGCACGGCGCTTCTGCAGACGCAGGTCGACATCCTCGCCGGCTACCTGCCCAAGCAGGTGAGCGGCGACGAACTGACCGCGATCATCGACCGTGTCCTGGCCGAGACCGGCATCACCGAGAAGCGTGAGATGGGCAGGGCCATCGGGATGGTGGTCGCCCAGACCGGCGGCAACTGCGACAAGGCCGAGGTCGCCAAGCTCATCGGCGGCCGTCTGGGCTAGGCCCGCTTTCGCGCTGCGGCTGGCATGCCTCTTGCATTCGAATCATTAGCGTGCTAATAGTTAGCACACTTACTGACTTCAGAACGCCGAGGAACCGCCATGCACCCGCACGCCAAAGGCTTCCATACGCACACGCGCGGCCCTTCGGGCCCGCCGCGCATGACCATCGATGAGACCACCCCTCAGCCGTACCGCACGTTCTACGCGCTGCGCGAGGTCATGCGCTCGCAGAAGCAGCTCATGATGCGCCGCCTCTCCGAGAACGGTGCGCACATGGGACAGGCGCTCACGCTTTGGGTACTGAGCGAGAACGAGGGCCTCAACCAGGCCGAACTGGCGGAGCTGCTCAACGTCGCGCGTCCCACCGTGACGGTGATGCTCAAGAAGATGGAGCGGGCGGGTCTTGTGGAGCGTCGTGCCGACGAGCACGACAGCCGCTCGATGCGCATCCATCTGACGGACGCCGGGCGGGCGATGCACGCGCGCCTGCGCGAGGTCCATGAAGCCATCGTGCACGACACGATGGCGCCGCTCTCGGAGGCCGACCAGATCGAACTCGAGCGACTCCTGCTCGCCGTGCAGCACAACATCGACGACGCCGCCCAGCGCGACGCCGGGACCGAGACCCCCACCCTCTAGGACACGACCGAAAGGCACCGTGATGCTTCAACTGCTCAAGACCTATCTGCGGCCCTACCGCAAGGAGCTCGCGATCGTGATCGTCCTGCTGTTCGTGCAGGCCATCGCGAACCTGTATCTGCCGGAGCTCAACGCCGACATCATCAACAACGGCGTGGCCAAGGGCGACACGGCCTACATCTGGCGCGCCGGCGGCATCATGGTGGCGGTGACCGCGCTTCTGGGCGTCGGCTCCATCGTCTCGGTCTACTATGGTTCCCGGACGTCTATGGCGTTCGGCCGCGACGTGCGTTCCGCGCTGTTCCGGCGCGTCCAGAGCTTCGCGCAGACCGAGCTCAACATCTTCGGCACGCCGTCTCTCATCACGCGCAACACCAACGACGTCCAGCAGGTCCAGATGGTGCTCGTGATGATGCTCAACGTGATGATCCTTGCGCCCATCATGGCCATCGGCGGCATCATCATGGCCATCCGCCAGGACGTCGCGCTGTCTTCGATGATCGCGGTGATCCTCCCGCTCATGGCGGTGATCATCGGTGTGATGCTGCGCGCGGCCATGCCGCTGTTCAAGTCGATGCAGATCAAGATCGACCGCGTGAACCAGGTCATGCGCGAGAAGCTCTCCGGCGTGCGCGTCATCCGTGCGTTCGTGCGCACCCGCTTCGAGGAGGAGCGCTTCGATGCGGCCAACCGTGATCTCACCGACACCCAGCTCAAGATCAACCGGATGTTCGCGCTCATGCTCCCGTTGCTCATGGCGATCTTCAACTTCTCGAGCGTCGCGATCATCTGGTTCGGCGCCTACCGCGTGGACAGCGGCGCGATGCCCATCGGCAACCTGACCGCGTTCCTCGCCTACATCATGCAGATCCTCATGTCGGTCATGATGGCCGTCATCATGTTCGTCATGGTCCCGCGCGCGGCCGCCTCCGGCGCACGCATCAAGGAGGTGCTCGACACCCCCTCGAGCGTCGTCGACCCCGAGACCCCGACCGCCGAGACCGGCGAGAGCGGCTACATCGAGTTCCGGGACGTCTCGTTCGGCTACCCGGGCGCCGAGGAGGACGTCCTGTGCGGCGTCTCGTTCGTGGCGGCCCCCGGTGAGACGACGGCCATAGTCGGTAGTACGGGTTCGGGCAAGTCCACGCTCATCAATCTGATCCCGCGTTTCTACGATGTCACGGGCGGGAGCATCCTCGTCGACGGTGTCGACGTGCGCCAGATGTCGCGCGACCGTCTGTGGGGCCGCATCGGCTTCATCCCGCAGAAAGCGTTCCTGTTCAGCGGGACGGTCGAGAGCAATCTGCGCTACGGCAAGGAGGACGCCACCGACGAGGAGGTCTGGAGGGCGCTCGAGGTCGCCCAGGGCCGCACGTTCGTGAGCGAGATGCCCGAAGGTCTTCAGGCCCCGATCACCCAGGGCGGCACCAACGTCTCCGGTGGTCAGCGTCAGCGGCTCGCGATCGCGCGCGCGCTCATCAAGCACCCCGAGATCTACGTGTTCGACGACAGTTTCTCGGCGCTCGATTTCAAGACCGACGCCCGGCTGCGCGCCGCGCTTCGGAGCGAGACGCGCGAGGCGACCGTGATCATCGTCGCCCAGCGCGTGAGCACGATCATGGACGCCGACCGGATCGTGGTGCTCGACGGCGGCAGGGTCGTCGGTATCGGCACGCACGCCGAACTCATGGAGACATGCGAGACCTACCGCGAGATCGTGTTCTCGCAGTTGACGCAGGAGGAAGTGGCATGAGCGATACCCCCAAGACGATGACGGGCGCCCCCGGCGCTCCCAAGGGACCCGCGGCACCGGGCGGTCCCGGACGCGGCCCCGGCGGTCCCGGCGGCGGCGGTTTCGGTCCCGGGCGACACCTCGGCATGGGCGGACCCGTGGCCAAGCCGAGGAACTTCGGCGCATCACTCAAGCGACTCGGCGGCTATCTGCGACCACAGGCCGTGATCATCGGCTTCGTGCTGCTCTTCGCGACAGCCAGTGTCGCGCTGAGCATCGTCGGCCCGAAGATGCTCGGCAACGCGACGAACCTCGTGTTCAACGGTGTCGTGGGCAAGCAGCTCGGCGAGCAGATGCCTCCCGGCACGACCAAGGACCAGGCCGTCGCTGGGCTTCGCGCCGCGGGCAAGACCGAGCTTGCGGACATGCTCGCGAGCATGGACGTCGTACCCGGCCAGGGTGTGGACTTCCCCGCGGTCCGCAGCCTGCTCACGCTCGTCGCGATCATCTACGCGCTCTCGGCGCTCCTCGGCTGGTTGCAGCAGTACCTGATGGCGGGCGTGGCGCAGCGCGCCGTCTACCAGCTCAGGCGTCAGACCGATGAGAAGCTCGCGCGGCTGCCGCTGCGCTACTTTGACACGCAGTCTCGAGGCGACGTGCTCTCGCGCGTGACGAACGACATCGACAACATCGCGCAGACGCTGCAGCAGAGCCTCACGCAGATCATCACGTCGCTGCTCACCATCATCGGCGTACTCGCGATGATGTTCTGGATCAGCCCGCTGCTCGCGGGGGTGTCCCTTCTCGCGTTGCCGCTATCGGTCGCGGCAGCGATGCTCATCGCGAAGCGCTCGCAGACGCAGTTCGCCGCGCAGTGGAAGCACACCGGCACGCTCAACGGGCACATCGAGGAGATGTACACCGGCCATAGCATCGTGAAGGTCTTCGGCCATCAGGAAGAGGCCATCGCGACCTTCGACGAGGAGAACGAGCTCCTGTACCAGGCGAGCTTCAAGGCGCAGTTCATCTCGGGCATCATCCAGCCGTCGATGCAGTTCATCAACAACCTCAACTACGTCGCCATCTGCGTGATCGGCGGGTTGCGCGTCTCGCAGGGGATGCTCTCGCTCGGTGATGTCCAGGCGTTCATCCAGTACTCGCGCCAGTTCCAGCAGCCGATCATCCAGACCGCCAGCATCGCCAACGTGCTCCAGTCCACCGTGGCGTCCGCGGAGCGCGTCTTCGAGCTCCTCGACGAGGCCGAGGAGACGCCCGATGCGCTCGAGCCCGTGCGGCTCGCAAAGATCCAGGGTCACATCGAGATGCGCGACGTCTCGTTCCGCTACGAGGAGGAGACCCCGCTCATCGAGGACCTCTCACTCGACGCTGTCCCCGGCAGCACGGTCGCCATCGTCGGCCCCACCGGTGCGGGCAAGACCACGCTCGTCAACCTGCTCATGCGCTTCTACGAGATCGATTCCGGCGCCATCATGATCGACGGCGTGGACATCCGCGAGATGACCCGCGACGACCTGCGCCGCACGTTCGGCATGGTCCTGCAGGACACCTGGCTGTTCAAAGGCACCATCCGCGAGAACATCGCCTACGGCCGCGAGGATGCGACCGCCGAGGAGCTCGAGGAGGCCGCGCGCGCCGCGCATGTCGACCACTTCGTGCGCACGCTGCCGGACGGCTACGAGACCGTGCTCGACGACGAGGCGGGCAACATCTCGGCCGGCGAGCGGCAGTTGCTCACGATCGCCCGCGCGTTCCTCGCCGATCCCGAGGTCCTCATCCTCGACGAGGCGACGAGCTCGGTCGACACCCGTACCGAGGTGCTCATCCAGGAGGCCATGTCACGGCTTATGAAGGGCCGCACGAGCTTCGTGATCGCGCACAGGCTTTCGACGATCCGCAATGCCGACACGATCATCGTGATGAACCACGGCAGGATCATCGAGCAGGGCGATCACGACGAGCTCATGGCGGCGCAGGGCTTCTACTGCGACCTGTACAACAGCCAGTTCGCCGACGCGTTCGACGAGGCGGTGTAGGGCTCAGTCGCCCATGCGGTGCCAGGACACGCTCGGCACCCGTGGGCGCCACTGCATCGCCCGGCGGGCGGCGAAGTAGCCCAGCGCCGCGAGTATGCCGAAGACGCCGAAGATCGCCGCGGCGATGATGAGCGCGCCGACGGGCCCGATGATGACACGCGAGTTCTCGGAGACCTGGAGCCGGGGCGTGAGCGCCACGCCGATCCAGCTCCTGCTGACGCTCATGTCGCCCGAGACCGCGGCCGCGTTGTACACGCCTTCGCCGGTCATCGTGCGCGTGACGATCGCGGCCACCGCGCTCTGGGTCACGTCGGTGTTGCCCTGGGCGAGTATCGCCGCGGCGGCGCTCTGGGTCAGCGCCGCGTCGCCCTGTGCGTTGACGACGCCGCACAGGCTCGTGGCTACGTGCACGTCTTCGTTGCCGGCGACTGAAGCGGCCAGGCCGCTGATGTTCGACTCTTGGGCGGGATGCACGGTCTCAGCACTCATGGTGGCCTCCTGTTCACGGGTACAGGGAGACGATTCCCCGAATCGGCGTCGCTCTCGCACCGGGGGGCCGGTGGCGCGCGGGCGGTGAGCGGGTATCTATCCGATGGCATGGAGGCCCGCCCGGCGGGAGAGCGAGGGAGTCCGCGTGCACGATACGAGCGAACAAGAGCGCCACATGCGACGCGCGATCGAGCTCTCGCGCGAGGGGATGCGCGACGGGTCGGGCGGTCCGTTCGCCGCGGTCGTCGTGCTCGACGGACGTGTGGTGGGCGAGGGCGTCAACCGCGTGACCGGCGACAACGACCCTACGGCGCACGCGGAGGTCGTGGCGATACGCGAGGCCTGTCGCGCTCTGGGTACCTACTCGCTCGAGGGTGCGATGATCTACGCCTCCTGCGAGCCGTGTCCGATGTGTCTTGCGGCCATCTACTGGGCCCGGATATCGACCGTGTACTACGCGAACACGACCGAGGACGCCGCGCGCATCGGCTTCGACGACGCCGCGATCTACCGGGAGCTCACGCTGGACGCGCCGGCACGCGCGGTCGTGCACGAGCGGCTCCTCGGCGATGAGGCACGTGAGGTCTTTGACGAGTGGGACGCGTGGGAGGGCAAGACGCGGTACTGACGCTTGACCTCGGCGTGCCATGGGACTACGTTTTCCGTGGCGGGGGGATCTGCCTGCCGAGGACCGGACGGATCGAGTCGCGTGCGTCCTACGGAGGGCAGCCTTCGACGCCATCGATCACATCTGGCAGTGGTGTGCTCTATTCGTGACCGCGGCGTTGTCCGCCGTGCTGGTCCGCCACTCTCGTGACTCCCGAGCGCTTGTGCTCAGGCCGCGCTGGGCCTCGACGACTTCAGCAGAAGCCGGTATGTGGGCCGGCAAGATCGCGGCTCACGCCGCTCATCACAGGTTCGGCGATCACGGCATGCTGCCGCACCTGCAACTCAACATCTGGCGCGTCGGGGTCAAGGGCTCGGGCGTGTCGTTCCGCGTGCCCGTGCTCAGCGTGTCGGGCAGGCGCGCAGCCTAAGGGACCTCGACGATCCCCGGGGCCGGGCGTGTATCGGGGAACCACTGCGTCTCGAAGTCGCCCTCGGCGATCTTGTCGATAGGCAGCTTCATGTACTTGCCGGTCGCCTCGATGGCGGTGCTGCCGTCGGCGAGCACGATACGTCCCGTGCCCTCGAACAGACGCGAGGAGTCGCGCGTGATCGAGCAGACCGCGCTGACCGTCCCGTCCAGTGGCACCGGCTTGCGGAACTTCACGTTGAGCTCGACGGTCACGCCCCACACGTCGGGGTCGGTGATGTTGATCGCGCGGCCGATCGCCTCATCGAGCAGGGTCGAGGCGATGCCGCCGTGGAGGCGGCCCGGATAGCCCTGGTGCTCCTGCGCCGGCTCGAACTGCGCCAGCAGCTCGCCGCTTTCGAGTTCGAGGAAGCGCGCGTGCAGCCCGGAGGAGTTCTCCTGCCCGCACACCATGCACATCCGGCTGATGTTCTGTGTCCCGGAAACCTTGCGATCCATCCCGACCTCCGCGCCTCGTCTGCCGGCCGAGTATATCTCGTCGCCCCGATACGGACCCGCCCGCTGTGCCGTCGCGTTCTCGGCTCGGCGTGGATCCGCCCGCTGTGCCTTCGCGTTCTCGGGTATCGTCACATCAGGCGGAAGAGCAGGGGGAGCGATGGACGCCACGGACCTTGAGGGCCGCATGACGGCCCTGCTTCACGAACTGACCGCGTTTCCCGACAGGCATGTGGGCGGACCCGGCAACCACGCGGCTACCCGGACGTTCGTCGAGGCGGTCACCGCCGCCGGCTTCGAGGTCCGGCGCACGCCGTTCTCCTGCTTCGAGTGGGAGCACGGCGAGGCGTCTGTCGTGGTCGATGGCGAGCGGTTCGCGCTCGAGGTCGGCCCGTTCTCGCTTCCGGCGTCAGCGTCCGGCCCGCTCGTGGTGGTGCATACCGCCGAGGAGCTTGATGCCGTAAGCGATCCGGGGGCGGTGCTGCTGCTCATCGGTGAGATCGCGAAGGGGCAGGTCATGCCCAAGAACTTCACGTTCTACAACCCGGAGAGCCACAAGCGTATCGTGCGCGCCCTCGAGGCGGCCATGCCGCTCGCGGTCATCGCGGCGACCGGCACCGACCCGGGGATGGTCGGTTCGCAGTACCCGTTCCCGCTGTTCGAGGACGGCGATCTGGATGTGCCCAACACCTACATGCGCGATATCGACGGGGAGAGGCTCAGTCGGCATGCGGGTGCCCCGGCCGAGGTGAGCATCGACTCGCGCAGGGTGTCGGCGGGCGCCGAGCATGTCGTGGCGTCACAGCCCGGCGACCGGCCGGGACGGATCGTGCTCTTCGCGCACATCGACAGCCGCGTGGGTTCGCCCGGCGCGCTGGACAACGGCAGCGGTGTGGCGGCCCTCATCGGCGCGGCGGAGCTGCTTTCCGGACGCAGGCACGGTCCGACGCTCGAGATCGTGCCCCTCAACGGTGAGGACGACTACGCGAACCCCGGTGAGCTCATGTGGGTCGGGGAGAACGAAGGTCGGTTCGAGGAGATCGTCGTGGGGCTGAACGTCGACGACGCCGGACTCGCGGGCTTCGGCACGCACGTCTCGTTCTACGGCTGTCCCGAACCGATGCGAGCGCTCGTGCTGGACGTGGCGGGACGTTTCGACGGTTTCGCCGAGGGGCCGCAGTGGTTCCAGAGCGACCATGCGATCCTGGGGCTGCACCGTGTCCCGGCCATCGCGCTCACCTCGGCCGGGATGCAGGAGTTCATGGAGCGCTACGCGCACAGCGAGCGTGACACGGTCGAACTCGCGGATGCCGCGGTGATCGCGGATGTCGCACGGTTCCTTGCGGCGACCGTCGAGGCACTCTCGGGGGATTAGCGCCCTGCGTCGGCGGGGGCGGCCGTGACCCGCGATCTCTCGCGAGACCCTGCGCGGGAGAGCCGCGCCGAGTTCGCCACGACCGCGATCGAGGAGAGCGCCATCGCTGCGGCCGCGGGGATGGGGCCGAGGCGGCCGCTCACCGCGAGTGGGATGGTCACGAGGTTGTAGCTGAACGCCCACGCGAGGTTCTGCGCGATGACGCGACGCGACTCCTCGGCGATCGACAACAGCGCGGGCAGCGAGGACAGCGGGGACGCGTCGCCGGCCACGAGCACGACGTCGGCGCCCCAGACGGCCACGTCGGAGCCGCCCCCTATCGCGATCGCGAGGTCGGCCGCGGCGAGCGCGGCGGCGTCGTTGATGCCGTCGCCCACGAAGCCGACGGGACCGGCAGCCGCGAGCCCGTCGAGCACGGCGTCCTTCTCGTGGGGCAGGACGTCGCCATACACCTGCTCGATGCCGAGTCCGCCAGCGACCGCATCACACGTCGCCTGCGCGTCACCGCTGACGATGGCGGTGGCGACGCCGCGGGAGTGCAGGGCGGCCACCGTCGCCGCCGCCTCGGGCCTCACCGCGTCGGCGAAGCGCAGGGCCCCGGCGACCCGGGCGTTCCGGGCCACCCAGATTACGAGTTCGCCGGCCGCGCGCGCCTGTTCCGCCGCCGAGGCGGCCTCCGAGGAGAGCGCGACGCCCTCGCGCGCCATGAGCGCGTCGCCGCCGACCGCCACCCGGCCTCCGTCCGCCAGCGTGCCCGCGAGACCGAGCCCGGGCGCCCGCTCGATGTCGGTGGCCGGGTCCCACGCGGCATCGCCGGTGAGTGCCAGGATGGCCGCTGCCACGGGATGCGCCTCGCCGAGTTCGAGGGGGGCAGCGAGCAGCGCGAGCGCAGTGGCGTCGGTCGGGGCGCCGTCAGGACCGATCGCACCGACGACTGCGGGCAGCCCGCGTGTCAGGGTGCCCGTCTTGTCGAACGCGAGCGTCGCGATCGACTCGGATCGCTCGAGCGTGGGGCCGCCGCGCACAAGCAGCCCGTGCCGGGCCCCGGCGGCGATCGCGTTGCTCGTTGCGAGCGGCGTGGCGAGCCCGAGGGCGCACGGGCACGCCACCACGAGCACGGCCACCGCGCGCGTGAGCGCCTCGGCGGCCCCGGTTCCCGTGGCGAGCGAGACGAACGCCGCGCCCACCGCGAGCGCGATGACCACGGGCACGAACACGCGCGAGATCCGGTCCACGAGCCGCTGTGTGTTGGACTTGGCGAACACGGCGTCCTCCATGAGTGCGGAGAGGCGTCCGGAAAGCGTCTCGTCTCCGGTCCGTTCTGCGCGCACCACGAGCAGCGAGCCCAGGTTGAGGGTGCCCGCCCAGACCTCGTCGCCGGGCCGTTGGGGCGCGGGCAGGGGCTCGCCGGTCAGGCGTGAGCGGTCCACATCCGAGGAGCCCTCGAGTATCGTGCCGTCGACCGGTATACGTTCGCCGGCCCGCACCGCCACGAGCATACCGGTGATGACCTGCGCGAGCGGGGTCTTGCGTGCCTGCGCGGTCGTGGCGCCCTCGGGTAGCACCCAGGCCTCCTCGACGGCGCCCTCGGCGAGCCGACTGAGCGCCCCGCCGGCGTCGCGCGTGCCGACCGCCTCGATCCAGCGGCCGAGGAGCACGATGGCGGTGATCATGGTGGCCGACTCGAAGTACGTCGGTCCGGAGTCGGAGATGAGCGCCCAGACGCTGTAGAGCCATGCCGACCAGGTTCCGAGCGCCACCAGCGTGTCCATCGTCGCGCGCTTCACGCGCGCCGCGCGGACCGCGCCGGCGAGGAACGGCCAGCCGCCGTACAGGAGTACCACCAGGCTCAGCGCGGCTGCGAAGACCTCGAGTGCGCGCTCGGTGCCGAACACACCGTGCACATACGCGGGGTACAGCACGAACAGCGTGGGCCACATGACCCACATCCCCACCGCCACGGAGACGAAGAATCGCAGGAACACGTCCTCGACAGCCGCACGCGGGGCGAGCGCCTCGCCGGCGGGGTGCGAGGCGTATCCGAGCACTGAGACGCGCTCCGCGATCTCCTCGGCTGAGACATGGCGCGGGTCCCACGTCACGCGCGCCATCGAGCCCGCGTAGCTCACCTCGGCGTCGAGCACGCCCGGAAGGTCCATGAGCGCGTCTTCGAGCACGAGGGCGCAGGACGCGCACCACATGCCGTCGATCGCGAGCGACGCGCGCCGCGCCCCGGCCGCCCCGGCTGCGGCCGCCTTGCGCTCCGAGGCGAGCCGCGTGCGCCCGCGCCGCGCCTCCGGCGTCGCCAACAGCGACTCGATGCCCGACTCCTCGGCGATGTCCCAGACCCGGTGACAGCCTTTGCAGCAGAACGTGTGGCCGTCCTCGTGTACAGCTCCGCCGAGGAGCGGGAGCCCGCACAGGTCGCAACTGGCCCCTGCCATGTCAGCCCGCCAGTCCTCGCAGGGTCTGCGCGGCGATCGCGAGACCGAGTGCGATGATCGCGACCGCCGTGGCGCCGGTGAGCCAGCCGCGCGCCCGCGAGCCCAGAAGCCCGCTCGCTGCGCCGAATCCGGCCAGGGCCGGCACGGTCCCGATACCGAACGCGAGCATCACTGCGGCGCCGGCGGCCGCGTTGCCGGTCCCGAGCGCGGCCACTTCGACCGGCAGCAACGGGCCGCAGGGTAGAAGCCCCATGAGCATCCCGAGCGGAAGCGCCCATGGCCACCCGCGCGACGCGAGGGCCGCCGTCGCGCGTCTGAACCACGCGGTGCGGGCGACGGCCCCGCTCGTCTCCGGCAGGTGCGCGTCGCGCCTCAGGAGCCACGACACGAGCAGCCAGACCCCGGCGATCGCGAGCAGCACGCCGGTCGAGAGTTTGACGTACTTCGCGAGCATGGCGGGCGCGAAGGGCCCTTCGAGCGTGCTCAGTCTGCCCAGGCCGCCGAGAAGGCCCAGCAGCGCGCCGATCGCGGCGTAGGTGATCAGACGGCCGCCGTGGTAGGCCGCCTGGAACAACCACGCTCGACGCGACGCGGCCGCATCGCGGACGCCTGCCGCGCCTCCCGTGAGGCTCACGGCCGCGACGAGCGGGCCGCACATCATCAGGCAATGGCCGAAGCCTCCCGAGAGTCCCAAGGCGAGCGCGCTCCAGAGAAGCGCTACCCCCGCGCCCTGGGACAGGGGCGCGGGGGCGGCGTTGTCCATCACCATGTGTCGGTCAGCCGTTCTAGTCGACGATGCGGCCCATGTACCAGAACGCGACGTAGCCGACGAGCCACACCACGTAGCCCACCACGAGCAGTTTGAAGAACAGCGTGGGCCCGCCATGCGCTTCGGCCAGTCCCTCGGGGTACTCGTCCACCATGCCGATGGGCGAGGGGTGCGTGTCGCTTTCGGGTATCCGGTCGCCGGTCGCACCGCGGTACCAGGCGTTGGAGACGACGAGGTAGACCGTGGCTATCAGCACGGCCCCGATGCCGAGCCCCCACAGACCCGCGTAGACCTGTTCCATCACAGGCATAGCGCACCCTCCTCGTCATCGGTCTCGAGCACGATCATCGCATCTTCGGACGGGTGCCTCCATTGCCCCGCGGCTATCGACCACGCGAGTGCGAAGGCGGCGCCGATCATGAACGTCACGATCGTGGCCATCATCATATACACGGAGAGATCCATCGCAGGCCTCCTATGGCGCCGGTGCTATCGGAGGCAGGCCGACGAGCTGGCGTGTGTAGAACACGACCGCCCATTCCTCCTGCGGCGTCAGTATCAGTTTCCACTCCGGCATCGCCGTCGGGTGCGTGCCGTCGTCACCGACGACGCCCAGATCGACGCGCCAATACCACCAGCCCTCATCGGCGTTGATGGCGGGGTCCTCGGTGAGGTTCGCAGGCGTGGGCACGAGCACCTTGCCGTACTCGCCGTCACCCATCGCCTTGGGCCCGTGGCATTCGAGACAGCGCTCCTCGTAGACCTTCTTGCCGAGTTCGAGCGTCTCGGGCGTGGGCGCGTACGGAGCGGGATCGAGCGCCTGGTAGGCGATCGGCGGGTTGTCGTCGACCTCGTTGGGCTCGGTCGGTTCCTGGAAGGTCGCGCGCACGTAGGCGATGGCGTTCCAGCGGTCCTCCTCGGAGAGCAGGAGCCTCCACGGCGGCATCGCGGCGTTCCCGATGCCCACGGAGACTCGCCAGAACCAGTCGGCGTCTGTCAGCTCGGTCTTCATGCCCGGGTCGGCGAGGTTCGCTGGCAAGGGTACGAGGTTCGCGCCCGACGGACCTTCACCCTGGCCGGCGTCGCCGTGGCACATGAAGCAACGCTGCAGGTAGATCACGCGCCCCTTCATGACGTCGGCCTCGGCCGGCTGTTTGAGGGACTTGGCCTTCTCGGGCATCTCCGGATCGGCCGGTTCGGCGGTGGGATCCGGGAAGATCAGTACGTTACGGACGTAGTTCGCGGCGAGCCACAGTTGGCGCTCGTCGAACCAGGTGTGCCATTGGGGCATGGCACGCATCGGGATCGATTCGCTGATACGCCAGTAGTAATCGGCCGGTTTCCAGTCTTTGTAGACGTCGGTCTCGGCGAAGTTCGGAGGCGCCGGCACCAGGCCGGCCGCGTCCGGTCCGTCGCCGGTCCCCGCGTAGCCGTGACAGTACGAGCAGTTGGCGACGAAGATGGCCTTGCCCTCGTCGAGGGTGGTGAGCGTCTGGTCTATGGGATCGGCCACGTCGAACTTCTTGGGGATGTCACCTTCGTCGGTGAAGTGCGGGACCATGTTCACGAACGCGTTCTGTACGAAGAACTCCACGAGCCAGCGCTCGTCTTCGGACAGCGACTGCTTCCACTGCGGCATGACCGTACCGGGCACACCCTCGCTCACGCGCCAGAAGAAGAACTGCGCAGGACGCTCGCGGAAGCGCTCGTCGCGCAGGTTCGCCGGCCTTGCGTTGTTGATCATCGCGTACGGGCCGTCACCCTTGCCCGCGCATCCGTGGCACGTCAGGCACTTGCGCGCGTAGATCTCCCGACCCTTGTTCCACAGTTCGTCGGCGTCGGCGGCGGAGATGTCGTACGGCGCCTCGAGATCGACATAGGCTTCGGGGATCATGAGGTCCGTCGAGGCCGTCTCCTTGTTCCCGAGGCGGTTGAGGTAGGCCACGATGGCGTCGAGCTGGTGTTCGGACAGGTAGGAGAACTGGGGCATGATCGAGTTGGGCGTGAACGCGCGCGGATCCTTCAGGTGCGCCTTCTCCCACTCGTCTCCCCGCTTGAGCCCGATGTTCGCGAGGTCGGGGCCGGTGCGCAGCGTGCCCAGCTGATGGGGCTGGTCGTACGCGAACTCGCCAGCCTGGCTCTGCCGTGAGGGGGTCACGTCCTTGGGTCGCGTGAACTGGCTGTGGCAGTACATGCAGCCGTTGCTCACGTACAGGTCGCGCCCCTCGGCCTCAAGCTCGGTGTAGGGGTTGGTGTTGACTGTCGGCTCCGGGTTGAACACCGCGTAGGGCAGCACCACGACGAACGCCACGACGGAGAGCACCACAGCGAGTCCGCCGATGACGATGAGTTTCGGGGTCATTCTCATTGCGACTCTCCTCTCGTCAGGCGCCGGCGGGCGCGGTCGTCGCGGGCTCGGCATCGGCCTTCCGTGCCTCGATGGCGGCCTCGGTGCGCGCTTTGCGCCCCTTGGCGGTCATGAAGACGTTATAGGCGAAGATGTACTGCGCGATGATGATCATGGTCCCTGTCGCCGCGCGACCGATCCACAGGCCGCGGACCGCGGGCAGGATCTGGATCACGGGGATACCCTGGGCGTTCCCGCCGGCCTGGACGAGACCGGCCGCCGTGAGCACCGAGAAGAACCCGATGAAGCCGAGGAACGTGAGCCACCAGTGGATCCACGCGAGTCGCTCGCTGTAGATGGTGCAGCCGCACATCCGCGGGAACATGTAGTAGATCGCGGCCCACATGGTGAAGGCCACGAAGCCGAGGAGCGCGAGGTGCGCGTGGGCGACGCTCCAGTTCGTGAAGTGCACGAACTGGTTGACGTTGCGCAGCGCCTGCAGCGACCCCTGGACGCTCACGAGCAGGTAGAACGTGGCGCCCGTGACCGCGAACCGCAACGGGATCGAGTAGTACAGCGCCCGCCACGACCCTCGCAGGGTCATGAACGTGTTGATGATGAACGCGCTCACCGGTATCAGCAGTCCCACCGAACTGACCACCGCCACCGTCTTGAGCCATCCGGGCACGGGAGCCTGGAGGATGTGGTGCGTGCCGACCGCGCTGTAGAAGAACGCCAGGAACCAAAAGGCCACCAGCGCCAACGTGTAACCGTACAGCGGCTGTTTGATCTCCTTCGGGATGATGTAGTACAGGATCGCGACCGCGCCTGTCGTGAACCACAGGCCGAGGATGTTGTGGCCGTAGAACCAGCCCCAGATCGCGTCGTTGAGTCCCATCAGGGCCCCCGTGGGCGGCGCCCAGATGACGTTGCCGATCGCGAACACGATCGGGAACCAGATGAGTGAGCCCATGATGTACCAGAGGCTGACGTAGAGGTGTTCGACCGTTCGCCCCTTGATGGTCATGAAGATGTTGAACGCCGTGGCGAGCAACAGCGCCATGATCACCCAGTCGATGGGCCACGCGAGTTCGGCGTACTCACGCGCCTGCGTGTAGCCCATGGTCAGCCCGACCACTCCGACGGCCAACCCGATGTTCCAGACCCATGTACAGACGATGCCGAGTGTCTCGGAGTAGACCGGCGAACGCGTCAGGCGTGGCGTGATGTAGTACCACGCCGAGACCATCGCCATCGAGAGCCAGCCGAATGCCAGCCCGTTGACGTGCGCCTGACGTATGCGCGGGAACACCAGCCATGGTATACCCGCGAAGATGTCCGGCGCGATGAACTCGAGCGCCTGTATCAGGCCCAGCGTGATCGCGAGCAGCAGCCACACGACCGCAGAACCCGCCATCAACCGGGCTGTCGCGTCTTTGCGATGCTCCATCCTGCCTCCACTCCCTCGTTGCCGCCCCGGGGCGCTCCCGAATCCGGACGCCGTGCATCCCAGTCGCCGACGTCCGGAAGCGACCCATGGTGAACCGATACCCGAAGCGGTGCGGGGTCTATCCGGCGAACCGGCGGGCGGCCGCCTTCGTCCCATAGAAGGCTTGGACCGAGGGCGGTCGGGCGATATACCCGTCAGGAGTACTCCCGTTAGGAGGGCACATGCCTTCGAGGACCACATGGGCACGCCTCGCGGCGGCCGCGATGCTCGTCATGCTCGCCACCGGGTGTGCGGGCGCGAAGGAGGACCCTTCGATGCTGGAGGGGCGAGAGTGGAAGGCCGTCGAGGTCCGGGAAGCCGGGGGAGGGCTCGTACCCGTGCCCGCCGACGTGACGGTCTCGGCGCGGTTCGCCGAGGCGCGGGTCAGCGGAAGCGGAGGCGTCAACAGTTACGGCGGCGCGTACACGGTGTCCGGCTCCAATCAGATCGCGATCGGCCCCGTGAACGCGACGCTCATGGCCGGACCTGAGCCGGCGATGTCCGTCGAATCGGCGTACTTCGCGGCGCTCGAGACGGCGACCCGCTATCGCGTCACGGCGGACACCCTCGAACTGCTCGACGAGTCCGCCACGGTCTATGTGCGGTTCGAGTGAGCCGGCTCAGATCTCCTCGGCGGGCCTGTCTCTGAGGCCCGAGCAGAACTCGCGGAACCGCCAGACGTCGGCGAAGTCCGATGCGATGCCGAGCGAGACACGGATCGTGTTGGGGACCTTGCCGGTGGCGTCGGATATCAGCCGCTGACAGTCCTTCAGGGTGACCGGGACGTCCGTGAAGCAGCTCGACATCTCGTCGGGCGTGATGTCGTGCGCGACCTCGCCGTCGCCCGGATTGCAGAAGCAGCCCGTCCGCACGCTGATCGAGTGCTCGCCGGCCAGTCCCTCGATGCGGTAGACGTCGTAGACGGCCCCGTCGGGGTCCAGCAGGTAGAAGGCGATGGTCGCTCCGCGCCGGTCCATCGTTTCGGGTCCGAACACGCGGAACATGGGCGCGCCGTTGGTGTGACGTTGCTCGGCCATGGCCGAGAGCAGCCAGCTCGCGAGCGACTCCACGCGGGCATGGACGGCCTCGATGCCGACGCGCTCGAGATGCTCCAGCCCGATGCGCACCGCGGGCAGGCCGAGGTAGTCGACCGTACCGTCCTCGAATCCCGTGTGCCCGTCGGCCAGGTGGTACCAGCCGTCGCCCTGAACGCTCGCGAGCGTGATCGTACCGCCCGCGAACCACGGTCTGCGGAGCTTGGCGAGGGCCTCGTGGCGGGCGATGAGCGCCCCGGCGCCGGTCGGGTAGCCGAACATCTTGTAGAACGAGATCGGCACGTACTCGGGCTTCACGGCGGAAAGGTCGAGGCGGTTCGTGGGCACGAACGCCGCGCAGTCGAGCAGGACGTCCCAGCCGAGCGCCTGGGCCTCGGCCACCCACTCGAGCGGGTGCTGCACGCCCGAGAAGTTGCTCTGCGCGGGGTAGGCGAACAGGCGGTGCTCGCAGATGGTCGGGGCTTCGAGTCCTCGGCGGACGAGGTCCTCGTCGAGGCGGAGCTCCGGTTTGCGGACCGGCACGTAGGTGACCTCGGCGCCTCCCCGGCGTGCGAACTCACGGATGCCGTTGACGGAGTTGTGGTTGTCGTAGCTCACGAGGTAGCACGAGCCCGACTCGAACGGGTAGGACTCGCCGATAAGCTTGAGCGCGCCGCTCGCATTCATGGTGAAGACCACGTCGTACTCGGCGGGGTCCGCGTTGAAGTACTCCAGGACCTTGCCGCGCGCGTCCTCGACCAGGGCGGTGGCCGCGAGCGAGGTGGGGTTGTGCGAGTGCGGATTGCCGAAGACCCCGCGCGCGAGCAGATCGTGGTGACGGGCAAGCTGCGACGCGGCGTACAGGCCGCCGCCGGTGTAGTCGAGGTAGGTGTGGCCCGACTCATCGAGACGCGCGTACTCGGTCGCTCGGAGCGAATCGGGTGACGCGGCCTCATAGCCGGGATGGTCGGCGAGGAATGCCGCGAGCGCGCGGTCGTAGGTCTCAGAATGCATACAGGGCTCCGATCCGTGTATCAGGTACCCGCGCATCATAGCGCGCGAGCATCGTGTCCGTCCTTAGGGTTAGGATGGTCGCGGACGGAACGAGGAGGACGGCCGTGGCCGGTTTCGGTGTGCATTCAGAGGTGGGGCGTCTACGGACGGTGCTCGTGCACCGGCCGGGGCTGGCGCTCGAGCGCCTCACCCCGCGCAACAGGGCCGAGTACCTGTTCGACGACCTGGTCTGGGTCGAACGCGCGCAGCGCGAGCATGACGCGTTGTGCGACGCGATGCGGGACCGCGGGGTCGAGGTGCTCTACCTGCAGGACCTGCTCGCCGAGACCCTGCGGCATTCCTCAGAAGCGCGGCATTTCATCGTCGACCGCGCGGCGTCCTCGTACACGGTCGGCCTGTCCATGGTCGCGGAGCTGCGCGCGTTCCTGTTCGAGATGGATGACGCGCGTCTCGCCGAACACCTCGTCGGCGGTCTGCTCATGTCCGAGCTCGACGGGCTCGATGCGGCGGCACTCAACCGCCGTTCGCTCGGCGCCATGCTCGCGTGCCCCGAGACCTTCGTGCTTCCGCCGCTGCCCAACACGATCTTCACACGGGACTCGAGCGCATGGCTGTACGGCGGCGTGGTGCTGCCGCCGCTGTTCTGGCACGCGCGCAGGCTCGAGGTGGTCAACGTCTCGACCATATACCGCTATCACCCGCGGTTCTCCTCGGCGGGCTTTGAGTTTTGGTATCCGCCGGCGGGTGACGCGGGTCGTTTCGCGGTCGAGGACTTCGGCCAGGGCGCCTCGCTCGAGGGCGGCGACGTTATGCCCATCGGCCACGGCACGGTGCTCGTGGGTATGGGGCAGCGGTCGACGGGGCGGATGGTGGAGCACCTGGCGCGCTCGCTGTTCGCCTCCGGGGCCGCCGACCGCATCATCGCGTGCCGCATGGCGCAGGACCGCGCGTACATGCACCTGGACACCGTGTTCGGGTTCGTGGACCGGGATGCGGTCACGCTCTACCCGCCTGTCGTCGACGCGATGCAGGTCTATAGCGTGCGCCCGGGGGAGCGGGACGACGCGTTCGAGATCGCCGAGGAGCCGGGACTGCTCGCAGCCGTCGCCGACGCCCTGGAGCTTTCGGAGTTGCGCGCGGTGCCCACCGGCGGAGACGGGTTCCAGTCCGCCCGCGAGCAGTGGGACGACGGCAACAACGTGGTCGCGCTCGAGCCGGGTGTGGTCCTCGCGTACTCAAAGAACGTGCACACGAACCGTGCGCTGCGCGCTGCAGGCGTAGAGGTGATCGAGGTCGAGGGCTCCGAGCTCGGCAAGGGGCGCGGCGGCTGCCACTGCATGACCTGCCCGATCGAGAGGGACCCGGCGTGAGCCGCGACGGACTTGCCATCGGCCGCGTGGTCGTGATCGGAGGCGCCAACACCGACATCGTCGGCCGACCCGATGCGCCGCTGGTCGCCCACGACTCGAACCCGGGCCGCATCCACTCGAGTCCGGGTGGCGTGGGCCGCAACATCGCGGAGAACCTCGTGCGGCTGGGCGTCCACGTCACGCTGATCACCGCGTTCGGCGGCGACGAGATGAGCGCGCATCTCGCGGCGGACTGCCGCGACCTCGGCATGGACACGAGCCTCTCCCTGTACGCGGACCACCTTCCGGGCTCGCGGTACATGGCGATACTCGACGATGAGGGCGACATGGCCGTCGCGGCTTCGGACATGCGGGCATTGGACGCCCTCACCCCCGAGGAGCTGCACCGCAGGCGCTACGTCATCGACGCGGCGGACCTCGTGGTCGCCGATGCGAACCTTCCTGTCGCCTCGCTCGAATGGATGGGCGGGCACGTGGGAGCCCCCGTGCTGTTCGACCCCGTCTCGACCACCAAGGCGCGCAGGTCCTCGGCGCTCTTCGGCCATCTGCACGCGATCAAGTGCAACGTCATCGAGGCCGCGTCTCTGCTGGGTGTGGGCGAGGAGGAGGTCGCGGATGTGGCGCAGGCGGCGCGCAAGGTGCGCGACCTTGGGATCGCGCATGCGATCGTGACCGCGGGGGTCGCGGGTGCGTTCTGGGCCGATGCGGACGGCGAGGGTTGGACACCCTCGTTCGGGGCGCCGGTCGTCAACGCCACCGGGGCGGGCGACGCGTTCACCGCGGGTATCGCGTACGGCATGCTCACGGGCCTTGGCGCTGCGGAGTCCGCCCGGTTCGCCTCGGCCGCCGCGGCGCTCACGCTCGGTGCCGAGGAGACGGTGAGCCCTGCGATGTGCGTGGAGTCCGTCCGCAGGATCATGGAGGTCGATGAGGTGTCGGAGCGATGAACACGGTCATGTCGTTCTCGGACGAGGTCGCCGAGGCGCTTGCGCGCGGAAAGGCGGTCGTGGCGCTCGAGTCCACGATCATCAGTCACGGCTTCCCGTACCCCGCCAACGTGGAATGCGCTTTGGAGGCGGAGCGCGTCGTGCGCGAGGAGGGCGCGGTTCCCGCCACCGTGGCGATCATCGGCGGACAGCCGACCGCGGGACTGAGCCGGGAGCAGATCGAGCATCTCGGCACAGCGGGACCGGACGGCGTCACGAAGGCCTCGCGCCGGGACATCGCGGTGCTCGCCGCGAGCGGCGCGGACGGGGCCACGACGGTCGCCGGCACGATGCTGATCGCCGAGAAGGCCGGTATCCGTGTCTTCGCGACCGGCGGCATCGGCGGCGTGCACCGGGGCGCGCAGCAGACCTTCGATGTGAGCGCCGACCTGCTCGAGCTCGCGCGCACCGAGGTCGCGGTGGTGTGCGCCGGCGCCAAGTCCATCCTCGATCTGGGGCTCACCCTCGAGGTGCTCGAGACGCACGGGGTGCCCGTGCTGGGCTACCGGACCGACGAGTTCCCAGCCTTCTACTCGCGCACGAGCGGGTTTCCCGTCGACCACAGGTTCGACTCCGCCCAGGAACTCGCCGCGGTGCTCGCTCAGAAGCACCGCCTCGGGCTCGGCGGCGGCACCGTGATCGCGAACCCGATCCCCGCCGAGTACGAGATCCCGGCGACACGGCTGGACGCGTGGACCGCGACCGCGCTCTCGGAGGCCGAGGCGACCGGCGTCTTCGGCAAGGCTGTCACACCGTTCCTGCTCGCGCGGCTTCACGAGCTCTCGGCGGGAGAGACCGAGCTGGCCAACAAGCAGCTCGTCTACAGCAACGCCCGTCTCGCCGCGCGTATCGCCGTGGCGCTGCGCGGGATGCAGTCAGACGTGATCTGAGTCTGTTTGCGGCTTCCCGGCGGCCCCTAGGAGCGCAGCGGTTTGTTCACGTACCCGACCGGTCGGTCGATGAGCGGGATCATGCTTCCCACGGTACGCACGGGAACCTCGCGGTCGAACCAGAACGCGCCGACCGCGGTCGCGCGCGCCACTACCGGCTCGGTCACTCCGGGATCGGTGTCACGGAACAGGTGCACGAGCATCTCGAGCTCGGCACCCGGGGCGGAGGTGTCCCACACGCCGGCGATGCGCCCGTCCACGAGCACGGTGGGCGGCATGTTGCGCGACTTGTCGAACACGTACGGCGCATGTTCGTCGGCGATCAGCCGTCCGCGGCTGGCATACCCCATCACGAGCGGATCCATCGCCGGGAGCAGCACGACGTGCGGCTCGGCGGCCAGACTCGCCGAGGAGAGCTCGTCGACGTCGGCCGCGTGGACGAGGTGCAGGTCCGGCAGGCCCTCGATGCGCACCTCGGTGATCTCGCCCTCGAGTTGCTCGAGCGCCCGTTCGACGCGTTGCATGCCGATCGAGAGCCACCAGGAGACGTCTTTGACGCTCACGGGTCCGAATCCGCGCACGTAGGCCCGCACGAGTGTGCGGACCGCGTCCTCTTCGCGCACCGAATCCAGCCGGATCTCGGGAAGCGCGCGTTCGAGCGGGATGTAGGTCGCGCGGCGGTCGAGCCACGCGCCGACCGGGCGGTCGCGCAGCAGGAGCCCGCGCGTGCACATCAGGTTGACCGCGGCCGCAACGTCCCCGCGCGCGCCCGGGCCGAGGCGGTCGCGGATGTCCGATGCGGTGAGCGGTTCCTCGGCGAGCAGGGCGAGGATGCGGGGCGCGAGTTCGTCGTAGACCTCGCGGGTCACGCCGCGGAACTCCGCGTAGCGCTTCGCGTAGCGGATGACCGGGAAGCTCGTGGCGGCGAACACCACCGGCAGCATCTCGCGGCGCACGGCGAACACCGTCCCGCGCATGCAGCGGAACCTCACGAGCGATCGGCGGTCGTAGAGTGCGGCGTCGAGCTGGTTCTTGGTGAAGCCGGGGATGCGCTCGAACAGCGAGAGGTACGGCGTGCTCTGACTCGTGTTGTGCAGCCCGACGAGGTCCGCGGTGACCGACTCGATGCTGCCCGCGTCCCAGCGGTTGGCGAGGTGCTGGCGGGTGAGCACGTGCGCCATCGCCTGCTTCATCGTCAGCGTGGGTTCCGGCCGGGGGACGGGGCAGACGGCCGGCGCCTGCCCCCGCTTAGGGGGGACCGGGGTTCCCGAGCCGCCCTTCGCGCTCGGCAGCGCGGTCACATCCACCGCGCGCACCTCCTCGGCGAGGTCGGCGAAGCGCATGATCGTCGCGAGGCAGATCGCGGTCGCGAACGGCGAGGGGTCGCGTTTGGTCCCGAAGCTGAACTCCTCGAACCCCTTGTAGGTCCGCCGAGGAGTCACACGGCCGGCCTCGTCGAGGTTGTATGCGAGCAGGCACGCGAGCATCTCGGCGATCGCCATGCGGTCTGCCGCCTCCGCGTCGGCGCCGCGCCACAGGGCGGGGTAGCGGCCCACGGTCTCGAGCACCCACAGCACGTCGTACCAGAAGTTCGGCCATTTCACGCTCTTGAACTGGTAGCCGTGGCCGAACATGTACGGGCGTTCCTCGGTGCGGCGACGCCAGACCTCGAGCGGCGTGCGTGCCGCCTGGGGCAGCCAGGCGGGCCGCCGGGCGGCGGGCAGATGTGAGAACGCGCGCAGGCCCTCGAGGGTGACCTGCGGGCAGACGTCCGCTTTGCGGCCGGGCCCGCGCCAGCGTGCCGTGGTGTCGGGCACGCACTGCCACGCGCGTCCCTGGGGTGTCTTGGCGACGTCGGCGGCTATGCGTTTCAGGGCCGCAGCGATGTGCGGTTCGTCGTCGGGGCCGAAACGCAGCAGCACGTCGGTGATCACGTTGGTGTCGCACGCGAGGGAGGCCCACTCGGGCTTGGGCCTGCCGGGCGCCTTGCCGAACGCGAGGAACCGGCCGCTGGCGTCCTGATGCGCGACGAGTTCCGCAAGGCGCGCATCCAGCGTCGGGAACTCGCCGCGGGCGACACCCATGTCGGCGAGGAGGTTGAGGCGGTTGGGCAGGTAGGCGGGACTGTGATGGCCCGAGATCGCTTCGTCCTCGCCCCAGGGCGGCAACTCCTCGGCGAGCGTCCTGACGCGCTCGTCGGCCAGGACGGCGTCGTGCGCGGCCCGGACGCCCGGTGCGTCCGGGGACTCTCCGAGCACGCGCGTGCGCGCCACCCACTCCGCGAACGGCTCGTCGCTGTCCAGGAGCCACGCGAGCGTCTCCTCGGCGGGATCGCCGAGGAACCCTGCGAGATCGGTGACGCGCGTTGCGGCGCGGTCGTCCATCGGCGCTCCGGTCTGACGGTCAGGCGATGCCTGCGGTCCTGAAGGCGTCCTTTGCCTGCGAGATTCCGTTGCCGAGGTCGAACTTGTAGGTCTGCGAGCCGGCGTCGAACCTCAGTACGTCGGGAGTATCCCCGGTATCGGTATCACCTGACAGCCCGGCCTTGAACTTGATCTTGGACAGCGCGTGGCGGTCTACCGCGAAGTTCTCGGCGGTCTCGGCGAGCGCAGCCGCGGGGTCCATGGACAGGTAGCGCTGCGCGTAGGTGAACGCGGCCTGCATCTGTGCACCCCACTGGCCGAAGAAGCCCTTGCCGGCCGTCTTCGCGTCGTCGCGGGCGTCCGCGACCGCCTGCTTGAGCATTTCGCTGGTGAGCCTCGCGAAGATGACGCGCGTGTCGGTCAGCACGAGGGTGTAGGCAACCCGCTTGACGCCCATGAAACCGGCGCGCAGGTTCGCGTTCGGCACGATCGCGAGGACGCGCTCCCCGGATGCGGGAGCGGGCGCTGCGGGTGCCGGCGCGGGTGGTGCGGGCGCGGGCTCGGGCGGCGCAGACGGCGCAGGCACAGGTGCGGGCGTCGGCGGAGCCGGTGCGGGCAGGGGCGCCTCGGGGATGATCGCACGCGCCTGGGGCGCGACGACCTGCACCCCACACACCGCGCAGAACCGCGCTCCGGGCGTCAGCGGTCTGCCGCAGGCTGTGCAGAATCGTGGTTCGAGCCCGTTGTCAGCCATATCGTCCCTCGTGTCGTCGCTACTCGATCCAACCGTCCACAAGCACCTTGCCGTCCTGTTCCACGACCACGTACGTCATGGGCTCCGGTCCGGAAGGCCATGCCTCTGTCGTCTCGACGATGAACGTCCCGCCGTCCTGATAGGCGTCGGTGACCTCGAACTGCGTGAACACACCGTTCGTGGGCCTGAAGAACCCGGGATCCGTCGCGAGGAAGTTCTGGGTCACGAGCCCCTTCATGCCGTCGATGTCGTCGTTCTTGAGCGCGTTCAGCAACTGGCCGACCGCGTCGACGGCGCTTTCTCTGTTGAGCGTAGGTGCACCCGTGTCGGCCGGCGCCTGATCGTCGAGCGAGCCGATAAGCCAGTAGTCGATCTTCCAGGCGCCCTCGTCCACCAGGACGAACGTCACCAGGCCGTTCGAGAGCCCGCCGTCGTTCTCCTGCACCTCTACGAGCATCGACCCGTCGTCTTGCGCCGATTCGCCGAGGATCTGGTAGTTGGGCGCGGTCCAGCCTTCGAACATCCCCGGGTCGGCCCCGGCGGCGAACTCCTGGGAGAGCAGCGCCTTCACGGATTCGAAATCGCCCGCTGCGACTCCGGCGTAGAACTCGTCGACGACGCTCGAAGCGGTTCCTTCCGGGGAGACACCCTCGTCGGGCACGGGCATCTCGGTATCAGTGCCCGAGGTGTCCGTGGGCAGGTAGTCGTACCCGCTCGACGCCTCGGAGATCGAGCGCACCATCACGACACCGCCGAGCGCCCCGCCGACCACGAGCACGAGCAGCGCGACCACGAGCGCCACGACCGCGCCGGTCTTGCCCGCGGCCACGAGATGCCCGCGCGCCGCGACGTCGTCGACCCGTGCGACCTGGGTCTTGGCGGCGCGATCGCCGAGGCGGCGCCCATCCTTGTCGGCGAGCACCATGACCGGCTCGACGATGCCGCCGATGCCCGGGATGAGATTGAGCAGCCACATGACGCCCTGGCGTCCCAAGGAGGCGCCCATGCCCGCCGGAGCACCGGTCGCCTGCGAGGTCACGACAAGCCGCGCGAGCCGCTTGCCGAACCCGGCACCGCCGAACCCGTCACGTCCCAGCAGGTACGCGAGCTCCCACAGACCGCCGAGAATGGTCAGCGCCCATCCGGCGATCGAGATCTCCCCCCTGAAGAAGCCCGCATACACGAACAGGATGCCGGGTGTGAGCAGGGCGGAGGCGATGATGGCGTCGACAAGATACGCGCCGAAGCGGCCTCCGAGCGGAGCTTTCGGGTACGGCGCACCGGGTGTCGCGACGACCGCGGGGGCGGGTGCGGTGGCCGCAGGAGGCGCGACCGCCGCGGGCGGTGCTACCGGAGGTCCGCCTGCGACCATCGGTGGCGCAGGCGGTGGTGGCGGGGGAGCGTCGGCGGGCAGGGGTGGCGGTGGCGCGTCGGTCTTCGGCGCCATCGCTGCGCCGCATGACGGGCAGAACGCGCCGCCTTCGGGAACCTGTGTACCGCAGTTCGGACAGAACATCCGCCGGACCCCCTCGCATCGCCTGACTCCCGTCCATGATGGGGCAGGGCACCCCTCTCGGCAACGCCCCGCGCAGGCCCGGAGCGCCCCGGCTTGGCGTCAGGTACTACAATCGAAGACAGGCGCGGCCACCGGTGAGGTCGCGCACGCCGTACGGCGAGGTCTCTGATGTACACACGGCTCAAGGCGCGGTTCGACCGCAGGCCGCTGCAGACGGCGGTCCTCGTAGCGTGCGCGGCGGCGCTTGCGGCCTACGGAGTCGCCGCGTGCGACGCGATCATCGAATGGCGGACGTTCGACGCACGGATCGCGCGTGCGGGCGCCCGCTCCTCGGCGGACACACCCGTCGCGACGGGTTGGGAGTTCCGCTACGCGGAGACGACGGTGACCGTCGAGGTGCCGGTCGATCCGGTGATGCTGGCGGCGACGGAGCGTATCCGCACCCGCCGCGTGTTCCGCTCGTCGGGCTGGCTCAGGGAGCGCTACATCACGTCGCTGGTCGCGCGGCAGAGTCGCGAGCCCTTCATCGCATCACTTGCCGAGGAGCTGGACGAACGAGCCCTCGCTCTGGGCATCACCGATCCCGACTCGAGGCTCGAGTTCTACGTCGCGGCGGTGCAGGCCATCCCGTACGGCGAGGTCTCGAGCGAGATCCGGCTGCCGGCAGAGGTGGTGAGCGGCGGCTCGGGAGTGTGTACCGAGAAGAGCCTCCTGCTTGCCGAGCTGCTGGTGAACCGCGGCTACTCGACGGTGCTCTGGGTGCTGCCGACGCAGCATCACGTCGCGTTGGGCGTGGCGACCAGCGGGGAGGGCTACCACCGCAGCGGGTATGCGTTCATCGAGACGACGCGGCCGGCGTGGATCGGCGAGTGCGACCAGGTCTACCGCGCCGCCGGCCCGATCGCGCACCGCCCGGTCCGGATCGATCTGGGCGGCGGCAAGCGCTACGAGGCGGGCGCGCAGGTCGAGTATGTGCTCAGGGTGCTCGATTCGGCGCGCAGGGACTCCGAAGCGCTCGGTCCTTACGGCATCTACGCCGAGATGGTCCCCGAGGCGCACAGCGATGACTACGCGGACAAGGCCCAGCGCTCGGCCTATGCGCTGCGGATCGCCCGCTGGATCGAGGCGAATCCCGACAGGCGCGCCGAGGTCTATGCCGCGCTCACGGCCGACGGCCCGCGGCGCTGAGCCCCGGGAGACCTCGGCCCGGCGGCGACTCATCACGCGCGGCGGGGGAACATACTGTGGGCAGGCACCCGCAGAGAGGGAACGATGATGGCCGAGGTCAACTGGTTCGAAGAGCACATCCCCGCCGGGCTCGCGGAACACGTCCCGGAGAAGTCCGCACTCGAGATGGCGCTGGGGATCGCGCTGCTCGGCGCGGGGACGGCCGCCGGCGTGTTCAGCATCGTCAGACGCAGGCGAGGTTTCTTTGCGTGGGCCGTCCCGGGGTCTCTCATCTCCGGCGGGCTGGCGCTTCTCGCCCGGCGCGGGATCGACCGACGGGCCGAACACATGGCGGAGGTGAGGGAGAGGGTCAGGGCGGAACTGTCCACCCTCGATCCGATCGCGCGGTTCCAGGTGATGCGCGACGCCGCCTCGGAGCAGCTCGCGCTCATCAGTCGCGACTAGACCCCACGCAGACAGGCAGGCCGCACGCGCCGCACACACCCACGCATACGGGCACGGGTGTGCCGCATGAGGCGCAGACGAGCATCCCGTCCGCCAGCGCGCTGCCGCATGCCGCGCATGCGCCGGGCACGTCCGTCTCCTCGGCCCAGACATCCTCGGCGAGGATGTCGGCGTTCTCGATGTCGTAGCGCTCGTGTTCGCTCATGTCCGCCGTCCAGCAACCATCGCACCATCGCTCGCGGTACCATTCTCACATGGATACCCACACCCCGCTCCTCGAACTGACCGATGCGCGTGTCGTGCGCGACGGCAGGACCATCCTGCACATCGAGAGCCTCCGCATCGGGCGCGGGGAGCGGATCGCGGTCCTGGGCCCGAACGGGTCCGGGAAGTCCACGCTGATCGGGCTGCTCACGCGCGACATCCATCCCCTCGCGGTCGAGCCGGGGACCACGCCCCCGGTGCTCATGCTCGGCATGGAGCGAATCGACCTGCTCGAGGCGCGCTCGATGCTCGGAGTCGTCTCGTTCGCGCTGCAGGAGACCTACGACCTTGCGGTCCCGGTCATCGACACGGTGGTCTCGGGCTACTTCGGCTCCGTGGGTCTGTATCGACACCAGCACCCGACCCGCGCCATGTTCGAGCATGCCGAGGAGCTGCTCGAGACGCTCGGTGTGTCACACCTGCGTGACCGGCTCATGAGCACGCTCTCGACCGGCGAGGCACGCCGCGCGATCATCGCGCGCGCTCTCGTGCACGATCCCGAGGTGCTCGTGCTCGACGAGCCGTGCGCGGGGCTCGACCCCGGCTCCGCCTATCACGTGCGCCGCGCCGTGAGCGAGCTCGCGCAGGCCGGTCACGGGCTCGTGCTCGTGACGCATCACGTCGACGACATCGTCCCGGAGACCGACCGTGTGGTGATGCTGCGGGAGGGCCGTGTGTACCGTGACGGCCCCATCGGGACCACGCTCACCGATGCCGCGCTCACCGAGTTGTTCGGGGTGCCCGCGACCCTGGAGGAGCGCTCCGGATGGCGCCGGATGTGGTGATTCCCGCCCGTTCTCGGAGGGTCGTCCGCATGGTAGTCTGTGCTCACCGAGCCAGGTCGTAGGGGTAGCGGCCGAAGCCGGGAGTCTACCGCGCGAACCGAGGGGATACCGGCATGTCCCTGCGACGACTCGTCGCATCGATCCTGCTTCTTGCATCAGTGCTCGCGTTGACCGGCTGCGGTGGTGAGCCGGTCCCCGACCTGACGGGCACGCGCGTGCTGTTCGCGTCCGCGAACCTGCAGCGGGCCGGGTTCATGCCCGGCGAGGTCCGGTACGACGAGCACTCGCCCGAGCCCGACGGCACGATCATCTCCCAGCATCCGCGCCCCGGTCGTAACGCGACCCCCGGATCGCCGATCGACCTCACGGTCGCTGGTCCGGCGCTCGTGCGCATGCCGAGGCTCGTCGGTCTGAGCTACGAGCAAGCGCGTGCGGCGCTGGAGCTCGCCGGTCTCAGGCATGGCCGCGTCACGCCGCTCCACGACGCGCGTTTCGCCAAAGACGTCGTCTTCGTTCAGGGGGTGCCGCCCGCCAAGCTGGTCGCGCAGGACTCGAGGATCGACCTGACCGTCTCGCTCGGCCCCGAGACCATTCAGGTGCCCGGTGTGGTGGGTCGGGATTCCATGGCCGCACGCACGTTCCTGTCGGGACTCGGCTTCGACGTGGTCCAGCGCCTCGAGTACAGTCCGCGCCCGGCGGGCGAGGTCCTCGCCCAATCGCCGGAGGTGCGCGTCGCGGCCACGCCGGGGTCGCGCGTGAACCTCACGGTCTCGCGCGGGCCGCGGATGTGCGTGATGCCTGATGTCGAGGGGGATTCGCTCGAGGTGGCCGAGGAACGGCTCGCCGATCTCGGACTCGCGTACACCGCTGTGGGCACCGGCGGCGCGACCATCGTGGGTCCTGACGCCCACGTCGTGGTCCAGGAGCCGATGGCGGGCAAACTGATCCCCGTCGGGGTCACCGTCATACTCAGGGTCGACGCGCGCTGAGGTATCAGATCCGCAGCCATCTCGCTATCGCGTAGCCCGCGCCGGCGACGAACCCGGTGAGCACCGTCCCCCATACCATGTCGATGACCGTGATCTGCCACGCCCAGCCTTTGAGCGTCGCGAGGTTCGTCAGGTCGTAGGTCCCGTAGGCGAGAAGTCCGAACACCGCGCCGCGCATCACGGCGTCCGTGAGGGATGCTTTCTCGTAGCCGGGAAGTGACGCGAGGAACAACACGCCCACCACATACAGTAAGTAGAACAGGGCCGCCACAGGCAGATTGGGTTTGTCGAGCAGCAGATCACCCACCCGCGGCTGGTATATGCGGCTCGTGGCGGTGCTGAGCCATACGAGGTCGATGGCGAAGAAGACGACTGCGGTCAGTCCGTACAATCCCGCGTACTTGAGCATCGTGCGCCTCCGGGCCGGGGGTCATCTGAGAGGTATCTCCCCGAACCGGGATCTCGGCATCGCGGTGATCCGTGACCGACGGGAGCGCAGGTCTCGGCGGGAACGCCGCTTTGAAGCTGCAGGGGAGGCTCAGCGCAGAAGTGGCATCCTGATCGGACGCATCAGCAACGCGATCGCTTCGACCGTCTCGTAGGTCTGGTCCTCGGCGGTGATCGACGCCTCACGGTCGCCGGGCTGGGACCCGTAGGAGCCGAACTGCGCGTGGTTGCCGCCCTCGATGGGGCGATACTCGGTCGACTCCGGCAGGCGCGCGATCGCGTCCTTGAACGACGACTCGGACAGCACGCCGTCGCGCGTGCCGTAGATCGAGAGCACGGGGATCGACGAGCCGGACAGGTCGGTGCCGCCGGCGGGGTAGGACGCGAGCAGCGCGAGGCCTTCGATGGTGTCCGGGTGCTGTTCGGCATACTGCGCCGCCATCGTCCCTCCGAGCGAGTGACCGCCGATGACCCAGGCTCCGATGTCGGGGTTGTTCCTGATGACGGCATCGGCACTGTTCGGACTGAGGACCGCGAGGTTGAGCCGCATGGGCACTATCACGACGAGGTGTCCCGTCAGCGCGAGGTCGTGGGCGAGCGGGGCGTACGAGCGCGGGTCGACCCTGCCGCCCGGGTACAGGATGAAGCCCGTCACCGGCGGCTCGTCGGTCGGCGTGAACGTCCAGCCGTACGGTTCGCTGGTCACCGCGACCTCGGAATCGCCGGCGAGCGCCTCGAGCGCCTGGGGCGAAGGCCCGAGCGGAGTGAGCGCCCACGTCACCAACGCGGCCACGAGCACCGCGACGACGCACAGCGCGCTCGCTACGATGATGAGCACGGTCCGTTTGCGGGAACCTGCGCGTGCCATGTGTTCTCCCGTTGTCCGAGCAGTCGAGACATGAGCCTATCACGCCTGCCGGGGTCGTTCATCGGCATTCTCCACTCATGCTCCGAGGCGCGCTATACTGTGTCCTCGCAGCGCCTCGAGCGGGCCTCGGATGGCGATATGTCGCGAACCTGGTCAGGTCCGGAAGGAAGCAGCCATAAGCGGCCTCTGTCGGGTGTCCGGGGTCCACTGGGGGCGCTGTGGCATCGGGCGGCTGTCAGCCGCACACGGTATACTCGCGAGGCGAGATACGACACCGAAAGAGGCGCCCCCGTGGCTCATCAGTCCCTGTACAGGAAGTACCGGCCCTCCGGCTTCGACGACGTGGTCGGGCAGGCGCACATCACCCGCACCCTGCGCAACGCGATCGCCGAGGATTCGGTCGCGCACGCGTATCTCTTCACCGGCCCGCGCGGCACCGGCAAGACCACCACCGCGCGGATCCTGGCCAAGGCGCTGCTGTGCGAGAAGGGCCCCACGCCCGACCCCGACACCACCTGTGAGCAGTGTCTGGCGGTCGCGGCCGACCGCCATCCCGATGTCTTCGAGATCGACGCGGCCTCCAACACCGGCGTCGACAACGTCCGTGACGAGATCATCAAGCGGCTTGCCTACGCGGCCACGCGGGGCGGCTACAAGGTCTACATCATCGACGAGGTCCACATGCTCTCGCAGTCGGCGTTCAACGCCCTGCTCAAGAGCATCGAGGAGCCTCCCGCCAAGATCGTGTTCGTGCTCTGCACGACCCACCCGCACAAGGTGCCCGAGACCATCCATTCGCGTTGCCAGCGCTTCGACTTCCACCGCATCGGCGTCGACGACATCGTAAAGCGGCTCGCATACATCTGCGAGCAGGAGGGCATCACCGCCGAGGAGGGTGCGCTGACGCTCGTCGCCAAGCACGCCGCCGGCGGGATGCGCGACGCGATCACCACGCTCGAGCAACTCGCCGCGTTCACGGGCCGTTCCATCGCCCTCGATGACGTCGAGGGACTCCTCGGCGAGGTCGACACCGCGCTGCTGCTCGAGGTCGCCGATCTCATCGCCGCGCGCGATGTGGTGGGATGCTTCCGCTTCATCGCGCGGCTCGGGGAGACCGGCGTGGACATGGCCGAGTTCGTCCGGGAGCTCACCGGGCATGTGCGCGACCTGTACGTCACGGCCATCGTCGGAGACCCCACGGGGATCGTGGACACGACCGACGAGCAGTTGACCCGCATCGCGACCCAGGCGGCACGCTTCACCCCCGACAGGCTCGCGCGCATCCTCGACCTGCTCGGTGACCTGGGCTCCGAGCTTCGGTGGTCGAGCGACCCGCGGCTGTCCCTCGAGGTCGCGTTCACGCGCATGGCCCGCCCGGAGGGCGAGCTCACGCTGGCGTCGGTCGCCGAGCGCGTCGAGGCGCTCGAACTTCGTCAGCCGATCGCGCGCGCGACGCCTTCATCGGCGGTCGCCACGGAAGCGCCCCTGCGCTCAGAGTCCTCGGCTGAGGTTGTGACGCGCCCGGTGTCGGACTCGCCTGCGGAGTCTTCGCCAGAGGACGCTCCGGTGGCGGCGCCTGCGCCCGCACTGCCCGCGCCGGAGCCCGTCGTCGAGCCGCATCAGCACAGCTCCGGCCCGCTCGACCGCGCGCATATCAAGCGCGCGTGGCCGGCCGTGCTCGTGGAACTCCGCAAGATCAAGCCCTCGCGGGCGGGCGGCTTCAACGGCACCGAGGTCGACGTCGACCCGGACGGTTCCACGATGGTGATCGAGTTCCCTGCGGACCAGGCGCTTGCGATCGTGGGCTCTCCGGAATCGCGCGAGGTGCTGGCGACAGCCATGGCTCGGGTGCTCGGCTCCGTACCGCCCTATCGCTTCCAGCAAGGCCGGGGCCCGGTCCAGCCGATCGAGTCTCCTGAGCCCGAGTCCCACGTCGACGCGCCCGTGCCGGTCGTCGACGAGACCGTGTCCCCCACGACGCCGGCCGCGGTGATCTCGGTACCCGCCCCCGCCGCGTCAGAGGACGATATCGACCTGTTGCTCATGACCGAGCTCGGCGCCGAGATGGTGGCCGAGCACCCGCACGACGCGGGCGAAGGAGAGGACGACGACCGATGAAGCCGAACATGGGCAATCTCATGAAGCAGGCCCAGAAGATGCAGGCCGATATGGCCCGCGTGCAGGACGAGCTCCGACTCGAGACCGTCGAGGCCTCTGCCGGCGGCGGCATGGTCAAGGTGACCATGTCCGGAGACCTCATGGTCAAGAGCATCTCGATCGACCCGGCAGCGGTGGATCCAGATGACGTCGCCATGCTCGAGGACATCGTAGCGGCGGCCACGAACGAGGCCTTGCGTCAGGCGCAGGAGCTCGCGGGCTCCAAGATGGCCGCCGTCACCGGGGGCATGAACATCCCGGGCCTGATGTAGCGTGCGCTACGCGGCTCCCATCGAGCGACTGCTCGACGAGCTCGAGCGCCTGCCGGGCATCGGCCCGAAGTCGGCGCAACGGCTCGCGTACCACATCCTGCGCTCCGACCCTCAGGACGCGGCCCGCCTCGCCGAGTGCGTCCTCGAGGTGAAGCGCACCATCCACTTCTGTTCGCGCTGCTTCAACTTCGCGGAGGCGGATCTCTGTGCGATCTGCGCGGATCCCGAGCGCGATTCCTCGGCCATCTGTGTGGTCGAGGAGCCGAGGGACCTCGCCGCCGTCGAGCGCACGGGTGAGTTCCGCGGGACCTACCACGTTCTGCAGGGGGCGATCTCGCCGATCGACGGGATCGGCCCGGAGCAGTTGCGCGTGCACGAGCTGATCGCGCGGCTGGGTGACGGCGATGTCACCGAGGTGGTCATCGCGACCAACCCCAACGTCGAGGGCGAGACCACGGCGCTCTATCTGGCGCGGCTCATCAAGCCGCTCGGCATCCGGGTCACGCGCATCGCTTCCGGACTGCCTGTGGGAGGAGACCTCGAGTACGCCGACGAAGTCACCCTGGGACGCGCGCTCGAAGCTCGTCGGGAGATGTGACGCTCACCCTATTGCCAGAAGTTGCCTACCGCTCACCGATTTTCTCGCCCCGTTGACCGTCACAATGCAGCCGCACACCGCTCGCGCCCGCGTAATCTGTTGTGACCTGCCCGCCGCTTCATGCACGAGCGACTAGCCTGGCGCGCTCGGTATGCGGGGGTCTCGAACGAGAAAGGGGTGTTCCATGCAGCTGACGGAGATCCGTTGGCACGCGCGTGCCGGACAGGGTGCCGTCACGGCAGCCAAGGTCGTCGCCGAGACTGCGCTGTCCGCGGACCAGTACATGCAGGCCATGCCCGAGTACGGTCCCGAACGTATGGGTGCGCCGATCAAGGCGTTCACGCGTATCAGCGACAAGCCCATCGAGATCCACAACAACATCGAGTTCCCCGACGTTGTCATCGTGCTCGACGAGTCGCTGCTCGACGTCGTGGACGTCACCGAGGGCATCAAGCCCGACGGCGCCATCATCATCAACACCTGTTCGCCGGCCGCTGCCGTCAAGGAGGTGCTCGGCGTGGCGGACACCGTCCGCGTCGCATGTGTCGATGCGTCCGGCATCGCCCTCGACACGATCAAGCGCGATATTCCCAACACGCCGATCGTCGGCGCGTTCACCAGGATCACCGGCGTCATCGACATCGACGTCTTCAAGGGCCTTCTGGCCAAGAACCTCTCCAAGAAGTTCGGCCAGGAGATGATCGACGCGAACTTCGCGGCGGTCGACCGTGCATATCAGGAGGTGACGGTAGCGTGAAGTGGGACATCTCCAAGATCAACGAGTGGACCGCCGAGGAGTTCCCTCGTGCGGCCGTGATCCCCGAGAGCGGCAACTCCGATGACTACAACGTCGGCGGCTGGCGCTCCGAGCGCCCCTACCGCGACGACGAGGTCTGCACGCAGTGCATGCTCTGCTGGATCTTCTGCCCGGACACGGCGGTCGTCGTCAAGGACGAGAAGGTCGTCGATTTCGATCTCGCTCACTGCAAGGGCTGCGGCATCTGCGCCAACGAGTGCCCGACGAACCCCAAGTTCGGCAAGAGCGCAATAGAGATGGTGCCCGAGGGTTGCGAACTGCCGGGGGTGAAGTAGCAGATGGCCGATCAGAAGACCGTGGCCTCCACCGGCAACGTGCTCGTCGCCGAGGCGATGCGCCAGTGCAAGCCGGATGTCATGGCTGCGTACCCGATCACACCTCAGACGACCATCGTCGAGGAGTTCGCGAAGTTCGTCGCGCAGGGACGCTGCCACACCGAGTACGTGACCGTCGAATCCGAGCATTCCGCGATGAGCGCCTGTGTCGGCGCTTCCGCCGCCGGCGCCCGCGTCATGACCGCGACCTGCTCCCAGGGCCTCGCCCTGATGTGGGAGGAGCTCTACATCGCCGCCGGCATGCGCCTGCCGATCGTCATGGCCAACGCCAACCGTGCGCTGTCCGCGCCGATCAACATCCACTGCGACCACTCAGACATCATGGGCGCCCGTGACGCCGGCTGGGTCATCCTCTTTGCCGAGGACGCGCAGGAGGCCTACGACAACACCATCATGTCCGTGCGCATCGCCGAGCACCCCGACGTGCTCCTGCCGGTCATGACCTGCCTCGACGGCTTCATCACCACGCACTCGATCGACCGCGCACAGGTCATGGATGACGAGTCCGTCGCCGCGTTCGTGGGCGAGTATGTCCCGAGCTACGCGCTCCTCGACCTCGAGAACCCCTCGAGCCACGGCAACTTCTCCGGGCTCGGCGGTCCGTACTTCGAGTTCAAGAAGCAGCAGCGCATGGCCATCGAGGCCTCCCGCGCCGTCATCAACTCCGTCGGCAAGGAGTTCTCGGAACTCTCCGGGCGCCCCTTCGACGTCGTCGACGGCTGGGGCATGGAGGACGCCGAGGTCGCCATCGTGGTCATCGGCTCGAGCGCCGGAAACGCGCGTCACGTGGCGCGCCAGCTGCGCGAGAAGGGCGTCAAGGCCGGGGTTCTCAAGATCCGCGTCTACCGACCCTTCCCCGCCGAAGAAGTGCGCGCGGCGCTTTCCGGCGTCAAGGCCATCGCGGTGCTCGACCGCTCCGAGAGCTTCGGGGCCGAGGGCGGACCGCTGTTCCTGGAGGTCCGCAGCGCGCTGTACGACTCCTCGGAGAAGGTCCCGGTCGTCAATTACATCTACGGCCTGGGCGGCAGCGACGTGAAACTCGAGCTCATCGACCGCGTCTACTCCGACCTGACCGACATCGCATCAGGATCCATGGCCCCGTTCGGCATGACCTACCTCGGAACCCGATAGGAGGGACGCAGATGGCAACGCTCAAGGAGCTCACTCACACTCCGGACCGCCTCGCCGGTGGTCACCGTTTGTGCGCCGGCTGCGGCGCCTCCATCGCGGTGCGCCAGATACTGCTGGCCGCAGGCGAGAATCCCGTCGTGGCCGGTTGCGCCACCGGATGCCTCGAGGTCTCGACCACGATCTACCCCTACTCGTCGTGGCGGACCCCGTTCATCCACAACGCTTTCGAGAACTCCGCTGCGACCGTGTCCGGCGTCGAGGCCGCGTTCAAGGGTCTTCAGCGCGCGGGCAAGATCCCGGCGGACAAGAAGGTCAAGTTCGTCGCGTTCGGTGGCGACGGCGGCACCTACGATATCGGCCTGCAGTCGCTCTCCGGCGCCATGGAGCGCGGACACGACATGGTCTACGTCTGCTACGACAACGGTGCGTACATGAACACCGGCATCCAGCGCTCCTCGGCCACCCCGATGGGCGCCTGGGCCACGACCTCCGAGGTCGGCAAGGCGCAGCAGGGCAAGGTCCAGCGCCGAAAGGACCTCACCTCGATCATCGCCGACCACGGCGTACCGTATGCCGCGCAGGCTTCGGTGAGCCACTGGAAGGACCTGACCTCCAAGGCCGAGAAGGCGTTCTCGGTCGACGGGCCGGCGTTCCTCAACGTGCTGTCGCCCTGTCCCCGCGGCTGGCGCACTCTGCCCAACCAGTCCATCGCGCTCGCCAAAGCCGGCGTTCAGACCGGATTCTGGCCGCTGTTCGAGGTCGAGGACGGCGTGTGGCGTCAGACCGTGAAGGTCCCCGCGCGCAAGCCCATCGAGGAGTTCATGAAGCCGCAGGGTCGCTTCAAGCACCTGTTCGCGCCCGGCAACGAGGCGCTTCTCGAGGCGATCCAGGCCGAGGTCGATCGCTACTGGGACTACATCCAGGGTCGCTGCGGCGAGTAGTCGTATCGTCAACGCTTGAACCACACGGGGCTCCCGCCACGCGGCGGGGGCCCCGTTCGTGTCCCGAGCCGCGCGTGCTGGTGCTAGAATCGGTTCGTCCGTGCCGGCAATGGTCTTTCAACGGAGGCTACTCGCGTGTCCGTCACCTCCTGCCCGATCACGAGCCCGCGATGCTGACGCGCGTATTCGGCAGGCGCCTGTACAACCAGATCGTGGTGCCGCTCGTGCTGGCTTCGATAGTCGTCGGAGTGGTGGCCACGGGCGTCGCACTCTTCTTCCTGGGGACCCTCACGGACGGATGGGTCGACGAGGTCGCCGCGGGCGCCGTCCAGAACCTCGAATCCCGGTTCGACTCCCGTGCCACGAACATGCTTCGTGTCGCCTCACTGGCGGCGTCCGACGCGCATCTGCGAGAGTCGCTCGCGGCTGGCAACGAGTCAGCAGCGGCCGCCGCGCTCACCAAGAACAACGAGAGTCTCGACTTCGACGCGCTGGTCGTCTTGGACGGGCGGGGGGATCCCATCGCCAAGGTCGGACGCATGGCGGTGCCGCCCGGCACCGACCTCCTCGGCGGTGTGCCCTCCAGCGTCAGTGAACTGTCCAAGCCGCATGTGACGTTCCTGCCCATCGGCAACGCCATGACCATGACCGCGGCGCAGCCCATCACCGTCGGTCAGCAGACCTACGCTCTGGCGATCGTGCAGCGGGTCGACAACGAGTTCCTCACCGGGATCGCGGGCGGGACCGGGGAGGCCTTCGCGCTCTACGCCTCCGACGGTCGTCGCCTCGCGCACACCGTGGCCGCCGGCGGCCTTCCCTCACGGAGCCTTGCCGCCCTCGACGAGGCGCTCAGGGTCGCCAATGCGTCCATGTCCAAGGCCGTCAAGGACGCCGAGTCCGGTCCGGGCCGATCCACCCTCGAGGTCGGCGATGACAAGTACCAGGTGCGCGCCGAGAAGTTCGGGCTTTCCGCCGACCCCGTCGGTCGCAACTACGTCTATCTCGCCACGGTCGTGAGCCGTCAGGTCAGTGATCAGGCCAGGAGCACGACGACCAACCTCATCATGATGTGGTCGATCATCGCAGTGTTGTCGCTCGCGGGCCTCGGGGGCTGGGTCGCCCGGCGCGTGTCGGACCCCCTGGTCGCGCTCACCGCGGGTGCACGCCGGATCCGCGACGGCGATTTCTCCGCCAAGATCAGGGTGAGTGGCGTGAACGAGATCTCCGACCTCGCGGGCACGTTCAACCAGATGACGGACTCCCTTCGGGACAGAAGCGAGTCGCTCACCAAGAAGGTCCTCGAACTCGCGACGCTCTACGAGATGAGCCGCGCGCTCGGGGCCACGCTCGAGATGGAGACTCTGCTGGAGTCCGTGCTCGATTCGGCGTTGCGGATCTTCGGCGTGGATTCGGGCTATGTCACGCTTCGCGATCGCGACAGCGGGGACCTGGCGATCCGCGCATGGAGAGGCGGCGCGGCGGCCCAGCGGGACGACGAAGCCCTGCGCAACTCGATGTCGCAGTGGGTCATCCGCGAAGGGCGGCCGCTGATCTTCAACCCGCCCAAGGACCCGCGCGAGGCGCGCGTCGACGAGGTCACCGGCGCCTCGGCCGCGCTGTGCGTCCCGCTCATCTCCGGCGAGGGCACGCTGGGCTCGATCACCGTGGGAAGCCACGATCCGTCGTTCCGGTTCACGAGCGATGACGTGCGGCTGTTGTCGACGATCGCGAACCACGTGACCATCGCCGTCGGCAACATCGAGCTCTTCTCGAGCCTGCAGGACGCGTATCTGTCGACCGTCCGCTCACTTGCGGCCGCCGTCGACGCCAAGGACCCCTACACACGCGGTCATTCCGAGCGGGTCGCGACGTTCGCCGTGCAGATCGCCGATGAGATGGAACTCTCCCACGAGCAGCGCATCGCGCTCGAGATGGCCGCGTACCTGCACGACATCGGCAAGATCGGCGTGCGCGAGGAGATCCTGCTCAAGCCGGGCCGGTTGACCGAAGCGGAGATGGGCGAGATGCGCCATCACCCGCTCATCGGCGCCAACATCCTCAAGCCTGTCGGCTTCCCGTGGCCGATCACGCCGGTCGTGCGCCATCATCACGAGGCTTGGGACGGCACGGGGTACCCCGCGGGGCTCAAAGGCGAGGAGATCCCGCTTCTGGCCCGCATCCTCACCGTCGCCGACGCCTACGAGGCCATGATCGCGGACCGGCCGTACCGAAAAGGACGCACGACCGAGGACGCCATCGAGGAACTCGAGCGCTGCGCCGGGGAGCAGTTCGATGAGCGCATCGTCGGCGCGTTCGTGCGCAAGCTCTCTCAGGCCGATGAGATCGTGCCGGACACCGCCATCTCCACCGAGGACGTCCATCCCGACGAAGTCCAGGCGATCTTCGTGGCGCTCGCCGAGGGCATGCTCACGAGCTTCAGGCGCCTCGGCGGACCACGCCTGGCCTCCAACGTCGAACGCGATCTCAACGACTTCTTCGCAGCCGAGGAGATCCCGTTCCTGATCACCCAGGGCGGGATGTCGATCACGTCCGAGGATCGGACGTGTTCGGTGGCGCAGATGCAGGTCGCGCTCAAGCGCATGGACGAGACGATGGGGCACATGTCAGGGGCCTCGCTCGTCGACCACTTCTACGCCGATGCAGCGGCCGGTCTGTCTGAGCGCATGCGGCTCCTCGCACTCTCGCTCGGCTTCCTCCGATAGCGGCGCTCGATCCGCTCGTCATCGCGAGGCGCCGCCCGCTCCACCCCGCTCTCGTGACGAGTGGTATACGTGCTGCTCGCACGAGGGCCGTCGATGCTACACTATGGCGCAACCCGGGGCCGGTCCGTGCCCGGGTCGTTCACCGTCTAGGCGCGGAGGCCCGATGGCGCTGGTAGTGACAAAGTTCGGAGGCAGTTCGGTCGGCAGTACCGACCGGATCATGAACGTCGCCCGGCGGCTCGTCGCACGCAAAGAGGCGGGCGACAGCGTCGTGGCCGTCCTGTCGGCCATGGGCGACGTGACCGACGAGCTCGTCGGTCTTGCGGCCGCCATCTCCTCCAATCCGCCCGAGCGCGAGATGGACATGCTGCTCGCGACCGGTGAGCAGGTCTCGATCGCTCTGCTTGCGATGGCCATCCACTCGCTCGGACACGACGCGGTCTCGTTCACCGGCCCGCAGGTCGGGATCATGACCGACCCTGTGCACACGAAGGCCAAGATCACCGAGGTCAAGGCCGACCGGGCGCGCGAAGCGCTCGCGCAGGGCAAGATCGTGATCGTGGCCGGCTTCCAGGGCATGACCCCCGACGGCACCATCACGACCCTGGGTCGGGGCGGCTCGGACACCACCGCCGTGGCCGTGGCCGCGGGAGTCGGCGCCGACGTCTGCGAGATCTTCACCGATGTCGACGGCGTGTACACCGCCGACCCCCGCATCGTGCCCGCCGCGAGCAAGATCGAGGTGATCTCCTACGACGAGATGCTCGAGATGGCGGCGAGCGGGGCCGGAGTGCTCCAGTTGCGCAGCGTCGAGTTCGCCCGGAGCCACGGAGTGGTCATCCACTGCCGCTCCAGTTTCAACGACAACCCCGGCACCATAGTCAAGGAGGCCGATGAGACCATGGAACAGGCCATCATCTCAGGAGTCACGCACGACACGTCCGAGGCCAAGATCACCATCCGCGACGTGCCGGATCAGCCGGGTGTGGCGGCCGACGTCTTCACCCGGATGGCCGAGGCGAACGTCAACGTCGACATGATCATCCAGAACGTGTCCGAGGACGGCACCACCGACATCTCGTTCACCTCGCCCAAGACCGACCTGGCTCGCGCACGCGCGGCCGCGGAGGCGGTCGTTGAGGCTCTCGGGGCACGCGACTGGTCAGTTGACGAGTCGATCGCCAAGGTCTCCCTCGTGGGAGCGGGCATGAAGACGCACCCCGGCGTGGCCGCGCAGATGTTCCGCTGCCTTGCCGACGCGGGCGTGAACATCGACCTCATCTCAACATCTTCGATCCGCATATCGTGCGTCGTCGAGGGCGACAAGGTCGCCGACGCCGTTCGCGCGCTCCACACGAGCTTCGGACTGGACAGCGGCGCGGTCACCGCAGAGGTGGCGCCGGGTTGCGGGGAGGCACTCTGATGTCCTGGAACAAGCCCATGCCCGCCCGACCCGTCGTGGCGGTCGCCGGAGCCACCGGGGCCGTCGGTATCGAGATGCTCAAGGTCCTGGAACAGCGCGGGTTCCCGGCAGCCGAGGTTCGCGCGTTGGCGTCCTCGCGCTCGGCCGGCAGGCGCCTCCCGTTCGGCGACGGCGAGCTCGTCGTCGAGGAGATGACCGAGGCCAGTTTCGAGGGCGTCGACATCGCACTGTTCAGCGCCGGCGCAGGGATCTCCAAGCAGTTCCGCGAGGCGGTCACCTCCGCCGGCTGCGTGATGATCGACAACTCCTCGGCGTTTCGCATGGACGAGGACGTGCCGCTCGTCGTGCCCGAGGTCAACCCGGGCGACGTCGCGTGGCATTCAGGGGTCATCGCGAACCCGAACTGCTCGACCATCCAGATGGTCGTCGCGCTCAAGCCGCTGCACGACCTCGCGCCCATAGAGCGCGTCGTGGTCGCGACCTATCAGGCCGCCAGCGGCGCAGGCCAGGCTGCCATGGACGAACTCTACGCCCAGTCGGGTCAGTTCCTGGCGGGCGAGAAGCTCACCGTCGAGCAGTTCGCGCACCGCATCGCGTTCAACTGCATCCCGCAGATCGATGTGTTCCTCGACGACGGCTCCACCAAAGAGGAGTGGAAGATGGTCGTCGAGACCAAGAAGATCATGCATGCGCCCGACATCGCCGTGCACGCCACGTGCGTGCGGGTGCCCGTGCTCCGCTGCCACTCGGAGGCCGTCAACGTCGAGTTCTCCTCGGCGGTCGACCTCGATGACGCGCGCGAGGCGCTCGCCGCGGCGCCGGGCATCACCGTGATGGACGACCCGGCGGACAAGGTCTACCCCATGCCTGCGATGCTTGAGGGGACCGATGACACGTACGTGGGTCGCTTGCGTGTCGACCCGACCGTGTCGAACGGTCTGGCGTTCTGGGTCGTGGCCGACCAGTTGCGCAAGGGCGCCGCACTCAATGCCGTGCAGATCGCCGAGGAGTTGCTTGCGTGACCGCATGCGGGGGCAGGGGTATCCTGTACCTGTGTGAACACGCGTTAGGGGCATATTAAGGGGAGTCATGACTGGCGCGAACATCCTCATAGTCGAAGACGACGTCACGATCGCCCGTTTCGTGGAACTCGAGCTCGGTCACGCCGGCTACGAGGTTCGAAAGGCCGCCGACGGCTGGGCGGCCCTTGAGGCCGTGCGCGAGGAGGAGCCCGACCTGCTCATCCTCGATCTGATGTTGCCCGTGGTCGATGGGCTCGAGGTCGCGCGCAGGCTGCGCAAGGAGGGCAAGACCTTCCCGATCCTGATGCTCACGGCGCGCGCCGATACCCACGACGTGGTCTCCGGTTTCGACGCGGGCGCGGACGACTATCTGCGCAAGCCCTTCGAGATCCCCGAACTGCTCTCGCGCATCCGCGCGTTGCTCAAGCGCACCGAGCACGAGCGCTCCGGCCCCTCCTATGCGGCTTCCGGCGTCGAGGTCGATCCCAGCTCTCGCCGCGCCACGGTCGACGGCGAGGCGATCGACCTGACCGCCAAGGAGTTCGATCTGCTGTTCTATCTCATCACGAACTCCGGTCGCGTCATCTCGCGCGATGAGATCCTCAAGGCGGTCTGGGGCGGTCAGCACGCCACGGACTCCAACGTCATCGAGGTCTTCGTCTGCCATCTGCGAAACAAGATAGGCGACAAGGACAACACCACCATCCAGACGATACGCGGCGTCGGGTACTTCTTCGCGAGGGGCTAGCCCGATGCGCCGCTCCTCGCTCCGGAGCTGGTTGCTGCTCGTCGCGATCCTCTTCTCGGGCCTGGTCGTCGGCGGGATGGCCCTCACCACCTACGTCGTCGTCTCGGACGGCATGTCGGTGGTGGCCCACGACTCCACGGTCCGCCTCGCCCGCTCCGCCGCGGAGCTCGTGACCCAGTCGTCGCTCGAGGCATCCGTGCTCGCCGGAGCCACCAAGGACGAGCGCGTCGCGTTCGTGGTCGACCAGCTTCCCGAGCTCCTGAGCGCAGGGGTGCTCTCCGACGGTCGCTTCGCGCTCTACGATCATGCGCTCCGGCCCCTGTGGTCCTCCGACCCCGACGCACTGGTCGACGGGGCGCGCGAGCGCCGGCTGCAGGCGGCTGAGACCGGCGGGGTCACGGAGTCGGCCATGGGCGCGGGCGGCGTGATCCAGGGACTTGTCGGCCCGTCGGACCTCGGTGTGTACATCATGCACGTGCCCATCGCACTGCCCGACGGCACGGAGGGTGTGCTCGATGTCGTGTACTACCCCGTGAACGAGGAAGCGGTCATCGACGCGATCCGTCCGCCGATGTTCACGTTGGCGCTGTCGGCGATGTTCATCATGGTCGTCATGATGCAGACGAGCATGGGGTGGGTCCTCAAGCTCGTCGACGACCTCCGCAAGGCGGCGGACTCCATCGACGCCGGGAGGCTCGATGTGACCCTGCCCGTCGAGGGCGAGCATGAGATCGGCGAACTCGCCCGTTCCATCAACAGTCTCATCGAGCGATTGCGCAGGCGTGCTGACGCCCAGACGCGTTTCGTCGCGGACGCGTCCCATGAACTCGCGACGCCGGTGGCGGGCATCCGGGGCTACACGAACATCCTGAGGGCATGGGGAGGCGAGGACCCCGAGGTCCGCGAGGAGGCCATCAGCGCCATCGACAGGGAGTCGCGACGCATGGCCAGGCTCTGCAGCGACCTGCTCGCCCTGGTGCGCAACGAGCGCGGCATCGAGTTCAAGAGCGTGCGCTTCGATGTCAACGCCCGGTGCCGCGAGGTGCTCGCGGCCGCCGCGACCCGCTACATATCCAAGGGACTCACGTTCACCGGTCCCGAGGAGGGCCAGATCGTGATGATGGGTGATCCCGACCGCATCGAGGACGCGATCTCCATCCTTGTCGACAACGCCGCCAAGTACACTCCGGAGGGAGGCCGCGTCGCGGTCCGTTCGCGCCGCCGCCGGGAGACCATCGTCATCGAGGTCGAGGACACCGGTGTCGGGATCCCGCCCGAGGACCTTGACAGCATCTTCGACCGCTTCTACCGCTCGGATGCCTCGAGGTCCAAGGAAACGGGCGGTTTCGGGCTTGGCCTGCCGATCGCCAAGACCATCATCGACGGTGCCGGTGGTACCATCGAGGTGGAGAGCGAACTGGGCGCCGGCACCCGCTTCACACTGCGTCTCCCGCGCGGCAGGGTCTGACCTGTCGCATTCAAGGGTCGGGTCCGGCATGCCGATAGTCCGCTTAGGCTATCCCTGGCATCGTTGGGACCTGTGTGACTCACGATATCGACACACTCAGGGCGACCTTCGACGGCCGCGCGTGGCGCGAGGCCGTCGATGCGCTGTTCGAGGCGACCGGGCTGGTGGTTGCGGTCATGGACCGCAGCGCCTGTACCGTCGTCCACTCCACCGCGCACTGCGCGTACTGCGAGGTCGCGATCCCCATCTCCGGCACCGCGCCGGGAGCCTGCTTCGATGACCCCCCTCACATCGCCGATGCCCCTGTCACACGTACGACGTGTCGCGCCGGGCTCCCGTGCTACATCTCGCCCATCTCGGTCGAGGGCGGTCCCGAGTGCGCGCTCGTGATCGGCGGCTTCGTCTCATCGACGCGCGAGCGCAAGCGTCTGTTCGAGAAGCTGCTCGCCAAGAGTGTCCCCGAGGCCCAGGCACGCGTCGCGGTACGCGACGTGCCGGTCCTGCCGAAGCGTCAGGTCGAGGCCCTCGTCCGGCTCGCGCGCGTGGGCGCTGCGGCGGCCCTGCAGGGCACGAGCGACCAGTTGCGGATGTCCGTCCGCGAGCGTGAGCTCGAGACGATAGCCGAGGCGGGTTGTGAGTTCGCGGAACGCCGAGGAATGGGCCAGGACCTTCTCGACGAGGTGCTCCAGCGCGCGATGGCGATCGTGGGCGCCGACAGCGGCTCCCTCATGTTGCTGCGTCACGGCACCGACCTGCTCGAGGTCGTCGCACCGGCGGGCCCGGCGGTCAGCCGCGCACGCGGCCAGATGGTGCGCGTCGGCGAGGGTATCGCAGGACGCGTCGCCGCCACCGGGCGCAGCGTGCTCATCACGGGCGACTACGACCGGATGCTCGCTCATAGTGCCTATCCCGGGCGCGGCATCTCCAAGTCCGTCTCGGTGCCGCTCAAGCGCGACGGCCGCCTCGTGGGCGTGCTGAACCTCAATATCGCGGCCCCGGACCGGATGCTCTCGGGCGACGATGTCGCGTTGGTCGAACGCTACGCGCGTCTCGCGGCACAGACGATCGACAATGCTCGGGCGCACGGAGCGACCGAGCGCGCGATGTTCGAACTCATGCACCTGGGTGAGCTGGCAAAGACGCTTTCAGGCGAGACCGATCTGGAGCAGATCATCCAGACCTCCGGTTCGGTCTTGGAGAAGGGCTTTGATTTCGAGGTCGGAGGGTTGATCCTGACCGGCTGGGGATACGATCGTGCCCACACCGTGGTCTGCGGCGAGGTGACCGAGACCGACGTCCGCAGGGTGCTCGGCGAAGCGGCCGGACGCGACCTGATCGAGGCCCCGTTCGAGTCGGTCAATTACGTGACGCATCTGGGGCGGATCACCGACGACGTCTCGACCGACGACTGGTCTGTGCAGTCTATCGCCCTGATGGCCCGTGAGAACGTCGTGGGCTACGCGTTCATCGGGGCACGGGGCGAGGGACCGTTCGACCGCGCCGACCACAGGCTGCTCGAGGGGCTTGCCGACCATGTGTCCGTGGCGCTCGAGCGCGCGGTCGTGCTCCAGAAGCTCCGTGACGACCTGACCCGCAGCATCACCGCACTCTCCGTCTCGATGGACACGGCCGAGCGGGCCAACCGCGGGCACTCGGAGCGCGTCACGGATTACGCGATGCTTCTGGGCCAGGAGATCGGCCTGGATGTCGAGCAGGTCGAACTCCTCAGGTTCGCCGGGCTCATGCACGATATCGGCAAGAGCGGAATCTCCGAGGAGATCCTGCTCAAGCCCTCGCGTCTGACCGACGACGAGATGGCCGAGGTCCGCCGGCACCCCGAGATCGGCGCCGGCATCGTCGAGCAGATCGAGTTCCTGAGCGCTCTCACGCCTGTGATCATGCACCACCACGAGCGTTGGGACGGCGACGGGTACCCGATGAAGCTCGCCCGTGAGGACATCCCGCTGCTTGCGCGTATCCTCGCCGTGGCCGATGCGTTCGACGCCATGACCTCCGAGTCGCCGTACCGGCGTCGGCTGAGCTACTCCGAGGGTCGCGACGAGCTTCGCGCCGGGGCCGGCACGCAGTTCGACCCCAAACTCGTCGAGGCGTTCGTGGAGGCCATGGACCGCCGCGCGCTCGCGGGCGCGACCGGCCTCATCCGGCAGGCGCATCCGGAAGGCCCGCACCTTCCCGCGTGACGGTCCCGCACGCTGCGTGTGTGCTAGAATCCGCGCATCCTCAAGCCGACCGACGGATGGGACGCCGTGCGCAGGACCACCTACATCGCCCAGGCGGGTGTGATCGCCGCCGTCTACGCCGCATTCACGCTTCTGGTGCTCCAACTCCCCGGTCAGTTGGGCTGGGGTCCGGTCCAGTTCCGCGTCAGCGAAGCGCTCTCGGTCCTGGCGCTCATCACCCCCTCCGCCATCCCGGGCCTTGCGATCGGGACGCTCGCGGCCAACTCGTTCATGGTCGCCCAGGTCGGTCCCCTCGGGCTGCTCGACGTGGTGTTCGGTTCACTCGCGACTCTCCTCGGCGCGGCGTGGTCGTGGCGCTTCCGAGAGCGCCGGGCGCTGGCGCTGGCCGGGCCCGTCGTCGCCAACGCGCTCATCGTGCCGGCGTATCTGCCCGCGATGCTCGTCGGGCTCGGTTTCTACCGTCTGCCGCTTCTGGGGTTAGACTTGGAGGGAAGCTGGCTCGCGATGTACCTTTTCGGAGTGGTCTCCGTCGGTATCGGCGAGGCCGTGGTCGTGTACGGCCTCGGCTGGCCGCTATTGGCGGCGCTCGAGAGAAGTGGGATCAAGCGGCTCCTCGGCAGGTAGGAGGAGCGGCCGGATGGAGGTTCCGGTGAGAGCAGGGGGCACGCGCCCGGCACGGCAGCAGGCCGAGATCGTCGCGGCCGCCTCCGCGCGCGCCCGCGGTTTCCTGATCACGAGCGAGAAGGACACCTGCCGCGAGTGCTGGGCCTGCGTCCGCTACTGCCCCGCCCGCGCCATCCGCGTGGTGCACGGCCGTTCCGAGATAGCCGAGGATCGGTGTGTCAAATGCGGGCTGTGCGTCTCCGAGTGCGGCAACTGCGGCCACGGCGTGCGCGACGACACCGCCGCTGTGCGCGCCCTGCTCGCGAGCGGCCGTCCCGTCGTCGCGGTGCTGGCATCGGAGTTCATCGCCGCGATGCACCCCTTGAGTCCGCAGGAGGTCGAGCGCGCGCTCGAGTCGATCGGCTTCTTCGCGGTCGAGAGCACGTGCCTTGGCGAGGAGCTCGTCGCCCTCGAGTACGAGCGCATGTACTCGCGCCCCTGCGCGAGCCTGACGCTGCGTTCCACCTGCCCGGTCGTCGTGGACTGGGTCGTGAAGTTCCATCCGAGCCTCGCGCCGGCGCTCTCGCCGATCGTGCCGCCGTACGTGGCGCAGGCCCGGCTCATCCGCGAACTGTATCCCGCGGACGCGGCGATCGTGTACGTCTCGCCGTGCTACGCGCGCAAAGACGAGGCTTACGACCCTCAGTTCGAGGGCGCCGTCGACGCGGCGATCGACTTCATCGAGCTCGAGCGCATTCTCGCCGACGCCCGTCCGCGCCCGCCCTACGCCTCCTCATCGGGTGTGCGGCGCCCCTCGGTCATCAAGGAGATCTCGCTCACCGACGGCTTCCCGAGACGGTCCATCGTGACGCGCGACGGGACCGACACCACGCTCGTGAAGGTCCGCGGGCTGCGCGCCCTCGACGAACTGCTCGGGGCGATCGCACGCGGGGAGACCGCTCCGGCCGTGATCGACATGCTCAACTGCGAGGGCTGCATCGACGGACCCGCCGTGCGTCCCGGCATGTCGGTGTTCGCCAAGCGCAACATCGTGGCCGCCGAGCGCGAGGCGCGCATCGCGCCGCGCGTGAGCACCCGCGAGCTCCTCGGCCATCTGCCCACCGTCGAGATGCTGCGGTCGTTCCGCGCGCGGCCCGTGCTGCGTGTCACGCCCACGGCGGAGCAGATCGAGGACGCATTGCGTGACGGGGAGTTCCATGCGCCTTCGGACCTGCTCGACTGCGGCGCCTGCGGGTATGCGACCTGTCGCGAGCATGCGGTCGCCATCGTCGGCGGCGACTCCACCTGGGAGATGTGCTTCCCGCTCCAGCGCAAACGCATGAAGCGCACCGCCGACCAGCTTGAGCACAACGCCACCGTCGACGCGCTCACGGGGCTCGCGAACCGCCGCGCCTTCGACGCGCGGCTGGCCGAGGAGGTGGCGCGGGTCGACCGGTACGGCGGCGACCTGTCGCTGCTCATGATCGACATAGACGGCTTCAAGGGAGTGAACGACACCGCGGGCCACCTCGCGGGTGACGAGGTCCTACGCACGCTCGCGGCGCTCCTCGGCGAAGGGGTCCGCGAGACCGACCTGGCCTCGCGGTACGGCGGTGACGAGTTCGCGCTCGTGTTGACCGGCACCGCCAAGACACAGGCCTTCGCCGTCGCCGAGAAACTGCGCCTGGCCGTGCTCGATGTACGCGCGCGGCACGAGGCCAGCCTGATGCGGGTGTCGGTATCGGTGGGGGTCGCCTCGCTCGGCGCCTCGACCCGCACGCCCATCGAGCTCATCGAGGCGGCCGACAAGGCGCTGTACCACGCCAAGCGTGAGGGTCGCAACCAGGTGAGGATCGCTCCGGGCTAGAGGAACGGGGGAGCAGGGGTGCATCCGGCGGTTCTATGGGAGGTCGAAGGCGACCGCGTCGCGTGCCGCCTGTGTCCCAATCTCTGCCGCATCGCCGAGGGCCATGTCGGAATCTGCGGTGTGCGCGAGGTCCGCGACGGCAAGCTCCTCGCGCTCACGTATGGCCGGATCTCCTCGATCGCGGCGGACCCCATCGAGAAGAAGCCTGTCTTCCACTACCATCCGGGCTCGCTCGTGCTCTCGCTCGGCAGCGTGGGGTGTTCGATGCGCTGCGGACACTGCCAGAACTGGCAGATCAGCCGTGCCGATGCTGACGCGCCCGAACTGCACGAACTCGCGCCGTCGGCGGTCGCGGACATGGCGCGCAAGTATCGCTGCCCCGGAGTCGCGTTCACCTACAACGAGCCGGTGATCTGGGCGGAGTACGTGGTCGACGTCGCGCGCGAGTGTCGCGAGGCCGGACTGTTCACGGTCATGGTCACCAACGGGTACGTCACGACCGAGGGCCTCGACCTCTTCGGCGGACTGATCGACGTCTGGCGCGTCGACCTCAAAGGCGCCACCGACGAGACCTATCGCAAACTGTGTCACGTCCCGCGCGTCGCGCCGGTCATGCGCGCCGCGGAGCGCGCGAAACACCACTGGGGCATGCATGTCGAGGTCGTCACCAACGTGGTCCCGACCGTGAACGATTCCGCCGAGGAACTGCGCACGATGGCCACCTGGATCGCCGACGCGCTCGGGCCGGAGACCCCCTGGCACATCACGCGGTTTTTCCCCTATCTCGAGTTCGAGCACCTGCCCCCGACTCCCGTGGTCACGCTCCGGACCGCGCGCGAGATCGGTCGCGAGGCGGGGCTGCGCTTCGTCTATCTCGGCAACATCGACGAGCCGGGCGGCGAGGACACGGTCTGTCCGCAGTGCAACGCGGTCGCGCTCGGCCGAACGGGGTACACCATACTTGCGAAGCACACGCACGACGGCGCGTGCTCGCGGTGCGGCGCTCCGCTCGGGATCGTGGAGTAGCGAGCGCCCCGAGAGGAGCGGTCATGACCGACGAGACTCCGCAGGATACCGGGTCCGCGTCCGAGGGCGCGACAGTGACCCCGCGCATCCTGCTCTTCTACGACTACACCTGCCCGTTCTGCTACGTCGACCAGTTCCGGTTCGACCGTCTCGTGCGCGAGCGCGACGTCGAGATCGTGCTCGTGCCCTTCGAGTTGCGACCGGAGATGCCCGACGCGGGGTGGAACATGAGCGAACTGCAGGCGAGCGGCCTTGATCACGGGCACATCGAGGAGCACCTCCTCGACATCGCCCAGCGCGAGGGCTTCCCCATGACGCTGCCGCCGTTCCTTCCCAAGACACATCTGGCGCTCGCGCTCGGTGAACTCGCGCGCGACCGCGGTCACGAGGCGCACATGGCGATGCACCGCGCCATCTTCGGGGCGCACTTCGGCGACGGAGCCGACATCGGTTCGCGCAAGGTGCTGCGCTCGATCGCCGCACAGCTCGGCTATGCCGCACAGGAGCTGGACCGCATCTGGGACGAGGGCACCTACGACGAACGGCTGCACCAGTTCAGGCATGTGGCCATGCATCTTGGCATCGCCTCGACCCCCGCCGCGCTCATATGCAACGAGCTCCTGATCGGCTCAAGGCCCTACAAGAACATCCAGGACGCGCTCGACAGGTGTCTCGTGACACCGGACAACGTCGAGGCGGTGGCAGCGGAAGCCTGACGTATGACCCTGTGAGGGGTATCATTTCTAGCGGCTCGCACATGCCGGTAACCGCGGACAAGGAATGCTCCCTGTGACGACACCCTGCCTGATCATCCCGACGTTCTGGACCCGCCGCCGGGGTCGCATCTCCGAGAACCCGCTTCTGGCGTACGACCACCCCACACCGATCGACACCGAGGGCACCCTGCCCGCGTGTCTCAAGTCCCTCGAGGAGGTCGAAGGGCTCGGGCGCGTCGTGCTCATCGTGGCGGCCACAGACCCCTCGATCGAGCATCAGGCCGAGGACCGCGTCCGCGAGATCCTGACTGATTTCCCCGACATCGACGCGCTCGTGTTCGGGCCGGCGGAGCTCGGCTCCTTGCATCGCCGCCTCGAGCAGCTCGAGTTCGCGGACATGATCCACGGCGTGAGCCTCGTGGGCTACGGCGCCGTGCGCAACGTCGGCCTCATGGCTGCCGCCGTGCTCGGCTGCGAGTCGGTGGTCTTCCTCGACGACGACCAGGTGATCACCGACCGGCAGTTCCTCATCCGTGCCTCGGAGGCGTTGGGAGAGCGGCTCGACGACGGACGCGTGGTGCTCGCCAAGTCCGGCTACTACACCGACGAGGACGGGCGGTATCAGCGCCACGGGAAGCCCTCGTTCGCCGACACCTTCTGGCGCAAGGACGATGCGTTCAACCATGCGCTGGCGGTCGTGGATGCGCCGCCTCGCATCAAGCAGAGCCCGCTGGCGTTCGGCGGCTGCATGGCCCTGCACCGCGACATGTTCGTGAACGTCTCGTTCGACCCCTGGGTCATGCGTGGTGAGGACGTCGACTACGTCATCAACGCCCGCATGCACGGAGGCGACGTGTTCCTCGACGGGGAGTGGTCGGTCGTCCACAACCCGCCCAAGCTGCCGAGCGAGGCACTGCAGTTCCGCCAGGACGTCTACAGGTTCATCTACGAGCACCGCAAGATCGAGTTCGCCAAGTCGCAGGTGGACCTGAGGCAGGTCACGGCGGAGTCGCTCGCGCCGTTCCCCGGCAACTTCCTCGGCTCCTCGATCGGCTGGCGCGCGTTCCTGACCTCGATCCTCAAGGGCTTCACGGCCAAGGAGGGCGGGCGCTACTTCCGGATCGCCCGCGTGGCCCTGAAGGACGCGGGAGAGTACGCCCGCGAGAACTGCAACAACTACTTCGACTTCCAGCGCCGCTGGCCGCTTCTGATGGAGCGCATCTGGGATGATGTCGCGCTCAAGCCCCTGTTCACCGGTGAGCGTCGCATGGACCGCACGGCGATCACGGGCCGCTTCCCCGTCATCCGGGACGAGTAGCGTGCCAGCCGGGCCACTCGGCACCGCCGCGGTCGGCCTTGCGGCCGGCGTTCTGTCCGGCGCCTTCGGCGTCGGCGGAGGCGTGATCACGACGCCGGCCATCCGCCTGCTTCTCGGATACCCCGAGCTCGTCGCGGTCGGAACCCCGCTGCCCGTCATCATCCCGACCGCGCTCGCGGGCTCGTGGTCCTATGCCCGCCGTGACCTCTCAGACGTCAGGGCCGGGCTGATCATCGGGTTCGCTGGCGCGCCGGGCTCCATCGCCGGCGCGTGGCTCTCCGCGCTCCTCGGCGGGAAGGTCGTCCTGCTCGTCACCGCCGCCCTGATCGCCTACCTCGCGTTCGACACCTTCCTCCAGGCCTTCCGAGGAGCTTCGTCCGCAGACGCTCCGGTCCCGGAGGCCCATCCCCGCCGGGGAGCGGCGCTCATCCTTGTCGGGATCGCCGCGGGCGTGTACTCCGGATTCCTGGGACTCGGCGGCGGTTTCGTCATCGTGCCGATCCTGCGGCGCTGGTTCGGCATGGACATCAAGCGCGCGATCGGCACCAGCCTCACGGCCGTCTCGCTGCTCGCCATCCCCGGCACGCTCGCGCACGCGTGGCTGGGGCACATCGACTGGAGCCTCGCGGCCCTACTCGCTGTCGGGGTGATCCCCGGGGCGCTCCTCGGCGCGCGGCTCACGCAGAAGGCCTCGGACCGGTGGGTCGGATTCGCGTTCGCATCTCTGCTGCTTGTCACGGGGCTCGTGCTGGCGGCCAACGAGCTCGGGGTGCTCTGATGGCGCCCGCGAGCCTTCGCCCGGCGCTGCAGGTCGAGCTCGACGCGCTCTGGCCGGCGGTCCGCGCCGCGCACCTGTTCCCCGACAAGCGGTCCTTCCGCAAGCACTACGAGGAGGCGCCTTGGAGGGTGCGCATGTCCTCGGCGGGTGCTGCGGCCGTGGTGGAACGCTGGCGCGCGGACCTCGACATACTCGCGATCCGGGGCCTGTGGTGCATGGAGCAGGCCATCCCGCAGATGCTCTCGGAGCTCGGCGCGCTCGCCGAGGCCCAAGGCTTCGCGCGGCTGCTCAGCCCGCTCACCCCCGTCGACTCCCGCCGCATGTACGAGCGCGCGGGCATGGAGGTCGTACAGCGCCTCGTCTCGTTCCGCCTCGACCGGACGGCCGCGGCCGCCATCGACGCGCCCGCCCCGAACGGCGTGCGCCTGAGGCGTGCGACGCCTGCCGACCCCGCCATCCTCGACGCGCTCGACCGCGCCTCCTTCGACGATTTCTGGGCGTACGGTCCCGAGCGCATCGCCCGCTACATCGCCGAGGAACGGGTGGTCGTCGCGGAGTCGGAGGGTCGCGCCATCGGATATACTCTCTGCACCGTCGAGCGGAGCAGCGGCACGCTGGGCCGTCTCGCGGTCTCGCCGGAATCCCGGCGCAGCGGCGTCGGAGCGTTCCTTGTGCGCGATGCGGTGACCGCGATGCTCGGATCGGGCGCTTCGGCCATCACGCTGTGTACGCAGCAGGAGAACGACGCGGCGCGCTCCCTGTACCGCGCGATGGGTTTTCGTGAGATCCCCGGCGGACTGGTGATGCTCATGAGTGACACGGCGACGGAAGGCGGACGGTGAACCCGAGGCGCACCATCATCATCGACGGCCTGTTGCTGTTCGGCGTGACCGTGCTCGCCGTCATCGCCGCCTGGGCGCTCGTGACCTCACACATCCGCGAATGGCTGCTGCTCGCCTCGCTCGCCGGTCTCGCGCTCGTCGCACTCGGCGGCGTCGTCGCCCGGTTCATCCGCCGACCGGACCATCTCCAGGCGATGCAGTCGCATCTGATCCTCGAGATCGCCAACGAGAGCCTCGCGTACCTCAGGCGCGGGCTGACCGAGGAGAGCGCCCAGGCGGTATGCCGGATCGCACTCTCCGAGACCGAGGCGGCCGCGGTGGCGATCACCGATACCGAGCGGATCCTGGGCTTCGCGGGGCTCGGCGAGAACCACCACTCCGTCGGCGGCCCGATCCTGACCCGCGCCACGCGGGAGTCGATCGACCACAACGAGCACCGGATCCTCGTGAACAAGACCGACATCGGCTGCCCGGAACCGGCATGCCTCCTGCGTGCGGCAATCGTCGTCCCGCTCGAGATGCGGGGCAAGGCGGTCGGGACGCTCAAGTTCTACTACACGACTCCTCGGCTGCTGAACGAGACGCAGGTCACGATGGCCGAGGGCCTGGCCAAGCTGCTCTCGACACAGCTCGAGCTCTCGGAGCTCGACCGGCAGACCGAACTGGCGACGCGCATGGAGCTCAAAGCGCTCCAGGCGCAGATCAACCCGCACTTCCTGTTCAACACCATCAACACGATCGCGTCGCTCATCCGCACGGACCCCGGCTCGGCCAGAGAGCTGCTGCGTGACTTCGCGTCGTTCTACCGTCGCACGCTCGAAGCCAACGACGAGCTCGTGCCGCTCGAGCGCGAGATCGAGTATGTGCGCACCTACCTGCGATTCGAGATCGCGCGCTTCGGCGACCGCGTGGTGTTCGAGGAGTCCTTCGAGCCCGACGCGCTCGACGCGCTCGTGCCGGCGTTCATCCTCCAGCCGATCGTGGAGAACGCGATCCAGCACGGCATGCGCCCTGACGACCCGTTGCACATCCGCGTGACGGGGGAGTGCGCGCCCACGGGGCTCGAGATCACGGTCTCCGACGACGGGGTCGGTATCCCCGCGTCCAGGGTCGACCGCGTGCTCGAGCCCGGCGTCGGCACGGGTCTGGGTATCGCGCTCACCAACGTACACGATAGACTGAGGGGGTACTTCGGTCCCGGCTCCGGGCTCAGTGTCCGCAGCGAGGTCGACCGAGGCACTGTCGTGACTCTGAGTATGGTCCGCACGGACGAAGCTGGCGGGAGGTGCGTATGACGCTCAAGGCACTGGTAGTTGATGACGAGGCCCCGGCCCGATCGGAACTGCGATTCCTGCTCGAAGAGGCCGGCGGCGTCGAGGTGGTCGGCGAGGCCTCCAACGCCACCGAGGCGCTCCAGCTCATCCGCGCGATCCCCTATGACGTCGTGTTCCTCGACATCGATATGCCCGGTCTGTCGGGCGTCCAGCTCGCCGAGACGTTCTCGGAGCTCGAGCGTCAGCCCTCGATCATCTTCGTCACCGCGCACAGCGAGCATGCGGTCAAAGCCTTCGAGGTGGCGGCCGCCGATTACCTCGTCAAGCCTGTCGAGGTCGAGCGACTGCGCCAGGCCGTCGCGCGGCTCGCGCCCGCCGAGGTGGCCGGCACCAGGATCGAGCGCGTCCCCGTCGAGAAGGCCGGCAAGAAGCTCCTTCTGCAGGTCGAGGACATCTTCTACATCATGGCCAAGGACGACTACTCGTACCTGCATACCGACGGCGAGCGCTATCTCTCCACGATCTCGCTCGCGCAGCTCGAGAAGAAGCTCGAGAGCAACGGCTTCTTCAGGGTGCACCGCCGCTATCTCGTGAACCTCGCCCGCGTCAAAGAGGTCGTCCCGATGTACGGCGGTACTCTGCTCCTCACACTCGACGACCGTGAAGGCAACCAGGTGCCCGTGTCGCGCCGGCGAGTCCCGGCGCTCAAGAAGGCCCTCGGGCTCTAGACTTGCCGAGGAGCGAGGAGACCTTCGTCGTCGGGGTGCTCTCCGACTCGCACGGCCAGCTCGACCCCCGGGCGCTCGATGTGTTCCGTGAGGCCGGGGTCGGCCATCTCATCCATGCCGGTGACATCGGTTCCCACGACGTGCTCCTCGATCTCGAGTCCGTCGCCCCGGTGACCGCGGTCCGCGGCAACACCGATCCGGGCTTCCTCGGCGTCGCGCTTGCCGACCGCGCGAGCGTGAGGCTGGCAGGGGTGCGGTTCGCGGTCGTCCATGAGCCTGAAGCGATGGCCCGCTGGGCGCTGCCCGACGACGTGAGGGTCGCGATCGTCGGCCACACTCACCGTGCGCGCATCAGCAGTTCGGGAACGCTGCTTCAGGTGAATCCCGGATCGGTCTTCCGCCCGCGCGGTCCCGAGGGTCGGACCGTCGCGCTGGTCCGCGTCAACCCGGCAACAGGGCAGGTAGAAGCGCAGATCGTGCCGTTGGGTAGCGTCTAGACCCCGTTCGCCACGGCTGAGAGACGTCTGTGCACCGCAGGATGCGCGCTGAGCCTGCGCCGCCGGCCGTCAACGGTCGCCCCGCCGCCGCGAACGGTAGCCCGACCGGTCGGGGAGCGGTGCGCTCGCCGCACGCCGCCACACTCCGCCCGTCCGCCGACACCGGACTCCCGCCCGCGTCAGCTTCGTATCACCTCCATATCCGCGGCGCTACGGTATCCGTGGTACTGCGGATCCGGGGACGCATGTGTCCCCTCCAAGGGAGGTGAAACGCATGAAGGTCTGCATCAAGGGCGCTGCGGAAGATGTGAAGCTGTCCGAGGTCGGCGAGGTCTGTCACGACATCAACAAGATCCTCGTTCCGAGTGACGGCTCTGCGCCTTCGACTGCGGCGACCGAGTACGCCGTCATCCTTGCCAAGACGTTCGGCGCCAAGATCAAGGCGATCTACGTCGACACAGGCATGGATGCACTGGAGTACCCGGAAGAGGTCATGTCTGAGGACGTTTACGAAGGCGTCCACCCCTCGATCAAGGGCCTCGTCATCGCCAAGACGATGTGCGAGCGCAACGACGTCGAGTGCGAGATCGAGATCGTGAAGGGTGGCGTTGCCAAGCGCATCGTCGCCACCGCCCAGGAATGGGGCGCCGACGTCATCGTCTGTGGTGACACCGGCAGGACCGGCATCAAGCGCATCGCGCTCGGGTCGGTGGCCGAGACCGTGGTCAAGGGATCCCCGATCCCCGTTCTCGTGGTCAAGGTCGACTAGCAAAGGTCATCCCGGGCCTCGGGAAGGGGCCCGTGATACGGATCGCCGGGTAGAATGCCCGGCCGGGAAAGAGAAGGAGGTGCGAGAAGATGACGAGTCCCGCCGATACGACAGCCGCCGGCACGGCTTCGCAGACGTTCATCCGTCATGGTGAGCACGTAGACACCATCGAGAGCGTCGACCTGGTATTCCGCGAGCAGCGCCGACTCAGCTTCACCTATGGGGCCATCTTCTTCGCCGTGACGCTGTTCATCCCGGCGTCATCGGTTTGGTGGGAGGCATGGTACGCCACGCCGGTGTGGGGCGGTTTCACGCTCAACTACCTGGTGGTCTCCCTGTTGTACTACATCTTCTTGTGGACCATGGCTTGGACCTACTCCAAGCAGGCCGACAAGCTCGATGAGAAGCTCATGCACATGGCGGACGAGATCTCCGCGAAGGCCGTCGGAGGTGGTGGCGAGTGAACACCATAGCCATCGTTCTCGTTATCGGTCTGGTGATCTTCACCATCGCCCTGTCGATCTTCTCACGTCGCTTCACCCGTACGACCGCCGACTTCTACCTGGCGGGACGCAAGGTCGGATCGTTCTCCAACGCATCCGCCATCTCCGGAGACTACCTCTCCGCTGCGTCGTTCCTGGGAGTCGCGGGCGCCGTCTACGCGTCCGGCCTCGACGGCGTGTGGTACGCGGCCGGTTTCGCCGGCGGCTTCATGGTCGTCGTGTTGTTCATCGCTTCGGCACTCCGTCGTTTCGGTGAGTACACGGTCGCGGACTTCGCCTACGGGCGCTTCGGTTCCGAGCGCGTGCGTCTCGTCACCGTCGTGTGCGTGCTCCTCGTCTCCATCTTCTACATGGCCCCGCAGATGTACGGCGCGGGCACCACGTGGAAGATCCTCGTGGGTCGCGCGTTCTTCCCGGCCGGAGCCGACGGCCTGTTCCTGGGCGTCGACCCGATCTATCTTTCGGGCGTCACCGTCGTCGCGGCCATCATGATGTTCTACGTGGCCATGGGCGGCATGAAGGGCACCACGCTCAACCAGATCTTCCAGTTCTGGTGGCTGTGGTTCGCCATGTTCCTCGTCGTCGCGTTCGCGTTCGGCCAGGGCTTCAGCTACCCCAGTGAGCTCAAGGCGGCCAGTGCCACCAAGCTCACGGCGACCAAGACCATGACGGTGGCCGATCTGACCAAGGTCGATCCCAAGAGCGGCAAGGCGCCGATCGAGAACGCCAAGGCGACCATGAGCCCCGAGTCCTTCGCGAAGGTCGAAGAGGCCGTGGCTGCCGGGGATCAGACCGTCAAGGTCGACGTCCTTCTCACCCAGAAGAACAAGTTGCACACCACGCGCGACATGATCTTCGGCGAGCCCGGACATCGCTACAACACCTTCGATCAGTTCTCCATGGTGCTTGCGCTGGTTCTCGGTACCGCGGGTCTGCCGCACATCCTGAACCGCTACTACACCAACCCCTCCGGTGCTGCGGCCCGCCGCTCCACCTTCTGGGTGCTCATCTTCATCGGCACGTTCTACATCCTGGCGCCGATCGCGGGTCTTGCGGCCCGAGGACGTATCCTGGAGGCCTTCACCAACGGCACGGCTCCGGCCAACGCCGCCTACGTCGACGGCATCCTGGTCAAGTCCGACGCGGTCATGCCGGCCATCGGCCAGATCCTCGGCGGCGAGTGGCTGCTCGGCATCGTGGCGGCCGGCGCGTTCGCGGCGATGTTCTCCACCATCGGTGGACTGCTCATCGCTTCGGCGTCCGCTGTGGGCCATGACGTCTATGAGAAGTACATCAACCCGAACGCCACCGAGGCCAACCGCGTCGCGGTCGGCAAGGGCGCGGTCATCTTCTTCGCCACGCTTGCGTGGGTCGTGGGTTGGGCCATCCCGTACTTCGGACTGCAGAACGCGTACCCGGCCCTCATCGCGATGATGGTGACCTGGGCGTTCGCGGTCGGCGCCTCGGCCTTCGTGCCGATGCTCCTGACCGGTATCTGGTGGAAGGGTACGACCGAGAAGGGCGCGATCTCAGGTATGCTCGTCGGCCTGATCGGCTCCATCGGCATCATCTTCATGAACATCTTCCAGCAGCTCAAGGTCCCGGCTTTCGCGCCGGACAACGGGTTCATCGGATTCCTCGCGTCACTCACGTTCCCCGTGCTCTTCACGTTCCCCGCAGCGCTTCTCACGATCATCATCGTCAGCAAGCTCGATGGTCAGCTGCCCAAGAACGTCGACGAGATCTGGATGCGTATTCACGGAACCGCCCATGAGCGTTACGAGCGCGACCTCGGACTGGACAAGGTCGGCGGTATGTTCGGCGGCGGCAAGTAGTACAAAAGGCTCCACCCCCAGGAGCTTTTTGGAATCCCGGTTCCCGGCCCCTACGTCCCAGGGGCCGGGACCGGAACCCGAGGCAGACGCCACACGTCCCGGTGGCGTCTGCCTCCTTTTGCGTGTCGAGTCGCGGAGCGCTCTAGGAGAGCGCGGTGACGAGCGCCTGCGAGAGCGCGGTGAGCGTGTCGGGGTCGTCACCGGGCAGGTCGAGGCGCATCACGCGCTTCCCGCCGGCGGCCAGCGTCATCAGGTCACCCTCCGCCTGCGCGCGGAACAGTTCGGCGAGGGAGAACGGTGAGCCGGGGACCGCGAGGTTGGTGTGTTCGCGGGTGGTGATCATGAGGAACACCCCGCCGTCCGGACCGCCCTTGTGCAACTGGCCGGTCGAGTGCAGGTAGCGTGGTCCGATCTCGAGGCATGCGGCGACCCCCAGGCGCGCGGAGACCGTGTCCAGGGCGCGCTTGAGGAACGCAAGTGATGGCGAGTCGGGTGGCAGGTATGCGAGCAACGCGAGGTAGTCCCCGCGCGCTATCGTCGCGGCGAGCGGCGCCAGCGCCGTCACGAGGTCCCCGGGCGCGCTCGCGCCCTCCAGCGCGCCGGCGTACGTCGGCCATATCCCGTGCAGGTCCGCACAAGCAGCGGGCACGCTTCCGCGGCCCTCCAGCACTGCCGCGGTCGCCGCCTTCGCTGACGCGACATCCGGCTCATCGAACGGGTTCACGCCGAGCAGATGGCCGAGGAGCGCCACCGCGTGCTCCCAGCGCACGAACTCAGCGCCGATCGCCAGGGCACCGTCCACGACGTACTCGAACACGGGATGTCCCTCGCCTCGCACTCCTTCGGCGAAACGGGCGGTCGCGTCGTCTCCGGGCTCCCGCATCACCACGAGCGCGCGGTCCTCTCCGAAGCCCGTGGGGACCGTGAGCGCCGGAGCGAGGACGGGCACCATCCCGGTCCCGTGCTTGCCGGTCGACTCGGCCACGAGCTGCTCGATCCAGGTGCCGAACGCCTCGAACCGTGGCGATGTGGCGAGCGTGAGCTTGTTCCTGCCCTCGGCGTGCGCATCCGCCATCCATGCCGCCAGCGCGGCGGCCGGGTTGTCCTCGGAGTCGGAGTGGCAGGCGTCCTCCATCTCGCGGGCGATCGAGACGAGGGTGCGCACGTCCACCCCGATCATCGCGGCGGGAGCCAGCCCGAACACCGTGAGCGCGGAGAAGCGGCCACCCACCGTGGGCGGCGCGGCGAGGGCGACACGCATGATCTCCCGGGCGCGCATCTTCTCGAGCGGGGTCCCGGGATCCGTGATGACGATGAAGTGCTTGCCGGCCGCCGGCCGGTCGAGTTCCTGCTCCATCCACGCGCGAAAGATCGCGTACAGCGCGAGCGGCTCGATGGTCGTGCCTGACTTGCTCGAGAGGACGACATACGTGCCGACGCGGTCGAGGGAGTCGAGCAGCGCACGGACCGCCGTGGGCGAGGTGGTGTCGAGGACGTGGAGCCCGGGGGCTCCCGGCTTGCCGCCGAGGACCCTCTCCATCACGAGCGGCGCGAGCGAGGAGCCGCCCATGCCGAGCAGGACCACATCCGTGGCGCCCTCCTCGGCCAGTGCCGAAGCGAGGTTCTCCACAAGTGGCAGCTTGCCTTCGGCCTTCTGAGCGAGGTCGGTCCATCCGAGCCGCTGCATGATCGGCTGACGTTGGTCGACGTCGCTCGAGAACAGCGTCGGGTCACGATCCACCAGCCGCCGAACGGCGTTCGCCTCGATCAGCCGCGTCAGAGAATCCATGCGTGCCTCCTGTGTCCGGTCCCACGAGTATAGCCTTCCCCGTGGGACGAAGGCTCAGGCAGGCCGAGGAGCGCGGCCCGTCACTCTCCCGCGACGCCGGCGAGCTCGATCGGCTCGACGTCCGCGGCATCGGGGCGTCGCTCCAGGCGCGCCACGGCGAGTCCGCCGGTCACCACGAGCGCACCGCCGACGATCGTGCGCAGCGTGAGGGCCTCGCCGAGGAACAGCGCCGCGAAGAACACCGCGCTCACCGGCTCGATGTAGGTGAGGATCGCCGCGTGATCGGTACGGACGCGCCTGAGGCCGCCAAGGAAGATGAAGCCGGTCACCGCCGTGTGCACGACGCCGAGGGTGATGAGCGCAGCGTATGCCCGCGCGCTCGACGGCACATCGCCGCGCGCGTAGGCGGCGAGCACGAACGGGGACAGGACGACGCTCGCGACCGTGTACTCCACGAGCATGAGCGCCCCGCTCGAGATGCCGCGCAGGATCTTCTTGCTGCGCAGCAGCAAGGTGGCGTACGTGAGTGCCGAAGCGAACGCGAGGATCGCGCCCAGGAGCTTCTGGCCGCTGCCGAAGTCCAGCCCGTGCTGGGTGAGTATGACGACGATGCCACCCAGCGCGAGCGCCAGAGGCGCCAAGACGCGCCGGTCGAACCGTTCGCCGGTGACGAACGGGGCGAGCGCGGCCACGAACACGGGCCCCGTATACCCCAGCAGTTCGGCTGTGGCCACGTCCGTCATGTCGAGCGCGGTGAGGAACAGGAACCAGTTGAGCGTCAGGATCAGTCCCTGTCCGATGACCTGGCGCCACTTCGCCGACGGAAGCCCCTGAAGCTCGCGCCAGCCGCCGCTCGCGAGCATCCATCCGCCGATCACGAGCGCGGCGCACAGCACGCGGAAGAAGACCTTGACCACCGAGGCGCCGTCGGCCGCGCGGAGCAACAGGGGGATCGAGCCCCAGATCAGGCCTGCGGTCGCGACGCGCGCGAGACCGATCAGGCGCTCTTTGGGGTCGGCGTGGGAGTCGGAAGTCATAGACGCGAGGATACACGAGCCCAAGGCGCTGGCAATGGGTCGTCGTCCGGGTCGACGCCGGAGCTGCCGGGTCTAGCAGATCCTCGGCAACTGCTCGCCGACGAGCATGTCCATGATGCGCTTGGCGCCGAACGAGGTCTTGACGTACACCTTGCCGGCGGGGCCTTCGGTGACCTCGCCGATGATCGCCGCGTCCGCGCCGTAGGGCGCCTGGCGCATCGCCGCGAGCGCGGCCTGGGCCTGCTCGGCGGGCACGATCGCGACCATCTTGCCCTCGTTGGCCACCTGGTAGACGTCGTAGCCGAGCATCTCGGATGCGCCGCGCACCTGGTCGCGCACGGGGACATCGTCCTCGACGACCGTCATGGACGTCGCCGATGCCATGGCGAGCTCGTTGAGGGTGGACGCGAGTCCGCCGCGGGTGGGGTCGCGGAAGCAGCGGGCGTCGGGCGCCGCGTCGAGCACCGCGCCGATGAGGTGGTTCAAGGGCGCGGCATCCGACTCGATGCTCGTCTCGAACGTGAGCCCCTCGCGGGTTGAGACCACCGCGATGCCGTGGTCTCCCAGCGTTCCGGAGAGCAGGATCCTGTCGCCGACCGCGCAGTGGGATCCCGAGAGGTCGAGTCCGTCACGTATGACGCCGATGCCGGCCGTGTTGATGTAGCAGCCGTCGCCGTGGCCCTTCTCGACCACCTTGGTGTCGCCCGTGACGATGCGCACGCCGGCCTCGGCGGCCGCGTCGTGCATGCTCTGAAGGATCCTGCGAAGGTCCTCGACCATGAAGCCCTCTTCGAGGATGAAGCCGACCGACAGGTACAACGGGGTCGCCCCGGCCGTCGCGATGTCGTTCACGGTGCCGCACACGGCGAGCCGTCCGATGTCGCCGCCCGGGAAGAACAGCGGCGAGACCACGTAGGTGTCTGTGGACATCGAGATGCGTCCGGCGGGAACCTCGAGGGCCGCCGCGTCGTCACCGCGCGCGAGGATGTCGTCGTCGAAGTCGTGCATGAACACGTCCTCGATGAGCTCGCGCATCATCGTGCCGCCGCTGCCGTGCGCGAGAAGAATCCGGTCCGAGCGCATGTGGTCCTCCGTGGTCGTCCGCCTCGCCGATCGGGTGCGCGGTGCGCTGCTCCTCGGCGGTGTCTAGTCCTGCCTGCCGTAGTCAGTGTAGCGGTAGTACGCTGCGCAGCTGCCTTCCGAGGAGACCATGCACGGTCCGATCGGGTGCTCGGGGGTGCAGCCGCGGCCGAAGAGCTTGCACTCGAACGGCAGCGTGATGCCGCGGAGCACCTCGCCGCACTGGCAGCCCTTGATCTCCTTGGGCTCGGGCGGGGTGACGGGCACGCGCACCATGGCATCGTACTGTGCGTACTTCTCGCGGATCGCGAGCCCTGTGCCGGGGATCACGCCGATGCCACGCCACTCGGCATCGACCGGTTCGAACACCTCTTCGATCTTGGCGATGGCCGCCGGATTGCCCTGCGGAGGGACCGCGCGGGTGTACGCGATCTCGACCTCTGCGCGACCCTCGGCGACCTGCTTCGCGAGCATATACACACCCTGGAGCACGTCGATGGGCTCGAAGCCGGTGATGACGCTCGGGACGCCGTACTCCTCGGCAAGGAAGCGGTAGGGCTCGATGCCGATGATCACCGAGACGTGGCCGGGAAGGATGAACCCGCCCACAGCGACGTCGGGATCGTTCACGAGCGCGCCCAGGGCGGCCGGGACGGTCTTGTGCGCGGAGAACACCGAGAAGTTCTCCAGTCCGCGCCTGGCGGCCTCCTGGATGGCGCTCGCGATGATCGGGACCGTGGTCTCGAAACCGACGCCGATGAACACGACCTGTTTGTCGGGGTTCTTCTCAGCGAGATCGAGCGCGTCGAGGGGGGAGTACACGATGCGAACGTCGCGCCCGTCCGCCTTCTCGCGCGAGAGCGACGAGTAGGAGCCGGGGACCTTCATCATGTCGCCGAAGGTGGTCACCATGACGCCGGGCTGGCGCGCGAACTCGATCGCGGTGTCGATGTCGGTGTTGCCGGTCACGCAGACCGGGCAACCCGGGCCCGAGAGCAGGGTGATGGTCTCAGGCATCACGTCACGCAGGCCGTTGCGAGCGATCGCGACGGTGTGGGTGCCGCAGACCTCCATGAACTTGACGGGGGCGGTGGCGGTCGAGTGGATGGCCTCGATCAGCGTCCGGGCTATCTCGGGGTCCCGGTACCCGCTCAGGTCCACCGGGTTACTCGCCGGTGCCGGCGAGCTCGGCTTCCATGTCGACAAGGTTGATGTCCTTGAGGATCTGGAGCGTCTCTTCGGCGTACTCCTCGTCAACGACCTGGATCGCGAAGCCAGCGTGAACGAGGACGAAATCGTCGACCTTGGCCTCAGGCACGAGGTCCAGGCTCACGTGACGCGAAACGCCGAGGATGTCGACCTCGGCCATGGAGTTCGCTTCGAGCGTCGTGATCTTCGCCGGGATTGCAAGACACATATACGGTTCGAACCTCCTTCGCGGGAACACGGTCCCGCTCTTGCCTATACCTGATTCCTTCGCGCCCAGGCAACGACCGCCTGCCCGAAAGACACCGCTCCATCGTTGACTGGCAGTTTCGAGTGGGTGAGCGGCGAAAAACCCGCGTCCGCGAGCTGTCGCACCGCGCCCCCGAACACCAGTCTGTTCATGAAGACACCGCCGGCGAGCGCGACGTCGCGCGTGCCGGCTCGTTCAGCGATCGACGAACAAGAATCGACTATAGCGCGCACCACGGCGCGGTGGAAGCGTGCGGAGATGGCCCCGGCGGCGACCCCGGCTTCGAGATCGTCCAGTACGCCAAGGAGCACCGGGCGATACTCGAGCACGAGTGCCCCGGTCTCGCTGTCCGCCGAGGAGCCGAACACGTACTCACCCCCGGTCGAGAGGTCGGCGGCCGCTTCGAGTTCGATCGCGGCCTCGCCTTCGTAGGCGGCGTCGTCGCGGATACCGGCCAGTGCCGCCACGGCGTCGAACAGCCGGCCCATCGAGGACGTGGCCGGGGTGTTGATGCGATTGGCGACCATCTTGCGCAGGAGAGTCTCCTCACCGTCAGCCAGCCGTGAGAGCAACGCCCCTGCTCCCGGGTGGTCCGTCAGTCCAGCAGCAAGAAGCGCGCCGACGGCCATGCGCGCGGGCCTGCGCACCGCCGCTGCGCCGCCCGGCATGGGCATGTGCGCAAGGCGCGCGGCGCGCTCGAAACCCTCCCAGTCCGCCACCAGGACCTCGCCGCCCCAGATGGTCCCGTCCGGGCCGTAGCCCGTCCCGTCGAATGCGACGCCGATCACCGGCGTGTCGATCCCGCGCTCCGCGGTGACGCTCACGATGTGTGCGTGGTGGTGCTGCACCCCGACCTTGGGCAGGTCGAGCGTGTGGGCGAACTTGGTCGAGAGGTACTCGGGATGCAGGTCGTAGGCCACGAGCTGCGGCTCGACGCGGAACAGGTGTTTGTACAGTCCGATGCCCGCCTCGTAACTCTCGAGCGTCTCGGCGTTCTCCATGTCGCCGATATGCTGCGACACGAACGCGTGCGATCCGCGTACGAGGGTGAACGTGTTCTTCTGCTCGGGCCCGCACGCCAGGATGTCGACGTCGCTCGTGAAGGGCAGTGCGAGCGGGAACGGCGCATAGCCGCGCGCCCGGCGCACCGGCTCGGTGATGCCCTCCACCACGCGCACGACGCTGTCGTCGTAGCGCGAGCCGATGGCACGGTCGTGCAGCAGGAACGCATCCGCGATCCCGGCCAGGCGCCCGAGCGCCTCGGCGTTGTCCGTGGCGATGGGTTCTTCGCTCATGTTGCCCGAGGTCATCACGAGCGGGCCGTTGATCCTACGAAGGAGCAGGTGGTGCAAGGGCGTGTAGGGCAGCATCACGCCGATCTCGCGCAGGTCGCCGGCGACCGAGGGCGCGAGCGGTGCGTCCCGCTCGCCTGCCCGCTTGCGCCGCAGCAGCACGATCGGGCGCACGGTGCCATCCAGCAGCGCTGCCTCGGTCTCGTCGATCTCGCAGTAGGCGCGGGCCTCGTCGAGCGAGTGGCACATGATCGCGAGCGGCCTGCCCCAGCGGTGCTTGCGTTCGCGCAGCCGTGCCACGGCCGTCTCGTTCGTCGCGTCGCACGCGAGATGGAACCCGCCCAGGCCCTTGATGGCGAGGATGGTGCCCTCGCCCAGCAGGCCGGCCGCCGCGTCGAGTATCGCGGCGCTGCGAGCGGCCTCCGCTTCACGGTCCCGGTGTGGCCGCGGCGAGGGTTCACTCGAGGGCGTCCACGTGTGGTCGGGACCGCCCACCCCTGGCTCGACCGAGGAGTTCAGATACAGCCGCGGCCCGCAGATGAAGCACGCGTCGGGCTGGGCGTGGAACCGCCGGTCGGCAGGGTCGCCGTACTCGGCCGCGCACTCGGGGCACATCGGGAACTCGCGCATGGTCGTGGCCGGCCGGTCGTAGGGCACGTCCTCGATGATGGTGAAGCGCGGCCCGCAGTTCGTGCAGTTGATGAAGGGGTAGCCGAAACGACGGTCGGACGGGTCGCCGAGCTCGGCGGCGCACTCGGGACAGGTCGCGATGTCGGGCGAGACGAGCGTCATCGCGCCTTCGATCGAGCGTGACTCCCGGATCTCGAAACCGGCGAGCCCTTCAGGCTCTATCTCCTCGGCGATCAGAGAAACGATCACGGCCATCGGCGGTGCCTGGGAGCGGATGGCGGCAGGGAAGCCGTCGACCAGCGCATCCGGGCCCTCCACCACGCAGAACACGCCTTCCGAGGAGTTGAGCACCCAGCCCGAAAGGCCCGTCCCGACGGCGAGGTTGTACACGAACGGGCGGAAGCCCACGCCTTGTACGACACCGGTGATGTGCAGCGAGAGTGCCTTCATGCGTGGCTACGCGCGCTCTGAGAACGGCGCGGGCGGGTTCGGCCGCGCCACGAAGCGGTTGTTGAGCGACACGAACAGACGGTAGGCCTGGTCGAGCAGCTCCATCGCCTGGGCCGCCATCTTCGCGTCCAGGGTCTGGCGCGCCTCGCCGAACGGCGCGTCATGGATGAACGAGTTGCGGGCCTGCCGGACCTCGCGCCACCTGCGCGGGAACTCGTTGTACCCGAGTTCCGAGGCCGCCTTCTCGAACTCCTCGCCAGAGAGCTGCGGAAAGATCCGTCCGATGCGCGCGCCGATGGCCCGCTGACCGTCCAGGACGACCTCGCGCACCACCACGTCCGCACCGCGGACCGAGAGCATCCGGTCGAGGATGTCTTCGAGGATGGCCTCGAGGAAGGTCTCAGCCAGGATCACGACGATCTCGGACTCGCCGGCCTCGTGGTAGTGGCGGATGCGCTCGTCGAGGCGCCGAAGATGCTCGGTGGGGAACGTCCGTCGCCCGTCACCGAGCGCACTGCACACCGGGCACGCGGCGTCTCCGGTCCCGAAGCGCTCGCTCGCCGTCAGGAAGCCGCACTGGGGACACTCGAAGTAGCGCGGCGGCGCCCCGTCGTGCGGCGGCTGCTTGTGCACACCCTTGATCTCACCCGGCTTCTTCACATACCGATTGTAGCCGAGGAATCGCGGCGCCGTGTCGAGCGGCGCTTGAGCAGCAGGCCTATCGCCGCGGCGACCGCCAACGTGATCGCGGCCCCGACGACACCGGCGATGCTCGTGCCGGTATCCACCGCCGGCCAGGCCGCTGCCGCCTCACCCTCGTCTTCGGCTGCCGTCTCGCCTGCGGGCAGTCCGTACTCCGGCAGCAGCGCGGTCTTCTCCTGGGCTGCCGCCAGCGACTCGTGCACGGAGCTTCCGGACTTGCCTTCGATCTCAGCCGACCCGGCCACGCGCTCCATCGACCACTCGAGCCCGTCGGCGTTCGTCGACGCGAACCAGGAGAACGCCGCGCCCGATGCCAGGGCCGCTATCACGAGGCCGATGAGTACGGGGCGCATCGCCACGCCTCGGAGGGATCTCCCGGACTCGGCGCGCTCGAGGATCTCGGGCTGGGCGTTTCGGACGAAGATGATCACGCCGGCAGTCACGAGGCCCTCGACGACTCCGATCGCGAGATGGATGGGCTGCATCATCAGCAGGAAGGTGCCAAGCGGCAGTTCGCTCACGCCGGACAGCCATGTCTCGAGCACGACGCCCAGCGCGCCGAGTTGCAGTCCGACCACCGCGCCCAGCACGCTGCCGGCGAGGATCCGCGCATTGCCGGGTCTGTCCGCCATGTCCCCGACGATCTTCTTGTAGACGAGCGGATAGGCGATGAAGGCGGGGAAGAACCCGAGGTTCACGACGTTGGCGCCGAGGGCGAGCAGTCCGCCGTCCGCGAAGAACAGCGCCTGGACCCCCAGCACCGAAGCCATCACCAGGAAGGCCGCGTACGGACCCAGCAATATGGTGAGGATGAGCCCGCCGCCGAGGTGACCGCTCGAGCCGGTGCCCGGGATCGTGAAGTTGAGCATCTGGGCGGCGAAGATGAACGCGCCGGCGACGCCCATCAGTGGGATCTTGCTCTCGTCCAGCTCTTCGCGGACCTTCTTGGCGCAGTAGACCGCGGTTGCGCCCGTGGCCACCCACAGCGCGCCACCGGTCGCCGGCGAGATAAGCGCGTCCGCCATGTGCATCCGAATACCCCTCCTAAAGACGTATCCGCTTGGTGTTACGACACGTCCATTCGTGTTACCGTAGGGGTGATGCTAGACCCCTGCACAGGGGTCGTCAACCCTGTTTGCGCAGTTCGCACGGGGTGTCGCGCGATGGAGCGTTGCGTGTCACAGCGGCACATGGTTCGTGGCACGACGCGAGTATACGGAGGTCATGCAATGCCCGAAGTGGTCAGATTCGGTATCTCGGCCGACGAGCGCCTGCTCGAGCGCTTCGATGCGCACATCGCTGAGAAGGGCTACGTCAACAGGTCAGAGGCTGTGCGCGACCTGATCCGCAACGCGCTCGTCGAGGAGCAGTGGGCCGTGGGCGAGGACGAGGCCGTGGGGACCGTGACCCTCGTGTACGACCACCACTCCACGGACCTCGCCGACAAGCTCACCGAGCACCAGCACTCGCATCACGAGGAGATCGTCTCGACCCTTCACATCCACCTGGATGCCCATCATTGCCTCGAGGTCGTGGTACTGAGGGGCCAGGCCCGTCAGATAGCGCGGCTGGCGTCCGAACTCATCGGGACCAAGGGGGTCAAACACGGCAAGTTCGTGGCGACCACCACCGGCGACGGTCTGGCATAGGCGTCGTCGTGTCCTCTCTGGAAGAAGGCCTCTACGACCTGGGTCGACTCGATCGACTCGCATACGCTGACACGCCGGTGCACGCGGTCGACCCGCGGGCGAAGGTCGTCACCACGGCGGTGTTCCTGGTGTGCGTCGTCTCCTTCGGCAAGTACGAGATCCTCGGGATGCTGCCCTTCGCGATATACCCGCTGTTCCTCGCGGCCGACGCGGGACTGCCGCTCGGGTTCCTCGGCAGGAAGCTTCTGGCCGTCGCTCCGTTCGCCGTGGTCATCGGCATGTTCAATCCGTTCATCGACCGGGAGGTCGTGGCACACGTGGCCGGACTGGGCATCTCAGGCGGCTGGCTCTCGTTCGCCTCGATCCTGCTGCGGTTCGCTCTCACGACGATGGCGGCCCTTGTGCTCATAGCTACGACGAGTCTCACGGGGATATGCATGGCGCTCGAGCGTCTCGGCATGCCCGACGTGCTTTCGACGCAGCTGCTGCTTCTGTACCGCTACATCTTCGTGCTCGGCGAAGAGACGATGCGTATGGCGCGCGCCCGCGCGCTGCGCTCCTTCGGTGAGCGCGGGATGGGCATGCGGGTGTACGCCCAGATGCTCGGCAGTCTGTTGTTGCGCACATACGCCCGTGCGCAGCGTCTCTACCAGGCCATGCTCTCCCGCGGATTCGACGGCAGCGTGCGCGTGATGCGCACCCTCAGGTTCACCGTGCGTGACGCGGCGTTCGTGGCCGGCTGGTCCGCGGCGTTCATCGCCATGCGCGTGTACAACGTCCCTCTGCTGCTCGGCACACTGATTACGGGGTTGATCTCATGAGTCATCACACCATCGACGTGACCGACCTGCGCTTCGAGTATCCGGACGGCACCAAGGCGCTCGACGGTGTGAGCTTCTCGATCACCCACGGGGAGTCGATCGCGCTGGTCGGTGCCAACGGGGCGGGGAAGTCGACGCTGCTCATGCACCTCAACGGATTCCTGACGCCGGGCCACGGCAGTGTCGACATCGGCGGCACGCCGGTCACCCGTTCGACCCTCAAGACGATCCGTCGCAGCGTCGGCATGGTCTTTCAGGACCCCGACGACCAGTTGTTCATGCCGAGCGTGTTCGAGGACGTCGCGTTCGGCCCCATGAACCTCGGTCTGCCTGCCGAGGAGATCGAGGCGCGGGTAGCGAGCGCGCTTGAGCGCGTCGGTGCGTCGCGGCTTCGTGATAGGCCGCCGTACCGGCTCTCTGGCGGGGAGAAGCGTGCCGTGGCGATAGCCACGGTGCTCGCCATGGCCCCCGACGTGCTCGTCATGGACGAACCGTCCTCCAACCTCGATCCGCGTGCGCGCCGCAGGCTCATCGAGTTGCTGGCCGGGTTCGAGCACACCAAGATCATCGCGACTCACGATCTCGATCTCGCACTCGAGCTTTGCGGTCGCACCATCGTCATGAGCGAGGGCGGTGTGGCCGCGGACGGGCCGACGAAGGCCATCTTCGAGGATGCCGAGCTGCTCGACCGGTGCGGCCTCGAACGGCCCCTCTCGCTGCAAGGGTGCCCCGTATGCGGAAGCGGGCACACCGGCTGACCGGTATGCCCCCTGTGGTCACTCGAGAACGGTCGAGCGTTCAGCCCTATCGGCTACTGAACGCCGAGCAGCTCCACATCGAAGATGAGCACGGCGCCCGGCGGGATGACTCCGCCTGCGCCCTGATCGCCGTAGCCGAGCGCGGGCGGGATCACAAGCCGGCGCTTGCCGCCGACCTTCATGCCGGCGACACCCTGGTCCCAGCCGGGGATGACTTCTCCCTGGCCGAGCGCGAACTGGAACGGCTGGCCCGATCCGACCGAGGAGTCGAACTGGGTGCCGTCAGATAGCCATCCGGTGTAGTCCACGGTGACCATGGTCCCCGGCTTGGCTTCGGCCCCCGTGCCCACCGTGAGATCCTCTATCTGAAGCTCGGTGACGGTGGCCGGGTCGATCGTCGGTGCGGCCGACTCCTCGGCAGGCGTCGCTGGCTCCGAGCTCGATGTGCCTGTCGTCGGCGCGGGAGTGTCTTCCTTCGCGCACGCGGCAAGCGTGCCGAGGGATGCGATCAGTATGAGAGCGATGGCACTGCGCACGAGTCTCTTGGTCACGTCATGCCTTCCTGTTCGCGCTCACAAGGAGCGTAGCGGTACATGGTACAGCGCGCCCGGACGTCCCCCGGACGCGCTGTGTGCGACTGGTTCCCGGACTAGATGAGTTCGACGGTCACGCCGTCTGTGCCCGGATTGCCCTCAAGCGAGTCGACCGCGCCCTCGAGCTTGCCCCTTGCCTCACCCAGGAGCACGGTCGCCTGGGCGACGTTCACGCTCTCGGTGTGGAGTCCGCCGTGGTCGGCAAGGTGGTGGATCTGCTCGAGCCACTGCTGGGCCATCGCGAGCGAATCGTCGACCTGCGCGATCATGAGTCGCATCTGGTCCTTGTTGACGCCCTTCTCACACATGGCGCTACCCGATCCATCCGGCGAGCTCGTCGAGGAGCCGCTTCTTGGGCATAGCACCCACGAGCTTCTTGACGACCTCGCCGTTGGAGAACACGAGGAGTGTCGGGATCGACAGGATGTCGTACTTCTGCGCCGTGGCGGGATTCTCATCGACGTTGAGCTTGCCGATGGTGATCTTGTCGCCGTACTCCTCGGCGATCTCATGCAGCACGGGCTCCATCATGCGGCACGGGCCACACCACGGCGCCCAGAAGTCGAGCACGACGGGCTTGTCGCTGCCGACGACGTCGGCCTCGAACCCCGCATCGGTGATCTGAACAAGATCGGCCATAGCCCTGTCTCCCTTCGATGGCAGTCGCTCCTGCGAATACTAGATGGAGCAGACCTTCTCGTCGATGAACCGGAGCGCTTCGAACGCCGCCGATGCACCTTTTGCGGCCGCGGTGATGACCTGTTTGAGCTCGGAATCGGTCACATCACCTGCGGCATACAGACCGGGCCATGAGGTGCGCCCGTCGTGGTCTATCTTGATGTACCCGTTCTCGCTCAGGTCGACAAGCTCCGTCGCGAGCGCGTTGACGGGATCCACGCCCACGAAGATGAACACCCCGTCGAGAGGCAAGAACACGTCGGGCTCGCCCTTGGTGGAGGCCAGTTCGAGTCCGGTGACCTTGCCGTCCTCGCCCCGGATCTCGCGGATGGTCCGGCTCCACTGCATCTCGATCTTCTCGTTGGCGAAGCAACGTTCCTGGATGCACTTGGTGGCGCGCAGTTCGTCGCGCCGGTGGATGAGGTGGACCTTGCTTGCGAACTTGGTGAGGAACATGGCCTCTTCGACGGCGGCGTCGCCGCCGCCCACCACGGCAACGGTCTTATCGCGGAACAAGGCGCCGTCGCACGTCGCGCACCAGGACACGCCCCGGCCGGTGAACTCCGCCTCGCCGGGAACGCCGAGCTTCTTGGGGACCGCCCCGGTCGCGAGGATGACGGCGCGCGCGATGATCTCGTCACCGTCGCCGGTGGTCAGCTTGAAGTCGAGGTCGTACGGCTCGATCGCCGTGACAGCGGTGAACGAGCGGATCTCGGCGCCGAACTCCTCGGCCTGCTTGGTCATCAGATCGCCCAGCTCCTGGCCCGAAAGGCCCTGCGGGAAGCCGGGGTAGTTCTCGACCCAGTCGGTCGTGACGATCTGTCCGCCCGGGATGCCCTGCTCGAACACGATGGTGCTCGCGCGCGCCCGCGACGAGTAGAGTGCCGCTGTCAGACCGGCGGGACCGCCGCCGATGATCGCGATGTCGACCTGCTCCATGCTATGCGCCTCCGGTAGTGGTCTGTGACCCGCCGTTCAAGGTCGTGTCTATCTCCTTGATGTTGGCCTTGGCCGCGTCGCCGATGTTCTTGGTCGCCGGATCGGCCGATCCGGCTGTGAGCTCCACGACCTTCTCGAACTGCTTCTTGGCGGCCGCGAGGTCGCCCTTGCCTTGCCAGAGCATGATGCCGAGGTTGAAGTTGGCCTTGATGTGTTCGGGGTTGCGGGAGAGCACGCCGTTGACGGTCTGGATGGCCTGGTCGGTCTTTCCGCTTGAGAAGTACGAGGCGGCGAGATCGGTCGTCGCGTCCAGGTTGTCGGGCTGCAGCTCGACGTAGTGCTCATAGAAGGTGCTCGCACGCGGGTAGTTCCCGAGTTCGAAGTAGATGTTGCCCAGTGACAGGAGCGCGTTGGCGCTGTCGGGAGAACTCTCGACCTCCTGCAGCAACGAGTAGACCTGCAGCTGTGTCGTCGTGAAGGTTTCGCGCAGTTCCGGCGGCACGTTGATCTGGTCGGACACGCCGCCGCCGCCGGGGCGGAACGTCATCGCGATGAAGACGATGGCCGCGAACACGCCGAGCGACATCCCCAGGATCGCGAGCGGTATGCGATAGCGCTGGAACGGACGGATGATGTACCGCCGCGCGAAACTGCCCTCGACGCCGTCGCCGTAGCGCTGGACGTCGAGGCCGAGCGACTGTGCCTTGAGCAGCATGTTGAGGTCGTTGGTGATGACCACCAGGCCCTCGCACTCGTTCTTGCAGACCTGGTAGGCCACCGCCAGGATCTTGTCATCGGCGTTGCGGGTCGACATGCCCTCCGGAAGATCGCTGTCGGACTCGAACGGTACGACACGCAGTCGTCCCCCGTCCGGCATATCGACGCCCGCTATGAGGCTGCCCTGTTCGGAGAGTTCGAAGAGAGTGCGGCTCACCTCGCGGCCCCGAAAGCGCAGGTCCGCGTCCGCGCGGGAGGTCTTGAGCTTGTCGAGTTCGCCCAGCACGGTCTCCGGGATGATGATCTCGGCGTCGTTGAACGCGAACAGGACGTTCGGGTCGGCGAGAAGCACGTTTGTGTCGAGCACGATGGTTCTCATCGCAGTCCTGTCAGTCATGGTCCCCCCGGCACGTGCCTAGTGCCACGGCGCCGTCTTGTCCGTGCGCAGCTTGTAGGGCGTATCGAGCGGTTGACCGTAGTACAGCGCGGTCGCGCGTCCGAGCACCCATGTTCCCGGTACGGGCATCTCTACCCATACATGGACACCTTTGTCGTCCTGATCGTACATGTAGACCGTGACACCCTGGGTCTGGCCGAACAAAGCCGCGGTCGCCGCGACCTTGTCCCGCTCGCGCGCCATCGTGTTCGATGCGGCGTTGGCCGTGGATTGCGCGATCGCGTCGAGGTCGTACTTGGCGCGCAGGTAGACCCCCGCGTCGTTGAGCACTATAGCTATCAGCGCCACGGCCAAGATGATGCCGATGGCTTTCTTCATGGAAACCTCACTGTGTCCGTGCTCGGTGGTGGCGACTACATCGTATCAGCACGCGCAGCCGACCGTACCCGGTGGCGTATGAAGAGCAACATGCCTACCAACACGATGGCGAGTCCGGCGATGAGCACGAGCCGGTCGAGGAAGGAGGCGCGCACGTCGACCGCGGTCTCCTCCACCAGCACGTCCTCGGCCCACAACTGCACCACGAGCCGGCCGGACAGCGACTGCCCGAGGTCCACGGGCACAGTGGTGAAGTTCTCCTGTGGCCGAACCTGCACCGTCTCGTCTTCGCGAGGCGGGACACTCATGCGTGAGGCGGACGTCCTCAAACGCAAGGCCAGTGTCTTCTCCGAGCCGTTCGTGATGCTGATCGGTATCTCGCCGCTCGTGCCGGAGAGTGTGATGTCGCTCGCCCCAAGCTCGATCGCGTCGAACACGGATGACGATTCACGCAGGGAGGCTGCGGCGATGGCTCGGCCCCTGTCGGCCGACCCCCAGTTGCGGTCGGGCCCCGCCCAAAGCGCGCTCTGGGCCAGGAGCGACAGGTCCGAGGCCCGTTGAGCGTCAGGGTCGTTCACGCCGACGGCTGCGAGGAACGCGCTCGCGCTCTTCCTCGCCTCGCCGACCTCGCTCCAGTAGCCCGACGGGGCGTCAGGCACCGGCGCAACGGCGGCGGTGAGTTCGAGTGAGCCGCTCGCCGGAAGCGCCGCGGCCTGTGAGGCGGTCGCGAAGGTCGCCCAGGGCGCCTCTTTGAGGTCCGCGAGGCACGGCAGCAGACTCGCCATGCTCGAGCGATATCCCGGACCGGTCTCGACCACTGCGGTGATCGGACCGGTCGCATCTTCGGAGATGGTGCGCATGAAGACCATCTGTGCGCAGCGCATGACCCCGGTGCTCTCGAGCGAACCCGAGAACGCGTCGTCGGTCACGACCGCGCCGAGGCCGGTGCCCGCGATCCGGTACACACCCGAGGTCGGCGTGCTGGCCGAGGACTCGAGGCTTCGGGCGTCTACCACCACGAAGTCTGCACCGGCGGCTTCGAGGACGGGGGCGGCGGCCGCAGGGAACGCGTCACCCGTCGACACGACGCCTGCCGACGGCGAGGTCTCGAGCGCCGCATACGCGGCAGAGTGCCCGCGCAGCAGGTGGACGTTGAGGTCGGACAGTCTGCCCGAGGCCTGCATCGCGCCGATATCCGGCTGCGAGTACGGTACGTCCGCCAGTTCGAGGCGGCCGGTGGCGAGGGCCTGCTTGAGCGAGGCGAGAGTCCGGGCGTAGGCCTTGGGGGTCTCCGCATCCGCCGGCACATCGACGACACCCTCGACTCCCGCGACCGAGTAGCCCTGGCTCGCGCGCAGCCATTCCTCGAGGATCGCGGGCGCGATCGCGAGGGTGAGCCTGCCTGTCGGGTCGTTCAGGATGTAGCGTGCGATGGCGTCGGCCTCGTCGCGGGCACGGGTCGACTGTGAGGGGTCGACGATGAAGCGCCCCTCGGCGTCCGTGGATGGAGCGGACTCGATCTTCACGATCACAGCGACCGGAACCGGCGCGGCCTTCGGGTCGGAAAGCAAGAGGGAGTCCTCGATCACCCATTCCCTCACGCCTGCCGTGGACTGCGTCCGGACCCTCAGTTCGATAGGGTAGACATCGGGTGCGAGCCCGAGATCGGCAAGGTCTCTCGAGTAGGCGATGTCGACACTGCCGGTCGGGACGTCACTGCGGACCTCCGTCTTCTGGAACAAGAGGCGGCCCGAGGGATTGCGGATCTGGATCCTGGATTCGAGGTACGTCGTGGGCTTGTCCACTTCGATGCTGACCCTGAACGCGAAAGCGCCTGCGAAGGGCGTCGACACCGTGCCTTTGTCGAGCGTGACATAGGGCCTGCCTGAGGGCGAGAGCGCCTCCGAACGCACCGGCGCGCCGCCGGCCACCGAGGCACCCAACGCGAGCGTCGTGATGAGTGTGGTCGCGAGCAGCGCGAGGGTCCGGCGGCGGGGTGTCCGGGCAAGCGTCATGTGTTCGGGGTTCTCCAAATCCAGCGCGTCGGCCGCGGCGAGCCGCAGGTGGGCGCGTGTACCGTGTCGAAGAATCGGGCAGAATGATTATCGCATGATGAGCCGGAAGAAAGCCGAAACGCATGTCAGAGCAAGCTCACCACACCGCCATCCCCGATGTCCTACCTCTGATCCCGCTACGGGATCTCATCGTGTTCCCCAACCTCGTGGTGCCGCTCTTCGTGGGCCGCGAGCGGTCCATCAACGCGCTCGAGGAGTCGATGCGCCAGGGACATATGGTCGCGTTGGTCACCCAGAAGCAGGCAGAGGTCGCCGACCCGTCTGCCGAGGACGTCTACGAGATCGGCTGCGTGGCCACCATCATGCAGGAGCTGAAGCTCCCCGATGGTACCGCCAAGGCGCTCGTAGAGGGACAGCAGCGCATCAGGATCCTGGAGTGGTTGCAGACCGACCCGTACTTCCTGGTCCGGGTCGAGCTGATCGACGAGAGCACCGAGGTCGACGCCGAGGCACAGGCACTGATGCGCGCCATAATCGGGGACTTCGAGAAGGCCTCGGAGCTGGGGAAGCCCATCCCGCAGGAAGTCCTGATGGCGAGTTCCACGATCGATGAGCCGGGCCGGCTCGCCGACTTCATCACGTTCCATCTGAACCTCAAGGTCGAGGAGAAGCAGCGGATCCTCGAGGCCACGAGCGCACTCGAGCGCCTCGAGATGACCGCGAAGTACCTGCGCAAGGAACTCGAGATCCTCGAGCTCGGCTCCAAGATCCAGAGCAGGGTCAAAGACCAGATGACCAAGTCGCAGCGGGAGTACTTCCTGCGTGAGCAGCTCAAGGCGATCCAGCAGGAGCTCGGGCAGTACGACGAGATCCAGGCGGAGGTCGACGAGTACAAGGAGAAGATCAAGCAGGCTCAGATGCCCGAGGAGGTCGCCGAGAAGGCGCTCAAGGAACTGGGACGGCTCGAGAAGATGCCCACGGCGAGCGCGGAGACCTCCGTCATCCGCACGTATCTCGACTGGCTCACAGGCCTGCCGTGGACCGAGGCCTCGGACGAGAAGCTCGACCTCGTCGAGGCGCAGAGGATCCTCGACGAGGATCACTACGGTCTTGAGAAGGTCAAGGAACGGGTACTCGAGTATCTCGCCGTCCACAAGCTGACGGACCGCATGCGCGGACCGATCCTGTGCTTCGTGGGACCTCCGGGCGTCGGCAAGACCTCCATCGGCAAGTCGATCGCGCGTTCCCTTGGTCGGGAGTTCATCCGCATGTCGCTCGGAGGGGTGCGTGACGAAGCGGAGATCCGCGGTCACAGACGCACCTATGTCGGAGCACTCCCCGGCAGGATCATCCAGTCGATCAGCCAGGCGGGCACCAACAACCCCGTGTTCATGATGGACGAGATCGACAAGGTGGGCATGGACTTCCGGGGCGATCCCACCTCCGCGTTGCTGGAGGTGCTCGACCCCGAGCAGAACTCGGCGTTCCAGGACCACTACCTCGAGGCCCCGTTCGACCTCTCCAACGTCATGTTCATCACGACGGCGAACCTGCTCGACCCCATCCCTCCGGCGCTGCGCGACCGCATGGAGGTCATCCATTTCCCCGGATACACCGAGGACGAGAAGGCGCACATCGCGCACCAGTACCTCGTGCCCAAGCAGCTCAGGGAGCACGGGCTCTCACCCTCCAAGATCGAGTTCACCGACGAGGCGATCCGGGAGATCATCCGTCGTTACACGCGTGAGGCCGGTGTGCGCAACCTCGAGCGGACCATCGCGATGGTCTGCCGCCAGGTCGCCCGCAAGGTCGTCGAGGGCAAGAAGGGCAAGACGCGTATCACCCTGCGCACGCTGCACCAGTATCTCGGGCCGCAGAAGTTCTCCTACGGGCTGGCCGAGGAGCGCGATGAAGTCGGAGTCGCCACGGGCCTCGTTTGGACCGAGGTGGGCGGCGACGTGATCTCCATCGAGGCCACCAAGATGAAGGGCAAGGGCGCCCTCATCCTTACGGGCCAGTTGGGCGACGTCATGCGCGAGTCCGCCCAGGCGGCGGTGTCCTACATCCGCACCCGCGCAGAGGACCTCGGGATCGATCCCGATTTCAGCGAGCAGCTCGACATGCACATCCATGTGCCTGCCGCTGCTATCCCCAAGGACGGGCCCTCAGCCGGAATCACCATGGCCGTCGCGCTGGCATCGTGCCTCACGGGTTGTGCCGTGCGTCGCGACATCGCGATGACAGGCGAGATCACGCTCCGCGGGAGGGTGCTGCCCATCGGCGGACTCAAGGAGAAGCTGCTTGCGGCGCACCGTTCGGGCTTGGCCACGGTGCTCATCCCCAAGGAGAACGTCCGCGACCTCGAACTCCTGCCGCCGCATGTGCGCGACGAACTCAAGGTGGTTCCGGTAGAGAACATGGACGAGGTGCTCGCGCAGGCGCTCGTGAAGGGCTGCGCGCCGGCACGCAGGAACGGGCGCAAGAAGGGCTCCTGAGCCTGTCGCGGACCCAAGTTCATACCGATGGAGGACACGATTCATCGGCAGGTCCACAGACCCGCGGGTACTAATCAGCCTGAGGGTGTCGTACGGCTCGATTCGGGTGCGCTGCTCGAACACGGTACGGCCCATTCGCGGGAGACTATGAATCGCCGGAACTGCACGGTCACTGCGCGGGAAACCGCGGCGCCGGCGCCGAGTCAGTAGTGAGACCGGCCCGTGTCCGGGCCCCGTCATGTTCGACTCCGACCTACCCCTCGAGCCGATTCGATTCGAAGAGGGGTGGAAGAGATGACGCGCAGCATCCACCGCAGGTCGTTCGCGGTACGACTGCTGTCCGCCGCCATAGTCTTCGCGGTCCTCGTCTCGTTCTCAGGGATCGGCTACGCGGTCCCTGGTGCGGGCAAGGCCGCGCCTGTGTCGGGGGAAAGCACCGTCACACCGCAACCGGATCCCAAGACGGATCCGGTCCCCAGTGACAAGGATCCGGTGGCTGAACCGCCGGTGGTCGCGCCGCCTGACAAGACGGTGGCCGAGGAGCCTGCAGTGGTTACCGGCGATGACCCCAAGGTGCTCGACCAGGGCGTCACGGTCACGGACTCCATCGGGGACGATGCCAAGGCGACGGCCACGGGCGTGCCGGTCACGGCGCCCGCTCCCGTCAAGGCGGCCACGATAGTCGCCCCCACATGCGAGAACGTCACCAAGACCTTCAAGCTGTATGCGGACAACGTGCCCGGCGGCGCGACCTTCTGGGTCCGCTACAAGATAGGTGAGAGCATCAGGACACTGAATCTGAGCGGCTCGTCGTCCCCGTACAGGGCATCCATCGACCTTGCGTACGGCACGACCATCAAGTGGGTCGAGTGGTACTCGAGGTACGGCGGCGCTGACACGCTCCTTCATACGGACAGCGAGGCGGAGTGCCTCAGGGGCGACGTGACCAACTCGTTCACCTACGATTCGTTCCTGGCGGGTCGCAAGTTCCACGACCTCGACGCCAACGGCAAGTACGACGATCACGAGCCCTGGCTCAAGGGTTGGACGATTGAGTTGCGCAGAGCGTCGGACTCCTCGCTGTATGCGACTCGGACCACCAACGAAGATGGCTGCTACAGCTTCCGCGACGTCCTGCCCGGCGAGTACTACGTCGTCGAGGTCATGCAGCCGGGCTGGTGCCAGACCCAGGCGCCGGACGGTACCGTGAGGGTAGCGAACGGTACCTGTATCGAAGGTCTGTGCTTCGGCAACGTGCAGGTCCTGTCGGCGATCGATGTGACCAAGGTGGGCGACAGCATCGCCCGCGTCGGGGACACGATCGAGTACGAGATCGTCGTCAAGAACACGGGTTCGACGAAGCTCGTGGACGTTCAGGTCAACGATCCCATGTTCGGTGGTCTGATCGGCTCGATTCCCGAGCTTGCACCGGGCGCGTCTCAGACGTTCACGCCGTCGCATCTCGTCACGGCGGGCGATCCCGACCCGTTGAACAACACCGTGACCGCGAGCGGCATCGACCTGTGCAAGCGCATGGTGGTCGATACCGCATCGTGGAGTTGCGACATCGTGCACCCGTCCATCGCGCTGGACAAGAGCGTCTCTCCGGGCATCGTCGCGTTCGGAGGCCAGGTGCTCTACACCTACGTGATCGAGAACACCGGGGACGTCCCCCTGTACGGGCTCTCCCTCTATGACGACGTTCTGGGTTCGTTGGATGGCCTGCTCCCCTCGACCACGCTGGGCGTGGGGGAGAAGATGACCGTCGAATCGTTCTTCGACGTCACGGCCGACGTCACCAACGTCGCCACCGTCGTTGCGGTCGATTCCTGGGAGACCAAGTGCCAGGCATCCGATGACGCCGTGGTCGATGTGCGCAATCCCGCGATCTCGATCGTCAAGAGCGCGACGCCCGACATGGTCTACACCGGCGAACCGGTCACATATACGTACCTGATCTCAAACACGGGCGACACAACGCTGTGGGAGATCACGCTTTCCGACAACGTGCTCGGTGACCTGACCTATCTGCTGCCGGCGACGATGTTGCCGGTCGGCGGGTCGATGACGGCGCAGATCACGGTGCCCGTGGCCGACGATGTGGTCAACGTCGGAACCGTGGAGGCGATGTACGGCGAGATGGATACCGACTTCTACGGCGGTCCTGTGAGCGCCCAGTCCGAAGCGGGTGTCGACGTCATAGCCCCGTCGCTCGCGGTTCGCAAGACCGCCACGCCTTCGGTCATCTTGGCCGGAGAGACTGTTGAGTACACGTACGAAGTCGAGAACACCGGCGACGTACCGCTGTACGGTGTCATGCTCGCCGACGACCATCTCGGATCTATCGCACTCGACAAGGTCACGCTGGCACCTGGTGAGATAGCCTATGGGACTGCGTCGGCGGCGATCTGGTCCGACACGACCAACGTTGCCACGGCGCTTGCCACCGATCCGCTGCAAAGACTCGTGACGGCGAAGACCTCTGCGGTCGTCGATGTCGTCGCTCCGGCGATAGGCCTGGTCAAGACCGTAGCGCCTTCGGTCGTGGCGTATGGCGGCGATGTCGCATACACCTACACGGTGACCAACACCGGCGACACGCCTCTATACGGCATAACCGTCGATGACGACGTCATCGGCCACATCGGTGACGTCGCGTTCCTGGACGTCGGTGCGAGTGCCGTCATCGGCCCGGTCATGTGGACCGTGTCCGCCGACACATACAACGTCGCTACGGCAGCCGGAACCGATGGCTGGAAGCATCCGGTGAAGGCGTCGGACGATGCGTTCGTCGATGTGCGGTATCCCGGTCTGGCGCTGGCCAAGGCGGCCGATCCGACGGTCATCCACGTCGGTGACGACGTCACCTACACCTACCTGCTCACCAACACCGGCGACACGGATCTGTGGAATGTGACGCTCTCCGATGATGTACTCGGTGACCTCACGCCACTCCTGCCGTCGACCTTCCTGGCAGCAGGAGCCTCGATGACCGTTCAGATCACCGTCCCGGTGGACGCCGATGTGACCAACACCGGAGTCGCTACGGGCTCGTACGGTGAGCCGGGTTCCGGCTTCGGAGGTGCCCTCGAGGCGTTCTCCTCGGCCAGTGTCGATGTGATCCATCCGGACATGGTGGTCCGCAAGACCGCCGATCCGACCGTCGTGCTGTCCGGCGAGTCCGTGACCTATACGTACGAGGTCGAGAACACGGGTGATGTGATCCTCGACGCCGTGACACTGGTCGACGATCAGCTCGGCCCGATCGACCTTGGTGTGTCCACTCTGGCGCCGGGAGAGATCGCTCACGGCAGCGCTTCTGCCGCGATCACCGTGGACACGGTGAACGTGGCCACCGCGACCGCGATCGACCCGCTTCAGATGGAGCTGCAGCGCACCGCTGAGGCGCGTGTCGATGTGGTCCATCCTGCGATCCAGGTCTTCAAGTCCGTCATGCCTTGGGTGGTCGTGTACTCCGGAGAAGTGACCTACCAATACTCCGTCTACAATCCGGGCGACGTCGACCTGAGCGATGTGACGCTCGTGGACGACCAGCTCGGCACGATCGCCTCAGGTCTCGATCTGGCGGCCGGCGCATGGCTCGATTTCACTCAGACGGCCCTGATCGATGAGGACACCGTGAACAGGGTGGACGCGACTGGCCATGACGAATGGGGCCACGAAGTCGCCTCATGGGCCACCGCGGAGGTCGACGTGATCCATCCCGCCGTCGATATCGTGAAGACGGCCGATGCCGAGGCGATACTGGCCGGCGAGGATGTGACCTACACATATGTCGTTACGAACACCGGCGATGTGACTCTGAACTCGCTCGACGTCGTGGATGACAAGCTCGGTCCCGTCGGGACCCACGGACCGCTCGAGCCAGGTGGCACGTGGACGTTCACGGCGACCGCCGCGATCGCGGAGGACACCGTCAATGTCGCTACCGTGACCGGCTACTACTCGGTCATGGCCAACGATGAGGTCCCCGTGGTGAGCAGCGTCACCGATAGTGACGATGCTGAGATCGATGTAGTGGCACCCGCGATCTCGGTCACCAAGGCGGCCGACAAGGACTTCGTCATCGAACCCGGTGAGGACGTCCTCTACACCTACACGGTCACCAACACCGGTGATGTCCCGCTCTTCGATGTCGTGCTCGATGACGACGTTCTGGGCGCCGTGGGTGCGATCGGGATGTTGGATGTCGGCGAGAGCACGCAGTTCCAGGCGAGCGACTTCGTCGAGACCGACGTGACCAACACGGTCATCGCCACAGCGCGTGACGAGTGGGGCCATGAAGTCGGTGCGGAAGCGACATGGAGCGTCGTCTACCAGCCGCTCGCGCCGTTGCCCCCGGACCTCGCTGTGACCAAGAGCGCCAACAAGGCTACGGCCTCACCTGGCGAACTGGTGACCTACACACTCACCTATACCAACACCGAGGACCCGCTCGTCGCTCCGAACGCCATAGCCGAGGACTTCACCATCGCGGACGACTTCGACGGGCGCTACGCCTCCGTGGTCGACGCCGCGGGCGGCACCGTAGCAGGCAGTGGTATCACCTGGGCGATCGCCGGTCCACTGGCTCCCGGTGAGTCGGGAACGATCACGTACACGATGCGGATCGACTCCACCATGCCGCTCGGGACGACCAACGTCGACAACGTCGTCGTCATCCGGTCGACCGGAGATCCGAACCCCGACAACGACTCCGACACCGCTCGTGTCAGGGTCTCGACGGGTTCCGGCACCGAGGAGGAGCCGTTCCTGCCCTTCACCGGCGGCGAGTTCGCTCTGTTCCTGGGCGCCATAGCGTGCGCTGTCGCCACCGGAGCGGGACTGCGTAGGTACGCCTCGCGCGTCTCGTAGCACACTGTCGCGATCGATGCTCTGACACAGCAGGGCCCCGACATCGTCGGGGCCCTGCTTCACATCCGGAGAGTGTCGGCCCCCGACCAGGAAACTGGAATCCTGAGCTGAGAGGGATTGCTGCGGTCACTGGCGGGGAGGGATGTTCTCGCCCCAGTCGATCGAGCCGTTGTCTCTCCAGTCGATGACGTGCCAGACCTCGTGGTTCAGGATGCGACTGAGCGAGGTCGTGTGCGCAGGGTTGATGATGATCCGGCCGCTCTTGTAGAGCGCTATCGCCTGGTAGCCCCGGGCATCGCCGAAGGTCACGGTCGTTCCCTGGAGGATCGGGTACTTCGCGATCAGTCCTGCCAGGATGGCTTTGGCCTGCGCCTGCTCGCTTCCGGCTGCCGCGCGCTTGGTCACGCTCGAGGACTTGGTGGATGCGGGCTTCACTGTCGTGCCCGCCGCGAGTGCCTTGACGGGAGCCGCCGCCATCGGTGCCGATGTGGCCAAAGGCGCCGCGGCTGCCGCGACGGCGCGGAACTTGGCGGACGGTGCCTGAGCGGTGAGCTTCGAGGCGAAGATGCGGCCACCGGCGTTCGGATTCTGGGCGGCCAGTGCAGGCGCTGCGCCTGCGAGCATCGTGCCGGCTACGAGGATCGCTGCCAGTCTGATGCCTGTGGAAGTACGGTTCGTGCTGAACATCGTCGTGCACCCCTTGGTACGAGCCAGATGCACATCGACCCGGTCCTCCCCGCGAAAAGCCGGTTGGATCGGGCCGCATGGATCGTGGCTCGTACCCGGCGGTCCGGCTGTCATGGGAAGCTGCGCTTCCTTTAGACCCGTGACTTTGCGAAGCCCGCCTTTCGACGGACCGTGCCTTTATCGGGGAACTCGTGGCGATGTGCGGTTCTCAATTTCCTTACACTAGGGATATCGGCACCGGCCCGGGCTCGCCTTAGGGTCATTTGTGATATTCGCCACACAAATTCTGCGGCGTGCGTCACACTTTGTGCTGGGGACGGCGAGGCTCGACCAAGTGGGGTGCGTCAGTGCGAACGCCAGGAGCGGCCAGTACGGTGTCACGCGCCCTGCGGCGCGTGTTCGCGCATGCGCTCGGCAACGTGTTCCTCGGCATGGCACTCGGTCTTGTCGTGTATTACTTCGGGAGTTCGCTTGAAGCGCGCCTTGCCCAGGCCCGGCTGAGCTCGCAGTTTCATGCCATCGCGGGGCTGACGTCGGTGGAGGCATCGACCGGTCCGACGATGGACTGGGAGGGCTGGGAGCGGGAGGACCTCGGATTCTGGAACGGCCTGGCGGAGGGGGAGGCGTTCGGGAGGATAGTCGCCGAGGAGATGGGGCTTGATGCGGTCGTGGTCAAGGGGCACCATCGCAGCGCGCTCTCGAAGGGCCCCGGCTGGCTCGAGTACACGGACCTGCCCGGACCGACGGGCAACGTGGGTATCGCGGGCCACCGGACCACGTTCGGTGCTCCCTTCAGCGCACTGCAGGCGTTGTCTCCCGGTGATACCATCGACCTGTACTCGCCGTACCGCAGATACCGCTACATCGTCGCCGGCAGCGAGCAGGTCACTCCCGACAGGGTCGATGTCATGGATACGACCCCGACGCCGCAGTTGACGCTCTCGGCCTGCGATCCGCCCTACAGCGCGCGCTATCGCCTTATCGTGCACGCTGACCTCGCGGAGGTGCGGCGACTTGTTGCTGACGAATAGGAGACCCGCAAGATGCGCGTCCTGATAACCGGCGGAGCCGGCTTCATCGGCTCGAACCTGGCGCACGCACTCTCTGTCGACCATGTGGTGGGGGTCGTCGACGACTTCTCCACCGGCAAACACGCCAACCTGCCCGAGGGCGTCTGGATCGCCGAGGGCGACATCCTGTCCTCCAAGCTGCCTGCGCAGATCACCGAGTTCGCGCCCGATGTCGTCGTACACCTTGCGGCGCAGGCGAGCGTGGCTCGGTCGCTCAAGGACCCGGCACGCGACTGGGCCGTCAACGCGGACGGGACGGGGATCGTAGCGCGCGCCGCAGCGGATGCCGGCGCCTTCAGGGTCATATCGGCGTCGTCGGCGGCGGTCTACGGCGACCCTGCGGAGCTGCCGCTGACCGAGAAGTCCCAGAAGCTTCCGCTCAGTCCCTACGGTCGCTCGAAGCTCGCCGCGGAGACCATCCTCGCCGAGACCCTCGCCTCGACCGCGGCGGACTTCGCGAGCATGCGTTTCGCGAACGTCTACGGCCCGCGTCAGGACTGGCAGGGTGAGGGAGGGGTGGTCGCTGTGTTCTGCGCGACCATGAGCGAGGGCGACGTGCCGCTCATCCACGGCACGGGAGAGCAGACACGTGATTTCATCTACGTCGGCGACGTGGTCACGGCGCTTACGGCAGCTGTGTTGACCGACTCCAGTCTGCGCGACGGCCTCGGCGACGGACCGGCCTACAACATCTCCTCGGGCAGGCGCACGAGTATCAACGAACTCGCCCGGATCGTGGCCGACGCGACGGGCTTCCACGGCGAACTCCGGCATGCCCCCTCACGTGAGGGAGACATAGAGCACAGCGCCCTCGACTCGCACAAGGCGCGCTCGGTGTTCGCGTGGGACGCTCGTGTGCCGCTCAGGCTGGGTATCGCACGAACGGTGGAGTGGATGACGGAGGGCCGATGAGCCCCGTTCTGCACGCGCAGACCCCGGACATCGAGCGCGTGAGCGCCCTGTATGCGGACAAGGCCGCCGAGGAGTTGCGCATCGGCAGGGCCGACGTCGGAGATCCGTCCGTGCCCGATGCGGGGCGCCTCGATGCGGCCGTGATGTTCCTGAAGGCCGAAGCGGGACCAGCTGAAGCAGCGGGCCTCCCGGTGCTTTCCGGGCCGGACGGGCAGGCTGTCGTGCGTGCCCTCGAGGCGCTCGGCTTCGAGCCCGATTCCTGGTTCGCGACGCTGGTCGGTGAAGACGGGGTCGGGGATGCGACGCGGGCGTTGCGTGCGACGATCGAGGCGGTCGACCCCTACGCGGTGGTGGCGCTCGACACGAACGCCGGACGGGCCCTTGCCGATGCCCAGGGAGTGGAACCGCTGTCGCCCGGAAGGCCGGTGAGGGTTTCCGGAAGGGTGCTGCTCGCTCTCGACGGCCTTGAGCGGTCGCTCGGCCGACCGGATCTGAAGAGACGCGTATGGAGCCAACTGAGGGCGCTCAAGCCGGCACCCGCGCCTTGGTGATGCCCTGACAGCACGACGGGACGCCGATGCGTCCCGTCGGTCGATACGGATGTCAGTCGCGCGTCCTCAGACCCGCGACTAGTCCTCTTCGATCTCCTGGATTGCGCCCATCGGGCACTCCTCCATGCAGGTCGCGCAGGCGGTGCAATCGTCGTCGTTCACGGCTTCCGCCGCTTCGCCCACGATCTCGAGGACCCCCTCGGGGCACGCATCGACACAGATACCACAGGCGGAACACTCGTCTTCGTTGATGATGGGTCGCGGCACCGGGCCCTCCCTCGGTCCGACCGGCTGGTTTCGTCGCAGGTCACTGTACCGACGCTCGCGGGCGATGTAAATACCGTGTCGACAACTCATCGCACCGCGCCCGATTGTGGGGTTTTCGTGTGGTGCGGCTCTCGGACGCCTCGCGTGGGTATAGTAGGTATGTCGCAGAAAACTTGACAATGATGCACTCAGATTCTAGATTTCGACAAGGCGGCCTCCGACACTGAGGACACCGCCGCTCACACATCGGTGTACATCCCGCTCAGAGGGGCGGATCGAGGGCCCGCGATCACGCGGGCGATCGGAAAGGAGAACGACTGAAATGGCAAAGATCCTAGGTATCGACTTGGGGACCACCAACTCGGCCATGGCTGTGCTCGAAGGTGGCGAACCGTCGATCATCATCAACGCGGAAGGTGACCGCACGACGCCTTCCGTCGTGGCGTTTCGCAAGGACGGGGAGTTGATCGTCGGCAAGCCGGCCAAGAACCAGGCTGTGACGAACCCCGAGAACACGATCAAGTCCATCAAGCGCTTCGTGGGCCGCAAGTACGACGAGGTCTCTTCTGAGATGAAGACGGTCGCCTACAAGGTCGTGAAGGGCACCGAGAACCGCGCTGCGGTGGAAGTCGAAGGCAAGGTGTACACCCCCGAGGAGATCTCGGCGCGCGTCCTGCAGAAGCTCAAGGCCGACGCCGAGAAGTACCTGGGTGAGACCGTCACCCAGGCGGTCATCACCGTTCCCGCGTACTTCAACGACACGCAGCGGCAGGCGACCAAGGACGCCGGCAAGATCGCCGGTCTCGAGGTGCTCCGCATCATCAACGAGCCGACCGCCGCTGCGCTCGCCTACGGTCTCGACAAGGGCGGCAAGGAGCAGACGGTGCTCGTCTTCGACCTCGGCGGCGGCACGTTCGACGTGTCGATCCTCGAGATCGGCGACGGCGTGTTCGAGGTCAAGTCGACCAACGGTGACAACCACCTCGGCGGCGATGACTGGGACCAGAAGATCATCGACTGGCTTGCCGACAAGTTCAACGCCGATACGGCCATCGACCTTCGTCTCGACAAGATGGCTCTCCAGCGGCTCAAGGAAGCCGCCGAGAAGGCCAAGATGGAGCTGTCCACGGGTCAGACGGCGCAGATCAACCTCCCGTTCGTGACCGCCGATGCCTCCGGACCCAAGCATCTCGACTACACGCTCACGCGCGCCGAGTTCGAGAAGATCACGTCGGACCTGCTGAACCGGGTCAAGAAGCCGGTCGAAGCGGCCATGAAGGACGCCGGGATGAAGTCGGGCGATCTCGACGAGGTCATCCTCGTCGGCGGCTCCACGCGTATGCCCGCCGTACAGGAGATCGTCAAGAAGATCACTGGCAAGGACCCGCACATGGGCGTGAACCCGGACGAGGTCGTCGCGGTCGGCGCGGCCATCCAGGGCGGCGTTCTCGGCGGCGAGGTCAAGGACATCCTGCTGCTCGACGTCACTCCGCTCTCCCTGGGAGTCGAGACGCTCGGCGGAGTCATGACCAAGATGATCGAGCGCAACACCACGATCCCGACCCGCAAGACCGAGGTCTACACGACCGCGGCTGACGGCCAGACGTCCGTCGAGGTCCACGTGCTGCAGGGCGAGCGTGAGATGGCGGCTGCCAACAAGACCCTCGGCAAGTTCCACCTCATGAACATCCCTGCTGCTCCGCGAGGGGTTCCGCAGATCGAGGTGACATTCGATATCGACGCGAACGGCATCGTGAACGTCTCGGCCAAGGACCGCGGGACGGGCCAGGAGCAGAAGATCACCATCACGGGCACCACGGCGCTTTCGGACGAGGAAGTCGATCGTATGGTCGCCGACGCCGAAGCGCATGCCGAGGAGGACCGCAAGACCAAGGAGTCGGCCGAGATCCGAAACAACGCCGACAGCATGGTCTACCAGACCGAGAAGACCCTCAAGGACCTTGGCGACAAGGTTCCCGAGGAGACCAGGACGGCGTGCGAGGAAGCGGTCGCCGAAGTGAAGACCGCGCTCGAAGGCGAGGACACTGACGCCATAAAGGCGGCCACGGACAAGCTGATGGAGGCGAGCTACAAGCTCGCGGAGATCATGTACGCCGAGGGTCAGACCGAGGCCGGCGCCGCGGGTGAGGGCGAGTCCGCCTCCTCCGACGCCGAAGAGGTCGTCGACGCTGACTACGAGGTCGTGGACGGGGACGAGTAGCCATGGTCGATCGCAAACCCAAGGGCCCCGCACCCGACGTGGACCCTGAACTGCTGGAGGACCTCGGAGCGGAACTCCCGCTCCGAGGTGACCAGCTTGAAGCCGATCTGGAGACCGCGCTGGCAGAGGCCAGGGAGTGGCAGGACAAGGCCATGCGGGTCCAGGCCGAGTTCGAGAACGTGCGGCGCCGTCTCGAGGCGCGTCATGAGGACGCACTCCTCAGGGCCGGTGAACGCGTGGTCAGCGCGCTATTGCCCGTCATCGACGACCTGGAGCGTGCGATCGATCACGCGGCGGGCAGCGGGGACGAGGTCACAGAAGGGCTCGTGGCGGTCAGCCGCAAACTCTCCGAAGTCATCGGACGCGAAGGCTGCCAGGTCATCGACCCGCTCGGAGACCGCTTCGATCCCAACAAGCACAACGCCGTCCAGATGCGCGAGGACCTCGAAGTGGAGGACCACACGGTCGTCGAGGTCTTCCAGAAGGGCTACGAGATGCACGGGCGCGTGCTCAGACCCGCGATGGTCGTGGTCTCGACGGGAGGTCCTGCCCGAGAGGGCTAGGTGAGCGCGATGGCAGCCGGCAAGGACTATTACGACATACTGGGGCTGAAGCGGGAGGCCTCCGCCGATGAGATCAAGAAGGCCTTCCGCCGTCTCGCGCGCAAACACCATCCGGACACCGGGGGCTCCGAGGACAAGTTCAAGGAGCTGAACGAGGCGTACGAGGTCCTCTCGGACCCGGAGAAGCGCAAGCAGTACGACCAGTACGGTCAGTACTTCAGCGGAGGGAACGTGCCGCCGGGCGCCGGCTGGACCGGACCCGGAGGACCCCAGGGTGCCGGAGGCTTCAACTACGACGTCCAGGTCGGCGATCTCGGCGACATCTTCGGCGACATCTTCGGCGGCGGGTCGGGCTTCGGGGGCGGCGCATCAAGGTCACGGCGGCCCTCGCCCAAACGTGGTCGGGACCTGACCTACGAGGTCACCATCGGCTTCGACGAGGCGCTTACGGGCGTGTCCACGAAGGTGGACGTGCAGCGGGCGGAGACCTGCAAGGTCTGTTCCGGCACCGGCGCCAAGCCCGGCACGGGGCGCACGACCTGCCCGACGTGCAACGGAACGGGCAACGTGAGCCAGGGCGGCGGTATGTTCGCATTCTCGCGGACCTGCCCCCGCTGTGGCGGCGAGGGGACCGTCGTCGAGACCCCATGCACGACATGCAAGGGCAAGGGACGCGTGCTGAGGGTCAAGCCGGTCACCGTGAACATCCCGCCGGGCGCCACTGACGGCGGCAAGCTCCGGTTCAAGGGCAAGGGTGAACCCGGCGACACCGGCGCTCCGGCGGGCGACCTCTATGTGACGACGCACGTCAGGAAACACCCGTACTTCACGCGGGACGGAGCCGACGTGCTCATGGAGTTGCCTGTCTCGTTCACCGAGGCGGCGCTTGGCACCGAGATCACCATCCCGACCCCGAACGGTCAGAAGGTGAAGCTCAAGGTCGCGGCAGGCACGCAGGACGGCAAGGTCTTCAGGCTCGCGGGCAAGGGCGCACCCAAGCTCAAGGGCAAGGGGGCCGGGGACCTCAAGGTCCGCGTGAAAGTCACCGTGCCCACGAAACTGAACACCGCGGAGAAGGACCTGCTCAGGCAGTTCGCCGAGCAGCATCACGAAGACCTGCGCGGACACATCACGTAGCGGCGATCACCGGAGAGGAGACCCGCGATGACAACGAGAGACGAACGCTCCGAGCGCAGTCGGCCGCTGTACATGATCAGTGTCGCAGCCGAACTCGCGGGGATGCATCCGCAGACCCTGCGCATCTACGAGCGCAAGGAACTGATCAAGCCCAAACGTTCGGCGGGCAACACGCGCCTGTACTCGGACGAGGACATCGAGCAGTTGCGCTTGATCCAGGATCTCACGGCGGAGGGGATCAACCTCGCCGGTGTCGTTCGGATCCTGGAGCTGCAGCACGAGGTCGCGTGCCACCAGCGTGATCTCGAGCGACTGAGCAGGCAGGCCGAGGACCTGCAGCGCCGTCTGCTCGCCGAGTCCGAGCGCATCAGGCGCGAGCACAAGGCGGAGATAGTCATGGTCCGGACCGGCGGATTGATGAGGAGACGACCGTGAGTCCTGTCGATCGCAGAATCGCACTCGGGGTGGCCGCAGCACTGCTCGTCGCCGGCGGCTACGGTCTGTACACGCTGAGATCCGCGCGTGATGCCGCTCCGGGGACCTCCCTGGGACTGCCCGATGCCGCCGAAGGCCCGACACCCCGAGGAGCGGAGTCATCGGCGTCTGCCGAGGCGAGCCGCACCCCTGGAAGCTCCGTACCCGCACGTGAGGGCGATCAGGTACCGGACGATGCCGCCTATGACATCATCGACGCTTTGCGGAACGCAGGCATCGCACCGGCGATGGGCACTGACCTGACCCTGGAGTATGTGGGCATGCTCGACACCGTGAAGGTCACGGGGACTTTCGAGGGCGCGGGACAGAAGACCTACACCCTGGAATACCGTGACGGCGCATGGAAGGTGGCGCAGTGACATGGGTGATCCGAGGAACCGCGTGGTGCGCTGGCTCGAATCGGTGCGCAGCGGCGAGACCTGGGGCGGGCCGGGCTGACAGGCTGTCGCATGGGTGTGGTCACGCCTGTTCAAGAACCGCACGGCCCCTGCTTGAAGCATGAGATGACGCGCCCGGTCGGGCGCGGGAGTCTGACCGCCATCCGGCATCGGGTGGCGAGATGAGTGACCGCCCGCTGTGGCGGTAGGTACGGAGGCGCGAGATGAGACTCGACAAGCTCACGATCAAGGCGCAGGAAGCGCTGCAGGCGGCGCAGGGTGTCGCGGACGACGCTTCCTCGCAGGTCATGGAGCCGGAGCACCTGCTCAAGGTGCTGCTCGACGCCGCGGAAGGAGTAGTGCGGCCGATCGTGCAGAAGATCGGCGCCGACCCGGATGCGCTCGAGGCCGGCGTGACCCTCGCGATTGAGAAGATGCCCAAGGTCAGTGGCAGCGGTGCTGTGGCGCCCGCCGGCATCGGTCCGCGGCTCAACACCGTCCTTTCCTCGGCGTTCAAGCATGCCGAGAAGCTCAAGGACGCGTACGTGAGCAGCGAGCATCTGCTCGTGGGACTCGCCGAGGACTCGGGAGAGGCCGGGCGGCTGCTGCAGGGCGCGGGGGTGACGGCCGCGCGCGTGCTCGAGGCGCTCGTCGAGCTGCGCTCCGGCGCACGCGTGACCGACCAGAACGCCGAGGCGCAGTTCCAGGCGCTCGAGCGCTACAGCCGCAACCTCACCGCGGCGGCGCGTGACGGTAGGCTCGACCCGGTCATAGGCCGCAACGATGAGATCCGGCGCGTGATCCAGGTGCTCTCGCGGCGCACCAAGAACAACCCGGTGCTCATCGGCGAGCCGGGCACCGGCAAGACCGCGATCGTGGAGGGACTCGCTCAGCGCATCGTCGACGGCGACGTGCCGAGCAGCCTGCGGGACAAAGACGTGGTCTCGCTCGACCTCGCTTCGATGGTCGCGGGCGCGAAGTACCGCGGAGAGTTCGAGGACCGCCTCAAGGCCGTGCTGCGTGAGGTGGAGCAGGCCGAGGGGCGTCTGATCCTGTTCATCGACGAGCTGCACACGCTCGTGGGCGCTGGCGCGGCCGAGGGCGCGATGGATGCGAGCAACATGCTCAAGCCCGCGCTCGCGCGCGGCGAACTCCACGCGATCGGGGCCACGACGCTCGACGAGTACCGAGAGCACATCGAGAAGGACGCCGCCCTCGAGCGCCGGTTCCAGCCGGTGTTCGTGGGTGAGCCGAGTGTCGAGGACACGATCGCCATCCTGCGCGGGCTCAAGGAGCGCTACGAGGTGCACCACGGCGTACGGGTGACCGACGGCGCCATCGTGGCGGCGGCCACGCTCTCGGACCGATACATCGCGGACCGTTTCCTGCCGGACAAGGCGATCGACCTCATCGATGAGGCGGCGTCGCGCCTCCGCATCGAGATCGACTCGATGCCGACCGAGATCGACGTGCTCGACCGGCGCTACCGTCAGATGCAGATCGAGGAGACCGCGCTCGTGAAGGAGACCGACCCGGCGAGTGCGGAGCGGCTCGAGTCGCTGCGTGCCGAGATGGCCGGCATCTCCGAGGAGCTCTCCGGGCTCAAGGCCCGCTGGGAGTCCGAGAAGGGCGTCATCACCGATGTCCAGCGCCTCAAGGCCGAGCTCGACGAGGCCAAGATCGACGCCGAGCGGGCGGAGCGCGACGGCGATCTCTCGCGGGCTGCGGAGATCCGCTACGGGACGCTGCCGCAGCTTGAGAAGGACCTGCAAGAGGCCGACGACCGTCTGCGCGCGCTGCAGGGCGGCGAGGCGATGCTGCGCGAGGAGGTAACGGACACCGAGATCGCCGAGGTGGTCTCGATGTGGACCGGCGTGCCGGTCTCGCGGCTCATGCAGGGCGAGCTTGCGAAGCTCGCGCACCTCGAAGAGCACCTTCACGAGCGCGTGATCGGCCAGGACGAGGCCGTCGGGGCCGTCTCCTCGGCGATACGGCGAAGCCGTGCGGGCCTCTCGGACCCGGACCGGCCGATCGGGTCGTTCATCTTCATGGGGCCGACCGGCGTGGGCAAGACCGAGCTCGCGCGCGCACTCGCGGAGTTCCTGTTCGACGACGAGCGCTCGATGGTGCGCATCGACATGTCCGAGTACATGGAGAAGTTCAGCGTGCAGCGACTCATCGGCGCCCCTCCGGGCTACGTCGGCTACGAGGAGGGCGGCCAGCTCACCGAGGCCGTGCGGCGCAGGCCTTACAGCGTGGTCCTGCTCGACGAGATCGAGAAGGCGCATCCCGACGTGTTCAACGTGCTGCTGCAGGTGCTCGACGACGGGCGTTTGACCGACGGGCAGGGCCGTACCGTGAGTTTCCGCAACGTGATCCTCATCATGACGAGCAACGTCGGCAGCCAGTTCATCACCGAATTCTCCAAGAGCGGCGATGAAGCCTCGATGCGGCAGATGGTCGAGGAGGCCATGCGCGCGACGTTCCGTCCCGAGTTCCTCAACCGTGTGGACGACATCGTGATCTTCCACTCGCTCTCGATGGAGCAGATAGCGGACATCGTGGAGATCCAGTTGCGCAAGGTGCGCGAGCGGCTCGCCGAGCGCAAGATCGAGCTCGTGGTCGAGCCCGCGGCGATGGAACGCATCGCGCTCGACGGGTTCGACCCGGTCTACGGCGCCCGGCCGCTGAAGCGCGTGATCCAGCGCGAGGTCGTCGACGCCGTGGCGCGCGCGCTCATCGACGGCAGCGTCGCCGAGGGGGACAGCGTGCGTGTCGACCTGGGGGCGGACGGCGAGATCGTGGTCCGCTGACGTAGGACGGTTTCAAGAGGCGCGTCCGGCAAGGGGCCGGACGGCGAGATGAACAGTGGAGGTGTTCAGAATGGCGATCATGAGATGGGACCCGTTCGGAGAGGTGCTGCGCATGCAGCGCGACATGGACCGCATCTTCTCCAGGATGGGCACGACAGGCGAGGGCGGCGCACCAACGGCGTCGGTGGCGTGGATGCCCCGCATCGACGTGAAGTCCAAGGGCGACGACATCGTCATACGGGCCGAGCTGCCGGGCATCGATCCGGCTGACGTCGACATCGAGGTCACCGACGGCGTGCTGACCATCAAGGGCGAGCGCAAAGCCGAGGAGCAGCGCGAGGACGAGGGCTGGCTCATCCGCGAGTCGAGCTACGGCGCCTTCGAGCGCTCCATGGTCCTGCCCGAGGGTGTGACCGCCGAGGAGATCAGGGCGGACTACGCGGACGGCATCCTGGAGCTGCACGTCCCCAAGGCGCTCGAGGCCGCACGGCCCAAGACGACCAAGATCGCGATCGGAGCGGGGGAGGCCTCTTCGTAGGAGCGGCCGACCATCGACCACCGACCCAGAGGGGCCCCGAACGGGGCCCCTTCCTAATATATGCGCTTGACTTACAATACCGACGATATATGATACTGCCGTAGTAACATTTCGGTCGGGACGCACGCCGGAACGGGACGCATGGTCATCACGCGACGCACGGACTACGCCATCCGCATGCTCATGGAACTTGCCCGCAGGAGCGGCGCGAGGGTCTCTGTGCGCGAGCTCGCCGAGACGCAGGGCGTGCCCTATGCGTTCGCGCGCAGCATCCAACGCGATCTCGTGGAGGCGGGCCTCGCGGTCTCGAGCAGGGGCTCTGCCGGCGGCCTTTCGCTCGCTCGCGCACCGGCAGACGTCTCGCTGCTCGACGTGGTCGAGGCGATGCAGGGCCCTGTGTCCTGTTCCGTGTGCACCTCGGATCCCGACTGGTGCGAACGTCTCGGGGGCTGCGGAGTGCATGCGGTCTGGCGCGGCGCGGATGATCTGGTCCGCGAGTATCTGGGAAACAGAGACCTGGAGGGTCTCATGATGAGAGGGAAGTGAGGTGGGGAGATGGACGTAGTCCTGTTGTCGCGCATCCAGTTCGCGGTCACGGTGGCGTACCACTTCCTGTTCGTCCCGCTCTCGATAGGTCTGGGTTTGGTGCTGGTGTTGGCCGAACGCAGGTACTACCGGAGCGGCAAGGCCGAGGACAAGGCGGCCTCGGACTTCTGGATCAGGATCTTCACGGCGACCTTCGCGGTCGGAGTGGCGACCGGCATCTCGATGGAGTTCGCGTTCGGCACCAACTGGGCGACGTACTCCCGGTTCGTCGGAGACATCTTCGGCGCGCCGCTTGCGGCTGAAGGTCTGTTCGCGTTCTTCCTCGAGT
>CAZMFQ010000007.1:0-159429 GCA_964565645.1 uncultured Eubacteriales bacterium
GCGCGGGCGTGGCCTGCGGGGCCGGCTGCGCGGCCGACGGTTCGGGCGGATACGGCACGACTATCGCCATGACGATGTATGCGATCACGAACGGGCCGTTGGTCAGCAGCACGAGCGCCACGAAGGCGAGCCGCAGCAGCGTCGGGTCGATAGAGAAGTACTCGCCGAGACCGCCGAGGACGCCCGCGAGCATCTTGTTGCCCTTGGACCGGTAGAGTTTCGCCCCGGGGGTCGGCTTGTGAAAGTGGAACCCGTCGCGCGACCCGAACACGACGAACAGAATGCCGAGGACGACGAGCGCCACGCCGGGGGTCCACAGTCGAAGCTCGGCGGCGATCGCGCGCAGCGGTCCAAAGGCGGGGACGATCCGTTCCCATCCGAGGTTCCCTATGAACGAGAGCCCGATAACGAGCAACACGATCCCCACGACAAGCATCCCTGCGCGGCCGGTCCTGTCCTGCTGATCACTCATGGGTTCTCCTTGGTCGTCTCAGTACAGTTCTATCCGAAAGTCGGAGATGCCGCTCTTGAGCAGCACGGTGTAGCGATCCGACGCATCCCCATAGCCCTCGGTCTGCCAGCCTCCGTCAGCGTCGAGGAGGTCCCGGTCGATGTCCGTGTTCGAGAGGCCCGCGTCGCGTTCGACCCTCACGTCGGTGCCGCGGGGGATCCTCAGAACCAGTTGCGAGATCCCGGCGTCGAACGTGACCGGCACGTCACCGTCAGGGCTGTCGCCGAGCTCGATCGTGGAGTTGGAGACGCCGGTCTTGACCCGCAGTTCCGACAGGGCGAGCCCCGTCAGGTCCGCGTCGAGTTCGCTGACACCCGAGTCGAGCGTGAGGTCCCAGGTCACGTCCTTGTCGAGCTCGACGTCCAACCGCGGGTCGCCGAGTCCGAAGAAGCTGGGACCCTGCTCGGCATTGGTGATCCGGACCTTGGCCCGCGAACCGGTGACCGACACGTCGAACGCGGGCCTGCCCAGGGTGCTCGTACCGCTCGCGGCCACCAGATCCGTACCATCGGTGACGCTCAGACGCCCCACCGGTCCGGTGATGACCGCCTCGCCCGTGCGGACGTCAGGGTCCGAGGGTTCGGAGTAATCGAACGGCTGCGTCTCGATCGATCCTGTCCTCCACCAGCTCCAGGAGGTCGACGTCGATGGCAGAACGAACGCTCCGTACCAGAGCGCGGCGAGCACCACGAGGCTGGACAGCACCCGGATCCAGGTCGAGCGAAGACCCTTGCCGATCAGGTCGAGGCCGGCCGATACGAGGAGAACCGGCCAGAGTGAGAGCACCGACCACCAGACGCTCCATGGCATCGCGCCGACGGAGTTGGCGATCAGGATCGCGCCGACGCTCACGCCGGTGAACCCTTCGACCACCTTGTTGAGCCGGCTGTCGTCGGCGGGGTAGGACCAGAACATCCCGCGTATGGAGAACACGATGACGAGGATGCCGGCCAGGCTCGCCGGCCAGAATCCCCAGAAGCTCATGCCGGGCATCACGCGCCCCATGATGATCCCGATACCGATCACCAGGAGCACGACGCCGAACCAGGCGGCACCACCGCCTCGACCGCGACGGTCACCCGGTCCCGGAGGTTGCGGGGCCGCAACCCCGGTCGCCGGTGGTGCGGGAGGTGCCGGAGGCGGGGGTGCCTGTACGGCGCCCGCGGGTTCCTCGGACATACTCGCTCCTCTCCTCGGACATACCGCGCGCCGGACGCCGGACGCCGGCGACCGGTACGCATCGGTCCACTATGACGCGCGCGGCGTCCGCTCGACCCTCAACCGCGCGATGCGGCGGCGGCGGACGGCCTCGACCGTGAAGGTGGTGTCGCCCTGGACGAGCGACTCGCCCGAGACGGGTATATGCCCCAACCGCACGAGCACCCATCCGGCGATCGTCTCGTATTCGTCGCTCTCGTCTACAGGGAGGCCCATCTCCACGGCGTCCTCTATCGGCAAGCGTCCGTCGATGATCCAGCGGTCCTCGCCGACCTCGGTCACGAAGCGGCGATCATGATCGAACTCGTCGGCCACCTCACCGATGACCTCCTCGACGATGTCCTCGATCGTGGCGATCCCGGCGGTGCCGCCGTACTCGTCGACGACGATGGCCATGTGGTTGCGCATCGCCCGCATCTCGCCGAGGAGCGGCAGGATCCCCTTGGTCTCGGGCACGAACACCGGGGGCCGCGCCCATGCGGCGATGCCCTCGGACAGCCTTCCCTCCGACGCCGGTCCCACGAGGTCTTTGAGCAGCAGCACGCCGACGATCTTGTCGGTGTCCTCGGAGTAGACGGGGAGGCGCGAGAAGCCGGACTCTCGGAACACCCTGAGCGCGTCGTCGACGCGGGTCGTCTCCTCGATGGCGGCCATATCGACGCGCGGCACCATGATCTCGCGGACGACCGTGTCCCCGAGCTCGAATATCTCGTGGATCATGCGCTTCTCTTCTTCGAGCAGGGACCCCTGCTCGGTGACGAGCAGCTTGATCTCCTCCTCGGAGACACCCGGCCTGCCCTGGCCCGGCTTCACGCCGAGGAGTCGCGCGACGACGTCGGTCGAGCGCGCGAGGAACCACGCGACCGGTGCGACCACGGTGGCGATGAAGTCCACCGGGCGCGCCACCGCCTTGGCCACGACCTCTGCGCGCTGAAGCCCGAGGCGCTTGGGCGCGAGTTCGCCAAAGACCAACGTGACGTAGGAGATGACGACCGTGACGATGAACACCGAACCGCCGGCGGCCACACTCGCGAGCCAGGGATTGCCGAGCGACTCGAGCCAGCCTTGGAGCGGCTTGGCGAGCGAGACCGCGGCAGTGGCGGAGGCCATGAACCCGACGAGCGTGATGCCGATCTGGATCGTGGCGAGCAGGCGTGACGGGTCCTCTGTGAGTGCGATAGCGGCCTTGGCGCCCGCGGAACCCTCCTCGGCGGAGTGTTTGAGCGCGGCGCGGCGCGCGGATATGAGCGCTATCTCGGCCGCGGCGAAGTAGCCGTTGACCACGATGAGCACGAACACGAGCACCATCTCGAACAGATAATCTCCCATACGCACAGGGTACCCCACGCGGCATGGGATTGAAGCGATTGCTCCCAAACGCCGATTATCAGAGAATCGGGTCGCGTGCAGTTGGGCCCGCCATCCTGTTATGGAGTCCACAGTGCCGGATGTGAACGACCGTCAGGAGCTCGAGGCCGTTGTCCGCGGGATAGCCTCCGCCGGCAAGGCGCTCAAGCTCTACCCGCCGACGAGCCCGATCCCGAGGCAGTCGGTCGATGCCGCGACCGCGGCGCTCGACACGTTCCTCGGCACGCATCCCGTGCTCTCGCTCTCGGTGGCCCGCGACGGCTTCGGCTGGTGCGGCCAGGAGCTCGGGGCCGGCATGATCGGCGTGGGCGATCTCGCCGACGCCCTACGCGACCACGGCGTCGCCGAGATCGATTTCCTCCCCGGCGCGAGCGCCGAGGACCTCATGGCCTTCATCGACGTGATCACGAGAGACCCCGACGAGGTCCGCGCGGCAGGCGGCTTCGCCGCCCTGCTCGCAGCCTCTGGAGTCGACAACGTCCGCGCGGCCGACGTGCAGCTCACGGTGGTCGACGCGGCATTCGCGCCCGAGAGCGGAGAGACCGACGAGTTCCTTCAGGAGTTGGCCAACGACCCCGATCGCCTCACCGGATGGATGAACGCCGCCGCCGCAGGCGACCCCGCCGCGTTCAGCGAGGGCCTCAACGAGCTCGCGGCCAACGCCGGAGACGAGGGTATGTCCCAACTGCTCGACACGCTGGCCGCTGCGTTCATGCGCCAGCCGACCGAGACACGCGACGTCATGCTCGGGCTCGCGATGGAGGGCGGATCGCTGCACGGGCTCGCGGGCGGCATGTTCGGACGTCTCGCCGATGAGGACATCGCAGGCACGCTCACGGACGGTGTCTTCGGGTCCAACATGCTCTCGCTTTCGAGTGCGCTGACGGGCCTGCCTCTCGAATCCCGGATCGACCAGGTCAAGGCCCGCGTCCAGGCCATGCTCAAGCACGAGGGCCACGCCGACAAGGAGCTCGGCTTCCTCGACCATATGGTGGAGGTACGCCGCCGCGCCGAGCCCGAGCCCGCTCTCGTGGACGCCGACCAGCTCTACCGCAAGGTCGCGCTGGCCGCCGCGATGCCCGCCGAGGAGATCGACCGCCTCCGCATGGAGACCACCGGATCGCGCGGCGCGGCCAACCGCGCCGGTGTCGCGACGATGCTCGCCCTTCTCGACCAGCAGCGCGATTTCGAGCTGTACTGCCGGGGACTCGACGGTCTCGCCGCGATGGTGCCGAGACTCATCGAATCGGGCGAACTGGATGTGGCGCACACCGTCCTGAGCGAACTGACCGTGCGCGAATCGCGCGCGGTGCAACCCTGGCCCGAGCTCACGGGCCGCCTCCGCGCGGCCATCTCGACCGCGGTCTCGCCGCAGGCCATGGCCGCGCTCATCCGCGCGGTCACGGCGGACCCGAGCACGCTGAGCGCGGCGCGCGAGATCACCCGCGTCGCCGGCGATGCCGCCGGTCCGGCCATCATCGAAGAGGCTATGGCCCACAAGGGCGAGGGCCTCAAAGCTGCCGAGGAGCTCCTCGGCAGGCGCGTCATCGACCTGCTCGCATCCCAGCTCGGGCACGCCCAGTGGTTCCAGCTCGCGCCAGCCGTCGCGCGGCTCGCGCTTGAGAGCGACCCGCGTGCGCAAGCCGCCATCGCGGCTGCGGCGCGCCGTCCCGACGAGCAGTCCCGCCGTGAGGTGGCCAACGGGTTGGCGATGGCCGAGTCGGCCGGAGCGCTGCAGTTGCTCGGCGAGATGACGGCCGACCCCAGCCCCGAGGTCGCGATCTCGGCGGTCCGGGCACTCGGCAAGGCGGCGACACCCGGCGCGGCACAGATCCTCGCGTCGCGGTTCGAGGCGCTCGACGCCGACAACAAGGACTTCCTGCTCGCACGCGAGATCATCGGCGCGCTCTCCCGAACGACCGACCCCGGCGCCGACGCCGCGCTCGCGCACATCGCGGCGCGCAAGGCCATCATCAAGCGCGGACACTTCGCGGAGATCGGGGACCTGGCCCGCCAGGCCATAGCCGTCCGAGGACGGGGGACGAGCCGATGAGCGCCGTCACCGTCGTATCCGCGCTCGCAGCCGGCCGCAAGGCCTCGCAGCTGTATCCCCCGCAACACCCCGCGTTCATAGAGGCGATGGACGGCCTTGTCGCGGCGATCGGCGAGAGCTGCGCGTGCGAGCCCGCCGGAGCGTTCACCCTCAACCTCCACCAGGGCAGGCTGTACCACGAGAGCGTCGTCCTCCCCGACGAGACCCCCGGCGTCACGGCCATGGCCGAGGCGTTCGAGACCCGTCGGATCGAAAGCCTGACCCTGCACTCCCAGATCGCCACCAAGGACGTCATCGGGCTCGTCGAGGTCCTGGGCCTGAAGCCCTCACCCGATCTCGACGTGAAAGCGGAACTGGACAGCCGAGGAGTCGCGGGGGTGACCCTGTCGATCATCGTGGACGAGGGCGATGCCGAGTGGGAGGAGCGCGACCGCGTCCGCGAGCAGGACCGTGCGCTGTACCACCGGCTCGTGTCGACGCTCAACCAGATGTCGGCACAGGTCGTGGCCGGGGACTTCCGCCAGATATCCAAGGCGGACTCGCTGGTGGGTGAGATCGTCGGGCGCCTCATGCAGGATGAAGCTGCCGTTCTTGGACTGGCGACCCTGCGCAGCGCGACCGAGGCCGAGGCCTACCACGCGGTCAACGTGATGATCTACTCGCTCACCCTCGGCGCCGAGCTGGGCCTGCCGGCCGAGGGGCTGTCATCCCTGGGCACCAGCGCCCTCACCCACGACATCGGCAAGGCGGCTTTCGAGCACGACGACCCGTCCCAGGCCGAAGCCATGCGTACCATGCACTCTCAGGCCGGCGCGGACATCCTCTCGGGCCTCTCGCCCGAGGACCCGACCCCGATGCTCGTGGCGTACGAACACCACATGCATGTCGACGGCACCGGCCACCCCGAACGTGCGGCCGACTACGTGGGCCATCCGTTCAGCCGTATGGTGGCCATCGCCGACCGCTACGCGAATCTGACCGCAGGCACGGGCGGCTTCGAGGCGCTCACACCCGACAAGGCGATCATCCAGATCCTGCGTGAGGCGGGAAGCATGCTCGATCCTCTGTTCGCCAGGCTCTTCGCCAAGGCCCTGGGTGTGTTCCCGGTGGGCTGCCTCGTGAGGCTCTCCGACAACTCGGTGGGCGTCGTCTGCGGCGCCGGTCTCGACCCGCTCACTCCGTGCGTGCGGGTCACCTGGGACACAGGCGGCATGGCCGTCGAGAAGCCCGAGCAGGTGGAACTGGCGACCGATGGTCGCACGATCATCGAAGTGGTCGATCCCGAGAGCCTCAACACACAGATCGCCGATCACCTCTGAGGGTGAGGCACACCTGCACCCAGGCGATGGCGAGCCCGGACCTGTCGCGCGATCAGACCGGCGGTTGCGGGTTGATCTTGTGCAGCACCAGAGCGATGAGGGCGAGCCTGCGCCCCCTGTCCTGGCAGGCCTCCACGAAGCCGGCGATGGTCTCGCGCAGCTCGGGCGTCGGCCTGTAACGGATCAGACCGCCCGCGCACTGGAGGATCCTGCCCGCGCACAGCGCTTCGATCTCGGGTTCCAGCTCTTCGGCGCGCCTACCCAGCCGTGAGGCCAGGCCGGCGGTGTCGAGGACGGCGTCGGGGTTGCGCTGGAAGAACACGAGGATATCCCACGTCAGCAAGGACCTGACGTGTCTCTCGACGAACTGCATGATGGAGGGTCCGAGAACCCCCTCGAGATCGTACACCCCAGCCGTCCCCTGTCAGTGTGATCATGACCGTGCCCCGCGAACCATGGCGCGCGAAATCATGGCGACCGTATACAACCCGCTGATTCTATCGGCACGAATCGCATGTCGAGTTTAACCTAAGGAAGTTCACATGTAATGTGGCGCGGTCGAACGGACTTCCGCAGGGTGTGAATGGTATGGCACCGAGACGAACGGTACGCCGAACGGCGCGGCTCCCGGAGGCCGACTGCGGGGCGGATGCGCCGATGCACGCCATCGTGTAGGGTTTGTGCGGTACTACAGACTCAGTTGAGAGAGGTGGGCACATGCCCTTGAACGAAGGAACCACCGTACGCGTCCACTATCGGGGGACCCTCGAGGACGGCGTCGAGTTCGATTCCAGCGAAGGCCGCGACCCGCTCGAGTTCACGCTCGGCGCAAGCCAGGTCATCCCCGGCTTCGAAGACGCCGTCATCGGCCTGGAGCCCGGCGAGTCAGTCACGGTGACCATCGACGCCGACAACGCCTACGGCCCGCACCTCGAAGAGGCGATCCAGAGTGTCCCCGTGAGCGCCTTCTGGGAGCCGCCCGCGCCCGGCATGGTCGTCCAGCTCGTCGCCCCCGACGGCACGCAGCTCGCCGCGACCGTGATGGATGTCGGCGAGGAAGAGGCACGGCTGGACTTCAACCACCCGCTCGCGGGACAAGCGCTGACCTTCGAGATCACCCTCGTCGAGGTCATCGGCGCCAACTGATCGAACGCTCAGGGCGGGTTCGCCGGATCAGGCGTAGCCGGCGAACCGCTCGATCATCCGCTCCTCGGCAGGTATCGCGAGTTCGTCGAGGACGCGTTCCATGGCCCCCACCATCACCGGGGGGCCGGCGACGATCCACAGAGCGGGCGCCGAGAGCGCCCCATGCCGCCTCACGAGTTCCGCGGTGATGAACCCGCGCTCGCCTTGCCATCCATCGGACGGGTGCTCCAGCACGTGGACGATGCGCACGCCGCTGGTTTCCATCGCCTCGAACTCCGCGCGGTACGGGATGCACTCGTCGTCACGGTTCCCGAAGAACACGAACGCCTGCAGCGGAAGCCCCGTCTGCACGGCGTGTCGCAGGATGCTTCTGGCCGGCGTTATCCCCACCCCGCCCACAAGGAACACGAGCCTGCTCGCACCCGACGGAACCAGGAGCCTTCCCGAAGGCTTCGACACGCGGATCGGGTCCCCCGGGACGAGCGCGTCGAGCGCCTGCTTGAACGCCGAGTCGCTGATCCGCGTGGTGAACTCCAGGTAGTCGTCCAGCGGCGCTGACGCGATCGTGAACGGCTTTCCCACAGGACCGTCGGGGGTCTGTACCGTGACCACCGCGTACTGCCCCGGCACGAAGTCGTAGGCGGTCGGGCGCGAGAAGCGTAACGCCACCGCCTCCTCACCCCAGTCGGTGCGGGCCTGCATCCGTGCCTCGAAGGTCTCCATCTGAGTCTCCGTCCGTCGGCTGGGAACATACCCGTAACCGACGCTTATGAAAGGCGCGCTCAGATGAACCTCGGCAGATTCGGGTCCGCATGTGTCGTACTGGTCGTCGCAACCCTCGTGTCGGGCGCCGCAGGCTGCTCGGCGCTGCGCGGCGACGGAGGCTCGAGCGGCGGTTCCTCGGCGGTCAAGGAACTCGAACGCTCGCAGATCCGCGAGTACGAGGGCAAGGACCTCTCGTCGATCACGGAGTTCCGGGAGAACTCCATCAAGGGTCCGCAGAAGGTCGACCGGGCGGCATACCGGCTCAGCGTCGAAGGGCTCGTCGCCACGCCCCTCGAGATGACGTACGACCAGGTGCTCGCCGATTTCGCGCCCTACAAGAAGGTCGTGACGCTCAACTGCGTCGAAGGCTGGAGCGTGGACATCCTGTGGGAGGGCGTGAAGCTGGCCGACCTGCTCGACGCCGCCGGAGCGGATCCCGACGCCCGGGTGATCATCTTCCGTTCGGTCGACGGCTACTCGACCTCACTGCCCGCCGCGTACATACGCGATAACGACATCCTGCTCGCCTACAAGATGAACGGCGTCGAACTGCCCCCCGAACGCGGCTTCCCGTTCCAGCTGGTGGCCGAGGAGAAGTGGGGATACAAGTGGGCCAAGTGGATCGAGACGATCAAGGTGAGCGACGACACGTCGTTTGAGGGCTACTGGGAGAGCCGCGGGTACAGCAACACGGGCGACCTCGAGGAGTAGCCTCGGCGGCCGATGCGGCGAGCGCGCCACGCGCGGGACCGCGAGACGCCGCGGCTACAGCAGTATCTGCCCGATGCGCTGCATCACGACGGCCGTGACGGCGACCTCTCCGCCGTAGACCTGCACCTCGTTGATGAGATGCGCCGAAGCGCCGATCGCGGCCTCGGTCTCGCCGGAGAGCTCGTTGGGGCGGGTGAGCAGGATGACCCCGCCGCGCGAGCCGATCGCCACACCGCCGCACAGTGCGTCCGCGAAGACCGTGCCCGTCGCGATCCCGATCGTGTTGTACGAGGCGAGCCCGCTGTTGACGCCCCACGACGCGACCGCGACGGCGGTGCTGTAGCGCGTCTCCCCGGCAAGCCGTTGGACGCTGCCCACATACCCGCCGATCTCCGCGGCCACCTGAGGTGAGACCGCGACCGTGCCGCCTGCGATGCAGCCTGAGGAAAACGCGGAAGCGCTCAATACCGAGCGCGTCGACGGCGGCACGGCCGTCGGTTTCACCAAGAGGAGAGGAGCCTTGTTCGAGTATGCGAGCGGGCCGAGTGAGAGCGCGTCGGCGAAGTCGTCGCCGCGGGCGACATACACCCGTCCGCCGTTGAGGCCGTAGCCGAGGACCTCCCGGCCGATCAGGCTCGCCGTCTCATAGCGGTCCGCACCGCCGATGCGTCTGACGTTGAAGCCGGCGCCCGAGACCTGCGTGACGATCGAGCCCGGGACCGCCGCGGTACCGCCCACGATGATGACTTTGGTGGCCCCCAGGCGCGCCATCTCATCGATGACCCCCTGAACACCCGAGGTGCTGACGAGCATCACCGGAGCGTTGAGACAACCGGCAAGCCCGGAGGCTGTGAGAGCGTCCGCGAAGTTGCGCCCCGTCGCGAGGATCACCGTATCCGATGTGGTGAAGTTCTCCCGGCTGATCAGCTGGGAGGTGCGATACCGGTCCTCGCCACCGATGCGCTTGATGATCGCACCGGGGTGCGGGTTCACCGTCGCCGTGATGGTGACCGTCCCGGTGCCGCCCGATCCGGCAGCGGCGCGCATGGCCGACGAAGGGGCCCGGACAGGAGTCGAGTACTCGACCTTGAAGGGCACGGACAGCCACGGCGCGGAATCGACGTCGTCCGAGACGAGCGTCGCGTAGAGGGTGTGTTTGCCTTCCGGCACCACAAGGTCGCCGGATGCCCGTGTCCACTGCCCGATCGGCTGATCCCAACAGTAGTAGACGGTTCCCGGCGCCTTGGGCACCAGGCGGACATGCGTCAGCTTCCCGCGCCATCCCCTGACACCGTCAGGGGCAGCGGGGTCGACGAAGGCCGTGACAGCCGGTCCGTCCGATGGCGGATCGCCGGCGAACGCCTGTTGGCGCGCGGACACCGTGGCGGCAAGAGCGAATGCTACCGCGAGGCCTGTGATCAGACCTGCCAGCGCCCTGCTGCGGGGGGCCTCCCATATGCGTCTAGGGGTGTGCATGCGGCTGCGTTCCTCAGGCTGCCTCCGCTCGCACGGATCATTTGTATTCATCGTCACAGAACGCGACGGCATAGAGGGGCTCTCGAGCGAGCGGACGCATGGGCCCGCCGAACGGTTGCCCGAGCGACCTTTCGGGCGGACGTACGGGGACCCACGGTGTCTCAGAGGACGAACAGCACGACCGCCAGGAAGTGGCAGATGCTCCCGCCGAGCACGAAGAGATGCCACACGGCATGGAAGTACGGTACGCGCTTGAACACATAGAAGACCGTCCCGAGCGTGTATGCGAGACCTCCGGCCACGAGCAGCCAGACGCCCGCGGGCTCAAGGTGCGCGATGATCGGACGGATCGCGAGTACCACGAGCCAGCCCATGGCGAGGTACACGGCGGCAGAGAGCCAGCGGGGGCGATACGCCCAGAACGCCTCGGTGGAGATACCGGCGATGGCAAGGGCCCACACGACCACGAACAGCCACCAGCCCCCGCTCTCGCGGATCGTCACCAGGGTGAACGGCGTGTACGTGCCCGCGATGAGCATGTAGATCCCGGCGTGATCGAGGATCTTGAAGACATGCTTGACCTTGGGCTGCGGGAAGCTGTGGTACAGCGTGGACGCGGTGTACTCGAGAACGAGGGTCAGTCCGTACACGATCGCTGACGCGAGCCTCCAGCCGTCACCGCTCCTGGTGGCGTACATGATGAGGAGCGTGAGCGCGGCGACCGACAGGCCGATGCCCACCCCGTGGGTGATGCTGTTGGCGATCTCCTCGCCAAGCGTGTAGTCACGACGACCCTTGACGCTGCCTGACATCTTCACGCCCGTCGCTTCCATGAGGTGACTCCTGTCGAGATCGGCGCCGTACGGCGAGTCCCCATGATAGCGCGTTTCCGACCACGGCCGTCCCGCGATACCCGCCGGGCCCGGTGCGCCCGCAGATCATGAGCGGGCGCTCATCAGACCCGAGCGGTTGCCGCATGCCGTTCGTCACCACCATCTCAACCGTTCATCCCCTTCCGACGATGGATATTGTAGGGCGAACGGAAGGTTTGGGGCGATGGGCGGGCAGATTCATACCACGAGCGCAAAGTGTCGAGGTGCGAACGCGATCCAGCGGCGTCGCGCCTTCGCGCGCGTCAGGGCCTTGGTGCTCCTCCTGCTCGCCGTCTCCGCGTTCACCATCGCACTCCTGGGAGCACAGGATGCTCAGGCCATGTACCTCGAGGGGGTTCGCCCGCCCATGGAGACCGCGTCGCGGATCGTCATCGCGCACGTGGAGTCGGTCTCGGGCTATCGGACCGCGACCGGAGAACTCAGAACCCGCGTCGTCCTCTCCGCCCTGCAGGACCTGCGAGGGACATCGAGTGAGCGCTTCGACCTCGACGTACCGGGCGGGACCGTGGGCGATACGACCGTTCGCATCTCGGATGCGCCCGTGTTCGGCATCGGCGAGGACGTGGCGGTGTTCCTCGACGACCAGGGCACCCTCGTGGCGGGGCCGGACGCCCGGCTGACCGTGAAGTCCGGCCGCATCGTCGAGACCAGCGAGAGTGTCGAGCGCTTCACCGGCCGAGTCACCGCCTCCTCCGCAAGCGCTTCAGTGCGCAGGTCCTTCCCCGAGACGTTCGGCCTGATCTCCGCATCGCCCGCCGCGTCGCCGGTCCTGCAGGCCGCAACGCCGCTCGCCGAGACGATCGAACCCGCCTCGGCCGCCGCTGGCACGCTCGACACCGTCACCATCACTGGCTCGGGCTTCGGTGAGAGCATGGGGACCGTCGAGTTCTTCTATCGTCCGGGGCAGCCGGCGATCGTCGCCGACTCGGACGACATCGTCGCATGGGACGACGAGACGATCGTCACGCGAGTACCGGTCGGCACCGTGAGCGGCTATGCCGGCGCGAGTGCGAGCAGCGGCCCGGTCACGGTCGTCACGGTCGAGGGGGGCCGGAGCGACGCCCTTCCGTTCGAGGTCACGTTCGGTCTCGGCGCTGCCAAGTGGGTCGCCGGCGCGACCACGTTCCGCGTGAACGCCGGATGCGCCGACACCGACGACGAACTCGCGCTCGTGCTCGCCGGGGCCCGCGTCTGGGCCGGGGCCTCGAACTTCAGCGTCACCTACGACGGTCCCACCGACGAAGCAGTGGTCGGCAACGGCGTCAATGACATCAGCTGGGGAGAGCTTCCCGAGGGCATCCTCGGCCAGGCATCCCTGATGTTCGTGAACGGGACCATGGTCGAGACCGACATCGTGTTGAACGACTTCTACGTGTGGGGCGATGCGACCGCAGGCGCCGACATCGACGTGCAGACGGTCATCGCCCACGAACTCGGACACTGGCTGTCACTGCGCGACCTGTACGGTGAGACGGACGCGGACAAGGTCATGTGCGGCACGCTCTCCTACGGACAGACCCGTCGCGCGCTCATGGTCGAGGACCGTGAAGGCATCATCAGGCTCTACGGATCCATCGGCAACGAGGCGCCCGTCACCTCAGCCCGCGTGACGCCGAGCGCCTGGACCAGCGGCACCGTCGCCGTCGCCCTCGCCGCCACTGACGCTTCGCCCGGCGTCGCGGCAACGTACTATCGCGTCGGTGACGGTGCCCCGAGGTCGTACCGGGGTCCCTTCGAGGTCGCCGAAGAGGGGCGGACACACGTCGGGTACTGGTCGATCGACGCCGAGGGCCTCGCCGAAAGAGAGACGGTCGCCACCGTCCGCATCGACAGGACACCGCCGACCACCTCGGTCGACACCGTGTCCGAGGGGCTGACCACCCTCGTCACGCTCGCTTCCTCGGACGCACTTTCCGGTGTCGTCGCTACGGAGTACCGCATCGACGGCGGCGCCTGGAACACGGGTACCGCGTTTCAGGTCTCCGCAGAGAGCACGCATACCATCGAATGCGCGAGCACCGATTTCGCCGGCAACCGCGAGACTCCAGTGACCTGTACGGTCGCTCCGGCGGGCAACGAGACCAACCTCGCGAGGATCTCCGGCCGCGACCGCTACGAGACCGCCACCGCCATCTCACGTGCCACCTTCCCGGCCGGTCGGACGACCACCGCCGTGCTGGCGACAGGCGCCGGATTCGCTGACGCGCTGGCGGCCAACGGGCTCGCCGGAGCGCTCGCGGCGCCGGTACTGTTGACGCCGGCCAACGACCTGCACACGACAGTCGTCGGAGAGCTCAACCGGCTCGGCGCCCGGGAGGTCATCGTGGTCGGTGGTGCCGGCGCGATCTCCAACGACGTCGTCAGCACACTCGAGGGTCTCGGCTACACCGTGGAGCGCATCGCCGGTCGCGACCGCTACGAGACAGCGGCGATGATCGCCGACCAGATCGTTGCCGTGACCGGTACGACGCCCGCACGGGCGTTCTTGGTACGCGGAGACAGCTTCGCCGACGCTCTGTCCGCAGCCCCGTACGCGTACTCACAGCGACTGCCCGTGCTGCTGACTAGGCCGCGGAGCCTTCCGGCCACGACCGATTCCGCACTCCGCTCGACCGGCATCCGCACCGTGACCATCGTTGGCGGTGCGAGCGCGGTCGGAACACCGGTCGAATCCGCCATCGGCTCGGCCGGCATCAGCGTCGACCGGGTGGCAGGCGACTCGCGCTACGCCACCGCCGCGTCGCTTCTCCGCTACGCGGTCGCGCGCGGCTGGACGACCCCGCAGGCGGTCGGCGTAGCGACAGGCGTCGACTTCCCCGACGCTCTGGGCGGCGGGGCAGCGATGGGTGCGATGAACGGAGCGCTCGTGCTGACCGATCCGCAGTGGCTGGTCTCCGCCTCCGCCGACGCCATCGCCGACTGCGCGACGACCGTGGACGAGGTGCGGGTCTTCGGCGGCGACGCGGCTGTCGCGCCTTCGGTCGTCGACTCCATCATCGGCGCGCTCGCCCACTAGGCACGGGGCCGACCGGGCTACTCCTCGGCGGACGGACCGAGCACGCGCTCGCCTTCGGTGACCCCGCCCACGCAGAAGCACTCCGCCGGAGGGTCGTTCACGATCACGACGATGTCGTGCTCGGCGATACCAGGTTCGAGCCCGAGCTTGAGCACGATCTGGCGGTACAGAGCGAGCTTCATGGCCGCGTCACGTCCCGGAAGCATCGAGACCTCGACGATGGTGAGCCGGTCCGACTTGACCTCGGCCGCGTCGATGTCCTCGGGCGCCGCCTCGACGATGCGCTGCATGACGCGGTCGTCCGGCACGCCGAGCGCCGAGGTGACAGCAGCACGGACGCCATGCAGGATGGCGCGCTTGTACGCCGTCGATTTTCCGGCCTGGATGTCGATCCTCACGATGGGCATGCGTGGCTCCTGTCTCGGGTATGGGCAGTATACCCACAGAGACCCATCGAGCCGAGGAGTCGAACGTATGATCCGCACCGCCCGCAAGCGAGTCGTCCTCAGAGGTAGGGTGCAAGGAGTCTGGTTCCGTCAGAGCACCCAGAGCGAGGCGCTTGCGCTCGGTGTGCACGGGTGGGTCCGCAACCTGCCGGACGGCGCTGTCGAGGCGGTGTTCGAAGGCCCGGCCGAAGCCGTGGACCTTGCGGTCGAATGGGCGACCCACGGCCCCGAACGCGCGCGCGTCGAAGACGCTGAGGTGTTCGACGAGACACCGTCGGGCGAACGCGGGTTCAAGATCACCGGCTGACGGCGCGCCGTTCCTCGGCAGGCGACTCGGTCACACCGCGCGAGTTCACGACCACCACGCCGGCAAGCGAGATCACGCCGCCGACGATCGCGAGAGTCGACGGGAGCTCGCCGAGCCATACCCATGCGATGAGCGTCGCGTTGACCGGCTGCGCGTAGAGGAACGTCGCGAGCACGCTCGCGGGCATCCGGGACAACGCGTAGGACCACATCACGTAGCTCACGGCGCCGGGGAACACCCCGAGGAACACGACCGCCCAGGTCGATGCCGGGTCGGCGTGTCCGAACTGCTCCGCGAGTCCGGGGGCGAACACGAGCATCGGCAGCGTGCCGGCCCAGATCATGTAGGTGGTGAACTCGAGTGCGGTGTAGCGCTTGAGCGGGCGCTTGCCCACGATCATGTACGCTGATGCCGCGAGCGCCGCGACCAGGATGATGATCGCGCCGAACTCGAGCTTCATGCCCTCGCCTTCGCCCAGCGTGATGAGCGCCACGCCGGCGAACGAGACCACGATCCCGGTCCATCCCCATCCGGTGATGTGCTCCTTGAGGAACGTCGCGGAGAAGATGGCGGTGAAGATCGGGCTCGTGGAGATGAGCAGCGCCGCGGCGCCCGCGGTCACCGTGATCTCGCCGTAGTTCAGGGTGACGTGGTAGATGGTGATGCCGAGGAGCCCGGCGAGCGCGATCACCGGCAGGTCACGGCGGTCGGGCAGTCGCATCCTCGTCGCCGCGGCGTAGAGTGCGAGGACGATCGACGCCGTGCCGAACCGCAGGAGCGCGACCTGACCGGGACCGTAGTCGCGCAGGCCGGCACGGATGCCGGCGAAGGCGGATGCCCAGAGCAGCAGCGCGACGACGATCGCGGTCCAGACCCTGGGGTCGGAGCGCCAATGCGGGTGAGTCGTGTTGTCAGGAGTTGTCATGCCCCGAGGGTATCGGAGCGCCCGTACGCGCGCCATCCGATTCCCGCCATGTTGCCAAGGGGTTGCCGAGCCGCGATCCCGCAGACCGCGCTAGTCGATCTTGAGGAAGTAGAGTCCTCCGGAGAATGCGACGAGCGCCATGCCGAGGAGTATCCCGGCCGGTAGCCACGCAGCCTCCAGGCCCTGGCCCCGCGCCACGATGTCGAGCAACCCGGTCATGCCCCACCCTGTCGGGGTGAACTTCGCGATCGTCTGCATGTAGTCCGGGGTGACCTCGATTGGCCAGTAGCATCCGCCGAGCATCGCCAGGCCGGTCGCCGCGATGGGGCCGATCGCCGAGAGCTGGCTGCGTGTGCGGACGATGGCGGTCACGAAGACCGCGAGCCCGGAGCTTGCGAGGATGTAGGCCCCGAGCACGAGCAGTAGCGCCAGCGGATCGCGGCCCCACGGCACTCCGAACGCAAGGCCGCCGAGTCCCACGAGGATGAGCGCTTCGACCGACGCCGTGCCGATGACGCCGAGGACCTTGCCCCCGAGGATGATCGGACGCGACGAGGGCGTGATCAGCAACCGGCGCAACGTGCCCTCCTCGCGCTCCTCGAGGATACCCCCGGCGCTGCCGAACGCCATGAACAGCACGAACATGATGGTGAACCCGACCGAGTACTGGACGTTGCTCGCCGCGAAGACGTTGTCGCCGCGCACCTCAGAGGCGACGACCGCCCTTCCGGTCACGCTGATCGGCGGCTCGGGCTCCCAGAAGGAATCTGCGGTCTTGTAGAGGTCCGCGAACGCGGGAGGATCGCCGAGAAGCGCGGACTGCGCAGGCACGTCCGAGCTCGGCACCGGGCCTCCCGCCGATCGTGGGTCCGGCGCTTGCCCGCCCGGCCACACCTGTTCCGTCACACGTGCCGCCTGCACATCCGCGCTCACCCGCGCGGCGGCACCCTGGACCACTTCGAGCCCGGCTGTCCCGCGGCCCGAGTCGGGGGCCTTCTCGACCTTGACGACGGCCGAGCGCCCGGCGTCTATAGCGGCGCCGAACCCCTCGGGCACCAGGACCACGATGGACGCGTCACCGTCAGCGAGCTGCTTGTCCGCTTCGGCGCGGGTCACCTCGACGACCTCGACCGACTCCTCGGCATCCACAAGATCGCGGATCTGCGTCGCGTACGCGCTCGTGTCGCCCGCAAGCCACAGCACGGCGATCGGCCGCTCGGAGCCCTGCGAGCCGAACGCCACGCCGAACACGTAGGTGAGCAGCAAGGGCAGGAACACGATGCTCACGAGCTCACCGCGGTCGCGCAGGACCTTGAGCACCGAGACCCAGAACATGGCCAGCATGCGTCTCATCGGTCATCCCTCAATCGCCACACGCCGATGCCGAAGAACACGATCGCGAACGCCATGAGCGCGCCGAACTCGGTGAGCACGTCGAGGGGGCCGGCGCCCTGGAGTTGCACCTTCTGGAAGCCCTGCATCGCCCAGCCCACCACCGAGACATAGCGGATCGGCTGGAGCCAGGGCGGCAGGATCGAGAGCTGGAAGAACGCGCCGCCGAGCAGCGCCATGACCTGGACGATCAACGGCCCGATGCCGCCGGCACCGCGCTCGGTCTTGGCGATCGATGCGATGAGCACCGCAAGTCCCGTCGCCGCCGCGAGCTCGCCGGTCGCGATCAGCCATGTGCCCGCCGCGCTGTCGCCCCAGTTCACCTTCATCATGCCGCTCGTATAGAGATAGAGCACGCCGAACTGCAGCAGCCCCAGGAGCATGATCCCGAGCATCTTGCCGCCCACGAAACTCGAGCGCGCGGTCGGCGTCGAGAGCAACCGCGACATCGTCTGGTCCCGGCGCTCGGTGATGAACGAGAACGCGCCGAACATCGCGCCGAAGAGCAGGAACATCGAAGTCATGGAAAGCGAGTAGTACGAGAGCGGCGTGATCTCCGTCTCGCTCTTGGTGACCTCGACCGCGTCCACGGTCACCGGCGCCGAGGCGTCCTGCGCGGTCGCGGCCTGGATGGCCGACCCGATCACGCCTCCGACGATCGCGGCGCTCGCGTCTGGCGGCAACGCCTGCTTCGCGGCTGCGGCGCCCGCCGACTCACCCGCGGTCTGGGCCACGACCGAGATCCGCGAGAACTCGGCGGCGACGGAGCGCACGATACTCTCCCATATGTTCGAGGAGAGTTCCGAGCCGGGGTCTTTGATGACCTCGAGTTCCACCGGCTTCGCCCCATTGACCGACTCGTTGAATCCGGCGGGCACGATGAGCGCGGCGATGAGCTCTCCCCGCTCCACCTCGCGGCGGACAGCATCGGCGTCATCCCGGCGGTCGACCTGGAAGACGTTCGCGATGTCCTTGTTGTCCGCGAGCATCGTGACGACCTCGGACGCCACGTCGTTGGCGCCCTCGGGCACGGCCGCGGTATCGAGGTTCACGACGGCGACCTGACCGATGTAGTTCGCGTCTCCTCCTCCGAGCCCGCCGAACGCCGAACCGAGGATGAGGATGAGGATCACGGGCATGCCCAGCAGCACGCCGAGGGCCGCCGGGTCCCGAAGCCAGGTCTTGACGTCTTTGACGGATATGGTGAGCAGTCTGGGCACGGTGGCTCTTTCGCTAGTCGCGCAGCGACTTGCCGGTCAGGTGCAGGAACACGCTCTCGAGATTGGGCTCGATGACCTCGGCCGAGTGGACCTTCTCGCCGGCCGCCGTGAGCGCGGAGACGATGCCGGCAAGCGCCGCGCCTCCGTCGGCCGCGAGAACCTCGAGCGTGGCATCCGCGCGCTCGGCCTTGCTCACACCGGGCACGGCGCGCACGGCCGCCAGCGTGGAATCCGCCAGCGTGTCATCCACACCGATTCGCACGATGTCCGCGTCGCCGACGAGTTTGCGCAGCTCCTCGATGGTCCCCATCGCGATCACCTTGCCGTGATCGACGATGGCGACGCGGTCGCACAGGAACTCGACTTCCTCCATGTAGTGGCTCGTGTAGAGCACGGTCATCCCTGCCGCGTTGAGCTCCTTGACCTGCTCGAGGATGTGGTTGCGGCTCTGCGGGTCGATACCGACCGTCGGCTCGTCCATCAGGAGCACCCGCGGCTTGTGCAGGATGCCCGCGGCGATGTTGATGCGGCGCTTCATGCCGCCCGAGTACTTCTCGATGCGCTCCTTGGCGCGATCCGCGAGACCGGCGAGTTCGAGCGCTTCATCGACCGCCGAGGAGAGTTCCTTGCCAGACAGGCCGTACATCCGGCCCCAGAACTGCAGGTTCTCTTTCGCCGTGAGTGTCGGATACAGCGCGATCTCCTGGGGCACGACACCGAGGACCTTCTTCACGGCAACGGGCTGCTTGCGTACCGACGCGCCATCGACGATGACGTCGCCGTCACTCGGCTCGAGCAGTCCCGAGATCATCGAGATGGTGGTCGTCTTGCCGGCACCATTGGGGCCGAGCAGGCCGAAGACCTCGCCCTCGGCGATCGCGAAATCGACATGATCGACCGCTATGAGATCGCCGAAGCGCTTCGCGAGCCCTTCGACGCGCACGATATCGCCCATCGGTCCTCCACCCATCGGCGCTTCCAGCACGTCCGATTCTAACAAAGGCCGACCCGCCTGCCCGCCCGTTCACCGACGCGTCGGACCGGGCCCCGGGCATTCCTGCTGGCGCTTTGGGCACACTCGGTACTAGCATGGGTCACGCACACCCTGTCCTCCTCGAACGGAGCGCTTCCATGCATGTCGTCATCGGCGGTTTCGGCCGCGTCGGGCGTTACCTCGCCCTGCAACTCGAAGACAGCGGGCACACGGTCGCGGTCATCGACCACAACGCCGCAGCGTTCGACGCCGGGGGCCACGACCTCAAAGGACGCAGGCTCCAGGGCGAGATATTCGACCGGGACACGCTGCTCAAGGCCGGGATCGAGAAGGCCGACGCGTTCGCGGCGGTCACCAGCGGCGACAACAGCAACATCGTCGCGGCGCGCGTGGCCCAGGAACGCTTCGGGGTCAAGATCGTCGTGGCGCGCATCTACGACCCCCGGCGGGCCGTCATCTACCAGCGGCTCGGCATCCCCACCATCTCGAGTGTCCAGTGGGCGAGCACCCGGCTGCTCGAGATGATCGAGCATCCCGGGATCACGCTTGAGGACGCCTACGGAGGCGGCGAGGTCGTCACCGTCCAGGTCGTGGCCGACCGCGCGCTGGCCGGACGTCGCGTCGTCGATGTCCAGTACCCCGAGAAGCTCGCTGTCACGTGTCTCGTGCGCAACGGCGTGGCCCAGCTCCCGAGCGCCCGTCTCGAGGTCCTTCCGGGCGACATCCTGCATCTGACCGTGGTACGAGACGCGGTTGACGAGCTCGACAAGCTCCTCGGCACCACCAAAGGGAGGCTGTAAGCCATGCGCATCGTCATCGCGGGCGCCGGCAAGACCGGCGCGTACCTCGGAGCCAAGCTTCTCGACGACCATGACGTCACCCTTATCGAAAGCCGGCGCGACCGCGCCGAACGCGTCCAGGCGATGCTGTCGACCGCCCGAGTGATCGACGGGGACGCGTGCGAGCCGTCGGTGCTCGAGCGTGCGGGACTGCAGGATGCGGACCTGCTCGTGGCGGCCACCGGTGACGACGAGGACAACCTCGTCGTAGCCATGCTCGCACGTGAGTACGCTGTGGACCGCGTCGTCGCTCGGGTGAACCACCCCGCCAACGAGTGGCTGTTCGACAAGCAGTGGGGCGTGGACGCCGCGCTCTCCGCCTCGTCGGTGCTCTGGGGGGTCGTCGAGAAGCAGTGTGTGCTTCCCGGCGTGAACGCAGACGACGACTCCGCCTCGATGTCCGTCGAGGAGTAGCGCGCCGGGTCCTCGGCAGGCCGAGATGTCTCGGGCCTACGCGCCCGCTGAACCACCCGCGGCGCAGGGGTCGTCGATGTGGTACGGCACGTCGGCGATGATGACCCCGGGCTCGCTGTAGAGCGTCTGCTTGAGCCAGAACGACGTCTTGTCGTGGAGCATGGTGTCCGCGACGTTCTCGGCGGCGTATTCGGGGACGATGACGGTGATCACGTCGTCGCAGCTCGTGCGCGGGATCGCGTGGATGTGTTCGCTGATGGGGCGGATGATCTCCCGGTACGGCGACTCGACCACCGTGAGCCTGATGCCGAACCCGGCCTCCTGCCATGCGCGCCTGAACTCCTCGGCGTCTCCCGAGATGTCGACGTAGAGCGCCTCGGTCTCGTCGGCCTTGAGGGTCTTGGCGTACTGCAGGGCGCGCACGAGTCTGCGGTCGATGGACTTCACGAGCAACACCACATGGTTGTGGAGCCTGTTCACGGACTGCCAGTTGAGGTCGGTGATCTCCTCAGGGCGCATCTTGAGCTCGGCGCGCACGCGGGCGTACTGCCGCTGCACCCACAGGAAGTAGCTCACGATGACGGGGATGAGCAGCACCACGATCCAGGCGCCGTCGCGGAACTTGGCCGACGCGACCACGGCCAGCACGACACCGGTGGCCACGGCGCCGACCCCGTTGATGACCGCCCCGAGCTGCCAGTGCTCCTCGCGCTCGCGGAAGTGGTGGACCACCATCCCCGCCTGGGAGAGGGTGAACGATGTGAAGACGCCGATGGCGTAGAGCGGGATGAGCCGTGTCGTCTGACCGCCGAAGATCACGACCAGCAACCCGGCGGCGAGCGTGAGCAGGATGATCCCGTTGGAGAACACGAGCCGGTACCCGCGATCGCGCAGCTGGTGAGGCAGGTAATCGTCCTCGGCCACGAACGAGGCCAAACGCGGGAAGTCCGCATAGCTCGTGTTGGCGGCGAGGATGAGGATCGTCATGACCGAGATCGAGATGGTGTAGTAGAGCCATCCGGTTCCGAAGATCGCGCGGGAGAGCTGGGAGATGACCGTCTCCTCGGTGGGCTGGACGCCGGCCATGACCGCGAGCGCTGAGACCCCCACGAACAGGAACAGCAGGATGCCGGCCATCCACAGCAGTGTCTTGGAGGCGTTTCTGGCCTCCGGCTGACGGAACGCCGAGACGCCGTTCGCGATCGCCTCGACACCGGTCATGGCGGTACAGCCCGACGCGAACGCCTTGAGCACGAGGAACATCGTGAGTGCCTGGGCACCGAACATAGCCTCCTCGGAAGGCGGGATCACTATCGGGTCGCCCATCGCGAAGCGCGCGAGTCCGGCGATGACCGTGATGCCCACGAGCACCACGAACGCGAAGGTCGGACCGGCGAAGATCGCTCCGGACTCCTTGACCCCCCGCAGGTTGGCGATCATGAGCAGCGCGATGAACCCGAGCGCGATCTCGACGCGCCAGGTGCTCGCGGCGGGCCATGCCGAAGTGATGGCCGCGACACCGGCGGAGATGGAGACGGCGACCGTAAGGATGTAATCCACGAGCAGGGATGCGCCGGCGATGAGCCCCGGACCCGAGCCGAGGTTCTCCTTGGCCACGATGTACGCACCGCCCCCACCGGGGTAGGACTTGATCGTCTGCCGGTACGACACCACGACTATCAGAAGCAGCGTGCCGACCGCGATGGCGATCGGGAGCGTGAGCTTGAGCGCCGCCGCACCGGCCAGCGCCAGAACGATGACGATCTCGCCGGTGGCGTATGCGACCGACGAGAGCGCGTCGCTGGAGAACACGGCGAGCGCGACCGGGTTGGACAGCCGCTGATGCGCCGCCTCACGGTTGTGCAGCGGATTGCCGAGGAACAGCCGCTTCACGAATGACGCCATGGGGTCTCCCTGCTCACATGGGGTTCAGCCTTCGGACACTATACGCCGAATGCCGCCGATTCCATCGCATCGAGGAGCGAAAAGAGCATCGCGTTGGCCGGTGCGAACAGGGCCCGTCTGCCCAGCATGTCCTCTGCCGAGGAGACCCACTCGCCGGGTTCGCGCAACTCCTCGGCGCAGTTCTCCGCCAATGCGGACCAGGACGCCGGGGTGGCCTCGAGATGGAACTGCAGCGCGACGACACGCCCGTCCGCGTACTCGAACGCCTGGTTGGGGGTCAGCGCGCTCGAGGCGGCTGGGACGGCCCCGGGCGGGACCGTGAAGGTGTCCCCGTGCCAGTGCAGCGTCTCGAAGGCGGGCGGCAGCACGCCGAACACGCGTGACGCACGGCCCACTTGCGTCAACTCGACCGGGAACCAGCCGATCTCGGGCTGCGGACCTGCGAAGACCTCGCCGCCGAGCACATCCGCGAGCAGTTGGGCCCCCAGACAGACGCCCAGCACGAGCTTGCCCCCGTCGATCGCCGCACGGATGAAGCGCTTCTCCTCGGCAAGCCACGGATACTCGCGCTCCTGGTGGATGTTCATGGGGCCGCCCATCACGACGAGCATCTCGAACTCCCCGGGATGCGGGAACGCCTCGGTGTAGACGGGCGTGCCGGTCACGCTGTGACCCCGGGTGGCCGCCCACTGGGCGATGGCGCCGATGCCCTCGAACGGCACGTGCTGGATGTAGTGGACGCGCATCAAGACCCCTCTCGGCCGGGCCGGTGATACCGATTATCCGATTTCCAAGCGTAGCGGATTAACGGCGCATACCGTTCGTCCGAATCGGTGTTAGAACGTGATTAACATATATTTGCAATGCCTATATATGTAAATACGTGGCGCGCCTTCCGGGCGTGTCTTTGTGCGAATGGAGGAAAGAGATGGGAGTGTTTGCGGGTGTAATCGGGTTCGGGCTGTGGTCGCTCGGCATCATCATCGGTGTCAGCGTGCTGTGGTTCGTCCTGGGCGTCAGGATCATCCGCTCGGACAAGGTCGGTATCGTCGAGAAGTGGTGGTCCGCGAAAGGTTCGCTCAAGGACGCGATCATCGCGCTCAACGGTGAGGCCGGCTACCAGCCGCAGGTCCTGCGAGGTGGCATCCACTTCCGCACGCCGTTCATGTACCGCGTGCACGTGATGCCTCTGATCACCATCCCGCAGGGCAAGATCGGGTACGTGTTCTCGCGTGATGGTGAGCCGCTCGCCCCGGCACAGACGCTGGCTCGTGTGATCGACTCAGCGTACTACCAGGACGTGCGGGCGTTCTTTGACAATGGTGGTCAGCGCGGTCCGCAGCGTCAGATCCTGCGTGAAGGCACGTACGCCTTCAACCTCGCTCAGTTCATCATCATCACCGAGGGTACGACCTACTTCCTGCCCATGGGCAACAAGGAGGAGTTCGCCACGATCCAGTCGATGGCGAGCCACCTCCACTCTCTCGGAGGTTTCGACCCTGTGGTGATCCGTGGTGCTGACGACAAGACCGGGATCGTGACGGTACACGACGGCCCCTCCCTGCCGATGGGCGACATCATCGCCCCTGCGGTCGGAGACACGCCGGAGGACCCGCACTACCACAACAACTTCCAGGATCCTGAGGCGTTCCTGGCCGCCGGTGGTTCACGCGGCCGTCAGTACCAGGTCCTGACCGAGGGCACGTACTTCATCAACCGCCTGTTCGCGACCATAGAGTTGATCAACAAGGTCATCATCCCGGTCGGCTACGCGGGTGTCGTGGTGTCGTACATCGGCCCCAAGGGCAAGGACATCTCCGGCGACGAGTACCGTCACGGCGAGCTGGTCGCCCCCGGCAACAGGGGCGTATGGAACGAGGCTCTGCTTCCGGGCAAGTACGCGTTCAATACCTATGCCGGAACCATCGTCATGGTCCCGACCACCAACATCATCCTCAAGTGGATCGCCACTGAGACCGGTGGTCACAGCTACGACGAGAACCTCTCGGAAGTCGAACTCATCACGAGGGACGCTTTCGAGCCGAGGCTGCCGCTGTCGGTCGTCATCCATATCGACTACCGCAAGGCGCCTCTGGTGATCCAGCGTTTCGGCGACATCAAGATGCTCGTGAACCAGACCCTGGACCCGATGGTCTCCGCGTACTTCAAGAACATCGGCCAGACCAAGACGATCATCGAACTGATCCAGCAGCGCTCCGAGATCCAGCAGTCCTCGAGCGTGGACATGAAGGAGAAGTTCGGTCACTACAACCTCGAACTCGAGGAGGTGCTCATCGGCACGCCGAGGTCTGCGGCCGGTGACGACAAGATCGAACAGATCCTGATGCAGCTGCGTGACAGGCAGGTGGCCGTCGAGAAGCTCGAGACCTTCGAGCGTCAGCGTGTGGCGGCGGACAAGGAGCGTGAACTCAAGGAAGCCACGGCCATAGCCGAACAGCAGACGATGCTCACCCAGTCCGAGATCAACATCCAGGTCCAGGAGAACACGGGTCGTGCGGAGTTGCAGCGTGCGGCACAGGATGCGGAGCGCGTGCGCACCCTTGCCAAGGCGGATGCCGACAAGGTCAAGGTACTTGCGTCCGGCGACGCGGAGCGCGTGAAGCTCCTTGCGGAAGCCGACGCTCGCAAGATCGCCGTGACCGCGGAAGCGGATGCCACACGCATCACGCTGACCGGTGAAGCGGACGCCAAGCGTGTGAAGGCCATCGCCGAGGCGAAAGCCGAGGAGGAGGCCCGGGTCGGTGTCGGCAAGGCCATAGCGATCGATGAGCAGGTGCGGGCGTATGGCGGCCCTCAGCTCCAGCTGATGCAGGACGTCATGACCAAGCTCGCGATGGCCATCGAGACCTCCAAGGTACCGATCGTCCCGAGCACCGTCGTCAACATGGGCGGTGCGGAAGGCGACGGTGCTGCCGGCAGCAACGCGTTCGGGTTGCTCATGGCCATGCTCGCGACGGAGAAGCTCGGCGAGATCACGTCGGAGACGACGCCGGCCGATCCTGCACAGCAGGAGATGGTGGCGGCGATCAAGACGAATCTTCGCGATGCGATGACCCGTCAGAGCAGCGCGCCGGAGACCACTGCGGTCGCGGTGGTCGAAGGGCCGACCGAGATCTAGCGTTCGTGCACCACGGCATCACAGAAGGGCTCCGGGAAACCGGGGCCCTTCTTCATGTCGGCGTTGGGTACGTCCTCCGCGCCGGATCAGGCCAGGACGTACTCCGCCACCTTCGGGCCATCGGCGGCGAGCTCCCAGCGCCCGGCGGCGCCCACGTGCCGCGCCGCGATCTCGAAGTGCAGCATGGCTATCCCGCAATCGAGACGCTTGGACACGCGTCGGTACGAGTCGAGCCCGTCGTAGGCGACCTGTACGCGGCCACCGGTGTACGTGAACCTCCACGGCTGCCGATTCATCGCGCTCGGCGCGAGGCGTGCGGCCTCCACGCCGGCGCGCGCCCAGGGCGGCCAGCCTTCCAGACCGGGTGCTATCTCCTCGGCGGGCTTACGCGGCTTGGGTCCGGTGGTCCTGTGCCCGTAAACCGTGCGCTCGGGAAGACTCAGCCGTACCGTCGCATGGCCGAGGGGAGATACCGCGAAAACGCGCTCCCCTGCTTCGAGTGAGACGAGTTCCAGAGCACGTGCCATCTTGAACGTACCCGCGATCCAGCAGGTGTCGAGTCCGAGCCTGGTGGCCTCGAGCACGACCGCTTCGCCGGTGTAGCCCACGGCTTCGTCGACTCCCGGCGCTCCCGCGCACCCCACGAACACCAACGCGCTCGGAGACCCGACGACGCGGCCGTAGGCCCCCACGATCCCCGTGAAGACCCGCTCGGGAACCTCGCGCACGACCGAGACGCGCGCCACCCCCGACGGGCGATGCGCGTGCGTGTAGGCCTCCAACTCGCCGAGGACCGCCGGTTCGATGAGCACGCCGTCGAAACTGCGTCGCGAGGAACGGGACCGCACGGCGTCGAGCCATTCGTCCGGCGCGTCTGGCGTGGAGAGTCGGATCACGTGGGACCTCCGTCGGTGCAGGATGCGGGTTCGCAGCGGGTGTCGAGTTCGAACACGTGTATTCTTCCACATAGCAGGCATCGCCGATGAGGCAGGTCGGAACATGGCGTCCCCTGATCCCGCATCGCTTCACCCGGACGCGGCCGTCTCGGCCCTGGTCGAGCAGCTCCGCGCGGCGGCCGACCCTGCGAACGCTGCGGGGATGGCGCGCTTCGGCATCGGCTCCGAGGGCACGCTCGGCGTGTCGATGACCACCCTACGTGCCCTGGCCAGGCCGGTACTGCGCATCCGCAAGAAGGACGGCTCGTGGCGCCACGAGGTCGCGGCGGGTCTGTGGGCGAGCGGCCTGCACGAGCCCCGCATCCTCGCGATCCTCATCGAGGACGCGACGCTCGTCACGCAGGAGCAGGCGCTCGAGTGGGCGGCGGGCTCCGACTCCTGGGATATCACCGATCAACTGTGCCTGAGCCTGCTCGACCGTACGCCCTTCGCCTACGAGCTTGCCGAAGAGTGGTCTCACGACGAGCGCGAGTTCGTGAAGCGTGCCGCGTTCGCGCTGATCGCATGCCTGGCATGGCACGACAAGTCCGCCGAGGATGCAAGGTTCCTGCCCTTTCTCGCGGTGATCGAGCGCGAAGCCCGAGACCCGCGCAACTTCGTCAAGAAGTCCGTCAACTGGGCGCTTCGAACCATCGGCAAGCGCTCGGCGGCCCTGTGGGCGCCGGCGCTCGCCACCGCGCGGGCACTCGCCGCGACCGAGGATCGGACCGCGCGCTGGATAGGCAACGACGCGCGACGCGAACTCGAAGCGAAAGGGCCGAGAACCGCGTCATCAGCAGGTCGGGTATAGAGTGAGAGTACGACGCGTCGAGGGGGAGCCGGTGACAGAAGAAGACACGGCCGCAGGTAGACCCAAGCGCCAGGTCCCGTATTCGATCATCATCACCTTCGTGCTCGTGGTGATGGTCGTCGCCGCGGGCGGCGCTTGGTACTACAGCGCGCAGCGCAGTTCGCTGCGCGAGCGCGTGATGAACGAGATGGAGACCGTCGCGGCACTCAAGGCCGAATCGACGGCCTCGATGATGCTCGAGTATTCGAACTCTCTCCTGAGCGACGCACGCAGCCCCTTCCTCTCACAGGCTGCTCGCCGCCAGTTCGAGACCCCCAACAACGCCGACGCGGTCGCAATCGACGAGAGTCTCAGGCTCAAGATGGAGCGCAGCGGCTACGAAGCCATCGTCCTCCTGGATGCGAAGGGCGAGCCGGTGGCCCATGTGTCGTCCGACGGCGCCACACCGAGCGTCAACCCCGAAGACCGCCCGCTCTTCGACGGTGCACCTCGGTCGGAGACCCACAACACCGACCTGTATCTCGATCCGGCAGGCCGGCCGACCCTCGACTTCATAGCCCCACTGCTGGATCCGAGCACAGACGGCGGTCCGCCCTTCGGATACCTTCTCGCACGGGTCGACCCCGAGCAGGCCCTCTATCCGACACTTCTCACGTGGCCGGTCCCCAGCAAGACGGGCGAGACACTCCTGGTGCGCCAGGACGGCGACTCCGTACTGTTCCTCAACGAGCTCCGGCACCGCAGGGACACCGCACTCAAGTTGAAGCTGCCGATCACGGAGACGCTTCCCGCGGCGCGCGCCATCACAGGCGACAACCGTCCGCTTGAGGGACGCGACTACCGTGACGTTCCCGTCGTCGCCGATGGCGAACCGGTGGAGGGCACGGCATGGTACGTGATCTCCAAGGTGGACTCGAGCGAGGTGTACCAGCCGCTTGAGCGAACCGGCATCATGACAATGCTCCTGGTGATCGCCACGATCCTTGCAGCGGGAGCCGGAGCCACGTGGATATGGACCCAGCAGAGCCGTGACGCGTATGAACGGCTCTACCTCGAAGAGCGTGCGCGTGCGGGGCTCGAGGAGGAACTGTCCCGCAATGAAGAGCGTCTGCGTCTGGCGCTCGAAGCCACGTCCGATGCCGTGTGGGACCTCGACGTGGCGGGCGGCACCGCCGTGGTCAACGCGCGGTACTACACCATGCTCGGATTCGATGAGGGCGCCTGGCCGCCGACGCTGCAATCGTGGAGCCACCTCGCCCATCCCGATGATCTCGAGGTCGCCACCGCCGCACTTGAATCCATGATCGAAGGCGGGGCCGCAAGCGCCGCCTTCGAGATGCGGCTCCAGACCCGCGACGGTGAATGGAAGTGGGTGCTCTCGCGCAGCAGGGTCGTCGAACGGGACGCGTCGGGCGCGGCGACGCGCATCATCGGAACGCACGTCGACATGACCGAGACCAAGGCCCGCGAACTCGAACTGGAACGCCATCGCAAGCATCTCGAGGAACTCGTCGATGAGCGGACCGGGGAGGTCAAAGCGGCAAACGAACGTTTGCAGGAATCGAACGAGGAGCTCGCCGCCGTCAACGAGGAACTCGCGGCGATGAACGAGGAGTTGACGGCCAACAACGAGGAGCTCGACCAGACCAACGAGGAACTCGCATCCGTCAACGAGGAACTGCTGTCCAGCAACGAGGAACTGGCGGCCGTCAACGAGGAACTCAATCAGGCCAACGAACGCATCGAGATCGTCAACGCGCAACTGGAGAAGGCAAGCCGGGCGAAGAGCGACTTCCTCGCGAACATGAGCCACGAACTGCGCACGCCCCTGAACTCGATCCTGGGCTTCACCGGGGTCCTCCTCCAGGGCATCGCCGGTCCGCTGACCGATGAGCAGGCCCGCCAGCTCGACATGGTGAGGCACGCCGGGCAGCACCTTCTCGCTCTCGTCAACGACATCCTCGATCTTGAGCGCATCGAATCAGGGGTGTTGGAGCTCGAACCGTGCGAACTGATCCCTGCCGATATCGTCGTCTCTCTTGTGGACAGCCTCAGACCGCTCGCGGAGGAGAAGGGGCTCGGCCTCACCTACGACCTCACAGATGCGCCGCCCACGCTTCATGCGGATGCACGGGCTCTCGAGCAGATCCTGTTCAACCTTGTGGGCAACGCGATCAAGTACACGACCGAGGGCGCCGTCACTGTCACGGTAACGGCCGACGACCGCGAAATGAGGTTCGCTGTCCGCGACACAGGCCCGGGCATCCCGCCTGAACAACTCGAATCGGTGTTCGACGAGTTCGTCCAGGTCCGCGCCCGCAGCGGCGAGAAGCCGGCGGGCACCGGTCTCGGGCTCGCCGTTTCACGACGTCTGGCCGCGATGCACGGCGGCCGGATCGAGCTCCAGAGCACGATCGATGTCGGCAGTGAGTTCGCGCTCGTGATACCGCGCGAAGGGATCTGATCGTCCCGCCCATCGCTGATGCGGTTGCGAAAGCGGAAGGCCGCCTCGGGGGCGGCCTTCTTCATATGCGTTGGTGGAGACGAAGGGGCTCGAACCCTCGACCTCAGGCTTGCAAAGCCCGCGCTCTCCCAGCTGAGCTACGTCCCCGTACGCCCGCTCGCACGGGCAGTAACGTAGTGTACCCGCCACATCGTGCTCGTGCCACCCATCCGCGGTTGCAGGATTGCTCACACGCCTGCGCTGGCCATCACCACATCCTCACACCTCCCTCACGCCATTTTCAGCGCAGGGGGGGATGATCCAAGTGCAACGGTGATGAAAGGAGAACGTGATGATGCGCTACGGATTCGGGGGCGTCCCCGGGCACATGGCCGGTTTCGATCCGTTCGGAGGTTTGATGATCGTGGGATTCATACTGTTCGCAGCACTGCTCGGTATCGGGCTATGGGCGATCCTGAGGCGCGACCATGTCTCACACGTCTCATCAGCAGGTGCGGCCACCGGTGCGTTCATGCATCAGGCGCCGGCACAGTATCACACCGCCGGCGCAAGCGGGGGTGGAGCGGCCGACCCGCTCTCCATCGTCCGTGAGCGGCTGGCTCGAGGCGAGATAGACGTGGCCCAGTACCAGGAGATCGTTGCGGCCCTCGGACCGCATACACCTGACGCCTGACCGCACGACAACAGGAGTTGAAGCAAGGCCCCCGCGAAAGCGGGGGCCTTGCTGCATTTCGGCCCCGAAACATCCCGCGAACTGCTGTCTTTCATCGAACGGACCTTCGTCCGGAACACCAACGTCGCGCAAGTGTAACGAACACGAAACGACAGGTCCGTTGCCGCGAAACATGCGGCTGGTTGCATGGAGCGCACAGCTCGCCCGTCGGGCCTGCTGATCGGACCAAGAGATGTCCTGCGCGAAGGAGGTGTACACGGGATGGGTCCAATACGAGTTCACTCAACGACAGCAATCAAGGAGGTAGTCTCCATGCTCAAGCGCACGCTGCCGCTGGCCGGCCTCGTAGCCGCGCTGGTATTGGCTCTCCCCGCTTTCGCGTTCGCGGCCGACCCCAACGGGGCGGACACGCTTGCGGCGGACCCCACTCTCGCGACGACGTTCATCTGGATGCTTGTCGCAGCGTTCCTTGTCTATTTCATGCAGGCAGGCTTCGCCATGGTCGAGGCCGGGTTCTGTAGAGCCAAGAACGCCACGAACCTGATGATGAAGAACCTGCTCGACTTCGTTATGGGGTCGCTCGCGTACTTCGCGATCGGCTTCGCCCTCATGTACGGCGCCGACAAGGCGGGCATCGTCGGAACGACCGGCTGGTTCATGGCCGGCGGCAACTACGATGTGACGGTCTATCGTGACTTCATGTTCCAAGTCGTCTTCGCCGCTACCGCGGCGACCATCGTATCGGGCGCGGTCGCCGAGCGCCTCAAGTTCTCCGCGTACCTCGTGTACTCCGTCGTGATCAGCGCGGTGATCTACCCGCTGTACGGTCACTGGGTCTGGGGCGGCGGTTGGCTCTCCCAGATGGCCACTCCCTTCCACGACTTCGCGGGCTCAGGCGTGGTCCACGCGCTCGGCGGCTTCGTCGGTCTCGCAGGCGCCATGGTGCTCGGTCCGCGCTTCGGCAAGTACGACAAGGACGGCAAGCCGAAGGCCATCCCGGGTCACAACATCCCTCTCGCAGCCCTGGGCGTGTTCATCCTGTGGTTCGGCTGGTTCGGCTTCAACCCCGGCTCGACCCTCAACGGCAACGACCTGCGCATCGCAGTGATCGCCGTGAACACCAACATGGCTGCAGCCGCGGGTTCTGCGATCGCCCTGCTGATCGTCAAGCTCAAGACGGGCACCTTCGACATCGGTATGGCTCTCAACGGCGCACTCGCCGGCCTGGTCGCGGTCACCGCGCCCTGCGCTGTCATCAGCGGTGGCTCCGCGATCGCCATCGGCGCCGTCGCCGGCGCACTGGTGGTCATGGCCATCTACCTGGTGGAGAACATGGGTATCGATGACCCGGTGGGCGCGTTCTCCGTCCATGGCGTCAACGGCATCTGGGGCCTGCTTGCCGTCGGTCTGTTCGCCGACGGGACCTACGGCGGCGTCACCGGTCTGTTCTTTGGCGGTGGTACGGCGCAGCTCGTATCTCAGATCATCGGCGCCGCAGTGGTCGCCGCATGGGCGTTCGGACTCGGCTTCATCACCTTCAAGGGGATGGACCTCGCATTCGGTATCCGCGTCACTCCCGAAGAGGAGATCCGCGGACTCGATATCGACGAGCATGGTAGCTCGGCATACCCGAACTTCCTGGTAGTGGAAGAGTAGACACCAGACCCACCGAGGAGGTGAAGACCGTGAAGAAGATAGAAGCGGTGATCCGGCCCGAGAAGCTGGACGACGTCAAGGCGGCCCTCGAGGCGGCCGGTTACCCCGGACTGATGCTCACGCGCATCGAAGGCCATGGCAAGCAGAAGGGCCTCATGCAGCAGTTCCGCGGTCGCCAGTACAAGGTGGAGATGCTGCCGAAGTACAAGATCGAAGTCGTATGCGCCGACGGTGATTGCGCCAAGATCATCGAGGCGGTATCGAGCTCGGCCCGCACAGGCGAGGTCGGCGACGGCAAGATCTTCGTCAGTGATATCTCCGACGTGACCCGTATCCGCACCGGAGAGTCCGGAGACGTGGCCATCTAGCGACACACCGTGCGAGTGACGACAGGGCGGGGGCTCGTCGGCCCCCGCCCTGCGCACACCCGGACCCAGGGAGCGAAGCGATGAAGCGGATCGAAGCCATACTGCGCCCGGAGCGGCTCGAAGAAGTGCGCTCGGCCCTCGACGAACTCGAGCGGATGGGCATGACGGTCATCGAGACCAAGGGGCACGGCACACAGGGCGGCCTCTCGCAGACCTGGCGGGGGGGCGAATACCACGTGACCCTCGTCCCGAAGGTCATGGTCATCGCCGTGGTCCACGACCATGAGGTCACGGAGACCATCGAGACCATCGTCGCGGCCGCACGGACCGGCGTCATGGGCGACGGCAAGATCTTCGTCACGCCGGTCGAGCAGGTCATCCGCATCCGGACCGGCGAGTCCGGCGCCGAGGCGCTCTAGAGGCCGGGCGATCGGCGCTTCACGACAGAGCGTCCGACCGGAAACGAAAAGAAGGCCCGCGCAACGAGGCGCGGGCCTTCTGTCTTCTCATTGCCGGGATGGCCTTCGCACCGCCCGAGGTTCCCCTCCAAAAGGATATCCTTGGGAGCTTTCGGCCAAGTGAGCGGTCCCTCTTGGCCTCATCCCACGTGATCCCAGGGGCTTTTGCCCGGGTCTTCGGCGGCTGAACTCGTCTTGTGTCCTACCGAACAAGTCGCGCCTACCTGACGCGTACCGATCGAACCGACATTGTACGAACCTACACTCCTGACGTCTCTCTCAGCATGCGGCCAGCTCGAAGCCCTTCATCTGCCATCCCGGCATAAATCGAATCTCTCACCGGGTGATCCACACCTCTTTTGTCAACGTGCCGATCGCCATCACTGATCGCCTTTGAGTCTATATACCCGCGGAACCGAGACTCGCACGCAAAGAGGCGACCCCGGTTCGGGGCCGCCTCCGGATGGCGCATGTGACTCCGGTGCTACTTGAGCGAGTCGAGGGTCTTGCGCATCTGGTTCTCGGACTGCTCGCCGAGGAGCCGTGTCGCCTCGGTACCGTCGGTGTTGAGGAACACGAACGTCGGCACCGCGGTGATACCGTACTTCTGGCTCAGGCTCTGGGCCTGTGGATCCGTGTCGGCGTTGATGAGCCGGAACTCGACCTTGCCCTTGTACTGCTTCTCTAGCCCGTCGACCACGGGCTTCATCGTTTTGCAGCTGGGTCACCAATCTGTGTAGAACTCGTAGAGCACCGGCGTGTCGGTCGCCTTCTCGACGGGTGCCGGGGCGACCGCGACGGTCCCCCGCTCGATGTCGCCGTTCCACGCGACCATACCCTGATCGAAGTGGTAGATCTTCTTGAAGCCCGCCTGCGTCAGGTACTGAACGGCCGACGCCGATCTGGAACCTGTCGCGCAGTAGACGGCCACCGGCTGGGCCGGGTCCAGAGCGGCCGCCTGAGCCGCCATCTGGTCGACCGGGATGTTGATGGCACCGGGCACGTGACCTGCCTCGAACTCCCCGGGCGTCCGGACATCCACAACGGTGACGCCGCTTCCCGCGAGTTCGGTGAGCTTGGTCGAGTCGACCACCTCGACCTGCGCACCGCCGCTCGGACTGAACATGGCAAAGCCCAGCGCGACGACCGCGATGGCTGCCACCGCCCAGACGATGGTCTTGGTGTTCTTGTTCATCGGGCTCCGCTCCTCGAAGGCCGTACATTCCTGTCGGAGTATACCCCTAGGGGTATCTGCCGTGCAACTCCTCGGCTATGATCGCCGAGGTCGGGGATAATCACGTGTATCGCACCTCACACGCTCCGAGCAAGAAAGCGGCCAGCGTGTGGCCATATGGGGGAACACGTCACAGCCGTCTGGAGTCTTCGCGTGCCCGAGCCTGCCGAGCATCCCGCCCAACCACGAACGCATCGCCCGTTCCGAGACGAGCTCTACTCGGCAGAGCGCCTGACACGGTGCGCCCGCGAACTGGCCGAGCAGCAGTCCTGGACCGACGAGCTGGCAAGCGCTCCGTCCCCCTTGTTCGAGATGATCGCCGACGCCTCCGCGGGCCTCTCCGCGGACAACTCGATGTTCTCCGAAGCCGTCCGCTCGCAACACCCCGTCGCGCCGGCGGCAGAATGGTTGCTGGACAACTTCTACCTCATCGAGGAACAGGTGCGGCTCGTCCGCGATGATCTGCCGGCCGGGTACAGCCGGGAACTCCCCCGGCTGACGCGCGGCGCGTTCGCGGGGTACCCGCGGGTCTTCGAAGCGATCGTCGAACTGCTCTCGCACACCGATTCAAGACTCGACGAGAGCGTGCTCACACAGTTCATCGACGGGTTCCAGGACGTCTCACCGCTCTCGATCGGAGAGATATGGGGCATCCCGATCGCCCTGCGCATCGCGCTCGTCGAGAACCTGGCCCGCCTGTCCGCACGCGTCGGAGAGACGCACCGGTCGACCCGCATGGCCGACGAGTGGGCGGATCGCCTGCTGCTCGCCGTGCCCGACGGCTCGGATGCGCTGCGCGCGCTGATCGACGAGCTCGAGGAGCGCGTCGGCCTCGTGGACCCGACGTTCCTCATGCGCCTCGCGCAACGGCTCTCGGGCCAGGACACCGGCGCCGACATGCTCGGTGCATGGCTCGAGCGGCGCTTGCGGGAGTCAGGGATCGACCTGGGCGCCCTCAGCCACGAACTACAACAGGTCCAGGCGGCCGACCAGGTCTCGATCGCGAACTCGATAACCGCGATCCGCTTCCTGGACGCCTACGAGTGGCGCGGGTTCTTCGAGCATGCGAGCCTCGTGGACCAGGTCCTGCGCGAGGACCCCGTGGGCGTCTACCCGCATATGGACTTCAAGAGCCGCGACCGCTACCGTCACGCTCTCGAAGGCATCGCCCGTCGCTGCCCCATGACCGAGATCGCTGTCGCCGAGGCGGCAGTCAGCCTGGCTCTCGACTCCATGACCCACGACGCGACCGACGAGATCTCCGCGCACGTCGGCCACTACCTTATCAGCGGTGGTCGCTACGACCTCGAGTCGGCGGTCGCCTACCGCCCGCACCTGCGCGAGAGACTCTACCGCGGCCCGCTCGCGCGAAAGGGGCTCTTCTACTGGGGGATGCTCGGGATCACCACCCTGGCGCTGGCTGCGGTGCTGCTCGCCGCCATCGCCTCCTCGGGGGCCTCTACGGCGGCGCTCGCCGCCGTGATGCTCATCGCTCTGGTGCCGCTCTCGGATCTCGCGCTCAACATCACGAACCGGACGGCTGCGTGGGTCTTCCCGCCCCGTATCATGCCCAAGCTCGACTTCCTCTCTCCGGTCGCGGAGGCGCATCGCACGCTCGTGATCGTGCCGACACTCCTCTCCTCGGTCGGCGCGGTCCGCCACGTGCTCGACAACCTCGAGGTCGCGTACCTCGCCAACCGGGACGATGAGATCTACTTCGGGCTCCTCGGCGATCTCAAGACCGCTGCCGAGGAGCGCCTTCCCGGAGACGACGCGGTCATCGAGGCGGCCGTCGAGGGGATCGAGGCGCTCAACGACCGGTACCTCGTCGAGCACGGACGCCGGCCGTTCTGCCTGTTCGTGCGAGAGCGTCGGTACAGCGAGCAGGAGCGGACGTGGATGGGTTGGGAGCGCAAGCGCGGCGCGCTCACGGAACTCAACCGGATGCTGCGCGGCTCCAACTCCACGTCGTTCTCCCACCGGATCGGCGAGGAGGCTGCGCTTGCCGCGGTGACGTTCGTGCTCACGATCGATTCGGACACCGTGCTCACCCGCGACGGGGCACGCAAGCTCATCAGCACGATCGCGCACCCGCTCAACCGCGCGGTGCTCCTGCCGGGCGACCGGCGGGTGTACATGGGCTACGGGCTCATCCAGCCGCGCGTCGGTATGTCGCTGCCGGCGTCCTCGCGCTCGTTCTTCGCGTGGCTGTACTCGGGCGTCACCGGAGTGGACCCGTACGCCGGCGCGGTCTCAGACACCTACCAGGACGTGTTCGGCGAAGGAAGCTTCACCGGCAAGGGCATCTACGAGGTCAGCGTCTTCAACGCGGTGCTGGAGGGCCGTTTCCCCGAGGGGCGACTGCTGTCCCACGACCTGATCGAGGGCTGCTACCTGCGGGTCGGCCTCGCGAGCGACATCGAGGTGCTCGACGACCACCCTTCGAGTTACCTGTCCCATATGGCACGCATGCACCGCTGGGTGCGCGGCGACTGGCAGACGCTGCCGTGGCTGGGGGCGACGGTGCCCGCGGAAGGACGTCGCGAACGCAACGTGCTCTCGCCGCTGCACCGCTGGAAGCTGTTCGACAACGTGAGACGTTCGCTCGTGGCCCCGGCGTTGCTCATGCTCATGACCCTGGGCTGGACGGTTCTGCCGGGCCCCGCGTGGGCCTGGCCGCTCGCGATGTCACTCGTGGTCTTCTTCCCGGTCTACTTCAGCCTCGCGGACTCGATCGTGTTCCGCTCCCGCGAGGTCTCGTTCTCGACCACCATGGAATCAGCGTGGCGTGATTTCGGCCGTGACTCGGCGCGCGCCCTCCTGACGCTCTCACTGCTCCCTTATCAGGCCTACGTGATGATCGATGCTGCCGTTCGCGCCGTCTGGCGCATGACGGTCTCGCAACGGCATCTGCTTGAATGGGAGACCGCGGCCGACGCCGACCGGCGTCTGGGCGTGGGCCTGTCCGGATTCGCGCGCAAGCTGGCGCCCTCCTCGGCGGTCGCCCTGCTGCTGCTCGCCCCCGCGGCGCTGCAGAGCCCGGCGCGCCTGGGGGTCTCGGCCGCACTCGCGCTGCTGTGGGCGGCAGCCCCCCTGATCGCGTGGCGCGTCTCGCGCACGAGTGTCCCGGCCGAGCGTGAACTCACCCCTGCCGAGGAGTCGGAGCTACGACGCCTGGCGCGACGCACGTGGCGCTTCTTCGAGACGTTCGTCACCTCCGAAGGCCACCATCTGGCGCCAGACAACTTCCAGGAGGACCCCAACGGCGAGGTCGCGTGGCGGACCTCGCCCACGAACATCGGTCTGCAGCTCCTTGGCAATCTCTCCGCGTACGACCTGGGGTATCTCGACCTGACCGGTCTGATCGGACGAACCGCCGACACGCTTGCGGCCATGGCGGGCCTGAAGCGGTTCCGGGGGCACTTCTACAACTGGTACGACATACGGACCCTCGCGCCGCTGCCTCCCGAGTACGTCTCGACCGTGGACAGCGGGAACCTCGCGGGGCATCTGCTCGTGCTCCGGATCGGCCTGCTCGAGGCCTCCGAAGCGCCGGTCCTGGGCGCGCAGTTGCTCTCGGGGATCGCTGATACGGCCGCGCTGGCGATCGAGGACCTCGTGACCGAGCAGGTCGCCGTCGAGTCCGCGCCCGCCCTGCGCGACCTGCGTGAACAGCTCGACGAGCTGGCCCGGGACGCCTCTCTCGAAGAGCCACCGCGCGACATGGCGCGCTGGGACGCCGTGCTCGAACGCATCGAGACCATGGCCGCCGCGGTGGATCGATCCGCCTCGGCGTTGTTCGGTGATGTCGATCCGCCGACCGCCGCGTCGCCACACCCGGGCTCCGCCGTCGCACGGGCCCACGCCTCGGTCGTCGCGGTGCTCGCCGCGGTCGAGGCCGCACGCTCCACCATCTCGTCGCTCACCCCATGGGCGGCGCATGCAGCGGATGTGCCGCAGGCGGTCCTCGAAGACCCACGCGGGGCGTCGCTGGTCCCGCTTCTCGATCACGTCCCGAGCCTCGTGGGTCTCGCCGAGGGACTGGGCGACGCACTCGCGGCGCTTTCCTCGATCGCCGAGGAGCCGCCGGGAGACTCCTTGGCGGAACGCGAAGCGGAACGCGCCTGGGCGACCGGGATGCTCGACGGCGTGCTGGGAGCGCGACCGGCCGCGGCACAGCTCCTCGGCCAGCTGCACCTCGACGCGGCGATGGCGCGCGAGATGTGGGAGCACACCGACTTCACGACCCTCTTCGACGAGCAGCGGCTGCTGTTCTCGATCGGCTACAACACGGCGGAGGGACGACTCGATCCGTCGTACTATGACATGCTCGCCTCGGAATGCCGGCTCGCGAGCTTCCTCGCGATCGCCAAGGGCGACATCCCGCAAGAGCACTGGTTCCGGCTCGGTCGGGCGATCACCCAGACCGCGGGCGGACGCGCGCTGCTGTCGTGGAGCGCCTCGATGTTCGAGTACCTCATGCCGCTGCTGGTCATGCGCTCGTGGCCGATGACCCTGCTCGACCAGACCTACGATTCGGTGGTGCGCCGGCAGATCCAGTACGGGCGCGAACGCGGCGTTCCGTGGGGGGTCTCGGAATCGGCGTTCAACGCCAAGGACGCGGGGCTCGTGTATCAGTACCAGGCCTTCGGTGTGCCGGGGCTCGGGCTGAAGCGCGGGTTGTCCGACGACGTGGTCGTCGCCCCGTACGCGACGGTGCTCGCCCTGCCCGTCGCACCCGGCGAGGCCATCGCGAACCTCCACGAACTCGCGGGCCAGGGAGCCCGGGGCCGCTACGGCTTCTACGAGAGCCTCGACTACACGCCGGGCAGGGTGCCGGCGGGATCCAGCCGCGCGGTGGTGAGGGCGTACTTCGCTCACCACCAGGGCATGAGCTTCGTCGCCCTCGCCAACGAGCTTTCGGGCATACCGATGCACGATCGGTTCCACCGCGATCCGATGGTCGCCTCGGCGGAGCTGCTCCTGCAGGAGCGGGTGCCCCGGCACGTGCAACTCGCGACGCCCAACGTGGGCGAGGTGGAGCACGTGCGCTCGGTGCGCGAGCTGCCGCCCCCCGTCACCCGCGCCTACCCGCTCGCCGACACGCCCGTGCCTGCGACGCACTTCCTGTCCAACGGCCGCTACTCGGTCATGGTCACCAACGGGGGCGGGGGCTATAGCCGCTGGCAGGACGTCGCGATCAGCCGCTACCGCGAGGACGTGACGCGCGATTGCTGGGGACAGTTCTTCTACCTGCGCGACACCGCGACCGGCCGCGTGCACAACGCCGCGAGCAACCCGTGCCCCGAACGTCCCGACGAGTATCACGTGACGTTCGCGCATGACAAGGCCGAGTACCGTCGCATCGACGGGGACATCGAGGTGCACACCGAGATCTCCGTGAGCCCCGAGGACGACGCCGAGATCCGCCGCATCGGCATCACCAATCATGGGCGCACCCGCGTCGAGCTCGAACTGACGTCCTACTTCGAGCTCGCGATGGCCGATCAGGCGGCCGATCAGGCGCACAAGTCGTTCTCGAACCTCTTCGTCGAGACCGAGGCGCTCGACCCGATGCGGGCTCTGCTCTTCTCGCGGCGCCCGCGTTCCGCCGAGGAGCGTCGGATCTGGGGTGTCCACGTCCTCGCTTGCGAGGACGGCGACGAGTGCGACTGGACCTACGAGACCGACCGCGCTCGGTTCCTCGGCAGGCTCAACGGGGCCGAGGCCCCCACCGCCGTCAGGGCAGGCGGGCCGCTCAGTCGCACGACGGGACCGGTGCTCGACCCCTGCTGCGCGATCCGCAAGACGGTCATGGTCGAAGGCGGCGAGAGCGTGCGCCTCGTGTTCACCACGGGAGTGGCCCAGACGCGTGAGGAAGCGGTCCGTCTGGCCGAGAAGTACGGCGACCCGCGCAGTGCGCAGCGCGCCATCGACCTGGCGTGGACGGCGGCCCAGATCGAACTGCGCGACCTGGGTATCACCCCGGCGGAAGCCGTCGTGCTCGAACGTCTGGCGTCACGCCTCCTGCTCACCGACCCCGCCTCCGTGCTCAAGATCAAGACCCCCGTGGAGAACGGGCTGCAGATGTCGGGCCTGTGGTCCCTCGGCATCTCCGGCGACCTGCCGATCCTGCTCGTGCGCATCGAAGAGCCGGAACACGCCCCCCTCGTGCGTCAGGCGCTTCTCGCCCACCAGTACTGGCGCCACAAGGGCCTCGTCTCCGACCTCGTGATACTCAACACGCGACCGACCGCGTACTCCGACGAACTCGACGACCGCCTGAGGATGCTCGTGCGCACGGGCCACGCGCTTCAGATGCTCGATCGTCCGGGCGGGGTGTTCCTCCGCCGCTCCGACCAGATGCATCCCGACGTCCTCAACCTGCTGCTCACGGTCGCGCGCGCCACGCTCGACGGCGACAGCGGACCCCTCGAGGTCCAGCTCAACCGGCGTGTGCCGCGTGCCGAGGAGCCGCCCGCCCTCATGCCTGCGCGTGCGCCTGAAGCGTGGGCCGCCCCCTCGCCGCCCCGGCCGGACCTGCTCTTCGACAACGGATGGGGCGGGTTCGACTCGTCGGCGGACGAATACGTGATCGTGCTCGACGAGGGGCGCTGCACGCCCGCGCCGTGGATCAACGTGATGGCATCGCCGGAGTTCGGCTGTATGGTCTCCGAAGCCGGAATCGGCTGCACCTGGGCGCTCAACAGCCATGAGAACCGCATCTCCACGTGGAACAACGACCCCGTCTCGGACGGGTCCGGCGAGGTCATATACCTGCGCGATGAGGAGACCGGGGAGTTCTGGAGCCCCACGCCGCTGCCGGCCCGGGGGCCCGGCACCTACACCGTCCGCCACGGCCGGGGCTACACGCGCTTCGAACACGAGTCCCACGGGCTCGAGCAGCGGCTCGAGTGGTTCGTGCCCGTCGAGGACCCGGTGCGCGTGGTGCGACTGACGCTGCGCAACACGGGCGATACGGTGCGGCGACTGTCCGCGACGCAGTTCGTGGAGTGGTCGCTCGGCAGTTCGCGCAGCAAGGCGCAGCACCTGGTCGTGACGTGGTTCGACGCCGAGCACCAGCTTCTGACCGCGCACAACCACTTCAACATGGACTTCCCGGGACGCGCCGCGTTCCTGGCCACCGACGCCGAACTGCACTCGTATACCGGGAGCCGCACCGAGTTCGTCGGTCGCAACCGCGGACCTGCAGACCCAGCGGCGATGGGCCGCAAGCGCCTCGGCGGGCGCACCGGTCGCTTCCACGACAACTGCGGCGCTCTGATGGTCGCCCTGGAGCTGGCGCCCGGCGAGGAGCGCAGCGTCTGCTTCCTGCTCGGGCAGACGGACACCCTTCAGCAGGCTCGCGAGCTCGTGGCCGCCTATCGCGACCCGAGCCGGGTCGACGCCGAACTCGCCGGTGTGTGCGAGCAATGGCGGCGCGTGCTCGGCAGCGTGCGAGCCCGGACGCCGGACCCGGCGCTCGACCTGCTCGTCAACGGCGCGCTCCTGTACCAGGCCCTTGCCTGCCGGATCTGGGGTCGCACCGCGACCTACCAGTCGAGCGGCGCGTTCGGCTTCCGCGACCAGCTCCAGGATTCGCTCGCGCTGCTCCTGGCACGTCCGGACCTCGTGCGCGAGCAGATCGTCGAGGCCTCACGACACCAGTTCGCAGAGGGCGATGTCCTGCACTGGTGGCAGCCCTCCTCGGGCCGGGGAGTCCGGACGCGGATCACCGACGACCGACACTGGCTGCCGTTCGTGGTCGCCGAGTACCTCGACGTGACCGGGGACCGAAGCGTTCTGGACGAGGTCACCCCGTTCATCGAAGGACCCGAAGTCGATCCCGATCGTGAGGACAACTACCTCCAACCGGCGCTCTCCGAGCAGGCCGTGAGCGTCTACGAACACTGTGTGGCGGCCCTGGAGTCCGGGACCGGGGTCGGCGACCACGGACTCCCCCTCATGGGTGGCGGCGACTGGAACGACGGCATGAACCGCGTCGGCATCGGGGGCCGTGGCGAGAGCGTGTGGCTCGCCTGGTTCCTGGCGACGGTGCTCAGGCGCTTCGCCCCGATCTGCGAGATGCGCGGAGAGGCCGGCCGCGCAGCCGAGTACCGCAGGCGGGCCCAGGCGTTCATAGAGGCCGCCGAGGAGTCGGGATGGGACGGATCGTGGTATCGCCGCGCGTACTTCGACGACGGCACCCCGTTGGGATCACGCTCCTCGGCAGAGTGCAGGATCGACGCCATCGCGCAGGCATGGGCGACGATCAGCGACGGTGCGGACCCGGGCCGGGCCCAGATGGCGCTCGACGCCGTGGAGGACAAGCTCGTCGACCGCGAGCATGGACTGATCGCGCTGCTCACACCGCCGTTCGACACGATGCCGCACGACCCCGGCTACATCAAAGGGTACGTCCCCGGCGTTCGCGAGAACGGCGGTCAGTACACGCATGCGGCCATCTGGGTGGTGCTCGCTCACCTCCTGCGTGGCGATGGCGACGAGGGGCACGGCCTTCTGAGCATGATCAACCCGATCAACCACGCACGCACCGACGAAGAGGCGGAACACTACAAGGTCGAGCCCTACGTGGTCGCCGCGGACGTGTACGGGGCGGCACCGCATGCGGGCAGGGGCGGCTGGACCTGGTACACCGGCTCCGCTTCGTGGTTCTACCACGTCGCGGTCCGCAACCTCTTGGGCTTATGGGTCGAGGACGTCGAAGGGATCCCGCATCTGCGGTTGGATCCGTGCATCCCGAGATCATGGAAGGGCTACACGCTCACGTACACGCACGGAACGACGACCTACCGGATCGGGTTCGAGAATCCGCGTGGGGTCAACCGCGGCGTGGCGTACGTCGAACTCGATGGGATGAGGCTCGAGAGCGCCTCGGTGCCGCTGCGCGATGACGGCGGCAGCCACGACGTGCGGGTGGTGCTCCTCGGCGGTTAGAGCGAAGCTTCGACCGCTGGCTGGGACGCCGGAGTCTCGAGCACGACGCTCGGGCGCGCGATGTCCGCGGCGACACAGGCGCCGACCGCGAGCAGCACGTGCGCGAGCATCCAGCCGTAGTCGACGATCGCTCCTGCAACGTAGGAGTCGGATGCCGACATCCATGAGAACGTCGCGTCGCTCACGGCCAGCACGGCCGCCCCGCCGGCGACGAACCACCAGGGCCATCCCAGCCGGCCGGAGCCGAGCTTGGAGACCACCATCAGGAGCAGGACCGACGGAGTGAGCAGCAGCGCCACGTCGGCGACCGGGTAGAACGTGCTCGCCACGAGTTCGGCTTGCGCAATGGACGGGTCCCCGAGTATGTAGGGCTGCAGAAGTCCGAAGTACAGGAGCACGAGCATCACGGCGCCCGCCGTGACCGCGAACCCCGCGGCGATACGCAAGTCCAGCAGACGCCCGTAGGCGAGCGCGGCAAGCAGAAGCGCGACCCCGATGAACGCGTACTCACCTACGTAGAAGACATCGGGCAGGCCCGGATACGGGACTTCGGCGCCGAGGCCGAGCTCGATCCACGCCCACACCGCGTCCCCCGCAGCGAAACAGAGCATGCCCAGACCGATGAGCGTCCACTGCCGCCGAAGGGCCTCTCCCTTTGCGAAGGAGCGCCCCACGCTCAGTGCGATCATCGCGGACACGGCCACCACGGCAAGCTCACCGAGGTCGGAGATCAGCAGTGCGCCCTGTTCGCCGCCCGCACCCACCATCAGCATGGTACGGATCACGGCCACGGCGCCCAGGCCGACAAGACCGACGGTCATGGTGCGGATGGACGGAACCCCGGAATTCAGACTCATGCTCCGGCCCCTTTACGGATCTCGACGAGGATGCCGTCGATGGTGGACACCGACGCGACAGGGCCGAGCAGACGCCGGATGCTCGATTCGAGTACGGGCATGTCGGCCGCGCACAAGTCATCGGCCATCTTGCCCGCCGACAGCGCCGTCGCCCGCACACAGGTGTCCGCGGCCATTCTGCCCACGAACGGCGACAGCACACTCACGGCCTGTTCAGCCATCCCGCCCATGGATCCCCCAACCCCCAGCGGCCACACTACACCGACATGATGACATGAACGGGGCTGAATGCGAGAGTGCGCCAGGGCCATCGCCGCGGTTCATCCGTGACAGCCCGCCACCTGTGGAAGAACCGGCATGCTGCGCGCCCCGCACGCCGCAAGTTCGCGTTTTCGGGTCTTGGCACGTATACTGCACAGGCTGTACGGAATACACCAAGACTCGGTTGTCCTCTGACTCCCTCGTGTGAGCCTCACGTCGACTGCGTCTACCCGCAGTGCGACCCCGTGTGGCGCACACGAAAGGAGTTCTTCTTTGAGTTTCGACAACCTGGGTCTCGACGACCGCCTCTTGTCGGCGGTCGCCTCAATGGGCTACACCCAGCCCACCCCCATCCAGCGCGATGCCATCCCCGTGGTGCTCGAAGGCCGCGATGTGGTCGGATGCGCGCAGACCGGCACCGGCAAGACCGCCGCGTTCGTCCTCCCGATGCTGCAGCGCGTCTCCGCCAAACCCGGCGGCATCAAGGCGCTGATCGTCACCCCGACGCGCGAACTCGCCATCCAGATCGACGAGGTGGCACGCGCGGCTGCCAAGGTCACGCGCCACCGGACCGCCGTCGTCTACGGCGGCGTCGGCTATGACCCGCAGAAGCGTGCGCTCCGCCGAGGAGTCGACATCCTGATAGCCACGCCCGGTCGCCTGCTCGACCTCGTGGGCCGTGGCGACGCGGACCTCTCGCGCGTCAAGATCCTCGTCCTGGACGAGGCCGACCGCATGCTCGACATGGGTTTCGCCCCCGACGTGAAGCGCATCATGGCCCTGATGCCCGAGAAGCGCCAGAACCTTCTGTTCTCGGCGACCATGCCTCCTGAGATCCTCAAGCTCATCGAATCGACGCTCGATTCGCCGGTCAAGGTCTCGGTGGCGCCTGTCACGACGCCCGTCGAGGCCATCGCTCAGTCGGTCTACCCCGTCGGCGGACAGCAGAAGGCCGACCTTCTCACCAAGATCATCACCGACCACGGACTCGAACGCGTGCTCGTCTTCACCCGAACGAAGCATCGCGCCGACCGCATCGCCCGCGTGCTGGACCGTAGCGGGATCCGCAGCGCCGCGATCCATGGCAACCGCTCGCAGGCGCAGCGCCAGAAGGCGCTCGACGGCTTCAAGCGCGGTCACTCGCGCGTTCTCGTCGCGACCGATATCGTCGCCCGGGGCATCGACGTCGACGGCATCACGCACGTGATCAACTTCGACGTTCCCGGTACGCCCGAGGACTACGTCCACCGGATCGGCCGCACGGCTCGCGCCGGAAAGAGCGGTACCGCCTTCACCCTCCTCGCACCTGAAGAGCACGAGGGCCTGCGTGACATCGAGTACACGATCGGTTCGGTCCTGGACTGCACCGATCACCCGCACTTCGATTACAGCCACGCCCGTATCGTGCCCGACTCTGAACGCTCGGCGGAGAAGCCGAAGCGTGGCGGGAACGGCGGCAGCGCAAGCGGCAAGCCGAACACCGGTCGGAACCGCAGCCGCGGACGCGGGCGCGGTCCGCGCGGTGGCGGGCGATCGTAGAACCCGCGTCTTACCCACGCATCAGAACCGAACGGCCCGCGATCCATCGCGGGCCGTTCGTGTTGTCGGGTTCCGGCGCGGCGCCGCGGACCCGCCGACGCAAAGCGCACACTCGGGCCCAAAGAAGAAGACCAGGCGCGAGGAGCACCTGGTCCTTATCTGTGATGGTGGGCCCGATTGGATTCGAACCAATGACCTCACGGTTATCAGCCGTGCGCTCTAACCAACTGAGCTACGGGCCCCGGTCGTGCGAAAACGCTTCGATACCTTATCCCACGCTGTTCGAGCACGTCAAGCAAAGCACGGCGGGTGCTCTGCATATGGGCGCAACGCCTCCTCGTACACACCTCGAGGGTGTGAGTTCCCGTATCATGGTGGAACCAACCAACTAGAAGAACCGCGAGAGAGCGCCCCCATGATCCACGTCCGCATAGCTTCGTTGTCCATGGACTCGGTCACGAACCAACCGGTCATCCTTCTGCGTCCGGTCAACGAGCCCGAGGGTGACGGTCGCATCCTTCCCATCTGGATCGGCCATCCGGAAGCGACGGCCATCCTGCTCGCGCTTCAGGGGGTCGAACCGCCGCGTCCGATGACTCACGACCTGCTCGCGGGCATCCTCCAGGCCGTCGACCACGTCGTCGAACGGGTCGAGATCACGCGGCTCGAAGAGGGCACCTTCTTTGCCGCCCTCATCCTGCGTGGCGAAGAGCGCACCATCGCCATCGACGCGCGTCCCAGCGACTCGATCGCCATCGCCGTGCGCACCGGCTCCCCGATCTTCGTCGCCGAAGAGGTCTTGGATGAGGCCGCCGTCGCAGAGAGCGAGCAGGTCGACGAGGAAGAAGAGGTCGAGCGGTTCCGCGAGTTCCTCGACCATGTCGACCCCGAGGACTTCCAGGGCTGATCGCTTCGTAGGACCCGGACGGCAATCGCGGGTGTCACTCGTAGCGGAGCGCCTCGATGGGATCGAGCCGTGACGCCCTGACCGCAGGATACACGCCGAAGAAGATGCCGACGCCCGCCGAGAAGAGGAACGCGAGCGCCACAGCCCACGGCGTCACCTGTGTCGGCACGACGACCTTGAGACCTTCGCTGCCCAGCCAGCCGATGCTTATCCCGATCATCCCGCCCAGCACCGAGAGCACCATGGCCTCGATCACGAACTGCGAGAGGATGTCGTAGGTCTTGGCGCCCACGGCCTTCCTGATCCCGATCTCCCGGGTCCGTTCGCTCACGCTCACGAGCATGATGTTCATGATCCCGATCCCGCCGACCAACAGCGATATCCCGGCGATGCCCGCGAGCATGACGGTCAGGGTCCCGAGCAACTGCGAGAGTATCCCCAGGGTCTCCTTCTGGGTGAACACGGAGAACTCCTCGCCGAAACGGGGTTTGAGGGCGCGCTTGATCCGCGCCTGGACCGCGTCGACCTGTGTCGCGTCCGCGGCCTTGACGATGATCATGCTCACGTCACGGGTGCCGAGGAGCCGCTGGGCCGCGGTCACCGGCATGTATATCTGGTTGTCCTGGTCTCCGGTCAGCGAGCCGCCTTGTGCCACGAGCGTGCCGATCACCCTGAACCGCTGCCCGTTCACATCCATGAACTTGCCGAGCGGGTCTTGATTGGGAAAGAGTTCTTTGCGCACCGTCGAACCGATGATCACGACCCGGGACGCTGCCGATACCTCGCTACGGTAGTAGCCCCGGCCGCTCTCATAGTCGGCACTGAAGACCTCTCCGGAATACTCGTTGCCGGCTGCGATCGTCGTGCGCCACTCCCGGTTGCCGACCTTGGTCACGGCGGCCGCCTGGATGACCGGCACGACCTTGTCCTCGGGCCCGAGCCGTCGCTGCAACAACTCCGCATCATCGAGATTGAACTGCTTAGTGATGGTCGAGCCGGGGCCTCCGCCCCCGCCACCGCCCTGCTCGAAGTTGCCGGGGAATGCGAAGATGAGGTTGGAGCCCAACCCCTCGATCGACCCGGTGACCTCTCCCTGGACTCCGGTGCCGATGGCCACAAGAAGAATGACCGCCGCGACCCCGATGATGACGCCGAGCATGGTGAGCAGACTCCTCACCTTGTTCGCGTTGAGGGCCCGTAGTGCGATCCGAAAGCTCTCTCGAAGGTTCACTCGTCGCCCTCCGAGTCGAGGAGGGCGCGACGGTCCTCGGCCATCACCCGATCGGACACGATCTCCTCGGAGACGATCCGCCCGTCCCTGAGCGACACGATGCGCTGCGCGTGACGGGAGACCGCATCGTCGTGGGTCACAAGGACGACGGTGATGCCGTGCGTGGTGTTGAGGTCCTGGAGGATGCTCATGACCTCGATGCCTGACCGGGTGTCGAGGTTGCCCGTCGGCTCATCGGCAAGCACGATGCTCGGTTCGGTCACCAGCGCGCGTGCGATGGCCACACGCTGCTGCTGGCCGCCGGACAACTGGTTGGGCAGGTGGTTGAGCCGGTCGCCGAGCCCCACCCTCTCCAGCGCGGCTTGCGCCCGGCGCGAGCGCTCGCCTCCCGAGACTCCGGCGTAGATCAGCGGAAGCTCGACGTTCGCCTGCGCGGTGGTACGCGCCAGCAGGTTGAACGACTGGAAGACGAAGCCGATGCGTCGGTTGCGGACGGCGGCGAGCTGGTTCGGCTCCATGGCCGAGACCTCTTCGCCCTCGACCGTGACGATGCCTTCGGAGGGCCGATCCAGCAGGCCGATGATATGCATGAGCGTCGACTTGCCGGAGCCCGAAGGGCCGATGATCGAGAGCATCTCGCCATCACAGACCTGCAGGTCGACGCCCCGAAGCGCGTGCACCTCGATCTCATCGAGCACGTAGCACTTGCTCACATCGCGAGCCTCAAGGACCACCCGGCTCGCGGTGCACCCACTCGGCTCCACGTTGGTCTGCGTCTCCGGCATCAGGCTACTTGGACCGCACCTTCATGCCGTCGACGAGTTCGGTCGGACCGGACAGCGCCACGGTGTCGCCCTCCTCCGCGCCGGAGGTGATCTGCGCCTGAGTCTCGGTCAGGGTGCCGACCTCGACCTTGGTGCGCTTGAGCACCCCGTCGCGAACCAGGTAGACGTAGGTCTGGCCGCCCTCATCGAACAGGGCCTCCACGGGAATCGTCAAAGCGTTCGGCACCCGGTCGATCTCGATCTGGACATCGCCCTTCATGCCGATGAGGATCTGGGACTCCGTCGCTCCGAACTCGAAGTAGACGGGGAACACCGTGCCCCCCGTGGCCGTCAACGTAGCGGACGACTTGATCTGCGCGACCGTGCTTTCGAACGGGTCCGAAAACGCGTCGAGCGTGATCGAGCCGGGCATCTCGACATCGATCCGATCGACATCGACCTCGTCGACTTCGGCCATGAAGCTCAGCGCGCCGAGATCGACCACGGTGAACGGCGCGGCCTGCGGGCCGACCGAGGCCCCGGTGGCCGCCTTGGGAGTCTGGCCGTCGGCCGAGGGCGTTCCGAGTGCATTGAACAGGACGACCCCGTCGCTCGGAGCTGTCAGTGCCGCCTTGTCCAGGTTGTCCTGCGCCAACGTCAGCGCCTTACGGGCCTGGTCGACCCCTGCCTGTGCTGCTGACCGCTGCGCGGAGAGGCTCGTTCCTTCCAGCTTGGCCTGACCCGCCCGCGCCTGGAGATAGGCCGCGTACGACTGGTCGACACCGGCCAGGGCCTGTGCCTCCGAGACGGTCGGGTCATACGCCGCGAGACGGTCCTGAGCGGACTTGGCTTGCAGGTAGCCCGCGTACGCCTGCTCCTTGGCGATCTTGGCGGCGTCCAGGTTCGCCAAGGCGTCGGGCGCGGGCGAAAGGCTCGCGTCGACAGAGGCCTTCAGCAGGTCATATGCGGTCTTGGCCGAGGAATACGCCGACCATGCCGCGGTCGTCGCCGCGGATGCCGCCGCCTTCTCCGAGGAACTGGGCGCCTGCCCTCCGACCGCATCACGCGCCGCGAGGGCGGACTGGTATGCGGACCACGCCGCAGCCGTCCCCTGTCGCGTCGCCGAGAGGTCGGCGCTCGAGGGCTCCTGATCTTCTATGCCGGCCAGTGCCGACTCGGCCTGCGCGAGCGCGGCCTCCGCCTGTGCCACCTGCAGTTCGAGTGGCGCGGTGTCCATGCGCGCGAGGACAGCGCCCTCGCTCACCGTGTCACCGTCTTTGACCATGACTTCTGCGAGTGTGCCGACGGTCGGCGGGAAGACGTCCGCACGCAGCCCGGATTCCACACGTCCCGACGCCGTCACGGTCACCGCGAGATCTTGCTTGGCGACCTTGGCCGTATCGACCTGGAGAGCGACACCGCCCGATCCGACAGCGACCGCCGCGACGACTCCTCCCAAGACGACCAGCACGACGACTCCGATGATGATCTTGGCTCTGCGTGACACGGGTCCTCCAGGTGCTCGGGTGGTCCTGCTACCGACAGTTACTCTACCCCTTCGCGACCACGGGACGACGCGCCGCTATCGAAACGGCGTGCATCGCCCTGCAGCAGCGGCAGGATGTCTGAGATCGAATCCAAGACGTAGTCGGGATGCTCCGCCAACAGCAGCCCGTGATCGAACGGCCCCCAGAACGCAGCGGCCGCCACTGCGCCACCCGAGACGGCGGCCGCCATGTCGTGGGGGCTGTCGCCGACGTACATACACTCCTCAAGAGGTACGCCGAGGAGCCGTGCCGCATGCCTCAAGGGATAGGGGTCGGGTTTGTGGACGGTCACGTCGTCGGCTCCGACAACAAGGTCGACGAACCCGTCCAGCTCGAACAACCGCAGTCCCCGCAACGCCCCGGCGTTCAGCTTGGATGTGACGACGCCCACAGGGTAGCCCATCCGCTTCAGTTCGGAGAGCGTCTCGGCGGTGCCGGGGTAACCGGTCACCATCTCGTCGTGGTGAGCGTTGTTGTGCACACGATACTCGCGCACCAACTCATCGACATCGTCCGGCGAGATGTCGGCCATCTGCTTCCACAGAGGTGTGCCGATGTCGCGCAGCATGACGTCATCGGGGACAGCCTCCCCCAACACGGTGCTCGTCGCATAGCGGAACGATGCGAGGATCAGCCCGATCGAGTCGATGAGCGTGCCGTCCAGATCGAACAGGACGGCGCGGACATGTGAGGCGGGGCCGGACTCGGCTCCGACCCCGCCTCCGGAAGGTGTCAGGCTACTCGTCGTCACCGACGTCTTCGAACTCCTCGCTGACCAGTTCCTCGGCGGCCGCTTCCATGTCATTGACCGGAGCTTCCGCGCCGGCCTCTCCCTCGAGCAAAGAGGTCTGTCCTTCAGGCACCGCAGCCGGTCGGACCTTCTTCTTGCCCGCACTCACTCGGGCGATTGCGCTCACGCAGTCGGTCTTTGCGACGTTCATGACCTTCACGCCCTGTGTGGAGCGACCGAGCTTCGAGATGTCGTTGGCCTTGACGCGGATGACCACGCCTTCGTGGCTGATGAGCATCAACTCGTGCTGCGGCTGGACGATCTTCATGCCGGCGAGCGGGCCCTTCTTATCGGTCACCTGGATCGTCTTGACCCCCATGCCGCCGCGCTTCTGCTCGGGATACTCGACCACCGGCGTGCGCTTGCCATAGCCGTGCTCGGTGACCACGAAGAGCTCACTGTCATCCGGCGCGATCTCCATGCCCAAGACCGCTTCGCCCGCCTTGATGTTCATGCCTTTGACACCCATGGTGTCCCGGCCCATCGGGCGCGCATCAGACTCGTCCCACTTGATGGCCTTCCCTGCGGTCGAGACCATCATGACCTTCTGTCCGGGGGTCACGCGGCGCACTGCGATGAGCTCGTCCTCGTCGCGGAGGTTGATGGCGATGATGCCGTCGCGCCGCGAACGGTCGTAGGCCTGCATGGCGGTCTTCTTGACCATGCCTTCGCGTGTGGCGAAGAGCAGGTAGTCCTCGGCGCCGAACTCCTTGGTGGTGATAACGGCCGCGATCTTCTCGTTCTGCTCGAACGGCAGCAGGTTGACCGCCGCGGTGCCGCGGGCATGACGCGAACCGACCGGGAGTTCGTGGACCTTCAGGCGGTAGACCTTGCCCTTGGTCGAGAAGAACAGCACGTAGTCGTGGGTCGAGCTGATGAACAGGTGCTCGACGAAGTCGTTCTCCTTGAGGTTCACCCCGGCGACACCCTTACCGCCGCGCTTCTGCTGGCGGTACGTCGCGACCGGCAGACGCTTGACATAGCCCGCCTTGGTGATGGTGACGACCATGTCCTCCTCGGCGATGAGGTCCTCGACATCGAGGTCCGCGGCCACGCCGGCGAGTTCGGTGCGGCGCTTGTTCGCGAACTTGTCGCGAAGGTCCGCCATCTCTTCCTTGATGATCTGCAGGACGAGATTGACGTCGCCCAGAACCTGCTGGTACCACGCGATCTTCTTGCGCAGCTCCTCGAGCTCCTCCTCGATCTTGTGACGCTCGAGACCGGTGAGCCTGCGGAGCCGCATCTCCAGGATCGCGTCGGTCTGGATCTCGGAGAGTCCGAAGCGTTCGATCAGTCGGGCCTTCGCCTCGGCGTCGTCCTGGCTCGCCCGGATGATCTTGATGACTTCGTCGATGTTGTCCAGCGCGATGACGTAACCCTCGAGGATGTGGGCCCGCTCCTGAGCCTTGCGCAGCTCGTAGCGCGTGCGCCTCGTGATGACGTCCTTCTGGTGCTCGACGTAGTACTTGAGCATCTCGGGGAGCGTCAGGGTTCGCGGCACTCCGTCGACGAGCGCGAGCATGATCACGCCGAAGCCGGTCTGGAGTTGGGTGTGCTTGTAGAGTTTGTTCAGGACGACCTGAGGGATGCACGAGGTCTTGAGCTCGATGACGACCCGCATCCCCTTGCGGTCAGACTCGTCGCGCAGGTCCGAGATCTCCGTGAGCTTCTTCTCCCGCACCAGGTCCGCGATCTTGGTCACGAGCTTGGACTTGTTCACGGTGTACGGGATCTCGGTGATGATGATGCGGGTGCGCCCGGTCGAGGTCTGCTCGATATGCGCCTTGCCACGAACCTTCAACGATCCCCGGCCGGTCGAGAAGTAGTCCGAGATGCCTTCGCGGCCCATGACCATGCCGCCGGTCGGGAAGTCCGGGCCGGGCATAACGGCCATGAGTTCTTCGACGGTGGCCTCAGGGTTGTCGATGATCATGGTGACGGCGTCGATGGTCTCGCCGAGGTTGTGCGGGGGGATGTTGGTCGCCATACCGACCGCGATACCGGCGCTTCCGTTGACGAGCAGGTTCGGGAAGCGACTCGGCAGGACGAGCGGCTCCTCGAGCGACTCGTCGTAGTTCGGCCCGAAGTCGACGGTCTCCTTGTCCAGATCGCGGAGCAACTCCATCGAGATGCGCTGGAGCCTTGACTCCGTATACCGCATCGCAGCCGCCGAGTCTCCGTCCACTGAGCCGAAGTTGCCGTGGCCGTCGATGAGCGGCACGCGCATCGAGAAGTCCTGCGCCATTCGGACCATGGTGTCGTACACGGCCGAGTCACCGTGGGGGTGGTACTTGCCGATGACCTCTCCGACGGTCCACGCCGACTTCTTGTAGGCGCGACCGGCGGTCAGGCCGGACTCGTTCATGGCGTAGAGGATCCGGCGGTGGACCGGCTTGAGGCCGTCCCTGACATCAGGAAGCGCGCGCGCCACGATGACCGACATCGAGTACTCGAGGAAGCTGCGCCGCATCTCCTCCTGGATGTCGATCGGCAGGATCGTCGTGCCTGTGATCTCGTCTGTCACTTAAAGGACTCCTCGCTGCTTCAGCGTCCGTACCGTCATCCACACCGCAATCGCGATCATGCCGATCCCAAAGCCGACCAGGATCGTCCCTCCAAGCACCCCGATCGGGCCGGAGTCCGCCGTCTTGGACAGCCCCACCGCGCCGATCACGAGCATCATCAGCCCGAGGGCGCCTATACCGACGGCCACTATCACGCCCAGCTGCCACAACCCCTGCGCAGCGGGCGGCTCCTCGGCGGCGAGGGTCGCCATCATCTCGACCAACGCCGCGTCGTCGACCTTCGCCGAAGACTCCGCCTCCCGGTCCACCGCGTCTCCGGAGGCGGCGGGTGCCGTGGTCCGCTGCCCGGACTCTGCGGCGGCGGGCTCGAACGCCTCCTCCGCCGGAGCGTCGACCGGCTCGGGGGCGGTACCGGTGACCGCTTCCTCGGCCTGCTTGGTCTTGGCCAGCTCGTCGAACTGCTCTCGCTCCCAGGGTGGGGGCTCGAACGCCTTCGGCGCGCGCCTGTCGGGTGAATCCGCCATCGTCGTGCCGTACTCCCCTAGATGTCCAGGAACCTCACGTCCTTGGCATGCCGCTGGATGAACTCCTTGCGCGGCTCCACGTTGTCGCCCATCAGATCCGTGAAGGCCTTCTCCGCCGCCAACGCGTCATCAAGCGAGACCTGGAGAAGGGTACGGTTGTTGGGGTCCATCGTGGTGGTCCAGAGTTGCTCGGGGTTCATCTCACCCAGACCCTTGTAGCGCTGGATCGTGGTCTTGGTGCCTTCGGGCAGGCGCGCGAGCACCTGCTGGAGCTGCTTGTCGTTGTACGCGTACTCGGACTTCTTGCCGACCGATATCTTGTACAGGGGCGGCTGTGCGATATAGACATAGCCCTGCTCGATCATCTGTTTCATGTAGCGATAGAAGAACGTGAGGATGAGACACCGGATGTGGGCGCCGTCCACGTCGGCGTCGGTCATGATGATCGCCTTGTGGTAACGCGCCTGTTCGATGTCGAACTCCTCGGCGATGTTCGTGCCGAGCGCGGTGATCATCGCCTGGATCTCATCTGAGCTGAGTGCCTTGTTGATGCCGGCCTTCTCGACGTTCAGGATCTTGCCTTTGAGGGGCAGGATCGCCTGGAAGGAACGGTCGCGCGCCTGTTTGGCGGATCCGCCCGCGGAGTCACCCTCCACCATGAAGATCTCGGTGAGCGCCGCATCGCGGATGGAACAGTCCGCCAACTTCCCGGGAAGGGTCGATGACTCGAGCAGCCCCTTGCGGCGGGTGAGCTCCCTCGCCTTTCGGGCTGCGGCGCGAGCCTTGGCGGCCTGTGCCGACTTGGACACGATCGCGCGGGCGGGCTTCGGGTGCTCCTCAAGGTACTCGGCGAGACCCTGCATCATCGCCGACTGGACGAAACCACGCATCTCGGTGTTGCCGAGCTTGGTCTTGGTCTGTCCCTCGAACTGCGGATCATGAAGTTTGACCGACACGATGGCGGCAAGCCCCTCCCGGATGTCCTCGCCGGAGAGGTTGTCGTCCTTCTCTTTGAGAATGCCCTGCCTGCGCGCGTAATCGTTGATCGTCCTGGTAAGAGCGTTCTTGAATCCGTCGAGGTGTGTGCCGCCTTCGTGAGTGTTGATGTTGTTCGCAAAAGCGAGCACGGAGTCCGAGTAGCCGGAGTTCCACTGCAGCGCCACCTCGACGTGGCCCTCTTCACCTTCGGCCTCGAAGTAGATCACCTTGTTATGCAGCGTTTCCTTGTTCTCATTGATGTATTTCACGAAGTCGATGATGCCGCCGGCGTATCGGAATTCCTCGCGGCGGGGCTCGAGCTCGCGCTCGTCGGTGAGGGTTATCCGCAGGTTCTTGTTGAGGAACGCGGTCTCGCGGAACCTGGTCGCCAGCGTGTCGTAGTCGAACTCGACCGTCTCGAATATCTCGGCGTCCGGCCAGAACGTGATGGTCGTGCCGGTCGACTTGGCCTTACCTGTCGGCTTGAGCGGTTCCACGGGGCGCCCGTGGTCGTAGACCTGCGTCCATATCTGCCCATCGCGCTTCACGTCGACCTGGAGTTTGCACGACAGTGCGTTCACGACCGAGACGCCGACGCCATGAAGACCGCCCGAGACCTTGTAGCCCTCGCCCCCGAACTTGCCGCCGGCGTGAAGAACCGTGAGAACGACCTCGACGGTCGCCTTCTTGAGCTTCGGGTGCTTGTCCACCGGTATACCGCGGCCGTTGTCGACTACCGTCACCGAATTGTCCGCGTGGATGGTCACCTCGATGGCTGTACAGACGCCCGCCAGGGCCTCATCGACCGAGTTGTCCACCACTTCGTAGACAAGGTGGTGAAGCCCTTTCGGGCCGGTGGATCCGATGTACATGCCGGGGCGCTTGCGTACGGCTTCCAGTCCTTCGAGGACCTGGATGTCTTTTCCTGAGTACGAGCCTTTGGACACAGGCGGTCCCTCCTGGGGCGCTCCAACGTGAGAATCAGGGCAAAAGCGCGACCACGACATGTTGTGGTGCACCCTCTGATTCTAACACAAGGTGTAGGGTCAGAGGCGCTATTTCATGCCTGAGCCAGCACCAGATGGCCTGTGTCCGGCGTTATTGCGCTCTTGACCCTTTTTCCACTCGAGATCACGAATCGTGGCTCTCAGGGCGGCCTCTCGGAGCTTCTCATTCTCGATGCCAGCTACACTGCGCTCTACGGCCATGAGTTCCTCCGGGCTCAGGGGCTCCGGATCCATATGCGTAGCCCCGTAGCGCCTCTCCGAACGCTCCACCGATTCCTGTTCCGCCCGCGCACGAGAGACGCTCTTGGTTACAGTGAAGCGCATGGACCTGATCGGATTCTCTCCGAGCTCGGTCTGGAGTCTTTCCAGAAGTTGACCCGCCATGGCCTGCAACTCGTTCGCCCAGACCGGAGAGTCCACGAACACGAGGAGTTGTCCGTCCCTGACGCCCTGTATTTGGGTGTGTCCGGCTATCTCGGGCCCCACCAGCGCATCCCAGACTTCGATGATCCGGGCCGTCGTGAGGTGGCCACCCTTATCCATCTGTTTGAGCAACCGCCTGAGACCTTCACCCAGGTTCGTCGGCCCGGGACTCATGACAACTCCAGAATGGATGCTTCCGAAAGCACGTCCTCATCGAAGTACTGCAGGTTGGTGGTTGTGATGATCGTCTGATTCGTCTGAGACAAGACCCCTGTCAACGCTTCCCTGCGCCGCTTGTCCAACTCGGACATCACATCATCCAGCAACACGAGGGGTTTCTTGCCTGTGATCTCTTCGATCAACCCCACCTCCGCAAGCTTCCAGGCAAGCGCGGCTGTTCTCTGTTGTCCCTGTGATGCGTGTGTCCTCGCGTCCCGTGATGCCACCGTGAAGAGCAGGTCATCTCGATGGGGGCCGATGATCGTGGTCGCCCGTGCTGTCTCGATCCGCTTGCTGTCGGCAAGCGCTCGGGCAAAGACCGTCTGCGTCTCGCCTTCACCGGCTTCCGTTCCAGCCCTCTCCCATGACGGCACGATCCTTACCTGAAGACTCTCTTGATCCGCCATCGCCTCATACAGCTGTCCCGCGCGCTCCGAGAGCTTCTCGGTCAAACCGCGCCTGTGCTCAAAGAGACGGGTTCCGAGTTCCATGAGTTGTTGGTCGAGGGCTTCCATCTGTGTGGGGTCGGGGTGCGATTTCAGCGCCGCGTTCCGCTGCCTCAGCACCCGGGAATACTCGGCGCGAAGGTGGGCATACCCTGCTGAGAGTTGGACTCCTGCTTCGTCGACAGTGCGGCGCCTCTCCTCGGCCGGCCCTTTCACCATGAACAGGTCATCGGGAGTGAAGACGACACAGGGTAATCTGCCGAGGAGTTCTTTGGGGGCCTTCTTCTTTCCATTGATCTCGTATGTCCGCCGGTTCCCTTCGACCGACATAACTACATCGAGTCGGTCATCCTCCCCCGCCGCCCACATCGACACCTTCGCAGCAGCCTGTCCCTGGCGCACGAGATCAAATGGTCGGGGTCTCCTGAACGACTCGGTTGTGGTGGTCAGCTGGATCGCTTCGACGAGATTGGTCTTTCCTACGGCGTTCGGCCCGACAACCACCGATATCCCCGGATTGAACTCCGTCTCAAAGTGGTCATAGCTCCGGAACTGAGAAAGTTCGATCCTGTCTATGCTCAGCGACAAGACATGTCATCCCAAACGAACAGGCATGAGCAAGTACAGGAAGCCTTCGTCCTGCGCCGCTGTGAGCACCCCGGGTTTCAGTGAACTCACGATGTTGATGGTCATCATGTCGCCCTCTGCAGACGAGACACCGTCACTTAGGAAGCCATGGTTGAACGCGATCTCGACGTCTCCGCCATCGACTTTCGACATGAGGTCCTCTGACGCATCGCCGACGTCTTGTGTGGTCGCCGACAACGACAAGGTCTGATCCTCGGAACTCACCGACAGCTTCAGTGGTGTGTTGTGCTGCGCCAGCAGCGATACCCTTTTGACTGCAGCAGCGAACTCCTCCCGAGATACGGTGACCGTCGTCTCGTATTCCTTGGGAAGCAGTTGTTTGTAGTTGGGGAAGGATCCTTCGATCCGCCTGGTGATGAACGTCGAATCCTCGAAGTCGAACACTATCTGGTTGTCGGTCACTCCGAGATCCACCTTCTTGCGGCCAGCCGCCATCCTTACGGCCTCGTCGAGAGCCTTGCTCGGGATCACGACCTCGAGGTCTTCTCCGGCCGGTTCATCCAAGGTCACCTCTTTGACAGACAAGCGGTACGAATCGGTGGCCACCATCCTGACGGTATGTCCCTCGATGATGACAAGCACCCCCGTCAGTATCGGTCTGGTCTCATCCCGGCTTGTTGCTTTCGAGACATGGGATACGAGGTCTGAGAACACCTGTGTCGGGATAGAGATCTTCCTATCGGTCTCCACGTCAGGGAATCTCGGGAAGTCCTCTGCTGACAACGTCTTGACGGTGAAGGAAGCCTGCCCACAAACGATGGAGGCCATCTCGTTGGATACATCGATCGTCACCGCGGATTCAGGAAGTGATCGCACTATGTCGGACAGCAGTCTTCCTGGTAGCACGGACACGCCAACTCGTTCCACCAGTGCTGAAGCGGTGTGCTTGATCGATATCTCGAGATCCGTCGCCTGAAAGACGACATCTCCGGAATCTGAGGTGGAGACGAGTATCCCTGACAGGATAGGAAGCGTAGATCTTGAGGACAGGCCCCGTCCTGCAACACTCAGTGCGTTGAGTAGTTCTCCTCGGGCCATAGTCAACTTCATCTACTTCTTCCTTTCTATATATCTATCTAGTCGTATTAGTAATAGGGGTTGTGGACACTGTTGGTAACCCCTGTTCTTGCAGTTCAGAGCCAGCGTTTCCACTGTATAGAACCTGTAGACCGAACTGTGACGCCCATCCACACAACACACAACCACCGACATCCATCAACACCGTGGGCGAGTTGTTCCCACATCAACCCCAGACTCACCCACAGGTTCTCAACACCCTAACTCTTCTGCTTTATCAGGTTGGTGAGGGTCTGGATCTGGTTGTAGACATCACGTTCTGCATTCATGAGCTTCTCTATCTTGGCTTTTGCGTGCATGACGGTGGTGTGGTCCCTACCCCCGAACTCGCTACCGATGCGCGGCAGAGAGAGATCGGTAAGCTCGCGGGACAAATACATAGCGATCTGCCGAGGATAGACTATGTTCTGCGATCGCTTGTTCCCGACGAGCTCCGCCTGGCTGATACCGTAGAACTTGCACGCCTCGCGCTGGATCGTGGTGATCGAGATCGGTCTCATCGACCGCTCCGGGAAGGCGTCTTTGAGGACGCTCCTTGCCAAATCGATATCGACCTGGTGGCGGGTAAGGGAGCTATAGGCGACGATCCTGATCAGAGCACCCTCTAGTTCGCGGATGTTCGACGAGACACGGTCGGCTATATATGTAAGTACTTCATCGGGGACACCGAGGTTCTCCACCTCTGCCCGCCGTTTCAGGATAGCCAAACGAGTCTCGAGATCCGGTGGCTGGATATCGGTGATGAGTCCCATCTCGAAACGGCTGCGAAGGCGCTCCTCCAGGATAGCGATGTCTTTCGGAGGCCTGTCGGACGACAGGACTATCTGTTTGCCGGCCTGCTCCAGGGCATTGAATGTATGGAAGAACTCGTCTTGCGTGGCCTCTTTGCCCTTAAGGAACTGTATGTCGTCGATGAGAAGAACGTCTACAGTTCGGTACTGTCGACGAAACGCGTCCATACGCCGGCGGTCTCCGGCACGAATCAGATCGATTACCTCGTTCGTGAACTGCTCAGAGGTCACGTACTTCACCTTCATATGAGGGAAGCTCTGATGGACGTAGTGTCCTATCGCGTGGAGCAAGTGGGTCTTTCCGAGACCTACTCCCCCGTAGATGAAGAGCGGATTGTAGGCGCGGCCCGGTGCTTCGGCCGCGGCAAGGGCTGCAGCGTGTGCAAACCGGTTCGACGAGCCCATGACGAAGGAATCGAACGTGTATTTGGAGTTGAATCCGCTTGACGCTCTCTGCTCCTCGGCCTGCAGAGTCTCCTCCGCGATGACAGATGAAGCCTCCACGGGGGTCTCGGGTTGCGCCGGGAGAACCGGTTCAGCAGACTGCGGCGGCACCGTGAACTCAAGCGACAACGGGACACCTGTGACTTGTGCGAGTGCGGACTTGAGAAGGCCGGAATAACGGGACTCCAGCCAATCCCGGGCGAAGTCGTTCTGAACGGCGACGACCAAACGGTCCTCGATGATGTCGAGCGGCGTCGTGTGTTCGAACCAGGTCTTGAACGTGGGCGTGTTGATCTCGGTCTTCACGACATCGAGAACATCGTTCCAGATCACCTGGACGTCATATGTATCGGTTCGCATCTCTCACCTATTCAATCAAGAGCGGTCAGTCGAACAAACGACCCAGGTACGCCGAACCAAGGCCGGTGAGTACCCTCTTCCCGGTCTCATCCGCCTCGATGAGTCCATATTCTTCCAGTGCTGCAAGGTCCCGGTATGCCGTCGACAGTCCTACAGACAGTTCCTTGGACACCAACGTCGGGCCGACCTCGCTCAGCTCCATCACGAGAGAAAGCACCTTCTTCTGCCGAAGAGAGAGCGGGGGGACATCCAACGGGGACGGCTGGTCCTCGCGCGGATCCTTCTCTCGCAAAAGGTCGCGCGTGTCATCCGGCTGATCGAAGCACAGGGTGACCACGGTGCCGCGACCCAGGTTGTCCTCGAGAACGACACTTCCTCCCTCGCGTGCGAGGAACTCATGCACGATAGGAAGGCCGGAACCGACCCCGCGGATGAAGTCCTTCATGTACACGGTGGCGGTCGTATACCCGGGCTTCATGGCGCGGTCCTTGTCGCCTATCCCCGGACCCTGGTCGGCGAAACGAAGGGTCTTTCCCCCATCCATGACCGATACGACGATCTCACGGAACTCCGCATGGATGAGATTCTCGACCACCTCGCGCAAGACGGTGTACGGGGCGGTACCGCCAAGTGAATGCGCCAGATCATACACACGCTGTGAAAGCGCATGTATGAGGTTCGACGGGTCTTCTCCGAAAACATCCTCGATCCGAGGAGCAGCCATCGGCGAGTCGTAGATCGCGACGCGCGCACGCAGGTCGCCGCCGGTTGCCTCATCACTCGAGGCGGGGTGTTCCCGTGGGATCGTGGAGATCACACGCCCGTCAGCAATGAGCCCCGGGGTGACCCGGGAGCCGACGTCTATAGAAGTATCGGCGAACATGTCCGCCGCAAAGAACGATTTCATATCCCCCGCACTTTCCGAAACCACCCACGTGACCACAGGCTTATCAACAGCCCAGGGTATCGAAGCGCCGTGCAAAACCAGTGTTCCGTGGCCGTATCCACTCACGGCTTCAAGGGTGGGGCCCCGATCCTGAAAGCCTTTGAGGTGCGGATTCTCTGTTTATCCACAGACCTTTCCACATCTGTGGAAAAGAGAGCCTCAACCCTTCCTTCAGGGGCGTCGATCCCCCTGCTTGATGCGGCCAGACCCCTTCCAAGGGCTTTCAGAAGCCCTCCAAGGGGCATAGACACCGGCAGTTCCTGTGGAAACGTCTCCCCTGCGCACGCGAGTCGTTCCGCAGGTTGTGGAAAACGATGTCACCGGGTCGAGCCCCCCGGGCGAAAACCGGGCGCGCTCAAGCATATTCACTGGATTTCAAGGCGAAACGAGCACTTCACGAGCCTGACGAGCAAGGCCGATTCTAGCAAGAGAGGGTCCGCGCAAACAACGACAATCGTGAACTTATCCACAGGGTTTGCGTGCGTGAGTGCTGGGTTTTCCACATTGTCCACAGATTTCGACCCAATTGTGGTGTGGATCCGAACACACAACTGAGCAGCAGTCGTTTCCGGCGATTCGTATGCCGAATCGTTGACAGCGCTCTTTGGGCTCGGATACAATCATGCGGCTTTGCGCCCGTACGCAGGGCGCCTAAAGGAGGAACACACTGTGAAGAGGACCTACCAGCCGAACAATCGCAAGCGGAGCAAGACCCATGGCTTCCGCGAGCGTATGTCTACCCGCGGCGGACGCCGCGTTCTCGCTGCTCGCCGTCGTAAGGGCCGCAGCGTACTGAGCGCGTAGACGGCCGTCTCCCGGAACGGGAGCGCCGGTGTTGGGAACCATCAAGTCCAGCGGGGAGATCGACAAGCTGTTCAAGCTTGGCTCCCGTGCAGCGAACAATCTAGTGGTCGTCATCGCGGCGCCCACGGAACCCGAACGCGGCCCTGCGGGCCGCGTTGTGTTCGTTGCGGGCAAGAAGACCGGGAATGCGGTCTTTCGCAATCGTGCGCGTCGCGTCATGCGCGCATCCGTTCAGCGGATGAGCGCATCGTGGGACGGGTGGGATGTCGCACTGATCGCCCGTCCATCCGTCGCCACCTCACCGCCAGCCGTTCTTGATGACGCGATCAGGTCCGCGCTGCGCAAGCTCGGGGTGTGCTGCGGATGAGGAATCCCGTCAAGTTCCTGGTGGTGAAACTGATTCGCGCATACCAGGTACTCATCTCACCACTCTTCCCCCCTACTTGTCGCTTCACGCCTACATGTTCGTCTTATGCGATAACATCTGTTGAGAGATATGGCGTGTTCCGCGGCGGCTGGATGGCTCTGCGGCGCATCGGCCGTTGCCATCCGTGGAACCCCGGGGGCTATGACCCCGTACCGTAGTCACCATCACCGGATCCCGCCGGAGTGCTCGGCGACAACCAAGGAGGTTACATAAGTCGTGTGGGAAGCCATCAAGACACTACTGTTCCAAGGGCTTCAGTCTTTGGAGTCCATAACCGGTGATTGGGGATGGGCGATCATACTGCTGACCATCGGCCTGCGTCTTGCGATGGTCCCGCTCACCGTCAAGCAGACGAAGTCGATGTATGAGCTGCAGCGGATCCAGCCCAAGATCAAGCAGCTTCAAGAGAAGTATAAGAACGACAAGGAGAAGCTCCAGGAAGAGACACTGAAGTTCTATTCTGAGAACAAGGTGAACCCCTTCGGAGGTTGTCTGCCGATCCTGCTGCAGATGCCCGTCTTTCTTGCTCTTTTCCAAGTTCTGGGAACTACCGCCAAGAACGCCTCTCCCACCTGGAATCTCCCTGCGTATCTCGGCACACTGAGCGGCGCGGAACAAGCCGCTGCGAAGTCGTTCGGGCTGTTCGGACTCCGGATACTCTCGGACATCACGCTTACGCCTCAGGCCGTGTTCAAGGCTGATGGCATCATGGGTGCGATTCCCTACGTCACCCTGGTGGTGCTCTTCGGTCTGAGCATCTGGCTCCCCCAGCAGCTCATGCCCGGAGAGAAGCAGCAGAAGCAGACCGGCATGATCATGGCCGTGATGATGTTGTGGTTCGGATGGATCAGCCCCGCCGGCGTGCTCCTCTACTGGGTCACGTCGAGCGTGATCGGCCTGATCCAGCAGCAGATAACACTCAAGGTGTATGCGCGGAAAGAAGAAGGAGCCTGACATGAAGAGAGAGTCCACCGCTGAAGGCGCAACCGTCGCCGAGGCTCTGGATCTGGCCCTGGAGGAACTCGGGGTACAGCAGGATGCCGTCGAGTACGAGGTGGTTGAGGAAGGCGGCAAGCGTCTGTTCGGCCTCGGTTCCGAGAAGACCGCGAAGGTCCGGGTATGGCTCAAGGCCGACTTTGTCGCCGAACTCGATGAAGCGCGCAAGGTCGCACAGGAGGTACTCGGGGTCGAGGAGGAGCCCACGCCCGCGAGTCTGGTCGCGGATGACGTGATCGAACTCAGCGACGAGGAGCTCGACAAGATCGCCGATGAAGCAGTCAGCGCGATCCAGTCGGTCCTTGGGGGCTTCGGGATAACCGCGCAGATCGACGAGTACGAGGGCGATGATGGCGAGATCATCCTCGACATAGTCGGTGACGACCTTGGCGTGCTGATCGGCCGGCACGGAAAGACACTGGACTCGATCCAGACCCTGGTTTCGGCGATCGCGCACCGCCGCACGGGTACTCGCTACCCCGTTCTCGTCGACGTAGAGGGTTATCGCAATCGCCGCAGGGTCAAACTCGAGGAGATCGGCAAGCGAGCAGCTGATCGCGCGGCGCGACAGCATGTCCCAGTGAAGCTGCGTCCCATGAGCAGCTATGAGCGCAAGGTCATCCACGTCTGTCTACGGGATGACCGCCGTGTTACCACCGCAAGTGAGGGCGAGGATCCGTATCGCCAGGTGGTCGTACTACCGAAGTAGCCCGATTTCACAGGTTTGAACCGAAAGGACGGGAGACCCCCGTCCTTTCTGCTTGTTGAACTGAATCAATCGCGCGGTCGCGCTTGTCTGGGTAGGCCACGTACACGACGATTCGGCGAATCCCGGGGGGCTGTCCGGTGTGACGTTCGGACAGAGCCGCCGCCTACGTCCAAACACCCGTGGTTCGGCCTCTGCGAATCTATTGACCCGCAGTCCCCTTCTGTGAACCGTTCGCCACAAGCGAAACGGCGCTGTCCGGGTGATCCGCAGCCTCGGAGAACGGCGCCGAACGCCATGCTGCCGGCGCTTGCCGCCATTGTGCGGCGCTGGTCGCCGCCACTCGCGACAGAAGGCCACGAGTCACGGAGTCTTGTCGTCGTGTCGTTCCTGAGCAGTGCAGTTCACGTGCGACTGCAGATGTTTCACGTGAAACCTGACGTTGCCGTCGAGTACCCGTCGATTGTCGAACTATCGCTCGTTGCCGGACCTGTTGATGAGGGTCGCCGGTCGGGCGTAGAAGTGGTGGCTTGTGATCATGCGTCGGCATACGTGACTCCCGAAGACCGGCGCCGAGTTCACGCTCGCGCTTGCAGTTGTCGCAGACGTGGGCCGATATGATCTACAATGTTTCACGTGAAACAACACTCCGACGATACCCAGCAAGAGATCGAGCTGCTGCGCGAGCTGTCCGCCGAGTTCGGGCTGCGACTTTCCCGGGATCAGGCGTTCCGCCTCGTCGCGCACCTGGACTTCCTCCTCGAGGAGAATCAGCGGACCAATCTGACTGCGATCCGCGTACGATCGGAAGCTGTCCGGCTCCATCTGCTCGATTCGCTTGCCGTACTTCCGCGTCTCGAGTCATCACCCCCCGGAAGGTTGGCCGATCTGGGGAGCGGCGGAGGTTTCCCTGGGATACCGATAGCCATAATGACTTCTAGAGAGGTCGTTCTGGTAGAGTCGGTTGGCAAGAAGGTTCGCTTCCTGGAGTCGGCCATTCTTGAACTGGGTCTCAGCGAGAACGTCGCCGTCTTGAATGTGAGAGCCGAGCAGCTCGCCATAGCGGAACGAGGGCGGTTCGGCGTTGTAGTTGCCCGGGCGTTGACCAGCTTGCCGTCACTGGTAGAGCTGGCATCTCCGCTGCTCATGGATGGGGGAGAGTTGCTGGCCATGAAGGGCCGTCTCTCCGATGACGAGCTCGAGTCCGGTCGAGTGGCCGGTCGGATATGCGGAATGGAGCAGTCGTCAGTTGAACGTTATACGCTGCCCGGCGGCGATGAACAGCGAGCGATCATTCGGTATTTGAGGACCGGGCGCCCTTCGGTGAAGCTGCCGCGGAGCCCGGGTACAGCGCAGCACAAACCACTCGCCTGACCTTCCCCTTACTTCTTCGTTGCACTATAATCTCTCACCGTCGGCAGACATGAGAGGGGGCCCCTTGGATCTCGACCTCGGGAGCAGCGTGCGATCAAGAGCAAGAGTCCTCGCGGTGGTCAATCAAAAGGGAGGGGTCGGCAAGAGTACGACCTCTGTCAACCTCGCGGCCACGCTTGGGGAGCTCGGCAAGAAGATCTTGCTCGTCGACCTCGACCCTCAAGGCAATGCGACCTCCGGGTTCGGCCTGAACCGCGGCCAGCGGGAACGTTGTGTCTACGATGCTCTCCTCGGAGAAGTGCCTGTCGCGGAACTCATCGAGCCTGTGGAAATCGAACACGTGTTCGCTATCCCGGCCACGATCCAGTTGGCAGGCGCCGAGATCGAACTGGTGTCCGCGTTGAGCCGGGAGAACCGCCTCAAGAACATCTTGGAGCCGGTGCTTGGCGATTTCGACTACATCGTCGTCGATTGTCCGCCCTCGCTTGGGCTTCTGACGATCAACGCGCTCACAGCGGCTGACGGTCTCTTGATACCGATTCAGTGCGAGTACTACGCGTTGGAAGGACTTTCCAAGTTGTTGGACAGCGTCCGACTGGTCAAGACGCATCTCAACCCCGAACTCGAGGTCTTCGGCGTGGTCATGACGATGTACGACTCTCGCACGAGGCTGTCGCAGCAGGTGGTTGAGGAGGTCAGGGACTTCTTCGACGGCAAGGTGTTCGAGACGCTCATCCCTCGCACGGTCAGGCTGTCGGAAGCCCCGAGCTTCGGGCAGCCCATCACGCTGTACGACCCCACAGGCAAGGGAGCCGAAGCGTACCGTCAACTGGCGAAGGAAGTGGTGTCACGTGGCTAAGCGAGGACTAGGACGCGGTTTGTCGGCCCTCATTCCGAACGCGCCGCAGGACGAGCCGGGGGAGTCGCTTGAGATCGCGGTCTCGCAGATCCAGCCCAACCCGAAGCAGCCCCGGACTGACATCGACGAGGACTCCATCGCCGAACTTGCGGACTCGATCACGAAGGTGGGACTGCTGCAGCCCATCATCATCCGGCCGTATGGCGATGGTTACCAGATAATTGCAGGTGAGCGTCGCTGGCGTGCGGCCAAGGCAGCCGGCCTCGAGAAGGTCCCGGTCCGCATGTTGACCGCCGACGACACGAGTTCGCTGGAGATCGCGCTCATCGAGAACCTGCAGCGCGAGGACCTCAACTCGATCGAAGAGGCCAGAGGCTACCGGCGCCTGCTCAGCGAGTATCAGATGACCCAGGCGGAACTGGCCGACAAGGTCTCCAAGTCCCGTTCGGCCATCACGAACTCACTCCGGCTCCTCGATCTGCCGGAAGAAGTCCAGGAGCTCGTGTATGCGGGCAAGCTCACCGCCGGCCACGCCAGGGCGATCCTGTCGGTGCCAGACGAGGCGTTGCGCGTGAAGTTCGCCGCCAAACTCGTGGAGCAGGGCCTGTCGGTCCGTGAGGCGGAGAACCTGGCGCGCCTGTATGCCGCCGGGCAGACCGAGCGCACTCCTCGGCCGGCCACCCCCAAGTCGTTCAAGGTGGTCGCGCGCAAGCTGAGGCTCGTATTGGGCACGAACGTACGAGTGAAGCAGAATGACAAGAAGGGCAAGATCGAGATCGAATTCCACGGCGAGGAGGACCTGGAGCGGATCTTCAGGGCCCTCACCGAAGGGGCGGAGACTGAGATCGCGGGAGACGAAGACTGATGAGGCATCGCGCGGAGTACTTCATTATCGGGACTCTGACCGGTCTGGCGATCGGCGTGGTCGTGGGTATGCTCGTCGCGCCGACCAGTGGAGTGAAGACGCGTCGACGGCTGGCCGATGAGGCGCTGAGGGCCGCCGATGTAGCGCGCGCCGTGGCCGAGAAGGCCGAGCACGCAGCCGAAGCGCTCGGCGGCAGAGTCGAGCACTACCTCGGGCGCGACGAGGCGGTAGCATGGCGACGGGTCCACGAGATCCGCGAAGGGGTGCAGCGCTACACCCAGGCCCAAGCATCGAGTTGATGTCAGTGCCCGGTGATACCGTCCTTGCGTAGTCGCAAGGAGAGGAGCGGGCGGTGCCGCTGACGCTTGTCACGGGTGGGCCGAGTGCGGGCAAGACGGGGATACTGCATGCCGAAGCCGTGAAAGCGGCACACTCGGGCGTTCCCACCATCCTCCTGCCTTCCGCGCCTGATGTTTCACGTGCACGGCGAGAGCTCGTGCTCCAGAAGGGGCTGGTTTCGCTTCGGGTCGAGCAGATCGACCGGTACCTCCTCGGGCTCTGGGAGATCCATGGTGACGGACGCACACCGGTCACTCCCATCCAACGTTCCGCGATGCTTCGCAGGGCCATCAAGTCGAGTGCGTTGGCCAAGTTGACAGAATCTGTATCTACCCGCGGATTCCTCCGGATCATGGAACGGTTGGCGGGCCTGATGACCGGCCCCGTGCTGACCGATGGCGAGGGTGTTGCCGGCGAGGTGGCGCGCACGCTATCGGCATACAGGGAGTATCTGAACGCGCACACCCTCATCGAAGCCCATGAGGCGGTCTCGATCCTTGCCGACCGTATACGCGCCATCGATTTCGACGGTCCGCTGCTTGCGAACAGGTTCGATGACCTGACTGCGCCTCAGGAGCGGTTCCTGAAGGCCGCAGCCGATTCCGGCGCCGAAGTCTGGCTCGCCATCACAGGGGGCGCGGGAGCGCCGGCCACGGCGGCCACCGAGTCGCTCATCGAACGGCTGCGCGGCGTGGCCTCGCACGAGGTGACGGCCGAGGCCGAGTTCACGGGCTCGGTGGAGTTGCGCGCGATAGAGCGCGGCCTGTTCGCCGAGGACTCCTCGGCGGAAGCGCTGGGCGATGTCGTGCTGTCGCACGCCTACGGCGAAGAGGCCGAAGCGGAGCGCGTCGCGGCGGAGGTGATCGCGGCCGTCCGCGGCGGCGTGGACCCCGGCTCCATCGCCGTCATCTATCGAGAGACCAGGCGGCATCACCGGGCCATAGCCCGGGCGTTCCGGGAGGCGCGGATCCCCGCCGATTTCGACATGCGACTGCGGTTCGGCGAAACGGGCTACGGACGGGCAGTGCTGACGCTCTTGCGTTTCGCGGCCTCGGGACGGCGTACCCATCTGGTCTCGTTCCTCGGCAGTGGGTACGCGGGCGTCAGGATCGAGGATGCAGACAGGCTGGACGCGTTATGGCGACGCGAAGGGCTCTCAGAGGGCGTGGGAGCGCTCCTGCGGGCATTGGAGCGGATGGACGCACCGACGCGCCGCTTCGTCAGGTCGGCGGTGCAGATGGCGTCGGCCGGAGTGAAGCCCGGCAACGCCGAGGAGTGGAAGTCCCTTGCCGGGGCGATGCTGTCCAACGCCTATGGTCGCGAGGCGCCGGTCCTTGCCCTCGAGGCGGCCGGTGACGCGGTCGCAGAGCGCCGCTTGTGTGAAGCGGTCGACGATCTGTGCGGGCTTGATGACATGAGTTGCGACCCTGTGGGGCTGTATGAGGTGTTGTCCTCGGCCTATGTCTCGCCCCCGGTCCAGGAGCGACCCGGCCACGTGCAGGTCATGGATGTCGAGCGCGTCCGGGGCCGGCGCTTCTCGATGGTGGTGCTCGCCGGACTCGTGGCCGGGGAGTTCCCGCGGCAGGAGCACGAGGGGGTCTTCGCGTCCGGGCGATTGCGCGAGGACCTTGAGTCGCTCGGGGTGGTTGTCCCGCGTGACGGCGGGGTCGAGGAGGAGCGTCTGCTGTTCTATCTGGGGGTCACGAGAGCGCGCGATCGCCTCGTCTTGAGCAGGCAGGAAGCGGACGCGGACGGGCGACCGCTGCGCGGTTCGGTCCTGCTTGACGAGCTGCTCGAGATGTACGGTCGCCGAGGAGACGCGGCGGGCACGTCCCTGCCGCCTGCCCGGACCCTGGCCTTCTCCGACCTCGGCATCCATCCGGCGGCGCCGGACCTGAGGCGTCGGGCACTACGGACGGTGGCGATGTCCGGTGCTGACTGTGATTCGCCCGAACTGGCCCGCGCCCGCGTCCGGCTCGCGTCGCCCGAGTCTGAGATCGACGATCCGGTCATCCTGGCGGCCCTGGCCAGCCGCGAATCGTTCACCGTGACCGAACTGGAGTCCTACCTTCGCTGCCCGTGCTCATGGTATTTCGAGCGCTTCATCGCGGCACGCCCACTGGAGGAGGAGGGGGAGGCTCGGCTGCGCGGAGTCCTCGTTCACGCGGTGCTCGAGCGCTTCTACCGCGGACTGCGTGACGAGATCGGAGCGGACCGCGTGGACCGATCGGTCCTTGAGCCGTGCCTTGAACGGGCGACCAGACTCGTGGACGAGGTCACCGCAGAGGCGTCACGGGAGTCCGGCGTACGCGGGCGCCTACTGCAGGAAAGCGTGAGGAGCGCGGTACTGAACACGATCGCCCGCGACGCGTCCTTCCTGCCCGGGTTCACCCCGACATGGTTCGAGTGGGAGTTCGGTGGTCCGGACGATTCCCCGGAGGAGTTCGACGGTTTCGCCCTGCGTGGCAAGATCGACCGCATCGACGTCAACATCGAGGCGTTCGTGGTGGTCGACTACAAGACCGGCGGGCTCAAGCCCGTCGCGAGATTCGAGCCCGAAGGCCTGCTCCAGGCGCCCCTGTACGCCGAAGTCGTTCGGAGACGTCTCGGCCTCACCATCGCGGCGAGCGTGTATCGGGGGGTCACCGCCCGCGACGGTAAGGGACAAAGCCGAGGCTTCTACGATCCGGAGTCGGTCAGCGGCATCGAGTTCGTGTCCACCGACGGCAAGGTCGATCTCGATGCGGTGATCGGATCGGCGACGTTGCGGGCCGCGGAGGCGGCAGAGGGGATCAGGCGGGGAGCTGTGCCTCGGCAGCCGTTGTGCGAGGCGGCATGCACGTACTGCAAGGCCAGATCCTGGTGTACGGAGGTCATGCGGTGACCATGAAGCCGAACCCGCAACAGCAGGCGGCGATAGACTCCTCGGCGAGGGACCTTGCCGTGACCGCAGGCGCCGGTTCCGGGAAGACGAGGGTCTTGACCGAGCGATATGCGAAGGCTGCCGAAGGGTCAGGCGCCGCCGTCCTCGACTCTGTCGTCACGATCACCTTCACCGACAAGGCGGCCGGCGAGATAGCACAGCGGGTGCGCGATCGGTTGTCTCGCGACGGTCATTCCGCGATCGCCAAGCGCATGGACGACGCCTGGATCTCGACCATCCACGGCATGTGCTCGAGGCTGCTGCGGCGTCATGCGCTCGAGGCCGGGATCGACCCTCTCTTCGCCGTCGGCAACGATGTACAGCTGGGGGTGCTCAAGCAGCAGGCGTTCGAACGCGTAGCCGCCGAAGCGCTCGACGCTCGCGGCGAGGCCGCCGACCTGCTCGTGGCGTACGGGCCGTCGAACCTTTCGGGGTGGATCGACGCCGTCTCCGAGCAACTTCGGTCGCTGGGCGCGACGGTTGACGAGGTCATCCGGGTCACCGTCCCTCGCGAGGATATCGTCGCGCACCGCGTCGATCTTCTGCGTATAGCTGATGAATACGCGGGGCTTTCGCCGCAAGGCAAGACCATTTCGGCGAACGCCGCCGCCGTGCGGGAGCTCGCTGAGGCCATAGGCGACTTCGCGGCGGGGGATACAAGCGCGCTGGAGCTCGCGCTGCTTGCGACCGGCAGCAAGCAGGCCAGGACCGGTGGCGAGAGCCTCAAGATGCTCGCCGAAGAAGGTCTCGAGATCGCCGCAGACGTGGCTCTGTTGGCCGCACAGTGTGCTGCGGAACCCTTGGAATCGGCGTTCCTCGGCCTTGTGCAGCGGTACGCCGAGGAGTACGCGATGCTCAAGGCGCAGGCGCAGCTTCTTGATTTCGAGGACCTGCAGACCAAGGTGATCGAGCTGTTCGAGGCCCACCCCGAGCTACGCGACCGTTACGCAAGGCGCTTCACTCAGGTCATGGTCGATGAGTTCCAGGACACGAATGTCATGCAGGTCCGACTCATCCGCGCGATCGCACCCGCAGGCTTCATATCGGTGGGTGATGAGAAGCAATCGATCTACCGGTTCCGGCATGCGGATGTCGATCTGTTCCGGCAGAAATCGGCCCGGTCTTCGTGTGTCCTCCCCCTGAGCGTCAACTATCGCTCCCATCCCGAGCTGCTGACGTTCTTCAACGATCTGTTCTCGCGAGAGCCCTTCTGGCCGCAGGACTTCCTGGCTCTCGAGGCGGGCCGCGGGCCTGACACGGGCACCGGGGATCGGGAGCGGTTCGGTCCTGCGCGGGTCACAGCGCTCGTCATCGACTCGAACGCATGCGGCAAGGACAAGCACGCCGATGAAGCCACGACGCTGGCCGAACACATCAAGGGGCTCGTGGATCGCGGTGTACCTCAGCGCGACATCGTCATGCTCATGCGCACGATGCGTCACGCCGACACCTATGCCGGAGCGCTTCGGGAGCGCGGTGTCGAGGCGTTCGTGGCGAGTGGAGGAACGTATTTCGACCGTCCCGAGGTGCTCGATCTCGAGATGCTGCTGCGCTCCATCGCCAACCCGCTCGACGACGAGGCGTTCGTACATGTGTTGGCCGGTCCGCTCGCCGGGTTGTCCGTCCGGGGACTTGGCCGGATCCGGCTGGCGGCCGGCCGGGGGCGTCTGTGGGATGCCGTGACGAACGGAGCCGTCGACGGGCTGGACGACTCCGACCAGGAGGCGCTTGAGCGTGCGCTCGGGGCGCTCGACTGGGCGCGCTCGCACGCTGGCCGGATCGGACTCGCGGACCTCATCCACGACACATGCGAACGGCTGGAGTACGACCTCACTCTGTTCTCCGCGGGGTATCAGGGCGCCAGGGCCTGGGCCAACGTGCTCAAACTCGCTCGGATCGCCGAGCAGTTCGAGGACGAAGACCCCGGTGATCCACAGGCCTTCCTCGAGTATCTGAGACTCAAGCGGGAGTACGAGGGGAGGGAGTCGCTTGCCGCGTTCGCGGTCGAGGGCGTGGATGCGGTCAGGATCATGAGTGTGCATGCTGCGAAGGGGCTGCAGTTCCCGGTGACCGTTGCGGCGACGCTCGGGCACGCCTACTCGCCATCGCCGGCGGTCATGCTCGGCGTTCGGGACGGCCGACCCGTGCTCGGCCTGCGTGTGCCGCATCCGGACGGCGGGCGTGCTCTGGACACGAGCGGTCACCGACAGGTCGCGGAGATGGAGCGCGCTGCCGATCTTGAGGAGAGCAAGCGGGTCTTCTACGTGGCATGTACGCGTGCCGAGGAGGCGCTCGTCTTGTGCGGCAGGACGGATCTGAGCAAGCCCGCGGAAACAGACCGGCCGATAGGCTGGTTGCGTCAGGCCCTCGGCATCACCGCGGGATGCGAGACCGCAACGTGCGTTCATGCGATCGGCGATTCGGCGGTCGATGTGCGGTTCCCCGTCCCCCCGGCGTGTGACCTGCCGGACGCCGTACAGCCGGACGTTGACGCCGCCGTGATCTCGCTCGCCTGTGCGACCGAGTCCGACCCGCTCTTGTCCGGCCGAGATCCGCTGGACCGCATATCGTACTCGGGGCTTGCGCTGTACCACGCATGTCCATACCGGTTCTACGCCACGTCGATAGCGCGGCTCGGCTCGCCGGTCCCGGCGCGCGACCGCGCTGAATCGCCCACAGCGTTCGGTACCGCCGTCCACACCGCCCTGTTCCTCGGCGGTGAGAGGGGATTGCCCGACGAGTCCCGCATGCGCGAGATATGCCGGTCGGCAGGATTGGCCGAAGACCGGGCGCCGGAAGTCGCCGAGGTCTGTCGCACGTTCCTCGGCTCGGAGACCGCCGCAGCGATCGCGGGCGCTGATCGAGTCCTGCGCGAGATGCCGTTCGCGGTGCCCGTCGCCGGGGTGATGCTCGACGGGGTGGTCGACCTCATCGCGTTCCAAGGATCCAGGGCGGTGATCGTGGACTACAAGACCGGCAGACCGGATGAGCAGCACGATCCGACTGAACGTTACCGCGCACAAGCGGAGTGCTATGCGGTCGCCGCTGCGCAGATGGGGGCCCAAGAAGTCTCTGTCGAGTTCCACCGGCTCGAATGCGGCGGGTCCGTGATGGGTTTCGAGTTCTCGGCGGAGGCGATCGCGGCCGCACGCAACGGGATCGAGCAGCAGGTGGGGCAGATCGGAGCCGGGGAGTTCGATCATCTCGATCGGTATGACGCTCTGGTCTGCCGGGAGTGTCCGGCGCTGGGCGCACTCTGCCCGATCGATCCGCCTACCGTGCGGACTTCTGGCTGAGTTGTCCGCACGCCGCATCGATATCGGCGCCGCGTTCGGCGCGAACGGTGGCCTCCACTCCGACGGCAGCGAGCGCGTCCAGGAACCTCTTCGCCCGGCTTCGGTCCGCCTGGTGCAGATCCGATCCTCCGACCTCGTTCACTGGGATGATGTTCACGTGGCACAGGAGGTCACACGTGAACCGTACCAGGGCCTCGAGCTCGTCCTCCGAGTCGTTGACTCCCTCGATCAGCGCGTATTCGAAGCTCGGTCGTCTGCCCGTGGTCTCGGCGTAGGCCGCCACGGCAGAACGCAGCTTGGTCAGGGCGATCCCTCTCACCCCGGGCATCAGTGCGTCACGGGTGGCCTGAACGGCCGAGTGCAGCGAGATGGCGAGCGTGAACTGCTCGGGTTCTCGCGAGAACCGTTCGATCCCGGATGTCAGACCGCAGGTCGACACCGTCAGGTGACGCGCGCCGATGCCCAGCCCGTCGGGTGAGTTCATGAGCCGAAGAGCGTCAAGGCTCGCGTCGTAGTTCGCGAACGGCTCGCCCTGACCCATCGCCACCGCGTTGGTGACGCGTCTGCCGAAGTCCGCGCCGACGAGTCTGACCTGATCGACCATCTCTCCCGGAGCGAGGTCTCGAACCAGCCCTCCCAGTCCTGTCGCGCAGAACGCACACCCCATCGCGCAGCCTGCCTGCGTGGAGAAGCACACGGTGAGGCGGTCATCGGTCGGTAGACCGACGCTCTCGACGGTCACACCGTCGGCAAGGCGCCAGAGATACTTGCGGGTGCCGTCCAGCGATGAGACCTGGCGGGTCACGAGTTCTGGCGTCGTCAATGGATGTGAGTCTGCGAGCGCGCTGCGCCAAGCCGCGGGCAGGTCGGTCATCTCGTCGTAAGAGGCGACTCCCCGTGCATACAGCCATGAGGTGAGTTGCCGGGACCGGAAGGCCGGTTGGCCCGACTCCGAAACAAGGCGCTCGAGCCCAGAGGGCCCGAGCGCCTTGATGCCGATGTCCTCGGCGGGAAATGCCATGCTACGCGCCGAGGTCCTCGAGCGCCGCACGATACTCGTCGCGGTGGCCCTTCTCGAAGCGGCCAACGGACCTGAAGTAGAACGCGATCTCGTCCAGGCCCTCGGACTCCGCGGTCGCCGCGAACTCGGGGTACATGCTCTCGCACTCGTAATCCTCGCCGCCTGCAGCCGTCTGAAGGTTGGCAGCGGTCTCACCGAACTTGCCCATGTAGGCCAGATGACCCAGTGCGTGGGCGGTCTCCTCGCGAGCCGCTCGATCGAACGCGTCGAGCACCGACTGGGGGGCTCCCTCGAGCTCCGCGATCCTGCGGAACAGGGTGTACATGCGATTCGCCTGGGACTCCCCGGCGAATGCGGCCTTGAGGTTCTCAAGCGTCTTGGTGCCGGTCAGGTCCCCCGGGCCCGAGTGGCTCTCGAACATGCTTTGCGGGGCACCGCAGACCGGGCACGTCTCAGGCGCCGGGCCCACGTGAAGGTATCCACAACCCTTGCAGCGGTACATCTCGACCATGTGGTCTCCTCTCCGCCCGGACGGTCCGGGCATCATCGATCATAGGTTCGTTGTGTATTCCCAATAATGTCAGTGGTTTTGTCACTTTAGATGACGGCCCCGGATGGATAGGGTACAAGACTCACCAAGGTGGAGCGAGCGCGTACGCCGGGTCGGCAACGGAGGTCACATGAAGACGAGGATCGTATGGACGGCCCTGATCGCAGTGACGACGTTTCTTGCCGCGCAGGTCGCGTCCGCCCTTCCGTCGGCGCCGCCCAACTTCTATCAGGCCTCGCAGGCATGCGGCTGCCACGGCGCGTTCTTGGAGCAGTGGAGCAAGAGCATGCACGCCAAGGCTTTGAGCGATCCGTTGTATCGCTACAAGGTCGACGAGGCCGATAAGGCGACCAAAGGGGCGCTCGGTCCCTTCTGCGACGGATGCCACGGTCCTGTGGCGACGATGACGGGACAGGCCGAGGACCTTTCGCGCGCTTCGGCATCCTCCAAGGAGGGCATCACGTGCGACTTCTGCCACAGCGTCACGGGCGGTTCTCAGCCGCCGGCGAACGTCTCGCTGAGCGTGGCCCAGGACCGCATCAAGCGCGCGCAGTTCGACGACGCCCTCTCGCCGGCGCACAAGACCACGTACTCGCAGTTCCATGAGACCGCCGAGTTCTGCGGCAGTTGTCACAACGTCGATCACCCTGTGAACGGCATGCATCTGGAGTCGACGTACACTGAATGGAAGAACGGTCCCTACGCAGCGCAGGGCATCGTGTGCCAGGACTGCCACATGACACCAGGCCCCGGGGTCACCAAGCCGAACGCAGGCACAGCCGCGGCGGGAGGTCCGCAGCGACAGCACATCTTCGACATGACCTTCGCCGGCGGCAACGTCGCGCTCGGGGATTCCGAACTGGCCGAGGAGCGGCTCAAAGCCGCCGCCACCCTGGATGTCCAGGTACCGGAGGTGCTCGCTCCGGGCTCCTCGGCGGATGTGGTCGTCACGGTGACGAACTCGGGCGCCGGCCACAGCCTCCCCACGGGGCTGACCGAGGTGCGCCAGATGTGGCTCGAGGTCAAGGCGGTCGCCGAGGACGGCACGCTCACCGATCTTGGCACGCATGAGTTCGGCAGCGTGCTCAAAGACGCGGCCGGCAACTCGCCCGTGGAATTGTGGGACGCGGTGGCGTTCGAGAAGGACGACAGGATCCCGCCTCAAGGGTCCTCGAGCGACACGTATGAGTTCAGGATGCCCGAAGGCGGGCCCGTCGAGATACGCGCGGCGCTCTACTACCGTTCGTGCAGCGAGGAGATGGCCGCCAAGGCCGGCGTGGACATCCCCACGACCACCATGGTCGAGTTGGCGCAGCCGGTGTATGCCTCCGAGAAGCAGCGGGCCGATGCGATGAGGGGCGATGGGCCCGGCGTGCCTCCGGGGATCCTGGCGCTCGTCGCGCTGGGAGTTCTCGCCGGAGCGGTCGGTGCGGGCACGGTGATACGGCGCAAGAAGCGGGCGATGTGAGCCGAAACAGGAAAGGGCCCCGGACGGGGCCCTTTCCGTGTGCGTGCGGGTCGACGACCTATGGAGCCGGGGTCGTCTCCAGCGAAGGCGCCTCGAGGTTGTCCGGCTTGATACCGACCTCCATCTTGACCTCGATCTTCTTGCCGTCGCGGTAGACGCCGAGCGTCACCTCGTCGCCGATCTTCTGCCGGCGGACCTGAAGGAGCAGGTCGTCCATCCCCAGGATCTTCTCGCCGTCCAGCGAGACGATGACATCCTTGGGCTTGATGCCGGCCTTCTCAGCGTTCGATCCCTTCGTGATCTCGATGATGTACGCGCCCTCGCTGACGGTCAGGCCTTCCTGCTCCATGAGCTGTGCGTCGATGTCACGGCCCACGACGCCCAGGAACGGGTGCTGGGCCGTCCCGCCCTTCACCAGCTGGTCGGCGAAGCGGATGACGTTGTTGACCGGGATGGCGAATCCGATCCCGTCATTGGCGCCCGATTCCGTGTAGATGGCGCTGTTGATGCCGACAAGCACGCCGGTGCGGTCGACAAGCGCGCCCCCCGAGTTGCCCGGGTTGATGGCCGCGTCCGTCTGGATGACGTCAACGAGCGGATAGGCGCTGCTGGCGTCGTTGAGCGAGTTGGGAAGCGAGCGTCCTACCGCTGAGACCACGCCGGAACTCACTGACTGGGTCAGGCCGAAGGGGGAGCCGATGGCGACCACGAGCTGGCCCACCTCGAGCTTGTCCGAGTCGCCGATCTCGATCAGCGGGATCTTGGCGTCCACCTTGACCACGGCGATATCGGTCTCGGGATCCGCCCCGACGACGGTTGCCTTGTGCTTGGTCCTCATGGCGTCGGTCACCGTGATGTCCTTGGCGTTCTCGACCACGTGGTTGTTCGTGAGGATGTAGGTGCCACCGTCCTCCGTGGACTTGTAGGCGACGCCCGATCCGCTGCCTTGCATCGGGACCGTCGGGTGCTGACCGGGCAGTCCGCTCTCGCCGGCGCTGACCGTCTCGCCGCTCACGTCGATGTTGACCACCGACGGGATGGCCGCGGCCGCCGCTGCCACGACAGGCTCTTGTGTCTCCGACGGCAGTACCTTGATGGTTCCGCTGGCCGAGGAGTTGTCCGCGCCATGTGTGGCGAACCAGGCACCCGCCACTCCGGCGGAACCGCCGGCGAGCGTGCCCACCACCAGGGATGCGGCGATCGCGATGCCGATGGCGCCGCCGACGCTCACGCCGTGCCGCTCATGGGTCTGGTGCGCTGCCGCCGGTGGCACAGGCTCAGCGACCGCTGTGGTGCCGACCGGAGTCGCGGCGAGAGGCGGCGCGGGCTCCTGGGCCGGCTCCTGAATCGGCTCCGGGGTCGGTTCCTGTGCCGTTTCCTCGGCCGGAGGCTCGGCGGGACTTCCGACGTTCTCGTACTCTTCCATCATCCACCTCGTGTCACGTCAGAGCGGCCTCTTCGGCCGCATGGTGTGCGCGTGTATCTTATGCCCACGCGTGAGCGAACCTTCTGCCATCTGTCTGAACTGCACAAAACGCTCACACGCCGGGTTGAGCCGCTTGGCGGCGTTCGCGTAGACTGCGGGCAGGCTGATACGGGAAGAGGGGCCATGCAGGACGAGACCGATCAGATCGACGATGACGTGACGCCGGCCGTACCGGATGTGCCTCCGACCACATCGGAGTCCGAGGCGACCGCTGACGAGGCACTTGTGAGCATCGCGGACAGTCTGGACCAAGGGCCGGAGTCCGTGCCGGAGTCCGAAGAAGCGCCCGAGCCGGCCGAGGACCCGATCCAAGAGGCGCCCGAGCCGGCCGAGGACTCGACCGAAGAGGCGCCCGGATCGGATGCCGCCGACGACGAGCCCGAACCTGAGGCCGAGCCCGACGTTTCCGAAGTCGAGCCGGCGCCGGATGCGGCTGACGCGGAGCCCGAACCCGTCGACGACGCGATGCCCATGGAGGCCGCGCAGGTCCTCGACGTGATCCCCGAGAAGCTCCGTTCGCCTGTGCCGTGGTGGCCTTTCTGGTCGCTCACAGCCGCATGGGCCGCAGTGTGCGCGGCCGCGGCGTACGTACTCACACGCGACCCGGTCGTTCCGTCGCTGCGGCAGGATGCCTACACCTACGTGGTAGCGGCGGGCCTGGCGTTGACGCTCTTGGGCCCGGTGCTCTCCATCGTGGTCTGGGCCGTGTCGCGCGGCGCGGTCGCCGAGGACCGCCGCACCGGGATGTTCGTCTCCGCCCTTCTACGCGGCGCCGTCATCACGTTCGTGGGTGTGCTCGCGTGGACCGGCACGTTGATCGTCGTGGACGCGCTGCGTCTGGGCATGATCCGCTTCTGATGTCCCAAACGCCGGAACCGGGGGAGAGCATGGCCGAGATCCGCAAGGCAGAGAGGGTCGCCCTCCTGATGGGCGGCCGGTCGGCCGAACGCGAGGTCTCTCTCAACACGGCTGCCCAGGTCTCCGCCGCGCTCGCTGAGACCGGCCACGAGGTCATCGAGATCGACTCCGCCGACGCCGACTTCGTCGAACGACTCCGCGCGGCACAACCCGACGCGGTCTTCATCTGCCTGCACGGGCGTTTCGGTGAGGACGGCACCATGCAGGGGCTGCTCGAACTGATGGGTCTTCCGTATGTCGGATCGGGCGTTCTGGCAAGCGCAGTCGCAATGGACAAGGTCATGAGCAAGCGACTCTTCGCTCAGGCGGGACTGGCATCGCCGGAGTATGTCGAGATCCGCCGAGGAACCGCTATCGACCACGGCTCCATCTCAGACTCGCTCGGACCGAAGGTGGTCGTGAAACCCGCGAACGAGGGATCCTCGGTCGGTATGAGCATCGTCCACGAACCCGCGGAGTTGCCCGCGGCCATCGAGAAGGCGTTCGCGTGCGACGAGAGCGTTCTGGTCGAGCGTTTCGTGGCCGGGGCCGAGGTCACCGTCGGGGTCCTCGGCAATGAGGGTCCGTTCGCGCTGCCGACTCTCGAGATCGTGCCCGAGCACGAGTTCTACGACTACGAGTCCAAGTACGTCCCGGGCATGAGCAGCCATATCATCCCCGCTCGCGTGAGCGAGGAGGCGCGCAAGGAGTGTCAGCGGCTCGCGCTCGAGGCGCATGCGCTTCTTGGCTGCAGGGGGATGTCGCGTTCGGACACGATAGTGACATCCGACGGCGAGGTGTATCTGCTCGAGGTGAACACGATACCCGGCATGACTTCGACGAGCCTGCTTCCCGACGCAGCACGAGCCGCGGGGATCGAGTTCCCCCAACTGTGTGAGATGCTCGTGCGACTTGCGATGGAGCCGCGTCAGTAGTCGAGCGGCAGCCTGAGTTCGACGCGCGCACCTTTGAGTATCCGCGGATCGGCGATCGAGATCGCACCGCCGTGCGCGTGTGCGATGGCCGAGGAGATCGTCAGCCCAAGCCCGCGGCCGCGCTGAGCCTCTCCGATGCGGATCCCCGGCATGAGCACGCTGTCCCGGTCTTCGGGAGCGATCCCGTCGCCGTTGTCCTCGATGGCCCAGACCACCTGGCCGCCCTCTTCGGTGACATCGACCACGATCTCGCCGCCGCCGTGCTCACCGGCGTTGCCCACCAGGTTCACGAGGGCTTGGCGCAGCCTCGTCGCATCCGCCCGCGGCCAGCGTACGGGCGTCTCGGCGTTCAGGCGGCAGTTGAAGATCGGGGCGAGTTCCTCGCACACGTCGCGGGCGAGCGCCACAGGATCGATGGGGACGATGTGGTCGGTGCGAACGGCAGCCAGGTCCAGGTCGCTCGTGGTGATCTCGTTGAGCATCATCTGGAGCCTGTCCACGGCGCGAAGCGCGGCCGCGATCGAACGCTGGCGTTGCACGTTGTCGATCGGGCGGCCGAGTACCTCGAGATAGCCGCGAATCACCGTCAAGGGCCCGCGCAACTCATGGACGACCGTCTCTATACTGTTCGGCGTTGGGCTGCCGTTGGGCTCTTCGGTCATCAGGCCCCCGTGTCGGTCCGCTTTCGACGGGCGAGGAACAGCTTCGTCGCGTCTATGAGTATTACAGGTACCAGTGCCGCGATGACAACCGCGAGCCAGTCGTGTATGCCCAGCGGCTGGGTCTTGAAGACGGACTGCAGGAACGGCACATAGATGACCAGCATATGTAGTGCCATCGAGCCGCTGAACGCGGCGAGCAGCCACTTGTTGCGGAACGACTCGAGGCCGAACACCGACTTGGTCTCGGAGCGGAATGAGAACGCGTGGAGCAACTGGGCGAGCACGATGGTGGTGAAGAGCATGGTCTGCGCGTGCTGCCTGCCGTCGACAGCGAACCAGCCGAACTCCACGCCGACATACATCACGAGCGCCCCGACGGTGATGAGTGCGCCCTGCCACACGATCTGCAGCTGGCGGGTGCGTGTGAGGATCGACTCCTCGGCGGCACGGGGCTTGCGCTCCATGACACGAGGTGAGCCGGGGTCGACGCCGAGCGCGAGAGCGGGAAGACCGTCGGTGACGAGGTTGATCCACAGGATCTGCAGCGGCAGCAGCGCCGGGTGTGGCGAGAGCAGCGCGGTCGTGAAGATGATGAGCACCTCGCTCATGTTGCACGACAGCAGGAACAGGATGAACTTGCGCAGGTTGTCGAAGACGACACGGCCCTGACGCACGGCTTCGACGATGGTCGCGAAGTTGTCGTCGGCGAGCACCATGTCGGCCGCCTCGCGCGATACGTCGGTGCCGATCTTGCCCATCGCGACGCCGATGTCCGCCTTCTTGAGCGCGGGAGCGTCGTTCACACCGTCGCCGGTCATGGCCACGACGTGGCCGCGCCGCTTGAGCGCGTCGACGATGCGCAGCTTGTGTTCCGGGTTCACGCGCGCGTAGATCCGCACGTCCTCGGCGGCTTCGTACAACTCGTCGTCGCTCATCGCCTCGAGCTCGACGCCGGTCAGCACGCGCTTGCCCTCGAGCAGTCCGATCTCGGCGCCGATCGCGCGGGCTGTGAGCGCGTGGTCGCCGGTGACCATGGCGACATGGATCCCCGCACGGTGGCACTCGTCGATCGCGGCCGGGACCTCGGCGCGCGGCGGGTCCACGAGCCCGGCGATGCCCACGTAGATCATGTCATGCTCGATCGTCTCGTCCTCGGCGGACTCGTCGGTGCCCAGCTCGCGGTACGCGAGCGCGAGGGTGCGGTATCCGCCCGACGCCAGTTCCGCGTTGGCCGAGGAGAGGCGCTCGCGCAGGTCGTCGTCCATCGTGGCGAGCTCGCCGTGCAGCAGCGCCTGCGAGCACAGCCCGAGGACGACGTCGGAGCCGCCCTTCATGTACGCGACGCGGCGGCCGTCGATCATGTGGACGGTCGTCATCCGCTTGCGCTCCGAGTCGAACGGCACCTCGCCGATACGCTTGGGCCGGACCTGCCCGTGGTCGATGCCGTTGGCTACGGCGAGCAGCGCGGTCTCGGTCGGGTCGCCTATCAGCTGTCCCTCGCCGCCGTAGCGGGCATCGTTACATGCCGAGGCGATCGCGAGCATCAGCTCGAGGTCCCGGTCGGCCGGGGTGCTTGAATCCGGCTGGACGGCGTAGTCGGGCAGGACGTCCACCACATCCAGGCCGATGATCATCCGGCGCACTGTCATCTCGTTGCGGGTGAGCGTGCCGGTCTTGTCCGAGCAGATGAACGTCGTCGAGCCGAGCGTCTCGACCGCGTGCAGTTTGCGTACCACGGCGTTGTGAGACGCCATCTTGCGGACGCCGAGCGAGAGCGCGACCGTCACGATCGCGGGCAGGCCTTCGGGGATGGCGGCCACCGCAAGCGAGACGGCCACGAGCAGTGAGAGCGTGACCGTGTCCCGGAACCCGGGTTCGGCGATCGTGGCGCTCACGCTGTGCCCGGAGGCGGCCAGCGCCTTCCATATCTCTTCGGCGAAGACGATCGCCGCGATAGCGAGCACGAGCAACGCGATGCGCTTGCCGACGGTCTGGAGCTCCTGCTGAAGCGGCGTGATCTCCTCTTCCTGAGCGGCGAGGAGATCGGCGATCTTGCCCATCTCCGTGCGCTGTCCCGTGCCGGTGACCAGGAAGGTGCCGTGTCCCACCGCGACCGAGGTGCCGGCGAACACCATGTTGGTGCGGTCACCGAGGACGTCGTCGGCTGCGCACAGGTGGTTCACGGTCTTGCGTACCGGCGCGCTCTCGCCTGTCAGAGCGGCCTCTTCCATCCGCAGGGCGCTCAGCTCGATGAGGCGGCCGTCGGCGGGGACACGGTCGCCCGACTCAAGGCGGACGATGTCTCCGGGGACGAGTTCCTCGGCGGGGATGTCCCGCTCACCCCCGTCGCGCAGTACGCTCGCCACGGGGGCGGACATCTGCTTGAGGGCCTCGAGCGCCTGCTCGGCGCGGTACTCCTGCACGAAGCCGAGCACGCCGTTGAGGACGAGGATCGCGGTGATCGCCACCGCTTCGGGTACCTGGCCCTCGAACGCGGAGATCGCGACCGCCGCCATCAGCACCCAGATCATGAAGTCGTTGAACTGGCCCAGGAACATCTTCCAGGCGGGCGTCTTCTCGGGAGGGGAGAGCTGGTTGAGCCCGTACTCGGCCAGAAGCGCGGTCGCACGCTCCTGGGAAAGACCGGCTTCGGCGTCGGAGCCGAGGCGGTCGAGGGCATCCTGCGCGGAGATGCAGTGCCAGGGGGTGGGAGCCGGAGCGGTGTCGCTCGCGGTCGTGCGGATGTCTTCGGGCATCGGTCCTCCTGGACGAATACAGACCCCTGGTGGCTATCCACCAGAGGTCTCGCGTCCACCGTAGTGGCTGGCAGGGCCGGGGCTGTTCGCCCGGGATTGTCGGCCTGCCTCCCGCCGCTGGGTCTATTCGACGGCGGGTGCTACTCCCCTCTGACGCATGCGACGCTACCTGAAGCATCCGAACGGGGCAACTGCCGCGCGACGGACGGCGCCTTCGCGACGGCGGGTCAGTCCGTTGAGGGGTCGATGAGTCTGAGCGCTTCGGGGGTGACCGCCAGGCCTCCCCGTGCTGTCTCGCGCAGGCTCGGCGGCAGCGAGCGGCCGACGTTGGCCGCCGCATCGACCACCTGGTCGAACGGGATCGGGAACCGGACGCCCGCGATCGCCATCTGTGCGGCGGACAGTGCGACGGCGGCGCCGGTCGCGTTGCGGGCGACACAGGGGACCTCCACGAGCCCGCCGACCGGGTCGCACACCAGCCCGAGAAGGCCCTGGAGCGCGAGTGAGGCCGCGTGTCCGGACTGCTCGGGTGAACCGCCGAGGAGTTCGGTCGCGGCGGCGGCTGCCATTGCGGCGGCCGACCCGATCTCGGCCTGACAGCCGCCTGCTGCTCCGGAGAGCGATGCCCGTGACGCGATCACGGCACCCACCGCGCCAGCGGTGGCAAGCGCGTCGACCAGGTCGTGGTCAGGTATCGAGCGGTCCTCGGCAAGCGAAAGAAGGACACCGGGCAGCACTCCGGATGCGCCGCCGGTGGGCGCCGCGACGATGCGGCCCATCGCGGCGTTGACCTCGGCGACGGCCAGGGCGCGCGCCACAGCGTGCGCGAGCGTGCCCTGCGATGGGCCGGAGGTGGAACGGGCGACGCGTTCGGCATCGCCGCCCACCAGACCAGACCGGGAGCGGGCCTCACCCGACAGCCCGAGCGCCACCGATTCGCGCATGACCTCCAGGCGGGCGCGCAGGACCGCTCGCACGTCATCGATGGATGTCTCGGACTCCTCGGACTCGCGCAGGATGGCGGCTGCGGCCAAGGAGCCGGCGCCGTCCGAAGCCGCGAGCAGGTCTGCGAACGAGAGGTATGCCATCGGGTGTTCCTTTCAGGGAAGGCCGAGCCGATTGTACGCCACCGACGTGGCTGAGCATCCGAGATGGCACGGAAATAGCATATGCGGTGTCAATGTATTAGTATGTGCTAAGTGTACGCACACGCATGACCCGCGAACAGGGAGTTGACGATGGGACACCGGCGAGATTCCAGAGACGCACAGGCAGCGGCATCCTTGACGACGACGGACCGCATGCTCGACTCGGTCCGGGCGGGCGATGTGTTCGAGATCGTCTGCATCGAGGATGAGGCCGCACGGCTGTCGGCCCTGAGGTTCGGGATGGCAGAAGGCGCGGTCGTCAGTTGCGTGACCAAGATACCCGCCGGGCCGGTGGTTCTGCGTAGCGGGCGCCAGGAGATCGCGGTCGGCAGAGGCATCGCCCGCGGGATCTGCGTGCGTCCGTGCTCCGAGTGCGGGCTGGCGGTCAACTGATGTCGCCGGTAGAGACCTCCACACACACCGACCCCGCCGGAAGCGGCGTCCACTGTCACGCGCCCAACTCGCTTGTGGCTCGCGAGGGTGTCGAGACGGTCGTGCTCGCGGGCAACCCGAACGTCGGCAAGTCCGTGTTCTTCAATGCGCTCACCGGCATCTACGTCGATGTGTCCAACTACCCGGGCACCACCGTGGAGCTCACGCGGGGGCGCATCGGCGGCCGGGATCTCGTCGACACGCCGGGCGTGTACGGGGTGTCCAGTTTCAATGACGAGGAGACGGTCGCGCGCGACATCATCATGGACGCCGACATCGTCGTGAACGTCGTCGACGCCGCGCACATCGAGCGGGACCTGTTCCTCACGCTGCAGCTTCTGGACATGGGCAAGCGCATGGTCGTCGCGCTCAACATGGCCGACGAGGCGCGAGCGCTCGGTGTGCTCATCGACCGCGATCTGCTCGAGGACCTGCTGGGGGTGCCGGTCGTCGAGACCGTTGCGACCGGTGGCGAGGGCATCGCGGCGCTGGTCGACGCGCTCGATCGTGCGCGTGTCGGAAGGGGCGACCCCGAGCTCGAGGGCGACCTCGTGCGCATGATGTCCCGCGTCGGCACCCGCGCCGAGGCGCTGCTCGTGCTGGAAGGCGACGAGACCGTCGCGACACGTCACGGGGTCGTTCCGGGCATAGAGCGCGACACCATATACACACGGCGTCGGACGCGGGTGAACGATCTGGTCGGGCACGTCCTTACGGAGACGGACCAGGGCGTGCGGTTCTCCGCGCGTCTGTCGCGCGCCATGATGCATCCGGCGACCGGGATCCCGATGCTGGGCCTGCTGCTATGGGCTATGTATGTGGTGCTCGGTCAGTGGATCGCGGGCGGCGTGGTCGGCTTCCTCGAAGAGACCGTGATGCAGGGCTACTGGGAGCCGCTCGTACGAGGGGCCGTCGGAGCGGTCTTCGCGCCGGGCAGCCCCGTATACACGATCCTTGCCGGCGAGTTCGGCGTGCTCACCATGACCCCGACCTATCTGATCGGCGTGATACTCCCTCTGGTGACGGGCTTCTACCTCCTCCTCGGGATCCTCGAAGACTCCGGATACCTGCCGAGGATAGCCGCGCTCGCTGACCGGTCTCTTACCGGGATCGGACTCAACGGGCGCGCGGTGATACCGCTCATCCTGGGGCTCGGATGCGTGACCATGGGAACGCTGACCACACGCATCCTTGGGAGCAGGCGCGAGCGGTTCATCGCCACGGCGCTCATGGCGATAGCCGTACCGTGTTCCGCGCAGATCGCCGTGATAGCCGCGCTCATGGCGGGCGTCGGTCCGCTGTACGCGGCCGGCTACTTCGGTGCGCTGCTTCTCATCTTTGCCGGGGTGGGGACCGCGCTCGACAGGCTGACCCCGGGCGTCTCGACCGGGCTGCTGATAGACATACCGAGCCTTCGGGTCCCGCGCGCGGACAACGTGCTGCGCAAGACGGTAACGAAGGTCTGGCACTTCATGCGCGAGGTGGCGCTGTTCTTCGTGGTCGGCGCACTGCTCATCTCGGTGCTCGACGTGACCGGGGCTCTCTCTTGGCTGCAGACCGCCCTCGTTCCGCTCACCGTGGGCTGGCTCGGGCTGCCGCCGGAGGCGTCGACCGCGTTCGTGATGGGGTTCGTGCGTCGCGACTTCGGCGCCGCCGGGTTCTTCACGATGAGCCTCTCCTCGGCGCAACTCCTTGTCGCCATGATCACGATCACGCTGTTCGTGCCTTGTATCGCGAGCATCATGGTCATCGTCAAGGAGCGCGGCTGGGGATACATGGCGGGTCTGTTCGCGAGCTCGGTCGGCCTGGCGTTCCTGGTCGGCGGGCTGTTGGCACGGGTCCTGGGGGTGGTCTAGATGCCCGGCATCACGCCCTGCCCGGCCTGCGGGCTCGCGTCTCCGGCCGGCGAGATACGCTGCCCGCGCTGTAACGCGCTCAAGCTCGTCGGTTGCAGCGGGGCGTGCACGACATGCCGCCGGACCTGTGGCGCACGGGCCGAGCGTCCCGCGACGGCCACGACGCACGTGCGATAGACTGGCGCTGTCCCGACGCCGTCTTGGTGAGGTCAGCGTGCCAGAAGGCATCTCCATCCGCCCCGCGTCCCGTGACGACATCCCGGTGCTCGTCCTCGCCCGGCGGCTCATGTTCGAGGAGCTCGACGACTTCGAGCCCGCTGTGCTCGACCGCATCGACGCAGAGTTCGACGCCTACCTGCGTCGCGAGTTCCCCGATCGTGCGTGCGGCTGGATCGCGGTCGACGACGCGACGGGCCGCTGGGTCGGAGCGCTCTCGAACATCTGGGTCACGTGGCCCTCGACTCCCGTGGTCACCGGTGAGTTGCGTGCGTACCTCTTCGGCCTGTTCGTGGCTCCGGAGTTCCGCCGCCGAGGAGCCGCGCGTTCACTCGTGGAGGCCGCACGCCGTGCCGCGCGGGAAGCGGGGGCGGGCGTCGTGGTGTTGCATGCGAGTGATGCGGGGCGGCCGCTGTATGAGTCGCTGGGCTTCGAATCGACCAGCGAGATGCGGTTCATCTTCGAAGCGGAGTAGATCGGTCTGGCTGCGAATCCCTTGCGGTTCAGACCGCGGCCACGCGCCTGACCGCGCTCACACCGGGCGCCTCGCCGATGCGCTCGGCCGCCTCATCGCTTGTGGAAGCGTCGGTCTCGATCAGCATCATCGCGCGTGCTCCGCGCGCCTCGCGGGCGACGCGCATCGAGGCGACGTTCACCTGCTGCTCAGCGAGGATGGCCGTGACCGCGGCGATCTCACCGGGACGGTCCTGGTGCTCGACGAGGAGTGTCGGGAACTCGCCGGTCATCTCGACATCGAACTCGTCGATCGCGCTGACGACCACGTCCCCGCCACCGAGCGACGAGCCGACGATGCGCATCGTGCGCCCGCCGTCGCCCGAGAGCTCGAAGCGCGCGCTGTTCGGATGAACCTCACCGAGGTCCGCTTCGTCAAAGGAGACAGAGAGGCCGGACTCCTCGGCAAGGCGCATCGCGTCTCTGATGCGCGGGTCGTCGGGAGCCAGGCCGAGCAGTCCTGCGACGAGCGCGATGTCGGTGCCGTGGCCGTGGCCGGTGGAGGCGAAGGAACCGTGCAGGCCGATGCGCGCAGCTTCGGGCATGCTGCCGAACACGGCTCTGGCCAGCAGGCCCAGGCGGACCGCTCCGGCGGTGTGGCTCGACGAGGGCCCGATCATCACGGGCCCGACGATGTCGAACAGGGAGCGTTGGCGTGTCATTCGCTAAGTGTAGCGCGTGCGTGTCCGATTGCGTCCCCGCAAGGCAGGACTGTAGTATAGGCGGGCGCATCAGGCGCTGTTCAGGCAAGCGTAGAGAGGAACACCGAGTATGGAATCGACCCAGAAGCAGATCGTGATAGGCCTTGTGGTCATCGCCGCACTGCTCGCCGCGATCGTCGGCGTGCTGATCTGGCAGAACAACAGCAACAGCGTGCCGGCTCCGACGGCGACCGGCACCCAGACCGGCGCGGCCACCGACACCTCGGGCACGACGATGCCCGGTGCGAACACCGGCGCCCCGGCTGCCGAGTTCGATCCGGCCACCGCGCCCAAGGTCGCCGCGGACCAGACCCCCGAGGCTTACGTCAAGGCGTACTACCAGGCCTGCCAGGACGGCAAGTTCGCCGACGCGTACAAGATGCTTCCGACCGCCACCCAGGCCTACTACCAGAACGAGGCCGGCTTCGAGAGCACGCTCAAGGGCTACGGCATCACCGGATTCTCCGTCCAGCCGCAGAAGGAGTCCGGCGACACCATCACCGTCGTCGGCGCCCAGCAGGCCCAGGGCATGGAGTTCCCCTACACGTGGACCTTCGTCAAGGGTGACGGAGGCGCGTGGCTCGTCCAGTCCCGCAACATGGGCGCGCAGTAAGAAGGCTGCCGAAGAACCGGCCCGGTGCCGGCGATTCGGGGTTACATGTACCGCGTATTCGAAGCGGCGTCCCGGGAGACCGGGGCGCCGCTTTTCGTGCCCCGGAATGTCGCCGTCGCATGCTAGTCTTGGCGGGTGAAACCCACCGATCTTTCCCGGCTCATAGTCCCGGGCACCGACCCTGACGTCGTCGAGACGTATGCCGCGCTCGCCGAGCGCGCGGCCGACGCCGTGTTCGGGTTCGAGGACGAGATCGTGTTCGTGGACATCGAGACGACCGGGTTCGACCCGGATCGCGACGCCATCATCGAGATCGCGGCGTTGCGCTGCAAAGGCCCCGAGGTCCTCGACCGTTTCCATACGATGGTCGACCCGGGCAGACCGGTCCCCCTCGAGATCACCAAGCTCACCGGCATCGACGACGCGATGCTTTCCGGAGCGCCCGGCCCGGAGGCGGCCGCAACGCGGTTCGCCGAGTTCGCCGGCGCGGCGGACATCGTCGCGCACAACGTGTCCTTCGACCGGGGCTTCCTGACTCGCGCCGCCGGCTCCGGACGGTTCCGCGGCGCCTGGCTCGACTCGCTCCAGCTCGCGCTCATCGCTCTGCCGCGCATGTCCTCGCACCGCCTCTACGATCTCGCTCTCGCGTTCGGCGCGCACAAGCCCTCGCACCGCGCGACCGACGACGCCGAGGCGCTCGCATTCCTGTGGCGGGTGATGCTCTGCGGGCTCGACGCCATGCCGCCGGGGCTGCTCGCGCACATCTCGCATCTCGCACCCGAGGCCGCGTGGCCCTTGCGTCCGCTCATCGCGCACATCGCCGCGTCTCATGCGGGGGGCGGGAAGCGCTCCTCGGCGGCCTTCGACCTGAAGGAGGCGCGACGGCATCGCATCTCGACCGAACGCCCGGAGGCGATGCGTGACGCCGAGGAGTTCGAGTGTGAGTGCCCGCCGGTCGACGAGATCGTGGCCGAGTTCGGACCCGATGGGATCGCGGGCCGCATGTACGAAGGGTTCGAGCCGCGCGAGGAGCAGGCGCGCATGGCGCGCGCGGTCACCGAGGCGTTCGGTTCGGGGACGCACGCGGCGATCGAAGCGGGCACCGGGGTCGGCAAGTCCGTCGCCTATCTGGTACCGGCCGCGCGCTTCGCGATGGCCAACGGCGTGAGCGTCGGCGTGGCGACCAAGACCAACTCGCTCATGGACCAGCTCGTGTACGCGGAGCTGCCGGCGCTGTGCCGGGCGCTCGACGGCGAGCTGCGCTACGTCTCGCTCAAGGGCTACGAGCACTACCCCTGCCTGCGCAAACTCGAGCGGTTCGCGGCGGAACTGGGCGACTCGGCCGAGGAGAGCGAGATCGTCGCCGCCGCTGCGCTGCTCGCGTGGATCGCGCAGAGCTCCTGGGGCGACCTCGACGCCACGAACGTGCACTGGCGCCGCGAGCTCAAAGCGGCGGTATCTGCGTCGGTGGCCGACTGCACACGCAAGCGGTGCCGCTACTTCCCGAACCAGTGCTATCTGCACGGCGTCCGTCGCCGTGCCAACAGCGCTCACATCGTCGTGACCAACCATGCGTTGCTGTTCCGCGATGTCGTGGCGGCGGGCGGGATCCTGCCGCCGGTCCGGCACTGGATCGTGGATGAGGCGCACGCCGCCGAGTCCGAGGCGCGCAAACAGCTCACGCTCGAGGCGGGGCACACGGAACTCTCGACGACGCTTGCGGCCCTGCACGCCAAGGGCCGTGGTGGCGTGATCGACACGATCCGCCGCAAGGTGCGCTCCTCGGCGGGCGCGCACGGCGAACTCGTCGGCGAGCTCGTGACGATGGAGGAGGCGCTCAACTCGGCGAGCATCCTGGTCGGGTCGTTGTTCGATTTCGTGAAGGACCTCGGCATCGACGTCGCCGACAGCGGCTATGACACCTGCGACGTCCGGGTGAACGCGCAGATCCGGCACTCCGGGGGCTGGGGGCCGGTCGAGAGCGTGGGCAAGTCGCTCGCGCGCAAGCTCGAGGCCGTGCTCGAGAGCGGCCGGCGTCTCGTGACCCTGCTCGAGGAGGGCGGGGGCGAGTTCACCGACCCGCGCGCGGATCTCGCCGGGCTGCTCTCCCGCGTCGCCGACCAACTCGAGGGGCTCGTGACCGTCATTGACGGTGAGGCCGACGAGTACGTCTACTGGCTGGCGCTCGACAAGCGCCGCAACGTGCCGACCGAGCGGCTCGTGGCCGCCCGTCTCGACGTGGGAGAGGTACTTGCCGAGGACTTCTACCCCGGCACGCACTCGGTCGTCTATACCTCGGCGACCATCGCGGCCGGCGACGACTTCTCGCATTTCACGCGCGCGGTCGGCCTGAACCGGCTCGCGCCCGAGTCGTGGGTGTCATACCGGCTCGAGAGTTCGTATGACTTCGAGAACCAGATGGCCGTGTTCGTCCCCGACGACATGGCCCTGCCCAATACGCCACGCTACCTGGCCGACCTCGAACGGCTGCTCGAGCGCGTCCACGTGGCGATGGGCGGCAGCACGCTCTCGCTGTTCACCAACCGGCGCGACATGGACGCGCTGTACCGCGCGCTCGAGCCCCGGCTGGAGGACGCGGGCGTCTCGCTGATCGTGCAGAACCGCGGCGTCTCCGCCAAACGTCTGCGCGACGAGTTCGTGGCTGACGAGGCGCTCTCGCTCTTTGCCACCAAGTCGTTCTGGGAGGGTTTCGACGCGAAGGGCGACACACTGCGCTGCGTCGTCGTGCCGCGGCTGCCCTTCGGCCGCCCCAACGACCCGCTCGCCCAGGAACGCGAGGAGCGCGAGGGCCGTGCGGCGTGGGGCCGTTACGCGCTGCCCGAGGCGGTCATCGAACTCAAGCAGGCGGCGGGGCGGCTCATACGCAGCAAGACCGACAGCGGCTGCCTCGTGATCGCCGACGCCCGCGTGCTGCACAAGGGCTACGGGCGCGATTTCCTGCGTTCGCTGCCGGTCAAGGACATCGAGGTCCTGCCGATCGACCGTATCGCCGAAGAGATGGAGCGGCGCTTCGGACGCTAGGCGGTGACGGTGTCGGCCAACGCCACGACCGCCTCGCGGACCTCGGCGGGCCCGAGCACCTCGGCGGCGCCGAGCCGAGCGAGCACCTGCCGCGCGATCCAGCCTGTTCCCGCGTACGGCACTTCGACCAGAACCGAGCCGTCGGGCCGCTCCTCGGCAAGGCGCATGCCCGGCCACTCGCGGTCGGTGACCTGCTCGCCGGGGGCGAGGAGGACCCGGGCGACGGGCAGCCCGGCGCTCACGAACGCGGTGCCGGCCGGGGAGAGCGCGCGGGGCTCGAAGCGCTCGGGGAGTGCGGCCGCCTCGCGGATGCGGTCGACGCGGAACACGCGCAGCGCGCCGGCGCGACGGCAGAACGCCTCGAGGTACCAGACGCCGCGCTCGTTGACGAGCCCCATCGGTTCGACGACCCGTTCGGTCGCCTCGTCGCGACCGACTCCGTGGTAGAGGATGCGGACGGGTGCGCGTTCCTGTAGTGCGAGCGAGATGGTCTTGAGAGCGTCGGCGGCGGAGCCCTGCGTGCCCGCCGCGCGGACCAGACGCTCGAGTTCACTCGCGTCCGCCTCGGCCCAGGCCGCGGCGCCGAGGAGCTTTGTGTGGAGCGGGTCGTCGGAGGACAGCCCGGCGGTCTCGAGCGCGGCGGCGAGCGCACGCGACTCGGCCGCCGAGAGACGCACCGCGCGATCGAGTGCGGGTAGGGTGCTCCAGATCTCCACGACACCGTCCTCGACGAAGATCGGCACGAGCGTGCCGGCGTCGTGTTCGTCGATTCCGCAGCAGGACAACAGGTCGAGGTCGTCCGTGATCTCTTCCTCGGTCACGCCGAGCGTCTCGGCGATCGCGCTCACCGAGAGCCGGGTCTCGGGTTCGAACAGGTGGAGCAGCGCGAGGAGTCGGCGGGCACGCAGCGCGTACGGTGTTCTAGCCACGGGTCGCACCCCCGTTCACGGAGGCGGCCGCGCGCACGCCGGCGAGCAGCTCCTCGGCCAGGTCGTGTGGTTCTGCCACGTGGATGCCGGGTCCGTTCTCCACGACCCAGCGCAGGAGCCGTCTGCGGTCTGCCGCGGTCACGCGCCAGATCGCGGCCCCGTCGGCGTCCGTGGTCAGCGAGCCCTTGCCGCCGGTCACACCTGCCGCCCGCCATGCCTCGCCGGCCTCGAACCGCAGTGTGACATCGAACGCGTTCGGGCCGTACTGGAAGGGCAGACTGATGAAGCTGGCGACGTCGAAATCGCCGGGCCGCCCGAAATCCGGCGTCTCCGGTCTGGCGTTGTTGACGGAGAGATCGCGGATGCGGCTCACGGTGTAGGTGCGGGTCTGGTCGAGCATGGTGTCCCGCCCCACGAGATACCAGCGGCCGTCACGGGCGAAGAGCCCGTAGGGCTCGAGCTCGTGCGTCTTGGCATCGCCGAGCGAGTTCATGTATCCGAACGTGATGCGTTTGCTCGCGGTGATCGCGTCCCCGAGCATGCCCACCGTCGTTCCCTGGCGCGCGGGCTCCTCGTCGGCGGTGAGTGCGCGCACGGGCGCGTCGGGGGATTCGATCGCGGTGGCGATCTTGGCGAGCGCGAAGCGCAGCTCCTCGGCGAACGGGAAGGACGGATCGGCGAGGAGAGCGACGCCCACGGCGCGCACGGCGGCGGCCTCCTCGGGTGAGAGCGTCACGCCCGCGGCGAATGTCGCGGCAGGGTCGAGCCGGTAGTTGCCTTCGGCATCCGACTCGATCACGAGTCCGGCGGCGCGCAGGTCCTTCTTGTCGCGCTCGAGCATGCGGGCAAACGCGGCCTCGTCCTGCTCGGCGGCCGAAGGGTATCCGGCGACCTCCGTGCGGATGCGCTCGCGCTTGACCGGCCCGCGTGCGGCGGCCAGGTACAGCGCGAGATTCACAAGGCGTTCTGTCGCGTCGGTCACGTGGTCTCCCCGCGTCGGTTCCTCGGCATGATTCTAGCCGAGGAGCTCGTTGCCCGAGCGAACGGGGCGGAAAAACCCGGACAAAAGGAAACGAGGCGAGTGGGGGGTCTCGCCTCGTTCAATTTCGAGCCGGCGGGGTCCGCCCCTGAGGGGGGAGGAGAGGGCGGGTCGCATGGCTCTGCCCGACAAGAAAGCAACGTGCATGCCAACCTTCGGACCAAGTACGGAAATACCGTGACGGGTAACGCGGAATTTACATTCCGGGTTCAGAGGCGCTGCTTTCCACGTTCACCCGCACGGTGCTATACACAAGGCGGAGGGGTTGCATGGGTCCGGCGCACAGACAGACACCGACGATCGATCAGGTCCGTTCCGGCGAGACGGCCGCGCTCGAGCGCGCCGCCGCCGGGTTCCGTGATGCCCTGGCGGCCGAACGCGTGCATACCGCGGTCCTGTCCGAGGACGGACTGCTGCGTTTCAAGGCCGTCGCGCCCGTCGGCGCCGGCTCACCCGGACCCCTCGAGCCGGACGCGGTATCGGGCATCGGCGAGGCGATCGCCACCGGCACCGTGCGGGATGTCGAGGGGGCGCGACCGCCGTTCGATGGTCCCGGCAGGGTCGTCGCGATCCCGTGGACGGCCGCAGGCGAGGTCTTCGGAGTGGGAGTCGTGGTGATGCCGGCCGACGCCGAGTTGCCTGCCGATGCGGTGCTCGCGCTCCTGGGTGCGAAGGTAGGGTCGACGATCGCAGCCCTGCGGGACTGTGACGCGTTGGTGCACCGGGTCGCGCAGCTGCACGATTCCGCCGACCTCCTGGACAGGGTCATCGACTCGGCCTCCGACGCGATGAAGCTCATCGACCTCGAGGGCCGCATCCTGCGATGGAACAAGGCCGCCGAGGAGATGTACGGTTGGCCTGAAGCGGAGGTCCTCGGCGAGAAGATGCCGCATGTGCCCGAGACACTGCGACTACGCGCCATCCACGACATTCGCGCGATCGCGGCGAGTGGGCGGGCGGTGACTCGCGAGTCGATCGCGGAGCGCCGCGACGGGAAGCGGCTCAACGTGGAGATCACCGTGGTGCCCTACCTTGACGGGGAGGGGCACCCTGCCGGCGTGCTCTCGGTCGGTCGCGAGGTGCGTGGCGCGGATCCGGGCCTCGACGAAAGCGGCATGTGCGGGATGCTCGCAGACGGTCTGGCCGCGCCGATGGCCTCGCTCGTGGGGTATGCGCAGCTTCTGCTGCACGCCGACATCATCGATGACCCGACCCGTCGCAAGCGGACCGTGCGCGCCATCGAAGAGCACACCGCGACGGTCACCTCGATGATGGACGATGTCGCACTGATATCCGATGCGGGTGGCCCTCGGCTCCTTGATCTCGAACTCTCGGATGTGACCACGCTCGTGACCGACGCGGTCGGCCGGTTCGAGCAGGAGAGTCCGGAGTCATACCGTTTCGTGGTGGACTACGATTCGCGGGTTCCTCAGTTGCCGTTGGACCGGCGTCGCATGTCCCGCGCTATGGCGAGCATCCTTGCGACCACTCTCGACGGCAGGCCCGAAGGAACAGAGTGCGTGATCAGCATCGTGCCTCTGGTCGAAGGGGCGTGCATCGAGGTCTCCGTGGGTGACGCGGGCCCCGGCGGGCTCACTCCATCCCGATACGGTACGCTGGGCCTGCACATCGCTCGTGTGATCGTTGAATCCCACGGCGGTACCCTCACCCCGGGCGATCGGGACGCGGGTGTCGCGTTCCGCATCGTGCTGCCGGGAAGCGAAGGCTGACCGGCATCGAAGGAGGAGTCATGGACGACCAGATGAACATCCCGGAGGCGCAGCCCCCCGCCCCAGTCGAGTCTCAGCCCGAGGCCGCTGACCCCAGGCGTTCCCGCCGTTCCTCGGCAGGGAAGAAGGGGCGCGGGCGAGTGTGGGTGATCGTCGCGGTGGTGCTCGGCCTGGCGGCTGTCGGCGCCGGCGGCTGGTACGGCTACCAGCTGAGCGCGGAACGCTCTGCTGCGCAGCAGAAGCTCTCAGACGCGACGAGGCTCGTGGAGAGTGCGGACAAGGTGGTCATCGAGGTCGACGAGGTGGTGCGCGCCGAGGTGACCGCCGAGGTGGGCGCCAAGGCCGCCGCAGCCAAGCCCAAGGTCGCGACCGCGATGTCGGACCTCGAGGCCGCGCTCACGATGATCGATGAGGCCAAGTCAGGGCTCAACGAGGCCGACGCGGCGCACGCTGATGCTCTCGCTGCTTCGGCGGAGGCGCGCGTCCTCATGCTGGAGCAGGCGACCCCCATCCTGGACGCCAACGCCGCCGCGGGAGAGGCCATCGGGCCTTCCGAGACCGGCTGGACCGCGATGCTCGAGGGCGAGAAGCTCGCCGACGACGCGGTCAAGGAGTACAACAAACTCACCAAGGACGCCGTGAGCAAGTCCGCCTCGATGACGGTTCAGGCCGAGGCGAAGTTCAAGACCTCACGTGAGGAGTTTGACGCCGCCCATCAGGCGTTCCCCGCGGCGGGCCTCGACATCTACGTGCAGTACATCGATCTCAAGCTCGCGGCGATGGCGTTCTCGAAGCAGGCGAACGCCGCGTTCCTGGCCGGGGACAACGCCAAGGCCAACGGGTATTCGAACCAATACAACACCAAGGACAAAGAGGTCGTGGAGTTCGCGAAGAAGCTGCCGGAGTCTCCGTCCGCGGCTATCGCCGCCGCGTATGAGAGTCAGGCAGGTGCGGCGACCACGAAGTACTTCCAGGCTCGCGAGGAGGCCACGAAGGCCGACGACGAGCTACGCGCACTGACCGAGTAGGCGATGGCGTCACAAGGAGGCACCGATGGGCAGTGAGATCTGGTCCAGTTGGCTTTGGCCGTTGGCCACCGCGATCCTCGGGTTCGTCTACACCGGCCTGCTGGTCGCTCAGTGGTGGAAGCGGCGCAAGCCGCATCAGCTCGCGTGGGCCGTCGGCTTCCTCTTCTACGCCGTGGCTGCGGTTTTCGAGGCGTTCTCCGAGAAGACCCAGCACTGGGACCCGTTCGTGTACCGCATCTACATCGTGCTCGCCGCCTCGCTGGTCGGGTTCCTGGGCCTGGGGACCCTGTATCTCATCACCAAGAAGCGCTATGTCGGACACGTGTATCTGGTGTTCAACCTCGTCGGGCTCGCCATCTTCTTCTGGGGCGCGCTCAACGTCGATCTGCTCATGGACAAGCTGGTGCCCGGCATCGTGGTGGGCGGTCAGGCTCTCGGCGACTCGGGGACGTTCCCGCGCATCATGTCGCTGTGGTTCAACATCCCCGGCTCGCTGCTTCTGTTGGGCGGTTCCGCCTGGTCGGTCATCAAGTTCTGGCCGAAGAAGGAGTACCGCTACCGCAGCTACGCGAACGTGCTCATCTTCATCGGCACCCTGCTGATCGCGGGCGCCGGGTCGATGGCGAGACTCGGCTCGACGGCCGGGCTCTATGTCGGTGAGATGGTGGCGAGCGCGATCCTGCTTGCGGGATTCCTGATGGCGAGCACGCTCGACAAGGGCGCCGGTGCGATCAAGGAGCGCAACGCGGCGGCGCGGGGTCAGGCCGACTCGTAGCCTGAGCCCATCCTCGCCAATGCGCCGACGTCGAACACGATGACGGTGCGGCCCTGCACTTCGACGACACCCTCGTCGCGCAGGCGCGCGAACGCGCGCGACAGCGTCTCGGGCACGGTCCCCAGCGCCGTGGCAAGCTCCGCTTTGGTCATCCCAAGGTCCACTCGCAGGCCCTCGGGGGTCGCTTCACCGACCGCGAGCGCGCGCTGGAACAGGTAGCGTGAGAGTCGCGAGGGGACATCGAGGGCGAGGGTCTGCACGACGCTCGTGAAGTTGACCACCTTGCTCGCGAGGCTCGAGACGAGGCTCTGCGCCACCGCGGGCTCTTTCGCGAGCAACGAGTAGAGCGCCTCGCGCTTGAGGCACGCGATCGTGCCGTCGGTCGTGGCCTCGATGTTGGCCGGGTAACGGCCGCCCGCGAGCGCCGCGACAGCTCCCGGTGCATCACCCACGCCGAGTTCCTCGAACGTGATCTGCTTGCCGTCGGCCCCCAGGTAGTACACGCGGGCCTTGCCGCTCACGATCACGCCGAACTCGTCGGCGATATCTCCCTCGGCGGCGATGCCCGCCCCCCGCGCGATGTCTCGCAGCCGCGCTTCGCGCGCGAGCCCGGCCACGCCGGCATCGCTCGCGTTGCGCCACAACCGGCAACTGCGCAGAGCGGCCCACAGGTCGGGCCTGATGTCAGCGGGTGCGGCCACGGGCATCTCCTGTATCGCGGGAAGGTCGGTACGGCGCTCCTCGGCAATCCCGAGAGATCCGCTCAAGATTCCCGTCCGGAATTGACGCGAGTCAAGGATAGCGCGTTCGGGCATGCGTAGTGTGGGGCGCGGCGGTCGCCCGCGTCGGGTCGCCACGAGACAGGGAGCGCAGACGTGAACGAACGGTTCGCCGAGAAGATGGCCGAGGAGCAGGTCCGCAAAGACACGCGCACGCTCGGCGATTTCGTGAGCATCTACTGCGACGGGCATCACCGGAAGGCCCGTCGGGAGCGGATCGAAAGCGACGCCGCCGAACTCGGCGTCTACGGGCGCAGGCCGCCGGTGCTGTGCGAGGAGTGCGCCGAGCATCTGCGCTACGCGGAGAAGCGGCGCGCGTACTGCCCGAAGGACCCCAAGCCGTTCTGCGCGCACTGCGACACCCACTGCTACCGGGACGAGGAACGCGCGTGGCAGCGGGAGATGATGCGCTACGCAGGACCGCGCTCCTGGCGGCGCGGACATGCGATCGACGGAGTCAGGCACGTGCTCGCAGCGCGGAGATGGCGTCGCGAGATGAGAAGAGTCGGAGAGGAAACGTCATGAGTACCGAGACCATCACACGGCAGATCGTCCGCATCGACGAGGACCTGTGCACGGGATGCGGGCTGTGCGTCTCGCCCTGCGCCGAAGGTGCCATCCAGATCGTCGACGGAAAGGCCAAGGTCATCCGCGAGGAGCTGTGCGACGGCGCGGGCTTCTGCCTGGGCGTATGCCCGACCGGCGCACTGACCATCGAGCAGCGGGAGGCCGTGCCGTTCGATCACGAGGCCGCCGAGCCGATCATCGCCGAGAAGCGCGCCAACTACATCGCGCAGCATTGCTTCAGGTGTGGCACGTCCGAAGACGACGCGCCGCTGCTGCCGGTGCGCACCCAAGGGGACAGCACCTGGGTCTGCACGCGCTGCCTGCCCGCGCTGATCCACGGGTAGCAGCCGCCGCCCGGCGCCCGCCCGGCGTGCTTCGCTCGCACCGCGCGAGCGAAGCGTCGATAGAGGATCGTCCACGACAGAGAGAGGAATCACATGTACTGCAACCAGTGTGAACAGACCGCGAAGGGCATCGCCTGCACCACCGTCGGCGTGTGCGGCAAGAAGGAAGACGTCGCCGCGCTGCAGGACCTGCTCGTACAGGCGCTGCGAGGCCTTGCGGTCGCCGCGATCGACGCCAACGCTCGCGGTATCGATACCACAGAGGCCGGCCGGTTCACGGCCGACTCCCTCTTCACCACGCTGACCAACGTGGATTTCGAGGCTGCCTCGATCGCTGAGAAGATCGACGAGGCGGTCCGATTGCGCGAGGAGTTCGGCTCCTCGGCGGAAGGCGCGTTCTCGGGCCTGACCCCGGCCGCGAGCGTCGAGGGCAAGGTAGCGCAGGGTGCCGAGTTCGGTAGCCCGTGGGACACCACGCGCGACGACGACGTGCAGTCGCTCCAGCAGACCACCCTGTACGGCCTGAAGGGCATCGCGGCCTACGCTCACCATGCCCGGACACTCGGCCAGGAGGATCCCGAGATCTACGAGTATCTGTTCAAGGCGCTCGCGGCGCTCGAGGACACGTCGCTCGACCTCAACGCCTGGGTCGGCCTCGCGCTCGAATGCGGCAAGGTCAACCTGCGCACGATGGAGATCCTGGATGCCGCAAACACAGGCACCTACGGTCACCCGACCCCCACGCCCGTGCCGCTCGGTCACCGGCCCAACAAGGCGGTCCTGATCTCGGGTCACGACCTGTACGACCTCCAGCTGCTGCTCGAGCAGACAGAGGGGCGGGGCATCGACGTTTACACCCATGGCGAGATGCTGCCGGGCCACGCGTATCCCGAGCTCAAGAAGTACCCGCACTTCTACGGTCACTACGGCACCGCGTGGCAGAACCAGCACAAGGAGTTCGCCGCGTTCCCCGGCGCGATCCTCATGACCACCAACTGCCTCATGCCGCCGCGTGACGAGTACAAGGACCGTCTGTTCACGAGCGGCCCGGTCCATTTCGCCGGCGTGCCGCATGTCTCGGGTGACTTTCACAAGGTCGTGGCATGCGCGGAGTCGATGGCCGGCTTCACCGACGAGACCGACGGCGGCGAGGTCCTGGTCGGGTTCGGCCGCAACACCGTGCTCGGTGTCGCCCCGCAGGTCATCGATGCGGTCAAGACCGGCGCGATCAGGCACTTCTTCCTGGTCGGCGGATGCGACGGCGCGCGTCCGGGCCGAAACTACTTCACCGACTTCGTGGAGCAGGCTCCGGCCGACACCGTCGTGCTCACGCTCGCCTGCGGTAAGTTCCGCTTCTTTGACAAGCAGCTCGGCGACATCGGCGGCATCCCGCGTCTGCTCGATGTGGGTCAGTGCAACGACGCCTACAGCGCGGTACAGATCGCCGTGGCGCTCGCCGATGCGTTCGGTGTCGGCGTCAACGATCTGCCGCTCTCGCTCGTGCTCTCGTGGTACGAGCAGAAAGCCGTCGCGATCCTGCTGTCGCTCCTGCACCTCGGCATCACCGACATCCGCCTCGGGCCCACCCTGCCCGCGTTCATCACCCCCAACGTGCTGCAAGTGCTCGTGGACACCTTCGGCATCAAGCCCATCGCCGAGACCGCCGAAGAGGACCTCGCGACCATCCTCGGCACCGGGGTGGCGTAGCAGCCATGAAGTTCCGTGTGCTGGTCGGAGTGCTCCTGGCGACCGCGGTGCTGCTCGCGGGCCTGGCCGTGATGTTCGCGTTCGGCGCGCCGGCGCGGCCCGGCTCCTCGGCGGTCACCACCGGTGAGGTGCCGGTACCCGATCCGAACAGTCCGCTGATGATCGAGATCCCGGGCTGCGTGTGCCACAGCGACGACCCGGCGCTCGTGGAGCAGCACCAGGGCTATCGCATGAACCAGTGCTTCGGTTGTCATCAGGACGGCATGCCCGAGATGGGCGGGTGAGGGTCCTTCCGCCGAGGAGCGGCAGGCGCCGGATCCCGGAGCGCGCACAGGACACACAGGGGCGGCCCCGCGCGGGCCGCCCCTTTCGCGTGCGCCCGGCCGGACGTGCAGTATGATTACACCCGAGGGGCGCGGGAGGGCCCGCGCCTGCCGGAGCGCACGCCACGGAGGACCGATGTCTGAGGCCATCCAGTACGTACGCGAGCTCGCGGACCGCATCGGTCCTCGGCCCGCCACCACCGATTCCGAGGCCCAGGCGGCCGAGTACATCGAAGACGTGTTCGCGGCCCGTGGGCTCGAGGTGGAGCGCCAGGAGTTCGTGTGCCCCCGGACCTACTCGTGGTCCTACGTGCTGTATCACCTGCTGACGCTCGGAGCGGTGGGCAGCGTGTTCTGGCCGTTCATGCGCTGGCCCGCGTTCGCGATAGCGGCGATCTCGGCGTTCCTCATGTGGATGGATCTCGACACGCGGTTCGGTCTGTCGAGCCTCATGCCCAAGGGGCCGAGTCAGAACGTCATCGCCCGCCGCGTCCCCAAGGCGCGCCGCAACGAGCGCGCGACGAGGATCGTCATCGTCGCCCACTACGACTCGGCACGTTCCTCGATCGCGTTCTCGCCCGGCATGGTCAAGAACTTCGGCTTCACCTTCGGGCTTATGAAGTGGTGCACGTTCCTGGCCCCCGTGGTGCTGCTCGTCAACGCATTGCCGTTCGCGCGCAAGGCCGACCCCTACATCTGGTACGCCGCGATCGCGGTCGTCGCCTACCTGCTCATCCCGCTCGTGATCAACATCCACCGCGAGTTGTTCATGCCGCATGTCGACGGAGCGAACGACAACGCTTCCGGCGTCGCCGCGATGCTCGGCGTCATGGAGGCCATCGTGCCCGAGCCCGAGGGCGGCATCTCGATGCAGACGCAGCCTCTGCGTGGACTGACCGGCGGCTTCGAGCCGGTCGCGGGCCAGGAGCCCGGCGTGCTGCCCGACGATTTCCGCTGGGCGGACACCGCGCCCGCCGAGCCACGGCAGGGCAGGCTCGCACTGGACACTGTCGAGTTCGAGCCCGTCTCGGCGCGTCCGTCCGAGCGCCGCACTCCCGGCACCTGGGGCGAGGTCGACACCGATTTCGACAACGACGGGATCCCCGATCGGTTCGAGGGCCCGGGTTCGGAAGGCCTCGGTTTCGAGTCCGTCATCGACGACGACGATCCCGCGGCCGCTCTGATGGCCGAGGAGCCGCGCCCGCGCCGCTCAGCGCCGCCCGCCGAGAAGCCCAAGCGCGGGCTGTTCGGGCGCGGGAAGTCCGCACCTGCTCCCAAGCGGCACGACACCGGCGAGGTCAGCGGGTGGCTCGGCGTGGACAGCGATTTCGACGCACGTCACGAGGGCCGCAAGATCGGCTCCTGGGACGGCTTCGAGGAGGACTCCGACGACGGCTGGGGCGACAAGGGCGGGGCGGCCGGCGGCGATTTCCTCGGCGATCCGAATTACGCTGCCGGCGAGGCCTCGCGCATCCGGCGCAGGGTGACCGAGCACGTCGACCGCAGCATCGCGGACAAGGAAGTCTGGTTCGTGGCGACCGGCGCAGAGGAGGTCGGGACCTACGGCATGCAGGCGTTCATCAAGGAGTACGCCGAGGAGCTCAAGGGCGCGCTCATCATCAACATCGACGGCGTGGCCTCGGGCAAGCTGCACTGGATCACCGCTGAGGGCATGGCCAGGACCTACCGCAGCACTCCTCGGCTGATGAGCACCGCCAAGCGCGTGGCGCGCGAGATGGAGCTGCCCGTGAGCGCCAAGCGCTATAAGGGGCTCTCGACCGACGCGACGCCGGCGCTCGCTCGCGGGTTCAAGGCCATGAGCGTGATGGCGTTCGACATCAACGGGCGCATCCCGAACTGGCACTGGAAGACCGATACTGCCGATACGGTCGATCCGGTCATGCTCGACCGGGCGATCGAGTTCGTCACGGGCCTCGTCCGCGAACTCTAGTCGACCCGGCGGTACCGTCTGACGGCGAACGCGTCCGCGTAGAACGAGAGCACGGTGCCGCCCACGGTGAGCACGGTCGCCGCCCAGAAGAACGGCAGCATGAAGCTCGAGTCCTGCAACGCCACGACCACGAACGCGAACACGATGAACCCGAGATGCAGCAGGCCCGAGCCGGTCTTGGTCAGGCGACCCTCGGTGAGATACGACGGTCCCCGGACACCTGCGACGGTGAGCGCGACCACCGCGATCTGGATCAGCCCCGCGAGCGCCAGGTAGGCCGCCAGCCCGCTCGCGAGGGAGCGCGTGAGCGCCCAGACCGCGAGCCCGAGGAGCAGCATCCCCGCGCTCGTCGCCAGCAGCAGCGTCCGCGAGAACAGCCGCTTGGGCACGCACAGCCCCATCACGATCACGAGCAGCACGATCTGAGGTGCGGCCACCGCGTTCATGGTGCTCACGAACGATGCGTATCCCGGCCCCTGGTCCCAGCCCGGCGTGGCACGGGCGGCCCACCAGACGTACAGCGTGCCGATGAAGCTCTGCAGCCCGATGCCCCCGAGGAGTGCGACCGTGATCACCGTGAGCGAGAAGTCCCAGCTGCGGCGTGCGGCGGGCGTGTTCATCGGTACGACCTCGCCATCGTGAGCAGGCGTCGAAGCCGGCGCGCCATCGTGTTGCGCGGCGCCCAGCCCTGCTCGTGGAACCCGCGCGCCGAGAAGTCGACGTCGATGCCGTGGTGCGCGAACAACGGCACCACGAGGTCCTCGTTCCAGCGGCCCATCATCACGCCGGTGGGCGTGTAGGGGACCACGAGCGCGTCTTCGGGGAACGCCTCGCGCGAAAGCCCGTACACGGGCATCCCCGCGCGCGCTGCACGCCGTGAGCCCAGAAGCTCGAAGTCCCAGGCGGTCTCGTGGGGGCGCAGCGCCCCGCGCAGCGCCCGGCGGTCCCACATCGCCGCTTGAAGCGAGATGAGGTAGCGCGCCGAGGAGTCGACCCTCCACAACCATGGGGTGTCGGTCTCACTCCAGGGACCGGCGCCATCGGTCTCGCGCAACCGGATGCACGCGGCGCCGCGGCGGTCGAGCTCCTCGGCAGCGCGCTCCACCCACTCGGTGCGCACCGGCGCCTCGAGGAAGTAGTCCTCCTGCAGGTAGACGACGTGATCGCTGTCGATCGAGTCGAGGCACGCCCTGAGGCACTCGCTCCACGTGAGTCGCCGCCCCGACGGGTGGTCGCCGACCTTGCTGCACCGTATGTCGAGGCCCGGGAACGAGAACTCCGCGTGCTCGGTGCCCAGGACTATCGGGGGCTTGGGATCGGGCCAGTACCGCGCGAACAGCGTAAAGAACGGCTCCCAGCAGTCCGCGAAGGAGTCGGTCGAGTTCACGAGCAGGGTGTATCGGCTCATGCGCGCATCACCGCCGAGACCCAGGGCGCAGCATCCGCGTAACTGTGTGCGCCGGGGACGACATAGGTGGCGATGTAGGTGAGCACGAGCACGACGAACGACAGGATCGCGAGCGCGGCGACCCACTTCCACATGCCGCGACGGCGCAGGTACAACCGGGCATGCAGATACGCGGTGTAGAGGAACCACATCATGATCGACATGTTGACCTTGCCGCTCCACCACCACGACTCGCCGCGCCAGGCCAGGATCGCCCACGGGAACCCGAGCAGCATGCCGAGCGTCAGGGGCAGATAGCCGGCGCGGGCCCAGCGGTACGCGGTCGACTCGTAGGCGCTGAACTTCGTGCGCACCATCTCGACGGTCGCCACGAACGAGACGGCGAACGCGCCGTAGGACAGGAACAGCAACGGCGGGTGCACCCACATGTACCACGAGTTGTAGTAGTACTGCCGCGATCCTTCCATGCCCTGGTAGGCGCCCATGACCGCTTGCGGCACCCCGGACGCGGCCGCCTGCAGGTATCCGACGTACTGGCCCAGGAACTGCGGCAGCGGTTCTGTGAACGGCTTGCCGAGGAGCGCCGCTCCGGCCGCGAGCACCGCGCACGTGAGCGCGACACCGGGCGCGAGTTCGGCGCGATGCCGGCGCAGCAGTACGCCCATGACCGCTACCACGAGCGCCCAGACGTACAGTTTCTCGGACTCGATCCACAAGGGTACCGCCACATGGCCGGTCACCGCGCCGGTGTCCGGGCTCGCGACGACGCACAGCTGGTAGAGCCGGTAGTGGTACCAGACGAGGACGGCCTCTCCGGCCAGCAACAGCGCCGCCATGGCCAGCATGGCCCGTGGCAGATACGTTCGCAGCGCCGGGATGAGCGCGACGCCCGCGAGCACCACGGATGCCGCGACCAAGACGGCCTGCAGCGGCCCGCCGATGGCGGCGAGCGTGGCGGTCGTCTGCGCGAGCGCGTTCTGTGTCGAGAGCGGGTCCACGGGCCTCCCTAGAAGATGTGGCAAGTATAGCGGTCGGCGTCGCGGACTCGGATTGCCGCGCCGCTTCGCTGGGCGGTACACTGCACAGACCCCCCTGAATGCTCGTGGACCAGCCGACCAGGCCGGAGGTGCCGGTGAGTCCGTCCCGCTGGGCGAAACATCTGCAAAGGCGTGTCATGGTGTCCTGGCGCGAGCAACCGACTCGCTACGACATCGAGGCCATGCAAGCGAACATCGAGCGCGTGGGACTCGTCATCCGCGTGCGGTGGGCGCTCGTCGCTGCGCTGACGGTCTTCTCCATCCTCGGCGGACTGGCCTACGCCCTCGTGATCCCGGCCACGGACCTCGCCAAGAACATGGCGATCCCGGCCGTGGCGCTTGTGTTCGTCCTGGGCTACAACACCTTCTACTGGCGGACATATCGGCGTCTCGGCAACATCGCTGTGCTCAATCACGCGCAGCTGCTGTTCGACGCGTTCGTCGTCACCGTGCTGGTCTACTACAGCGGCGGCGCGCACTCGTGGTTCTGGGCGATGTACTCGTTGTTCATCCTCGAGGCGGCGTTCATCCTGCCCAAGCGGTGGCACACGTGGATGATCGCCGGCGTGTGTCTGACACTGCTGGGCATCGTGGTCTGGGGTTCCTACTTCGGGCTGATGCCGCAGATATCCGTGCCGTTCATCGCGACGGACCTGCACGCGAACCTCACGTTCGTGTTCGTCCGCTACCTGTGGGAGATCACGGTGCTGTGCGGTACCGCTACGGTGGCCACATTGATGACGGCCGCGCTGCGGCGCCGTGAGGCGCAGTTGGCCGCATCATCTGTGACCGACGACAAGACCGGTCTGTACGACCGCGGCTACTTCCTGCGTCTGCTCACGAGCGAGTTGGCCAGGGCGGAGCGCGACGGGCGTGCCATCGGCGTCATGATCGTGGATATCGATGACTTCGACCGGTACAACCGTACGTTCGGGATCGAGCAGGGTGACCTGCTGCTCAAGACCCTCGCGGGCAGGATCAGCGCCGCGGTCGGCTCGTTCGGGCGTTCGAACTCAGGCGTCAACATCGTGTGCCGGTGGGGAGGCGAGGAGTTCGCCATCCTGCTCGCCGAGAACGCGATGGGCGGGGAGTGCGACATGGCATCGCTCAAGGCCGCAGGGGACTCCCTTCGAGAGTCCGTCGTCGACGTGCGCGTGAGAGACGCCGGAGTCACGGTGAGTATCGGCGTGGCCTGTTTCCCCAAGGACGGTTCCTCGGTCGACGACCTGCTCACCGCTGCCGACGAAGCGCTGCTGGCGGCCGCGTCCGGCGGTGGCAACCGCGTGGCGATCGCGGCCGACCTCGACGACTGATGCGCCGGCTCGGCGTCATCTTCGGCGGGGCCGGGTTGGCGCTGCTGGTGGTCGGGCTCTCACTGCAACTGCTCCTCCTTCCCGCCTACACGCACACCCTGGTCGCTCGTGTCGGGGCCGCCGGTCTGACCGGACTCGATCGGCAGCGGACCCTCGAGCTGGCCGAGGAGGTGCGCGCATACGTCACGACGCCCGACCCGCCCGCGCTTCCCGAACGCGTCGACAGCCGGCCCGGCTTCGATGAGCGTCAGGCATCACATCTCGACGATGTGCGTTCGGTGATGATCCCGGCGACGGTGCTCACCTGGATCCTGCTCGCCGGCGCCATCGTGTGGTGCGTGGCGGCGTGGCGGTCTCCCGCGGCACGCTCGGCTCTTCGCCGCGCCGTGTTCGGCGCGGGTGTCGGGCTGCTTGTCGCCGTGCCGTTGCTCGGCCTCGCCGGACTCGCGGATTTCGATGCGCTCTTCGCCCGGTTCCACGGCCTGTTCTTTGCGGCCGGGACCTGGCAGTTCTACGCGGACGACCTCATCATCCAGCTGTTCCCGGAGGCCTTCTGGGCGGTTTCGGGGCTCGTCTGGGGGCTTCTGATCGCGGTCACGGCGGGCGCGATGACGCTCGCTGCGTGGCTCCTCGGCGGGCGCGAAGCGAAGCTCCGGGAATGACGAAGGACACAAACTGCATGACAAGGGGCTGAAGAAGTGTAAACTGCAAGGTGCCCGGCCCGAGGTGGGGAGACCCGGTACCCGGCGTCCGAGCGAATGCTCGGAGACCTGTATCGACTTTGAGAGGAGCAGTGCATGGCTGCGAAGGAAGGCTACTGCGTCAAGTGCAAGGCCAAGAAGGAGATCAAGGACGCCCAGAGCATCACCATGAAGAACGGCCGTCCGGCCACCCAGGGCACCTGCCCGGACTGTGGCACCAAGATCTTCAAGATCGGCGCCAACTAAGACACGCTGGTCACCAGCTTGGGACGGGCTCCGTGCGATGACGCATCGGGGCCCGTTTCGCTTTTGTGCGGGGGAATGGGACCGACTGCGTCGAATGCCGAGGAGACATGCGACGTCGTCCGCCGTGCCGTCTGTTGACACGGCTTCGGGCCAGGAGTAGCGTCACGAAATCATTGCCGCGCAGGGTGCGCGGGCGACAGGAGGCGCTTCCGGGACATGAACGTCGTCGTGGTGGGTTGTGGGCGGGTGGGATCGCAGCTCGCGACCCTTCTGTCCGTCGAGGGTCACAACGTCGTGGTCATCGACAAGGACTCTGAATCGTTCAAGCGCCTCGGTACGGCCTTCAACGGCGTGACGATCAAGGGCCTCGGCTTTGACGAGGAGGTCCTCGAAGAGGCGGGAGTGCGCGACTGCGACGCCTTCGCCGCGGTCACGAACCTGGACAATACGAACCTCATGGCCACCGAGGTCGCGCGCAAGATCTTCGATGTGCCCCACGTGGTGGCGCGCCTCTACAACCCCGTGCGTGAGCGCACCTACCAGCAGCTCGGACTCGACTACGTCTGTGGCACGACGCTGGTGGCCGAGACGCTCCTCGACAAGATCATGGCCGGACACGGACATCACCTTGCGAGCGTCGGCGACGTCGAGGTCATCCAGTTCAAGGCGAGCGAGTCCATCGATGGCAAGCGAGTCGGCGACATCGAGATCGACCATCGCTTCCGTATCGCAGTGGTCGCACGGGGGGACGCGATGTTCGTTCCCGACGACGCGACGGTCCTGCACACCGGCGACGTCGTCGTCGCATCCGTGAAGGACGAGGCGTTCGCCAAGGTCGAACGCTTCATGGAGGAGTAGCCGTGTACATCGTGATCAACGGCGGCGGCAAGGTCGCTTCGTATCTCGCGCGCACGATGATCGACTCCGGGCATGACGTCGCCATCATCGAGAAGCGCGAGACGATCGTGGAGAAGCTCGGCGTGGAGCTGCCCGAGCGGGCGCTCATCATCCATGGCGACGGATGCGATGCCGCGTTCCTTGAGGACGCGGGCGTTTCCCGCGCCGACGTCTTCGTCTCCTCGACCGGCGACGACGACGACAACCTCGTCGCGTGTCAGCTGTCCAAGGTCGCCTTCGGCGTCCCGCGCGCCATCGCCCGCGTGAACAACCCCAAGAACGAGCGCATCTTCAACGCGTTGGGTATCGAGGCCATCTCTTCGACCACGATCATCTCCCGCATGATCGAGGAAGAGGCCACGGTCGGAGACATCCGGACGCTCATCGCGCTCCGCAAGGGCAACATGGCCATCGTCGAGGTGGAGTTGCCCACCGACCGGTGCGTCGTCTGTGACAAAGAAGTCGCATCGTTGAACCTTCCGTCCGACTGCATCCTCGTCGCCCTCGTACGCGGCGACGACATCGTCACCGTCCACGGTGATACGACGCTGCAGCCCGGGGACGTCGTCATAGCGTTCACCAATGTCGAGCGCGAGCGCGCGCTCAAGAAGGCGTTGACGGGGGAATGAGTCGTGGCACGCACTGAGGGCTACCCGAGCCTGACGGCACGGGAGCATTGGGGCAGGTACGCGCTCGGTACGTTTGCGGAGGTGGGTTTCATCGTCGGGCTGACGGCGGTGGCACTCGCACTCGCCGTCCTGGCCGCGTGGATCTGGTAGGCGACGCGCCATGCTGGTCAGGCCGAGACCCGGCGACCATCGTGTGATAGGCAAGTACACCGGCAAGGTCATCGTCGGTGTGGGCCTGCTCATGGTGGTGCCGCTCATCACATCGATCGTCTTCGCCGAGTGGGACACCGCGCTCGACTTCGTCATCAGCATCGCGGTGTGTCTGGTCTTCGGATACGGGACCCAACTGCTGAGCCGGACCGAGCGGGACCTGACGTGGAGCCAGGGCCTTGTCGTCGCCTCAGGGTCGTGGGTCTGGGCGACGCTCATCGGGTGTCTGCCGATGTATCTCTCGGGGCACGAGGGCAGTTATCTCGACGCCATGTTCGACGTTATGAGCGGCTACACCACCACGGGCCTCTACCTCATGCAGGACCTCGATCACATCGCGTACGGGCTCAACATGTGGCGACATCTGCTCACGTACGCCGGTGGCCAGGGCATCGTCGTCATCGCGCTCACGTTCCTGTTCAAGGGCACGGCCGGCGCCTACAAGGTCTATGTGGGCGAGGGCAAGGACGAGCGGCTGCTTCCCAACGTCGTCCAGACGGCGCGTGCGATCTGGATCGTCTCCCTCACATGGCTGGTCTTCGGCACTGCCGCGCTGACCGGCGCGGGCCTGCTCCTCGGCCAGGAGCCGGTGCGTGCGCTGTTGCATGGCATCTGGGTCTTCATGGGCGGCTGGAGCACGGGTGGCTTCGCTCCCCAGAGCTACAACACGTTCTGGTTCCACTCCGTTGTCTACGAGATGATCGCGGCGGTCGTGTTCATCGCCGGCTCGTTCAACTTCGCGCTGCATTGGGCGATGTGGAGCGGGAACCGCAAAGAGATCGTGCGCAACATCGAGACGGTGTCCTTCGCGATAACGCTCACGCTCACGACGCTCGTCGCCACGTTCGCGCTCGCGCGCAGCGGCGTGTATCCGGATGCGATGGTCTTGTTCCGCAAGGCTTTCTACCAGCTGGCCTCTGGGCACACGACCACCGGGTTCTCGACCATCTACTCGCGCGCCTTCGTGACGCAGTGGGGCCCTGTTGGGATGCTCGCCGTCACGATCGCGATGGCGATCGGCGCTTCGGCCTGTTCGACCGCCGGCGGCATCAAGGGGATCCGGGTCGGCGTGATCACCAAGGCGATCCTGCAGGACATCAGGCGGATGGTGTCGCCCGAGTCGGCGGTCGTCCGGGCGCGCTACCACCACATCCGCTCGATCGTCCTCGAGGACGGCATGGTGCGGACCGTCCTGACCATCACCGTGTTGTATCTGACCACGTATGCGCTACTCGCGTTGCTGGGCGTCCTGTACGGCTACGATCTGAGTTCAGCGACGTTCGAGGCCGTCTCGGTGGCATCGAACACCGGTCTGTCGTGCGGGGTAACGGCCCCGAGCATGCCGTGGGTGATGAAGGCGCTCTACATCGTCGGGATGTGGGTGGGCCGCCTCGAGTTCATGTCGGTGTTCGCCCTTGGCGGCTACCTCTATTCGATGGCGAGGGGTCGCTGATGAACGCGAATCGGCGTGTGCCCGGCATCCGGCTCGGCGCGCTCCTGCTTGTGCTGACGCTCCTCGGCGGGGCCACGCAGGCGTTCGCCGAAGGTCCCGGAGAGGCGCCGGGCAGCGCACAACTCGTGGAACGCCCAAAGGAGTTCGACGGACGGTCGATCGTGTTCACCGGTGAGGTCATCGGCGAAGCGATGCTCCGTGGCGACCATGCATGGATCCATGTGAACGACGACGCGTACTACCTCAAGAACGTCGAGGAGGGCGCTCCGCTGGGCGGGTACAACTCCGGGATGGCCGTCTTCGTGCCGGCGGCGCTCGTGGAGGACATCGGCCACTATGGCGACTACAAGCACGAGGGCGATGTCGTCACGGTCACGGGGGTGTTCAACGCCGCGTGTCCCGAGCATGGCGGCGACATGGACATACACGCCGAGGAACTGCGCATCGACGCACCGGGCCGGCATGTGGCCGACGTCGTGAAACCGTGGAAGATCTGGGCGGCGGTCTGCTCGTCGCTGCTAGCCGCGCTGCTGTTCGCGTGGTACCGCCGTATGGAGAGCACGAAGTTCATCGCCCAGGGCTCGCGTCGTGCGTGACCAGCACGCATGCGATTTGCCGCTTCTCGGGCGTAAGGATTACAATGCCCGACGCGCGGGCGTAGCTCAGCTGGTAGAGCGAAAGCTTCCCAAGCTTTAGGTCGCGGGTTCGAGCCCCGTCGCCCGCTCCACGCGCATCCAGGGTCGCCTTCGGGCGGCCCTTGTGCGTTCCGGTCGGGCGTCGGACCGTGGTGTCCCGAGCGTTCGTCCCGCCGGGGAGCGCTTCATCGGCATCGAACAACCGTTCGGCACAACCGACGGCCGCTCGTCGTGCGCAAGCAGGAATCGCCGATGTCATAGCGAACACCTGTTCGTAGTAGATCTCGCGCCACCCCTCGGCGCTCGTCGAAGGGGTGGATACCTATGTCTCGCTTCACCATCATTGCGCGCAGGCTCGCCGCAGGGCTCATCGTCTGCGTCGCGGGGGCGTTCGTCTTTCCGACGATCTGTGCGGCCGCAGCTTGGCCGCTGGAGTCGGAGGCCCAGGTCCTGGTCCCGTATGGCTCGTCCTACGTTCGAGACGGGCGTGCGACGAGCCACTCCGGAGTCGATCTGGCCGCCGAGGAGGGGGCCGGGATACTCGTTCCGGTGTCCGGGACCGTGGGCTTCGTAGGACGCGTGCCCGCTGCCGGCGGAGGCACCATGCTGGCGGTGACCGTGCGAACGGCGGACGGACTGTCGTTCACGCTGATGCCTCTGGCGGAATGCTCGCTGGTCAAAGACGAGCAGGTCGGGGAGGGTCAGCGTCTGGGCTCTCTTGCGGGGACCGGCGACGCCTCCTCTGACGCATCACATCTGCACGTCGGCGTGCGGCGTGGCGAGACATACCTCGACCCGGCGGGCCTCATCGGAGCCTTTGCAGAGGTCCAGGGCAGGGAACCGGCGGTGGAGCCCGCGACAGCGGATCCTGCCGCCGGTCGCGCCCCCGAGCCACCCGTGCGGACCGAGACACCACAGACAACGACGGTCCAGGACCTCGGTACGACGGCCGGGCCTGCGCGAACGTGGGCCGCTCCCGTCGCGGACCCCGCGATCGTCCGGGCGACCGACCCGGTCCGGGTGATAGGCGGGCAGGCCGTGGCCGCTCCGAGAGCGGCGTCGGGATCTCCCGCACAGGGTCCGGTCGCGCCGGAGCGTGCGGCGTCCCCGCAGCGCTTCCTCCGCGCTCATGTTCCCGTGAGAACCACTGCTCCGGCGAGCGCGGGCCGTGTACCCGCCGGCGCCGGGCTCCTCCTTGTCGGCGGGCTCGCCCTATGGCCTCTGTGGCGCAGGCGGACCGGCACGATCATGGATGTCAGACCCCGATTCGATGATGTTGCGGCCACGGTGACGCGGTGATACACTCCGTAGGCTTCATTTCCTGCTCCGGGCGAAGCCTTCACTTGTCCCGGGGCCGTTGAGCCCAGAGGAGGTGAACCAGTGAAGGCTTATGAACTCATGCTTATGCTCGACCCTACCCTCGACGAGGACGCACGTGCGGCCATGCTCGAGAAGGCTCAGGGTCTCATCACCGCTGATGGTGGCGTCGTCGACAACGTCGAGGACTGGGGAAAGCGCCGTCTCGCGTTCGAGATCGGCAAGCTCACCGATGGCGACTACATCGTGATCGACTTCCACGCCACCGCTTCGGCTATCGCCGAGATCGACCGCGTGCTGCACATCACCGATCCGGTCGTCCGCTACATGATCGTTCGTCGTGAAGACCGCGACTAGCGGCTGAGCGATTCCCCCGCATCACGTCCGGATCACAAGTGACGTAAGCGGAATGAGAAGGTGATAGATATGAGCATCAACCGTGTGACCATAACCGGCAACCTGACCCGCGACCCCGAGCTGCGCTCGACGGCCGGTGGGATGTCGGTGCTCAAGCTGGGTGTCGCGGTCAACGACCGTGCCAAGAACCAGCAGACCGGCGAGTGGGAAGATCGTCCGAACTTCATCGATTGCACGATGTTCGGCACCCGGGCGGAATCGGTGTCCCGGTTCCTGTCCAAGGGCGCCAAGGTCGCGATCGAAGGCAAGCTTCGCTGGAGTTCCTGGGAGACCCCCCAGGGAGAGAAGCGCTCGAAGGTCGAGGTCGTCGTCGACGAGATCGAGTTCATGTCCTCCAGGGACGGTGGCTCCGGCGCCGGTTCCGGCGGTGGAGTGAGTTCCTTCGAGCCGGCCCCTGCGGCCCCCATGGACGATAGCGAGATCCCGTTCTAGTCGTACTGTGAACGGCCGGCGGACCCCTCCCGCCGGTCGCGTGAACGTCTCGGATGAGACGAAAGGAGGAAAGCGATGTCGGATTACGCACGCAAGCCGCGCCGCAAGTACTGTGCGTTCTGCAAGGACAAGACCGAGTACATCGATTACAAAGACGTGCAGATGCTGCGCAAGTTCATGACCGACCGTGGCAAGATCAAGCCGCGTCGGGTCACCGGCAACTGCGCCCAGCATCAGCACCAGCTTTCGATCGCGGTCAAGCGCGGTCGCGAGATGGCCTTGGTTCCGTACACCGTGCCGGTCATCAGTGGCCGTGTCGACGGCAGGGGTCGCAGGTAGGCTTATGCCGACCAAGCTGACTGACACGCGTGATGTCGTGTTGTTCTCGGTGGCTGCTGTCGCCGGGGCGATGCTCACACCGTTGCTCCCGTTCTTCGGGATCCCGATGTGTGCGGCGTCCTTCGGCGGGCTGGTCTATCGGGAACGATCGATGGCGGCCGCCCTGATCGCCGTGATCGCCACGATCGCAGCCGGTTGGCTGGGACTCGGCGGCATGGTGACGATGGGCGTGGCGGTCCTCGGCATACTGATCGCTGCGCAGCGGCTTCGACGCACCGACGTCTACACCGTCGGTACGTGGCTTGGACTGGTTCTGGGTATCGCGATGGCGGGTGCGGAGTACGCGACCGCACGCCTGAACGGACTCACCATCCGTGAGTACATGACGCGTGCGGCCGAAGAGGCGACCAAGCTTCTCGGTGGCCGTGTCCCGTCCTCGATGGATGTCGAGATGCTGACCAAGACCATGGTCCAGTTCTCGCCTGCGGTCTATGTGATGCTCGGATTCACCCTCGTGGTGCCGACGCTCTTCGCGCTCGTGTGGGCGGCGAAGCGTGCCGGTGCTCCGATACGGCCTGTTCCCCGACTGGACAGGACCGACCTGTCGCCTCACGTGCTCTGGCCGCTCGTGGCCGCGGTGCTGCTCATGGCCGCAGGACGCATGTGGGGAGGACCCGACGGTGCGTTGACTGTCGTGGGCCTCAACCTGCTTCTGGTGGTCAGAGTGGCGCTTCTCGTCCAGGGCCTCGCGGTCGTGGCGGCCCTGCTCCGTGCGGGACAGGCCAACGGTGTCGCAGTCGGTATCGGTGTGGTCGTGGCTCTGTTCGTCGATATGGCCACGTGGGTCGTCAGCATGACGGGCCTGCTCGACTTCTGGATCAACTTCCGGCGACTCGATCGCGGAACGGGATCCGGGCAGATCGAGGGACCCGCGGAAGGACTCTAGGATCGTAAGGCACTTCTCGAACCGGGGAGACCCGGTCCGGATTCAAGGGAGTAAGCAATGAAGGTGATTCTCACCCAGGAAGTCAAAGGCAAGGGCGGCGAGGGCGACGTCATCGATGTCGCACGCGGCTATGCCGTGAACTACCTGTTTCCGCGCAAGATGGCCATCGAGGCCACCAGCGGGAACCTCAAGCAGCTCGAGCAGCGCATGCACAACGTGCGCTCCCGCGAAGCCGCTCGTCTTGGCGATGCCGAGTCGATCGCCGCTGCGCTCGAGGGCAAGATCGTGCGCATCGAGGCCAAGGTCGGCGAAGAGGGTCGTTTGTACGGCTCGATCACTTCGCAGATGATCGAGGACGCGATCGCCGATCAGCTCGAACTGGCCGTCGATCGCAAGAAGATGGACGTCCACGGTCACATCAAGGAGACCGGCCGCCACTCGGTGCAGGTCCATGTGTACCGTGAGGTCAAGGCCACCGTCCTGGTGGACGTGGTCGCAGAAGGCGCCCCGGTCGTCACCGAGGTCGTCGAAGAGGTCGTCGAAGAGGTCGTGGAGCCCGTCGCTGACGAGGCTTCCGAGACGGTCGACGAGGTCGTCGAGGTCGAGTCCGACGTCGAGACCGACGAAGAGGCGGATGCCGAAGAGGCCGAGTAGCCTCCCGTACTTCGCGTAGCACCGGAGCGCCATCCGCATGTGCGGGTGGCGTTTCTGTGTCTCCGCGCCGAGTCACATTGTCGTGACAATCTGTGGATACTCGGGATAACCCGAGAACCGTCAGGTCAACGCGGGTGCAGACCTGTGGACGGCCGGCTTCCGGCGCTGGAGCGTGTCAGAGCCGCACCCTACAATCGAGCGGTCGGGACTCGGACGGCGAGTCCCAGGTTGGAGGAACCGTGTCGGAGAGCGCCATACGTGAGCGGTCCATCAAGGGCGTGAGTTCGGTGGCCCAGGTTCCACCGCACAACGTCGAGGCTGAGCAGGCTCTGCTCGGGTCGATGTTCCTCTCGCATGAGGCCGCCGAGAACGCGCTGTCGTCACTTGCGGCTGCCGACTTCTATCGTCCCGCGCACGCCAAGATCTTCGCGGCGATCGAGCACCTGTACAACTCCAACGTCCCCGTGGACCATGTGAGCGTCGCCGATCGGCTGGAGGCGACCGGGGAACTCGAGCAGATCGGCGGCAAGACCTACCTGCTCGACATCACCCAGATCGTCCCCACCGCCGCCAACGCCTCGCGATACGGCGAGATCGTGAAGCGGACATCCATGCTGCGCGCCCTGATCGGCGCGGCCACGCAGATCGTGTCCATGGGCTATCAGGCGCCCGATGATCTCGACGATGTCGTCGACAAGGCCGAGAAGCTCATATTCGATGTCACCAACAAGCGGATCCAGTCCAACTTCAAGGCGATCGACGATCTGCTCGAGACCAGTTTCAAGCAGCTCGAGGAGTTGTTCGAGCGTCAGGAGAAGATCACCGGCGTCCCGACGGGCTTCCACGACCTCGATAACCTGCTCGCGGGCCTGCACCGCTCCGACCTGATCATCCTCGCGGCCCGCCCCGCTGTTGGCAAGACCGCGCTTGCGCTCAACATCGCGGTCAACGCGGCCAAGAGCGGCGCCACGGTAGGCGTGTTCAGTCTGGAGATGTCGGCAGAGCAGCTCATCCAGAGGATCCTGTGCTCTGAGGCCCGCATCAACTCACAGGATGTGCGCACCGGACACATCAAGGATCCGGCATGGGGCGACATCCACAGGGCGATGGGGCAGCTCGCCAAGCTCGATTTCCATGTGGACGACTCTCCCGGTATCTCGATACTCGAGGTCCGCGCCAAGGCCCGACGGCTGCTGGCGGGCAAGAAGGACGGGCTGATCATCGTCGACTACCTGCAGCTCATGCAGCCGCAGAACCGCCGCTCGGAGAACCGCCAGGTGGAGATCTCCGAGATCAGTCGAGGGCTCAAGATCCTGGCCAAGGAACTCAATGTCCCGGTCATCGCGCTGTCGCAGCTCTCACGTGCGGTCGAACAGCGCGCCGGGAAACGGCCGCAGCTTTCCGACCTCCGTGAGTCCGGCGCGATCGAGCAGGACGCCGACGTGGTCATGTTCCTCGACCGGAACACCGATCCGCGCAACGAAGGGGACGACGAGGATCGACCTGCCAAGGGCGTCGCCGAGGTCATCGTCGCCAAGCACCGCAACGGGCCGATCGGCACCGAGCGTCTCGTGTTCAACGAGCGCTACACGAAGTTCATCGATTTCACAGAGAAGATGCCCTAGGGCGCGCACGCTCTCGTCCGGGCAGTCGCTACAGACGCAAGAGGCGCTCGAACTCCGTGGGGTTCCAGCCGACCATCGCCTTCTCACCCACGAGCAGCACAGGCACTCCGTGCTGTCCTGTCATCGTGACCATCTCCCGCAGACCCCTGCGGTCCTTTGTGACGTCGATCTCGACGAACGGGACGCCGTTGTCTTTCAGATAGGCCTTGGCCACTTTGCACCACGGGCACACCGGAGTCGAGTAGACTCGGACCTGTTTGTGCGCCGTTGAGTTCTTGTGCGCGGGACCTGATCGGTGCCGGGGCTTGTTGCCGCTCATGCTCGACCCCCGAGCGTTGCGGATATCGACAGGATGGGTATTCCCCGGAAGGCGCCGAGCATCCCTTGCCCCTGAGCATGAAGGAGAGCCATGAGCAGCGAGTACGACGTCATCATCGTCGGTGCCGGACCCGCAGGCATCTTCGCGGCGCTCGAGTTGCTCGACGCGCCGGAGCGCCGTGTTCTGGTTCTTGAGAAGGGCCGAGGCATCGAGAAGCGCCGCTGCCCGTCGCGCCAAGCCGGGTGTATCGGGTGCAAGACGTGCGACATCATGACCGGCTGGGGTGGCGCGGGGGCCTTCTCCGACGGCAAACTGACGCTCACCGGTGAGATCGGTGGTTGGCTGGGCGAGTACGTGGGCGCCGAGGCGCTCGACGACCTGCTGCAGGACGCCGACGGACTGTGGTTGCGCTTCGGGGCTGACACGTTCGTTCACGCGCCCGATCCGGGCGAGGCCGCCAGACTCCAGGCGGAGGCGGCCGCTGTTGACATGCGGCTCGTGCCGATGCGCATCCGTCACCTGGGCACCGACCGCTCGCCCGAGGTGCTGCAGGCCATGCGACTGTACCTCGAGGCCAACGGTGTGGAGGTCCGGACGACCTGCGCGGTCGCGCGGATAATGGCCGAAGAACACCGTGTCACCGGTGTGGAACTCGCCGACGGGTCGCAGATCCACGCGCCTGTCGTGATCGCAGCGCCCGGACGTGAAGGCGCCGACTGGCTTGCGACGCAAGCGACCGAACTGGGGATCGGCCTTGCGAACAACGCCGTGGACATCGGCGTGCGGGTCGAGTGCCCGGCGTCCGTCATGGAGCCTCTCACCGAGCACCTGTACGAGGCGAAGCTGCTGTACCGCTCGCGTCTGTTCGGCGACCGGGTCCGCACGTTTTGTATGAACCCGTACGGCGAGGTCACGACCGAGTCCTACGGCGATGTGGTCACCGTCAACGGCCACTCCTATGCGGGGAGCCGCACCGCGTTCACGAACTTCGCGGTACTCGTCAGCCAGAACTTCACCGAGCCTTTCCATGAGCCCATCACCTATGGTCGCTCGATCGCGCGCCTGGCCAATCTCCTCGGCGAGGGCATCCTCGTCCAACGCCTGGGCGACCTGAAGGCGGGACGGCGGTCGACACCGGAGCGCATGCGTGCGGCGGGCGTCGAGCCGACGCTGCCCGCAGCCACGCCCGGGGACCTCGCCAGCGTGCTGCCGTACCGGCACCTGACCGATCTGCTCGAGTTCTTCGCAGCACTCGACAAGCTCGCTCCCGGCATCGCCGGCGAGGACACGCTGCTCTACGGCGTGGAAGTGAAGTTCTACAGTTCGCGGGTGGCGGTCGGCCCCGACCTCATGACCTCGGTACGGGGGCTCTATGCCATAGGCGACGGCGCGGGGGTCACGCGTGGTCTGATCCAGTCGAGCGCCAGCGGGCTGGCGGCAGCGAGGGCCGTGCTTCAGGCCTCGGGGTAGCCGAGGACGCGTATCGCCGCATCGGCTATGGCCGCTTCCGGCTCGTCGGCGAGCACCACGGCGCTCAGGAGATAGCCGATGAGCATCGAGAGGACCGCGCGTACGCGGGCGTCGGTCTGCTCATCACTCTGGTCGAGCCCGTACGCCTCATCGAGACGGACCACGGTGGCGCGCAGTGCTTGCTGCACGGGCAGCGCGATCTCCGTCCGGTAGGCGTCGAGGAACTGCGGATTGTGCACCGCCGCCGCAAGTACGGTCCTGAGTATGTGACCGTACGCGGAGATCGCCTGTCGTCGTTGGGCGAACGCCTCGACGAGCTGCTCCCGCAACGACTCCGGCCGAAGCGATTCCAGCATCGTCGCGTTCTCCGTGAATATGCGCTCTGAGACCGCCGCTATGAGGGCCAGGAAGATCTCCTCCTTGCCGGCGAAGTGGCGGTACAGCGCGGGTTCACTCACGCCCACAGCCGCCGCGATCTCGCGCATCGAGCCGTTCTCGTATCCGCAACGCGCGAAGACGATCAGCGCCGCCTCGAGGATCTCACCTCGGCGACCCTCCGCGAGAGGTGTTGAGAGATCGGCGCTCATGGTGCCGGGGTCTCGTCGGAGATGTCGCCCGGCGCATCGGGCGAGGCGGCGGCGGGGGAGTCCGGAGCGAGCTCGAGATCGTCGTCGGGCACATCAGCAAGTTCCGCGATCCATGGCGTCATGAAGGGCTGGGTCGGCTGTTCGACCGGCACCCGTGTTGCCGCGGCATCGGTCGTCGACGGCGGCTCGTTTGAGCCGGCGCCCTCGGTCGCCGGAGCGCCGGCGGAGGCGGGCACGGGCTCCGACGCCGCGCGCGCCGCCTGTGCGGCAGCGGCCTGTGCGGCGGCCTCCGCGGCCACGGCAGCCGCCCTGCGCTTGGACACGATGTTGACGAACACGTCCTCGATCGTCGGTTCGACCACCTCGATGCCTCGGACGCGTACGTCGGCGGCCTCGAGGAACTCGGCGACATCGCGCGCCGAGGCCGCTCCTGCGTTGACGTGCAGCAGCGCGCCGCTCATGTAGGCCTCGAGCACGCCCGAGATCGACTCGAGCGCAAGCACCGCGGCTTCAGGGTCTTCGGCATCCACTTCAAGGACCGTATCGGTCATGAGCCCTCTGACTTCGGACGGGGTACCCAGCGCCGCGATCTCTCCCTCGTATATGAATGCGAGCCGGCCGCAGTGAGCGGCCTCGTCCATGTAATGCGTCGTCACGAACAGGGTCACGCCGCTCTCCGCGAGCTCGTAGAGCAGTTCCCAGAAGTGGCGACGCGCCGTGGGATCGACGCCCGAGGTCGGCTCGTCGAGGAAGATCAGTTCAGGCTCGTGGATCGTCGCGCATCCCAAGGCGAGCCGCTGCTTCCAGCCCACCGAGAGGTTCGCCGTGAGCTCGTTCTCGCGACCCACGAGGTCGGCCATCTGCAGGATGTAGGCCCGCTGTGATGCGAACTTCTCCTCAGACAGGTCGTAGACGCCGGCGTAGAAGCGCAGGTTCTCATCGACCGTCAGGTCCTCGAACAGCGAGAACTTCTGCGACATGTAGCCGATCCGTCTGCGGACCGCCTCGGGGTCGCGCACGGCGTCGTGTCCGAGCACGGTCGCGCCGCCGGATGTCGGCGAGATCACACCGCACAGCATGCGGATCGTGGTCGTCTTGCCTGACCCGTTCGGGCCGAGGAACCCGAAGATCTCTCCTCGGCGGACCTCGAGGTCGATGCCGTCGACCGCAGTGAAGCGGCCGAAGCGTTTCGTGAGACCCTCGATTCTGATGGCCGGATCGTTGTCGGGGGCGGGCGTGGCCGCTGGTTCCATGTCCATCACCTAGTCCGAGAGCCGTTTCTGGAAGCGCGAGAGCGCCAGGCCGAGGATCACGATCGAGAACACGGCCATCGCGAGGTACTGCTCCCACAGCGCCATGAACCCGGCGCCCTTCATGAAGTTCGTCCGCAGGATGACCAGTGCGTAGCGTAGCGGGATGAGGTAGGTCACGGGCACGATCTCGGGCGGCATGGATTCGAGCGGGAAGATGAAGCCCGAGAGCACCATCGTCGGGATCAGGATGAACATCGTGGCCTGCTGGGCCTGCTGCCTCGTCCGCGAGACCATCGACACGAACATCGACTGACCGATGACGGTGAACATGAACAGGAGCAGGCCCGCGCCTATCACGAGCAGGCTGCCGTGGAACGGCACGCGGAACCAGAAGATGCCCACGAGCATCACGACGCTGACCTGTATCGACGCGAGCAGGATGTAGGGCACGATCTTGCCGAGGAGGTACTCACCGCGGGTGATCGGCGTGACGAACATCTGCTCGAGCGTACCGCGCTCGCGCTCGCGCACGATGGCCTGGCTCATGATCGCGCCCATCGAGAGCAGCAGGATCGTGGCCACCAGCCCGGGGATCATCGCGTTGACGGCGCGTAGCGTCGGGTTGAACAGCACGCGGACCCGTGCGTCGATACCCGGCGCGTCGGGCATGAGCCCCGTGGCCCGGATGCGCTGCCGGTTGAACTCCGCGAACACCTGCGCCGCATAGCCGGAGGCCACCGAGGCGGTCTTGCTGTCCACGCCGTCGACGACGATCTCGACCGGCACCGACTCGCCGCGCGCCAGGCCCGCCTCCATGCCTGGTGGGAGCAGCAGAGCGACCTGGATGCGGTTCTCGTCCATGAGCCTGCGCATCCCGGCCTCGTCGTCGGGGCGCGCCGTTATCGTGAAGTAGCCGGTGTTCGTGAAGGAGTCGGCGAGCTGACGCGAGGTCATCGTGCGGTCCTGGTCCACGACCGCCGTGGGGATGTTGCGGACATCGGAGCCGACCACGTATCCGAACATGATGAGCTGCAGGATGGGCCCGATGAAGATCAACGGCAGCAGCAACCGGTCCCTGCGAAGCTGCAGGAACTCCTTCCAGATCAGGAGCTTGATGCGTTTGATCGACATCAGTCAGGCCTCCTCGAGTACAGCACGGAGGCCAGCGTGAGTGACACGAGCGCGTAGATCGCGAGCGCGCCGATCTGGGGCCACAGCTCGCTGAACCCGCCGCCCTTGAGGAACACCGAGCGTGCGACCACGACCATGTAGCGCCCGGGGAACAGGTAGGACACGACCTGCAGGAACCGCGGGATGCTGTGCAGCGGGAATGCGAATCCCGAGAGCATGAAGCCCGGCAGGAAGCTGATGAGCAACGCGACGAGGTTCGCCACCTCGACGCTGCTCGCCCGAGCCGAGACGAGAAGCCCGATACCGAGCGAGCACAGCACGAACAGGAACGTCGCCACCGCGAGCGCGATCACGTCACCGCGCACGGGAACCCCGAACACGAGCACCGCCACGAGCGAGACCACAAGCATGTCGACCAGCCCGAGGAACACCCATGGCGAGACCTTGCCGAGCATGAGTTCGCCCCGGCGGATGGGGGAGACGATGATCTGCTCGAACGTACCCTGCTCCTTCTCCTTCACGAGCGTGACAGCGGTCTGCTGGACCGTGACGATCATGATGATGACCACCATGAGCCCGGGCACGAGGAAATCGGCCGAGCGTCGCTCCGGGTTGTACCAGGTGCGGATGTAGGGCGCGATGCCGCCCGCGCGGTTCGGGTCGATGCCCTGCCGTTCGAGGTACTCGAACGCGACTTCGCGCCCGAGCTGTTCGTTGAGTGCCGTGGCGTAGGTCTGGCCGAGCTGCGCGGAGTTGGGTTCCGACCCGTCGATGAGCACCGAGACCTGGCCCTTTTCGCCGCGGGCGATCGCGTCACCGAAGCCCGGGCGGATCATGACAGCGATGCGGGCCTCGGAGCGGTCGAAGGCGTCGTCGATAGCGCTCATCGAATCGACGTAGCCGGCGACGTTGAAGAAGTCGCTTTGCTCATACGAGGCCAGGTACTCGCGGCTCGTTGCGGTCTTGTCGCCGTCGAGCAGGAGCGTCGGCACATCCCGCACATCGAAACTGATGGCGTACGCGAACAGGAGCAGCTGGATCGTCGGCATGAGCAGTACCGAGATCATGATGCGCGGATCGCGTCGGATGTGGATGAACTCCTTGCGCGCGATGGCGCCGATGCGGCGAAGTGCGTCTCTCATCGGGCCACCTCCTCGGCAAGGAACGCGAACGTCGCTTCCATGTCGACGCGCGCCGGCCGCACGCACTCCGTGCGGACGCCGGAGGACTCGAGGAGCGCATGCACCTCGTCCGGGCCCGGACCGCCCTCGCGTACGATCACGCGGACCACGTCGCCCAGCACGGTCACCGAGAGCGCCCAGGGCTCAGGCTCGAGCGCGGTGAGCGCCGGTCGTTGCTGTGTGGTGCAGACCTCGAGCAGCGTCCCCGGCACGCGCGCCTTGAGGCCGGCGGGGGTGTCTGAGAGCAGGATGCGGCCGTTCTCCATGAACGCGACGTGCGTGCAGCGCTCGGCCTCGTCCATGTAGGGGGTGGCCACGAACACCGTGATGCCGCGGCGGTGCAGTCCGGCGATGATCCGCCAGAACTCGCGCCTTGAGACGGGGTCGACTCCGGTGGTCGGCTCGTCGAGGAACAGCAGGTCGGGCTCGTGGATGAGCGTGACGGCCAGCGCAAGTTTCTGCTTCATGCCGCCCGAGAGGAACTGCGACTGGCGATCGGCGAACTCGGTCAGGCCGGCGAACTCGAGCAGCCGTGCGCTTCGCGACCGGATCTCGCGCCGCGGCACACCGCGGAGGTTCGCAAAGAACGAGAGGTTCTCTTCGACGGTGAGGTCGGGATAGAGCGAGAAGCGCTGCGACATGTAGCCGATACGCGGCTTGACCAGGTCGGGGCGGCGTGTGACCGAGGCGCCGAAGACCTCGGCGTCGCCTTCGGTCGGACGCAGCACCGTCGAAAGCATGCGGATCAGTGTGGACTTACCAGCGCCGTCCGGGCCGACCAGCCCGAATACCTCGCCGGGTTCGACGCGGAGCGATACGTCGTTCACGGCGAGTACGTCGTGGCCGAACCGGTGCGAGAGCCCGAAGGCCTCGAGCGCGGCGACCGTCGACGCGGGGCCGGCCGGCACCGGCGCGACAGCCTCGGGCTGCGCGAGCGGCTCGGGAGCGGCGGGCTCGGAGGGCGGCTGTTCGGGAGGCAGCATGTCGAGCTCGTCGGTCACTAGAAGGTCACGTCCACAGGCATGCCAGGCTTGAGCACGTCCTCGGCGTTCTTGACGTCGAGGCGCACCTCGTACACGAGTTTGACGCGCTGGTCCTTCGTCTCGATGTTGCTCGGCGTGAACTCCGCCTCCGACGCCACGAACACGACCTTGCCTTCGAAGGTCTTGGCCGAGGAGTCGGTCACGATCGTTGCTGTGTCTCCGAGCTTGATCTGCCCGATCTGCGTTTCGGAGATGTAGATGCTTACGTGCAGCTTCTCGAGGTCTGCGATGGTCGCGAGGGTCTTGCCGAGGCTCGCGTTCTCCCCGACGGACGCGACGACCTGTGTCAGCACGCCGTCGGCGGGCGCCGCGATGGTCCCGTAGCCCTGCTGCACCTTCGCGGCCTCGAGTGCCGCCTTGGCTTGGTCGACGCGGGCCTGGGCCTGGTCGATCTCGGGCTGCGTGCCCTTGTCGGCCTTCACCTTGGCGAGCGCCGCCTCGGCGGCCTTCACACCGGCCTGCGCCTGCTCGACCTGCAGGTCCAGTACTGCCGCGTCGAGCGTGAACAGGACGGTTCCCGAGCTCACGTCGGAGCCTTCCTCGGCATCGACCTTTGCGATGCGTCCCGCGATGACCGATGAGACCGCGATCTCGTCGGCCTCCACCGTCCCGCTGCCTCCGAGCGCCGCGGCCTGCGAACCGCCGCCGTCACCCCAGGTCGTCCATGCCCACCAGCCTCCGCCGGCGAGCGCCGCGATCACGACGATCACGATGATGATCCGCTTTGCCATCGCTCCTGCTCCTTGTCCGTTCGGCCAGCGCGCGTCTCGCGCGTCCGTCCGTCTAGTTCACGGAGATCGACACGTCGACGGGTGTCCCCGCCGGCAGCGTCTGCCCCTGGTCCAACTCGATCTCGACCCTGAACCCGCGCGTCAGGTGAATCACCTTGGTCGCGAAGTAGGTCGGCACAAACCCGTATTCGTTCCCGATCGCACTGATGCGGCCGGTGTAACCCCTTGAGGGCTGGGAGTCGCTGAACACCGCGACCTGCGCGCCGACGGCGAGCGCCGGTCGCGTCTCATCGGTCACGAACGTCTCTATCCTGCCTGCCGAGGAGCGGCGCAGCACGACCACTGGAGCGCCGCCGGCCAGCACTGCACCGGGCTGCGCGATGCTCACGACCTCGGCGTCGAACGGCGCCGTGATCTGGGCGCGGTCGTACTGCGCGCGGGCGAGGTCGGTGGCGGCCGCGTAGCCTTCGGCGATCGCGGACGCCGCATCGCGCACATAGCGCACCGTCGATTGCGCCGTGTTGATGTCCGTCTGCGCGGTGGCCAGGTCGGTCACGCCCGTACGCGCCTTCTCGAGGGCCGCATCGACCTTGGCCAGTGCGGCCTCGAGCTGTTTGACCTGAACGCGGGGGTCGGTCTGGCCGGGCGGGATCGTCGAGGTCGGCGTGAGCGAGCCGGCCGCCGCCTTGGCCGCGTTGAGTTTGATCTGCAGCTCCGCGCGCTGGAGCGTCAGGTCGGTGATCGTCTTGTTGAGTTCGACGGTCTTGGACGCGATCTCTGAAGCGGTCAGCGTCAACGTGCCCGCCCGGTCGTCCACCAACTTCACGTTGGCCCGCGCGAGCTTCTCGTCGGCTTTCGCGGCCTCCAGTGCAGCTGCGAGCGCCGCGGTATCCATCGTCGCGAGCACCTGACCCGTGGAGACGGTATCGCCCACGTTCGCCGAGAGTGCGCCGACGCGTACCCAGCCACCTGCCGAGGAGCCGGCGCCCTGAGCGCCGGCGGACGCGGCGTCCGACGATGCGGCTCCGTCCGTGCCGGTCGATCCCGTCGTCGGAGTGCTGCTGTCGAAACCGGCTTCGATGTCGGGGGCGGGAACGACTATGACCGGTGCGGGCAGGGCGACGGTCTCGTCGACCACGCGGCCGGTGATGTCGATGGTCGTGGCGCCGTCCCGGGAGCAACCCCCCAGAGGCGCGAGCGCGGTGATCGCGAGTGCGCAGGCCAGAGCGGTCGCCACTCCTCGGCGAAGCTGCTTGTCAGGGCCCACGTACACCTCCGTTAGTTATCGCTCACTAACCGCCACTGCGGCATCATACACTCATACGGCATCGGAATGCATCTACCCTTTGTGGGTCGTGGTCGCCCGTTCGACCCGTCGTGCTGGCGCTCCACCGCGCTGTAGGGCATACTAACGCCGTCGCCCGCCGTCGTGCGGGCGTTGTGCGCGCCGCCTCGCCCGGACGGTGCGCCCGGTCCGGGAGCGGCGGCGAGAGTCCGCGGGACCGAACACATCCAGGGAGCAACACTCATGGCAGGTATAGTCCTCGTCGGCGCCCAATGGGGCGACGAAGGCAAGGGCAAGATCACCGACCTCATCGCGGACGATTTCGACTACGTCGTCCGCTATCAGGGAGGCAACAACGCGGGGCACACCGTCATCCACGGCGGCCGCACGCTCAAGCTTCACCTGATCCCGAGCGGGATCATGTACCCGCACATCACGCCGGTCATCGGCAACGGCTGCGTCATCGACCCCAAGGTCCTGCTCGAGGAGATGGACCGCCTCGAGGTCGACGGGCTCTCGACGCACCGGTTGCTCATCAGCTGCAACGCACACGTCATCATGCCGTACCACCGCGACCTCGACGGTGCGAGCGAGCGCAGGCTCGGCTCGCTCGAGATCGGTACGACGCGTCGAGGCATCGGTCCCGCGTACCAGGACAAGGCCTCCCGTATGGGCATCCGCGTCCAGGACCTCACCGACGAGCACATCTTCCGCAAGAAGATCGAGGCAGCACTGCACGAGAAGAACGACATCCTCTCCAAGGTCTACGGTCTGCCGACATACACGGTCGATCAGATAGCCGAGGAGTACCTGCCTTACGCGGAACGCATCAAGCCGCATATCGCGGACACGTCGCTCGTGGTCAACAAGGCGCTCTCGGCGGACCAGTGGGTTCTGTTCGAGGGCGCGCAGGGCACGCTGCTCGACATCGACCACGGGACCTACCCGTTCGTCACGAGTTCGAGCCCGATCGCGGGCGGTGCGTGCACGGGCGCGGGGGTCGGTCCGCGCACGATCGACCGGGTCCTCGGAATCGCCAAGGCCTACATCACGCGTGTCGGGTCGGGCCCGTTCCCGACCGAGCTCGACGACGAGGTCGGTCGTCACCTGATCGAGGTCGGCCACGAGTACGGGACCACGACCGGACGCGAACGCCGCGCCGGCTGGTACGACGCGGTCATCGTGCGTTACACGGTCCAGGTAAGCGGGCTCACCGATCTGATCGTCACGAAGCTCGACGTGCTTTCGCAGCTCGACACCATCAAGGTCTGCGTCGCATACGAGTACGAGGGACACCGCTACAACAACCTGCCGTGTCATCAGACGATCTTCCACCACGCCAAGCCGATCTACGAGGAGCTTCCCGGCTGGAAGACCGACATCACGCACTGCCGGACCTTCGAGGAGCTTCCCAAAGAGGCACGCGAGTACATCCAGTTCATCGAGGACCTTGCCGAGGTGCCGGTCTCGATGATCGCCGTGGGTCCGAGCCGCGAGCAGACGATCATGCGCCGCTGGGAGCCGAGACTCTGAGATGAGCGCGTCGGCGGGAACATGGATCGAACGCGTCTCCCGCGAACTGCTCGACCGAGGCTACATCGCGACCCAGACGATGGTGCCAGCCACAGCGCACTTCACCAAGCGTGTCCGAAACCTCGGCCCGTTCTTTCCGTGCATCGACTTCGTGTTCCTGTTCGATGTCTCGAGCCGGGGCTCTCAGCTCCGCTTTCCCGAATGGCACGAGCAGGCTCGCCGGTCCGCCGAGGAGCAGTTCAGGCTACCGAGGGCAATGCGCTATCGGATCCCGAACACGGTGAGCGTCGGCTTCTCCGACGCCGGCCTGACCGAGGAGGCCATCGCGTTCGCGGAGTCGGACAAGCTCGAGAGCCCGCTCATCGGCGGTCACAAGCACTCGGCGTACCTGTTCGACACGCAGGCGGGACGGCTGTACTCACCGGGGTTCGAGGTCACGCCCGGCCGCTACGGCTCGCGCAACGTCTCGGGCGTCAATCCCACCAACCGCATGTACCTGCTCATGTGCGAGATCCTCGGCGCGAAGCCGTGAGGCGATCGGTGTCTAGCCCTCCATCAGCGCCATGATCTTGCGGGCGGTGTTGCAGTTCCTGACCGTCATGCGCTGGTAGACCGGAGTGCCGACGACGCGGATCAGACCGCTGCGGGACGCGTCCTTGCGGTCCACGCGCCGCACCACCGCTCCCGGCACGTAGAAGGAGTCGTCGATCTCCGGGCGGAACGGCAGGTCGTTCATGATCTGCGGGTCGTCGATGTCGTCCCACAGGAAGAGCACGTCGCACTTCATGGAGTCATCGTTGCGCCAGGCCTCGGGGAGGGCGTCGATCAGGACTCGCATCTGCTCCAGGTCGCGCAGCAACACACCGATCGCGAGGCCGAGCCGATCATGGATCGCCGCCTCCAGCACCGGCGCGAGCCGTGCGCGGTCGGACTCCTCGGCGGAGAAGACGATGTTGCCGGAGTTGATGTAGGTCACGACGTCCGTCATGCCGACGTCGATGAACACGGCCTTCAGATCGGCCATGCTCACCTTGTTGGCGCCCCCGACGTTGACGCCCCGCAACAGCGCTACGTATCTCATGGGGCGAATGTACCCGTGCTGCCGGTGACGCTGACTCCTGCTACGACGGCAGCAACTCGCGCATCTGCTTGTAGATGATGGTCGCGGCCCGAAGCGGCGAGAGCCGGGTCAGGCGATCGAGCATCTTGGCGTCGGAGCCGACCATCACGCGATAGGCGTTGCTCTCCATCCCGTCCAGGATCATCCGGGCGGCAGCATCCGGTTCGGTCATCTTGATCTTGGATGCGCTCGCGTCGGCTTCGGCGCCGCCCGGAGCGCCCACGCCGGAGTTCGCGGAGATGTTCGTGTGGATGGCGCCCGGGAACACCACGGTCACGCCCACGTTCGTGTCCGCGAGTTCGGAGTGCAGGCCTTCGGTGAAGAGCATCACGGCGGCTTTGGTCGCGCCGTACATCGTCTGGCCCGGCACCGGCACGAAGCCGCCCATGCTCGAGACGTTGAGGATGTGCGCCTCAGGGCGCTGCAGCAGAAGCGGCAGGAACGCTTTGACCATGTGGATCGGGCCCCAGTAGTTGACGTTCGTGATGCGCTCGATGGCGTCGTACTCGAGGTCGTTGAAGCGCACGAAGGGCTGGATGATGCCCGCGCAGTTGATGATCGCATCGATCTGACCGTGCGAGGCGACGATCACGGCCGGCACGGCGGCAACCGCCTGACGGTCCGAGACGTTGACGATGTGCGTCGTGAGGCGGTCGCTCTTCTGCCCGGCCAGACTCGCGGTCTCCTGGAGTCCGGCCTCGCTGATGTCCAGGGCCGCGACTCGAGCTCCGCGGTTCAGGAGCTCCAGAACCAGTTCCCGTCCGATACCGTTGCCGCCGCCGGTGACGGCAACCGTCTTCCCGTTCGCGCGCATGATACCCCCCGATCGTGCCTGCCCCGGATAGGACGTGCGCCTCCATCCTACTCCCGCGGGGCACGCGACGCCTCAAGGCTCGATGCGCGGGTCGTCCCCGCCAACGGCGCCGAGCCGTGCGTGATGGGTACAAGCAGTTCATCGCATCCCCATCGCCGACCGGAGGCCCCGCATGTCCGAGAAGTCCGTCGCCCAGAAGGCACACATCAAGTCCGGCGTGAAGGTCGCCGTTCTCAACGAGGTGCCCGAGGTCGTCGCATCGCTCGGCCTGCCGGACGACGCGGAGTTCGCGGAGCCGTCAGCCGCGGATATCGTGCTGCTGTTCGTGCGAACGAAGGCGGAGCTCGAGGCCATGATGCGACCCGCCGTCGACATGCTCGCTCCCGGCGCGGCCCTTTGGGTGTTCTTCCGCAAGGGATCCAAGACCGCGGGTCTCGACATGAACCGCAACGATGTCTGGTCCATCGCCGAGGAGTCAGACATGCGCCCGTTGGGGCTCGTCGGCGTGGATGAGAGCTGGTCGGCGTTCAGGCTGCGACGCGGGTAGGCCGCAACCGAGCTACGATGCCCGGATGGTCTCCTCGTCCACCACGCGACCGTCCTTGAGGAACACGATCCGGTCCGCATAGCCCGCCATTCGTGCGTCGTGGGTGACCATGATGATCGTCTGGCCGTCGGTACGAAGCCCCTTGAGCAGCTGCATGACCTCTTCGGCGGCGACCGAGTCTAGGTTGCCTGTGGGCTCATCGGCAAGTAGCAGGTCGGGCTGCTTCACGACGGCGCGCGCGATGGCGACTCGCTGCTGCTCGCCACCGGACAGTTCCGATGCGAGTTGATCGGCGCGGTCTGTCAGCCCCACCCGGCCGAGCATGGCTCGTGATCGCTCATGTCTTTCGGCCTTCGACATCCCTGCGTACTCGGCGCCCATCATCACGTTCTCGAGCGCTGTCCGCGTTGGAATCAGGCTGTAGCCCTGGAACACGAAGCCGATCTCTTTGCCGCGGATCTTGTCCAGTTCGCTGTCCTTGAGCTTCGTCACCTCTCGGCCATCGAGCTCGATGTGCCCGGCGGTCGGCCGCGAAAGGCATCCGATCACGTTCAGCAGCGTGGTCTTGCCCGACCCGGAGGGACCCATCACGGCCACGAACTCGCCGTCGGCGACTTCGAGCGCGGTTCCCCTGAGGGCATGCACGACGTTGCGCTTGCCCATACGGTAGAGCTGCTCGACATCTTGTACCGAGATCACAGACATGTGTTCCCCCTACTCGTAGGCGAGTGCTTCGGCCGGGTCGAGTCGTGCCGCATACCGGGCGGGGTACAGACCCCCAAGTGTGCCGAGGACGAGCGCGAAGGCCAGTGAGCCGAACGCAAGGCGGCCGGTCACCAGGAAAGCCGTCGTCCCGGTGGTCGCGATCAGCGCAGAGTTGAGCATCCACGCCACCAGGGCGCCCAGCGCCAGGCCCCCAAGTCCCCCGAGTGCTCCCATGACCGCAGATTCCGTGATCACGTCACCCGCGACCCGACGCCTGGAGGCCCCGAGCGCGCGCTTGACCCCGATCTCACGCGTTCGTTCTGAGACCGACATGGTCATCGTGTTGATTATGGAGAGTCCGCTCACGAGCAACGCGATCGACGCCACACTCCAAACCACGGTGTTGAGCAAAGCAACCAGGCCGTTGACGGTGTCGAGCATCTTGGTCGGACCTGTGGCGACCACTCCGTCGATCTCGTCGTTGAGCGTCGCCGCGATCTCGTCGGGGTTCTGATCGGGCTTGACGTAGACATTGGCCTGCAGAACGAGATCCTCGGAATCGACGCTCCCCTGAAAGGGCGTGGGCAGTGATTCGTGGTAGAGCTGCTGCGCATCGGGCAGCGTGATGTACGCAGCGGAGTCGGTGAGATTCACGAACGTACGGTCCATGATGCCGACGACTTCGAACTCCTGGTCTCTTAGCTCGGTCGTGTCGCCGACCGATAGGCCGAGCTGTTTGGCAATGTCTGAACCCAGCACCGCAACACGGGTGTCGCCCTCCTTGAGCGCCCGGCCTTCGCCGATCTCCCAATCGCGGTAGTCCCTGCTTCCCGCTTCGCTGCCGAGGATCATCGGTGGGATCACGGACACGTAGTCGACCTCAAGAAGCATGTTGACCTGTGGGCTGACCGACTCGACTCCCGGGATGTCGCGTATCTCTTCAATCGTGTCCATCGACATCGGGCGGTTGCCGTTCGACATCCCAACGAAGTTCGCGTCGTTCTCCTCGACCACTACGATGGCCTTCTCGTAGTAGCCGACGAGCTGATCCACGTACACGTTGTCGTTCTCGGCGACGGCTCCCAGAACCACGAAGGCGAAGACTCCCACGCCGATGCCGGTGATGGTCAGGATCGAACGCGCCTTCCGCCTGAAGATGTCCCTCAGGATGCTCATTTCCGCCCCCTGTCCTCGGTGGTCGCGGGATGCCCGACGCCGGATTCCTCGGCAGCGTCGGCGTCGCGTTCGGTCATGCGCACACCGTCACCGCCTACGCCTTTCGGGCGTGCCGCGCGTGCCTTGCGGATCCGTTCCTCGGCGATATCGAGCCACCGGATCACGGCCTCGGTCTTGAGGATGAACATGTCGAGTTGCAGCACGGTGCCGAGTTCGAGTTCGGGGTCGGCATCCTCTTTGATCGCTGTGAGCTCGCCGATCCGCCTGAGCTGACCTTTGCGCTGCGCCTGGATGACGTCCTCGATGTCTACGTCGCCCGTCAGCCCGAGCATGATCTTGGCGTAGAGCTCCTCGCGGCCCGTCTCGGCGCCCTCCACAGGCGCGAGAAACCAGCGCCGCAGTTCCGTCCGCCCCGCTGGCGTGACCGTGTAGAGCTTGCGGTCCGGTGCGTCAGCCGAGGAGAGCGTCTCGGACTGCACGACGAGCCCGTCGCGCGAGAGCCGCTCCAGGGTGGAGTAGATCTGTCCGTAGTTGACCGCCCAGCCCGGGCCGAGCTCGTCGGCGAGCTCCCGTCCCAGCTCGTACCCGTGCATCGAGCGCCGGTCGAGCAGGGCGAGGATCCCGTGCTTCACACTCACAGCCGTTCCCCCCTCAGGCTATATACCGCGTATCTACATATTGAGTATATAGCCTTTCGACGGGCGGGGAGTCAAGCGGCGGTCGACCGGAAAGGCAATCGGAACGAACAGACGGCCGCCCCGGACTACGCGGGCGGCCGTCTTGCGTGCGGAGTGGTGCGGTCAGCTCTTGGGCGCCCACTTGCAGCGAACGGGCGACTCGATCTCGCCGGACTTCTTGAGCGCGTCCATCGCCTTGTCCACGACCTTGCGGTCGAGCCCCGTCATCTCCACGAGCTTGCCCGCGTTGACCGGCTCACCGGCGGCGCGCATGGCCTCGAGTACCTGGTCTTTGGGTTCCATGACATCTCCTTCGTCGTCGGGTCGAGCAGGTATGTTCCCATTCGCGCCCGGTTCGTGCGTTGTGGCGGACATCACTGCGCGTGTGGAGCCCGGCGGCGAATCTGGGTATCGATGAATGAGAGGCGCACCGAGCGTGCGTCCTTCTCGCATGCCTGGGGGGATCCATCATGTTCGCACCAAGGCTCACACGGATCGGGTCGATCGTAGCTCTCGTCACGGCACTCGTTCCGATCGCACCATCTTCGGCCATCGCGGCCCCCGACTTCGCGCTCTGTCTCCAGGAGTACACGCAGGAGCAGCCGCGTGTCGACGGCGAGTCCGTGGTCTGGACGGATTTCCGGAACATCACCGTGCACAGCGTGTACGACTCGGACATCTATCTGTACGACTACGGCACGGGGACTGAGTCGCGCGTCACATCCACGACCGCCGCTCAGGCGGCGCCCGACGTCTCCGGCGACCGGGTCGCCTACACCGAGACCAACGGGAGTGTCGGCAATTCGGCCATCAAGGCCATCGACCTGGGAGCCAAGGAACTCACCAACGTCTGGGTGGGTCACTACGGTTGGTGGCAGCGCCCCAAGATCGACGGCGACATCATCGTGTGGGAGGGGAGCGCCTCCAACTCACCGTACGACTGGGACGTGATGGCATACGACCTGGCGAGCGATACGGCATGGACCATCGCCGGAGGGGCCGGCGATCAGCGCTATCCGGTCATCGGCGGCGGCAAGGCGGTCTATTTCGACTCGGGCAGCTGGTGGAGCCATGACCTGGCGACCGACACGACCATCGAGGTGACCGCGACCCCCGCGGGAGTGAGCCCGGCCAACGCGGCTGCCGACGACCAGCACCTGGTGTTCGCGGCGCAACCCGGCGCGGGATACGCGCTGTACGCGATGGACTTGGCGACCTCGGCTGTTGAGACGCTCAGTACATCGGTCGAACCCTATGCCGCGGCAACCGACTGCGTCGATGTCGACGGTGACACGGTCGTGTTCTCGAGCCAAACGGCCGGCGGGATCCGGGCTTATCGCTACTCGTTCGCCTCCGGCCTTGACGAGCGCATCACACCCACGGAATCCGGGCAGTCCCAAGCGCATGTGTCGGGCACGCTGATCGCCTGGCGCGACACGCGCAACGCCCCCGGCGAGAGCGGATTCGACTCCTCGGACATCTACGCGAACCGGTTCGTTCCGGGCGTGAGCGTGCCGTGGAGTCTCATCAGTGGCGTGCCCGCCGGTTGGAGCGCTTCGCATCCGGTGACGCTCAGCATCGACGCGACACCGGCGGCAGGCTCGACCACGTACTACTCCGTCGACGGGACGGCACCGGTGCAATACACCGGCCCGTTCGAGGTCGACGGGGTCGGGATGCACGACATCGAGTACTGGTCGAGCAACGCCGCAGGACGCGAGGTCACGCGGACCGCGAGCTTCGGCCTGGACTACACGCCGCCGGAGACGTCGGTCCTCACCACCGCGTACTCCGGATACACCGACATCACGTTCGTCGCTCAGGACGAGTACAGCGCTGTCGCACAGACCTACTGGCGCGTCGGCGGGGGCATCTGGAACACCGGCTCCAGTTTCAGCTGGAACGTCGTGGGCACGCATGTGCTCGAGTACTACTCGGTCGATACGCTCGGGAACGCCGAGGACCCGCACACCACCATGTTCGTGGTGACGCCCGCCGAGAACAAAGTGGCGACCGCGATCGGCGGAGACACCCGGTATGACACCGCGATGGCGGTCTCGCTCGAGAGCTTCCCCTCCGGGATACCCGCCGATGACGTGGAGGGGTACCGCACGACCGTGCTGGCGACCGGAGAGAACTGGCCCGACGCTCTCGGCGCGGCGTCGCTGGCCGGCGCGCTCGGCGGCCCCATCCTTCTGACGCGCACCGATTCGCTGCCGGCAGGAGTCGCGGCGGAGATATCGCGGCTCGCGGCGGACCGCGTCATCATCGTAGGGGGGCCGGCGGCGGTTAGCGACGATGTCGAGGCGACGCTGGCGTTGCTGCCCGGCGTGGTCGTTGAGCGGGTGAGCGGTGCGGACAGGTATGCGACCGCGGCGGCTGTCGCCGATCGCACGATCGGTGTGCTGGGGGCCTCCTACGACGGCCACGCGCTCGTCACCACGGGGCTGGACTTTCCCGATGCACTCTCGGGTGCCCCGATCGCGTCGCACACGGGTTGGCCCATCTATCTCATGGGCGGCGGAGCCCGTGATGTGGTGACGGCCGCCTCGATGAACGCGGACGGCGTGACTCATGCCTACCTGCTCGGTGGGACGGCCGCACTGCCGGTCGCCGTCGAGACCGCTCTCGAGGCTGCGGGGATCCCCGTGTCGCCGGAGGACCGCCTCGGAGGCGCGGACCGGTACGCGACGGCGGCGATCGTCGCGCAGGCAGGCGTGGACCACGCCGGTCTCGCGTGGGACGGCACGGCACTCGCGACGGGCGAGACGTTCCCGGACGCGCTCGCGGGCGGGGCGATGCAAGGCCGTCTCGGCTCGGTCGTGCTTCTGACCGGATCCGACACGCTGCACGCACAGGCGCAGGCGAAGCTCATGACGAATGCGGCCGCGATCGACGAGCTCCGGTTCCTCGGCGGGACCGAGGCGCTGTCGGATGACGTACGGACCGCGGCGTTGCAGGCCATCCAGTGATCCTGTCCCGGGCCGCATGACCGGCAAGGGCGTGCACCGGGGGTCGGCGGCGGTCGGGTTTCGGCTACAATCGGGTGGTTCGTAACCCGACCCATCAGGGGGGCTTCGCCCTATGCGCATTCTCGTACTCGGCGGCGGCGGCCGCGAGCACGCCATCGTCGCCAAACTCGCCGATTCCCCGCTCGTGACCGAGATCCACGTCGCCCCAGGCAACGGCGGTACCGCGGCGATCGCCACCAACATCGCGCTCGACGCCGAGGACGGCGCGGCGGTCGCGGGCTATGCGCTCGCCAACGGCATGGACCTCGTGGTGATCGGCCCCGAGGCCCCGCTCGTCGCCGGGGTGGCCGATGCTGTTCGCGCCGCCGGGATCCCGGCGTTCGGCCCGGGTGCGTCCGGCGCGCGTCTCGAGGGCAGCAAGGCGTTCTCCAAGGACCTCATGGCGCGTCACAGCCTGCCGACCGGGTTCTCCGAGGCGTTCACCGACCGCGAGGAGGCGCTCGAGTATCTCGAAGACGTGAGCGCGCCCATCGTGATCAAGGCCGACGGTCTCGCTGCGGGCAAGGGCGTCACCGTCGCCATGGACATCCACACCGCGCGCGACGCGGTGGCGGAGTGCTTCGACGGCCGCTTCGGCGAGGCGGGCAGCACCGTGCTCATCGAGGAGTTCCTCACCGGCCCCGAGTGCTCGCTGCTCGCGTTCACCGACGGGGTGACGGTCGTGCCGATGGCTCCTGCACAGGACCACAAGCGCGCCTACGAGAACGACGAGGGCCCCAACACCGGCGGCATGGGCGTCTACTCGCCCGTCCCGATCGTGACAGAGGGCGAGCATGCCGAGATGGTTGCGGTCATGGAGCGCACGGTGGCGGGTCTGCGTGCGGAGGGCATCGATTACCGAGGAGTGCTCTACGGCGGTTTCATCCTGACCGACGAAGGCCCAAAGCTCCTCGAGTTCAACGCACGCTTCGGCGATCCGGAGACCCAGGTGGTGCTGCCGCGGCTCGACGGCGATCTCGCTGAGATCATGCTCGCCTGCGCCGAACAGCGGCTCGCCGAGGTCGAACTCGCGTGGAAGCCGGAGTGGGCCGTCAGCGTCGTGCTCGCGAGCGGCGGTTACCCCGGCGACTACGAGACCGGCAAGCCGATCACCGGCGTCGGGCAGGCCGCAGCGATGCCCGGGGTGACCGTGTACCACGCGGGCACCAGGCTCGCCGAGGACGGGACGCTGCTCACTGCCGGCGGCCGCGTGCTCAACGTCACGGCGCTGGGCGCCTCGTTCGCGGAGGCGCGCGAGGCCGCGTACGCGGCTGTCGGGTGCATAGGTTGGGAAGGTATGTTCTACCGCACCGACATCGGCGCGAAGGCCCAGCGTGGCCGGAGCGCCTGGAAGGCCTAGGGACACATGCTTGCCGAGAGGCTCCTGACCAGCGTGGTCAAAAGCTCGAACGACCGCTACCTCAAGCTCAGCCCCACCGATGTGCGCACGCTCCCGGGACCCGTCGAGGGCCGGACGTACATGCTCTACGTGCACATCCCGTTCTGCACGCGCCTGTGTCCGTACTGCTCGTTCAACCGGTTCCCGTTCACCGAGGCGCGCGCGTTGCCGTACTTCGACTCACTCAAGCGCGAGCTGCAGATGGTCGCCGATCTCGGCTATGACTTCGAGTCCATGTACATCGGCGGAGGCACGCCGACCGTCATGATCGACAAGCTCGTGGAGATCATCGACATGGCCAAGTCCCTCTTCTCGATCCGCGAGGTGAGCTGCGAGTCCAACCCCGACCATCTCGTGCCCGAGATCCTCGAGCCGCTGCGCGATCGGGTTCAGCGGTTCAGCGTGGGGGTGCAGTCCTTCGACGACTCCCTGCTCAAGCAGATGGACCGCTACGACAAGTACGGCTCCGGCGAGGAGATCCTCGGCAGGCTCAAAGACGTCGCCGGCACGTTCCACTCACTGAACGTGGACATGATCTTCAACTTCCCGAGTCAGACGCCTCAGATGCTCGCGCGTGATGTCGAGATGCTTTCCGAGTCGGGGTGCAACCAGACGACGTTCTACCCGCTCATGGCCTCGCCGGTCGTGCGCGAGTCGCTCAAGCGCAGCGTGGGCGAGGTCTCCTACGAACGCGAGTACGAGCTCTACAAGGTGCTCGACGCGGGTCTGGCCGAGAAGTTCTCGCCGGCGAGCGCGTGGACCTTCTCGCGGACCGGCGGCGGCATGATCGACGAGTACATCGTGGACTACGAGGACTACGTGGGCATCGGCTCCGGGGCGTTCTCGTTCCTGGACGGGACGTTGTGGGTCAATACGTTCTCGCTACGCGAGTACAGCCGCCGCCTCGGTGAGGGCATGTGCGGCGCGGTGGCCAACCGCCGCTTCTCCGAACGGGAGCGCATGCGCTACCGCTTCATGATGGGGCTGTTCGGGCTCGAGCTCGACAAGGCCGCGTTCGCGCGCGATTTCGGCGTGAGCATCGAGCGGGGACTGCCGCTCGAGATGACGTTCATGCGCGCCGTCGGCGCGTTCGACGTCAACGACGCCGCGCGTGCGACGCTCACCCCCAAGGGCCGCTACCTGCTCGTGACGATGATGCGCGAGTTCTTCATCGGCGTGAACGGGGTGCGCGACCAGGCCCGCAGCAATCTGCCCGAGGACGAGCGCCAGCTCATCTTCGGCGACGGCACCGCCGCGTGCGACGTGCACGCCGAGACGCCCGGAGTGCAGTGAGCGACTACGTCGACGACCTCGAGACCGTCGAGGCCGCCCGCCTTGCGAGCCGCACCGAGTTCTGGGAGCGCGTGCTGCCCGCCGAGGAGCGCCGGGACGCACTCTGGATGGTGCTCGCAGGCACGGCGATCAGCGCGATCACCGGCCGCTTGAGCGGGTATGCGGGCGTTCCGCAGTCGCTCGCGGACGCTGCCCCCGGCGCCGCCGCGCTGCTCGGGCTGGCCCTGCGGCTCGGTGCCCGGGCGTTGCTGGTGGCGCTGTTGGTCTTCGTCGCTCTGCGACTGCTTCGCGCACCGCGGCAACTGGGGCTCTACATGCTTCTGGGTGTCGCCCTCGACGTGCTCTGGACCCTCGTGTTCGGCCTGTTTCAGGCGGGGATCTTCCTGGTCACATCCGCGGGATTCGGCACACAGGACGCGTTCGGCTGGGTCTATCGCGCCATGGTGCTCCTTGCCGTCGCCGTAGGCGTGCTGGCGGGCGCATGGCTGTCGCGCGTGTTCGCCGCACCTCCCGGACAGATACTCGAGAAGGCGCGCACGGTCGGGTTCGATCGAGCTGGGCCCGACAACAGCGGGTATCTTGCGCCGGCTGCCCCCGCGCATCTCGACCCCGCCGCCGCCGAGCGACCCTCGCTCCTGGGATGGGACGGCGGCATGGGCTCGCCCGCGACGCGGGTTGCCGTGTGGCTCGTGCTCATCACGTTGCCGATGGACGTCTACAACCGGGTGATCACGGTCGCCCAGAACGCCGTCCTGGCCGACCAGTTCTCCCGGAGCCCCGACCCGACCGGCTCGTGGTTGTTGATGGGGCCCCTGCTCGCCGGTGCCGTGCTCTGGATGCTCGTGACATACACGGCGGTCTTTCGCTTCGACGCGCCCCGCGCCGTCTGGCTCGTGCCGGCGGGCACTGCCGTGGTCATGACGGCACTCGTCCCTTTTGACGTCTTGTCGTATGGCCACGGCAGCATCGGCGATTCAGCGTTCCCGATGCTCGTGACGCTGGGTCTGGCCCCGCTGGTCGAGGCGCTTGCGGCTGGTCTCGCGCTCCTGGGGGTACATCTGGCAACGCGCGAGGATGCCGCTACAATGAGCGGACAAGATGCCGAGGAGCCGGCAGCGGCTCCGATCGACACCTCCGGAGGGGATCATGGCTGAGACGCCGCTCGTCGGGATCATCATGGGCAGCACATCCGACATGGACGTGATGCAGGGCTGTGCGGATCAGCTGACAGATTTCGGTGTCCCGTTCGAGCTGCTCGTGGCGAGCGCCCATCGCAACCCGGACAAGGTGCACGAGTGGGCGAGCACGGCTGCCGACCGCGGCATCCGGGTGATCGTCGCCGCAGCGGGCAAAGCCGCACACCTCGGCGGCGTCGTGGCGGCGTTCACGCCTCTTCCTGTCATCACGGTGCCGATGAAGACCTCCGACCTCGGGGGACTGGATTCGTTGCTCTCGATGGTGCAGATGCCGACCGGTGTGCCCGTCGCCTGTGTGGCGATAAACGGTGCCCGCAACGCCGCGATCCTTGCGACGCAGGTCTTGGGCGCGGGGCTGCCCGAGTATCGCGAGACGATCGCCGCATACAAGCGTTCGATGGCGGAATCGTAAGTTTCGTACAGGTATTCCTGCTGAACGGTCGCTGGGGGGCGACGAACGGCAATCGATGCGACGGATACCCTGTACTGCGACCTCTCATGCGTCGATAGTCTCCAAGAAGGTGTCTCTAGGGGGAAGTCATGCGTTACCACAGCTACGCGGATGACGGGTTCTCACTGGTGGAGTTGATGGTCGTGGTCCTGATCATCGGCATCCTCGTGGCCATCGCCGTGCCCATCTTCAACGGCTCGCGTGACCGCGCCCGTCGCAACACCTGCTTCGCCGACCAGCGCGTCATCGAAGGCGCGGCGCAGACTTGGACGGTCGAGTGGGGAGACAACCTGCCCGCGCTCGAGGGCGTCGTCACCGGCGGGCATCCGCTCGTGGGCACCTACATCCTCCGGCGACCGCCCGTCTGCCCCTCGGCGCCCCAGCCTGCCGACGTCATGACCGCCGATGTCGCTCACGGCGCGTACACGCTCGACGACGCGGGCAGCGTCACCGGCTGCACGTGGGGTCCGACGGAGCACGGCTACTACAACGACTGACCGCCCCGTCCGGCGATCGTCCCCGTGCTCTACGAACGAGGCATTGCGCCCTCGTTCTCCTCGGCGATAATGGATAAGCGCTTTCGAGTGCTGCATATCCTGTTCCCCCGCTCCCTTCACCTGCCGAGGAGTACCGCATGGCACCCTACGAGGACGTACGCGTCGAAGGCCACCTGATCGATTCCGGGATCATGTCCGCGATCATGGACGCGGTCGTCGAGCTCGAGGGGGAGTTCGAGACGCTCCAGTTCGAGGTGGGGCGCACCAACGACGACTCCTCTGTGGCGGTACTGCGCGTCAACGCACCTTCCGATGAGCGCCTCGAGGAGATCCTGCACATCATCCAGGAGCACGGGGCGGTTCCCGTGGATCCGAGCGACGCCGAACTGGCGCCCGCGCCTGCGGACGGGGTGTTCCCCGACAGGTTCTACTCGACCACGAACCTGCAGACCTGGATCCGCCTCGGCGGCAGGTGGGTCGCTGTTCAGGGCGTTGAGATGGACCTCGGCGTGTGCGTGGATCCCGACAAGGGCACCGCGCGCTCCGTCCCTATGGCCGACGTTCGCGCCGGCGACCTCTATGTCGTCGGGCACACGGGTCTGCGCATCAAGCCGCAGGAACGGCCCCGGGACCGGCAGGCGTTCGAGTTCATGAACTCGGCGGTCTCCAGCGAGAAGCCCAAGGCGCAGGTCGTGGCCGAGGTCGCGCGGCTCCTGCGGGAGACCCGCGAGGCGGGCAAGAGCACGATCGTGGTCGCCGGGCCCGCTGTCATCCACACGGGGGCGGCACCGCACCTGGCCCGACTCGCGCGGATGGGCTATGTCGATGTGATGTTCGGCGGCAACGCCGTGGCGGTCCACGACATCGAGACCGCGCTGTACGGGACCTCCCTCGGGGTCTCGATGACCGAGGGGACACCCACGCTCGGGGGTCATGAGCATCACCTGCGCGCCATCAACACCATCCGCGGCTGTGGCTCCATCGCCGCCGCCGTCGAGCAGGGCGTGCTCACGAGCGGGCTCATGCACACACTCGTGGATACCGGGACGCCGTTCGTACTCGCGGGTTCGATCCGCGACGACGGCCCGCTGCCCGATGTCATCACCGACGTGATCGTGGCTCAGAACACCATGCGTGAGCACTGCCGCACCGCCGGGACATGTCTGATGCTCTCGACGATGCTTCACTCGATCGCCACGGGCAACATGCTCCCGGCGGACACCGCGACCGTTTGCGTGGACATCAACCCGGCCGTGGTGACCAAGCTCGCGGATCGTGGCTCCTGGCAGACGATCGGCATAGTGACCGACGTCGGCCTCTTCCTCGAGCAGCTCGCCAACGACCTCGAGTCCTGACCCGCGGCTCTCCCTTCGCGCGCTCAGTGAAAGCCGCGGCCCCGTGGCTCCGCTTGGCACACGCCTCGCTCTTTGAGTCTCGACCGGAGGGAGTGTCAGATGAGCATCTTCAGCAGAACCGAGAACACTGCGGTCGCGCACGCACTCGACGTGCCTCCGATGGATGCGGCGGTCCCGCGCGAACTCGTCACAGCCACCTTCGCTGCGGGTTGATTCTGGGGCCCTGACGCCCGGTTCGGGCTTCTCGAAGGCGTGTACCGCACGCGTGTCGGCTACGCCGGTGGCACGACCCCGTCACCGACCTACCGCAACATCGGCGATCACACCGAGTGCATCCAGGTCGATTTCGATCCCACGCAGATTTCCTACGACGAGCTTCTCGACGAGTTCTTCGGCATGCACGACGCGCGGCGCGCGCCCTACTCCGCGCAGTATGCGTCGCTCGTGTTGTTCGCCACCGATGAGCAGCGCGATGCGGCGCTTGCGGCCGCAGGCAGGTTCGGGTCCCTGCTCGGCGCCCCGCTTTCCACGGCCGTGCGCCCGCTCGACAGGTTCCATGTCGCCGAGGACTACCACCAGAAGTACGGGCTGCGTAACGATCGCACGCTCCTGGCGGAGATGCGCGGGTACTACCCGGGTGAGGCCGGGCTACGGGAGTCGGCGACCGCGATGCGGCTCAACGGGTTCGCCTACCAGGGCGGGCGCGCGTCGCTTCTCGCGCGTGAGATCGACTCCTACGGGCTGTCGGAGACCGGCGAGCGTCATCTGCGTGAACTCGTCGGGCGCGGTCGACTCTGAGCGTCGTGACACGTCCGAGCCCGTCCCTGCGCTGCTCTATTCTCGAGTCGGGAGGCGCAATGTGAACGTGGTTCCCCGGCCCGGGGTGCTCGCCACCTCGATCGTCGCTTTCAGGGAGTCGGCGAGCCGCTGTGAGACGGCCAGGCCGAGCCCGGTACCCTCATGCTTGGATCCGTCGGGCGGAGTGGCCTGGTAGAAGTCCTCGAAGATGTGTCCCAGGTCCTGCGACGCGATACCGCAACCCGTGTCGGCGACGGATATCGACACGGAGTCATCCGCCTCGGTCACGATGACCTCGATTTGCCCCTCCTGCGTGAACTTGACGGCGTTTCCGAGGAGGTTGAGAAGGATCTGGCTCACGAAGTGCGGATCCGTGGTCACCATCAGAAGGTCGGGTGAACAGTCCAACCGCAGCTCGAGATGCTTGGTCCGTGCGATCGGCCGGATGGTCTCGAGCATGTCCGCCGCCAGGTCGCACACCTCGACGACCTCGAGATTCGGGCGGATCTGCCCCGACTCGATCTTGGCCAGGTCCAAGACCTCGTTGATCAGGCCGAGGAGGTGCTGGCCCGAACGACTGATCATCTCGATCTGGCGCGCCTGCTCCTCGTTGAGCGAGCCCGGCAGGCCCTGGGCGAGCACGCCGCTGAAGCCGATGATGGAGTTGAGCGGCGTGCGCAGCTCGTGACTCATCGCCGCGAGGAAGTCGCTCTTGGCCCGCGTGGCTTCTTCGAGACGCAGGTTCGTCTCGGTGAGCTCCTCATTGACGGCCAGCAGCTCCTGGTTCGTCGCGCTGAGCTCCTCCGTTCGAAGCCGGACGCGCTCCTCAAGCTCGTCGTTGAGGCGCCGGATCTCCTGCTCGGCCTCCATACGCTCGGTGATGTCGAGGACCGCCGTCATGAAGTACAGAGGTGCGCCCGACTCGTCGCGCCGTAGCGAGGTGCTGACGTCGCACCAGACGGTGCTGCCGTCCTTGCGTACGTAGCGTTTGTTGAAACGCGCGGAGGTGATCGAGCCGTCCAGAAGGCCGTCGATCGTCTGCTGCGTCTTCTCCATATCCTCGGGATGCGTTATCTGCCGCCAGGTGGCGCCGCTCGCCAGTTCCTCGGCGGAATAGCCGAGGAGACGGCGGAACGCGTCGTTGAGGTGGATCTCGCCGTCCGGCGTCGTCAGGGACTTGCCGACCACAGAATGCTCGAAGACGTACTTGAACTTGTCTTCGCTCTCGCGCAAGGCCTGCTCGGTGGATGCCTTCTCCGCTATGAACCGGGCCTGCAACACGTTCTGATACGCCGCCCGCGAGAGCTGCGATGCAAGAAGGAACAGTGCGTCGGCCACACGCTCGAACTGCTCGCGCGACATCGCCGGGACCTCGCGGAACGCCGCGACGACCTCTTGCTCGTCCGCGCCGATCTCGCGCGCATAGGCGACCATGCTCTCCTCGGACTGGGTGTCGTCCCTTACCTGGCCGATAAGCCAGTTCGCGATGTGGCGGCCGCCCACCGTGATGCCGGCCCCCGCATCCCACAGCCCGCCGCTCATGCAGGGCTGTACCACCGGTCCCTCGGGGCGGTAGCGTCCGACCTCCGCATCAGAGCGGTAGCAGTTCACGCGTCCCTTCTCGGCTCCGCGGATGATCTCCGCGCACAACCTGCAGAAGCTGCTCGGCCGGGTGATGGGCGTTCCGTCGACATGCGTGATGATCGATGCGACGCCGGTGGCTGCCGCGAACGCGTCCTGCAGTTGCTGGATCTCGTCGATATCGAAGAGGTCCTCGAACGCGATGTCCGAGTCCTCGGCCAGGGGCTGGGTGAGCGTTGCGATGCGGTTTTCGAGCGCCTGTCGCGTGCGGAGCCGCTCGGTGATGTCGCGCAGGAACACCACGAGCCTGCCGCTGCCGTCCGGCTCGGCCTGCACGCTGACCTCCACGTCGAAGAGCGAGCCGTCCTTGCGGCGGTGCCGTGACTCGAAGCGGTCCTGGCCGTGTTCCAGGACGTGCGCTATGTGGGCGAGCGTGTCGGGCGCGGTCTCAGTCGACTCGAGGCCGGCCACCTTCATCGTGAGCAACTCGGGTATCGAGTACCCGCTCATCTCGGCGTAGGCGCGGTTGGCTTCAAGGAGCGAGCCGTCGGTGTCCACGAGCCAGAACCCGTCCATCGCCACATCGAGGATGGTCTTGTGGCGGGTCTCGCTGTGCTCGAGCGCGGCTTCCTCCTCTTTGTGCTCGGTGATGTCCGTGTGGGTCCCGAGCACCCGCAGAGCGGTGCCGTCATCCGCGCGGTCCACCACGCGACCGATCGACATGACCCAGACCCAGTGTCCGTCGCGGTGACGGATGCGGTACTCCTCGCGGTACTCGTCTATCTCGCCGCGCGTGTATGCGTCCACGACGCCGAGGATGCGAGGAGCGTCGTCTGGGTGGAGTCGGCTTCCGAAGGTCTCCAGATCGAAGGTCGCGGGTTCGGGCGGCTCACCGATCATCGAGAGGTACTCGGGCGTGACGGTCGCGAGCCCGGTTCCGAGGTCCAGGTCGTAGACACCCTGGTTCGTGGCGGCGAGGATCGCGCGCAGATCGCTCAGCTCGTGCGAGCCGGTCTGGTTCGGTGCCGGCGTATCGCGTGATTCAGCGGGTCGGTCCGTCACGTCGTCTCCGTCGCCTGTGTCCGGAACAGAGCAGGTCAGAATGGTTTGAAGGTACCCAGCGCGCATTCGCGTGTACCAGCGCCGGGACCTCGGCGAACCTCCGCGACGACGCGTGGGTACCAACTCCATGACGCCGGGCGCCCGGTTCCGGCGGGCAGACCGAGACGTTCCAAGGAGGGCGACGATGCGCGATAAGGTGCATCTGACCGATGAGGAATGGCGGGAGAGACTGACCCCCGAGCAGTTCCGTGTCCTGCGCAGGTCCGGCACAGAGGCGCCGTTCGCGGGCGAGTTCACCGACCTTGACGAGCCCGGCATCTACCGGTGTGCCGGGTGCGGCTCGACGCTGTTCTCCTCGGCGGACAAGTTCCACTCGGGTTGCGGCTGGCCGAGCTTCACGGCGCCGATCGAGCCCGACGCGGTCGTCGAGTACTCCGACGACTCGTTCGGCATGACCCGCGTCGAGGTCCGGTGCGCCGTATGCGACGGGCACCTCGGCCACGTGTTCACAGACGGGCCACCGCCCACGGGTCTGCGCTACTGCATCAACTCCGTCGCACTTGATTTCGATGAGGGTGCCGAGGAGTAGGGCCGAAGCGAGTGGCAGCGATGCCTGCGTCGGTCCTCGCGGTATTCCGCATAATGCGCACTGAAATAGTGCGTGATAAACCCGAGCACCCGGGTATGATGCCCTCAGGACCTCAACGCTCGGAGGCATCATGTCGCACATCGTCGAAACGGCCGTCGACCGGACCATAGGCTCGACCCCGCTCGTCCGTCTCAACAGGCTCTCGGAGGGACTCGACGCGCGCGTCGCCGTCAAGCTCGAGTCCCGCAACCCCGGCGGCTCGGTCAAAGATCGCATCGGACTCTCGATGATCGACGACGCCGAACAGCGGGGTCTCATCCAGCCCGGGCACAGCACGCTCATCGAGCCGACCTCGGGCAACACCGGGATCGCGCTCGCCATGATCGGCGCCGCACGCGGGTACAACGTGATCCTCACCATGCCCGAGTCCATGTCGCTCGAGCGCCGCAAGCTGCTCGCAGCCTACGGTGCGATGCTCGTGCTCACCCCGCGCGAGGGCGGGATGCAGGGCGCGGTGGATGCCGCCGAGGAACTCGCTGCGACCACCGACGGCGGGTTCCTGCCCCGCCAGTTCGACAACCCGGCCAACCCCGCCGCGCACTACCGCACGACGGGTCCTGAGATCGTGGAGGCGCTTGCCGGAGCCACTCCCGGCGCGTTCGTGGCGGGCGTGGGCACGGGCGGCACCATCACCGGCACCGGGCGCTACCTGCGCGATCAGGGCTTCCAGACACTGCTCGTGGCGGTCGAGCCCGCCGAGTCGCCGATCATCGCGCAGACGTTGGCCGGCGAGACGCCGACGCCGGCGCCGCATCCCATCCAGGGCATCGGCGCGAACTTCATCCCCTCGGTGCTGGACCTGTCGCTGCTCGACGAGGTCGCGCACGTCACGGGCCCCGAGGCGATAGCGATGGCGCGCCGCCTGGCCGCCGAGGAGGGGCTGCTCGTGGGCATCTCTTCGGGCGCCAACGTCGTCGCCGCCCTGCGCCTCGCCACGCGGCCAGAACTCGCGGGCACAACGATCGTCACGGTCGCTCCGTCGACCGGAGAGCGCTACCTCTCGACGCCCCTGTGGGAGGGGATCGGGTAGATGCGGGTCTCCCAGCGCCTGGATTACGCGGTGCGTACGCTCGTCGAACTCGCCCGGACCGACGGGGAGCCCGTCGCGGTGGGCGATCTCGCCGAGGGGATGGGCCTTCCGAGGCGTTTCGTCGAACAGCAGATCACCGCGCTGGTCAAGCGTGGGATCGTGACGAGCAAGCGCGGCGCCGGGGGCGGTTGCGCGCTTGCCCGCCCGGCTGCCGAGATCACGGTGGCCGAGGTGGCTGAAGCGATCCAGGGCGCGGTGCTCGACGTGCCGCACACCTCCGGGTCGGCCGTGGCGCAGATGTGGGAGCGTACCGCGAGCGCGCTTCGGGCCTCCCTCGCGTCGGAGACCATCGCCGATCTGGCGGCGCGTCAGGACGAGCTCGCGCGCGACTCCTCGGCGATGTACTTCATCTGAACGCTCGTATGGCACGTCGGTTGCATGAGACAAGGCGTCAAGAGAGAGACCGGGGAGGCCCGTTGAGGCTATCGGCACAGAGCATGAGCAAAGCGGTGCTCGTCGCGCTCGTCGCGGCGGCCGTCGTCGCTGTGCTCATCCCCGTCTGCACCATGTCGATGTGCGGCCCGACGGGCGCCGACGGCATGATGGGCGGTGGTATCGGCTCGCTGCTCGACTGCGAGCACATGTACTTCCCGAGCGATGCCCCCTCCGCGCTTGTGGTCTCGGCGTTCGCGCTGCTCGTCGCGTTCGTGGCGCTGTTCCTGTTCACTCAGGAGCCGCTGGCCGCATCGACTGCAGCCGTACGCTTCGAGCCGATCGCTCCCGACGACCCCGATCCGCCCGGCGATCCGCTCTCGGGCCGTCTGAGGCTCTGAGACATCACTCCTTGTTCGACCGCGCCGCACGGCGGCGCGGGAGTTTGACGTACTCTCTTACTCACTGAGGAGTGAATGTGGACCTGTTTCTTCCCATGCTCGCATTGGGGCTCGTCACGAGCCTGCACTGCGTGTCGATGTGCGGACCGATGGTCGTCGGCTATGCCCTGAAGGGCACCGAGGACAAGTCGCTCGCGCACAAGGTGGTCCCGAACCTCGCGTACCAGGGCGCCAAGATCACGAGCTACATACTCGTGGGCCTGCTGCTCGGCGCGATCGGTTCGGCCTTCAACCTCGACGCCGTGCGGCCGTATGTGATGTTCGTCGCCGGTGCGTTCATGATCGTCATCGGGCTCGGCATGACCGGCCGCTTCCCCTGGGCCGCCCGCCTCACGCCCGCACCCCCCAAGTTCCTCATCAAGGCCCTGTCGCGCACACGGCGCAAAGCCAACGAGGACGCCAAGGAAGGCCATAGCTCTCTTGCGACGCCGATAACGCTGGGCCTGCTCACGGGACTGTTCCCCTGCGCGCCGCTCATGTCCGCGCAACTCACGGCGGCGGCGAGCGGAAGCGCGCTTTCGGGCGCTCTCGTGATGTTCGCGTTCGGACTCGGCACCGCACCGCTCATGCTCGGCTTCGGCACCGCATCGAGCCTGCTGCCCTCGCGCCTCAAGGAGCGCGTGATGCTCCTGCTCGCGGTCGTGGTCATGGTGTTCGGTCTCGTGTACCTGAACCGCGGCGCGATGCTCGTGGGCTCGCCGGTCACGGCGAACTCGATCAGGCAGTCGGTCCTCGGCGGGCCGGCGCCAGCCGCCACCACGGAGTACCCGCGCGGCGCGGACGGGGTCGCGGAGATCCCGCTCGCCATCGTCAACACGACGTTCCAGCCGCAGACCATAAGCATCCCTGCTGATGAACCGGTCCGTCTGATCGTGGACCGGCAGGAGGACAACGCCTGCTCCGACCAGCTGGCCGTTCCTCAGATGAACGTGCTTGCCGACCTCAAGGCGTTCGGCACGACAGTGGTCGACCTGCCTGCCGCCAAGGCGGGCGTGTACACGCTCACCTGCGGCATGGGCATGATGTCGGGCAGCATCGACGTGGGTGGCGCGGCGGCCTCGGGCCCCTCGAAACTCCCGCTTGTCGTGCTCGTCGTCGGCCTTGGTGCGTTCGCCGGCGCCTGGTACCTGCGCACCCGGCGGGCGCCCGAGCCCGCATCCGGCAAGAAGGCAGCCGCAGCCGCGGACTCGACGCGGGTGCTCGGCATGAAACCCCAGGAACTGCTCGTTCTCGGCGGGGTGGTGGCGTTCGCGGTGTTCGCGGGGCTGCTCCTCGGCGGGTACTTCGGAAGTTAGACAAAGGAGACATCATGAGTTCAGACAAGACACACACCAAGAAGGCCGACGGCGATGCGATGTTCGTCCGCTACGCCGTACTGGCGCTTCTGATAGTCGCCGCGTTCTTTGCCTCCTACAAGTTCGCGGTCGCCTCGCGCACTCCCGACGCGAACGTCCAGGCGGCCACTGTAGCCTCCGGGTTGCAGTCCGACTCGTCGGCGGCATGCGCTTGCTGCGGCACGGACGCGGGTTCGTCGACACCGGTCGAGGGGGCCGCTGAGGCGGGCGCCGACGGCGTCCAGCGCATCACCGTCAACACCGACGGCTCCTACGACCCGAACGTCATCAAGCTCGCGGCCGGTGTTCCCGCTGAGATCACGTTCAAAGCGGCCTCAGGCTGCATGGGCCAGGTCATGAGCGATGACCTCGGCTTCTACGAGTATCTCACCACGGGCGACAAGACCGTGAAGCTCGACGGACTCTCCGCAGGTACATATGGCTTCTCATGTGGAATGCAGATGGTGTTCGGCCAGATCGTGGTCGAGTAGGTGGATGAGATGGAGACCATGACACCCCAGACCCACGCATACCGCATCTCCATCGACGGGATGCACTGCGGCGCGTGCGAGAAGCTCGTGACGATGAACCTGGCGGGCGTCGCCGGGGTCGAGTCCGTCCTGGCGGCTGACGCGAGCGCGGGTTCAGCCACGATTCTGGCGACGCCCGAGGTGGACATCGAGGCGCTGGCCGAGGCGATCCGCACGGCGGGCTTCGAGCCTTCGGGCGGCGCGGTGACCCTCGAGCCGACCGAGATGCCCGAACCCGCTACCGCCGACGAGATCGTCGAGGCGTGTGATACCGGCGCCTGTCCGGTGATACCGGAGGACGACGTCGCCGAGGAGGGACCGGTGGGTGCCGAGCCGCGGCCCGCTCCCGCGGACGACGCCCCCGCATCGTCGGCCGAGTCTGTGATGGCGGTCGGCGGCATGACGTGCGCTTCGTGCGTCGCCGTCGTTGAGAAGACCGTCGGCAAGCTCCCCGGCGTCACGAGCGCGACGGTGAACCTCGCGACCGAACGGCTCACCGCGACCTACGACCCCGCTGTCGCCGACGTGGCAGCGATCGCCGCCGCCGTGAAGTCAGCCGGCTACGAGCCCATGCCCCTGGAAGCCGCGGCCCCCGCCGGCTCCGATTCGGTCGGCAAGGTCACACTCGCCGTCATGGGCATGACCTGCGCGTCGTGCTCCGCCGTGGTGGAGAAGACGCTCGGCAAGCTCCCCGGCGTGGGCAAGGCCTCGGTCAACCTCGCCAACGAGACCGCCGCCGTCGAGTTCGACCCGGCGATCGTCGGGATCGACGACCTCGTCGGTGCGATCAGGGGCGCCGGGTACGACGCCATCGTCAAGGTCGAGGCCCCGCTCGGGACCGCGACCGGTGGTGATGCCCAGGCCCAGGCCCAGGCGAAGGCCTACGCGCACGAGAAGCGCATGTTCGCCGCCTCGGTCGCGCTGGCGATCCCGCTGTTCGTGATCGCCATGGTGCCGCCGTTCATGGAGTCGATACCGATGGCGCTAGCGGAGTGGCTCGCGCGCACGTTCGGCGGCGTGTGGGACCCGATGCTCGTCGGCAAGTACATCATGTTCATACTCGCGACGCCCGTGCAGTTCATCATCGGCGCGCGGTTCTATCGCGGCGCGTGGCATGCGCTCAAGCGCATGACGGGCAACATGGACTCGCTCATCGCCATCGGCACGTCGGCTGCGTACTTCTTCTCGGTTGCCACGACGTTCGTCCCGGCGCTCCAGATGGAGCCGGTGTTCTTTGAGACGAGCGCGCTGCTCATCACGTTCGTGCTCCTCGGCAAGCTGCTCGAGGCGCGGGCCAAGGGCCGCACCGGTGACGCCATCAAGAAGCTCATGGGGCTTGCAGCCAAGACGGCGCGCGTCGTGCGCGGCGGCGAGGAGATGGACATCCCTGTCGAGCAGGTCGTGGCGGGGGACACCATCGTCGTGCGTCCGGGCGAGAAGGTCCCGGTCGACGGCGTGGTACTCGAAGGCTCCTCGGCGGTCGACGAGTCGATGCTCACGGGCGAGTCGATCCCTGTTGAGAAGAACGTCGGCGACACCGTCATCGGCGCGACCATGAACAAGCTCGGGGCGTTCTCGTTCCGGGCGACCAAGGTCGGCTCGGATACAGCTTTGGCGCAGATCATCAAGCTCGTGGAGGACGCACAGGGCTCCAAGGCGCCCGTCCAGCGCTTCGCGGATCGCATCAGCGCCGTGTTCGTGCCGTTCGTCATCGGCGCCGCGGTCGTGACGTTCCTGTTCTGGCTGCTCGCAGGCCCGGCGCTGTTCGGCGCGACCCCGGACCCCGGTTCGGTGTTCGTGCTGTTCGAGCCGATCGCGATGGCCGCCGAGTCCATGGGCTGGCCCATCGCGGCGCTGCTCGCGGGCATCGCGGTGGTCGTCATCGCGTGTCCGTGCGCGCTCGGTCTCGCCACGCCGACCGCCATCATGGTCGGTACGGGCAAGGGCGCTGAGTACGGCATCCTCATCAAGAGCGGCGACGCGCTCGAGACCGCGTACAAGATCTCGGCCATCGTGTTCGACAAGACCGGCACGCTGACGCACGGCAAGCCCGAGGTCACCGACATCGTGCTCGCCGACGGTCACGACGTGACCCGGATGTTCACGATGGCGGCGGCGCTCGAGCGCTCCAGCGAGCACCCGCTCGCCGAGGCGATCGTGGCGCGCGCAAAGGCCGACGGCATCACGCTGCCCGACGTCGAAGGATTCGCGGCCATACCCGGACACGGCGTCGAAGGCACCGTCAACGGTATGCACGTGGCGTTCGGCAACCGCAAGCTCATGGACCACGAGCAGATCGACGTCACCGCCTACGAGCGGCAGATCTGCGAACTCGAGGACCAGGGCAAGACCGTCATGCTCGTGGGCGTGAACGGCACCAAGCTTGCCGGTCTCGTCGCGGTGGCCGACACGCTCAAGGAGAACTCACGCGAGGCGGTCGACCGACTGACCGCGATCGGCGTGGAGGTTTACATGATCACCGGCGACAACGGTCGCACGGCGCGCGCCATCGCCGAGCAGGCCGGCATCGCCGCGGACCACGTGCTCGCCGAGGTGCTTCCCGAGCACAAGGCCGAAGAGGTTGCCAAGCTTCAGGCCGCCGGCAAGGTCGTGGCGATGGTCGGTGACGGCATCAACGACACCCCCGCGCTGGCGCAGGCCGACGTAGGTATCGCGATGGGCGCGGGCACCGACGTGGCCATGGAGACCGGCGGCATCGTGCTCATCAAGAACGACCTGCGCGACGTGGTCACCGGCATCGAGCTGTCGCGTTCGACGATGCGCAAGATCCGGCAGAACTTCGTCTGGGCGCTCGGATACAACACCGTGCTCATTCCCGTCGCCGCTCTGGGCCTGCTTTCGCCGTTCCCGTGGATGGCCGGCGTGGCCATGGCGTTCTCGAGCGTGTCGGTCGTGACGAACTCGCTGCTGCTCCGCCGTTTCCGCCCGAGTCTGGAGCGCGCGGCGTAGGACGGCCTCCGGGTGGCACAAGGCGCTTTATCGCAGTAGAGTGGTGGTGCGCGACTTCCGGGTCGATCGCCACCACTCTCTCGTTCCAGGAGGCCATATGCTCTCGCTCGCACTCCCCAAAGGTTCGCTCGAGGAGCAGACGATGTTGCTCTTCAACCAGGCGGACATGACCATCGGCAAGTCCAGCCGCGCCTACAACCCGACCGTGGACGACCCCCGGATCGAGCGCGCCAAGATCCTGCGGCCCCAGGAGATCCCCGTCTACGTGCAGGACGGCTACTTCGACATCGGCATCTCGGGGCATGACTGGGTCCGAGAGAGCGGCGCGGACGTCGTCGAGGTCGCGGAGCTCCCGTACGCCAAGACGGGCACCGGGTTCGTGAAGATGGTGCTTGCGGTACCCGACGAGTCGCCGGTCGAAAGCGCCCGCGACATCGCGCCGGGCAGCCGCATCACCACCGAGTTCCCCAAGGCCACCAAGGCCTTCTTCGACGACCTCGGCATCGACGTGGAGGTCCACTTCTCCTACGGCGCGACCGAGGCCAAGGTCCCCGAGATGATGGACGCGCTCGTCGATCTCACCGAGACCGGCTCGACGCTGCGACGCAACGGGCTCAAGATCATCGACACCATCCTGACCTCCACCACCCGTCTGATCGCCAACAAGGACTCCTGGGCCGACCCGGTCAAGCGCGCCGAGATCGAGGAGGTCCGCACGCTGCTCCTGGGCGTGATCGAGGCCCGCGGCAAGGTGCTGCTCTCCATGAACGTGCCCGGCCCGCGGCTCGAGGCGGTCATCGGCCAGTTGCCCGCGATGAAGCGTCCGACCGTGAGCCAGCTCTACAACTCCGAGGACTACGAGATCACCACGGTCGCCGAGAAGGCGACCGTCAACGTGCTGATCCCGCGGCTCAAGGCGGCGGGCGCCGAGGACATTCTGGAGCTGCCGATCTCCAAGATCGTGAAGTAGCGGCGCTACCCGCTGTCCCCGGCGGAACGTCGTGCGGAACTCCGGCGCCTACCAGTCGTAGGACCCGGGTTCGCCCTTGAACGGGCCGACGATATCGCGCGTGATCCAGCCGCCGTAGAAGCGGCCGGGCTGGGGCGTGACGCGCTCGCCGTCGACGGTACATTCGTCCATGAGCCCGGGGTAGAACGCCAGGTGATCGCGGAGCACCTCGTACCCGGGGTTCGGCTCCGGGTAGAACCATGCCGCATTGACGGCCTCGCGTCCTCCCGTGCGGACGGTCCGGTAATCCGCCCGGCCCTTGTACTCGCAGGTCGTGTGGTGCGGGCTTTCCACGAGCAGGTCCAGCCGCACGTCTTCGGGCGGGATGTAGTAGACCGGCGGATGGCTCGTCTCGAGCACCCTGATGGTGCGTGTGCTGTCGGCGATGACGATGCCGCCGAACCTCACCACGACGCGCGCGTCCGACGGCAGGGCCGCAGGCGGGCGGGGGTACTCCCAGACGGACTCCTGTCCCGGACCGGGTGCTACGGGCACCGGACGCTTCATCGTGTTCTCCTCGGCATGGTGGTCCCGTCTTTGCGGTGCGTGTCCGCAGACCGATCGGGTCGTCATGATGTATCGTCCCCGAAACCTCGTGGGCGGTACTCTGTTGGTGATCGAGAGGAGCGTGCATGCGTATCGTCGTCATCGGAGCGACCGGCCGTACGGGCCGCGCGGTCGTGGAGCAGGCGTTGGGTCACGGCGATGAGGTCGTCGCGTTCGCGCGCGAGCCCGAGCGGCTCGGCATCGAGCATGCGCGGCTGACTCTCGCCCGCGGCGATGTGCGCGACCTCGACTCCCTGCGCGCGGCCTTGGTCGGCGCCGATGCGGTGGTTTGTGCGATCGGCGCGAAGCCCGACCGTACGGTCGACACCTACTCCGTGGGCATCGGCAACATCATGCAGGCGATGCTCGAGCACGGCGTGCCAAGGATCGCCGTCGTGAGCGCCTCGGGGACCTTCAACCGTTCGAGCCGCAACCTGAGCATGGGCTACCGGCTCATGATGAAGGCGACCCTCGGTGGGCTGTACGACGATCTCGAGCGCATGGAGCAGCGGCTGATGGCGAGCGATCTGGAGTGGACCATCGTGCGTCCGGCGGGGCTCACCGACGGGGAGTTCACGGGAGCCTACCGCATCGGGGACCACGGCAAGCCGCTCGCCAGCGGGCAGCGCATCTCACGCGCGGACGTCGCGGCCCTGCTGCTCAAGTCGATCGCGACCGACCGCTGGCTGCGCCGCGCCGTGACTGTGGCCTACTGATGTCATCCGTGGGCGACAGGTATCCCGAGCGGGTGCACGAATATGAGGCGCTCGTCGCGTTGTTGATGGAGAACGCGACACAGGCCGATGAGGTCACGCGCGGATGGGCGGAGCGCATCGCCGAGGCGGCGCTCGAGCCGGAGCATCTGTTCGATGCGATGGGCTTCGAGCGCCGCGACGAACTGAGCGAATTGATGGAGACGCGTTTCAACCCGCTGTTCCTCGGAAACCACAAGAACATGCGCTGGAAGAAGTACCTCTACAAGCGGCTGTGCGGCTGGGAGGGCTTCCACCATTGAAGCCGTCCGTCGTGCAGTGCGTGTACGCACTACGATGAGTGCTTCGGTCCGGAGGAGTAGGGGTCGTTGATGAGCTTGTCCATCAGCAGTACCGTGCGGCTCTCGAACGGCGTGGAGATGCCGTTGCTGGGGCTCGGGACGTACAAGTCGGTCGAGCCGAGCGAGGTCCGCGCGTCGCTCGAGGCAGCGCTTGAGGCCGGGTACCGGAGCGTCGACACCGCCTCGATGTACAACAACGAGACCGTCATCGGCGAGGTCCTGGCGCATAGCGGGTTGCCGCGCGAGGAGTTGTTCGTGGCGACCAAGGTCTGGAACGACGAGCAGGGCCGCAACCGTACCCTCGACGCGTTCGACCGCTCGATGGAGCGTCTCGGGCTCGAGTATCTCGACCTGTATCTCATCCACTGGCCGATGGCGCAGTTCTACGCCGAGACATGGGCTGCCATGCAGGAGCTCTACCGGGCCGGGCGCGTGCGCGCGATCGGGGTCTGCAACTTCCTGCCCGGACACCTCGCGTCGCTTATCGAGGTCGCCGAGATCCCCCCGATGGTCGATCAGGTCGAGTTCCATCCGAGGCTGCAGCAGCCGGGACTGCAGGCGTACTGCCGGGCGACGGGCATCGTGCTCGAGGCCTGGGCGCCGATCATGCGTGGGCATGTCGCCGAGATCCCGGAGGTAGTGCAGATCGCCGAGGAACATGGCGTCACGCCCTATCAGGTCGCGATCCGCTGGGTGATCCAGAAGGGCATCGTCGCGATCCCCAAGTCGGTGCACCCGGACCGGGTGCGCGCCAATGCCGACGTGTTCGGATTCGAGCTCTCGGCTCAGGAGATGGCGACCATGGGCTCGCTCGACCTCGACGAGCGGGTGGGCCGGCACCCCGACAGCTGGGGCCTCACCTGACGACGTAGCTTGCGATGTCGCGGGCTGCAGCGGTTTCCGCGGCAGATCCGAGCGCGTCGAGCGCCGCGGCGATGGCCGGGCTCGAGCTGCTGCCCGCGCGCACCACCGCCACGATGCGCCGGTTGACCTCGATGTCCTGAGGTTCGCGGAGCACCACGTTCGGGTACTCGGTGAACATGGCGAGCGGCGGAACGAGTGCGATTCCGAGGTCGGCTTCCACCGCAGCGAGGATGACCTGGTAGTCGTTGCTGTGGAAGTGGATCCTCGGCTCGAATCCCGCCTCGTTGGCGACCCGCACCTGCACCTCCAGGAACGGGGAACCGTCGCGCCCCACGACCCATTGTTCCTCGGCGAGGTCCGAGATCCTGAGTGTTCCGGTCGCCGCAGGGTGGTCCCGGTGCATGGCGACGTACATCGGCTCGCGCATGAGTACGATGCGCTCGACCCCGACGTCGCGCGGGGTGGGCAGGTGGTCGAATTCGTAAGTCACGACCACGTCCATCTCGCCGATCTTGAGAGCCGGGATGCTCTCTTCGGGCTCGAGGTCGGAGACACGCAGTTCGATGCCGCGGTGTGTGCGCCGGATCTGCTCGAGGGCGGGCACCATGATCGCGCGGGCTGCGGTCGGGAACGCGCAGATCGCGAGCCGGCCCGCGAAGCCTCCTGCGACCTCGGCGATGTCGGCCTGGGCCTCCTCGAGCACGATGAGCACCTGCTCGGTGCGCGCGACCAGACGCTCGCCGGCCGCGGTGAGTCTGACCCGCCGATGTGAGCGGTCCAGCAGCGGGACGCCGGCCTCGCGCTCGAGCACGCTCATCTGCTGAGACACGGCCGAGGGCGTCATGTAGAGCGCCTCGGCGGCGGCGGCTATGCTGCCGCGCCCCGCGACTTCTCTGAGTATCCGCATGCGGTTGACGTTCAACATTAAGTAGAACTTACGCTAGCAAGAAGGAAACGGCAATGGAACTTCACAGTCATCGGCCCGACAATAGCTATAGAAGCAGCACGAGATGCAGCAGACACGACAGGGTCAGGAGGCAATCATGTTCATGGACAGCTTCAGCGAGGGCAACGTGTACTACACCCGCGCGCTGGCGATCCTTGGCGTGGTCATCGCGATCGCCGCGATCGCCTCGGCACTCTAGGACCGCCCTCTCCAAGGTAGGTTTCTCCCGCCGTCACCGGTGCCCGCCGGTGGCGGCGCTCCGTTTTCCGGGCCTGATGCCGCACGGATGCGGGCGCGCACGCCGCCGCCTCGCGGGTACACTGGAGCTGACGGCCCATCGCGCCATCCGGCGCGGCGAGCACATCCGGAGAACCGGGCATGGCACGAGCGCTTCTCGACACCTTCCGCAACCCAGGGACCGCCGGCGGTCCCGAACTCGCCGATGAACCGGTGCTGTGCCGCACGGGCCCGCACTGGATTTCGCAGGACGTCACCGTGGGGCTCGCCGGGGCGACCGTGTTCGCGTGGTTCGCCGGGGTCGCGGCGGGTATCGACGGATGGCGCCTCGCGCTTCTGCCGGGGATCCCGCTCATGTTGCGTCTCGCGTTCGATCTCCCGCGCTACTGGCGCTTCGAGACGGTGGTCACCACGAGGCGGATCGTCATCAACATCGGGACCGTGCGCGACATCTACCACACACTGCGCGTCCGCGATGTGGTCGGCGTCGAACTGAGGGAGAACCTCCTCGGCAGGCTGCTCGGTTTCGGCGAGGTCATCCTCGAGCTCGAGGGCGTCGACGCCGAGGGGCAGGTACACCGGGGGGTGTACGCGCTCGATTACGTGCGCCGCCCGCGCGAACTGCGGGACGCGATCGTCGAGGCGACCGAGCGGGTCTAGCTCCTACCAGCCCCTGCTCGCGCCGCCGCCGCCCGAGGAGCCACCGCCGAAGCCGCCCCCGCCGCCGAACCCACCGCCCGAGGAGCCGCCGCCGCGATAGGAGCTGCCGCTCGTCCGGCCGCCCTGATAGCTCGAGTAGTCGCGCGTCCGCTGCTGCCCCTGCGAGCGCGCGCTGTAGTCGCGGTTGAGCTGGTCGAACGTGCCGCCGCCGGCCGCGCGGTCGCGCGCCGGGGAGGCGGCCGCGTCGCGGGCCGGCGCGTTCTCGGGCCGCTGCACGC
>CAZMFQ010000008.1:0-141774 GCA_964565645.1 uncultured Eubacteriales bacterium
GCCACCACCACCGCCGCCGCCGCCAGAGAAGCCGCCTCCGCCACCCGATGACGAGGCGAGTTCGCTCGAAGCGATCGACCCGGCCGACGTGATCCCCGATTGGAGGGCGTTGATGGGAGAGCCGTTGTAGCCCGAACTCGAGTAGACCCACCAGTACGTGGTGGCGAAGCCTTGGTCCTGGACGATCTCGGGCACCTTCACGCGCATCTGCTCGATGACCTGCTGCGCGATCCCGAACACGACCGCGAGCACGAGGAAATGGTTCCAAAGCGCGACATGGGACGGTGGCGCCTCGTTCAGGCGCGAGAAGTCGCGTAGATAGTTTCGCACCCCGCGATACTTCGCGTAGAGCTCGTTGGCCTCGGGTGATCGGCGCGAGGTGTTGAACCCGAACAACACCGTCCCGACGCCCGCCACCACGGCCACGATGGCGACCCAGATGCTCTCCGAGTACAGAGCGCCGAATATGCCGATGATCATGGTCGCGCACCCGATGATGCTCAGGAGCACCTGCCAGGTGCTACCGGCCTTCTCCGTGAAGCCGAGGCGCTGCGCCTCCGCCGACGCCTCGGCCTTCCAGCCCTGCATGGCCTGCGAGAACTCCTGTGCGTGGCTTTTGGCGTACGCCTTCATCTTGCCGATCGTGACCGTGTCGCCCTGGCCGATCTTGCCGAAGAGGATCGCCACCAGACTTCTGTCCAGCGGCCGGGCGCCCTCCATGCGGGAACGGTCCACGGTCAGCTGCCAATCTCGCTCGGTCCCGCCCCCTATGCCGAGGAACCCCTTCTTGTCGATGTCGATCGGCATCATCGTGACGACGCCGCGGTTGGCCAGGTCCATGAGCGTCGCGGCCACATCGCCGTCCTCGACGGTGCCCATGCGCCACAACGCCCCGACCAGGGCGGGGTGGAGGTCCGCGGGCTCCTCGCGGAAGTACTCGCCCTGGAACTGCGGGGTGTACTCCTTGCCGTGACGCATGAACATGAGCGCCGCGAACACGAGACCGCCGATGGAGAGCAACGCGCTGCCCCATCGGGCGGAACCGACGACCACCCTGTCGACGAAGACCTGCCGGTTCTTGGAATCGGCCCAGCCCTTCTCCTGCGCGAGGATGAGGTCGAGCTGTGAGCCCGGAGTGTCGGGAGCGTTGGCGAGCAACTCACGGGGAAAGACCGTACGCAGCTCCACGAAGGTCTGCGCCTCGAGATACGGGACGTTCATGTCGATCGTGCCGTCGGGGTTCGGTTGGACCGTGCCCGTGAGGGGCCCGTGCCCCCACGCCCTGAGGTCCTCTCCCGGAGTCGCGGGGGTGTCCTGCGGCCACGGCAGGGCGACGCGGATGCTGACATCAGAGGCCGGGACCTCCCAGCGGGCGCCGATGAACTGCCAGTACAGCTCGCCGGTGTCATCCCACTTCTTGGCGGCCCCGGTGACCCGGTAGTTCAGGGCGAAGGTCTTGGCCTCGTATGCCGAGACGTGGAACGCGTGGATGGTCACCCCGTCGGCACGCTGCTCCACCCAGAAGGTTCCCGGGGTACGCGTGTCGAGCGGAGATGCATCGGTGTTGGGGGTGTAGGGGCCCTCGGGTCCCGCCACGCCGATGTCGGTGACCTGCTGCCCCGGCTCCGTGTCGAGTTCCCAGTACACGCGCGTGAACGAGTCCTGGAAGTCGAAGGTCCGCTGCTCGGCGACGTCGAGCGAGCCGTCGGGGTTGAGCCTGGCCCCGATCGAGACCGGCCCCATCGAGTACTCCTTGGCGAGCGCCGTGGCCGGTGCGGCGAGGCACAGCGCCACACACACCAGGACCGTCGCCGCAAGCAGGGTCCGACGCGCCTGAGTCAGGGGGAACCCGGTGATCGGTCGCATGCTACCTCGCCCTCAGTCTGCCGAAGAACGCGCGGAGCAGCTCCGCGCTCTCTTGGGCGAGTATTCCCGAAGTGACGTCGAACCTGTGGTTGAGCCTGTGATCGTCGTGCAGGTCGTAGAGCGTCCCGAGTGCCCCGGCCTTGGGGTCGGGGGCGCCGTAGACGCATCGGGCGATGCGAGCCTGGTGCATGAGCCCGGCGCACATGGGACAGGGCTCGAGGGTGACATAGACGGTGCAGTCGGACAGACGCCAACGCTTCAGACGTGACGCGGCATCACGGATGGCCAGCAACTCCGCGTGCCCGGCGGGATCGTGGTCGATCTCGCGGCGGTTGTGAGCATGCGCCACCACCGCACCCTCGCAGACCACCACGGCGCCGATGGGGACCTCGCCGAGGTCGCCCGCGATGCGTGCCTGTTCGAGCGCGAGGGCCATGTAGGTCTCGTCGGAGTTCACAGCGCCCTTGTTCCTTCGGTGTTCGTTGCGCAGATTCTACCGCGAGGAGCATGCGAGCGGGTTCCTCGGCAGGAATACCTGCAAAGCGCGTCGCAACAGATTATTATGGATGAACGAGGCGACGACCCCGATGCCGGGGCCGCTTCGATGTGCGCAGACAAAGGAGACCGCATGGCATCGGAAGACGCCATCCTCGATATCGACGGGGCGGGAGAGGACGGCTCGGGCAACCGAAGGTTGCTCGGCGTCATCGCACTCGTCGCGATCATCTTCATCGCGCTGTGGCTGTTCCTGTCCCAGACCGCCAACGTCCCGGACGTCATCGGGATGCAGGAGTCCGATGCACGGGTCGCCATCGCCGAGGCCGGGTTCGTGGTCGGGGACATCGAGACGCTCAAGACGACGGAGACGCCGGCCGGCGAGGTCGCGGCGCAGGCGCCGGCAGGTGGCGCACGAGCGCTCAAGGGCGCCCAGATCGACCTGACCATCGCGAGCGATGGTACCGGCACGGGCGACGACGGCTCGGGATCCGCAGGCGACGAGGAACTCGGCGGTGACACCGGGCCCGATTTCAGTTCCGACGGGACCGCGACCGTGGACATGACCGACGGGTCCTCGGGTGCCGCCATAGAGTACGGACCTCAGGTCCCGCAGGTCCTGGGCATGACCGAGGCGAAAGCCATCTCAACACTCAAGGCCGCGGGATACTACCCCGTCATCGCAGGCCGTGGTCCGTCCACAACGACGGTGGCCGCCGGGCTCGTCTACTATCAGAACCCGCCGCCCGAGGCTTTCGAGCCTCGGGGCAAGACCATCGAACTGTGGATCTCGACCGGAACGCTCGATCACGGGATCCCGTACGCCGAGCCGGAGTAGCGCCCTCCGCACGGCCCATGCGCGTGATATCCTCCCATGTGCGCCCCGCGGAGGGGTGGCAGAGTGGTTGAATGCGACGGTCTTGAAAACCGTTGACCCGCAAGGGTTCGTGGGTTCGAATCCCACCCCCTCCGCCAGTGGGCACTCCGGGCGAAGCGTCCCGCCGGGGCCGCGTCGCGCATCGCTTCCCCACCGGTGTGAGCCTTGCTACAATGGTGGCCGTTTCGCCCCGTCCGGGCGTCACGCGGAGAGTTGGCCGAGTCGGTTGAAGGCGCTCGCCTGCTAAGCGAGTAAGGGGTTTAGAACCCCTTCGAGGGTTCGAATCCCTCACTCTCCGCCAGTTGACATCTCGTCTGCCGCTTGGCAGACTTACCAAGCCCCTTTTGGGGTCATGCGCCGTTAGCTCAGCCGGATAGAGCGTCTGACTACGAATCAGAAGGTCGGGGGTTCGAATCCCTCACGGCGCACCACTCGAACCACCGGACCCCGCCACGTGCGGGGTTCTTTTGTTCCCGGGACGAGAACCACGCCCCTCCCCTTGGCGTCCAACCCCTGAAGACCATCTATCAGGGGAGGCATCATGCCCAGACGTTCACGGATCGTTCTCGCCCTCGCGGGACTGTCGCTGGCGGCTCTCGGGCTCGCCGGCTGCAAGACGGAGGTCCTGTCCGCACCGGCGGACTCGATCACGCTCGACACCGTCACCGCATCCGGGAGCGGCACGGCGCTGGCCGCGCCAGACACCGCCGAGATGACCTTCGGGACCCTCTACACCGACCCCAAAGCCAAGCCCGCACTCGACCGCGCCTCCAAGGCAGCCGGGGACGTGGCGGCGGCCCTCAAGAAGGCGGGAGTGGCCGAGGCGGACATCCAGACCTCCGACATGCGAATCGAGCCGAACTACACCTATGACAACTCGGGCGAGAAGCCGCCCACGGTCGTGTCGTACCGGGCATCGGTGACCCTGCGCGTCCGGGTCCGCGACATCGCGAGCGTCGGTGAAGTCATCGAGGCCGCGACCGGCGCGGGGGCATCCACCGTCAACGGCCCGACGTTCACCCTCGAAGACGATGCGGCCGCCACCGATGAGGCGATCACCAAGGCCGTCGAGGACGCGAAGCGACGCGCCGAAGCCATGGCCAAGGCCGCAGGCAAGAGCGTCGGCGAAGCGGTGACCGTGAAGGAGACCGCGATCGACGTGCCCGAGGTCTACACGGACTCGGCGCTGCTGCGGGCCGACAAGGGCGCGTACGCCGCCGGGATGATGCCGGTCGAGTCGGGCCAGCTCGACATCAAGGCGGACATCACCGTGGTGTTCAGGCTCAAGTAGCCGCTTGGCGCACGCCTCCCTCGCTGCGCTACACTCCGGCGAGGGAGGCGTGATGGCCAACGCTCTGCAAGACAAGGTCGTGGTGGTGACCGGATCGACGCGCGGGATCGGCCGCTCGATAGCCGAGGCCTGTGGCGCCGAGGGCGCTCGCGTCGTGGTGTGCGCCCGCCGCGAGACCGACGTCGACGCGGCGATAACGGGCCTCGCATCCTCGGGCGTCCCGGTGTGCGGCATGGTGGCCGACGTGTCGGTCGCCGAGGACATCGAGGCCCTGCGCGACCTCGCACTCTCCTGGTACGGGCGGATCGACTGCTGGGTCAACAACGCGGGCATCTCGCTCGGCTACCGACCCCTCGACGAGATCGAGCCCGAGTCCCTACGCTCCATCGTCGAGGTGAACCTCACCGGCACGATCCTCGGCTGTCGGGCGATCCTGCCGCACTTCCGCGAGCACGGCGGGGTGCTGCTCAACATGGCCGGCCGCGGCTACCGGGGCGAAGCGACACCCTACACCGCCGCGTACGCCGCGACCAAGACCGCGGTCGCCTCGCTCACGCGCTCGCTTGCGCGCGAGAACCTCAAGGCGCCCGTGAGCATCGACGCACTCGTCCCGGGCATGGTGGAGACCGACTTCTACGTCGACATCGACACGAGTCCGCGGCTTGCTGCCACGGCCGAGAACTGGCGCTACGCACTCGACGCGTTCGGAGTGCCTCTCGATGAGGTCGGAGCACGCACGGTCCCGGTCCTTGCGCAGACACCCGGCGCCAAGACGGGGCGCATCCACAACCTCATCGGCGGTCCGCGCATGGCGCGAGGCATCGCCAAGATGATCTGGCTGCGCGCCACCGGCAAGATGTCCGCCGAGGAATGAGACCATGAGCGCCGATCGCTCAAGTCGCCCGAGACCGCGCCCCCGCAGCAACGTGCCGCAAGGGGCACTGCAGGGCGGCCCGCGGCGGTCAGGTCGGCGGCGGTCGGCCACTATCCTGGGTGCGGGCGGCACGCGGTCGGGCCGCGGCTCCTCGGCGGCATACGGCTACGGCGGGCGCCGAAGCGGGCGCGGGCTCTCGATCGCCATCGCACTCATGGTCCTCGCGGGAGCGCTCTGGGGCGGTTGGTGGGTCTGGACACGTCCCGTGAGCGCGAGCATCACCGCGACTCCCGCAGACGCCGTCATCCGCTCGTGCGAATGCACGGGGACCGGCTCTCTCGCGCTGAGCGGGCTCTCACCCGGAACCTACCCGGTCACGATAGAGCGTAAGGGGTTCGAGACCATCGAGGCCGAACTCACGGTGAACCGCTTCGGTGAGAACACCCTGAGACTCACGATGAACCCGCAGCAGCAGGGGCTACGGGTGACCGCGTCGCCTGAGGGCGCGGCGTGCCGGGTCGTCGACGCGTCAGGCACTCAGGTTTGCGCCGGCACCGGCTCGATCGCGGCCACGCTGCCTGCGGGGGCGTACACCGTCGAGGTCTCCTCGGCAGGTAAGAACCCCTACGCGCGCGAGATCTTCCTGGACAGGACGACCACGCTCAGAGTCAGGCTCGATCCGGAGGGCCAACTCGTGCACTCGCTCGGCGTGGTCGAGTGCGCCGGTGCGCCCAAGGGCGTCGTGTTCACACCCGACGGGCGCGAGGCGTGGACGTCGATCCTGAACGGGCCGCCGTCGATCGAGATCTTCGACACCGCCACACTCGCGCTGATCGGCGAGATCGATATGGGGAAGTACGGCGCCGTCGAGATCGCGTTCTCGGCGGACGGGACCAAGGCGTATGCGAGCCAGATGGAGACGGCCGAGGTCTTCGAGATCGATGTGAAGACCCGCAAGATCCTGCGCGAGCTGCCGACCGAGAGCGCGTGGACCAAGGTCGTGGCGCTCTCGCCCGACGGCAAGACGCTGTATGCCGCGAACTGGTCGGGCGACGACGTCTCCGAGATCGACCTGGCGAGCGGCACGGTGCGCCGCCGCATCCGGACCGCGGACACGCCGCGCGGCCTGTGGCCGACACCCGACGGCACGCAGCTCTACGTGGCCGGCTATGGCGGCGGCGAGCTCGAGCGCGTGGATCTGGCGAGCGGCGAGGTCACGCAGGTCTTTGACAGCAACGGGGCGCTGCGCCACCTCGTCGGCGACCCGAAAAAGGGCGTGCTGTACGCGTCGGATATGGCCAAGGACTGCGTGTGGGCCTACGACCTCAAGACGGGCAAGACCACGAAGTTCTGCGACACCGACGAGAAGCCCAACACCATCGACCTTTCCGCCGATGGGAAGGTCCTGTTCGTCTCCTGCCGAGGAGAGAACAACCCCAAGAGCTACTACATCCCCGGCTACGAGTGGGGCACGATCCTGCTGTTCGACACCGGCAGCGGCAAGCCGCTCGACGCGATCATCGGCGGGAACCAGTGCACCGCGCTCGACGTGTCCGACGACGGCACGATGCTGTCGTTCTCAGACTTCCTGGACGACCGCCTGCAGTTCTTTGAGATACCGGCGTACGAGAAGCTCGCTGCGGGCAATGGGGGCCGCTGGGACGCGCACTTCGCCGAGCTCAAGAAGTAGCCCGGGCATCGCGCGGCAGACCATCATCGGACGCCCCCCATCTGAGGCGGGTCGGGTGAACGGTGTTGACGGCCCACGGTGCGGGTATGAGACAGTCGATGGGTCGACGCAGGAAGGAGGCCCGCGATGGCATGTGTGTACCGGGAGACCTGCCCGTTCTTCACGAGCGACGTGGGCTACTCGCCCCAGTTGAACCACACCATGAAGCAGCGCTTCTGCCTCGAGGACAGCACGGGCTGCGCCCGCTTCATCGCACTCAACGCCATCGGTCGCGAGAACGTGCCCGCGGACCTGCTGCCGAGCGACTGCGACAGACTCGTGGATCTCGGCGTCCCTCAGGAGAGGCTCTCCGACTGCGACGCGTGACACACGTCGCTCGGCTCCTCACATCGCGTGACCGCCGAAGCGGTTGCGCAGCGCGCTCAACACCTGCCCCGCATAGCTCGGGTCCTTCTCGGACTCGATCCGAAACTCGAGCGCGCCACGGATCACCCGGTCCTCCAGTGACATCTCCTCGGCGGTCCGCACGGTCCAGGCGCCCTCGCCGGTGTGCCCGACCGATCCGGAGACGCCCTCGAGGTCCTGCCCGAACTCGCGGAACGCGTCGAGCATCCAGCCCACGAGCCGCGACTCGATGACGCTCCCCCGCTGGTAGACCTCGGCGACGCGCTCGAGATCAAGGTCGAACGCGGCGTTGTGCATGATCTGGAACCCCTCGGCGATCGCCTGCATCATGCCGTACTCGATGCCGTTGTGGACCATCTTCACGAAATGGCCGGCGCCGTGCCCCTCGAAGAAGCGGTACCCGTCATGCAGGGCGAGGTCGGCGAAGAGCGGTTCGACGAGCTCGAAGTCCTCGGTTCTGCCGCCGATCATCAGGCACGCCCCGGTCCGGGCGCCGCCGGGCCCGCCGCTGGTACCGCAGTCGAGGAATCGGATGCCGCGCTCCGCGAGACGATCGGCGCGCGTCGCCGCGTCCTTGTAGAACGAGTTGCCGCCGTCGATCACGATGTCGCCCGGGCTGAGCAGCTCCGCCAGTCCGCCCGGTTCGAACAACACCTCATCGACCGGTGCCCCGGCAGTGAGCATGAGCCAGACGACCCTCGGTGCGGGAAGTGTCGCGACGAGGTCCGCGAGCGACCTCGCGGGTCTGATCCCCTTGGTCTCGAGTGCCTCGGCCTTGGCGTAGGACCGGTTGTAGCCGTGCACGATCCAATCGTGGTCGCGCAGGTTCAGCGCGATACCGGCGCCCATCTTGCCGAGCCCCACGACGCCCACGCTGCCGGCCGCGTGACGATGCGCCAGCGCCACGTCGGCCGCCTCGACAGCCTGCCAGGTGTCGGGTTCGTAAGTCGCGAGCGGGGTGGCCCCCTCCCGCCAAGCGCGGACGACCGGGTCGATGAACTCCCACATCGCGCGGACCTCGTCGGTTGAGACGAACAGCGTCTGGTCCCCGCGGAACGCGTCCATCAGGAGACGCGCGTACTCCTCGACATACTGCGCCTTCTCCTCCTTCTCGTAGAGGAAGAAGCGGAACTCGCGCTTCTCGAGTTCGTTGTCGAAACCGGGCTTCTTGGCCCAGAACTCGATCTTGATCTCGTCGCTGGGCTCCAGGGTGAAGACCACGCGGTTGCGGTAGTGGCGTCCGCCCGTGCACATGCAGGGATGCGGGTGCCTGAACGTCACCGCGATCTGCTTGGAGACGGCCTGCATCCGTTTGCCGCTCTCGAGCGTGACGGGCACACCGGCCCAGCGCGGCCCCGCAAGCTCGGTCACGAGCCTGAAGAACGTCTCGGTGGTGCTGTCGGGCTCAACGCCCTCGATCTGCCGGAAGCCGGTGTACTGCGAGCGGTAGGTCTGCGACGCGACCTCCTCGGCGGAAAGCGGGCGCAGCAGCTCGCGGATCGCCGCGGCGCGCGCGGTGCGGATGGCGTGAGGCCCGGGGTCGGCGGGCTGGTCCATCGTCACGAGCGCGAGCATCTGCAGCAGATGGTTCTGCCCGACGTCGCGCAGCGCGCCGACGCCGTCGTAGAAGCGCCCGCGCTTCTCGACGCCGAGCGTCTCGTGCAGCGTGATGTCGATCGACTCGATCGCGGTGCGGTCCCACGACATCTCGAACAGGTTGTTGGTGAACCGGAAGTTCAGGATGCCCTGGAGCATCTCCTTGGCCAGGTAATGGTCGATACGGTAGATCTGCTCCTCGCGGAACAGGCTCGCGAGCAGCTCGTCGAGGGCCTGCGAGCTGTCCTCGTCGTTGCCGAACGGCTTCTCCACGAGCACGCGCGTCCAGCCGGCCAGGTCGCTGCAAGCCTCCGTGAGCCCGCTTTCCGCAAGCCTGCGGAAGATCGTCTCGTAGTGCTCGGGAGGCACCGCCAGATAGAAGAGCTTGTTCGTGCACATGCCCCATGCGTCGTCGATGGACTTGAGGTGCAGCGCAAGCGCCTCGTACGCGGCTTCGTCGTCGAAGGCGCCCTGCGAGTAGGTGAACATGCCGAGGAACTCCTCGGCGGCCTCGGGGGCTGTGCCCGGATAGCGCTCGGCGATGATGCCGCGCACGTGCCCGCGCAGGTCGTCGTCGCTCCAGGGCCTTCGCGAGAAGCCCACGCACGCGAAGTGCCGGGGTAGGACCGCCTTGTTGCTCAGGTGGAAGATCGACGGAACGATCTTGCGTGCCATGAGGTCCCCGGTGGCTCCGAAGACGACGAGTACGGTCGGGTCGATCGGCTCAGGCATGGGGTCCCCCCGGGGCGGGATTCGGTTCGGTCACCCGGTAGATTCCCGAACATCGTGTCAGCGCCACCTGATATCGTTCACTCAGACGCCGATCGAGGAGGTGCCGGTGGCCGAGCCGAAGGAACCGTGCAACATGGGACTGCACGAAGCCGCACTTGAGGGCATGCCTTTGCCTGTGATCGTGCACGACCTCGAGATGGTGATCTACGCCAATGCTGAGGCCTGCAGGGCCCTCGGCGCCGCGACCCGCGACCTGCTCGAAGGCCGCCCCCTCGCCGAGCTCACGCATCCCGACGGCCGCGACGCCGGAGCGGAACGCCGTCGCTTCCTGATGGAGAGCGGCCAGGTCTTCCGCGACATCGCGGTCAAGATGCTGGACGTCAACGGCGCGACGGTCTACGTGACCGGGAGCGCCTCACGGATCGTCTACTGCGGCAGACCCGCGATCATGTTCGTGGGGACACGCACCGGCTAGAGGGCCTCCGGCGCGCGTCAGCCGCGGATGACCTCCTGGCCGCCCATGTACGGCCGCAGGACCTCGGGGACCACGACGCTGCCGTCCGCCTGCTGGTAGTTCTCGAGCACGGCGACAAGACACCGTCCGACCGCGAGCCCCGAACCATTGAGCGTGTGCACGAGGCGCGAACCTTTGAACGCCTCCGGATCGCGGTACTTGATGCTCGCCCGCCGCGCCTGGAACTCCACGCAGTTGCTGCAGCTCGAGATCTCCTTGTAGCCGTCGTAGCTCGGGAGCCATACCTCGAGATCGTAGGTCTTGGCCGCGCCGAAGCCCATGTCGCCGGTGCACAAGGTGATGACCCGATACGGCAGCCCCAGAAGCTGCAGGATGTTCTCAGCGTCGGCGACCATGCCCTCGAGCTCGTCGAATGACGTCTCGGGCACGGCGAACTTGACCATCTCGACCTTGTCGAACTGGTGCACGCGGATCATGCCCCGGGTGTCGCGCCCGGCACTGCCCGCCTCTTCGCGGAAACAGGGCGTGTACGCCGCGTAGTGCAGCGGCAGCTCCGCACCCTCCAGGACCTCGTCGCGGTGCAGGTTCGTGAGCTGCACCTCGGCGGTCGGGATCAGGTACAGGCCGTCGACCGTCTTGAACAGATCCTCTTCGAACTTGGGCAGCTGCCCGGTGCCCGTGAGCGTCTCGCTGTTGGCCATCGCCGGCACGGACCACTCGGTGTAGCCGCGAGCGCCGTGGGTGTCGAGCATGAAGTTGATGAGGGCGCGATTCAGTCGAGCACCGTCACGCCCGAGAACCACGAACCTCGATTTCGCCAGCTTCACGCCGCGCTCGAAATCCACGATCCCCATCTCAGGCCCGAGGTCCCAGTGCGCTTTCGGTTCGAAATCGAACTGCCGAGGAGTGCCCCACCTGCGGACCTCGACGTTGTCGTCCTCGCTCGCCCCCACCGGCACGCTCGCATCCGGGATGTTGGGGGCGGTCATGAGCAGCTCGCGGACCTTGGCCTCCACAAGGGCGAGGGATTCGTCGAGGGCTGCGATCTCCTCGTTGATCTCGCGGACCTCGGTCTTGGCCGCCTCGGCCTCATCACGCTTGCCGGCCTGCATCAGACCACCGATGGCCTTGCTCGCCTCGTTGCGACGCGCCTGCAGGGCTTCGACCCTTCCGATGACCCCGCGTCGCTCCTCGTCGGCAGCGACGAACTCCTCGACATCCCACGACGAGTTGCGCGCCTTCATCGCCGCGCGGACCGCTTCGGTGTTGTCGCGGACGAACTTGGCGTCGAGCATCTGCGGTGGCCTCCTGAAAGACATCGGCAGGGATACGGAAATCACATGGCGGCAGTATAGCCGACAGGGAGGCGGACGGGGCCCTGCACGAGTACCATGGCGTCAGAGGTCTGACGCGGGTCGGCGCACCGACCGCTACGGACACACGGGGGGACGTATGCCGGATTCCACGATCATCGCCCAGATTGCCGGACGCGACAGCGTCGCGGCGGCGGTGCTCGCCGTGCGCGAGCGCGGCTTCACACGCGTCGTGCCGACCGTCGCATACACAGGCACCGAGACGGGCGACTCGACGGCCCCCGCCCGAGCGGTCGACAGGCTTCGGGAGCTCCTTCTCGGCACGGCGGAGGTCGCGGAACCGATAACGTTGCACGACCCGAGGCTTTGGGCGGCCCTCAACGGCCGACCGGCGGCTGAGATCCGCGAGCGCTTCAGGATGTTCTCGCCCTGCATGGCCTGCCACCTGTACTTCCACCTGCTCAGAGTGCCGCTTGCCTGGGCGCTCGATGACGCGCCGGTGGTGTCCGGAGAGCGCGACACGCACGACGGGCGGGTGAAGCTCAGCCAGACCACCGCGAGCATCGACGCCTCGATCCGCGTGCTCGCATACGGCGGCGTCGAGCTGCTCGAACCGCTCCGCGATCTGGCCGGCGAGCAGGTCGGCGAACTCGTGGGCGACGGGTGGGACGAGGGCGCGGGCCAACTCTCCTGCCTGCTCTCGGGCAACTACGCGACGCTCGACGGGCGTGTGCCGCTGGATGAGTCGGCCTACGACCGCTACATCGCCGAGTTCTTCGAACCGGTCGGGCGCGCCGTGATAGACGCCTGGCGCAACCCCGGTGACGGGCCGGCAGACTACGCGGGAATCGTCGGCGAGGTCCTCGGCGGATGAATGGGTCGTCGACACCGCTGGTGATGCTCGTGCTCGACGGCATGGGCGACCGGGCGTACGCCGAACTCGGCGGCCTTTCGCCGGTCGAAGCCGCCGACACTCCCAACCTCGATGCGCTCGCGGCGCTCGGCGCGTGCGGGACGATGTACCCGCTCGAGCCGGGATACGCTCCGAGCTCGCACCAGGCGCACTTCGCCCTGTTCGGCTACGACCCGGCGGAGTTCCCGGGCAGAGGGCTACTGGAGGCGCTCGGCAGTGACATGCCGCCCGCACACGGCGAGGTCGTGCTGCGGGCCAATCTGGCGCGCGTGACCGAACGTGACGGGTCGTATCACATCGAGGAGCGCCCGGATCCCCGGGAGGGCGAGGCCGGACTTGACGAACTCGACCTCGACGACGAGATCGACGGCGTACGCATCCGCTTCGTGCACACCGACCATCTGCAGGGGCTCCTCTACCTCTCCTCGGCGCACAGCGCCATCTCGCATCACATAAGCGACGCGGACCCGTTGCGCGCGGACATGCCGGTGCTCGCCGTGTGCGCGCTCGAGGAGGCGAGCGACCCGGCGGCGGCGGAACACACCGCGCGCGTCCTCAACGAATGGATGCGCAGGACGCACCGGCGCCTGCGCGGGCGCGAGCTGGACTTCGTACTCGTGAAATGGGCGGGCGCGCACGCGTCGATCACGCCGTTCGCCAAGCGCTTCGGGCTGAGGGGCGTGTGCCTCGGCGCCGGCGTGCTGTACCGGGGGCTGGCGCTCGCGGTGGGCATGGAGCACGTCGAGATACCGGCCACGGCCGGACCCGCCGAGGACCTCTCCGCGCGCGTCGAGAGGGCTCTGGCGCTGTTGGAGCAGGGCCACGACTTCATCCACGTGCACTCGAAGTGGCCCGACATGCGCGGGCACCGCAAGGACCCCGGCCGCAAGCGCGACGTGCTCTCCGAACTCGACACGGCGCTCGGACCGCTCGTGGAGCTGGCGCGAAAGGGCGTGGTGGTCTCGGTGCTCGCCGACCACCAGACCCCCTCCGCCGGCCCGCTCTATCACGGCGGCGCTGCGGTCCCGCTCGTGATCGCCGGCGGGGTCTCGCGCTCTGACCCTGTCACGTCGTTCGGAGAGTCGATGTGTGCTGGAGGCAGCCTCGGTGTTCTGCGCGGACGCGACGTGCTGCCGCTCATGCTCGACGCCGCGGACCGCTCGGCGTTCCTCGCCGACAGGATGACGCCGCATCTCGCGCTCGGTGTGCCGCGCCCCGAGGACCTCGTGAGGCTGAACGCCGAGGATCCGGGCTTCTGATCTCGGCGCCGCGCGGTGTGGGAGGCGAGCGTAGGCCAGCCTAGCGGCGCGCCGCGACCAATCCGTCGCGCAGGCCCGCGAACGTGCACTCGGACATCTCGAGGGTGGCGGTGCGCCGCCCGATCTCATGCAGCCCGTGCGCGTCCGACGAGCTGATCTGCGGCAGGGCCGAGTTCAGGCCGCACACCTCAAGGCACCCGGGCTCGATGATCTCGACGGCCGAGAAGGCATCATCGGCGAGCAACTCCTCGGCGATCGGCGAATCGAGGAGTCGGTACTCGCCGAACACGCGATCGATGTGCCCGATGTGACAGAGGCCCCCGAGTTCGTTCACATGGCGGGCGACCTCACGCGGATCGTGCGCGAGCACCACGCAGGGCAGATCGTGTATCGCGGCAGCCGGATTCTTCATGCCCAGAAGCACGAGCAGCGCATCGAACGCCCCCTCGGCCTCGAGCGGGTCGAACAGAGCGATCAGGTGCGTCTCGTCGGCGCCCCAGCGGACCTTGAGTTCGGCGCCGGAGACGATCTGCAGCTCGCTGCCGGTCGAATCGGCGACCTCGCGCGCCGCGCGGTGGAGGAGCCTGCCGTACGCGACGCTGAAGTGATCGGCGATGCCCAGCACGTCGATGCCGTGCTCGAGCGCGGTGTGCACGATGGCGCGCGGAGTGGTTCCCGCCGCGTCGTGGTAGTCGTTGGGGATCAGCGGCGTGTGATTGTGCAGGTCGACGGTGTAGCGCGGCATCGCACGTCCATGGTCGTCGGCGACGGACAAGGGCCCCGACCAGTCTAGCACCGGGCGGGTCCCTTCCATGGTCGCTATCCGCTCGAACGGGCTCATCGGGTCCGGCCGCTCAGCACATCTGCTCGACGAACGCCTCGATGCGCGTGCGCAGCTGGCCCTCATCGGCATCCGAGTAGTCGGTCTCGATCTTGAGGAACGGGACCGCCAGTTCGTCGCGGCAGGCGCGCTGCACCAGCACGGACTCCACGTTGAAGGTGTGGCATGCGAGCCATACCGTGTCGATGACGCCCTGCACCTCGTAGGTGTCGACGGTGCGCCTGAGCAACTCAAGCCGTCCGTCGTTCGGGCTCATGCACGCGCAGGGTATGCCGAGGGTGAACCGTGCAAGCGCGTCGATCGGGTCGCCGGTCTCGTCGATGAGCCGATCGAAGGACTTGGTGCCGCTGCAGGCGTCGTGCGCGACCACCCGCGCGCCGGACTCCTCGGCAAGGCGCATGACCTTGTTGGTCTCGGGCGACATCGGGGTCCCGGTGACGAGCACGCGCGGTCGGCCGTCGCCGGTGGCGGCGTCCGCAGCGTCGGCGAGCTCGACCGCCTCGGCGAGCTCGGTGAGCAGCGCCACGTAGGGGTCACGGTCGATCACGAAGTCGGTGAGCGAGCGGACGTTGAGCATCTGCGTCCACGTGAGCGCCGGCACGGGGCGTTCGAAGGTCCGATTGATGCGCTGGAGCAGCCGGCGCATGTTGTTCTCGTAGGCGATCTCGTCGCGCAGGCGCTCGTCGGTGACCGTCTGGCCCGTGACGCCCTCGAGGAACTCCGTCACCCGCTCGATCTCCGCGTGCCAGTGCTCGAGGGCCCGCGGCGCGTTCACGTCGAAGGGCAGCTGCATCACATGCACGGGCTTGAGTGACTTGAGCAGCTCGAAGACCTTCTTCTTGCCGTCGCAGGTCGTCTCGCCGATGAGCGCGTCGGCGAAGTGGAAGAACGGGCAGGTGTCGGTGATCGCCAGGCCGTAGCTCGACTTGATGAGCGGGCAGAAGTTGCGCGGCAGCTCCACCTCCGCGGCAGGTATCGCCTCGACGTCGCTTCCGCACAGCGAGACCGGGACCGCACCGGCCGCTCGCACCAGCTCGAACGGGATGTAGCCACAGTACAGGCCGACGACCTTGGTGCCGGCCTCCTTCGCGGCCTTGAACTCAAGTTGCGCCCATTCGAGTCTGCGCTCGAACTCGTCCAGGATCGCCTCGATGCTCCTCGGCATGCTCACTCCTCATCCAGACCGAACAACCACTCGGACACGACACGCGCCTCGGGCACGGTGAGGAAGAACAGGTCCTCGCCGGTCCCACCGGTGCTCTCGAACCACTCGTTCAGGTGCTCCTCCGTACAGAAGGAGTTCATGTCGTTTCAACAGCTCGCCGCCCAGTTCTCGGCTTTGGCCAGGTCGACGTGTACGACGCGGGCATCGGCCGGCTCGACGAGGGCGACCTCGCCGTCGCACATCGTGATACGGACCTCGGCGCCACACCGGTGACACTTCGACGCTATGTCAGCATCCTGACGGAACGTGTACGAGCTGCCCATCGCGTCGATGACGCACATGGCGGAGAACCCGCGGCCGTCGGCGAGCGTCACCTGATGGGGGGTCGACAGTCCGGATACGGGATACGCGAACCGTACCTCCCCGCCTTCGCCGAGCACCAGCACGTTGTCGCGGGCCATCTGCGCGGCGAGCTCCTCGGCGTGCGCGGGCTCGAGCCCGGCGTCGGCCGCGACATCGGCCGGCCGCACCGGCCCGCCTGCCGCGAGCATACCGTCGAGCACGGCGAGACGCAGTCGCTTCTGCGCTTCGTCGCAGCGCGAGTGCACGCTTGCGATGCGCAGGCGCTCTTCGGGGTAGTTCGCGAACGGGCCACTCATCGGGCAGGTCCCCCTATCGGCAGCGATAACAGTCATACGTGAGAACGAGGTCGACGGACGCTCCACGCTCGAGCACCTCTCCCGCAGGCGGGACCTGTCCGAAGACGGTCGGCGTGGTCTCGAACTCGCGGAAGTCCTTCACCGCGCCGACCCCGAACCCTGCGGCGTCGAGGGCCTCAGTCGCCTGCGGAACGGTCATGCCGAGCACGTCGGGCACCTCCACGCGAGCCGGTCCGCACCCGGCGGGTGCAAGCGTGAGGCAGACACACGCAAGCGCGCATGCGGTTCGCAGGCGGGCTGTCGCGACCGCGACGCTCACGATGCTCTCCTCTCGTCGAACGCCTCGCTCAACCGGTCGAGCAGCAGGTCCTCGTACTCGTGATACGCGGCGCCCTTGCGCAGACGGGGCCTCGGCAGGTCGATGGTCACGTCCTCGACGATCCGCCCGCGGTCCGGCGACATCACGATCACGCGGTCCGACATGTAGATGGCCTCCTGCACGTCGTGCGTGACCATGAGCACGGTGATCCGATTCTCGAGCCAGATGCGCTCGAGCTCCTCCTGCAGCTTGAGCCGCATCTGGAAGTCGACGGCACCGAACGGCTCGTCCATGAGCAGGACCTGCGGGCTCGAGGCGAGCGCACGGCAGACAGCGGTGCGCTGCTTCATGCCGCCCGAGAGTTGCGCGGGATACAGCGCGCCCTTGCCGTCGAGATGCGCCATCCCCAGGAGCTGCTCGAGGCGCGCCGCGCGCTCCGCCGGCGCGATCCCGAGCCGCTTCATGGGGTACTCGATGTTGCCCCGCACCGTGAGCCACGGGAACAGCGCGTAGTCCTGGAAGATGACGCCTCGGTCGGGCCCGGGGCCGTCGACCGCGCGGTCCCCAACACGCACGCTCCCGGTGTCGGGAACCACGAAACCGGCGACGATGTTGAGCAGGGTCGTCTTGCCGCAACCCGAGGGACCCAGAAGCGTGACGAACTCGCCTTCGGCCACATCGAGGTCCATGCGCTCGAGAACGACGTGGTCGCCCACACCGTTGGCGTAGCGCTTGTGGACGTCGCTGATCCGCAGCCTCATGCGATGTACCGCCACTTCGACAGGCGGTGGTTCACGGCCACGAGCCCGCGGTCGATGGTGAAGCCCACGAGCGCGCCCAGGATCATGAGCGCCATGAGCCGGTCGGTCTCCATCATGGTCTGTGCGCGCACCATGATGTAGCCGTAGCCGGCGCTCGTGGCGATGAACTCCGCACAGATCACCGAGCCCCAGCCGGCGCCGAGGGCGAGCCGGGCGCCGGTGATGACATCGGGCACCGTCGCCGGGACCACAACATCGGCGAACAGGCCTCGACGCGTGGCGCCCATGCTCTGGGCCGCGTGGAACAGGTCAGCGGGGATCGAACGCACACCTGCCACGGTGGAGAGGATGACCGCGAACACGCCCACGAACGCGATGATGAACACGGTGGGCCCGTCGCCGAGCCCGAACCACACGATCGAGAGCGGCACCCACGCCATGATCGGGACCTGGCGCAGCGTGTTGATGAGCGGGTCGATGATCTCTCCCGCCCGCCTGGAATAGCCCATGAGATACCCGACCGGAACGCCGATCACCATTGCCACGGCGAACCCGGTGAGCACGCGCTTGATGGTGATGCCGAGGTTGTAGAGCACCTCCGGATCCACGAGCGCGCGCCCAAAGGCCTTCATCGCGTCGATGGGCTGGGGCATGAGCAGGCTGCTGTCGTAACGCCACGCGGCGATCTGCCAGACCACGAACACGATGCCGATGGACGCGAGCCACCACCAGGACCGCCCGCCCGAAGAACCCGGCACGCGGGTACCGTTCATCAGTTCGTTGTCCCGGATACGCTCAGCAGCCGTACCTGAAGTCTCGCCCATTCGCTCACCTCCTGCTCACTCATCGTCACTCCCGTGAACGACCCGACCTGTTCACGCAGGACCTGCGGGTCGCCGAGCTCCTCGGCGGCCTTGTCGAACGCCTCTATCGAGGCCTCGTAGCGCGGGTCGTCCGCGAACGCGTCAGTGGTCACGAGCACATACGTCACACGGTCCGAACCGTTCCTGCCTGCCGAGGAGAACCGCATGCCCTCGATCTCGCGCGCCCGCAGGAAGTCCGTGACCACCCCCTGGACCGAGCCGCGCTCGAGCGCATAGGGCAGACTCTCCGTCAGCATCGCGACCGGTTCGGCTCCTGCCCCGAACAGATCGCCGACTACCTGCTCCTGATAGCCGCGGTTCTGGGTCACGCCGACCCGTGCCGGCGCCTCGTCGCGCGCGATCGCAACGTCGGTGTTGGCCGCCACGGGGCCCACGACCCGGAAACGCGGGTCCTTGCCCACAAGCTCCTCGGCGGCATCCGGACACAGCACCGCCATGTCGATGTCCTCAGCCGCAAGCGCCGTCTGCGACTTGGTCGCGCAGCAGTCACGCAACTCGTAGAGCTCGTACGGCACCGCCCTCGACTCGGGCGCGTCCGCATGCCCGACGACGTAATCCACGAGCATCCCGGCGGTGTCGTCGGGCGCGCCGATCCGGACCGGCCCGGAAGTCGTGCGCACCGGAGCCGCACAGCCACCGAGCGCGACCAGGGCCGCGAGCGAGCACGCGACGACTAGAACGCGCGTGCCCGCCCGACGGCCCGAAGTCATAGCGGACCTAGCCCTCGAACCCGACGGCGGTCTTGTACTCGTCGAAGGTCATCGTGAGCGGGAACTTCGGATCGACCTTCTCAGCGATGAACGCGTCGAAGTCCTCGGTGCCTGCGGCGTCCAGGAGGTCGGTCTTGAGCCACTCCTCCTGCGGCGCGGCCTTGAAGCCCGTGACCTGCTCCACGTAGGCAAACTCGTCGGTGAAGCGCTGCGGATCGACGGCCCAGGTCAGGGTGCGGCCGTCGCCGACGGTCTTGGCCCAGATCGTGCGCAGGGCCGCTTCTTCGCTGATGCCCTTCTCCTTGGCAAAGATCTTGGCCGACTCGACGGGGTTGGTGTAGATGTACTGGATCGCCATCGAGTGCGCCAGGATCATCTTCTTGGCAATCTCCGGGTGCTCCGACGCGAACGCGTCGTTCATGGAGTAGCAGCAGCAGTTGCCCCAGTCACCGGTGGTGGGGAGCTTGGAGACGCCGGCCAGGATCTTGGCCGAATCGCCCTCGACCTCGGCGACGGAGCCCCACGGATCGCAGTCGACGAATCCGTCGAGCTGACCGTTCTTGATCGCGAGCAGCGCGTCGCTGCCGCCGATCGAGACGGCCTCGTACTGCTTGGGATCGGCGGGAATGCCAGCCCCGGCAGCCATACGCACCCAGTAGGAGTCGGTCTTGTCCGCGTCGGCGCCGACGCCGAAGCGCTTGCCGACGAGGTCCTTGGCACTCGCGAGCTTGCTCGAGCCCACGATGTAGTACGAGCCGCCGAGGTGGTTGTTGGCCGCCACGAAGATAGGCGAGCCCTTCTCCTTGGCGCGGACGAGTCCCTCGGTGCCGATGTAGCCGACGTCCATCTGACCGGCGGCCATCGCCTCGGGCACGTTGCCTCCGCCGATGGACTCGACCTTCAGGCCGAGCTCGTCGTAGATGCCGGCATCGCGCGCGACCGCGGCCGCGAGCATGTGGTCGCAGCCGTAGTAGCCGAGCTTGACGGTGTAGTCCTCGAGCTTCTCCTCGGCGGGCTTGGCCGACTCCTCCTTCTCGGCCGGCGCGGAGCACCCGACCAGCAGGCCCGCGACGAGTACCGCCGCGAGCAGCCCTGACACGAACTTCTTCATGCTTCCTCCCATTTCGTTCCTACGTTTCACGCCGGCCTACGGCCAGCGGGTGAACCCCTAGTTGCCGCAGCAGTCCGCCATGTTGCTGCCGAACACGTCGACAAGCGCCCCGTCCTCGATCCGGTAGATCGCGTATCCCACCGTGGAGCCCTTCCACCCCCGCACGACGAACTCGGTGGGCGGCTCGCCGTCGATGTCCCGCACCTCGATGCTCTGGCGCTCGACGGGCGCCTTGAACTGCTCGGTCGGCGTCGCCTCGCCCTCGCTGTCGAGCAGCACGACCGTGCGGAAGCGCTCCTCGGCGTCACGGAAGACCAGCACGGCATCGGTGGCGCCGTCGTCGTCGAGGTCGGCCTCGGCGGCACTTTGGACCTGCGCCCCGGGGGACAGGGCCTCGAGCGCTGCGGCCGCTGCGGCCGACGGGCCGTCGGCTGCGGCGGGCTCCTCGGCAGGTCTCGAACAGCCGAGGAGCAGGCCCGCGAGCGCTGCCGCGACCATGCACGCGCAGACGAGGTGTCGGCTCATGCGGCCTCACCCGAGACCCGGGACAGCGCCGCACTCAGACGCCCGCGGTAGGACCAGCCGGCCAGCCCGAGGATCGCGATCACGCTGGCGACCTGTGCCCAGGCAGGCACGGAGACGGTGAACCAGCCGGCCAGCCTGATGACCCCGGCGTTGCGCGACGGGTCGATGACCGGCACGAACCCCTCGCCGATCGCCAGATTGGCGATCCAGCCCATGATCACGGCGAAGAACACCACGAGCACCGAGTAGAACAGGGCAGTGCGCTTGCCGATGAGCTTGGAGATGGCCACGAACTCGGGCAGATTGGTCGCCGCGCCCGCCATGAGGAATGTGATGGCCGTTCCCGGCGCTGCGCCGGCCGCGACGATCGCGGCTATGAACGGGATGTGACCGACGGCGCACACGTACATTGTCGCGCCGAGCACGCTCACGCCGAGCAGGGAGATCAGGCCGGGATCACCGAGATACAGGTCGATCATCTCACGTGGCATCAGGGCGAACAGCACCCCGGCCGAGACCGCGCCGATCACCACATACCTGCTCACGACCAGACCGAGGTCCCCGAAGCCGTAGCGCAGCCCCGCCTCCAGCCGCTCGGCCACGGTCGCCGGCGACCGGGGGCTCAGACGGACCCGGGAGCCTTCACCGGCCCGCTCCAGGTGGAGCTGCGAACCGCCCCATCGGTTGGCCGCCAGGCCCACGAGTATCGGGATCACGAGACCGCCGGCGACGTAGATCGTCGCGATCTGCGGTCCGAGCAGCCCGTATGCGAGCAGGATCGCGGCGGGATTGATCATGGGAGACGCGACCATGAAGGCGAGCGCAGGCCCGAGGTAGGCGCCCGAGTAGTACAGACTCAGACCGAGCGGGATCGCCCCGCAGCTGCACACGGGCAGGATCATGCCCGAGAGCGTCGCCTTCACAAGCGAGCTCACCCGGGTGTTGCCGAGATGGCGCTGCAGCCGCTCGGGACTGACGAACTCGTGCATGACCCCGGCCAGAAGGTAGCTCACCAGAAGCCAGGGGGCCGCTTCGGCGAGTACGAGCCATGTGCCCTCGAGCGTATCGGCCAGAAACGTCATGCGGCACCACCCGCCGCGTCGCACAGCGCCTGTTCGATGACCGATCGCGAGAGGCGCTCGATCATGATGCGCTCGTCGATGATCAGGGTGCCGCGCATGACCGGGCCGTACTTGGCCACATACTCCATGTCCCGGCCGGCCTGATACAGGCGCACGTCGAACACGCCGGGATACCGCTGGGCGATCTCACGCACGGACCGTGCGTGCTCGTCACAGCTCGGTCAAGTGTTGATGAACTCGACCAAGATCACCGCCCGCCCCCGTGCTCGATGAGGATGCGTATCTCGTCAGGCTCGTGGCCGGTGGTCACCCGGTAGCCGCGCAGTTCGGCGAGCCGACCGATGTGCCCCGCCTCGACCCGTGTGGCGACGATCACGTCCAGCGGAAGCCCGCGCCCGTTGATCGCGCGCTTGACCTGATGGATGGCGTCAGGCACGGGAAGACCCCGGAGCGGATCGATGTGGTGTCCCCGCGTGTCGAGCACGCCGTCCACCCAATGAAGCGGCGTGCCGCGATACTCGTCCATCAGCTCGTCCTCGGCGCGCTTGAAGTCGGCCGCGGACAGGTCCGATCTGCCAAAGAGCGTGCAGTGGCACCAGCCGCGCGTCTCGATCTCCTGGGCGAGGAAGGAGCAGGGGCACACGAGTCGTTTATCGAGATCGGCGTCGCCCGAGGGCTCGAAGCACGGACAGATGCGCCGCCCGTACATCGTCTCGCTGTCCGCCATCCAGAGCTTGAGGTTCGTGTAGACCATCCACCGGGGGTTGACCTGGTAGCCCTTGTTGGCGGCGTACCGGCGGATCCAGGTGTCCTGGTGGCGCAGCGACCCGCGATAGCGGCGGAAGTCGTTCGCGAAGCCCCTCATCATGGCGAGCATCTCGCGCATCAGGCGCCGCCCTTCGCGGCGGAGAGCGCCGCGCCGTACGCGCCGACGATCTGCGCTTCCTGCGGCACGAAGACCTCGCCGCCGAACCCCTCGGTCATGAGTCGGACCATGGCCGGGTTCTTGGCCACGCCTCCGGCGAACACGAGGGGCGCACTCGCGCCCACGCGCTTGAGAGAGCTGAGCGTCCGCTTGGCCACCGACTCGTGGAGCCCGCAGGCGATGCGCCCGCGGTCCTCGCCGCGGTGCACGAGCCCGGTGACCTCCGACTCGGCGAACACGGTGCACATGCTCGAGACCTGTATGCCGGAGTCCGCGGCAAGTGACGCTTGAGCCAGCTCCTCGAGAGAGAAGCCGAGCGCGTGGGCCATGACCTCCAGGAACTTGCCGGTACCGGCCGCACACTTGTCGTTCATCTCGAAGTCCGCGACCGCGCCGTCGGCTCCGAGAGAGATGACCTTGGTGTCCTGGCCGCCGATGTCGAGGACCGAGCGCGCCTGGGGGAACAGGGCGTGAGAGCCCAGTGCGTACGCCTTGATCTCCGTGACGACCGCACACCCGAGCAGCTCACGCGCGACATGACGCCCGTAGCCCGTGGCCACGATGACGTCGTGCTGCGCACGATCCACGAAGCGCCGCACGGCTGCCTGCGGGTCGAATCCCGTGTCCACGATCTCGGAGGCGACGATGCGCCCGTCATCCAGCCACACCGCGTCGACGCTGCGTGAGCCTATGTCTATGCCTAGGACTCGCTCCCCCATGAGCGTTACCTCGCCGCCTAGAGCATCTCGAGGAACGCCTCGATGCGGGTGCCCAACTGGCCGACATCCTCCATCGAGTAGTCCGTCGTGATCTTGAGCACGGGCAGTCCGGCGGCGCGCACGGTCTCCTCGACGGCGTTGGACTCCATCTCGTACAGACCGCAGAACTGCAGGGAGTAGTCGATGACCCCGTCGGCTCCGAGCTCCTTGGCCATACGGACGACGTCGTCGAGGCGCCCCTTGTTGGGGGTGAAGCATGCGCAGTTGATGTCGAGGTACTTCGCGGCGATGTCGTCGATCATCTCGTCGAGGGTCTCCGCGTCCTCGGACACGAGGTCCTGGTAGTAGCGGCTGCCCGTGCACATCTCCTCGCCCACCACGACCGCGCCCGCCTTCTCGATCAGGTCGTGGAGTTTCCAGTTGGGAAGCGCCATCGGCGTGCCGGTGACCAGCACGCGCTTGGCGCCGGCCGGCGCGACGCCCTCGCCCGCGACGACGCGCGTCTCGAGCTCGTCGGCCAGCGCGTTCATCATCTGCGTGAAGCGGGGCACATCGTCGTAGAACGCGACCTGGGTCGCGAGCAGCGCGTCCTTGCCGGAGATAGGCGCGGGGTCGACGGCACGTGCGGCAGCGATGCGCTGCAGCGCCCGGCGCTTGTCGTTGACCTCCTTGATCGAGGCCTTGAGCGACTCGGCGGTCACCTTGTTGCCCGTGAGTTCCTCGACCTTCTCCAGAAGCTCGACGATCTCACCGCGCCACATCGCGAGGTCCTTCTCCCGCTTCATCTGCGGGAGTTCTATGACGTAGACGTTGTGGAGCTCTGCGAGCAGCTCGTAGGCCTTCTTCTTGCCGTCGCAGGTGGTCTCCCCGATCACGAGGTCGGCCTCCTGGATGTAGGGACAGACCTTGCCGAGCTTGAAGCCCATGAAGCTCTTGATGAGCGCGCAGGTGTTGCGCGGCATGATCTGCTCGACCTGGTCGTACGCGAACTCGGCGCCGGCGCACAGGCCGACGCACCAACCGCCCGCGGCGCGGATGATCTCCTCGGGCACGTAGAGGCAGAACGTGCCCACGACCTTGCCGCCCGCCTTGCGGAAATCGTCGAGTTCCTTGACGCGCAGGCCGTGGACCTCGCTCATCACGAAGTTGAGGTAGTCCATCCCCTTTGGCCGGTTCACCTGGGTGAGATAGGCGTCGCCGAACAACTGACCCACCGCTCCGAGCAGAGCATCGTGTGACGGCAGATCCAGACCGAGCTCTTCCCACATCGGGCGATAATCCACCGCGGCATCTTCGGACATGGCTGGTCCCTCCCAAGTGAGTGATACCTGATATAAGCAAACGCGATAATCGTGCGTACACCATACCGTTGTTCGCGCGCTAACGGAACCCCGGACAGCCGCCCGACGCCCCGATTCGTCTATACTTCTGCCGAGGAACACACGGCCTGTCATGCGCGCCGGGAACGGCGGACATGCGAGCGATTCGGAGCGGGGATGACGGCGGGCAACGGCGGGTACGCGGACGACACTGAATACGAGCAGCCCGCACGGGACACGCGCTCGCTCGGAACGCTGGGAACGGTCCTGCTCATCGTGGTCGTCGTCGTGCTCGTTCTGCTGCTGTGGCGATCATGCGGCACCAAGCAGCAGACGGGTGAGACGGAGTCCGGCGGCGGCATCATCACGTCTGTGAGCGATGCCGAGTACGCCGAGGCCGGCATCGCGGTCTGGGTCAAGCCGGGCGCCGACATCGAGACCGTGCTGCAGCGGAACGGACTCGGCGACGCGGCTTACAGCGACTTCGGCGAGGGCACCTACGTCGTCTCGGTCGACAAGGGTTCGGCGGAGCACGTGGTAGCGCGGCTCAAGAACGACGAGGGTCTCTACGACGCGGGATTCGTCTACACCGACCCAGCAGCCAAGTAGTCCGCCCGGGTCCCGAGCTGAGACTCAGCCCTTCTCGGTCGCCTCGATGCCGCGCTCGGCCAACACGGTCAACACCGCGTCGATGGCCGTGTCGATGGCCGCCTCCACAGGCTCCGAGAGCCCGATCGTCAGTTCCTCGGGCGCCATGTCCTCGACCTGGATGCCGACCACATGCCCTTCGGGCATCACGCCGATGAGTTCGGCCGCCTTGAGCACGTCCACGAAACGGGTGTCGTGCAGCGAGTGCATGACCTGGTTGGGAGCGATGTCCTCGGGGTCGAGCCGCACCACGGTCCCCCCGGGATGGCCGGTGCCGTCGACGGCGTCCACCACCAGGACGAAGCCGTACTGCCTGAGCAGGTTGAGGATGGTCATCCCCATCGTGCCGGAGTCGTCGAGGTCGACGTTGTCCGGGAACTCGTAGCGGGCGTAGAGTTCCTCGACCACGCGGCACCCGACACCCTCGTCCTTCATGAGGATGTTGCCGATGCCGAGCACGAGCACCTTCTCCGGCGCGCCCGCGGCTCCGGGAACCATCTCCTCGGCCATCTAGTGGACGCCCTTGGAGACGCGCGGATAGCTGCCGAGGACCTTGACCTGGCGCAACTTCAGGCGCAGGCAGTCGAGCGCGAGACGGACGTTCTCGTCCTCGACGTGCCCCGCGAGGTCGATGAAGAACATGTAATCGCCGAGCGCCTTGCGCGTCGGGCGCGACTGGATCTTGGTGAGGTTGATCTGCCCGAACGCGAACTCGGACAGGATCATGTGCAGCGTACCGGGCTTGTCGGCCTTCATGAACAGCGCGAGCGAGGTCTTGTCCTGGCCCGTGCGCTCGTGGATGCCGTTGCCGATGACCACGAACCGCGTCTGGTTGCCCGCGTAGTCCTCGATGGCGTCGTAGAGCACCTCGGCACCGTAGGTGGTGGCCGCGAACACACTGCCGACCGCCGCGACACCCGGCTCCTGGACCGCGCTACGCACGGCCTCGGCCGTCGACGTGGCCGCTACCACGGGCTTGCCGAGGAGATGCTCGGTGATCCAGCGCCGTGACTGCGCGAGCGCCTGAGGATGCGAGACGATCCTGGTGATCTCGGAGAGCTTCGTGCCGGGAGCGACGCACAGCACATGATGTATGTCGCGCACGACCTCGGCCTGTATCTCGAGGTCGCTCTCGAAGGCAAGCGCATCCAGCGTGGCGTTGACCGAACCCTCCACGGAGTTCTCGATGGGTATGAGACCCAGGTCCGCCTTGCCTCGCTCCACGGCGTTGAAGACCTCGCCGATCGTGGCGAACGGGTCGCACACGACCGTGTCGCCGGCGAAGGACAGCAGCGCTTCATGGGAGTGGGTACCTTCGGGTCCGAAGTAGGCGTAGCGGGTCATGCGGATCCTCACTGATCGTCGGATGTGCTTGCGACCGGGGCCTCGGCCGTCTCGGGAGGCGCGAGCCGAGGCGAGCGCACGCGGTTCTTGCCCCCACGCTTGGCATGGTACAGCGCATCGTCCGCGCAGCGAAGCAGCGACTCCTTGTCCTGCGCGTGGATCGGGTACGTGGCGACACCGAGACTTATCGTGATCGACTCGGTGCGCTCGTTGTCGCCGCCGACGAAACGATGACACGCGACGGCTTCGCGCAGCTTCTCGGCCACCACGAACGCTCCCGCGGCGTCGGTCTCGGGCAGAACCACCGAGAACTCCTCGCCGCCGTACCTGCACACCACGTCGACCTCACGCACGACGGAGCGCAGCACGGCGCCTATCTCGGCGAGAGCGTCATCCCCGGCGATGTGTCCGTTCGTGTCGTTGAACCGCTTGAAGTCGTCAGCATCGATCATCACGAACGAGAGGTCCTTGTGGTAACGCTTGGCGCGCTCGATCTCCTCGTCCAGCTTCTGCTGCAGGAAGCGGTAGTTGTTCAGGCCCGTGAGCTCGTCGGTGATCGCGAGACGCTTGGTCAGCTTGTAGAGCTGCGAGTTCTCGACCGCGACGAGCAGCTCGCTGGATACCGCCTGCAGCACGAGCCGGTCCTCGTCGGACATGGCGTCGATGCGGTCGGTCTCCGCGCAGAACACGACCATCATCTGCTTGTGGTCGATGACCGACGTGCACGCGAAATGGGAGTCGTTGTAGGTGACGTCGCCCGCAAGGCCCGTGGCGGCGGTGGCGGGAATGGTCCCGCCCGACATCCCCACGCTCGCGGAGAACAGCGTCTCGGCGCGGGTCTTGTCGATCACGAACAGGCAGCAGGACGGTACGTCGATGACCTTCGTGAGGATCTCGAGCACGAGGGGACCGACGCGATCGAAATCCAGCGAGGAGTGGATGAGCTCGGTGATCTGCGAAACGGCCTGGAGCTCCGCGAGACGACGCTGGAGCTGCTCGTTGAGCCGCTCCTCGGCCTCTCCACGCATCGTGATCTCGTGCTCGCGCATCGCATAGCGCGTCGCCGAGTCCGCCAGCACCCAGGAGATGAGGACGATCATCGCCGCCTTGAGGAAGGTGATCAGGATGGCGACCGGCTCGTTCAGGTCGCCCGCGAGCGTGTGCACGAGCACGAACACGAACGCCGAGGCGAGTCCCACGACCCAGACCTCGCGCTGACGGATGACAAGGCTGTACAGGACGGGCAGCGCGATGAGCACGGGGTAGGCGGGGTCCTCGTAACCGTGATACGCCAGGCCGAGGAGCCCGATCGCGATCAGGTCGAAGCTCACGACCCAGATGAGCAGCTGCGCGATCCGGGCGTCGATGACTCGCCGTGCGACGGTGAGCGCGATGGTGGCGATGAGGAACACCGCGAACCCGGAGAGCGCCAGGCCCGCCTGCACACGCCCGTCGATGACGATCGTCCAGTACAGGACGAACGACAGCGTCACGCCCGCCGCATAGCGCACGGCCATGTAGCGGCGTTCGAAGATATCGGGCAACGGGGTGATGGCTTCAGGCACGGCACATCCGGGGCATCGCTCATGGGCAAGGTCGGGCTGTGGCACTATAGTGCCACCACAGTACATGCCCGTCGAATGGGGCGACGTCCCCGACGGATGACAAAGAGGCGGAGACCATGGACGCGCAGCAACTCAAGGAGCTGCTCCAGGCCGTCGCATGCGGCGATCTGCCGGTCGATGCGGCCGAGTCGGCGCTGCGCGACCTTCCGTTCGCGGAGCTCGACGAGGCACGCATCGACCACCACCGGGCGGTGAGATGCGGGTTTCCCGAGGTCGTCTTCTGCGAGGGCAAGACGCCCGACCAGGTGCGCTCCGTGGGCCGTGAGCTGCTCGAACACGGCGAGGTCCTGCTCGCCACCCGTGCCTCCTCGGCGCACTACCAGGCGCTCGCCCGCGTGGCCGAGGATGCCCGCTACCACGAGCAGGCGCGCCTCATCGTCGTGGACCGTCGCGACGAGCGTCCGGCCGAGGGCCACATCGTGGTGGCGACCGGCGGCACCGCGGACCTTCCGGTGGCCGAGGAGGCCGCCATCACCGCCGAGGTCATGGGCAACCGGGTCACGCGGTTGTTCGACGTCGGTATCGCGGGCGTGCACCGGCTCCTCGCCCACCAGGAGCTGCTGCGTTCGGCCAACGTCATCATCGCCGTGGCCGGCATGGAGGGCGCGCTGCCGTCGCTCGTGACCGGGCTCGTATCGGTGCCGGTCGTCGGTGTGCCCACCAGTGTCGGGTACGGTACCAGCTTCGGCGGAGTCTCCGCCCTGCTCACGATGCTCAACTCCTGCGCCTCGGGGATGGCCGTGGTCAACATCGACAACGGGTTCGGCGCCGCCGCGATGGCATCGCGCATCAACCGGACGCGCACGCCGTGATCGGCTACCTCGACTGCTCGACCGGGATCTCCGGCGACAAGTTCCTTGCGGCGTTGCTCGACGCGGGCGAGGCCGACGGCGCGTTCACGCTCGCGGACCTCGACGCCCTGCTTGCGGAGTTCGGCCTGGCCGGGGTCGCGGCATCAGCCGAGCGCGTCGTGCGCTCGGGCATCTCCGGCCTGCATGTGGACATCCCCGCCGAGGAGAACGCCCCGCACCGCCATCTGTCCGAGATACGCTCGCTGATCGAAGGCGCGGGGCTGCCCCCGCGCGCGGCGCAGCGCGCGATCGAGGCCTTCGCCCGGCTCGCCGAAGCCGAGGCCCGCGTGCACGGCTCCACGCCCGAGCAGGTGCACTTCCACGAGGTCGGCGCGGCCGACTCGATCGCCGACATCGTCGGCGTGTGCCTCGGGCTCGAGCTCCTCGGCGTACAGGAACTGACGTGCTCGACCATCGCGCTCGGCTCCGGCACCACCCCACGCACTGCGCACGGTGTGCTGCCTGTCCCCGCACCGGCCACACTCGAGCTGCTGGCCGGGCTTCCGGTCGAAGGCGGGCAGGTCCCCGGCGAGGCCACGACGCCGACGGGGGCCGCGCTCGTGGCGGTGTGCGCCGACGCGTTCGGACCGATGCCGCCGATGACGCCCGCACGCATCGGATACGGTGCGGGCACGCGTGACGTGCCCGGCTCGCCCAACATCACCCGGCTCGTGCTCGGCCATCGCCTGACGCCCGCCGCCCAGGCGCGCCCCGCTGACGACGCCCCCGCGGGCACGACCGAACCCGTGACGCTGCTCGAGACCACCATCGACCACATCGCGCCCGAACAGGTGGCGTTCGCCGCCGAGGAGCTGCGCGCAGCCGGCGCCCTGGATGTCTGGCAGACCCCGGCCGCGATGAAGAAGGGCCGCCTCGGCATCGAGATGCGTGTGCTTGCGCACCCCGATGACGCCGAGCGCCTCTCATGTGCGATCCACGACCTCACCGGCTCGCTGGGGGTACGTCGCACCGACCTCGAACGCAGCGTGCTCGCTCGTGAGGTCCTCGAGGTCGAAGGCGAATGGGGGGCGTTCCGGGTGAAGATCGCGGGCGAAGGCGACGCGCGCAGGGTACGGCCGGAACACGATGACATCGCGCGGATCGCACGCACGACCGGGATGGGCTACGCCGAAGTCTCGCGCCGGCTCACCGAGATGGCCCAAGACGAGTAGCCTCAGGCGATCCTGAACACATCCCCCACGCGCGCGAGGAAGCCCTCGGCCACGAGGTCGGCGAGGATGTCCTCGGCGAGCGACACGTCGATGCCGGTCGCAGCAGCGAGGTCGTCGGCCGCCCGACCCGGCTCCGCGAGCACCGCCCGCAACAACCGCGCGCGCTTCTGCCTGCGGGAACCTTCGAACGACGACTGCCGGCTGTGATGGCGGCTGCGGCGCGAGGGGTTCGGGGTCGTGGCCTTCAGATGCACACCGTAGTCGAGCAGCGCGTAGTACCAGGCGCGCGGGTCGTCGCGGTCCATCGCGGCTTCCACGAGCGGCACGAGCGCACGGTCGGGCACCCCGTCCGCGTCCGCGAAGAAGTGGTGAAGGAACACCGCGCGCACGTTGGTCTCGATGTAGACCGCCGGCTGACCGTGCGCGAACACCATGACGCCGGCCGCCGTCGCGGGCCCCACCCCCGGCAGCGCGCGCAGCTCCGGCTCGGTCGCGGGCAGGACGCCGGCATGCTCCTCGGCGCATATCTCGGCCGCGCGCTTGAGGGCGATCGCGCGGCGGTTGTACCCGAGGCCCTGCCACTCGGCGAGCACGCTCGCGAGCGGGGCGGCAGCAAGCGCATCGACGCTCGGGAACAGCGAGAGCCAGCGCCCGAACCTGGAAAGCACCCGCGAGACCTGCGTCTGCTGCAGCATGACCTCGCTCACGAGGACCGCGTACGGGTCGATCGTCAGCCGCCATGGCAGGTCGTGACGGCCGTGCTCGCGCCAGAACGCGTAGACGTGCTCGCGGAAGGCGGCGAGCTCCTCGGCGGGGGGCATCTCATGTGGTGGGTCAGGTGCGTGCATGGGGGGCTCACCGTCGACGCAGGCGCATGGATTGTGACGAATATCACAACAGGGGGTGTTCTGTGACGCAGACCATATCGTAACGATGCATCATGGTCGAAGAAACCACTACGGCCGGCGGGGACCGGCCGCTCGTGGAGACATGGAAGGAGGAGCTATGGGCACCATGCACAGAGGGCGCGGCCTGGCGATACGGGCGCTGCTGTCCGCGGCCCTGCTCGCCGGGATGGTCGTCGCGGTGCCGGCCGCGGCCCCGGGCTGCGAGCCGCCGCCCACACCGTTCAACATGACCGTCATCGGTCATTCGGGCGGAGCGTTCAGTTCGATCGAGGCGACCGGGGACTACGTCCTCGCCGTACAGGGTACGGCACTGGTCTCCTACGATGTAGGCTCCGGTGTACCGGTTGCAGCGGGCTTCGCGTCCGCACCCGAACCGGGATGCTCGCTGTTCCTGGACGGAGCACGGGCGTACGTCGTCGGCGTCAACACCTTCGGCATCTACGACATCACCGATCCGGCGTCGCCGAGGTTGCTCGCGACCGCCGACATGCCAAGCCCCGAGTACGAGATCGTCGGCTTCTTCGCCGCTGGCGACTACGCGTACGCGGGATACGAGAAGTACGGCTCGTTCGGCACCAAGATCTTTGACGTGGCCGATCCGGCCACCGCGTCCGTCATCGCATATTCCGGCCTCATCTTCACCGACAGGACCCCCGACGTGGTCGGCGGGTACGCATACGCCACAGCCGCCGACGGCCAGGTGGACCTCATCGACCTCGCAGACGCGACGGATCCGAGCATCGGATTCTCGTTCGGTTCGAACGTGAGCGACGCCGCCGTGGCGAACGGATACCTGTTCGCCTCCCGCGGCAGCGGCGCTGGCGGAGTCATGGTCTACGACCTTGCGAATCCGGCGATCCCGGCCTACGCCGGCGCCACCTCAGGCACCCTCGGAGGCTCGGTCGCGGCGGTGAACGATCGACTCTGGCGCGTTACGTCCGACGCGGTCGAGTTGTGGACCACGGCCGTCAAGACGGCACCGGCGCTCGTGGACACCGACGCCGCGACCGGAGCGTTCCAGCTCGCGTCCGCCGACACGGCGCTGGCCTTCGCCATCTCCGAGCCCGACGCGGAGGGCGCGACCTCGATGTACTGCTTCGAGACCGAATCCGTGCCGAACATGGACACGCTCGCGTCCACGCTCACGAGTGACGCGGGCGACAACGCGGCGGCGATCGTGGGCGAGACCGCCTACATAGCGTCCCCCGCAGGACTGCGCATCCTCGACCTCGGCTCCGCCGGGCTGCCCCTCCTGGGCTCGCTCGACATGCCCGCCGAACCGCTCGACCTCGCCGTCTCCGGCACCACGGCCGTCTTTGCGACGGACGCCGGCATCCGGGTCGCTGACGTGACAGATCCGGCGTCGCCAGCCGCACGTGACGATGTGGCGGTCACGGGCGGGCTGTACCGCGTGGCGATCGACGGTGACGTCGCATACGGCGTAGGTGCGGTGGGTCTGTACGCGTTCGACGTGAGCGATCCCGCGAACGTGACGGTCCTCGACTCGGTCGGCGTGACATCAGCGACCGATCTGGACGCCCGCGACGGTCGGGTGTGGGTCACGCAGTCGGACGGGGACTCGGGCGGCACCGTGTACGAGTACGACGCGACCGACCCCTCGTCCCTGATCAGGTCCGCCGAACACTACATCCCCGGCGGCATGCCGTCGGTGACGGTCACCACGGAGACGGCGTTCGTGGGACTGAGCAACTCGGCCGTCAAGACCTTCGACATCAGCGAACCGGGCACCCTGTACTACACCAACTGGATCGATGTTGGCTCCGAGCTTGTTGCCGACGTGTCGGCCAAAGACGGGATCCTGCTTACCGCGGGCGGAGCCGGCGTGCAGCAGACCGGCGTCTACGAGCCCACGATGCCCTACCAGATGGGCTTCTCGCCGACGGCGGGCGATCGTGTCGCCGGTGACGGCGACCTCATCGCCGTCTCCTCGGCAGGTGGCGGAACGACGTTCCTGCGCTACGACCCCGTCTCGTTCCGGACCTTCGGCGGGACTCGCTTCGAGACCGCCATCGCGATGTCGCAGACGTTCGACTCCTCGGAGTACGTCGTTCTGGCGACCGGGCGGTCGTATCCCGACGCCCTCGCGGGCGTGCCCCTCGCCTACGCCCTGAACGCTCCGATCCTGCTCACCGAGCGTGACTACATCCCCGACGATGTGGCCGAGGAGATCGAGCGGCTCGGGGCCACCAAGGCCATCGTGCTCGGCGGCGTCTCGGCCGTCAGCCCGAACATCGTCGCGCAGCTCGAGTCCATGGGACTGGCGAGCGGCGCCATCGAGCGCATCAGCGGTGCGACCCGCTACGAGACCGCGCGCGCGATCGCGCTGCGGCTGCAGCAGGTCCTTGGTGCGGGCAGCATCGACAAGGCGTTCATCGCCACGGGCCTGAACTTCCCCGACGCCCTCGCTGCGGCGGGCGCCGCGGCCAAGGCCGGCTGTCCGATCCTGCTCGTCAAGCCGGGTGACTCCAATACGGCCGCTCTTGCCGCGATCGCTTCACTCGGCATCGACGACACTGTCATCGTGGGAGGCCCGGGAGTCGTCCCCAACGACGTCGCCGCGAAGTTCCCGTCACCTGAGCGTGTCGCAGGCGCCAATCGCTACGAGACCGCTGTCGAACTCGCGCAGTGGTCGATGGCCGACCCCGATGCGTCGTTCGCGGCGTCCAACCTGTTCGTGGTGACCGGCACGAACTTCCCCGACGCGCTCTCGTCCGGCGTGGTCGCGGCCGGTTCGGACGCACCGACCCTGCTCGTGGGAAGCGATCCTCCCCCGGAGACCCTCGGGTTCATCCGCGACAACGCAGACGACATCGACCGGGTCGACATCGTGGGCGGCGACGCCGCCGTCAGCGCAGCGGTCGAACACTGGATCGTGACCTACGTGAAGTAGTCATCCCCGCAAAGACGACCCGCAAAGTGACAGGGGCCCCTCGGGGCCCCTGTTCGCGTACTCAGAAGCGGCGCTGCTTGCGCCCCGCGCCGCTCGGTCCCCTGCCGCGGCCCATGACGCCGCCCCGGAACATCGCCCTGGGCGCCGAGGAGGCCGTCTGCCGGTCCTCACGCGGTACGATGCGCTCCTTGTACTCGAAGCCCTCGACGTCACGTGTCGGCAGCACCTGGCGCGTCACGCGCTCGATCTCGGAGAGCTGCGGGATCTCCTCGTGGCTCACGAGCGTGATCGCGATGCCGGTCTCACCCGCGCGAGCGGTCCGCCCGATGCGGTGGACGTAGTCCTCGACCCGGTCGGGCACATCGTAGTTGACCACATGGGTGATTCCGGCCACGTCGATGCCGCGCGCCATGACGTCGGTCGCCACGAGCAGGGCGTTCTTGTCGTTGCGGAAGCTCTCCAAGACCTGCTCGCGCTTGGACTGCGCGAGGTCCGAGTGGATGGTCGCGGCCTTCACGCCGCTGGAGTTGAGCGCGGCCGCGAGCCGGTCCGCACGCGCCTTCGTGCGCGTGAAGATGATGACGCGGTACTCCTCCTCGTCGCGGAACAGCGAGACGAGAAGCTCGGTCTTCTGCATCGCGTTGACGGGGTAGACAAGCTGCTCGATCGCCTCGATCGGCGTGCTTGCGGGGGCGACGTCGACACGCGCTGGATCGTCGAGCATGTCCCCGATGACCCGCAGGACCTTGTCGTCCAGCGTCGCCGAGAACAGCATGTTCTGGCGCTCGGCGGGCAACAGCCGGATGATGCGGCGCACATCGGGCCAGAAGCCCATGTCGAGCATGCGGTCCGCTTCGTCAAGCACCAGGACCTGAACGTGATCGAGGTCGATCTCCCCGCGGCCCTGCAGATCGAGCAGCCGGCCCGGGGTCGCGACCAGCAGATCCACTCCGTGATGCAGCGCCTTGGTCTGCGCCTTGTAGCCGACGCCACCGTACACCGCCAGGACCGCATGGTGCGTGCGATGGGCCACCGAACGTGCGACCCGCTCGATCTGGACCGCCAACTCACGCGTCGGCGTCACGATCAGAGCGCCGATGCGACCCTTGTGCGGGATCTTCGAGAGCACCGGCAGCACGAACGCCGCGGTCTTGCCCGTACCGGTCTGTGCGCAGGCGAGCAGGTCACGGCCGGTCAGAGCCAGCGGTATCGCCTGTTCCTGGATCGGGGTCGGTTCGTCGTAGCCGAGATCGGTCACGCTTTCGAGCGCTGTCGCGGACAGGCCCAGGTCTTGAAAACCCATGTCACTCCTCAGTCGTTTCCTCGGCAAGTATGCAGGAACGCGCGAGGAGGGTCGAGGTGCGCACTCACGCGTGCTTGATGTAGTACCTGCACGAGCGCGCCTTGGGACACTCCGAGGGCACCTCGTCGGCGGTGAAGCTCCAGTAGTCGCCCTCCACGAAGCACGAACAGGCGACGCGGCGCTGGCCCGGCTTGAGACGCGGGTCGAAGCGGTCCTCGTCGTTCTCCTGCTCGCGCCACCACTTGCACTTGCCCCTGATCGGCGAGTACGCGTCCACGGTGCCTCCAGTCCGCCGCCCCCTCCCCGAGGCGACACAACAGAACTTACCCGCCGAGGAGCATACCTGCAACGCGACCCGCTCGGTCCGTCCCCGCCGCACGCAGAAGGCCGGCCCCGATCGGGACCGGCCTCCGGATGCGTGGTGCTCGGACCGTCGCTACTTCATGAGCGACTTGAACGTCATGGACACGAGATCCATGAACTGCCCGAAGAACTTCTCGAACTTGCCGATCTCGTCGTCGGGACCCTGCGCCTCGAAGTGCGCCTCGAAGTCGCCGCCGGCCACGCGCATGGAGATGTCCTCCATGCTCGTGATCATGCGCGAAAGGCGCCTGAACACGAGCGAGTCGAGCATCCCGCCGATGACGAGCGTCGCTACGAGCAGGGTGATGCCGATCACGATGAGCGTGCGGATCATCGAGTCCTTGGCGGCGTTGGCCGAGTCCGTGATGGTCTCGATCGAGTACAGCACGCCGACGACGTTGCCCTCGGCGTCGCTCACGGGCGAGATGCCGTGCGCCTCGGACTCGTCGTCATCGCTCCAGGCTATCGTCCAGTAGTCGCCGTCCTGTTCTCCGAGGTTGCCGTGGCAGGTGCGCGTGCAGCTGCCGTTCTCGATGCCGGTGAGCTTGCCCGTCTCGGGGACGTCGGCTGACGGCACGGTGAAGTAGGCCTCATCGTAGAGGTCGTCGCTCGTGGCGAGCGCGACCACGTAGGTCTCCTGCTCGTCCCAGTTGTCGCCGAGGTTCGCCGCCTCGCGGGCCTTCGCGTACGCGGCCTGGTCGATGACCGACTTGTCGAGCATAAGGAAATACTCCATGCCCGTCTGAGCCTTCATGCGCTCGAGCCAGTCCGGGTTCTCCGCAAGGAACGCGGGGTCCGCGCTCAACTTGACCGGACTCAGATCCTGGATGTTGTTCCAGGCTGCCTGGGATTGGACTACCTCCTCGAACGCAGCGTCATCGAGGCCCGAGGAGTACGACTGGTGCAGGTACACCACGACCGCCGCAGCCCCGAGGATGTTGATGAGCACGACTCCCAGGAGAATCTTGATTCGGATCGATGTGTTCTTCATAGGTGGTCCTTCTCCTCCGCAGGTGACCGCTTCGCGATCGTCACAGGTCGAGCCCCAGAACGGACTTCGCCGCCTCACGCAGCGCCGCCACCTTCTGGGGTTCGTCGGGGTCGTTGGGGCCGATGAGTGTGATGATGAATCCGCACTTCATCGCGAGCTCCCCTCTCGTCTTGAACACGTCGAGGTGGTTCGACTCGATGTGCTGCTGGATCTTGACGCTGTAATCATATAGTTGTCCCATGCTGCTCCTCGCGGTTCCCGGGGCCGACGAAAAGCCTCCCTCCCCGTCGCTGATGCTAACGGCTTTGGGCAACGCGCCGCAAGCCGGTCCTCCTATGGCCAGAACTCCCGTCCCGGTGTGTCCCCCGTCTGCGGATGCCAGAGCGGGTTGTGCCCGTCGTTGCAGCCTTGCGTCGCGCAGGACGCCGCGCGCAGGTCCGTGGTCGTCTCATAACTGCGAAGTTCGATGCCGGCCAGGCCGTCGTGGCCGTTCGAGACGTACGGATAGGCATCGGGTTCGACTCCCCCGGAGGTCTCGGCCGTCCGCACGAGCAACCGTGGCCGCTTCCAGGCATGCGGGATGCGGGTGTGGCAGTCGATGCACTTCTCGCCGTAGTAGGTGGGATCGGTGGGCTCGTAGCGCGCGGTGTGCGCGACGTGGCTCTTGTGCACGTAGTGCCCGCCGGGCTCCGTTCCCGCCGAAGACTGGAGCGGGTGACACTTCATGCACACCACCCGATCGGTACCGGTCGCCGCGAACTGCGATGAGAACACCGGCGGATCGGAGTAGTTGGTCTGACTGTACTCGGGATCGATGTAGACCCTCACGGCCGCCCCGTGCGGGCCGTTCATCCCAGCCGGCAGCGCATGGCAGTCATCGCAACGCACGGTCATCGCCCGGATCTGCTCGGTCGTCTCCGCCGAGCCCGCCGGGTACTTCGCCCCGGCGAGCCAGGTGGTCGCACCGTTGTTCGGCATGAGCGCCCACGTGTAGGTCGTCCCCGCGACGGAGTATGCCGAGGACGGGAAGGTCTTCGTGCTCGCAGAACCCACGACCGCCGCGGACACGACGTTGTGGCCGCCCCCGACCGCGGAGTCGAACGCCGCACGCCAGGACTCGAACGGATCCGCCCAGACCGCGCCGGGCGGCAGCGTCTCCTCGGAGGAGATGCGGCTGTGCGCAGAGGCCACGCCTGCCGCTCCGTCCACCGGACCGTTGTCGTGGCACGCCACACAGCGCAGGTCGCCCGCGAGGATCGCGGAACGGACACTGGCCGAAGAGGCGAAGGTGTTCACGCTCGTGCTGCCGAGTCCGGCGTGACACACGTCGCAGCTGCCCGCACCGCCGCCGTCGATCCGGCCCGCCGCAAGCGTGTTCCCGTGCTCGACGGCCAGATCGGCCACATGACAGCCGAAGCAGCCGACGTTGCTGCCGGCGACGTACTCGACCCCGCCCACGGTCCCCGTCAGATCGGCGGCGTGGGACACGAAATGGTTCTCACGAGAGTATCCGGCGTGGCAGCCGAGGTCGGCATCGAGGCCGCCACAGCTCGTGAGCGTCGATGCGACGCGAGACCCCTGTGACTTGTGGCAACCGGTCGCCATGCATCCCACGGTCTTGTGGAGCTTCCTCAGATCGGTCGACGCGTGGCATCCGGCCGAGACGCATGCGCCGCGGGTCGGAGTGCCGCTGATATCGAGCTCGACGCCGAGGTGCGCTCCGACGATGCCGCCATGCGCGACAGGAACGCCGGCGTTGCCATGACACGACGCGCACGCGGTGCGGGTGTCTCGGTCGGGCCAGCTCGCTTTGACGACGCCGGAGGTCGTCGGCACGGCGTTGTGGCAGCGGGTACACAAGGTGCCGGCGCCGGTCGCGATGCTCGAACCCGTGCGCGCGTGCTCGGTTCCCAGGTTCATGTCGTGGCAGGTCGCGCAGGCGATGGTCACGCCGCTGGGGTCCGCCAGGAGTGTCGCGCCCTGGACGGTGCCGGCCGAGTGATGTTCGGCGTCGGTCCCGTTCGCGGTACCCGCAGATCCGGCATGCACCGATGTGGTCGGATCGTAGGCCCCTGCGTGACAGTCACGGCCGCGGCCACACGTCTTCTTGTCCGGGTCGTATGACAGGTTGCCGCCCGCGGCCGACTTGTCGTGACAGCGCAGGCAGTTCGCGTGGATGTTCCCGGTCGTCGCCGGCGACCCCACTTCGGAAAGATCGGAGGTCGGATGACATCCCGGGCCTGTCGACGCGCAACCCTCGCTGCCCACGGAGACCGTGTGGGTGTCAGCGATCTCCGCATCGTGCGTCGCCGCGAGGCCCTGGGAGCCATGGCACGCGTCGCACGAAGCGGCCGTGTCGCGCTCGGGCCAGTCCTCGGCGACCGCCGCCTCTGAAGCCGGGTGATTGTGGCAGTTGCGGCACCCGTCGCCCTGGAACTGCGTCTGTTCGGAGGTGCCCAGATCGTGCTCCGTGATCAGGCTCGAACCGTCCGGGGCCATGAAGTGGCACGCGCCGCATGCCGTGCCATGATACGAGGTGTCGGAGGCCGGCGATCCGGTCTCGGGCGAATGCAGCTCCATGTTCTTGTGGCCGGAGTCGCTTCCGTATGTCAGGTGGCACTCGGCGTCCGAGCCGCAGGTCGTCGCCGTGGGCTCCTGGGACTGCAGCTCCAGGTCGTGGCAGCCCGGCTCTCCCGACACGGCGCTGCCCGCGCAGGTCGCCGGCTTGTCAGGGTGCAGCGCGTGCAGGTCGTTGCTCTGGTGACAGGCCGAGCCGGAAGCGCCGCAACCCTCGCGGCCGCCCGATTCCACCGCGTCCGCGACCTTCGCCGAGTGCATGGGCGAGGAGCTGCCGACCTTGTGGCATGCCTCGCAGCTACGGTTCTTCCAGTCCGCGAGCACCTCGGCGAGCCCGAACGCGCGGACATCGTTGTGGCACTCACCGCAGCCGATGTCGTTGCCGTACTCGCTGCCGGCCACGATCGGCACGCCCTTGTGCGAGTTGCGCAGGTCGCGTGCGTGGCAGTCCTTGCACAGCGCCTGGGCAGTGCCGCCTTCCGCGGCGAGCACAGGACGCTTCATGTCCGTCCCGGTCGCCGTGTGGGTCGTCTCGCGGTAATGTCCGCGAGGATACGGGTCGGTGATCTTGACCCTGTCCGGCGCGCCGTTCATCGAGCCGTCATGACATGTGGCGCACTCGTGGTTCTTGTTCGGAGAATGGCACGGAATGCAGCCCACGCCCTGGTAGTCGTGACACGTGGTGCACTTCGAGTCGGGGTGGTAGGCGTTGAAGTCCACGTACTCGGTCTCGGCACCATGGCAGCCCTCGCCCGAGTTCACGCAGCCGGATTCCTTCTTGACGTTGTAATCGCTCGCCTCGGTGAACTTGTGGACCTTGCCCACAGGCGGGTTCCACGCGGCCGAGAAGATGACGATGGCCACGGCGACACCGCCGATGATCCAGCGACGCGCCTCACGCGTCGCGAGCTTGGCTTTGACCGTCGCGAGGTCCATCACGGATTGAGCGTCTCGTAGATGTCGGACCGCACGGAATCCGAGACCGCGGCATCGCCTCCGAACAGCAGCACGCTTCCGATCTCGGCGCGTTCATCGCCGAGGAACGTCGCTGCGGCCTCCGGGAGTCGCACAGGCGACGTCAAGAGCAGCACGCCGCCCCGCGAGCCGACCACGGCGCCCGCGCAGAGCGCGTCGGGGAACGTCGCGCCGCTCGCGATACCCACGAGGTCCGGCGCCGCGAGGGCCTCGTCGAGCGCCCAGCGGGCGAACTCGGCGGCCGTTGCGTAGCGGTCGGTCCCGGCCGCCACACGCTCCCAATCCGCGGTCGTGATATCGGAGAGCGCGCCCTGCCCGACGGCGCCCGCGCCGCCGACCACGAACAGGCTCTCTATCCCGGTGGAATCGATGCCGGCCGCGATCGCCGCCGGCAGTCTGTCGGCCTCGGTCAGCAGCACGGGCATGGCGTTGGCGTAGGCGACCGGACCCACGGCCAGCCCGTCGGCGAACGCCCTGCCGTTGACCAGGAACGCCTGCCCGGCAAAGCCCGGGCCCTCGAGCTGGGCGACGCGCTCAGCGACAAGGCGCGATGTATCGTAGCGGTCGGCTCCGCCGATCCTGACGACGGTGTATCCCGCCGCGTCGAGTTCGTCGGCCACAGTCGCACCGATGGCGCTCTGACCTCCCACCAGCCATACCGTGGTCTCCGCGGGGTCGTTCGAGACACGGTCGATCTCATCGAAGGTCGCCGGCGGCACCTCGTCACGCGCCGTCAGGAGCAAAGGCGCCGCTGCCGAACCAGCCAGGCCCGATGCCGAGAGGGCGTCAGCGAAGCTGGTCCCGGATGCGAGCACGACGTTGCCGACCGAGCCGGTCGCAAAGGCCGTCTGCGAGGCCTTGACGGCCGTCGCGTAGCGGTCGCTGCCGCCCGCGCGGTCGACCGGAACGATCCCGCCGTACGAACCGACCTCCACAAGTGAGACGGCAGAGACCTTCTGTCCGCTGACCGAGTCCCACACCGCCCGAAGCTCCGTGTCACCCATGAGCCGGTAGCCGGCAGTGAAGACGCCGAGGGCGTTGGTGTCCGCCAGGGCGACGGTGACGAACTCCGTCTCGCCGACCGGGCGCGCCTGCAACTCGATACGCTCGGCCTCGGCACCCGCTCCGTCACCCAACCATGCGGTGCCATTGAGCGCGACATCCGCACCGTAACTCGCGGCGGGAGGAGCGTTCAGCGTGATCGCGCCGCCTATCGACCGGGCGACCCTGATCGCGTACTCGAGACCGGCTTTCGCGTACGGGGGATTGTGCGCGCCCACAGACGCGTCGTTCTGCACGAAGTCACGGTTGTGGAACGCCTTCTTGTACGCGATGACCTGCGGATCGACCGAGGTCGTCGCGATGAACGCCGTCTCGGTCCCGGTCCATCCCTGTCGCAAGCGCGCCGCGTTCATGGTCGAGGTGGCCTCCGCTATGAGATCGCGCGTCTCGTCCTGCCACTCGTCGATCGAGACCTGCAGTTGCGCACGCGTCCTCGTGGGGTGACAGGGTGTGCACGAGTCTCCGTTCTCGATGACGCCCCACTCCTCGGCGTCGCCGGGCAGCATCACATGGAACCGGTGGCTCGGCCGAAGCTCACGCGTTTCCGGCATGTGGCACTCGGCACACTCGACGTCGTCCATGAAGTCGCCCATCGCCGCCACACCGAACAGGCCGGTGCCGGCGTTCATCTCACGCTGCGGATGCCGCACGCGCATCCCGGGATAGCCGGTGGCGAACGCGGACTCGGAGGGCACCTGCTGGTCGAGCACCTCGAACTGCCAGTTGTGGCAGTCGCCGCAGTCCACGACCCCCACCTTGGGGTCCGGGGACTTGCGATGCCCGAGCCCGGTGACCGGGTCGTGCGTTGTGTGGCAGACCTGACAGGTGATGCCCCATTTCACGTTCGAGACACTCGCGTTGTACGCCGCGGGAACGATCGGGTCGCCGATCCGCTCCAGGAAGCCCTCGCCCGAGTGGCAGCGCAGGCACTTGGGGTCGTTGCGCGTGATGACGGAGGTGTTGGTGGGGTTCACGTGGCCGAAACCGTTCTCGGCCTTGTTGTTGAGCCATTCGTTGTAGAAGACGTGGTTCATGTTGCGGTTGGTGCCGGTCGGGTAGAAGCGGTACGCAGTGGGGTTCGCAGCGTACTCGGCCTCCGTGGGCACCTGGGTGACGATGTCGAAGTAGTCCGTGAGGGGCTCGTCGGTCGTGTATCCGTTCGCCGAGGAGAAGTTCCCAGAGCCTGAGTAGTAGCGCTCCTTCGCCGTGCCCGTCACGTGACACTGGCCGCAGATCTCGGCGGACATGATCCTGCTGGGCGCGGCGTTGTTGGAGACCCACGCGAGCACCTCGGGTGTGGCGGTCTCATGCAGCGACGCCGTCTTGCCGGTCCCGTGACAGACCTCGCATTGGATGGACAGGCCCGTGATGGCGGTCGGCGTGCTCGGCGAGATCGTCGCACCGCTCGCCATGACACGGGTGTCGGCGCTCGGTCTTGTCACACCAAGGTTATGACAACCACCGCAACGCTGGAGGTAGCCTCGAGTGCTGACCGGCGCCTCGCTCTCCCAGGCGTTCAGATCCGTGTCGAAGGTGATCCCGTTGAACAAGACGAGATCGTCGGCCGGAGTACCCGAAGGCACCGCGATCGATGAGACCGGAGAGACCGACGGGAGCGATTCTCCCACGGTGGTCACGTATTCCTTCACGGGGCCGCCGCCGACCAGCAGATACACGTTCGACGCGGCGAACCTCATGCCGGTGGCACCCATGCCGGGGGAAGGCCAGAAGGTGGTGCTCGAGGCTGCGGGAACGAGCTTCGCGGGGTTGGCACGCACATCCGTGACCATGAGCCCGTGCCTCGTGGTCAGGGCCGCACGCCTGTCGGAGGCCTTGAGACCGTCATGGCACGAGATGCAGACGGCTTGTCCGCTGTAGGAGCGCCCATACGCGTCGGTCACCGCGGTGAGAGCGGCGTAACTGGGTGAGACGGACAGTCCGAACAGGCACAGCGCAAGTGTCCCCAGTGCGAGCAGTCTTCGCAACGCCACGTCCCACATCCCTCCCGCCGGCCTGACGGCCGACAGTCCCGCTCCAAGACGCACCGCGAGACCCCCTCGCGATGCATTCCTTAACGGAGATTGTAACGGAGCGGGCGGACTCATGGCGGAGCTTCCGGGTGAACGGCGGGCAATGTTGACACACGCCGCCTTTCATCGTCGAGCGGAAGCCGGAATGAAAGCTCATCGAGCACATACATTGCCGTTCGTCGCGGCATATGTCTCTTCGTCGTCACTCGTCACACATATGGTGCCGTTTATCTCCGATAGACGGTATATACGGAGTGATGAATGGAGCAATCATGAGGCGGAGCAGGCGACACGTGAGAACCCGGCTGGCGCTGATCGCTGCTACCATCGCGGCGGGAGTCGCACTCGGCATGGGTTCGAACATGGCGAGTGGCGCCGAGGTACACGTCACGGCCACCGTGGCCCGTCGCTGCTCCGTGAGCATCGAGGCACAGACCGCCATCGTCCGCTCCAACATCCCGTGGACACTGCTGATCGCCACTCCGGACGGGCGTACCGAGACGATCCAGGGAGGGCCCACGAACGCCACGCGGGTACCGCTCGACCCGGGCGCAAGAGTCGAGATGACCACACGGTGATGCGAAACGTCCCCTCGCCACCGTGAACGAGAGGGCCCCGTGTTCGCGGGGCCCTCTCCGTCTTTCTCATCGATACGATCTGCGTCCCTCAGGACCCGGCGTTGTGCTTCTTCAGTTCGGAGATGCTGTACACACCGCCCAAGAACAAGAGGCCCTGCACCATACCGATCCACCGGTAAGCCTTGGCCATCCGATTCTGCCGCACGAAGCTCTCGATCTCGCCACACATCCACATCGCGTGATTGAGGACCTCGAACTTGCCAGCGGAGTAGATATTGCCTCCGACCTTCTCATCGACGTCAGCGAACGGATGCGGCGAGTAGCCGAGCTCATCCAACTTGCGGCAGTAGACACGTACCATCTGGGTCGCCTCTTCGGCGGAGAACTCATCTGCGGACCGGAACGTATCCGACACCCTGCACCAGCTCCTCGCAAGACATGATCGTGAGCGCGGACCGCCACACCTGACGCGAGCATACTCCCCTGACCGTCTTGGAGAAAACTCCACGCCGACGAACGGCGCGGGTGCCCTACCGTTCGTCGTCACGTTGCCCGTTTGCGGCCAGGGACGTCGATACTGTGAGTAGGGAGGTCTTGGAGGTGCGATGGGCCCCATGAGCATGGATGAGACCGCCAGAGGCTTGCACGCGGTCATAAAGCGCGACGGTACCAGTGCCCGCAGCACGGGACGCCTGCTCGCGATGCTCCTGTTCGTCCCGACGCTGCTGATGGCGCTCACACTGCTTCTGTGGGCTGTAGCTCCGGGAAGGATCGTCGCCAACATCGAGGCGCTCATCATGGCAGCGAACCTGCCATTCTTCGTCACCGCGGCGGTGCTGGCGCATCGCAATCACAACCACGCGGCGGCGTGGGTGATCGTGTTCAGCACGTCGGCCTCGGTCTTCGTGGCCCAAGCGGCCGCATGGTGGGGCATGAATCCGTTGTATGAGGCGAGCGACGCCTCGGCACTCACGTATCTGGCGCTGCCGGTGCTCGTGTCCGGCTTCATCCTCTCTCGCCGGCAGACGCGCTTGATCGCCGCCGCTCTTATTGCGTGCCTGGCTCTTGTACCGCGTATCGAGCCCGCCATCACCTACTCACACCTGATCCCCGGACCGATACTGCTCATCGCCCTCATAGCGATCCTCACGGTGGTCTTCTCGGAACACTCCGAGCGCCTGGAGAGGGAGCGCACCGCCGCGCTTGCCGAAGAAGTGGAGATGCGTCGCGAGGCCGAGGCCGAGCTGGCGCGCCACCGCGACGAGCTCGAGCAACTCGTACGGGACCGCACGGCCGACCTCGAAGACACGATGTCGCAACTCCGCGAGGCCAACGCCGCCAAGAGCCGCTTCCTCGCGAACATGAGCCACGAACTCCGGACGCCGCTGAACTCGATCATCGGATTCACGGGGATGGTCCACGACGGCCTCGCAGGCGAGATCCCCGAAGAGGCCCGCAGGCAACTGTCCATGGCGAACAGCGCCGGGAAGCATCTTCTCAGCATCGTGAACGACCTGCTGAACCTCTCAAAGATCGAATCCGGCGCGACAAGCGTCGAGTCCCGACCGATCGAAGTGTCGGCCGTCGTCAGGTCCGTATGCGAGATGGTCGCTCCGCTGGCCTCGAACAAGGGCCTTGCGATCACATGCGTCCCCGGACCGTGTGTCGAGATCCGCACGGACCCCGGCAAGCTTCAGCAGATCCTCCTCAACCTGACATCCAACGCGATCAAGTTCACCGACTCAGGCGGCGTCGTGGTCTCCCACGAACGAGCCGACGGCCAGGTGTTGGTGAGCGTACAGGACACAGGGCCCGGCATCCCTCCCAAGGAAAGGGACTCCGTGTTCTCGGCGTTCCATCAACTCCCTACCCTGACCACGGCCAAGGCGCCCGGAGCCGGGCTCGGGCTCACGATCTCGCGCGAGCTCGCGCGGCTCCTCGGCGGGGACCTGGTACTGAGCGAGAGTGACGGCGGTGGCGCGCGGTTCGTGCTGAGCCTGCCTGCAGACGAGGGATAGCGGACGCTGTACTCGAGGCGGGACCGCGTGGCGTGACCCGGACATGGAACGGCCCCGAGGAATCCCCGGGGCCGTCGTCGTTTCCTGGTGCGGGTGAAAGGAGTTGAACCTTCACGGGGTTGCCCCCACATGGACCTGAACCATGCGCGTCTGCCATTCCGCCACACCCGCGTGTGGAGTAGAGATAGTAGCATCGCAGGTCAGGTGGCGCAAACACGCAGGTCGAGGATTGTGGGAGATTCAACCGGATTCGGCGGATCTCGAGACCGCTTCACGACACATCGACCGCTCGAGCTGCTGCGTCCGGGATACTTCCTCCTCCCTGATCGGCGACAACGCCAAGGGAGACCCTCGACATGACCATCATCCAGTGACGCCTGCGGCCCGGACACGCGCCAAGTCCGTCCGGCGCGATAGAATGACGGCGAGGGACCGCACGCGCACGTCGCGCACTCGCCGAGGAGGACCGTGGAGCAGCCCCTGATCCTGGACCGGTACCGCCCGCTCGCCGATCTGGCGCGCGGCGGCTTCGGCGAAGTCGTACTCGCCTACGACACCCGGATGCAGCGGCGCGTCGCGATCAAGCGTCTGCAGGTCGCCGGCGGTCCCGGGCTGAGAGCGGCATCGCCGGCGGGGCTCGCCGAGGCGCGTACGGCCGCGATGCTCAACCACCCCAACATCGTGACGGTGTTCGAGTGGGACACCGACGATGACGAGGCGTTCCTCATCATGGAGTTCATCGAAGGGCCCTCACTCGCGGACCTGCTCGACACCTGCGGCGCGCTCGATCTCGACGAGGCCGCCGCGGTGATCGGTGATGTCGCCGCCGCGGTCGCGTACGCACACGACAACGGGGTGCTCCACCTCGACATCAAACCAGAGAACGTGCTCGTCACACGAGACGGTCGCGCGAAAGTGACCGACTTCGGCATCGCGGCCCTGTCGAGCGCGACGGGACACGGACCGGCGGCGGGCGGCACGCTCGGCTACATGCCCCTCGAACAACTGCGCGAGCTCGAGGTTGATGAGCGCACCGACGTCTGGGCGCTCGCGGCGCTCGCGTTCGAGGTGCTCACCGACGCCAACCCCTTCTCGGCCAAGAGCATCGAGGGCTCTGTGTTCAAGGTCGACGTGATGGACGTCCCTGTGCCGAGCGAGTACGCGAACGACCTCCCGCGCGAACTCGACGACGTGTTCAGCGCGGCGCTGGCCCCGCATGCCGAGGAGCGCTACGGCTCGGTCGCCGGATTCGCCTCCGCCCTGCTCCCGCACCTGGGCGACGCCGGCTACGGCCGGGAGTCGCTCATCGAGTCGGTCGAGGCGGAGTTCGCCACGGAGTCTCCGGATGACGCCGTGGACTGGGAGCGTGTCGGCCTCTGGGACCGCGCGCCGCGCGCGGGGGCCGTCATCGGCCGCCTCATGGGCGCGCTCGCTGGGGGCTGGCTCGCCTGGGCCGGCCTCACGGCCGTCTCGCTCGATCCCGCTCCCGCGCTGGCCGGCGCCGGTCTCGCGGCGCTCGCGGGTCTGCTCGCACCCGGACTCGGAGCGTTGCTCGGCCTCGCGCTGTTCCTGGGAGCGGTCGCCATGAACGGGTGGTGGCCGATCGCCCTGGCCCTCGGCGTCAGCGGGGCCCTCGTGTGGTGGTTCGCGGGACGGCGCGACGCCGGATTCGCTGGTGCGCTCCTGGCACCGGTGCTCGGGGTGCCGAGGATCCCGCTCGCGATGCCGCTCCTGCTCGGCTTCTGGATCACACCTTTGCGCAGCGCCGCCCTCGCGGCGTACGGCGCCGCGGTCACGCTTCTGGCCTCAGCGGCCTCGGGCGGGCGGGCCCCCTACCTCGCGGTCGATTGGCACTTCTTCGTCGACCCACTCGGATCACGAGTCATCGCCGGCGGGGTCCGCACGCTCGTGTCAGACCCGTCGCCTATCGTGGTCATCGCGACGTGGGCCGCTGCGGCGGCGGTCATGTCTCTCGCGTGTGCGCGAGCGAGCCGGCTCGCATCTTTCGTGGGCATGGGGCTCGCCGGCGCGACGCTGTGGGGCGGCTACACCCTCGCACAGATGACCTCCCAGGCGGTCAACGGCTCGATGACGTGGATCGGTGAGGGACTTCTGCCCTACCTGACCGCCTCACTTATACTTGTGGTACTCGTCGGGGCGGCGGGGGCACCTCCCCGCGCCGAAGACGAGTGACCGCACGACGCATCTGAAGGGACGCCGGCACACGTGAGTCTGCTTTCGGATTTCGAGGACCGGGTCGGCGGGGCCATCGAGGGCCTGTTCGCCGGCGCGTTCCGCTCACCCGTGCAGCCCGCCGAGATCGCCAAGGCGCTCGCGCGCGCGATGGACGACCGCCGCCAGGTCGGCGTGGGCTCCGTGTACGCGCCGACCCGCTTCACCGTGCAGATCTCCGAGGAGGACGCCGAGGAGTTCGGCGATTTCACCTCCACCCTCGCCGGTGAGCTCGCGACCTTCCTCACCGGACACGCCGAGGAACGAGGCTACAAGCTCACCGCGCGGCCCCTCATCGAGTTCTCGGTGCACGAGGGACTGAAGCTGGGCCGCTTCCGCGTCGCCGCCGAGATGGCGTCCGCGCCTCCCGCCGCCGAACCGCGCGCCGAGCCGCGCGCCGAGCCGGAACCGCTCCCCGCGCACACCGAGCCCCCCGAACCCCGCGGTGGCGCACTGCACGTGCTCGCCACGGTCACGGTGAGCGACCTGCACCACGACATCGCCCTCGAGGGCGAGCGTCTCGTGATCGGCAGGCTCGTCGAGTGCGAGATCACACTCACGGACGCCAACGTCTCGCGGCGCCACGCCGCGTTCATCCGCGAAGGCGACGGGTGGGCGATCGAAGACCTCGGCTCGACGAACGGGACCCGACTCAACGGCGAACCCGTCAAGCACGCCCGACTCCGCGACGGGGACGTCGTCGAGGTCGGGGCGACCCAGCTTCGCTTCCACGAACCGAGGGGGTGACCGGTGGTAGATGTCGTCCTGCTTGTGGGCAGGCTCCTGCTGCTTGCGCTCCTGTACCTGTTCCTGTTCGCGGCCGTCAGAGCGGGCATCGGGCTCGTCAAAGGCTCGGGGCCCGGCGAACGCAAGTCCGGCCTCGCGCTCAAGGTCGCGAGCGGTCCTCGCGAACTGAAGGGGACCAAGGTCGCCATCGTCGGCCCGGTGGTCATCGGACGGACGCCCGGAGCGGACATCGTCATCGCCGATGAGTTCATCTCCTCCCAGCACGCGCGCGTCGTGCCCCAGGGCACCGGTGCGGTGCTCGAGGACCTGGGATCCACGAACGGAACGGTACTCAACGGGCAGCGGATCTCGGCCCCGACGCTCCTCGACGAAGGCGACGAGATCGAGCTGGGCACGGTCATCCTCAAGGTCGTGCGCTCGTGACCCGCGCCGACCGACTCCCCTACGCGGGCCTTTCGGACGTCGGGCGTGTCAGGACACACAACGAGGACGCCGTCCTGCTCTCGCCGCCGCTCTACGCGGTCGCCGACGGGCTCGGCGGACATCAGGCCGGTGAGATCGCGAGCACCGTCGCGATAGAAGCGCTCATGGCCGCGGCTCCTCGGCGGGCCGATGCGAAATCGCTCGGGCGCGCCGTCCGTGCGGCCAACCGCGAGGTCATCGAGGCAGCCCGCGAGGGATACGGGCGCTCGGGCATGGGCACCACGCTCACGGCGGCCATCGTGGAGGGCACACGTATCTCGGTGGCGCATGTGGGAGACAGCCGCGCGTACGTGTTCCACGACAACGTGCTCGAGCCGATCACCTTCGACCACTCGATGGTCGCGGACATGGTCCGCCAGGGCTCCCTCTCCGAGTCGGAGGCGCGCGCGCATCCGCAGCGGAGCATCATCACACGCGCGCTGGGCTCGGACCCGAACATGTGCGCGGACACCTTCGAGGTCGACGCGCAACCGGGCGACCGCCTCCTGCTGTGCTCGGACGGTCTGACCGCGATGCTCGATGACACGCAGATCGCCGACATCCTGAGCTCGTTCCGCGACCCGAGCTCGACGGTGCGGGCGCTCGTTGACGCCGCGAACGCGGCGGGCGGGCACGACAATATCTCCGTGGTCGTAGTCGACATCTCCGAGGAGGCGCACGGACTCGCCGAGGGCCGCAGGCCGGGGCGCGGCTGGGTCGCGGGGCTCGTATGGGCGTTCGCGGCATTCGCGCTCGTGGCGCTCGCGCTCCTCGGCGTGTATCAGTACGCGCAGTCTCGGGCCTACGTGGTCTCCGAGGACGGGACCGTCTCGCTGTACCGGGGCATGCCGGATGAGATCGCCGGCATCAGGTTGAGCTGGCTCGAAGAGGAGACCACGATCACGGCCCGCTCGCTCGACCCGAGGACTTCGGCGCGGCTCGCCCAGGGCATCCAGGTCGACAGCGTGACCGCCGGCTACCTGCTGCTCGACGAGTACCGCCAGCAGGCCGAGAGCCGGGAAGCCAGCGCAGCGGGAAGCCTGTCGGCGCCAGCGCAGGGATCCGCCGCCGACACCGGCACGGCGCCCTGACGCCATGCGCAGCCGCCGCAACACCGAACTCGCGCTCCTTGCGGCCGCCACCCCGGCGGTGCTGCTCATTTTCGCCCTGGTTGCGGCGGAGAACACCTCGGCACTCGTCCTGCGCGACCTCGCGGTGCCGGCCGGACTGATCGCAGTCTTCGTGCTCGCGCATCTTGCGATCCGCCGCCTCGCGCCCGCTGCCGATCCTGTGCTGTTGCCGATCACAGCGCTGCTGTCCGGTACCGGACTCGCGTTCATCACGAGGCTCAAACCGGACCTGGCGCCGAGTCAGCTCACGTGGATCGGCGTCGGCGTCGTGGCGATGGTCGCCACCCTGGCGGTGGTCCCGTCGCTCGAGCGTCTCGCCCGATACAAGTACACCATCATGCTAGCCGGCATCGCGCTCCTGTTGCTCCCCGCGTTCGTGGGCACCGAGGTCAACGGCGCCAAGCTCTGGCTGCGGCTCGGCCCGTTCTCGTTCCAACCGGCAGAGATCGCCAAGATCCTCATCGTCCTGTTCCTGGCCGCCTACCTCGCCGAGTTCCGCGAGGTCCTATCGGTCTCGACGACCCGCGTGGCCGGCATCTGGCTTCCCCCCGCACGCCAGCTCGGCCCGCTCCTGGCCATGTGGGCGGTCTCGCTGCTGGTGCTCGTGATGGAGAAGGACCTCGGTTCGAGCCTGCTGTTCTTCGGGGTGTTCCTCGTGATCATCCACGTCGCGACAGGGCGGACCGCCTACGTGCTCGCGGGCGTCGTGCTGTTCGCGATCGGCGCGAGCGCGGCATACATGCTCTTCGGCCACGTCCAGACGCGTGTCGCCATCTGGCTCGACCCGTTCGCGGACGCGGCGGGCCGCGGCTATCAGCTCGTCCAGTCGCTGTTCGCGCTGGCCGCCGGAGGGATGATCGGCACCGGGATCGGCAAGGGCTTCCCCCTGCGCATCCCGTTCGTGGAGACGGACTTCATCTTCTCGGCCATCGCCGAGGAGCTCGGCATGCTCGGCGCTGCAGCGCTGCTGCTCGCGTACCTCGTGTTCTGCATGCGCGGTTTCGCAACGGCCGCCCGGGCGCGCTCCGACATGGCGGCCTTCACCGCCGCGGGGCTCACCGGCGCGTTCGCGCTGCAGACCTTCGTCATCGTGGGCGGCGTGACGCGACTGATCCCGCTCACCGGCATCACGCTCCCCTTCGTGAGCTACGGCGGCTCCTCGATCCTCTCGAACTTCATCCTCCTCGCGCTCCTGCTCCGAGCCGGAGACGCCGCGACCGGTCGCGAGACCGAGGTCATCACCACAGGCGCCTCGGGACTGCTCGGCCGCGTCGCGCTCGGTAAACGGCTGTCCCGATCCGCGCTCGTGTTCGGCCTGCTCATCGCCGTGCTCATCGGCAATCTGACCTACCTCCAAGTCGTGCGCGCCGACGAACTGCGGACGCACCCGGCCAACACCCGCGGACTGGCCGAGGAGCAGCGCTCACCGCGTGGCGCGATCCTTTCCGCCGACGGTGAGATCCTGGCCGAGTCGGTGCTCGAGGACGGCGTGTACGTGCGGCGCTACCCTCAGGGCGACCTCGCCGCGCACGTCCTCGGCTACTACAGCACCACCTACGGCCGCGCCGGGATCGAGGCTGCCTCCAACGACGCGCTCACGGGGAAGCGGGCGTTCCGCAGCTTCCGCGACGCCGTCGAGGCCGCCGCAGGACTCCCCGTCCCCGGCAATGATGTGGGGCTCACGATAGACACCCGCGTTCAGAAGGCCGCCGAGGACGCGCTCGCGGGTCATCGCGGGGCGTGCGTGGCCATCGACCCGAAGACGGGCGCGGTACTTGCCATGGCGTCGACCCCGGGCTACGGGCCGGGAACGGTCGACTCGGCATGGGAGGAGCTCACGACCGACTCGTCGGCGCCGCTGCTCAACCGGAGCACGCAATCGCTGTATCCGCCCGGCTCCACGTTCAAGATCGTCACGCTCACCGGCGCGCTCGGCGCGGGGATCGCGACTCCCGAGACGACCTACCCGGGGCCCGGAAGCCTGGAGATAGGCGGTGCGCCCGTCACCAACTTCGAGGGCGGCGGATACGGACCGATCACCCTGCGCAAGGCGACCAACTCCTCGGTGAACACGGTCTTCGCGCAGCTCGCGGTCGACCTCGGGGCCAAGGACCTCGTCGCGCAGGCCGATGCGTTCGGGTTCGACGCCGACCCGCGCCTGGAGATTCCGGCCAAGACCTCGCTCATGCCTGAGCCGGCGCAGATGACGGTCTGGGAGACCGCGTGGGCCGGCGTGGGCCAGCCCGTCGGTGAACATGACAGCCCGCCGGGCCCGCAGGCCACCGCGCTCCAGATGGCGCTCGTGGCGGCGGGGATAGCGAACGACGGCGTGGTCATGCGCCCGTACCTGACACAGCGCATCACCGATCAGACCGGGCGCGTCATAACGGCCACTCGACCCAGCGCCTGGTCCACGGCGACCGATCCGACGACGGCCGCCACGGTCACGGAGATGATGGTGGACGTGGTCAAGCGGGGGTCCGGCACGCGCGCTGCGATCACCGGCGTGCAGGTCGCGGGCAAGACGGGCACCGCGGAGGCGGGCAAGAACGTCGAGACCCACGCGTGGTTCATCGCGTTCGCGCCCGCGGACGACCCCACGGTGGCGATGGCCATCGTGCTTGAGAACGCGGGCGTGGGAGGCAGGGTCGCGGCCCCGGCAGCAAAGGACGTCATCCGGGCGGGAGTACAGCGCTAGTGCCGATCGGCCGATGCCGACCCGCTAGTTGGCGTGACAGTGCTCGCAGACGCCGCGGTTGTTGCTGCGGAGCAGTGCGCTCGAGCCGACCGCCGGTGAGCCGCCGGGGACCTGCTTGGCCGGGTTGATGCCGGGTACGCCGTCCTGGACCGGAGCCCACTGACCGAGCGTGTTCGTCTCGAGGTGTGAGGCCGCCCAGCCGGTCATGACCGCGGAACCGCCGTGCGCCCTGTGGCAGGTCAGGCAGCCCATGTAGTTCTTGTAGAACTCGCCGGTGCCGCCCTGCGCCGTCTCCAGCGGGACCCAGTCCTGGTTCGCCGTGACGGTCGCGGGCAGGGACTTGGTCGGGCCGTAGCCCTTCTCCATGGTCTGATCGACGGGATGGAAGTGCCGGTCGAGCGCCCCGAGTTGGTCGCCGGTGACCGGGTTCGCCTCGTAGATGCCGAAGTTCGCGGTCAGCGTGGTGTCCGCGGACGTCTGACGGTATCCGACGTGACACGATGCGCACCAGACGGACAGCGACTTGTTCGGCTCCGTGGCGGTGATGTTGAGGATCGGGCTGCCCCCCGTGTAGTTCGGTCGATACGCCTCGACCTGCGCGATGCCTTCGGGGCCCTTGAGGAAGCCGCCGTTCGGGTTCTCGGGATCGATGCCGGGCACCGGGAAGCCCGTCTCGGTCGAGAACACGAACGCGTTGGGGATGTCGCCGTCCGGGCCCGTGTACCCGCCGACCGTGGTGGCGTTGATGCTGCCGCGCAGCATCCGGTAGTTCGACGTCGGATGCGGGTCATGGCAGCTCGTACACGTCATGCTCGGGATGCTCGGAAGCGAGGAGAGTGCCCCCCACAGCGGCAGAGGACCGGTGTCCAGATCGTGGCGGGACGTCGCGGGGACCATGTCGACGGACGCGCTCGCCGTCCATGCATACGGATCGGGCATCGAGCCGAAGCCGCCGGCGTTGAGTGGCGCTCCCGCGGTCGACGAGGTCTCGTAGACGGCCGTCCCCTCGAATATGCCGCTGATCACGTTGGTGGCGGCACCGGGGGCACCGTCGCCATGACACACCAGGCAGAACTCGGTCGTGGTGGCCGAGGAGCCCACGAGCAATGCGCTCGCATGGAACGTCTCGTTGTTGTCGACCCAGCCGATCTCGGAGAACGAGGTGTGACTCCGGTGGCACATCGCGCAGGTGTCGGTGTCCGGGGTGGCGCCGAGCATGTGCGGACCGAAGTTCGCTAAGGCGGCCGGGGCCGCGAGCAGCACGAAGGCCGCGCACAGGCCCAGCACCAACACTGCGCGCCTGGCGCTCCTCGGCAGCCGGTATGTGCGGATGCGGCGCATCAGAAATCCAGCCCCGGAACGGTGCCCGCAGTATGACCGTGACACGCCTTGCAGTTGGTCGGGAATGTCGTCGTGCTCGTCCCCGCGCGGGCGTCGTGGGACGCCGAGTCCCATATGTGGCAGGTCTGACAGAAGAACCTGAAGTCCTTGCCGCCCGACGGGATCTTGTAGGTGAGCACGCCATAGATGATCTTGGAGCCGTCAGCGGACCTGACCGTGTCGAGGACCGCGTCGTTGTTCGCCGTGCCGTGCGGGTCGTGGCACGAGCGGCACTCGAGCACGTCGCCGTAGGCGTAGCCCATATCGGGCCTCAGGTGAGCGGTGGTCGTGGTCGCGCCGCTGCGCGAGGCGAAACCATGTGTGTTGACGCTGTAGGCCGCCTGGATGTTGCTCGTGACCGTCAGCCCTCCGCGTGCGAGCACCGGCTCGGCCCACGGGCTCGTCTCGACGCTCGTGGGAAGCGGATTGCCGTCATGGCACGTGAAGCAGAACGCCTTCTCATCGGAGCGCGGAGTGGTCCAAGTGCCGGTCGGACCCGGGTTGTGCGGGTCTACGAGCGGGTAGTCCTTGGTGGTCGTGTGCGTGTTGTGGCAGTTCTGGCACGTCATCCGCGCGCCCGTGACCTGGTCCTGGGGCAGGATCGGGTGCTTCGTGTTCGCGCCCTCGTTGAGCATCAGCTTGCCCAGGATGTCCACCTGGTTCGGGTTGGTGGCCGAGGAGGTGTGGCACTGCACGCAGACCATGAAGCCTTCGTACTTGAGAAGGCGGGTGTTGCGCGAGGAGTGCGACTCGTGGCAGACGTCGCACGTGATGTTCGCGCCAGTCGCGGGGGGATCGAGCGCGGTGCTGTGTCCCGAGGTCTCGAACACCGTGAGGTCACCCATCGGCAGCGTCGAACCGGTGCCATGGCACGAGTAGCAGAACCCGTTGCCGGCCGGGGTGTCGGTGACGACCACGCACGGTGTGTTCTGGTTCGTGCGCATGAGGTTGTTGAGAGGCGTGCCGTCGGCGACCAGCGGCGAGTGACACGTCACACAGCTGTATGGCTCACTCGGCGTGACGGTCGCGCCCTGCGGGTGCTTCGACTTGAGCAGCGGGTCCACGAACTCCGCGAACGAGACGACCGGGGAGTGGCAGGTCTTGCACATGGTGTTCTGGTCGGCCTTGGGGAACCGCACGAGAGGCCTCAGGGTGGTGGAACTGTGCGTCGCGTGGCAGATGCACGCCGACTCGTTGCCGTAGTAGTGCGGGTGCGGCTGATTGGCCGGATACGGCGCGACCGGCTTGGCCTCGACGTCCACGGACGGCAGCCCGATGACCAGCTTGTCGTTCACCTCGGCCACCTGGTAGTAGTAGGTCTGGCCGTTCTCGGCCGTGAGGTCGAAGTACGCGGTGGCGCTCAGGATGGGGTCGCCCGGCGGCCCGCCCGGGAACGGCGTGATCGTCGTCATCGCGGACATACTTGCGGTCGCACGGCGCACCACATAGCCGATGACCGCCGGATCCGATGACGGCTGCCAACTCAGGTACACCGATCCGTCACCCCCGGTAGCGGTGACGCCGAGGATCCGGTCGGGTCGGGTCGTGGTGGGAGCCGTGTAGGCCCAGGTCGCCGCGGCGGTACTCGTGAACGAACTCTCCCCGCGATCGTCGATCGCGGAGACCGCGTACCAGTACCGCGTCGATGAAGCGAGTCCGCGATCGATGTAGGCGGTGTCGTTGACCCCGCCGGTGGTGGTCGCGACCACGGAGTAGCTGATGCCGTCGAGTGAGCGCCACACGTGGTAGTTCACCGCGCCGACCACACTCGAGGAGGCCGTCCAGTTCAGATACGCGGTATCACCGGAAGGCGCCTTGGCAAGGAGGTTCGCCGGCGCGGGCGGCTTGGGGGGCGCGGGGGTCGTAGCCGTCACCGTCGTGGACATCGAGGACACGGTGCCGGCGTTGTTGGACGCCGAGACCGTGAGGTCGAAGGTGGTGGACGACGCAAGCCCTGAGATGGAGACCGTGTTGGTGGTCACCCAACTGTAGAAGCTGCCGTCGAGGTAGACGCTGTAATGCGCGATGCCGCTCGGGGTGTCGGGGACCGCAGGCCATGTGGCCACGATACTCTGGTAGCTCGTCTGCGTGGCGGTCACGGACGGTGTCGCCGGGGTCTGCGTATCGACCTTGAAGAGGCGCGACTGCGTCGGCTCATCGCTGCGAACAGCCAGGTCGTCGTGGGTCGAGTAGTACAACGTCGCCTCGCCCGCGCCCGCGGTCAGCGTCGTCGTATACGAGGAGTATGGCCCGAGCGCCGATACCCAACTGTAGTAGGTGGTCCTCGGGCCGCCGCTCATTGGCAAGGACGCAAGCGTCACCGTCGGCGTGGTCACATACCAGTCCGAAAGCCCGTCGGGAACGAGCGGGTCCGCGCCCAGAACGGTGACATACGGAGTCGTGGTGACCGCGTTCGTCATGAACGAGAGCGGGCCGCTCATCAGCGAGACGTTGCCGGCGATGTCGACGGCCTGCACCCGCACCGAGTACATCGTGCTCGGTGAGAGCCCGACAAGCGTCGCCTGGGTGACACTCGCTTCGGTGCTCGCAACGTAGGTGCCGTCCAAGTACACGTCATACGCGGACACACCGGAGATGACATCTGATGACGGGGTCCATGTCACCGTCGCCGAAGACGTGGCGACATAACTGGTCGCGAGACCCGAAGGCACCGTCGGCGAGGAGACATCGGAGCTGATCGCGTAGGTGTTCACGACCTCCGCGTTGCCCAGCGCGTCCTCGGAATAGTAGAAGAGGGTCTGCGTCCCCTCGATGCTCGAGAAGGGGGCCCCGTACGTGCTGAACGGTCCGACGGCGGAGTCCCAGCCGTAGTAGGTCGTCGTCCCGCCCGTGCTGAGCGTGATGGCCGGCAACGTGCCCGCATACCAGCCGTTGGTGCCGTTGGGGGCCGCGGGGTCGATGGCCAACGTCGTGATCGGCGGAGCCACGTCGTTGTTCTGAAGGATGGTACCGAGACTGCCGACCGCCCAGGCGGTGCCTGAGCCACTGACCGCGATGGAGTTGAGCGCGCGGCTCGTGCCCGACGGACGCAGCGTCCAGGTCTCGCCGCCGTCGACCGTGCGCGCCGTCACGCCGCCCCCGCCGACCGCCCAGCCGGTGTTGGCGTCCTCGAAGCGGATCGCGTAGAACGGCAGGGTCGTCGGGGTGACCTTGCGCACCCAGTTCGCGCCGCCGTCCTCGGTCTTGAGGATCACGCCCGAGTCGCCCACTGCGTAGCCGACACTCGCGTCGCGGAAGTAGACGTCCCAGAGGTTGGCGTTCGCGGTGGTCGACTGGGCCGTCCAGGTGTCGCCGCCGTCCGCCGAATACCAGATGACGTTGTTGCCCGACACGCGTGTCGCCGTGGCCCAGACCTCGCCGGTGCCGACCATGTACAGACCCGTGACGGGCTCGGTCGGCGGTGCGGCGGCGTCGGTCCAGGTTGTGCCGCCGTTCGACGTGAACTTGACCACGCCATTCCCGGCGAGGACGGCGTTCTGATCGTCGTCGGCCGCTATCGAGATCAGATTCGCGGTGGTTCCCGAGGTCTGAGCGACCCAGGTCCTGCCGCCGTCATCGGTACGCCGGATCGTGCCGGTGTCGCCGACGGCCCAGCCCCTGAGCGCGTCGACCATCCAAACGCCGTTGAGGGACGTGGTGGCGCCCGACTTCTGCTGCGCCCAGCTCTGACCGCCGTTCGCGGTGTGCATCACAACGCCGAGACCGCCGACGGCCCAGCCGCTCACGCCGTCGGGACTGACGACGGAGTTGAGCGAGTTCCACGTCCCGTACTGTACCGAGAACCAGTTCGTCCCGCCGTCGATCGTTCGGCGAGCGATGTTCGAGTCGCCAAAGAGGTAGCCGAGGCTGCTGTTCGCGAACCACATGGCGTTGACCGCGGTGGAGGGGTCCGTGGCGGATGTCGGGAGTGCGGCGTTCTGCGAGACCCAGTTCGCGCCGCCATCGGTGGTCTTGCGGACGGTTCCGAAATCGGCGCCGATCCAACCGGTGTTGGCATCCGTGAAGAACAGCGACCGGATCGCACTCGTTCCGACGCCCGGGCTCAACGCCGTCCATGTGGCGCCGCCGTTGGTGGTCTTGAGCAGGGTGCCGTTGCTGCCCGCCGCCCAGACGACGTTCGCACTCACGCCTCTGACGGTGAGAAGCGTCTGTGTGGTCCCGGAGGTCGACGTGGTCCAGGACGTACCACCGTCGGTCGTCTTGCGTATCGTGCCGTTGGCGCCGACCGCGTATCCCGTCGTCGTGTTGGCGAACCACACGGCGTTCAGGCTGCGCGTCGTCCCGGAGGTACGGGTACGCCACCGGCCTCCCGAGTTGGTGGTGCGCAGGATGGTGCCGTTGTTGCCCACCGCGAAACCCGTGTTCGCCGTGGTGAACCACAAGCCGTTGAGCTGCTGCGTGGTCCCCGAGGTCTGCGACGTCCAGGTGGTCCCGTTCGTGGTGCGCTTGATGACGCCGCCGTCACCGGCGAGCCAGCCCGTGGTAGCGCTCACGAAATGCACGGCCCTCCATGTGGAAACGCCGCCGGCCTGGTGCTCCCAGGTCTGACCCGCGTCGGCCGTCCGCATGATCGCGCCGTTCTGGCCGACCGCCCATCCGTGGCTGGAATCGAAGAACGAGGTCGCCTGGATCCGCGCGAGCGAGCTCGGCATGAGCGAGTACCACGTGTCGCCCGAGTTGCGGGTGTAGAACATCGTGCCGACATCGCCGATGGCATAGCCGCTCGTGGTCGAGGTGAGCCGCACCGCGCGCAGTGCGTTCGGGCCGATGTTGTTCTGCGACCGGTTGGTCCAGGCGCCGCCGCCGTTGGTCGTACGCCACAGGCTTCCGTTCGCTCCCGCGACGACGGCGTTGTTCGTGTCGAGCGCGTGCACGCCGAAGAGGTTCAAAGCGCCTGTCGCGCCGAGCCCCGTGATCGCGGTCCAGCTGCCACCGGAGTTCGTGGTGCGGTAGATCGTCCAGTTCGGCAACACGGCGTTCCCGACCATGTAGCCCACCACGCCGTTTGGCTCGAAGGAGATCGAGTTGAGGCCGGCGGTCGTCGGTGACGTCCGCACCGTCCAGGTGGCGCCGCCGTCGGTCGTACGCAACAGCACGCCCGATCCCCCGACCGCCCAGCCTGTGGTCGCGGAGACCATATGCACGCTCGTGAGTCCCACGGTGCTCGCTGTGGTGCCGGTACGCCAGGTCACGCCGCCGTCATTGGTGTAGCGGATCGTGGAGACCCCGCCCGAGGCGTCGCCGACGGCGATTCCGAAGGTCTCATCGAAGAATGAGACCGCCCTGAGGTTCGCGGATGTCCCGGATGTCTGGCTCGTCCACGTGGCGCCGCCATCTGTGGTCGCTATGATCGTCCCGGCCAATCCGACGATCCAGCCTCGCGTCGTACCCGAGAACGACACGCCCGTCAGGTCGCGGGTGGTCCCGGCGTCCTGGGTGACCCACGTCAGGCCGGCGTCCGTACTCCGCAAGACCGTGCCGGAGACGCCGACGGCCCAGGCGTCGTTGGTGCCGGACCACGACATGGCACGCAGGTCGTTGCCCTGCGGAACCGGCTGGTGCCAGTACCACGCAGGGTCAGCGGCCGGCCCCGTGGACAGGTAGGCCATCGACAACGCAGGCATGAGGATCGCGATCGCCACGGCCGCGAGCAGCAGCCAGACGACTCGTCCGCGCACCCGTATAAGCGCGCGCGCGACAAAACCATCGGCCGCGAATCCACGGCCGACAGCAAGCGACGACTGACGTTGTGCGTCCGTCGCGGGAGTATTCCGATGGTCAGGCAGGACGAACCGCCCTTCGGTCCAAAGCCGGCGACCGTTGACAGTACCGCATCATTGTAGCGTGAATCATGCAACTTCGCTTGTGGAGATTCCGAGGTAGATGGGCGAAAAGGCCCCCAAGCAAGTCCGAGACGACCGAAACATGACCGCTCCGCGCACATTCCTCGGTAAACGATGGGGTGTCAAACCTGCGTCAAGACCGTCGCTCGGCTAGAATGTGATGGTCAGGGCTGCACGACGGCATGCCCGCACGGCAAAGTATTCCGAGGGAGCATCACGTGGAAGAACTCGTGTTCGGACGCAGGTACCGGGCCACCGAGCGAATCGGCTCCGGCGGCATGGCGGACGTGTACAAGGCCGTCGACGAGACGCTCGGCAGGACCGTAGCGATCAAGGTCCTGCACGCCCACTACGCGAACGATCCCGGGTTCGTCGCGCGGTTCCGCCAAGAGGCGCAGGCCGCCGCAAACCTCTCCCACCCCAACATCGTCAACATCTACGACTGGGGCAAGGACGACGATACCTACTACATCGTCATGGAGTACGTCCGGGGCACCGATCTCAAGGCCCTCGTCCAGCAGAACGGTCCGATGGACCCGTACAAGGCCGCCGATTACTGCGCACAGGTATGCGCTGCGCTCTCGGTCGCGCACGGCTACGACATCATCCATCGCGACATCAAGCCGCAGAACATCGTGCTCACACCCGACGGCACGATCAAGGTCATGGACTTCGGCATCGCTCGTGCGGGCAACACCACCATGACGCAGACCGGTTCCGTCCTGGGCACTGCGCACTACGTGAGCCCCGAGCAGGCGCAAGGCAAGCCTCTCGGCGCCGCGAGCGACCTGTACTCGCTGGGTGTCGTGCTCTACGAGCTCACCACCGGTGAGCTGCCCTTCAACGGCGACTCCCCCGTCTCGGTCGCACTCAAGCAGGTCAACGAGGACCCGATCCCGCCCCGGCAGATCGACCCGGACATCCCCCCGTCGCTCGAGGCTGTGGTCCTGCGCGCGATGCAGAAGAACCCGCAGGACCGCTACGCCTCCGCCGAGGAGATGCGCCGAGACCTCACGCGTGTCGCTTCAGGACGCATGGTCGAGGCCCCTGTGGCGCGAAGCACGGCCGACGAGACAAGCGTGATGCCCGCGGTCGGGGCCACCGGAAGCAGCCGCGTCCGTCCCGCGCCTCGCAAGAAGAACCCCTGGCCGTGGATCGCCCTTGTGGCTGGCCTTCTGATCGTGGGCCTCGGATCGGCCTGGGCGTTCGGGCTGCTGGACACCACGCCCAAGGTCGTCGTGCCGGAGGTCATCGGCATGACGGAGAACGAGGCCGTCGACGCGCTGACCTCGGTCGAACTCAAGGTCGGACCGATCGACCGCACCTTCTCCGACGAACCCTCGGGCACCGTGATCTCGCAGACCCCCGAGCCGGATGTGGAGATCGCGATCAGTGGCCAGGTGAAACTCACTGTGAGCAAAGGCAAAGAGCTCATCGGCATGCCCGATTTCTCCGGTATGACCCAGGCTGACGCGATCAAAGCGATCCGCGACGCGGGCTTCGAACTGGATACCATCCAGCCCGAGTACAACAAGGATGTGCCTGAGGGGCAGGTCTTCAAGCAGGACCCCGTGCCGGGGGCGAACGTGCCGGCAGGTTCTCTCGTGACCCTGTACATCTCGAAAGGCACTCAACTCGTCAAGGTGCCCGATGTCGTCGGCAAGAAGCAAGGCGACGCCAAGGGTGAGCTGGAGAAGGCCGGGTTCGCTGTGAAGGTCGTCGACGAGTCGAGCGACACCGTCGCCACGGGGCTCGTCATACGCCAGACGCCGGACGGCGGCGTCTCGGTAGAGGCGGGCACGCAGATCACCATCGCCATCTCCACAGGTCCCAAGCTCGTGGCCGTACCCGACGTGATCGGCAAGACGGAGAGCGAGGCGAAGGCCACGCTCACCACCGCTGGCTTCGAGGTGCTGGTCAACTACCAGACGAGTCCCGATGACGGCATCGTGCTCACCCAGGACCCGTTCGCGCCCTTCGAGGCCAAGTACGGGTCCAAGGTGACGATCTGGGTTGGAAAGACCCCGGCACCGTAGAGGCGCGATCCCGCACTGGCGGTCGACGGGTCGGTCGCGTGTCGGCTCAGCGCTCGATCTCGAAGAGCATCACTGCCGGTCCATCGAGCACCATCTTGAGTTGCGGCATGGCCGCGATCTCTGCCGTGGGCACTCTCCCGGTGCGCTTCTTCCACACGAAGACGTAGCGCGCCTCGCCGTATCGCTCGAGCAGTTCCGTCCGCTCGTCGAGCGTGGCGTGCTCCCCGAAGAACCACGTCATATCCTCGGAACGCCTGTCCACCTCTTCGGAGGCCATGAACGCCGGCGTATGAGACGGAAGTGATGCGACGACGGCAACGGGCTCAAGCCCCATGAGGTGATAGCCGGCGAAGGGGTCGGCGATCACGAGCGGATACTCGTCGGCGAATATGGTCCGCATCCGGAACACCGAGTCGAATCCCCACGCCAGCCGCACGTCGCGACGATGTGCCTCGGTGATCGAATACGCGCTCCCGTTGCGCGGAAGCCCTTGCCCCTGCCAGTAGGTCGAGACCACATAGCCCCACTGTGTCGCGGCCGCGGCGATCATGATCGCGATCCCGAGCGTGCGAGCCCACGGACGGAGGCCGCTCTCGATGCGCCCCATCGCCCACGCAAGCGCCACGTAGGGTGAGAACCTCAGGAGTTCGACGATTCGGGCGACCATGTAGGTCGAGAAGGACAACGCCGGAGTGCTGATCGGCGGAAAGAGCATCAGAAGATGCGCCAGGCCGATGAGCGGAAGCGCCATCGCGGCTCTGAGCGAGCGCCTTCTGACGAGTTCCGCAACGGCGAGCACGCCGACAAGGAACGTCAACCAGAACAGCAGGGCCCCGCCGAACGCGTAACCGCCGGGACGTACGAACAGCATCCCCCACCAGCCCCGGATGAGGTCCTCTCCGCCGAAGAGGAACGCATCCTGCCCGAGCATCGTGCTGCCCTTCAGCGCCAGAGTGCGTGGGTAGAGCGTGGGCAAGGCCAAAGCGCCGGCGACCACCAGAGCGATCAGGAGCGCCCGCGCCACGCCCCGGACCTCACCCGCCGATTCCGAACGCCTCCAGGCGTAGGCCAGCACCGCTAGGATGAGCAGCATGGATGCGCCCACCACCGCGACGAGCTGACCTGCGGCAAGATGCACCGCCAGCGTGGCGAAGGTCATCGCTGCCGCGACAGCGATCGGCGGCTTCGAAGGCTTGCGGGCGATCATCAGGAAGGTGGCGACCGCGGACAACGCCAGGGCGAGCGCGACCCGATTGGGATACGCGAACGCTCGAAAGTCGGTGTACCACGCGAACGTGAAGTAGGCGACCGTCGCAAGCGCAGCCGAGAGGCGGGAATCGCTGACCTCATACGCCAGGACCCAGAACGCGAGCACGACGAAGAAGGCTGCGCATGCCGTGAAGCCGACATATGCGGAGGCCGGATCGACTCCCAGCACACTCACGACGACCGCCTGCATCGTGTTCCAGATGCCGGCACTCGCGTCTGGCAGGTTCGATGCCGTGCCGAAGAAGGGGTCCGTGACGATCGGCCTCCCGGTCGCCAGCAGCGAGCGGATGGCAGCAAGATGGTAGAACGCGTCGGGCGTCCCATACCACGGCGACTGTTGGAGCCCGGCCACCACCGCAGCCACCGCCCCGAGCGCGATCCCCTGCCACCCGCCGTCACGGGACCGCGCCTGTGGGCGGGGCGTGCGGGCAACGCGGATCGAAAGCAGCAGTGAGATCGGCAGGACTACGAGGTAGCCTACCGTGACGAAGCTCAGGCTCCATCCGACGTAGTACGCAACGGTGGCCAGAAGCGCGACCCACGCCACACCCGCTCCGAAAGCGATCATCACGGTATGGGCGACCGACATCTCATGACGATCACGGATGTATGCCGCCATTCCGAGCCACGGACAGAGGAGGACGAGCAGTATCGGCAGCACGAGCAGCCACTCGCGCAACAAGATCGTGAACGTGTGGCTCATGCTGCAGCACTCATCGCGTTCAACGTGGGGCAGCACCGGATATGGTTGATCCACCATCGCGGGCGCGCAAAGCGCGAAACGCCACGTGGGGACGTCATGGGACTGTGCATGGGATACACGATACCGTCCCGCGTCCGTCAGCGCGAGCGCGGGCGCACTACCGCCGCCTGCAGACCGCCTCGATCAGCGATCCGTACAACGCCGCGTATTCCGACGCCATCCGGCCGGCGCAGTAGGACGCGGCCGCATGCCGATAGCCGTCCTCTCCGAGACTCCTCGCGCGCCCCGGATCGTCTGCAAGTGCCAGCATCGCGGAGGCGAACGCCTCCGGATCGCCGACCGGAACAAGGATACCGGCCGAACCGCCGGCAAGAAGATGTCGGATCGCCGGCAGGTCGCTGGCTATGACCGGCTTCCGCGCCGCCATACCCTCGACGATAGCGAGGCCGAACGCCTCCTGCATGCTGGGATGAACGAGCACGTCGACACGTCTGAGGAGCGCGGGGATCTCATCGGTCAGCCCGCAGAACTCGACGTTGTCACCGATCCCGAGTCGCTTGGCCTTGGCCTCCAGCTGAGCGCGCAACGGGCCCTGCCCTGCGATCAGCAGCCGCGTCGCGGGCATCTCACGAACGACTGCCGCGAACGCCTCGACGAGCGTGGCGTGGCCTTTGAGCGGAATCAGTGACCCGATCGTTCCGAAGGTCACGGGTCTGCGCTGGTCGACCTGCGATATCTCGAATCGTGCGAGATCGACGGCGTTCTCGATCACGTGTATACGCTCCGGCGGGACGTGCAGATCGCGTTCGCAGTACCCGACCACGGATGGAGAGATGGCCACAGTGGCAGCGAGGCGCGGACCCGACCAGCGCCGGTACAGATCCAGGATCCCGCGCCGGCGGTGCGTGTCGTGCTGCGTCGTGAGTATCACCGGGACTCCGGCCAGATGCCCGGCGATGCCGGCGGTGATGTCGCTCCCGATCATGTGCGTGTGCAGAACGTCCGGCGCGATCTCGCGCAACAGCCTCGCCGATCTCGCGATCGTGAGAGGGAATCGCGCGTCGAAGTCACCGCCGACGACGTGCACCGGAATCCCGGCGTCGTCCAACCGCCGCCGCAGCGGGCCGTCCCGCACGACCATCACATGCACATCGAACTCGGCCGGGTCCAGGTTGCTCGAGAGAATGGTGGTCGTGCGCTCCGCACCGGCCAGCGCCAGACTGTTCACTGCCTGGACGATCTTCGTGCGACGGCTCACGTGCTGTTCTCCGAACGTGAGGCGATTCGTGCGTACACTCCCATGGTCTGCGCCGCGATGTGGGGCCAGCCATACTCGTCCGACATGCGCTGTCTGCCCGCCTGAGCGAGACCGCTGTAGTGATCGAAGCGTGCCGCGAACTCCCGCATCGCGCCCTCAAGCGCGAGTGTGTCCGCCACCGGGACTATCAGTCCCGAGCCTCCGACGAGTTCGGGTACCGCGCCGACCGGCGTGCCGATGACCGGCGTCCCCAAGGCAAGCGCCTCCGTGACCACGAGCGGACTGCCCTCGCCATGTGACGGCAGCACAAGCGCGTCAGCGGCCGCGATGATGTCGATAGCGGCATCGTGCGATACCTCGCCATGCAGGATCACCCGGTCCTGAAGACCGCGAACCCCTACAAGGAGTTCGAGTTGCTCTCGAAGCGGACCCTTGCCGGCCACTTCGAGCCTGGCGTCAGGAAGCTCCGAGGCGAGCGCCGAGAAGGCGTCAAGCAGTTCACGCACGCCCTTGCTGTCCACAAGCCGCCCCACGAACGCGAAGGTGGGCCCAGCCCCCGTGCGGAGCGGTCTCGGCCTTCGCGCCAACTCCGTGGGGACGCCACTGGGAATCACGATCTGCTGCTCCATGTGAGTCCCCAGCGAACGCAGTACGTCGAGTTGCGCAGCGGCGACCACGATCACGGCATCGGCCGCTCGCACGGCAACCCGGAGCAGCCACCGGAACAGAGATCCGCGTGTTGCGAGGGTGACATCGCTCCCGTGCAGGCTGAGCACCACGGGCCGCGAGCACGAGCCCGCGCCTGCGAGAATCGCGGTCGGAGCCCAGTGGACGTGCACGACATCGGCCTCTGACGCCGCCTGCGCCAATGCGCGGCGCATGGCACGGGCGAGTCTGGGGACTTGGAGGATCAGCTTGGGATCGCGCTTGAGATTCGGGATCATCCCGTCGCCATATGCGAGTCGCTCCGCCGCGTCGCCCGCATACCGGACCAATCGGATGCGCACGCCGCGACGCACGGACTCCATATCGAGACCGGGCGCGTGGGGCGCAAGGACCGTCACACGAGCGCCGTCACGAACCAGTGTCTCCGCCAACGACGCGACGAAGTGACCGGCGAAGTCCCCCTCGAACCTGGGGTATGACGTCGTGACCATCACAACGTCGACTCCATGCGCCATCCGCTAGTGCATCTCCTTGTTGTAGTCCATGTCGAACCACATGGCGAAGAACACGAACTGCAGCCCCGAGATGAGCAGCAAGGCCGAGAGCATCGTCGTGGCTATCGATGGCGGCACATCGTGGATCCGGGCCCACACCTGCATCAACCCGAAGTACAGGCCGACGATGATGAAGACGTTGCCCATGAGGTAGAACAACACGAGCGGGTGGGTGTCGTGGATCACGTACTTCTGGAACATGCGCCACCAGAAGCGCCTGAACAGCAGCCATGAGAGCGTCGGGACCACCTTCCAGAGCCGGATCCCCGATCGCTCGCCCACACCATAGACAGGCCTGACCGGAACATCGTGCACGCGGAAGCTGTACACGTTCAGGTGCACGAGGATGTCATTGGGAAACCCGTATCGGGGAAACAGGCCTTCAAGGTCGATCGTTGACAGGCACCTCAGGTTCGCGACCGTGTATCCGGTCTGCGAGTCCGCGACATGCCAATATCCGGACGAGATCTTGGTCATAAGAGAGAGCGCCGAGTTTCCAAGGTATCTGTGCCGAGGAATGATCCGCCACGCGTCGCCCGTGAACAGTCGATTGCCCTTGGAATAGTCACACTCATCCCGGGCCACAGGAGCGACGAGGGCCTCAAGGTCATCGGGGTCCATCTGACCATCGCCCGCCATGACGGCTGTGAGCTCGATGCCCTCTTCGACAGCCGCCTTGTACCCCGTCACGATCGCCGCTCCCACACCGCCGTTGCGCTCATGACAGATGAGCCGCACGCGCTGCGGGTCGGCGTCTGCGAAGCGCTGCACGACATCGACGGTGTCGTCAGACGAGACGTCGTCGACGACGATGATCCGGTCAACGAAGGCCGGCATGGTCTCGATCACCGTGCCGACGAGATTCCCTTCGTTGTGGCAAGGAACGACGACCCCTACCGTCTTGCCCCCGTACAAGTATCCGCCCCCTTTGGCGTAGCCCTACTGTCCCCGCACCTTGAGCAGCACGATACCATCACGGTTGTATGCCACATCGAACATCTCGGTGTCCGAGATCATGCTTATCCGAGCGTTCTCGGAGACACGATTCGGCCAGAGTAGCACATACTGCGCGGCCGCCTGCCGCACGATCTCTCGACGCCGCTCGACACTCGTGTTCGGCGCCATGAGCGCCTTGAGCGCGGTGCGCCGGGCGCCGCCATCCCAGCGGCGTTCGAACGCCGACGGGGAGTGAAGCTGCGGTACGGCGTGGACATGCACGTCCAACATCCCCGCAAGGGCGTATCCCGTCATCTCGTCGGTCACGACCCGAGGCCAACTGTCGCCGAACGCGACCCTGAGGTCGTCAATGGACTCGCGCCCGGCGATCTGCGTGAAGTCCCGCTCCCAGCCCTTGGCCACTGACACGTTCTGCACACCGGAGCGGAGGCTGACCGGCGGCTCTTCGGTGAACATGTTGTGGAGCGCGGGCAGGGCGGTGAGCAGAGCGCCCACGATCGCGAGACGAGCGACAAGCGGGTTGTACCTCCAGCCGGCTGCGACCGCGACCCAGGGGGCGAACCAGGTAAGGGCGAGCAACCTGTACGCGGCATATGCCGAGAAGCCGAGCAGCGCCGGCGTGAGAATCGGGTTGAATCCCACGACTATGGGAGCGAAACCGATGATCCCCGCGAGCCCCAGGAGCCGGTCACTTCTTCTCGCGCCTTCGCGCAGACAGATGACCGCCATGGTCGTGCCCAACAACAGCGCGAGGTCCCCTCCCGAGAAGGCGCCCTGCGGGTGGAACATGAGTCTCTTGCCAAAGAGCTGGTACACGCTCTGCACCGCTCCGGTCGCCCCGGAATCATCGGCGAGCGAACCCGTCACGTTGGTTCGGAACAGATACCACAGCCTCGGGTACATCGCGACCGCGCTACCGGCGGCCATACCCAAGGCAGCGAGCGTCACACCTCGCTCCGGCCACGAGACGCTCGTTCCCCTTCCGCGTCCACGAGAGACGAACGCGAAGACGATCAGGCCGACATAGGCGATGACCGCCAGCGCCATGACCGCGGTGGCGACGCCCATGTGCGTCGCGGAGGCTCCCAGCCCCGCAACCAAAGCCAGCACCCAGGCGTAGCGGGCGCCCCGGACCGCCGCCGCGAACCCGGCAAGGGCCAGGAGGAGAAAGCCGAGGCCGATCTGGTTCGGATACGCACTGAAGCGCAGTTCGGCCGTCGAGGCGAAGAAGGTGACCGCCAACATGGTCATGATCGCGTAGCGCCTCTCCACCCCGAGTTGCCTCAGCAGGCTCCACAGGGCGGCGGGGAGCAGCATGGCGCCCAGGATGTTCAATCCGCCCCACAGGCCCAGGATGTCTTGTCCGGAGAAGCGGGAGGTGGCCGCCATCAGCACGTGAAGCGCGCCGGATGTGGGATCGGGCACCGGGCTGCCAAGCCCGTAGAACGGGTCGGTGACGAGCGCGCCGCCCGTGTGCAGGAGTGAGCGCGCGGCCGCAAGGTGGTACCAGGCATCCACGTTGGGCAAGAGCCACGGACGTTCCAGGGCCGCCACCAGCCCGATCAGAGCGATCCCGATACTCGCCCACCCGTCGACGGCCAGTCGAGCGGCCGAAGCGCGATACGCCGCGAGGATCAGTCCTCCGCCAAGGACCAGCATGATGATGACGTGCATCCCAGCGACTCCGAGCAGGCCTCTGCCGGTGGCGTACGCGATGATGCTCGCCAGTCCGACACTCGCGACAGAAACGGCGAACGCGGACGCAAGCGCTTCGATCCAGTCGGCCTCCAGCAGGCGCCCGAGGGCCCATGCCGCCGGCAGCGCGGGCAGCACCATGAAGGCGATGACCCACAGAAGCGCGACGATCTCCTCGGCAAGCGTTATCACGAGCGTCTGACCCCCACGAGTGACAGTACGAGCGAGCGTTCGGTCTCCTCAAGCATGGTATACGCTACGGCGGCGTAGACGAGCGAAACGGCGGCTGAGTACGCGACAAGGCCGCCCCATGTCGACAGGTGCACCGTACGGTCGAGCGCCCATGCTCCGGTAGCGGCGGTCAGGCTCAGCGCGAATCCGGGAAGCGCTGCGCGGAAGAAACGCGAGGGCTTCGAGTCGGTCACATGCGCGGTGTACAGCGGAGTGAACAGGCCGTAGCGCAGCGTGAGACTCACGAGCGTGGCCACAGCGACTCCGATAGCCCACTGCCCCCACCTCGCAAGCACGATGGACAGCCCGACGTTGAGCACGCCCGTGGACACGCTCACGAGCGCCGGCCACTTCACGCGATCATGCGCCATGCACACCGATTCGAGGGGCAGGAACGCGTAGTTGTACGCGAGATGCACGACCATGACCATCAACACCGGCGCCAACACCGCGAAGTCCGGTCCGAGCCAGAGCAACAGCACCGGGCGGGAGAACCCGAGCACGAGCGCGGCCGGCAGGCCGAGTCCGAGTGCGAGCAGTCGGACCGCGTGCGCTGCGGTCGAACCGAGTGAGGACTTCCTGTTCTGCGCATACTGGGCGAACAGGACCGGAGCCAGCACACCCGACAGCGCTCCGGCAAGCGAGCGCAGGAAACTAGACAACTGCAGGACCGAGCCGTACGCGCCGGCCACCGCCGATCCGAGCATGAGGTTGATGACCACGACGTCAGTGGCCATGTGCAGCAGTGAGCCCGCGTGACTGAACGTGATCCAGCCGCCGGTGAACAGCATCTCGGAAAGCCGCGATCTGTCGAACAGCGACGGGGCCACGCGCACCTCGCGCGCTACCGCGTACCAGGAGACCAACGCCACCAGGATGGAGAGCGCGGCTCCGACGAGCATCCCCAGACCCACCGTACGAAGGTCGGGTCGGTGGAGCGAGAAGGCCACGACCACGAACCCGATCCGCGTGAACGTCTCGGTCAGACGAGCGATGTTCTGCAGGTCCATCCGATTGGCCGAGAACGCGGTCGCGCCGATGACCTCGCGGATCGCGACCAGAACATAGGAGAGCATGGCGAATGCGAAGAACCAACGGGCGTCGGTCTCATGTCCGGCGGGTATGTCGAACAGCGAGGGCGCGGCCGCGGCCACTCCAAGCAGAACCGGCATGACCCCCAGTGCGATGACGAGGTTGGCGCCCAGGGCGGTGGACATGACCCGGCTCGCACCGTCCTCATCGCCTGACGCCACGGCCAGACTGAGGTAGCGCCCCACGGCCGCCTGGACGCCCACGGTGAGGATGCCCATGTACATCGAGAGCGACATGGCCAGAGGTACGACGCCGTAGAGCGCCAGCCCGAGGCGCCCGAGAAGGTACGGCGTGAACCACAGTGTGACCACCGAGGTCACGGCAAGCATCATCAGGTTCGAGCTCATGTTGAACATGAACTGACGCTTGTTGGCGGTTACCTCGCTCATGCGCGATCGAGCCTCTTGGGAGTGGTGTACATCTGGCCGAGGAACACGCGCCGATACAGTGCCGGGTGCACGGTGATGGTCGCTGCTCCCACGAGCTTCCGCGCCCACGTACGATGAAGCCGCCACGCGTCGAAGAAGGCGGTGCGCGCACCGGTGTACTCACCCTCGGCTATACGCCGCTCCGCCTCGGCAAACGCGATCAGACCTTCCTGCTTGGCGATCGAGGCGTCGAAATGAGGGCCCCGGATCTGCGGGTACTCCTCCGCCAGGCGATGGAGGACCTCGAGCCGGGCACGCTGGATGGCGTCGAAGTTCTTGGACAGACTGCCGCTGGTCACGTAGTAGAGCCCGAGCCTCTCGGGAGTGTAGATGTGGCGGCCGCCGTTGAGGAGCACCCTGGTCCAGAGATCGAAATCCTCGACGATGCGAAGCCTGAATCCTCCGGCGCGCTCGAATGCGCTCCTTCGCAGGACACACTGGATGAAGATGCGGTTCTCGTCGATCATGTCCTGGGCCGTGACCTCGAGCTCCCGCTGCCATGCGGAGCCCTTTCGAACCGGAACGCGCAGGCCTCGCGGCAACACGAAGATGCCGTTGCAGCTGTACAGATCACGACCGGGGTAGCGCTCGATGAGCCGGCGCATGCTCGAAAGGTACTGCGGAAGATAGGCGTCGTCTGCGTCCAGGATGCACAGGAACTCGCTTCGCGACAGCGCCGCGCCCGTGTTGCGCGCCGCCCCGCATCCACCGTTGGCCTGAGTGACGACCTCGACACGCGGATCACCGCCGGCGGCGCCTCGGGCGATGGCTGCCGTATCGTCGGTCGAGCCGTCGTCGATCACGATGAGGCGCCAGTCGCGCTCGTCCTGCGCGAGGACCGAGTCGATGGTCCTTCCGACGGTGTCGGCGGCGTTGTAAGCGGCACACAGGATCGTGAACAGCGGCTCCGCCGACGCGCTATCCCGGTTCACAAGCACTCACCAAGAAGCCCACTGCGCTCCATCCACTCGCCCTCCGAACATCGCGTTCGCGCGGATGTATCATAGCGCCTCACGCCCGTGTCACCTCGTCCAGCACGCGCTTGAGCTGGTCGCGGAAGTGCTCGCGATCCTCCTCGTCGAACGGGGACGGGCCCTTGTGTCGCTTGCCCGCTCGCCGGTGCACCGCCTCGGCGTGCCTGACCATGAGCTCCATGTCGATCGTGGCCGCCTGGAAGATGCGGCCGCGGGGACTGAGCGCCGCCGCTCCCCGGCCGAGGACCATCGCGGCGAGCCCGATGTCCTGCGTCACCACGACGTCACCGGGCGCGAGGTGTTCCACGATCGCGAAGTCCGCTGCGTCACTGCCTCCCGAGACCTCGATGCACTCGACACCGTCGCGTCCCGCGTAGCGCGCGAGGTTCTGCGTCCCGTTCGCAACGAGGACCGCGGAGATGCGCCGATTGCGCGCGATGGCGAGAGCGTCACGCGTCACGGGACACGCGTCCGCATCGATATAGAGAGTCGTCATGCCAAACAGTCTAGCCGAGGAGCCGACTCGCGGCTCCTCGGCAGACTGACCGGCTATGGACCGCCGACGAAGCCCGTGTTGTTATCGAGGACGGACAGGGTGCTGTTCGACACAGCCGCGGTCCCTCCGAGCAGGTAGGACTCCCGGATCGGCGTCATGCTGTTGACCCAGAGATCGGTGAACCAGGTGGTGGAACCGGGCGGGATCTCCCCGTCCGCGCCGAACAGGATCACCGGATCGGAGTCCTTGCGGGTGAGCAGTATCGGAGCGGCGGCCTTGCCGGCGAAGGCGCCGCCCGCGAGAGCGTCGGGGTAGTTCATACCCGATGCATACGCGTTGCGCGATGCGTCCCAAAGCGCCAGCAACGCCGACGGGTTGTTGACGGTGCCGATGGCGTTGTTCAGCCGCGGGCCCGGACCCTTGAGGTCGCACGCCCATGCCGCGATCTCCTTGGCGGTCTCGTAGCGGTCCGCTCCGGCGATCCTCAGGATGCGGTTCGATGGTATCCCGAGGTCCTCGACGGCGCTCTGAACGTCGGAGGACACCGCCCCGGTGCCGCCCGCGATGATCACGTCCTGGATGCCCTGCATGGCAAGTTCGCTGGCAACGGACGTGTTCAGGGTGGTCGGGTTGGTCAGAAGGATCGGCGCCCTGTTGTAATAGGAGACCGGTCCGAGCGCCAGCGCGTCGGGGAAGTTCGTCCCACTCGCAAGGAACGCGACCCTCTTCATCGGGACGCTGATTTGAGCGGACACCGCCTTCGTCTCACGCAGCACCTGGATCGAAGTCTGATAGCGATCCGCTCCGTAGACGCGCTTGACGTTCGCAGAGCCCAAGATCCCCTTGAGCTCGGCCTCGACCGCGGGCTTGATGGTGGCGGGGCCACCGATGATGTAGGCGTACTTGAAGCCGAGCCGGGCGATCTCACTTGCGACGACAGGCGACAACGAGTCCGCTCCGTTGAGCAACACGGGAGACCCGCAGACTCCGGCCAGACTCGCTGCGGCCAATGCGTCAGGATAGTTCTGGCTGTAGGCGATGACCGCGGTGGTCTCGACCGACTTGGCCGGCTGGGTGGGCCAACCCTCCTGAGCGATGGCCGCGGCGGTGCGGATCCGGTCCGCGCCCGCGATCCGTTCGATCTGTCCGTACTTGGCGCGGAAGGTGTACGCGCCCGCATGCCCGGCGAACCCGGTCGCCACGTGGTGATAGGGCCTGACGCGGACCCAGTAGTTGCCCGGTGATGGCGGGATGAACGTCACAGAGGCGCACGTTCCGTACACGCCGTACATCGAGCTCGAGACCCACGGCGAGTCGTCGTTGGATGCGATCGCGAGAGAATCCACCCCGCTCAGGGAGTCCGCGAACGCCGGGGAGACACCCATGCCGTACACATCGATGACGAGATCGACATCGGGGTCCATCGAGAACGCGTCGAACCGGTAGGACAGCTGCGTCCAGTCCGCGGTGTCGGTCGATGAGACCGACAGGTGGTACCAGTCCTCGTCCCACGTCGTCGCGTTCGCGGTGTCGATCGTGCGCGCCTGCGACCAGGGCCCGAGACCCCAGCCGGGGATGTCGATGGCCCAGCGCGGCATGACGTCAGAGAGATCCTGCAGGGCATACCAGTCGAACATCACCGTCACGCCGTAGATGAAGTCATCCGTCTCGAAGGCATCGACAGGGGCGCTGTTGGCAGCCAGGGCACTCACCCCCGACAAGCCCGAGGTCTTGTCCGGAGGTGGCGGTCCCGCAGCCATCGCCGCCGGGACCAACGCCGCGACCAGCGCGACGACGAGCAGCGGAACGATCATCCGTCGATGCATAGCGATCCCCTTACCTCCCTTTCCGGGCGCGCTGAAACGCCCGGGCCATAGGAGGTTCTTGCACCGATGAGCGCGCCACCGACCAAGCGGGACCGCCGAACGGCCGAGGAATCGGTGAACGGCGTGCGTGCGCCCGGTTCCGAGGCCGGGGCTGCGGCTACTTCGCCGGTGTCCCGATCTCGTAGGGCAGCTCGAAGACGCCCGCGGGCAGCTCGGCGCCGAGTTCCGGCTCGTCGAACGCGTATACGCTCGTGGTGAGATCGTCGGGCGAGGCGGGCTTGCGGCTCGAGGTCCTCGCGACCGTCTTGACGATGCGCGTATCGTCGGCGTAGACGACTAGGTCCTCGAGGTAGAAGGTCTGACTCGCCCCTTCGATGTCCCAGAGCTTCTGGATCGTGAAGGTGTAGGCGGTGAGGTCGCCGTCCTTCACGCCCTCACCGAGCTCCCAGCCGGGAGGGCCGTTGAAGATCCACTGATGCATCTCCGGCAGTGTGTAGGAGATCTCACAGAGCTCGTCCTCGGTCCGGCAGTAGTAGAGCTTCGTGCCGTCGGGGCTGATCATGTGGATCCGCACCGAGTCGTCGTCGTTGAACCAGGTCAGGCGGTAGCGGTCCCCGTCGAACCAGTACTCGACCTTCTGCTCCTCGGCCTGCTTGCCGCTCGTGAACGTGAGCGTGCCGTGCTTCCTTGTCGCATCCAGGAACGACGAGACCGCCTGCTCGGGTGTCGTGGCCGTGGTACTGCCCGCCGACGACCCGGAATCGGCCTGCTTGCCGGTGCATCCGGCCATGCCGAGGAGTGCCGCAAGCAGCATCCCGAGGGCTAGAACGGTCACAAGAGCGCGGCGCATGACGATCCCCTTCCTGTGGGCTCGGTACTGTCCCATTGTGCCTGATTGGGGGCGCCGGTGTCCCTGCGGGTCGTCGGCCCACCTCTTCATGACCCGCGATCCGCACGTACCGTTCGTCGATTCGCACGCGGACGGACGTCGCCGAGGGCGCACAAACGGGTAGCGACCCCATGTGGGCTGCGTTTTGGGGCGGTTCTCTGCTGGTGCAGTGAAGTCACGCGTCCACATCCAGAGGGCGTTCAGTTTCGCGGAGATGAACGGAGGAGGATATGGCTACACACGTACACGCACATTCCAAGTTCAGGGTGACGATGATCCTTGTCACGGCCCTGACCTTGGTCCTGAGCCAAGGGGTGATCCCGGCTCAAGCCACCTGGCAGTCGATGGTCGAACCCACCCTCGTCTCCGGGAGTTTCGACGGAACTCAGACGGACGGGGGTTCTTGGGGACCGAACATGAGCGACGACGGCCGCTACATCGTGTTCGAGTCCGACGCGAGCAACATCACCGACAACGACAACGGGCCCAACGGCCAGGGCGAGAAGGACGTCTTCCGCTTCGACCGCACCACAGGCGAGACTGAACTCATCAGCGTGCGCTCAGAGGTCCCCACGTGGACCGCTGACCGCGGCTCGCGCAGTCCGTGCATCACGGATGACGGCCGCTACGTCCTGTTCGTGTCGGGCAACCAGTACGTCGAACAGGACACGAACGACGAGACCGACATCTACGTCAAGGATATGGAGACCGGCGAGTACCGCTACATCGACTTCCGGGGCGATGGTACGAGCGACATGGACGACTGCTACGAGACGTTCAGCATCTCCGGCGACGGTTCCTTCCTCGTCTTCGAGGTCGATCACGGAGACATCCTCGGCACCGGCAAGGTCGGCGCCTCGAACCAGGTCTGGGGCTACGACCTCGAGTCCGATGAAGCAACACTCGTGAGCGCTCCGCCGGATCCCTCGGCGTACGCCAGTCGCGGCAGCCGCGACCCTGCCATCAGCGATGACGGGCGCTACGTGGCTTTCCTGACCGGCAACGACTGGTCGATCGATGACGAGAACGGCGAACAGGACATCTACGTCCGCGACATGCAGACCGGCGAGATGCGGTTCGTCGACTTCTTCGGCACCGGCGATGCGCTTCTCAACGAGAACTGGGACATCCGCATCTCCGGTGACGGGAGTCGCATCGCGTTCACCAGTGACTATCAGCTGCTACCCGGAGACGACACGCCATCCGGCAACAGCGGTGACCGCAGCGTCTACTCCTACGACCTGGAGTCAGAAGAGGCGACGCTTGTGAGCGGTCCCGAGGTTTCGCAGCGCGGCTCACGCGATCCGAGCGTGACGGACGACGGCAACACGGTCCTGTTCCAGACCGGCCAGTCGTTCGATCCGGACGATCCGAACGGCGAGCAGGACCTGTACCTCAAGGACATGACGACAGGCGAGTTCACCCGCGTCCCGGTCCTGGGCGACGATCCACTCCCCGGTGACGACATCTGGGACGAGGTCATCTCCGCCGACGGCGAGGTCATCGCCTTCAGCAGCGGGCCCGACCTGAGCCGTGCGGATACGAACGAGTATCAGGACGTCTACTACACGACGCCCGACACGACGGTCCTCTCGGACGGTCCGGTGCGCCTGTCAGGCTCCACCCGCTACACGACCGCGGTCGACGTCTCGATGCAGGCGTTCCCGCACGGTTCGGACACCGTCGTGGTCGCCACCGGTGAGGATTGGCCGGACGCACTCGGCGGTTCCACGCTCGCGGGCGCGGTCGACGGCCCGATGCTTCTGACCAACTCGGACCACCTGACCTCAGAGGTCGCGGCCGAGATCGTCAGGCTCGGTGCGCACAACGTCTACCTGCTTGGTGGGTACGGCGCAGTCTCTCCCACTGTGGAGATCCAGCTCGAGATACTCGTCGACGGCTACGTATGGCGCATCGGCGGACCGGACCGGTATGCGACCTCAAAGGCGGTCGCCAACGAGGCCATACGCGTACTTGGCGCAGAGTATGACGGCAAGGCGTGTGTCACGACCGGGATGAACTTCCCCGACGCCGTGGCCGCCGCTCCGCTCGGAGCGGGCCTCGGCTGGCCGATCCTTCTCGTACGCCAGACCGATCCCGAGGTTCTGCTGCCTCCGACCACCGACTCTGTCGTGGTGCTCGGCGGGACCAGGGCGGTAGCGGCCGAAGTCGAGACCTACCTCAATGGTGAGCTCGGCGATGACGCCGTCGATCGTGTGGGCGGCGCGACGCGCTACGAGACCTCCGCGATGGCTGCGGAGTACGGCGTCGACTACGGCCTGTTGTGGAACGGCGTGGGCATCACGAGCGGCATCAACTACCCGGACGCTCTGACCGGTGGTGTCGCGTGCGGTCTGTACCGCACCACGATGCTTCTGACCACACCGACGACCCTGCACCCGGCGGCCGAAGCCGCACTCACGGACAACGCGGACTCCATCGACGACGTGACGTTCATGGGTGGCGGTGCCGCAGTCAGTCCGACCGTGGAGAACCAGGTGAAGGCGATCCTCGGACTGTAAGATGTACGGTGGTACAGCATGATTCGTCGAAGGACCCCACCTCCGGGTGGGGTCCTTTGCAGGGAGGGGGCCGCGTGCTCAAACCGAGGATCGAACTGATCAGGGACGGACAGACCCAGGCGCTGCTGACCTGGCACAAGATCGCCGAGGACGGCTCGACCATACCGATAGCGATCGAGTTCAACGACGCCCTGGAAGAGGAGATGAGGCAGCGCGTGACGGACGTGTGCAAGCGCCCCATCAACCTGATGGAGGACGGCAAATCGGTCCGTGCTCAGCCGGGAAGCTCTAAGCACTTCCTCGGGTTGCCCAAGGTGCTCGCGCGGCTCGGGTTCCGGGTGCGCAACTTCTGAGTCGGCACCGCATCCTGACCTAAGGGATCGGCACCGTCTGATCGGGCGAGTGGCACGCATCGCAGTTGTCGCCCGAGCCCGGCCACGGGCTTCCGTCGTCATGGCAGACGTCGCACGACGCCGAACTGTTCCAGTACGCGCCGAAATGGTCGTCGGTGGTCTGCAGCGGCGCATGGATCGTCGGGTGACACGCGCCCTGCTGGCAGCTCGCGTTCCACGGACCGCCCGGAGCGGACGGCGCTCCCCCGCTCGTGTGACAGTACTGACACTGGCCCGCGTGCTGCGTCTCGAGGTCGCTGTAGTGGCACCGCACGCAGTCCTCGTAGATGGTCATCCCGTTGTGGTCGCCGTCGGTGAGCCCCATCCATATCTCGGCGCCGCCCATCGAGTCGGCCTGATGCGCCTCGGCCTGGCCCGGATGCGGCGTAGCCATGGAGTGGCAGCCGATGCAGTCGCCGTTCTTGGACCAGTTCGCGGGCTGCGAATGACACCACGCGCACCGGCTCATGTCGGCGTACGCGCCGTGGCCCGTCGCGATGTCCGTGCCGTGACAGCCGGTGCACGCCACGCTCACTGCGGTCACGGCGTGTCCCGCGCTCATGTTCGAGTGGGTGGAGACCCCATGGCAGGAACCGGTACACCGGACCCCCGAGGTGGCGGTGTTGATGGCCGGGTTCGCATGGCACAGCGCGCATGTCGTCGGATACTCGGGGTTCTCACTGACCGTCCCCGCGAACAGCGTGTGCACCGTGGAGAGGTTCTTGGACGAGTCATGACACCCTGCGCCGAAGCATCCGGAACTCGTTATGGACGTGTGCCTCGCCACGAAATCGGCATGCGGCTGCCCGGGGTGACAGGTCTCGCAGGTCATGTCGCCGGCCGCGACGGCCGCCGTGACGGTCGGGTCGGTCGACTCGTGACAGCTACCGCAATCGAGTGCGGTTCCCGCGTTGATGTGGATCGAGACGAGGTTGGGCGCGGTATGACAGCCCGCACCGCCACATGAGAGCGAGACGCTCGTGGCGTGCAGAGCCTCGTGACGCGCGTTCTCGCCGTCGTGACACGAATCGCACGCCGGTGCGAGCGAACCACGTGAGACCGGGTAGACGTTGAACGCGTCGATGACCACGAAGCTACCGCGCGCGGATGCGTTCCTGGCGCCGGTGGGCCGGACCTCGATCGTGTGGTCCCCCTGCGCGACATCCTGGCTGAAGACCACCGCCTGCACGCGCGTCATGGGCGCGTAGCAGTCGATCGTGCCTGCCGAGGAACCGTCGATGAGGACCTGTGCCTGTCCCCGGTAGGGATCCATGTCCGAGACGATCTCCACCCTGCCGCCGGTGAAGGTCGCGCTGAGCGAAGAACCCGCCGTGTTGCTGTAGCTCATGCGGTTCCCGGAGTAGACGGTGTTCGAGCGCATCCGCCAGGTCCCGGTTGTGCTGATCGCGTCGCTTGAGGTCGTGGGCGCGTCGGGATTACCGCCGGTCGCGTAGTTGTAGTCCTCGACGAAGCGCGGACGGGCCGCCTGGGTGGCGGCAAGATCGTGGCAGCCGGTCGTGGCGCACTGGTTCGCGTCCTGAAACGAGCTGCGCTGGGACTGGTCCCCGCCGACCACCCCGTAACCGACCGTGCCGACCCAAGGGGCGCAGGCCGTGAGCGTCGCGTTGCCGCTGGCGGAGTGGTTGGCATGCCCTGCGGCGATCGCTCCCGTGTGACAGGCCGTGCAGGCGGCGGCCGAGTGGCAGCTCGCGCAGGCGCTTCCGGGCGTGCTCACACCGGCGGGCCAACGGGCGGCCGAATGGATGACGTGCAGCTCCTCGGCGGGGGTGGCCTTGGACAGGGAGGTGGCGAAGGCAGCGCCGGACACGGGGTCGGTGTACAGCGGCGTAGCGGTGAGCAGCGAGTCGCCCCACTGGGGATGACACGCCGCGCCGCAGTTGGCGCCAAGCTGGTGGAAGGGGTGCGAGCCGGCGAATGAGAGGTGGCAGGACTTGCAGGCCATGTCGCGGTCCACGGGCGGGACGCTCACGTCGATGGTGTCGGAGTGGCACGACTCGCACGCGGCGTTATCGAGCGCGAGGGCGTGGGAGGGGTGGCACAGCAGGACGACCGAGAGTATCAGCGTGAACGCCGCCAGGACGCCCCCCACCCGCACGATCGAGATCGTGACCGACCGAGTCGGCAAGCCCGAGTCCGCCATCCGCTCCACCCTCCGATTATGAACGTGCATGAAGCACGCGTGCGCTCAATGTACGCCTGTAGTCTGATGAGGTAAATGGATGCGTCGGTGAATGGGTCTCTGGAGCCGAGAAGCGCAGTCGGCTACCATGTACGAGCGCATCCGAGGGATGGCGTTCGCCCCCGTAGCTCAGGGGATAGAGCACAGGTTTCCTAAACCTGGTGTCGCAGGTTCGAATCCTGCCGGGGGCACCACAAGAACACCGAGGTCAGCGGGGGAATCGCTCCCCCGCTCCTCTGCGTTCTCGGCCTCGTTGCCGTGAGATGCTACGGAACTGCTACGGAGCCAGACACCCGCAAGGCGCGATTCCAGACTCTCCTGATAGAGGTCGTGTGGCTCGTCGCGGAGGTTGATGTAGTGCCTGTGTGCGGTCGCGAGGTCACTGTGTCCCATGTGCTTGAGCACGTATGCCGAGTCCGCGTCCATGTGTGCGAGTTCCGTGGCGTACATGCGCCTCATGGCGTGGAGACTCAACTCCGCGAGACCAGTGTCCTCTTTCAGGGACTTCATGACGCTTCGATAGAAGTTCGATGCGCGGATAGGTGCCCCGCTCGGCATCGGGAACAACAGGTTGTCTCTGCTTGGCGGCAGATGTTCCATGTGCTGCTGCAACATCTCCGCCATGGCCCCCGAGAGCGCAAAGGAACGATAGGCGTTGTCCGTCTTGAGCGGCCCGAGCGTGCCTTCCCGAGTCATCCCCTGCCTGATGTGGAGCCGCTGATTCGCGAAATCCACATCGTCAACGGTGATGCCCGCAGCCTCGCTGAACCGCAGCCCATAGTGTCCGATAGTCATGAAGAGGGGCCGCCAGTAGGGCTGGCTCTTCTCCAGCACCAGGCCGAACTCCTCGGGACTGAGCGCACGTTTCTTGGGCCGTGGTGGAGCGGGCAGGTCGATTTCGGGCGGGGGCGTGTCGCGCTTCTGGGATTTGTAGGCGTGCTTGAGCACCATGCCGAGGACTTGCAGAGTCTTGCGTATCGTCTGCGGCCCCAGGCCCTTGTCGCTCAGCGACTCCGCCAGCCGTTCCGCGTCCGCTGAGTTGACCGCGCTCAAACGCCTGTCTCCCAGGTAGGCGGTGATGCGCTTCACCGACCGAGCGTAGTCATCCTGAGTGGACGGCTGCTTGTGGCGGTTGGTCGCCAGCCACACCTCGCCGTACTCCGCGACTGTGATGCGAGGCTCCCTTGGGGGGAGACCGTTCCTGATGCGCCACCGCGCTTTCTCTTCAGCGTCCTCGGCTAGCGATTGGGTCTCGAACGTCCCGAGCCAGACCTGTTCCTTGGTAGCGGCGACCTCAATCTTCGCGCACCAGCTGCCATTGCGCTCGAAAGCCACGGCTACCGCCTCCCTTCAGCGACTGTCTCGCGCTGACGCGCAGCCCACGCTTCCACTTCGGAGACCTTGAACCGAAGGTATTTCCCGAACCGATGGAAGGGGAAGGAAGCGTCCTGCTGCACCTTGCGATAGACCCAAGACGGCTGAACCGAGAAGTGCTGGGCGAGTTCTTCGGTCGTCAGGAACGGCTGGTTGGCGACAGGCCCTGTTGGTGCCAGCCTCGCATCAGCCAGCATCCGCAGGGCGGTCTCCAGCATAGCGGAGGCCTGTTCGACATTGCCTGTCGCCATCGAATCGGGCGCGGCAGCAGTAGCGAGTGCGGAGGCGACCCGCTTGTTGTTGGTGGTGCCAGACATCACTGTCCTCCTACTCCTGCACCATGGAGTGCCACAACGAGGACACGCCGAAGGTGCGGTTTGTTGTAGGAGCGGTGTCTGATTGGTCGCACCTAGATGCTCGTTCGAGCATCATCCTTAGCGCTGTCAGCCCCAGACGAGGCGGCGTAGGGAATCATGGCCATGGCTCTGCGCGATTGAGTCACTAGGACGAGGCTATGCGCTTGGCCTAAATGCTTCTTCTCCCTGCCAACCCGCTCACTCGGCAACGTCACCGAGCAACAAGACCGTACCAAGGTCGAGCACCAACGCGCAATACCATCCATCAGGCGCTTCGCTGCGAACGTGCAGCCAGACGCGACCTCAACGCTCCCAAACGGTGCGGTTCGGCGCTAGTCGCCCATGGCAGAGTTCACCGTCAGCGGTGTGTCCGTGTTGACGACGACCTGCTTCACGTAGGCATCCATGCCGAAGCCACTGAAGTAGTCCGCCTCCCCTTGAGCGACGGCCTCCTCTTCGCACGGCATGATGACCACCTGGTAGCCAGGAGTCAGCCCATCGAACCCCGAGGAATCCACGATTTGAACGGTCTGTTCGAGCAGCGGGTCGCCGAGCATCCCTACAATCTCCTCGTACTTGCCTTCCGCCGCATCGCGCTCGGTCTCGCTTGCAAAGATGACGAGATACAGCGTCTCGCCCTTGCGGGAGGAGCCGACGAATCCACTGGCTTGAGCATCGGTCGCAACCTCGTCGCCCGAGGATGAGTCGGTCTCCGCCTGTGGCGCAGAAGCCGAGGATGGCGCAGGGGCTTGGGAGAAGTCATCAGGCAGACACTCCTCCTCGTAGCCGTTCAGCAGGAAGTAGCCGTTCTCGTCGATGCGTGCGTTCCAGTTCTTGACGGATGCATCTAGGCTCGACTCATTCACGCTCTGACCGACAACGTACACAGACTCGTCGGTATCGCCAGGCTTGAACACCAACTGCGTGGCTGACTGCGCGGGAATGACGATGGTCACAAGGACACTGTCAGGGTAATCAGCGGCCCATCCGACACTGACATAGGCGTCCTGCGAGTCTCGAACCTTCTGCCAGTAGTAGGGCGCACCGTAGGTGTTCATGCCCTTGAGTGCATCGGCAAGAGCCAGGCTGTTCTCATCGATGTACTCTTGCTGGGCCTCATCAGAGGCCTCTACATCCTCCGTCCTGCCACCGCCACCGAACACGACCACGCCAGCGACGACAAGAAGCACTGCGACCACCGCCACGCCGATGATGAGGGGGGTCGTCTTGCGTTTCGGAGGAACGGGTATGGCGGTGTCCCCCGCGTCCTGAACCGATGCCGAATCCCCCTGCGTTGCCTCAGCCGATTGCGGTTGAAGCGACCCGCCACACTCGGGACAGAACTTGGGCTGGCCCTCAACAGGCGTGCCACACTCAGGACAGTAGTTCATGCGTGACCCCCTCGTATCCAATCCACCCCTCGGATGAACTCATTCTATCGAACCAGACTGACTTCGTGACCCACGCACCCACTCTCTGCCATACTCGGACGAGCAGGTCAGAGGGGGTCTTTGTGGTTCACGACAGCGAGGCGGATGCACGTATCCTCATCGACAAGGCGCTTGAGGCTGCTGGCTGGGATGTCTGCGACAAGCAGCAGGTACGGCGTGAGGTCTATGTGGGCGATGCGGCGGCAGAAGGCGAATACGGTCACGCTGATTACGTGCTGCTCGACCGCAACGGTCGTGCCCTCGCCGTCATCGAAGCCAAGAAGTCATCGGTGAACCCCTACACCGCCAAGGCCCAGGCGCTAGTCTACGCTCAGGCGCTCGAAACACCGTTCGTCTTCCTTTCCAACGGCGAACTCACCTACTTCTGGGACTACCGCAACGAGGACGCACGCCTCGTCACCGCCTTCTTCAGCCAGCGAGACCTGGAACGCCTGGTCTTCCGCGAGACCGAGAAGAAGACGCTTGCCGAGGTGCCCGTGCCTGACGAGTATTGGCGCGTCGGTGAGTTACGGCAGGTGCGCGACTACCAGCAAGAGGCGATGCGGGCGCTCGACCACGCCTTCGAGTTGGACAAGAGGCGCTTCCTCATCGAACTACCCACGGGATGTGGCAAGACCGACCTGCTGTGCCTCTACCTCAAACGCATGTTCCAAGCGCAGTGGTGCGAACGGGTGCTCATCCTCGTTGACCGAGAACAACTCGCGGGGCAAATGCTCGAAGCCGTACAAGATATCTTGTCGGACTACTCCTCGTACTGGCTGAAAGCGGGAGGCCAGCGCCAGGAGAAGCAGATAACCGTCGCGCTGCTCCAGACGATGATTGGGCAGTACGCCGACTTCACACCTGGCTACTTCGACTTCGTCGTCCAGGACGAGGCCCACCGCTCCATCTATGGCTCGTGGCAACCCGCACTCACCCACTACGACGCACGCTGCATCGGACTGACCGCGACACCTGCGGCCTACATCGAGCGCAACACCTACGAGTTCTACGACTGCCAGGTCGGCAAGCCCGATTTTGCCTACCCCATCCAGCGGGCGTTCGAGGAAGGCTATCTCGCCCCCTACGTCTTCGCCGAAGGGGTCACGGAACTCATCGACAAGGGCGCGGACTACGAGGATAAGCACTACGACCCCGAGCAGTTCGAGCGCAACTGGACGAACGAGGCCACCAACCGCCTCATGATGGAGACCTTCGACCGACTCGCACACGAGAACTGCGCCGAGTCGGCCCCTGCGCTGTCCGAGCCTCCTGGTAAGGCCATCGTCTTCGCCATTACCAAGCACCACGCCGCAAGGCTCTGCCAGTACCTCAACGAACTGCATCCCGAGCACAAGGGCTACTACGCCGAGGTCATCACCTCCGACATCGCCGATGCCTCGGATGCAATACGACGCTTCAAGAAGGAGCGACTGCCGAAGGTCGGCGTGAGCGTTGGGATGCTCGATACGGGCTTCGACCTACGAGAGGTACTACACCTGGTCATGGCGAGGCGTGTGAGAAGCCCAATCCTCTACCAGCAGATGAGGGGACGCGGCACGAGGACGGCCCCGCACATCGACAAGCAGCGATTCGTCATCTATGACTTCTTCCGAAACCACGAGTATTTCGACGACGACGAGTGGGTGCCGCCCACAACGGCTGGCGGTGGCGTGACTGTTGCCCCGCCCAAGCCACCCGTGCCACGCGAACTCGTGGATGTCGGTCTCGATGACGAGTGGTACATCGAGGTCTCCTACGTCGAAGTCGGCCCTGACGGCGAGAGAATCGACAAGCACGAGTACGTGACCAACTGGGTGAAGACCGTCGAACAGCGCATCTCGGATGACCCGCTACTTGTGAAGGTGCGCGACGGCATCCCGCTCACGGATGCAGAAGAAGACGAACTCGCGAGGCGACTGAACGCGCCGTCCTACTACTTCAACGAGGAGAACCTGCGCCGAGCATACAAGTCGCCTTCAGGCACGCTCGTGGACTTCGTGCGGGCCGCGCTCGGGCTGCACAAAGTGAAGAGCCGCGAGGAGCGTGCCGAGGAGAACTTCAGAGCGTGGCTTGTCGCCAAGGGCTTCGGGCCAGAGGAAGCGACGTACCTCTCGCTACTGAAGAACCGAGGCATCGCCCGAGGCAAGGTCAGCGTGGAAGACTTGTTCGAGCCTCCGCTGTCCCTCCAGGATGCGGGCAACCGAGGGGTCACGCTGTTCGGCATCGATGGGCTTCGTGAGGTCGTGTCAGACATGAATGAGAATGTCTTCGAGCAAGCCGAAGGCGCATAGGAGAGGAACGGACGGGCACCTTGAACGCAGACATCCGCAGACGACTCGACCGCATCACTGACACGCTCTGGGCGGGCGGGGTCACGAACCCCGTGACCTACATCGAGCAGGTGTCATACCTCGTGTATTTGCGCCTTCTCGACATTGAGGAGTCGAGCAGGGAACTCAAGTCCAAGGTCTCGGGCAACGGCAACTCCGTCAGCCTGTTCCCTGGCGATGATGCGAAGTACCGCTGGAGCAAGTGGTGCTTCAAGTCGGGGCCAGAGTTGCGCGACTTCGTGCGCGACGAAGTCTTCCCCTACATGGCGACCATCGGCAAGGAATCCCCGAAGGTCGCCGAATACTTCCGCGATGCCACGCTCCAGGTCGTTGACCCTGCGGTGCTCAAGGAGGTCATCGACGAACTGGACGGCATCCCTTTCTCGGGGCTGGGCGCGGACGTGAAGGGCGATGTCTTCGAGTATCTGTTGTCGCACCTGAAGACCTCGTCCCTGAACGGTCAGTTCCGCACGCCGAAGCAGATTCGCTCGTTCATGGTTCAGATGCTCGACCCCGACTTCGGGGACACTGTCTGCGACCCCGCGTGCGGCACCGCTGGCTTCCTCATCGACACCATCGACCACATCCTTGCCAAGTACAGCGAGACGACCGTCGAGTCCCCCATCTATGGCGAGGACTGGCTTGAGAAGCGTGGTCAGACGATTGCTGAGGCCAAGGCCGAGGTTCCGAACCTCCAGACCTACCTCAAAGGTGCGGGAGAGCGCCTACCCGACTGGAAGCGACTTGAGGACTCGGTTTTCGGATTCGACGTTGACCGCTCCATGATGCGAATCGCGACGATGAACCTCGTGCTGCATGGTGTTGCCAACGCTCAGGTCAAGAGCGCGAACGTGCTCTCCGAACACGGTGGTCTATCCGAGGCGGACAAAGACCGCACCTACTCCGTGGTGCTGGCGAACCCGCCGTTCGCGGGCACGCTTCCCAAAGAATCCATCCGCGCCGACCTGCCCACCAAGGGCAAGAAGAGCGAACTGCTCTTCCTGGGACTCATGATGGAGTCGCTTGCGCCAGGCGGCAGGTGTGCGGTCGTCATGCCCGAAGGAGCGCTGTTCGGCTCGACGAAAGCCCACGCCGAACTCCGCCGCAAACTGCTCAGTGACTACGAGGTTCATGCCGTGGTTTCGCTCTTCGCGGGGGTCTTCAAGCCCTACGCGGGAGTCAAGACCTCGGTGCTCGTGCTCAGCCGACCGAGAAGCAAGCCGAAGGGCGCGGCGACAGACAAGGTCTGGTTCTACGAGGTCATAGAAGACGGATACGACCCCGAGAAGATTCAGGCGGGGGGCCGTCCCGAGGCTCCATCTAGAAACGACATCCCCGACCTCCTCGCCAAGTGGAACGAGTACAAGGCAAGCGGGTTCAACGAACCTCCTGGAGTCGAAGCGAGCAGCATTCTGGAAGCGGGCAGCGAAGTCCCAAAGTGCTGGTGGGCCGACCTCGATACCATCGACGCGAGTGACTACAACCTCTCCGCCAGTCGCTACAAGCCCCGAGTCGCCACCGAAGTGTCCACTGAAGACCCCGCCGACCTCATCCGTGATGTCCTCGACATCGAGCGCGAAATCACCTCAGGTCTCGAAATGCTCCTCAAGGAAGTCGAGGGGTCATAGTGAAGCGCACGGGTGAAAGCCCTTCATGGAATAGGCGCGACCTTGGGTCACTGACCGAGCGGATTACTGATGGGAGTCACAACCCCCCGAAAGGCTCGGACAGAAGCGAGTACCTGATGCTCAGTTCGAGAGACATTCGCAACGAAGGCCTCAACTACGACAATCCACGCTACCTTACAGCCGAGCAGTTTGAGGCGGAAGACAGGCGAACTCGGGTCGCCCCAGGCGATGTCCTGCTGACAATCGTCGGGACAATCGGGAAATGCGTAGTCGTGCCAGCGGATGCCCCCCGCTTCACGCTCCAGCGGAGTGTGGCGGTCATCAAGCCAAGACGGGAACTCCTTGACCCACGATTCCTGCGGCACTCCCTCCTAGCGAAGGCACCCGAACTTGAGCGCCAGGCGCATGGCGTTGCCCAGAAGGGTCTCTATCTTGACGCGCTCAGAAGACTTGAGATTCTTGTCCCGCCCCTTGAGGAACAGCATCGAATCGCCAACCTATTGGATGAAGCGGACAGGCTCCAAACGCTCAGGCGCGAGGCCAACGAGAAAGCCCAGCGCATCCTCTCCTCCCTGTTCATCGAAAGGTTCGGAGACCCCGAGACCAATCCCATGGGATGGGAAGTGCAGTCGCTCGGTACGCTACTTGCCGAACCCCCAAAGTACGGCGCAGGGGCAAGCGCCACGGACTGGAGACCAGGAACACCCCGCTACTTGCGAATCACTGACATAGACGACAGTGGAAGGATGCTTGATGGGACTCGGGTTGGGGCCGACCTCTCGCACGATGAGTTGAGCAAGTATCGGCTTGCCGATGGGGATGTACTAATAGCCAGAACTGGTGCCACCGTGGGCAAGGTCTACCTCCATCTCCCATCATCCGAAGACTGCACGTATGCGGGCTACCTGATTCGGTTTCGACTAGACCACACGAAGATGGAGCCTCTGTTCCTATTCGGCTTCACACGCACCCAGGTATACCGCGACTGGATTGTGGGCAGACAGCGACCCACTGGACAACCAAACATCAACGCCAAGGAGTATTCATCGCTTGAGGTGCCCGTCCCCCCGATTCTGAAGCAGAGAGAATACGCGAGGGTCGCGCAGAACGCGCTGGCGGTGATTCGTAGACAGCATGATGTGGCGGAGGGGCTGGATGCCGCTAGGATAGTCCTACGAGACTCCCTGTTCCGCGACTAGGTCGGCATAGTCCTCAGAACCCATGTCGAGAGACACCGTCCGCACTCCATAGACCTGTGAAATCAACGGCTCATCCGTGATTCTGGCGTAGAGTCCGTGGTCGATGGCGTAGCCATGAGGAGTCTTGGTCGTCGCAAGAGCGCCGAGCATCGGCATCAAGTCATCAGTGGAAACGAAGTGGACAGCCACGGGCTGTCTCGACTCCCACGAGACGATGGCGACCTCATCTGCCCCATCCGTCTCTCGCGCAAGCAGGGAACGACGAAGGTGGTCGTGTGTCTCCCAGACGGCGATGGCTCGACCATCTGGAGTCAGCACGGAAGGCGAGAGTCCCCCTTCGGATGGATGGCACGCACCGCCGACCATCTCGGCGACCAGCGCACACGAGACGCGGAAGGTGTACTCCTCGCTGCCGCCGAGCACGCCCAGGCGGTCGAGTCTTGCTTCGACCTCTCGCTGGGCGATGGCGACCTTCTCATGTGCCTCCATGAGTGCTTTGACGCGGAGCGGTGCCGATGCTGGCTCTCTCGTGGTCATACCGAAACACCCCCTCACATGGAGTCTAGCCCAGCACTCAGACAAGAGCCGCGCAGGAGCCTCCCAAACTGGAACCAAGAGGCCGAACCCTCGATAATGGGTCTAGAGTTTGGACTATCCGCCGACTCCAAGAGGTGCGGCAAGATGACCAGAAGGGCACAGGCAAACAGACAGCGAGAGACGGACGGCCCGAGACCGTCGAACCCGACACGCGGCAAGGAGGTGGTAAGGCGCTCATGTCGTATCTGCCGCGCTGAGAACAGGGAGGTCATCGAAGCAATCCTGCTCAACGGCGACACCTATGAAGCCAACGCAAGACTGGTTTCTGCCGAGTACGGACTGAAGGTCTCGGGGTACACGGTCAAGAATCATCTTCTAAATCACGCCCTATCTTTACGCGCCCAGCAAACTGGCATCTTGCTGCGCGAGGTCGTGGACGAGGACGGCCCCGTCTTGACCGCAAAGGGCATCCACAAACTCCTCCTGAAAGAGGCGTTCCAGAAGGTCGCCACAGGCGAGGCCAGCGTGAAGACAATGAACGATGTGCTTCGCATTCTGGAGTTGGACATCTCCATGCGGAGAACCGAGAAGAGAGTCCAAGAGTCACAGGAGAACGACGAGGGAATGGTGGCGATGCAGCAACTGGGATACATCATCCAGTCGCTGTACGAGACCCTACCCGAGGAGCACTACTCGCGGGCGATGACGCGGGCCATCTCGCTCGGGCTGGATGAGGGTCTGTTGCCGTGAATGCGTAGCCTATTGCCCCCTGTCACAGTCTTCTGCGATGATTCGCGTGAATGCGTAGCGTCTTTGTCATAGAAACGCTACACGCGAAGCAGAGGGGGAATCATGGCGAAGCGGAAGAAGAGCGTGCTCCCCAAGACTCGTTCGGAGTCGGAGTGGGATGCGATGTTCCGCAGCATCGACACCCGCTACGAGACCCAACAGCGCAACCACGCGCTCCTGTATCTCGTCTGGATTACTGGCCTCCGTGTCTCAGAGGCACTGTCGCTCACAATGGCAGATGTGGACTTTGCGCTGGAGAAGGTCACAGTGACCGATGGCAAGAGCGGGGCACGAGTCATCCCCTTTCCCTCAACAACTGAGAAGCGCCAGGCACTGCTCGACACGCTCGAACGATGGCTTGCGATTCGCGAGACGTGGAACCCGTCCACGAACTACCTATTCGTCACGAAGACTGGACAGCAGATGCGCCCGAGTGCCGTCCGCCGCTCGATGGCGTTGTACGGGGAGCGGGCAAGTATCGGGCATGTCACTCCACACATGCTGCGACACTCGTGTGCGACCGAGTTGCTAGCCAACGGCGCATCACCGATTAGCGTATCCAGGGTGCTGGGCCACAGACACCTGAGCACCACGTTGGACGTGTATGCGTGGGCCTCTGACCAGCACGCTGCGGAGGCGATGAGCAAGAGGTAGCGGTCTACGAAGCCTCTTCGATGACTTCAGCAACAAAGGAGTCGGCCTTGAACTCATCGGGAATCAGGGGCTTTGCATGTTGCCTGAACGAGTTCATGTGGTTCTGCTGAACTAGCCCGTTGAAGTGGAGACAACCCACGACCAGTGACGGGGAGACCCCGTTGTTCCTCGCGTAGTCCGTCACGCTCTTTTTCGATACCTGCCCCCGCATGGGTGCGAACCAAGCCAGCATCTTTTCGTGGGCGAGTGAACGCCTGGCGAACTCGTTGGCCTCCTCTTCGCGCTCCTCTTTGTCTTCCACTCCCGCATCAACGAAGTACTGACCCTTGTCGTCCAAGTGGAGCAGGACGTGCGCCGACTCGTGTGCCACGGTGAACCAGAAACTGTCGTCCCAGTCGATACGGCCTGTCCACACGATGGTGGGGTTGTCGCCGTCCCAAAACGCCGCCCCGTCCGTGTAGGTCTTCGAGAGATGCGACAGGGTAAAGAACTTCACTCCCGCCTTGCCGATGTCCGAAATGTACTGAGCCGCGCCATCGAAGGACTTGCTGTACGAGGCGATGCCCTCAGCAATGCTCCGAAACGCCTTGCTGTCGTAACTGTCTACTTCATAGACAGAGGCCATCCGTCGCGCTACCTGGAACCAGAGGGCGGCGAAGCATGCGTTGTACTTCTCGTAGGCCGTTGAGCGACGGGCTGCCATCGGCAAGTCCAGCGACTGCTCCAGCGCAGACTCAATGTCTGTTGACCAAAGATGCTCCAGCCAGCCCTCAATCGCCGAGGCATCCTTTGGGTCAGCGGAGAGCCACTTCTTCTTGCGAACCTCCGCGATAGGCAGCCGCTCGTACACACGGGCCTTGCGCTCAACACCGGTGTCGGAGTCATCCTCCAAACGAAGACGGTAGTTGGCCTCTAGGTTGAGCCAGTACTGTGCAGTCTGACCGAATGCACTACCGAGCCGCCGAGCCATGTCGGGAGAGATGGCACTCTTGGCCGTACAGACGTTACTGACCGCCTGCAATGACACGCCAAGGATGTTTGCCAAGTCCTGCTGAGTCCAGTCGCGGAGTTCAAGTTGCTCCTTGATGAACTCGCCCGGCGCGATATTGATGAAGGGCTTGATGTTTCTGGTGTCCATCTCAGTCGCCATAGTGTACTGACACCTCAATCACTTCAACAGATTCGATGGCCGTCTCGTCTTCATCACGCCACACAACATCGAACTCAAGTCGGTACTGCCTGTTCAGCCGCACTGAGTAGTGGTCGTCATAGCGCTCGAAATGAAGGCCCTTGTTGGCGAGAAGGTCGGCAACGACATCCGCTGCTTCCAACTGCTGTATGCGCATGAAGAACTTGTCCCGGACTTGGGGCGGGAGGTCATGCTTGCGGCTCCTGCCTGTCTCATACAGCGTCTTGAGGTGCTTGTTCGTGAACCGAACTGCTGCCACTCAATACCTCACCAAGTAAGACTATACCACTACTCTGACAGATACCTATACAAGTATCGCTTGTATAGTTCCCCTATTCTGACTTGTTGGTATCTTTCCTCATTGATATGACACTGATAGTTGGAGTGTTTTTGCAGTTCAGAAGTACTGCCCAAATATCAGCGCGGATTTCGGAAGTCATTCTGACGTTCTGACTTGATTTACAGAACTATCAATATCTCTTCCATTTGATATGACACTGATAGTTGGAGTGTCTTTGCAGTTCAGGAAGAGTGCCCAACTATCAATCAAGTCTTTCAGGAGAGGCAATCGGGTCACTCAGATGACCCGCCCTCACGGATATGTTCGCGGAGATTGTCGCTCGGAACGAAGACGAACTGACGACCGCTCTTCTGCTGAACCAAGTAGCCCCCCTCGGCCAGCGCAACTAGGTCAGCGCGTGCGGTGGCATATGCGACATCGTGTGAAGAGGCATGTGACTCAATGGTCAACTGTACCCCTGGGTCTTTGAGAGCACGAATCAGTACGGCCCTCTGTCTGTGATTCAGAGTCAAGTCCTTCTTGAGGGAACGTTTCAGCCGCTCGTCTTCTTCGTTCTTGCGGGCGATGTACTCATGCAACTCGTTGATGGCCTGTTCAACGGCGTGCAGGTTGAACGTGATGAAGTACGACATGTCGCAGTCGTCTTGCTCGGAGTAGAGGTACGCCTTGTCGTACTGCCCTCGCTTGCCGAGGATTACCCGTGAAATCGCAAGATACTCAAAGAGCCAGTAGCCCCTCTTCAGCATGTACAGGTAGAACAAGGCTCGGGCAGTTCGTCCGTTTCCATCAACGAACGGGTGAATGTAGGCAAGCCAGAAGTGCAAGATGATTGCCTTGATGATGGGGTTCTCGAAGTCCCCTGTGTCGCTGTTCGCATACTCGCATAGAGCCTTGAGGAGTTCTTCGATTTCGTCTGCATCAGGCGGAAGATGCAGTATTTCTCCTCTCGACTCATCAAGGACAGCAATGTCATCGTCCTTCCCGCGGAACTTGCCTGCCTTCGCGGGAACGTCGAGGGTTCCTTCTGTCAGCGACTTCTGCAAGTCGCAGATGAGTTCCGGCGTGATTGGGTCGTCCACCCGCGCCAGCATCTTCTGAATAGTCAGATAGTTGTTGAGAATCATGCGCTCGGCCTTGTCGGCGGGGTCTCGCCCAGTCCTCAGCATGTCCTTCGCTACACGGGTGGTCGTCGCTGCACCCTCTATCTGGCTTGAGGCGATGGCCTCCTCCATGATTGAGTTGACGAGGAACCGCTTCTGCCCTTCTGAGGGAATCCCCTCGCTCTCCATCGTGACAGCCCCGCCAGCACGCTTGTCAATGACATGGAGACAGCGAAGTACCTCTGGGGTCAGCGAGTAGGAGAACTGCTGCCCACTCACGTCCATGACTGGCGTGTCTCTTCTGTCCAGAGTCCGAGAGAGTTTGAGGAGGAACCAGGCAAGTTTGTGGTCTAGCCCCTCTGGCAGTTCCAGGTACTTGAACTTGTCCCAGTACAAGTAGTCCTTGTTCGCCTTCCGAAGGACTTCGCGAACGACCGAGTTCTGCGCAAGCGCCATCGCATCGTTCAGGCTGATGTCGCTCTTCGAGAAATCGACAACGGGCGCTGGCTCAAGTCGTCTCTGCTGCACGGCTGCTCCAAACTATCAATCAGGCCATGTGTTGATAGTAGCACTAGAGAACCCACTGCTCATCCACGATATGCGCTTGGTCAATCTCCGATGCGGGTCACTCTCACGACCGTGCCCAGACACGCCTTCGCATTGCCTCCCCAGACTGTGGCCAGCCACGAAGGTCGCTCCTCGCGAGTCACCTGAAGAGATGAGACGCGGCTGTCCCTGTCGTAGACGGCTTCCGTCATCCCATCCATCACGGTCTTGGCCAGGTTGTCCACATCCGCACTCCGCCCGGACACCGTGGGGCCTAACTCGATGGAGACGGCGTACTGGCTCGTCATCGTCCACGTAGTCTGCGCCTGTGTCTCGTAGTGGAGAACCGCTTCCCGGGCCTTTGCCCGAATGTAGGACTCCACGAGTCGCACGGATGGGTCAGCAAATGTGCCTAGCGTTCGGAAATCCCCTTCACGGACAAGTACAGGTATGGCTCTCGGCTTCGACTCTATGCGGCGGTCTATGCAGAACTCGATGCTCGACATCGGCAACTCCAAACTGGAAGAAATCTTGATGGTCTACCCATAGGTACGAAAACCATCTCCTCTGTACTCACGGCCTATCCGGTACGATGCGGTTCACTTATGGGGGCCGAAGCACTTCTCTTCTTCTTCATTATCAACAACAACTACATCAGAGCAGCGAAGACCGGAGTCTACGGGTCTTCAGATGCACAACTCAGGCTTAGGAGACACTGCGAGAGATGCTGACGGGCTGCCGCATCTTCGTACTCGCCTTCCCCAAGGCCTCTAACAAACTCCATGTCCGACTTCCAGACAGGGAAGTGCCTGACCGGAACAAGAACGGGGTGCATCTCGACGTGGCTCGATTGCCGATTCCTCCCCCATCCGTTCGAGTAGATGCCCCAGGTGGGAACGACTATCCACTTACCCCCGTAGTCGGTAAGTTTGGTCATGGGCATGTCGTGCCACTCCAGCAGTCCACGGCCAACAAGACGAAGGATTGTGCCGGAAGCCGCGGCTGCGCTGAGTCCCGTAGCGGCAGAGAACGCCTCCTCCAATGCATTGCCAAGCCTCAGCCCGTGCTGGCCCTGCGACACGTAGTCCTGGTCAACCCCACCGAATGCAGGTAGCCGCACTCCCGTCAGAAGAAGGAGCCAGGCGACGTACTCCTCATCACTCAGAGCCGCGGCCACCGAGTTCCCGTTGCCCTCAAGGAAGTCTCGGCGGAGATAGACGACCGGCAGTCCGCCTCTCGCAGTGACGGTGTGCGGACTTCCATCGCAGTTCAGAAGCCTGGCCGAGAGGAACCATTTGCCGTCCGACGATTCCGACAAGAAGATTTCTTCGCCATCCAGTGGCCCGAGGAAGCCCGCATTCTCAAGGCGCTCAAGACCCCTTCTCAGCGCTTGGGTGTCTGGAAGTCCCGCCGAACTAGCCAGCGCACCAATCTGTCTGACAACTACTGCACCTGCGGCCTTGTTGGAGCGTTGGGCTTTGTAGGCAAGTGTCGTGAGGAGACGCAAGTCCCTTATGCTGAACTCGCCGTATGGGGACAGTCGCTGAAGCAACTCCATCTCGACATAAACGACTGGACTAGGCATCATCCTCACCGCCGCCCCCGTGGTCTGCTACGGAAATGCTACGGTCGTCTGGATGACCAAGGTGCAACACCGTGTCCAACCGTAGCCATGGCGCAAACCAAAGTGCCAGTTCAGGGTCTATGAGGGCACCAAACGGGACACTTCCTAAACCTGGTGTCGCACGTTCGAATCGTGCCGGGGGCACCACCAAAAGCGCAGGTGGGAGAGGGTGTAAGCCCTCTCCCACTTCTGTTTCACTGGCAGTCCTGCTATGAGTCCTGCTATGAAAGGCCTCAGGCCGCACACTCGAAACCGCCGGATTCCTCACGTCCAAGCCACTCGCCGAGTTCCCGACGAGCACGTTCGGCCTCGTCGTCTGAAGTCATGGTGTAGTACTTCATGGTCGTCGAATACGACTTGTGGCCCATCACATCCTCGATGAATGACGGGGTGTGACCGCTGGCAGCAAGCTGAGTGGCGAACGCCTTTCTCAGGTCGTGAAGGTGCAGTCCCTTGAGCCCAGCGCTCTCTACCGTTGGTCGCCAGATGCGACGATAGAAGTTCTGGTACGACACCTTGCCTCCAATGCTGTTCGTGAAGATCAGATCCTCGTCGTCTGAGCCAGACGCACTCATGCGTTCTCGCAGCAACTCAAGGACACCGTCGGGAAGAGGAATCGTCCTCACTGCTGCTTGCGACTTGACGGCATTGCTGGATCCGTCAGGCGAGCGATCGCGAACCTGAATCGTCTTGTGCTCCCAACTGATCGCCCCATACGTGGCGCTGAAGAGCTCCCCACGTCTGGCTCCTGTCACCAGAGCAACGACGAAGAGGTCCTTCCACGCATCCGGCGCAGCATCAACGAGCGTCTTCGCCTGCTGAGCGGTCAGCCTCACCTTCCGAGGCACGGGCGCCTCTGGCAACGGCAGACGCTTCATCTTCGGTGCCGGCGAGCGTTCCAGGTAGTCGAGTTCAACTGCCAGGTTCGTCAACTGATAGAACTGCGTCACCGTCTTGCGAATGACACGCGGAGAGTACGGTTTGCCGTCCTTCTTGACCTTCGAGCGCATGAACATCGTAAAGCGGTGGAAGTCCTCAGTCGTGAGCGTCCGAATACGCCTCTCGCCGAAGTACTCAAGGAAGAATCGCGACGCACGCTCGTAGTCCTCGCGAGTCCTCTCGTTCTTCGTGTACTCGAGCCATTTCTCGATGATCTCCGGGAGTTTCGGGTTCTTCGTGGCAACCGGATGGAGACCGGAACGCACGCGCTTCATCTCGTCCAGTTCGGCCTGCTTCGCCTGCATTTCGTCATAGAACGTCCCCACCCACTTCATGCGCTGGGTCAACGGATCATAGACGCTGACTCGGTACGTGTCGCCCTTCCGGGCACTGTGTCTGTGCGTAATCGTCATGTCTCCTCCTAATACAGGTCCGCAGCACCACTGCGAACCCACTCGACTACTTCTTCAAGGTCGAACCTCACGTAGCGACCGAGGCGATGGTGCGGCATTCCCAAGCACTTGGCAGCGCGATACACCCAGGGGATGGGCACATCCAGCGCAGACGCCACGACCTCGGCGGTCACGAGCCTGTGCTTGGGGGACATGCTGCCAATGGGGTCTTCATGAGACAGGTTCATCACCGCACCAGCTCCCCAAGCTCGAGAAGACGCGGTCCTTCGGGCAACTCATCCCACGTGCGTCCATCAAGCATGCGACCTGCCTTCTTCTTGTTCGGGCCACCCCACTGCTTGAAGAAGAACAGGGTGTCGTTCTCAACACAGCGATCTCGCAGATCCCAGACCCACTCGGCATCCATCCCCCGAGCTCCCGGACCAGCTTCGCCACCAGCGATCACCTGATCGATGTCGGTCAGGTCAAGCTTGCTTAGCGAGCCGAGCAACGGCTCGGCGGATATGAAGCGAACCTGTGCAGGGACCTCTCGCAAGAGATCGGCCCGGTAGACGTACTTGTTGCTCTCGATGGTCACACCGGCATGTACGTTCTTCGGCCACGGCAATGAGCGCCAGCGTGCGTACTCCAGCATGCGCTCGGGACGCTTGGTGAGAACTAGGAAGTGATGGATTGGCCTCGCCCCCATGACGGCGAAGGCGATATCGATGAACTCGAACGGCACTTCTTCGTGGAACAAGTCGCCCATCGAGCAGACAAACACCCGGCTTGGCTTGGCCCATTCGAACGGTTCGCGCAGGCAGTCATGGTGAGTCATGACCTGAAACCCGGCGATGTACTTGGGCTGGCCCATCCGCTGAAGGCGGTGAGCCATGCGCTCGGCGTAGCAGTTCTTGCATCCAGGGCTGACCTTGTCGCACCCCGTGACGGGGTTCCAGCTGCGGTCGGCCCACTCGATCTTGGTCTTTCCCACGTTCTGCCTCCTAGAGCTTGTTGATCGGTCTGTGCATGTCGACTCCCTTCTCGTAGGTGTCGCGCTATCAGTTTGCGCTCGGATCGAGCCGGGGTCGGCCTGGCAAGGGAGAACTGGTAGCAGGCGTCAAGAGAGCAAAACGGCCATGGAAGCCACTGGTCTGGGCATTTGACCGGCGCAATGTCCGCCGGGGTTGAGACAGCCATTTCGTCCACCGTGCCGTACATGTAGCCGTGCTGGGATTGTCAGCGCCGTAGTTGGCCGAGTTGTTCCGTGGGCTCCCGCCTCCCGGCAGACAGCGATTTCGCCCGAAACGGCCAGACGAACGACGTTTTCGGCGTTTCGGTAGGTACTGTTTCTGTGTGAGGTGATCCGCCCGTGAGTTCGCGGCCGAGGCTTCGATCCTCAGGCGCAGCTCGGTGGAGATGAAGATCTGTTCGACGCACTTGCAGCCATTGAGAGCGGCGTGTAAGGGCTGACGCAGTTCCCTTTCAATGGTGTCGTTGTCTAGGGGAACGTCTGTGTTCCTCTATTGGAGAGAGGTAGTTGATATGCGGGTGAGTAACGCAGTTGACCCGGGCAAGGTGAGGTCCCCACTCCTCTATGTGGACGAGTTGCGGGCACACTTCTGCAAGAAACCGTTCGACATCACGCTGGCCGCGTACTTCCCGGCTGACATCATCGACAAATACGACCTGACGTCTGCACCGAAGACTGTGGACTTCACACGTAGGAAACTCGAGTCCGCTGGCTACCGTGGTTACTACGTCATCGTCGTACACGACAAGCGAGGCTCCACACTCTGGCACCCACATATGCTGCTCGACGGTCGCTTTGGAAACTACCAGAAGGTTCGCCGTGCCCTATTCCCGGTCGCAGACATCAACTACAAGACTGCCGGGAAGATCGACGACCTCAAGCAGTGTGCCGGCTACATGGCGATGCGAGCCTGTGAGCAGGGTCCGGACTCGACGCGCTGGGAGTTCGACTTCATGGGAGAGCACAAGAAGCAGCGTCCCCGTGGATCACGAGGGAAGGGTCGCCGCTCATCAACTCCTACGTCCACGAAGGACGCGTACGGCCGCTTGCTCGGTACTGTATAAGAGAGCGTCGACAACAAGGGAGACTCAATGGACGACCCGTACGCCAGTGGCAAGCACCCGTTGCGCGAAGAGCTTGAGAACCTGAAGGAATGCTGGGGTGAACTCGCCGCGTACACCCCCATCTTCGCCGTCGTCAGCACACTTGAGTACATCGTCCGGATTGCGTCATAGGGGCCGGACGAGGTGCAACAAGCACTCCCCGAGACCCCGGCGGAATAGTCACCAGGCCGCGTGTACGGCCTTCCAAGACGAGCTACCGAGCGGATGCACCATGGGCAGACCCAGACGTGAAAACGGCTACAAGATCTCGAGGCTCAACAGTCTTCGCCACGGAGTCTGCACCGACGACATCTTGAAGTCTCGGGGGCCCGAAGCCTGTCCACACCGTCAGTCTTGTCAGGTACTCAAAGACCAAGGACTTCGACCCGCATGTATACCGGGGCTCGACTGCCCAGGCGAGAGCGCGTTCTACCGATTGTTCATCAAGGACGCCCGCAACACATTCCTTGCTGCACGGGACAGAATGCCCGAACCCGAGTTCGAACGACTCCTTCATGAACTCGCGATCGTAGAACTACAGAAGCAACGCCTCTCAGGGCTCATCGCCCAAGAAGGAGCCTTCCGTCCAAAGAAGCATCCGATCAGCGGATACGAGTACGGACTGGAAGAGACGCTCGCCTCAGGTCGCTACTCAACGGCACTCCACAACAGATTCAATCGCCTGATTGACCTCATGCTTGGCTCGAGCTCTGGCGAGAGACTGTAGCCGACCACCGAAGCTCGGCGCTCAACGCATGCACGGTTGTCACATCCGTAGAAGGGCAGTCCGCTCGCCCGGGCACGCTATTTGGGGGTGTGCCTGGTGCAGTACTTGCTTCCCGGCGCTCGCCGATTTCCGCACGCCTTTCCTGACGTAGTCGTAGCTTGGCACCATCCATCCGCCGCACGCCGCCTGGCTCGTCCCATTGCATTCTCAAGGCGGTCGAAACGAGTACCATTCCAAAGGTACTGATCGCCGACCTTCGTGATGCCGAACTCGCGCATACCCATCTCAAGCCCGGTCTTGGTCGTCCAGAATGCATCCAAGTCCGATTGGCACGGCGGCATACCATCGCTGCGCCTCCGAGGTGGCCAGGATACTTCACGACCTTCAAGGAGCTTCTGGAGGTCGGACTTGGTCATCCATGCTTCGGCCGGCGGATCCGGAAATCCCACCCATATCTCCGAATACCGCCCCCACCAGGAGTCAACGAACTCAGCCTGTTGCCGCTGAACGCCGTTCTTCACGTTCGCTTTGTATGAGGACGCAGCCGTCTTGGCCACGCCTCGCAACCCGATCCCGAACATCAAGCCCTCAACAAGTCCAGCCCCGACAGCACCAGGGTTTCCCCGTGCCACCACCCTGCGCCGTGCAGCGTCTGACTGCATCATCTCCAGGAGACGATGTGTCTGTTCGACACGACGCAGCATCTCCATCGTCCGGTCCGAGTCGGACGAACGCTTCGATGAAGCCTTCTGTTTTGGCTCAGCTCCACTTCGGCGCTTGGCCGGCGGTTGTGATGAAGTGGCCTGAGCTGCTCCTGCGCTTCCCTGGTGTACGCCCCAGTCGATGTTGTAATCGCTGCGCTTGGCCGGATCTCGCAGCACCTCGTATGCGAGATTGATCGCCTTCGCCCTCTCCGTGTCGCCACCCTGGTCCGGATGGTGCTTCAGCATCAGCGCCTTGTATGCCTTCTCGATGACCTCCGGCTCTGCCTTCGGATGAACCTGGAGTACCTCGTAGTAGTCAATGAACTTCGTCATTTGAATCCCCTCTGCTGTGCGTCGGAACGCAGCTGAGTCTCAGTCCTCGAAGAGCCAGTCGATTCCGGACTGCGCATCGAGTCTGGCGCCCGCACGCTCTAGCTCTTTGGCGTTCCGCTCAAGTTCCCGGTGCTTGCGCTGATAGGACGCTGCCGCATCGTTGCGCGACAAGATGGAGCGCAGTCCATCAGCACTCGAGGCGGATGAGATTGTCTTCAAGTCGCGTCGCTGACCTGCAGTCATAGACATGGCATCGAGCTCGTTAGTGGTCTCGTTGAGTGCATCATCCGCTGCTAGGAACGCATCATCGATATCGATGCCACGCTCATCGTCACGGCTCTTCGCTACGAAGCCAACCGATGCCGCTCTCAGCTCAAACCACTGGGCCTTGAGGTTGGCGTACGACCAGATCCGTTCGTCCATGCTGAGGTGATATGAGCCGAGAAGCCGTCGTCGTTCCTCGCTCAACCGTTCATATTCCTTCTGCGCAGCAACCTGGCTAGCGGATTCTCCGCTTGCCTGGCCAGACCGCCGATTCAAGAAGCCAGCCATCACGCCCCTCTTCCTCGATACGAACTCGTCCGTATCACCAGAACTTACTGTCAGTCTTGCCGCGAATCCTCTGAATGGCCCACAGCACTACGCCGCCCAGAATCAGAACCGGGAAGATGCAAAATGGCACGTCAACACCCCCAAGAACGTCTCGTTGTTGTCAGGATATGCGACCTAGAGGCTGAACGCGAAGGGTAGACGTTGCCTTTGTACCGTCGAACTCTAGGCAAGACCGTCCAACACTCGTTCCATGCGAGAGATCAGGACGGAACTCATACCCTTCGGTCAGCGGCTGAAGGAGCTGCGACTCGAGCGTGGCCTGTCGCAGGAAGAACTCGCCCATCTGGCCGGCTTGGACAGAACCTACGTCTCGCAAGCCGAACAGGGGCGTAGGAACACCACGCTCATCACGATGCAGAAGATCGCTGCCGCTTTGGGCATCACCATCGTCGAACTCGTCAGTGAACCGACGGGGAGACCCGAGACCTCGGACTGAATCGCAGCCCCTTCATTGCCGATGGGACACTACTTCGTGAGTCGATGACTCGCCGCACGCTGCACGGCACGAGACCCACGAGCAGTAAGTTCCGCAGCACTGGCGAGAGCTCCGCTCCCGATGACCGTGACCTTCAGCGCGACCTCACGGGTCTGTGAAGCAAGCTCCCGAAGATCGATCTCCTGAATCGCTTCGACAGCAGCGTTCTTCGCGCCCACTAGCTTGTCACCAGCAGCATCACCGAGAAGGGCCAACTCATGCGCCTTCCTGAGTGTCGGATCGCTCAGAATGGCGAGCGCAGCGTGAAGGTCACCAGTCCTCCGCCGACGAGCCCGACGATCTGCAAGCAACTCATCGAACGCGGCGACAACTTCCTCTTGCCTGGCTCCGGGCGCCAGCCCAAGCACTTCAAAATGATTCGTCATTGCAGAATCTCCTCTCCATAGACACGACAAAGGCGAGACCCTGGAATGGATCCCGCCCACAGACAACGAACACGAACTTCCCGGCCTACATGAGACCGAGGTCACGCATTGAGCTCACGCTGCCGGCATCACCTCCGCCCACAATCACTGAATCGAGAAGCTCCACACCGCAGATGTCGAAGGCCTTGGAGAGGCGTTTCACCAAATGACAGTCGGCGCCCGAGGGCTGGCTGTCCCCTGATGGGTGGTTGTGCACTACCACCGCACAAGCTGCATTCGCGACAACCGCAGCCTTAAGACATTCACGTGGATGAACGACGCTAGCGTTCAAGGAGCCCGTCGAAACCGGGACACGGGCGATCAAGTTGTTTCGGGTACTGAGAAGCAAGATTTCAAACCTTTCGCGATCTGCAGCCCGCAAATCGGCGCACACCGATGCAACGTCGTCCGGCGTCGAGATGTTCACCGTCTCGGTCTCGTAGGGAACTGACTCGTCACGAACAAGCGCAACGAAGTAGTGAGGGACCCGGGCATCGACGAACGGTTTGTAGACACGCAATGCGGGATTTCTCATCGAGATACCTCCAGATACAGGGAAGGGGCGCCGACCGTGTTGGCCGACGCCCCGATGAGGGATATGACTTGTGGATCTACGACTCGATCTTGATCGTCGCCTTGCACTTGCCGGACTTGAAGTTCGTGCAGCCCCAGAACGAACCGTACGGACCTGACCGGCGCACCATCTGGGCGCCACACTCCGGACACGTGGGTGCGGACTCCTGCTCGACCGGCTCCTCAGCCTCGACAGGCTTGCTGGTCTCGGCCTTCGGCTTCGGCGTCGCCTTCTTGCGGGTCATGGTCGCCTTGTTCTTCGTGGTGGTCTTCGTAGCCATTTCGAACTCCTCTCCAGAAAACAGAACGAGCCCCAGCTCGATATGAGCGAGGCTCCTCAACAAACGGTGAGACTTCGGCGCCTCACCTATGCGATATGGACGGACATCACCTCCTTTCCAGGGTCACCGATCCTCCCTCGTGCTCATGAACTCATCGAACCGTTTGACGGCAGCACCTCCTACCCCGATGCAGTGGGAATACGTTTGAAGCAGTGACTCCGGGCTCGACCATCTGCCCAGGTGAGCAAGGGTCTTGAGATCCGTCCCCGCCCGGACATGGGCAACGGCCCATGAATGCCTGAGATCGTGGAACCGAATGTGCGGCAACCCTGCCTTCTCGAGTGCACGATTGAGCACTCGATTCGGGGTCGCATCCGAGAGCGGTCGCCCGTCGGACTTACAGAACACGAGAGGATGATCGCCGGCACGCCGTCGCCTTTGAGCTATCAATCGGCTCAAAGACTCCGGCACCGGCACGATCGATCTCGAACTCGAGGTCTTGGGACTCGTGACCCGACCCGACCTCATCGTCTTGCTGACCGAGATCGTCATCGCCTCGGCATCGATGTCTGACCATTCGAGCGCCAGACACTCGCCCTTGCGAAGGCCACAGAGCGCAGGTAGCGCAAGGATCAAGCGCCACGACTCCGGACACGCGTCCAGAAGCAGCCTGACTTCTGCCGGGGCAAGGTACTTCATCTCCTGACGCTCCGCTCGTGGGAACGCCACCGAATCAACTGGATTCTCGGCGATCAACGAATACTCGCACGCTGTCTCAAGAACACGCTTGAGCACGATCAGCCGATTCCGAGCAGTAGCCGGCGCAACACCTCCTGAAATCAAAGAAGCCATCCATTTCTGGATGGCCTCTGGAGTGATCTCGGAGAGCGGTAACTCCCCGAAGTGGGGAACTAGATGTAGGCGCACGATCGACTCGTACTCCCGATATCCGGAAGCCTTGAGCCGAACGACCGCCCAAGTAGCGAGCCACGTTCGCGAGAACTCGGCGAACGCAACCCCACTTGCTTGCAGGGACATAGAATCACCTCCAAGTAGAAGAAAGCCTCTCGCTCCGAAGGCCGAGAGGCGCACACCTCAGACTGTCAGGCGGGCTTCGTCAGCTGCTACGGTGAGGCCTCAACCGCGTACTGCTTCGCGGTTCGGGCACGCCACTGAAGTGCGCCCTGGCATTTGTCCATGATCGAGCACACCTCTTGCTGAGTGAATCCGAGCCGACGTAGAGTCGTTGCCTTCAGTATCAGGAGACCCGCCTGCGTCAGGGTGTATAGCTCCCCGCCATCACGCACTCGCGATGGGCGGCGGCTACCCCTGTGAGTGTAGAAGTTGCGGTTGTCACGAAGATCCTGCAGTAGGACCTCCCTATTCGGAGCCACTTGAGTCACGTAGTCTCCGATGTCACCCAGCATCTGCTGCAGGAGCTCTCCGGCTGGTCTCGCCTTGCTCGCTTTTAGCTTGCCAACGACCCACCGCTTCACCTTCGAATCCGAAATGGAGCTCTTCACGATATCCAAGCGTCGAGTGAACTCAGCGGAGTCAAGCTCCAGTTCCTCCACCCCAACACGAGAAAGCGCCTCGAGACTCTGCGCGACAGCCAGGAATCTCAGATCGCTAGGCATCTCGCGTTCGCCTATCAGCCCTACGAGGATCGAAATCGCTCGTCTTTCGTCGCCAGAGCATGAGAGCCACGACGCGAGCACGTCAGCGACCCTCTCGCCAATCTGCGCAAATGACAAGAGCATGAAATCCGGCAGAATCACCTTGTCATCGGAGGCTGAAACCGACAGGTGCCTGCCGACATCCAACCACTCGTCGCTGTCCGGGGCTTGGATCCGCAGACTGGTGTTGTCAACGCTTCGGTCCAGGCAGAACGTGAAGAACTGCCACAACGGCCCAACGAACTTCTCGGACAGAAGACCGTAGTCCAGCGGGCTGTCCAGGAGAAGCTCGATCTCGCAATCATGAGACAGGTCGAAACCCTTCACTGACGCGAATGGCAGTGAGGCGGTGTGGATAAGATTGATCCTCCATCCATCTCCTGAGACAAGCTCCTGTGCAGGTGGCATCTCGTAGTGGTAGTCGGCACCGACTAGGTGCTTCTCGTCGTCGAAACGATGCTCGGAGACGCATGGATGGGTTTGAATCCAGTCACGCAGATGCGTGAACGCCATGCGAGCCTTCTTGATGTGCGGATCGGCGGCGATAGCCTCTTGCGGGCCGACGAACCCGAGACTGGCGTAGTACTCCTCGCTTCCCGCTCCAGGCATGTTGATCGTCATATTGGTCATGAGCAGATCGAACAACACGACGTGCTTGCCATTGCGCAGCATCCCGAAGACAAGGGGAGTACTCTCTGCCTGGTTGATCCGATCCGCCATGTTCTTCATGCCACCGATATGACCGAATGGAATCGACAGGTTGAATCCATCCGCATCCGAATAGCGCAGAATCCCGACGGACTGCATGTCGGGCGAATCCGGTAGCCACCAGATGCCCGAAGACTCAAATGCTTCCATGTTGGGGCCTCCCGACTTCCCAGCAGCGAATCCCCCAGGCTACAGCTCACAAGAATCGCCTCGGTCAGAGACTAGCTCCCCGCCTGAAGTTTGTCAGTCTGACGCGGGTATCGCACAGCAACTGGATACACTGAGCGCAAGGCGCAGCAGTATTGAAGGGGGAGAACATGACCACTTATCGGCTCGGGCGCGAAGCAGCGCCAGCCCAGTACTTGTTCGCTCAAGCTCAGCAGAGTCTGAGGCGAGCCGAAAGCGAACCCGAGGGTTCGAAGCTCGAGTGCATGAACGCGATGATTATGGCCGCGTTCGCACTGGAGTCATTTCTCAACGTCTTCGGCGAACAGGTGTTTGCAGAACGATATGGCGAGAAGTCCGGACACCAGAAGTGGCAGGAAATTGAGCGAGGGCTCAACCCGCAGGGGAAGCTTGATCTGCTCATTGCCATGAAGAGTCTGTCTGTGGACACCAGCGCTGAGCCCTACACTCTGGTTCGGTCGCTAATCAAGTACCGCAACGACTGTGCGCACGGGAAGACGTGGCGGAGCAAGGATGTCGTCGTGGATCTGCCAGTCCGCCCGCACCCCAATGAAGTCCCGGCGCTGACTCCTCCGTGGTTCAAGTTGGCGACGGTGGGTACCGCCCGGAAGTACATGAACGCAGTGCGCACGATTGCTGATGACTTGCTGTTGAGAACGGACTACTTGCGGGGACTGCGCATCAGCGACACCGCCTGGCACACAACCGAGTCAGTAATCGAGGAGGACTCGTAGGCACGAATCGCCCCAGAGGGGGTGGATCTCGTTCTTGGAGCGCCTGAGTCAGCTCGCCGATGATGACGCACTGTTCGATAACACACGCACAGTGCTTTGAACATCGGCTACCGCGTACCCACCTCGGGCATCTCTCGGAAACACCAAAGATCTTGAATAGCAGGATTCCCTGCAGGTGGGCTTCCTCGAAGCGATGACCCTCGGATGGGATACGACTCAAGGGGCAGGTCAGTAGTCTCGTCACAGTTGATGTCAGCGCAGATTGATATGCTGCCAGCTGACTTGTCGTGACGAGAGGGGGACTCGTGCGGGGACCTGAACACGTGAGCTTCGCCGTTGTGACTACCGGCGGAGCGCTCTGGCTCATGAACGGTCAGTTCGACCTGAACGCCTATGCCGCCGCAGCGTTATCTGCTGCTGCGGTCGGCTCACTAGTCCCGGATATCGATCACCCCAAGGCATGGATCTCGAACCGCATACCAGCCACTCTGATGGCAATCGGTCTGACCGGACTCGGACTCTACGCATACGCCGCATGGACGGCATCCCGGGGTGACGACAGCATCGGTGGAGCGATGATTGCCCCGATGGCCGACTTCCTGAGACCAGTTCTCGGATGGGCTTGGCTGGCATTGGCTCTAGGTGCCGCGTTGCTGGCGATCTCTGTTGTCGTCACCCGAGCTCTCGGGCATCGGGGCCCAACGCACTCACTCGTTGTCGGCGCAGCCCTTACTCTGATCGCTACAATCGGCTTCGCTATCAGCCCCGTATCGTGGACGATAGGACTCTGGTTCGGATGGGGGTACCTCAGCCACCTGCTGACAGACATGATCACGCCGAAGGGGTGTCCGTCGCTCCTGTGGCCCGCTGGTTCCGCGAGCTTGGCGCTACGCATGCCGAGAAGGTCTACACCCGCAGTGCCGCATGCGACCCCATCGCCGACTCCTTCGCTCGAACAAGTGCCCGCTGACCCAGCACCCTCAGACCAGCAGCCACCAATCGGGATGTAGTCACGACACACGCCGGAGCTCCTCTTCCGAGGCGATGGCCTCAATGAGATCGTCGACTCTCATGTCCATCGACGTGGCCAGTTCATCAAGCGCCCAGTATCCAGCGTGGCCCTTGTGCACGATGACCGACGCCCATCCTGCACATCTGCCGAACATCGGACCCACTGCCGTCAGAGGCAGGCGTCGCCTCCAGAAGAACGCCCGGAACCTGTCCGGGTCGATGTAGACGGTGTTCGCGTTCTTGTGGCGACCCTCCGTCGTCGTTGGCGCAGATGATTCTTCGACGTCACGAACGAATCGGCGCCGCAACTTCTTCACGCCCTCGAACGTGGCGTCATCTGACACGAGCGCCGCAATCCACCGGACTGCTTCCTCACTTGCCTGGTCACCGCTCATCAGCAACTCGACAATCTGTCGACCCTCAAGGAACCGAACCTCACTTGGACTCATTGATTTCTCCCTCCAAATAGAAGAAACCGCTGGCAGATGTGCCAACGGTCTCCAAGAACAACAATGCCCGGCAGACGGCCTCTCACAACCTTCTCCGGGCTCTTCCGACGTACTGATCCACGCTATCTAGCTATCGTGTAGCACCACCTCCTCGAATCACGATTCAACGAACGGAACGCCGCATCACCCTCCTTCCTGTCTGGTCGGGCGAAGCCCCACAACCACAAAGACCCACCTCCATATCGGAGACGGGCCTCATGCACACCAACCCCCAGAGGGGTACGGGGCACTTATCTCGAGGAATCGGCCGAGCTGGAATGATCACCCGCGTCGGCGTTTTCAGCGAAATCTGAATCCGAAAACCGGTTCGATGGGATGCCTCGCTACGCTCGGCTCCACGTACGGAGGACGATGCCTCTACGCGAGTACCTCGGCGACCTTGCCTCTTATCGCGGCCTCGAACTTCGCCCACGTCATCTCTCGGTCCGGCTCGAATACGGAGCTGGAATCGGGATCAGCCACCACGAACCAGGTCTTGTCGTACAGGCGCTCCAGGGCAAGCCTGCTACACAAGAGCCTCGCTCTCTCCTGGTAGCTCGCATCGACGAAAGCGCCGTCTACGGCGAAGTGTGGCTGCTTCACACCTACACCTCTCCGAGATGCCACTTCGTCTCGAATCACAAAGACGTACCCCAACCAAGGTACGTGACTCCCCACGAGGCCAGACCTGATAGCATGCGCGAGGTCAACGGCATTTCCCATCGCTTCCTCGGCCCTGTTGTTCATGTTGTTGCCGTATGAACTCGCTATGCACTTGAGTTCGATTGCCGCGACAAGTTTCCCGTCGTGCACGGCGACGATGTCCCACTTCTTCTCAGGACGGAAGTAGCCCGGCAGTTCGAGTTTGCTGCGACCACAATGAACTGAAGTGGTCGGTAGTCCCGACGAGATGAAGACGTCAGCAATCAGCTTGGACATATCGTCCATATGGCCACCGCTGGTGACCTCTGATCGGAGGCCTGCGTCGACCTTCCCGTACAGAGCCTGGCGCTCTCTCGCCTCGGCGCGAGATTGCCAGATGCGAAGCACCGCCTCCTGTGGATCCACAAATCCCCCAGCTGCTAGTCAGGCAGCTCCTCCAACCCGTAGGCGGCGAGCGCAGCTTGCGTTGCAGCCTCAGGGTCGCGCATAGCGAATGCCTTCGCAAGTTGGGATTGGATATCGGATGCGATCATAGATGGATCGGGAACGCGAATCTTCCGCAGATACTGCGCCTGGAATCGAAGGGTGCCGCCCCGCATCTTCACACCGTAGGCTTCGACGAACATCTGAGCCACTCGTGACAGCAGGATTCCGCCAAGCACCTTCAGGTCCCACCTGTCACTCGTTATCCAGTACAAGTTGTGATGCGGGTAGTAGCCACCCTCGTCGAGCACCGGCTCGATTGTCGCCTTCATGTCCTGAAGTAACAGCTTCTGCCGTTCCGCGAGACCAGGATGCACCTTGTCAATGGTACGGTACCAACCTGAGTGCGGTGCCTTCTTGGCCGTGTGTCGACCCGAAAGCCGTTCACGGAATGGCTCAAGGTATGCGGCGAGCTTCGGATAGTTGTCGAGCCGGACCAGCTGCCCATCCGAGTTCCACGGATTCACCAACTGATCGCCGCTCCACTCAACTTCCCCACTCACGATGTGCTTCGTTGTCACGACTGGCATCAATCGATCTTCCTCGATAGCCGGATAGTCTCCGCACACGATGAAGACTGCATCGGCCCCCGTGGCGATTCCGATTCCAACTCTGGTGCCTGTCTCGACATCCTCAAGCGGCCGAAAGCGGGCCGCAAGATGCTCAAGCAGGTCAATCCTTGCCGGTGAGGCCGATGGCCATACGTCATCTGTGTGGAACCAATCGGGAAGCACGGCCACTCGGAAGTCACGGTCAGACCCGAAGGCCGTGCCTACATCGGGCTCGGATCGTCGCCACTCAACTAGTCGCGCAGCGGCTTCCTCCCCAAACGTCGGCTGTGCGGTTGCGTACATAACCGGCCCCTGCTCACTGCGACGTATTTCAATGATGGCGGGATACGCAGATACCTCGTCCGCGAATGCGTTCACGCCGTGCATCTCGATGACTGTCTCTACTCCGAACGATTCCGTCACCAGTCGACGTAACTTGCGACCATATGCGTTGTGCATCCATCTGTCGGCAACGATGAACGCGAGGACTCCGTCCGGCGCCAACGATCTCAGACCCACCTCAATGAAGCCAACGAAGATGTCAGCGCCAATCGTCATGCAGCTCGAACGCGCCATGTACTGCTCACGAAGCTCCCGGCTCATGTCTTCGCTGCGAATGTAGGGCGGATTGCCAATCACGAAGTCCGCTGAGATATCGGAATCCTTCAGGAGGTAGTCAGCCTCGCGAACCCAGGTGTTCACGACAGACGGCACCTGCTCAGCCGGCCACCCCTCATGAACGAGAAGCTCTTGCACTCGCTTCCGACACTGATCGACGTGACTCCGCTGAAGGTCATACGCGTGGATCGCACCCGAGGCGTCGTCAAGGCTGCGCCCATGCAACTGAAGCGAACGGCTCAATCGCTCGACCATCGGGAGCAAGAACGCACCGTCGCCGCAAGATGGCTCGACTGCAACCAGTGAACCCAGATCTGCGGACTCCATATACCCGCAAGAATCCAGCATCAGTTCAACAACCCAGCGGCGTGTGAACACGGCGCCATGTTCGCGATTTGCCAAGCCTATCTCCCGCATCCTCGACTTCGTTGGGATGAGACTAGCACCATCCAATGACATCGAACATACATTCGCTCGGTCAGCGATGTGCCACTCGCATCGTACTCCGACTCGCGAAGGCACCTGACCAACGCAGCGACACATCGCACGGGCGAGGCAACCCAACCTCTTGCCAGGCTCAATCCCTACCCAATCCCCCCAAATCCGTTGTCACGTATATGACACGAACTCACTCAGTGCTACGGCTCATTCAATCTCGACGACACGCCCGAGGTGTTCACTAGGAGGAAGGAGGCCTCGACGCCTCGGCGACACGCCCCTCAACGATGGAATCCAGCATCATCCGCATGTCCGGCCATACCTCAGCCAGGATGTCCAGCCGGCCTCCCGTATCAAGAGAGGCGGTTCGGCGTGCCACGCGCAGTCTGTGCATCATCGGCCCAATGATGCCGTCCGTATGAACCAGATACTCCGCTATGTCCGCCTCCGACATGGCCAACTTGTAGCCGGATGAAGACCCAGCCACCACGACTCCGCGATCTCGGAGGCTCCCGATAATCTCGCGGAGTACACGCTTCGATATATCGTGCCCTCGGTTGCTCAGCAGTCGTACCAATTCGTCGGCATACATTGATTGCCGCGAGGACTCCTCCATCACCCGAGCAAACAAGAGATGGTCGAGAACCTCAGCTCGAAGCACGTCGACCTCATCTGCCGACTTCGTGCCATCGGCGATCAGCCGCTCGGCCCTAGAGACTGCGTTCTTCGCAATCGCCTCATCAAACTGACCCAGATTCGCAGAATCGAACACGGGACGTTCCATGAAGGGCCAGGCGTCGAGTGAGAGCTGCTTGCCACGAAGAAGGTCCATGAAGACACTTGAGTGTTCGCCCCGTTTGTCGGGCTCATAGATCTGACTGAGCGTTCCTGCAATCAGATCAGCGAGCTGAACGAGTCTGCTCTCCTCGGAGCGCACGTGACGCTGCTCGTAGATGGGAAACAGACTTAACGGACCCATGTCTCCCATGTAGGTTTCGAACTGACTCATGAACTCGGTGCTGCCGTACTCGTCGAAGCTGATTCTCACGGCCTCGCCGGCAAAGGCCGCAAGCTGCTCCTGCAGTAGGCGCTTGAAGTACTTCTGAAAGGACTGCTGGAATCTGAGCCCGGAACGTCCGTCCACGCGTGTCTTGTCGACCACCAACGCGCAGTACTGGAAGTCGACGCCCTGGATCTCCTTGAGCAGGGCCTCACGAGCCCTGTGATTGCCTCCTATACGGCTGCTCTTCAGCTCCGCTCCGTTGCGGAGCCGACGCGCGATGCCGTCAACTGCCCCAGCAACAGATTCTGTCTTCTGGCCATCGACAACAACCGCGACACAGATGAACAACCTCGAATCACTCTGGATTCGATCTCCGGTCACCCACGTCCCGCACTCATCAATGAACACATCGAGAGTTCTGCCATCCTCGGGCGAACCCGTAGCGGATCCCTCAAGAGCCATGTCGAGTCACCTCACTGCTCGGTTCAGTGATCTGAGGATCACGTACTACCGATTATGAAGGGTGACGCCGACATCGTCGCAGTCCGCAGCTCTGCTATGACTCTGCTATCAAGTGAGGTTCGCCGACGCTCGTCAACGCGATGCCAGAGAAGCTTCCTTGTGACTGGGACAAGCTCGGACTCGCTCAGATCGCGAAACCTGCTCCTATTCCTAAACCTGGTGTCGCACGTTCGAATCGTGCCGGGGGCACCATCAAGAACACAGAGAGGGACGGCGCGATCGCCGTCCCTCTCGTCATACCTCCAGACCTCCTCGCCCGGGTGCGCGTCCGCCTACGCCACCTGGACCTCGTCGCGCATCACACGGGTGAACGCGGCGACCACATCGGGGTCGAACTGCTGGCCGGCGCGCTCCTCGATCTCGATCTTGGCCTCGCGCGGGGTGCGCCCGGTGCGGTACGGGCGGTCCGTGATCATCGCATCGTAGCTGTCGGCGACCGCGAGCACCCGGGCGCCGAGCGGGATATCCTCGGCAGCCACACCGTGATACCCCGAGCCGTCGTAGTACTCGTGGTGGTAGCGCACGATCGGCAAGACGTGACTGAGCATCCCGCCCATGGGTTCGAGGAGCATCGAGCCTTTGCTCGTGTGCGTCTTCATGTGCTCCCACTCCTCGGGAGTCAGAGCGCTCGCCTTGTTCAGCACGTCGAGGTTGATGTCGAGCTTGCCGATGTCGTGCAGCAGGCCGGCGACTCGGATGTCCTCGGCCTCGGCCTCCGACATGCCCATGGCCAGCGCGATCTTCTGAGCCAGACCGGCCACGCGGACCGAATGGTCCTGCGTGTAGCCGTCCACGGCGTCGATGAACTTGGAGAGGATCTCCAGGATGCCCTCGTAGGCCTGGTGCAGGTCCTTGTTGGCCTGCGTCTTGAGGTCGTAGAGCGTGCCGACGACATAGGCGGTCACGATCAGGAACGCGCCCCACAGGAAGATGTTGAGCGTGGGGACCTCGACGCTGCTGCTCAGGAACATGCTGGGATTGATGACCGCGTAGATCCCGATGAGCAGCACGGCCGCCACTCCCGCCAGCACGCCACGCCGGCGGCCAAGGAAGTATGCGGAGAGCAGCACCGGGATGTAGAAGAAGTTCAGGAACGCGAGCTTGTTGCTGGCGACCAACACGGTGTAAGCCGCTGCCATCGTCAACACGGCGACCAGCAGCAACTCGAAATTGTCGAAGAACAGGCGCTTCACGCGCTCCATACGACTCCCCCTCCCGACCGCGCGGATGCGCAGCCTCCCCAGGGCCAGTCTAAAAGAATAGCCCCTCCTCGGCATATCGGCCGAAGAGGGGCGTGACGTTAGCGGGCCTGGGACGGCGGACGGAGCCGGACGCCGGACTACTCCACGACGGCCTCTCCGCTGTTGGCGTCGACGACCACCGAAGCGGTCGCCTCACCGCTCGGCTCGAGCGAGACATACCACACGAACGTCTTGCTCGCATCGCTCGTCTCGGCCTCGGGGATGTAGGTCACGAGCCCCATGCTGTAGGCGGGGGTGCCCGTAAGGCCGGCGGCCTCCACGGCCTTCTTGTACGCGGCATCGCTGTCGACCTTGAACGCCGTGGTGGTCGGGACCTTGGTCCACTCCTCGGCGCCCAGACCGGCGGTACCGTACTCGCTCGCGGACATGACCGCCCCCTGCGACACGTACACCACGTAGGTGGTGTCGTTGGCCGGCGAGCCGAAGAGGTATGCCCAGACGGGCGTCCCGGTCGAGGTGACCGACATCGCGGTCTGCACCAACAGGAGCTTCGCATCCGGAGCCGTGGTCGAGAGCACCGACTGCGCCACGGTTATGCCGCCCGCTGCGGTGGAGCCCGCCGGCGCCGGGGTCTCAGCGGACTTGCCTTTGCAGCCGGCAACGACCATCGCCAGCATGAGCGCGAACACAAGGATCGCGGCGACCCTCGTGGTGCGTGTGTTGAGACGGTGAGACATGGGAACCCGCTTTCCGGATCGCTGAGCGTAGATGACGCGCACACGACGATACGCCTTCACGCGCCGCACGAGTACCCCCCAGAGGCGTACGCGCCCCTACAACGACGGTCGTAGGCCGCCTGTGACGCGGAAGGGGGCGAACCGCCGCGTCATTGCGCGCCGACCGTCTGTAGCAGGTGCAACACCTCAGAGTCGTCGACCTGGTCGAAATGGCGGTAGAACTGCCCCACGGCGTAGAAGACCTCCGGCTCGGCCAGCGCAACCACTGCATCGACCCGATGCCGCATCGAGCTGGCCGTATCGGCGGAGACCACGGGCGCTGCGACCACCACGCGTGCCGCTCCATGACGTTTGAGGTAGTCCGCGGCGGCGAACACCGTGAGCCCGGTCGCGATGCCGTCGTCGACGACGATCGCCGTCTTGCCCGCCACCTGCGGCGGCTCGGATCCGCGGTGGTAGCGCTCCATGCGGGTGTCGATCTTGTCGCGGGCGGTGTGCGCCAGGACCTCGAGTTCGGACAGCGTGTAGCCCGCGTAGACGTTCTGCGTGACCGCTCCATCGGCGTCGACCGCCCCGATCGCGTACTCAGGGTTGCCCGGCGCTCCGATCTTGCTCGCGATCACGATGTCGAGCGGGAGCTTCAGGCGCCGCGCGACCTCCGCTGCCACCACGACGCCTCCACGGGGAATCCCGAACACCACCGCGTCATGTGCCCCGGCGAACTCGGAGCTCAACTCCTCGGCGAGTGAACGGCCTGCGTGCATACGATCGCGGAACATCGTGCCTCCCCACGGAGGCTATACCCCGATTGGCCGGGCGGCCGGTCCGAGCGGCTAGCGTCCGACCCTCGTCCAGCGGCACGCGTGCGCCTCGGCGAGTTCGAGGGCCTCGTAGAACACCACGCCCAGGAGCGCCATCCCGAGTATCCCGGCGAACATCGAGGCGTAGTCGATCCGCGCCCACGAGTCGACGATGTAGTAGCCCAGCCCGCTGTTGCCGCCGAACGACTCGGCCAGGAACAGCACCGCGACCGCGGTCCCGATCCCGATACGCAGCGCGGTGAAGATCTCGGGCAACGCGGCCGGTACGACCACGTGCCAAAGCACCTGCATCCGTGAGGCGCCGAGTGAGCGGACCGAGAGCACGCTCGCGGTCGGTATCGAGCGGGCGGCGTCGCGGGCGGTGACGAGGATCTGGAAGAACACGATCAGCGTGATGAGCGCGATCTTGGACAGGTCACCCAGGCCGAGCAGCACGAGCAGCACGGGCAAGAGGACGACCTTGGGCACGGGATAGGCGAGGAAGATGAGCGGCGCGGCTATCGAATCGGCACGCGGTGAGCGGCCGAGCGCGAGGCCGAGAGGCACGGCGAGCAGCGTCCCGAGAGCAGTCGCGGCCAGGACACGCCAGGTGCTCACGAGCAGGTGCCCCGCGATCTCGGGACCGAAATCCTCGGCGAAGGCCGCGAACGCGGCGAGCGGACCCGGCAGCGCCGGGGAGTCGACCGCGAGCGAGAGCAGCTGCCAGCCCACCAGCAGCACGACCGACGCGCCGAGGTACCCGAGCGCTTTGCGCGCGACGCGGCCGCTCACAGCGGTGCCCCCGCTTTGTGCAGCGCGCCCTCGGCCACGAGCAACCCGCGCACCTCGGTGACCTTGTGAAAGAACTCCTCGGTCATCCGGTACTCCGGGCTGCCCATACCCGGGTTCTCGACGATCTCGGTCACGCGGCCGGGCCTCGGCGATATCACGACGATCCGGCGGCCCAGGAACACCGCCTCGGCGATCGAGTGCGTCACGAGGACCGAAGCGTGGCCGCGCGTGCGCCAGAGCTCGAGGAGCAGGTCCTGCAGGTCCTCGCGGGTCAGCGCGTCCAGGGCCGAGAGCGGCTCGTCCATGAGCAGAAGGTCGGCGTCGAGCGCTATGGCGCGGGCCAGGCCGAGGCGCTGGCGCATCCCGCCGGAGAGCTCACCGGGATACGCGTCCGCGAACTCGGCGAGCCCCACGAGCGCGAGCGAGCGCATCGCCTGCTCGCGACGCTCGCGCGCGGGCACGCCCCGGACCTGCAGCCCGAGGGCGGCGTTGGCGAGCACGGTCTTCCAGGGCAGCAGACCGAAGTCCTGCAGGATCAGAGCGGTCGTGCGCCGCGGTCCAGACAGCGTGGCCCCGTCGATTCGGACCTCGCCCTCGGTGGCGTGGAGCATCCCGGCGGCGAGCAGCAGCAGCGTGGACTTGCCGCAGCCGCTCGGGCCGATGATGGCGACGGGCTCACCCGCGCCGACGTCGAGGTCGACGCCCTCGAGGGCGCGCGTGATGCGCCCCACGCCCGCGTAGGTATGGCCGACCTTGGAAAACCGGAGTGACGCCACAGGGCAGGTCCCCTTACGGGGTGACCATCACGAGGTCCTCGTAGGTGACCGGCTTGCCCAGGAGCTTCTTGGTGTCCATCCAGGCCAGCACGGCGCTGATCTGCTCCTCGCTCGGCACGTCGGCCTTGGGGTAGGTGTTGATCTTGTAGCTGTCCTTGATGGGCTCGGGCAGCTTGGCCCGCTCGACCAGCGTGGCGCGGTACGCGTCGGGGTCCGCGTTGCCGAGGTCGACCGCTTCGTCCCAGACCTCGAGCAGCGCGGTCATCGACTCGATGCCGCCCGGAGAGACGAGGTACTCGTCGGAGAAGCCGAGGATCGTCTGCGAGAGGTTCTCGCCCTTGGTGTCATCGCCGAGGAGCTTGGCGCCCTGCGCCACGGCGAGCGAGAGGAACGGCTCGGGGAGCGCGGCGGCTTTGAGCTGGCCCTTCATGAGCAACTCGAAGCGCACGGGGACCTTCTTGACCTCTTCTTTGGCCACCTTCTCGGCGGGGACGCCGGCCTGCAGCATGAGCCCGTCGAGCACGTACTCCTGGATGGTGCCCGAGGAGGTCCCGACCGGCACGCCCGCGAGCGCGCTCAGGTCCTGGTATGCCGAGTCGGCGGGAACGACGATGCCGAAGCGGCCCTCTGCCGGAGTGGCGCCGAGCATCACGGTGCCGATGGTCACGCCCGAACCGCCCTGCTCGAGCAGTGCCGCAGCGATGATGTCACCCATGAACGCGTCGATCTCACCGGCGGTGAACGCCGCGTCACGCTCGGCGGCGGCCTGGAAGTCAACGAACGTGACGTCGAGGCCGGCCTTGGTGAACAGGCCCTCCTTCTCGGCGACCCACAGCGGGAGGCTGTCCTCGGTGGGCAGCACGCCGATACGCACAGGCGCGAGCTTGACGGGCTCCTCGGCGACCGGTTCCTCGGCGGGCTTCGCGGAGCAGCCAGCAAGCAGCGCGACGCTGATGGCGAGCGCGGTGAGCAGGGCGACGATGCGGCGGATCGCGGTCATGTTCAGTCCAATCCTCGGTCTTGTTCCGGATGCGGATCGGCCGGGTCGCGGCCTGGGGGCGCCTAGCAGTTGGGGCACAACGGGCGACGCATGCGGATCTCGTCGCGCGAGGGGATGCCTGAGAACCCGGCGACGGCCGAACCCGTGTCGTCCACGAGCTTGCCCACGGCGATGTCGTAGATGGCGAAGGAGTGACGCTGATAGAAGTACAGGAGCGGTATGTCGTCGTTGGAAACGCCCACACGGATGGCCTGGATCCCGCGTTCGACTCCGTAGGAAGCCGCCGCGCGCAGCAGTGCGGAACCGACCCCGTGGCCCTGATAGTCCGGGTACACGGAGAGCAGAACGATCACGAGCTCCCCGCGATCGACCGCAAGCGAGAGCAACCCGCCGAGCTTGCCGTCCACCTCGGCGATCAGGTTGATCCCACGCAGGATGTCGAAGGTCCTGCCGAACGCGTCGACCTCGACCTCGCCGAGCGCGCGGTCGCAGATCTCCTCGATGGCCGATCGGTCGGTGGGTCGTGCTTCGCGCACCACGAACGACAGATCCTCGGGCGTCTGGTGCTCGGCGCACGTGATCGTCATGCGCGCCTCGTTCAACGGCAGGTCGCGCCCGCACTGCGGACAGCGGTACTGCGGATATGGCATCTCGAACTCGTCCATCACTGTGCCTCCATGTAGGTGCTCGTCCCGAAGCGCCTTCCTTTATATCGCTAACGCGCCCCGGGCGCACGACCGCTCACCGGGTGCGTCGGCCGGCAGGCGGCCACTGCGATAGAATCCCAGATGGTATCCGTGCGCAGTCAAACCGTCTTCCGCCCCGCCGAGGAGTCCCATGCAGCTCCCCATCCCGCTTCTCGACTCACACCCGCTCGCGCCCACGGCGCTGGCCGCCGGCGAGGTGCTCTACACCGATCTGGACGGCACGCTGCTCGGCCCCGGCGGCTCCCTGCTCGTGGACGCGGCGGGCGCGCCGTCACTCACCGCCGCCTCGGCGGTCGTGGCCGTCAACCGCGCCGGACTCACGGTCGTACCCTGCACCGGACGCAACCGCTTCCAGACCCACGAGATCGCGCGGATGTGCGACTGGTCGGGATTCATCGCCGAGCTCGGCTGCGTGATGGTGCCTGGCCGAGGAGCGGCACCGCTGTACTTCACCGGCGACTGGGACTCCTCGGCCCTGCGCGCCGACGAGACGCCTTTCGAAGCCATAACCCGCGCCGGAGCGCTCGACCTGCTCCGCGAGGCGTTCCCCGGGCGGATCGAGAACCACACCCCCTGGCACGTGAACCGCGAGGCGACGCACGTGCTGCGCGGCAACATCGACGTCGACGCCGCCAGAACGCCCCTTCGCGGCCTGGACCTGCCCGTCGACATCATCGATAACGGCATCATCAACCCGCCCGCCACCACGCTTTCGGGCGTAAGTGAGGTCCACGCGTACCACCTCCTGCCCGCCGGCGTCACCAAGGCCGGGGCGATCGCGACGGACCGCGAACGCCGGGGCATCGCGGCGAGCGGGGCCCTCGCGATAGGCGACTCCGCTACTGACGTGCAGATGGCCGAGGAGGTCTCCCTCGCGGTCGTGGTCGGCCAGGCGGCCGAGGACGCGCGTGTGCTGGAGGCCGCGCAGGCCTACGGCAACGTCGCGCTGACCCGGGCCGCCAAGGGCGAGGGCTGGGCCGAGTTCGTCTCCGCGTGGATCGCCGCACGGGCCTGAGCGAGCGCAAACGAGGTCCGCGATGCCGCTCGTCGTTGCCTTGAGACCGCTCGTAGGCGTATGATTCGTCTGCTCACCTCGGTTTCTTTGCACGCCGGTGAGCGTTGACATCGATCACGCAGGCTCCGTCCGTTACGGTGCGGCTCCTGTTCGAACACAGGCCACTGCCCGGAAATGTCGAGAGACGCCAATGGGTAGAACAGCCCTCTCCGGATTAAGGCGAAGGCTAAGGTGGCTGGGTTTGCAGGCGGGACATCTCCCGCTGCGTCCCGCGCATAACGCCGCGGGCGCGCCCTACGTCGGACAGTGCCAAAACCTCGACGAGGGAGGGAGTCGCGGGAACCCGCCGAACCATCGGCACCGTACCGCGTTCCCGCGCGAAGTGCGCCTCCTCGGCGTGCTGCCCGCCCCTCGTCCGTACCGGACTCGAGGGGCGTTTTCGTTTGTCGGACCTGTTGCCGTCAGAAGAGAACTTTCGTGAGACCTCCGAGTCAATAGGTCCCGGCTCCCGCGTCTGTGGGGTCCGGGACCCCACACACGACCCGCCGGCCGCGGGCGCCACGTGCGCACGCGCTCGATTTCCGGAAGGGAGGGAGCAGCCATGATCTACCTGTCCCAGATGCTGGGCAAGCCCGTCCTCGATGCGGACGGCACCGACATCGGCACCATCAGCGACATCGCGATCGCCACGGGCGAGATATTCCCCCGGGTGACCTCGCTCGCGTTCAAGGGCCCCGAGCGGACCCCCTTCATGCTGTCGTGGCGCAAGTTCGTCGCGGAGTTCGACGAGGACGGCGTGCGCCTCAACGTCCCCGCCAAAGACATCCGCTTCAGCTACCTGCAGCCCGACGAGGTCCTTCTGCACCGCGACCTGCTCAACAAGCAGATCGTCGACACGCAGGGCATGAAGGTCGTCCGCGTCAACGACCTCAAACTCTCCGAGTCCCGCAACCAGCTGCGCCTCCTGGGCGCCGAGGTGGGCGTGCGCGGGATCCTGCGCGGGATCTCCCCCGTCGTCGAACGGATCGCCGAGAGCGCCTGGGGCCTGGTCGGCCGCGAGCTGCCCGAGACCATCATCGCGTGGAACTACATGGACCTGCTCGACCGCGACCTGTCCCACGTACAGCTCTCAGTGACCCACAAGCGCCTCCACGAGCTGCACCCGGCCGACGTGGCCGACATCCTCGAGAAGCTCTCCGCGACACAGCGCGCGAAGGTCTTCGAGCACCTCGACAACAACCAGGCGGCCGAGGCGATCTCCGAGCTCGAGGACGAGTTCCAGGCGGACGTCATCGACGACCTGGGCAGCCAGCGGGCCTCCGACATCCTGGGGATGATGGACCCCGACGACGCGGCCGACGTCATCGGCGACCTGCCGTACGACAAGGCCGAGATGCTGCTGCGCCTCATGGGCGTGCGCGAGGCGCGCGCGATCCGCTCGCTCCTGGGCTACAAGGAGAAGACCGCCGGCGGCATCATGACGCCCGAGGTCACCACCGTGACCGAGCAGATGAGCATCCACGACGTCATCGAGTTCCTGCGCGGCGAGGCCGCGGAGCACGAGAGCATCTACTACATCTACGTGGTCGAGGGCGACAACCACCTCGAAGGCGTGATCTCGCTGCGCGACCTCATCATGTCCGAGCCGCACGTCAAGGTGAGCGAGATCGTCAGCCGCGACCTCATCACCGTGGACGCCGACGACGACCAGGAGGACGTCGCCGAGACCATGAGCAAGTACGACCTGCTCGCGCTGCCGGTCATCGACGAGACCGGCAAGCTGCTGGGTATCGTGACCGTCGACGACGCCCTCGACGTCCTTGAGGAGGAGTCCGCCGAGGACCTCGCGCTCGCGACCGGCTCGATGCGCAAGCTCGACGCGGGCGCGTGGAGCTGGCTCGGCAAGAAGAGCGGCTGGCTCATCGTGTGGCTCGTACTCGGCGTCGGCGCAGCGCTCATACTCTCGCTGTTCTCCGAGACTCTGGCAGCGTTCGCGCCGGTCGTCTTGTTCATCCCGCTCGTGCTGCGCCTGTCCGAGGAGATCTCGAGCCACTCGCTCGCCGTGCTCATCGAGGCCGGCGACCCCGAGGAGCGTCCGGGCTTCTGGCGCCAGCTCACCATCGACCTCATGGTGGGCGTGGGCCTCGGGCTCGTGAGCGGGCTCATCGCGTTCGCGCTGCTCGAGCTCGCCAAGACCCCACTCGAGGCGGTGATCGCCGTGAGCGCGGCGGTCGCGCTCACCGTCGTGGCGATGGCCGCCCTCGGGGCCCTCGTGCCCCTGGTTGCGCTGCGCTCCGACGGCTCGGGCTGGCGCGCGCCCACGGCGCTCATCTCGACCGGGTTCGCCGCTGTGGGACTGTCGGTCTACCTCGTCCTGGCCACGCAGCTGCACGATCTCGTGCGGCTCTAGGACCGGACCGAGCGCCCGATGAACCCCGAGAACACCAAGAAGCGGGGACGCCTGCTCATACTCCTGTCCGTGCTCGGACCGGGGCTCATCGCCGCATCGGCGGGCAACGACTCCGGCGGCATCTCGACGTACTCGGTGGCCGGCGCCAAGTTCGGCTACGACACGCTGTGGATGATCTTCGTGATGACGTTCTCGCTCGTCATCGTGCAGGAGACCGCCGCACGTATGGGGGCGGTGACCGGCAAGGGGTTCTCGGCGCTCATCCGCGAGCGCTTCGGCGTGCGCCTGACCCTGTTCGCGATGCTCGCGCTGCTGGCCTCCAACGCCGCGACCAGCGTGGCGGAGTTCGCGGGCATCGCCGCCTCGATGGAGCTCTTCGGCATATCCAAGTATATCGCGGTGCCGCTCGGAGCGTTCATCGTGTGGCTGCTCGTGGTGCGAGGCTCGTACCGCAACGTCGAGAAGGTCTTCCTCGTGCTCTCTGCGGTGTTCATCGCCTACGTGTTCGCGGCGGTGCTCGCCAAGCCGGATTGGGCGGAGGTCGCCCGCGCGACCGTGGTGCCGCACTTCACGATGTCACGCGATTTCATCACGCTCGTGATAGCGACGGTCGGTACCACCATCGCGCCATGGATGCAGTTCTTTGTGCAGTCGAACATGGTCGACAAGGGTGTGAGCGTCAAAGAGCTCGGCTTCCAGCGCGTCGACGTCATCGTCGGCGCGGTGCTCGCGAACATCATCGCCTGGTTCATCATCGTCACGACCGGCACCCTGCTCCACCCCGCGGGCATCCAGGTGACCGACGCCGCGCAGGCGGCCTCGGCGCTCGCGCCTGTGGCCGGCTCCTACGCGCAGACGCTCTTCGCCGTCGGGTTGCTCTCGGCCTCGCTGCTCGCGGCCTGCGTGCTCCCGCTGACCGCCGCCTACGCGATCTGCGAGGCGTTCGGCTGGGAGGCCGGCATCGACCGCTCCTGGTCCGAGGCGCCGGCGTTCAACGGTATCTACACCTTCGTCATCGCGTTCGGCGCGCTCGTGATCCTGCTGCCGGGCCTCGACCTCATCAAGATCATGGTGTTCTCCCAGGCCATCAACGGCGTGCTGTTGCCGTTCCTGCTCATCTTCATGATGGGCATCGTCAACGACCGCCACATCATGGGGCGCTACTCCAACGGACCGGTCTACAACATCCTGTCCTGGACGACGATCATCGTGGTCATCGGCCTGACCGTCGCGCTGCTCGCCATGACCGTGCTGGGGCTGGGCGCGTGAGCGCGCACGCCGACAAGGCGCGCGTCAGGCTCGCCGCGCGTTCGGCGCGTCAGGGCATACCCGCGCAGGAGCGCGTGCCCGCGGCGCTGGCGGCATGCGAGCGTGCGCTGGCGTTGCCGCAGGTGGTCGCGGCCGGGCGCGTGCTCGGCTTCGCCGCCGCCCCCGAGGAGCTCGACCCCGCACCCCTTCTCGACGCGCTTCGGGCCGCTGGCGCCACGGTGTGCCTGCCCAGGATCACCGGCCCCGGATCGCTGTCGCTCCACGTCTGCGGATCCGCCGAGGAACTGGAGCCCGGCCCGTTCGGGATCCGCCAGCCCTGCGCCGTCTCCGAGGAGGCACTGGCCGACTCGATCGACCTCGTGATCGTGCCCGGTGTGGCGTTCGACCCGGCAGGCGGGCGTCTGGGATTCGGTGGCGGCTACTATGACCGGCTGCTCGCCGGGATGCCGCGTGCGTACCGGATCGCTCTGGCCTTCGACGGCCAGATCGTCGAAGCGGTCCCCGCCGAGGAGCACGACGAGCGCGTCGACGCGATCGTCACGCCTTCGCGCGTCATCGTGACTACGGGGCGAGCTCGTCGAGTGTGACGAACGTGTAGCCCTGCTTCTTGAGCTCCCGGATGATCGAACGGAGCGACTCGACCGTCGCCGACCGGTCGCCTCCTCCGTCATGCATCAGGACGACCGTACCGGGCCTGGCGCTGAGAACGACCTTGCGCACGATCGTAGGGGCCGGGGGCTTGCGCCAGTCCTGGGGGTCGACGGTCCACATGGCGACCCGGAGGCCGAGCCGCGAACTCTCCGGCCCCACAGCGGGAGCCATCATCCCGCCGGGCGGTCTGAACCATCTCGACTTGACCCCTGCCACCTTCTGAATGGCCGCCTGGCCCTCGTATATCTGTGCCCGGACCTGCTCGGGCGTGGCGCGTGAGAGGTACGCGTGGCTCTGCGTGTGATTGCCGATGGTATGCCCCTCGTCACGGACACGTCTGACCAATGCCGGATAACGGTAGACCTGCCGGCCGATCATGAAGAACGTGGCCTTCACGTTCTCGCTCTTGAGCACGTCGAGCACCTGCGCGGTATACGTCGGCCATGGGCCATCGTCGAACGTGAGGGCGACGACCTTGTCACCCTTTCTCGGCACGAAGCGCCTGACGACCATCGGCTGCGCCGCCAGCACCACCGTGCTCGTCGACACGATGCCCGAGTACTCACCCACGACGCGCTCCTCGATCCCGACCGAGCCGAGACTCACCAGGGCCATGAGCGCCCCCTCGCCCTCGAACGCGACCTCGATCGGGATCGGCACGCGCGTCGTCACACTCGACTCGACCACGTCGGTGCCGGGCCGGCTCGTGAGCCGGTCCCCGTCCGCCAGACGCGTGCCTCGATCGAGCGTCACGCCACCGCGCATGATCGTGGGCACCTGCCCGCCGCCCTGAACGACCACGGTCCCTTCGATACTCATCAGGTCGCCGGGTCGCGAAGTCCAGCCCCGCTCCACGAGATCGGAGACCACAGCGCCGCTCGGCAGCGCGTGGGGCGTCCCGTCGACGGTGACGTCCACCCGCGCGAACGAAGGGATCCCCACCGCGATCAACGCGGCGAGCAGCACCGTTGCGGCAGAGAGATGAAGGCGCGGGAACCGATGCTCCGGCGCGTGTTCCACGTGATATGAGCCCATGACGTCAGGTGTGCGATATCCGTGCCACGGTGGCGCCCGACAGCGCGAGGAGCCGCTCGAGCGGAATCCGGACCATCGACGACGGCGTACCCGCCGCCGGGTAGACCTCCTCGAAACGGCCGAGCGACTCGTCGGCGAACAACGGCAGCCCGGACGGCAGATCGAACGGGGAGACGCCGCCGATCGCGTAGCCCGTCGCCTCTCGCACGGTCTCGGCATCGGCGAACCGCGCCTCGGTTCCGCCGAGGAGCGCCGCGATCGCGTCCATGTCGCCCCGGCGGTCGCCCGCCACGAGCGCGAGCACCGGCCTGCCGTCGACAACGAACACGAGCGACTTCACGATCTGGCCGAGCTCACAGCCAGCCGCGTCCGCGGCCATCTGCGCGGTCTTGGTCGACTGCTCGAACATGACGATGCCGTCGGCAAGGCCGTGCGTCTCGAGGTAGGTCCTGACGCGCTCGGCGGACCCGATCTTGCGCTTGGGTGCATCGGTACTCATCGATCGAACTCCTCGGATTTCATGGGAGCGGGAACGGGCTTGGGGGCCCGAAGCGGGATGCGCAGTGACTGCAGCACGGCCTCGAGGTTGTCGGCCCATGTCGCGAGCGAACGGAGGTCCAGCTCGAGCAAGGGGTATGTCGGGTGCGGACGGGCGACGTTGAACCCGTTGCGAAGCAGGAACTCCATGCCGATCACCGGCTGTGTGGACATGTCGGTCCCCGGCGTGGCCGTGGCGAACGCCTGCACGGTGCGCTCGTGTCGTGACACGAGGTCCCTCAATGCGGCGCGGAGCAGCAGGGTGCCCAGTCCGTGCTGGCGGGCGTTATCGCGGATATGGATGCAGGTCAGCAGGACAGCATCGTCCGCCGGTGGCCCCGAGGGGAACCGCTCAGCCTGCGGGAAGTAGCGGGCGGGCGCGTACTTGATGAAACCGAGGACTTCCTTGTCCTCCATGGCCACACGTCCGCTGTCGCCCCACTCACGCGAGATCAGCCCGTAGCGCTCCTTCGCGAGCGCCATATCGCACACCGCGCCGCATACGACCTCGAGCGGCTGTTCCGACTCCCAGAACGCGCAGCCCGGACAGCAGCACGGCAAGGTCTCGAAGTGCTCGAGCAACAGTGGTCTGAGTCGGCGTGTCATCGATCCAGTATCCGTCCGGTCTACTTGTTCTCGTCTTCGTTCAGGCCCTCGAGGAAGCTGTCCTTCATGGCCTTCCAGCCCCGCGCCGCCTTCTTGGTGACGTTGGCCTTGGAGACGGCCCGCGCGATGTTCACGGCACCGCCGATGGCCTGCTTGGCGGTCTCCTCGGCGGCTATCTTGGCTATCGCGGCGCCCCGGCCCGCCTGCCGGGCGACCCCGCCACCGGCATCGACCTGCGAGGCCGCGTCGGCGACGCGCACGTCCTCGCCGTCGAACCCGAGAACAAGCGTCCCGTCGAGCGTCGCGGCTCCGATCGCCACGTCCGAGGTGGCGCCCCGTGTGAGCCTGAGCTTCGTGATCCGCCCGTCGGCAGGGTCGAAGCGTACGTCTCGCGCCAGACCCAGGACCTCGCCGGACTCCGTCACGACGCCCATGAACCGCCAGATCACGGAGACGTCCCAGTCGATGCCGAGCCGCTTGGCAGCCGCCGCGTTCGACTCCATCTTGGGCGCCTTGAGCCTGAGGCCGTCCTTGGACCACTCGACCGCGTCGAGCGCCAGATAGCGCGGCTTGCGCTCCACGACCATGCCGATGGCGGGCGGCTGAAGCTCGATGCCGATCGCGCGCGGCTCCGTCGGGTGGAACAGGACGTGGTTCACCCTGCCGAGGAGCTTCTCCTTGGCGCCGCCGATGACGGTGAGTCCTTCGATGTCTGAGACGTAGGGCATGCGGACTCCAGAATACAGCACGCGGGCCGACGCATCGGCGCCGGCCCGCGAGTCTGCATGATGATCCGGGACTAGACCTCGGGAACCGCCGGGATCTCGTCGAACGCCGCGGCGTCATCGGTCTTCTTGCCGACCTTGTCCGCGACGAGGTCCAGGGTCTCCTGGGCCTTCTTCTCGGCGACGTCGACGCCGGAGCGGACGCCCTCGGCGGCCTTGCCCACGACGTCCTTGGCCGCAGGCGCGACCTCGGCCACCTTGGCGCGCGCCGTGTCGCTGACGCCCTCGACCTGCTCCTTGAGACGGTCACGGGCGGTATCGATCTTCGCGCGGAGTTCCTCGGTCTTCTCGGAGGCGACCTCGCGGCCGGACTCGTAGACCTCGGTCACCTTTGTCACACCGGTGTCGTAGAGGTCCTTGCCCTCGGCCCAGTACTTCTCGGCGCCTTCGGCGATCGCTTCACGCGTCTCCTTGCCGGAGCGCGGGGCGAACAGGAGTCCGAGCGCTGCACCGATGAGTCCGCCGAGGAGGAAAGCTCCCAGGACTCCGCCACCACGCCTGTAGTCGTACATCTTGCGCACCTCCGTGATCGAGGTCGGAACCGACTGTGTCACTTGCTGCAAGCAGGTATGTACCCCACTTGTCGCGTCACATCATCCTCGACGGGACAACGCTTCGCGTACCAACCGTTCTACCACATCTTGGAACGACATGCCCGCAGCCTCAGCCGCCATGGGCAGCAGCGAGGTCTCGGTCATGCCGGGCGAGGTGTTGCACTCGAGAACGTACGGCGTCCCGTCGTCACCGACGACCATGTCCACCCGGCTGACGTCTCGACAACCCAGAAGCTCGTGCACCCGCGCCGCATACTGCGCGACGCGCTCGGCCACCGCGGCGTCGAGACGCGCCGGCACGTAGTAGTCCGTCTCACCGCGTGTGTACATCGCCGAAAAGTCGAACAGGCCGCTCTTGGCCTCGATCTCGACGGCCGGCAGGACCTGCGGTCCGTCATCGGCGTCGAGCACGGAGACGGCGAGCTCACAGCCGTCGATCCATTTCTCGACCATGGCCGCGTCGCCGTAGGACAGCGCGTCGAGGAGCGCCTGCGCGAGCGTCTGGGGCCCATCTACCCGCACGAGGCCGAGCGCCGAGCCCTGCTTCGTGGGCTTCACGCACACTGGGAACCCGCCGACCGCCTCGGGCATGAGGTCGAGCGCGGTGGCCGCGCCCATCTCCTTGAACGCGTCGGCCGTGAGCGTGATCCACGCTGGTGTCGGGATCTTCTCCTCGGCGATCCTGCGCTTGGTGAGCGACTTGTCCCACGCGAGCGCGGAGGCTGTGACCCCCGGCCCCGTATACGGTATGCCGAGGAACTCGAGGAGCTCCTGGATGGTGCCGTCCTCGCCGTACTTGCCGTGCAGCGCGATGTAGCACGCGTCCGGGCGCTCGGCCCGCAGCGTGGCCACGAGCTCCGCCGTCACGTCGAGCGGCAGCACCCGGTATCCCAGTGCCTCCAACGCCGCGCACACGCGCTCCCCGCTCTTGAGCGAGACGTCGCGCTCGAGCGAGCGGCCCCCCATGAGTACGGCTATCTTCTCCCTGCTCATGTTCTGCCTCCCGGGCGGCTCACGCCGCCGGCTCCGAGCGGTCCGGCAACGCACCGGCCGCGATGAACGCGCGATAGAGTTCCAGGCGGTCCTCGAGGACCTCTCCGAGCCGCCGGATGCCTTCGGCGATGGCCTCGGGCTCAGCGTAGCAGAAGGCCAGCCGCATGCAGTTGCGCCCGCGGCCGTCCGGGTAGAAGCCGTCCCCGGGAACGTAGGTCACGCCGTGCTCGACCGCCTCGGCGAGCATCGTCTTGGTGTCCACGAACTCGGGCAGCTCGACCCACACGAAGAACCCGCCCTCGGGACGTGTCCAGTGTGCTTCGGGCGGAAAGTGCTCCTCGAGCGCGGCGAGCATCGCGTCGCGGCGCTCCGCGTAGGTCCTGGCCAGGCCTTGGAGCACCTTGCGCCAGCGGGTGCCCGCGAAGTAGCGCTCCGCCGTGACCTGCGCGAACGCGCTTCCACACAGGTCGGCCGCTTGTTTGACGATCAGGACCTTGGCCAGGATCGGCCGAGGAGCGATCATCCAGCCGAGCCTCAGGCCGGGCGCGAAGATCTTGGAGAACGTACCCAGGTAGATGACCTCGTCGTCGAGCGCGCGCAAAGGCTTCACGTGGCCCCCCTCGAACCGAAGGCGCCCGTACGGGTCGTCCTCGACGACCGGGATGTCGTACTCGCGGGCCAGCTCGAGTAGCCTGCGCCGGCGCTCGGCCGAGAGCGTGACCCCGCCGGGATTGTGGAAGTTCGGGATGGTGTAGATGAACTTGGCGCCCCGGGGTCCGAGTCGCCTGAGTTCCGCCTCGAGCAGGTCCATCCGCATCCCGTGCTCGTCGAGCGGGATGCAGCGGATGTCCGGCTGATATGCCGAGAACGCCTGCAGCGCACCGACGTACGTCGGCCCTTCGCAGATCACGACGTCGCCGGGATCGATGAACGTCTTGGCGAGCAGGTCGAGACCCTGCTGCGCGCCGGCGGTCACGACGATGTCGTCGGTCGCGACCCGCACGCCGTTCTCGGCCATGAGCTCGACGATGACCTCGCGCAGCTCCACGCGGCCCTCGCTCGATCCGTACTGCAGCGCCTGCGCGCCCGCGTGGGCCACGGCGCCGTGGGCCGCGTCGGCGACCGCGTGCGCGGGGACCGCCCGCACCTCGGGCATCCCGCCCGAGAGACTGATCATGTCGGGCCTGCTCGCCGCGCCGAACAGGTCGCGCACGGCGCTCGACCGCACGTCCCTGATGCGCTCCGCGTAGCGCCCCTCCCACTTGTCGAACACGAGTCTTGCGGTACCCATCGACCTCACCCCTGCCTGCCGAGGAACGACCCGCTTGCGCGGTCCGCCCTATCCGGCAACAGAAAACAAAACGACCCCTTCCGCCGATAGGGCGAGGGGTCAGTCGCGGTACCACCTATCTTCGTTCGCGCGATCCGGGGTGCGGACCGTTCGAACCTCATTCGCCGGGATACCGGTCCGGCACCGACCCGCTTCCGGTGGCACTCGAGTGCTGCCCTGGCGGGGGACCTGCGGAGGGGTGGCCGGGCGGATGATGCCCTCTTCCCTCACGTCCTTTGGTGGTTCGTATTCGCCTCCAAGCCGTTCGGAGGTTGGGGCGTAGCCTACCACCGTGCCCGCGAGCAGGTCAAACGTCCCAGCGGGCTCCTCGGCAAGCGGCATCGGCGCGAAGGGTGGGCGGCGGATGAGCAAACGGCCGCAGACGCACGAAGGGCGGCCCGCAAGCCGCCCTCCGATGACGCTGTTCCGCGCGGCACCTAGGGCATCAGCGCGCCCTGGCCCTTGTAGGTCGATGAGCCGAATCCCAGGATCAGCATGAAGATGTTGGTGAGAAGGATCAGGCCGACCGCGAAGCCCATGCCCTGGCCGAAGGACTTGGCCAGATCGAGCATGACGATGACCATGATGACGACGTTGACGAGGGGGATGAAGAACAGCAGCACCCACCACGCCGGCCGCCCGACGATCTCGAGCAATACGATGGTGTTGTAGATCGGGATGATCGACGCCCAGCCCGGCTTGCCGGCCTTGGTGAAGATCTTCCACATCGCCACGATCAGCAGGACCGCGATGATGAGCACCACCACCGTATAGGCGCCCATGAACGCGAGCATCCCGGCAGCGGCCGCTGTGTCCCCGCTTGACGAATAGGTGACCGGATCCATTCCCCAACCTCCCCGCTCGATGAACAGTACGCGGCCCCGCAATGGCCGACACCGAGAGTATCCCCCGTTCGTCCCCGCCATACAAACCGTCGTCCAGCATTGTTGCGGGCGGACGCGGTTCAGCCGAGGAGCGGCCCCAGCACCTCGAGGGCATCCGTGAGCGCCGCCCGGCACTCTGCCGCCGGCGCCCCACACAGGCGCACGCGGAACACCCCGCGCCCGTCGGTCGCGAAGTCCCACGCGGTGCGCCCGCGCAGCTCGAGCCGGGGAAGCCCGTCGAGAGCGAGCAGTTCGAGTGCAAGGTGTTCGAGAAGGTGAGGCGTCTCGGTGTCGGCGAGTTCCGCCACGATCCCGCGCGCCTCGCAGGGATGACGCCGCAGGCCCGGGTAGCGCGCCAGCAGTTCCTCGGCCAGACCGGGGAACGCCGAGGTGCGCATCACCTCGGGCGAGGACACGAAGACGACGGCCTCAAGGCCGTCGTCGCAAAGGTCGAACGAACGGATGCTCAGCGGCGCCTCAGAGGCCATACCCGTTGCGGGACGCGCGGGTCCCGAGGTAGTAGGCGAGCGAGACCGCACCCACCACGACCACGAGCCCCACTATCACAGCGCGGGTGGCCTGCTCGTCGCGGAACCGCTTGACCTCGGAGACCGCCATGTCGCGGACCTCCTCGGCATGGTGACGCACGTCATCGATGGTCAGCCGCGTCTCGGCGGCGCCGGGATACTCGGGTGTCATTTCTGCATCAGCCTCATCTTGATCGCGGTGAACACGACCGCACCTATCACCAGCACGCCGCCTATGACGAGCAGCGCGTACGGATAGCCGATCGCATTGCCCAGGAGCATGAACAGGCCCACCGAGATGAACGCGATACCGATGAACGCCAGGCCCGCCGCCGCCGCCGCCGCTGAGAGCGTGAGTCCCAAGCGCTGGATCGGCAGCACGATCTTTTCGCGGACGACGGCTTCGGCCTCCTGCCGCAACCAGTCCACGACGGTCTGCAGGAGATCCGCGGCGGCGTCGATCACGGTGCGCTCTTTGGGAGCGTCGACCGGTGCGCTCGTCTGCTCGTCGGGCTCAGGCATGGTTTCCGACCTCCGCGTCCACCGGGCGGCGTATGCCGTCCACAGACGAAGATACCCCAAAGCGCCCGCCTATCGCGCCACGATGCCCCGCGCGAACGACGTCATCGGACCGATCGATCGCGTCAGCGGCCGAGAATGCGGTACTTGACGGTGCCCACGCCGCCGAAGCCGAGAGCTGTCGCCGTACCGGGACCCAGATCGAACGTACGGCCGCCCACGAAGGGGCCGCGGTCGTTGACCACAGCGATGCACGTCCGGCCCCTGTACTCGAACTGGATGCGGGTGCCGAACGGCAACGAGCGGTGGGCGACGTTCATCATGCCCTGGGTGAGCACTGCGCCGCTCGCGGTCTTGCGTCCGTAAAAGCCCGGACCGTACCAGGAGACACGAGCCGAGTTCCAGCCACCCGCGGTCGCCGTCGAACGGCTCGACGCGGAGCGGGCGGCCGAGCGAGCGGAAGCCGTGCGGACCGGCGGTGCGATGGGGGCGGCGGCAAGCGCCGAGGGAGCGGTGAGGCCGGTGGCCGAAGGAGCGGTGTCCACGGTCACCTTCTCCTCGGCGAACAGAGGTGACGTCATGGGGGCGGCGGTCAGGCCGCCGATACCGAGCGTCCCGCGAGGGTGGGTCGCCGGTGCGGCGCCCGCGATCGAGCGCGAAGCGCCGAATCCGAGAACGACGCCCGTCAGCACCGCGAGGGTGCCGAAGAGCGCGAGAGAAATCATCAGTCGTTTCGAGATGGTACTCGGGATCACACAGACCTCCATAGCCGGGAACAGGGTCGACGACGGTCGGGGAGGCATAGGGATGCCCGCGATGTGTATCGGGGGCGATGATGAAGTGGTGTGGTGGGAAGCTGCCTCGCGCCGACTCGAGCACGGCGTGTCCGCCGTCGTCTCATGCCGTATCAGCGAGTATGCTGTTTGGCTTCGGACCTTCTCGTACGAGCGTTTCGGTCGTCCGCGTGAGCGAACGGTGGCCGACCCGACCGGCTTTCACGTAAGCGTCCCACCCGCCGGTCCATGCGACTGCTCCGGTCGTCTGCGCAGTCACTGCGAGTGGGCGCCCGAACTTGCGCCCGAGGCGGAAGTATAGCAAAAACCGTACCCGAACCGAAACCGAACCGTTACCGACGACCTACGGCGTCGATGTCGCGGGCGTCGAGGGCCCCGCCAGCTCCTGCAGCACGGTGCCGAGCTCTCCGATGAGACGACCGTACTCCGCCCAGTCGCCCGCCTTCTGGGCCGCGAGCGCCTTCTCGTAGAGGTCCTTGGCGGTCGCAGCGTCAGCGGTCGGCGCGACTCCGCCACCCGAGTCCTCGGCGGGCCGCTCCCCGAACACCTGGAGCAGCGCGGTCTTGAGGTCCACGGCCATCTCGACCTTGTCGGCATACACGACCACCACGCGCGTCAGCTGCGGGATCGCGGTCTGCTCGGCCTGCAGGTAGACCGGCTGTATGTAGACGATCGACTCCTTGAGCGGGATCACGAGCTGGTTGCCGAGGATCACGTTGCTGCCGCGCTGGTTCCACAGCGAGAGCTGCGGTGAGATCGTGTCGTCGGCGTTGATGCGCGATGTGACCTGTTTGGGTCCGAGGATCACACGGTCCTTGGGGAACGTGTACACGACCCGCTTGCCGTAATCCGCGGGGTCCGACTTGGCCGCCATCCAGCCGATCATGTTGTCACGGTTGCGTGGCGTGAACGGCATAATCATCTGGAAGTCCTCTTTGGCCTCACCCGGCAGGCGCATGAGCACGTAGTACGGCTGCATCGGCGACGCGTCGCGCTCGCCGGGCAGCTCCCACGAGTCCTCCTTGTTGTAGAAGGTCCTGGGGTTGGTCATGTGATAGGTCTTGTAGACCTCGGCTTGCACGCTGAACAACCCCTCCGGATAGCGGAAGTGCGCCCGCACGGCGTCAGGGATCTCGCTGCCCGGGGTGATCAGGTCGGGGTACACCGTGCTCCAGGCCTTGAGCACCGGGTCGGTCTCATCGAACGCGTACAGCGTCGTCGTGCCCTCATACGCATCGATCACGACCTTCACGGAGTTGCGCATGTAGTTGAACTCCCCCGAGACCGGCTCCGCGTACGGGTAGCGGTCGGACCAGGTGTACCCGTCGATCACCCAGACGATGCGGCCCTCCGCGATGATCGGGTACGGGTCGTCGTCGAGCCACAGCCACGGCGCCAGCCGATCGAGCCTCGTGGCGATGTCGCGGGCGTACAGCACCCGGCTCTCGGAATCGATGTAATCGCTGAACAGGATCTGGGACGCGCCGAACCTCAGAGCGAACGCGATGCGCCTGGGCAACGAGCCGATCTTGATGCCCGCCTTACCGCTGTAGGTCGTCTCCGCGTTCTGGTCCCCCTGCGGATAATCGAACTCGTTGATACCGGTGTTGACCACGACGTAGTCCGTCGTATCCTCGCCGAAGTAGATCGCCGGCTGCGTGATCTTCACGTCCGCCGTGGACTTGGGCGGGATGTCGCCGATGAGGAACTGCGGCAGCCCCCTTGAGTCAGCGGCGTTCACGGGGCTCATGGCAAGCCCGTAGCCGTGGGTGTACACGAGGTGCCGGTTCACCCAGGTCTTGGCCTGCTCGGCGAGCTGGTCGACGTTCATCTCGCGCGCGGACACGAGGACCTGGCGCTCGACGCCGTCGACCGGGTAGCGGTCGATGTCCACGTCGGCGAAGTCGTAGTAGGGCCGGATCGCCTGGAGCTGCTGATAGGACTGCTTGACGATGCTCGGGTCCCACAGACGTACGTTGTCCAGGGTGTCCGCGTTGTCCAGCACGTCTTGTGCGCTGAGCGTCTCCGCCGCAGGGAACGGACGAGTCTCGATCTCATCGAGCCCGAATGCCTTTCGCGTGGACGCGATGTTGCGCTCGATGTAGGGGGCCTCGGCCTCGACCTCGTTGGGGTCCACGACGAAACGCTGGATGACCGCCGGGTACGCGCTTCCCACAAGGATCGACGCTCCGATCCAGATGCCGAGCGCGATCGCGGGAAGCCGCCACCCCTGGAAGCGGATGTTCACGATCAGGATGAACGCCGAGATCAGGGCTATGCCGATGAGTATCCGCAGCGCCGGCAGTTGCGCATGAACGTCGGTGTAGGAGGCGCCGCTCACCTGCCCGCGAGGCGAGAAGTTGAGCTCCCAGATCGACAGCCAGTAATCGAACGCCTTGCTCGCGACGATGAGGCCGAGCAGGACGGACAGATGAGCCTTGACGTGGGGGGCGAAGCCCTTCAGTCGGGCGACCGGCTGGATGGCACCGTCCAGGAGGTGGACCAGCGTCGTCGCCACAAGCGTCAGGACGAGCACGCTGGGGAGCCAGTCGCCGATGACCCGCAGCGCCGGGAGCGTGAACACGTAGAAACCGACGTCGCGGCCGAACTGGGGGTCGGTGACCCCGAACGGCACCGCCGCGAGCGCCAGACGCATCGTCTCCCAGTGCTCCGCGAGACTGGCGCCGAGCACGATCGCGAAAGCGAGCGATATCCACAAGAGCGCCTTGTCGAGATAGGGGGTGAGCTTGGCGCGCGCGTTGATGATGGCTTCCTCGACCTGGGGCGGCAGATCGCCCACGGAGGTGAGCACCGCCCGAGGCGCCATACCCCGCGCCACGCGCATATTGACGTAGAACAGCGCGAACGCGACGAGTCCGGCCACGACTCCCACCGCCAGCTCGCTGTAGATGCGTGTCATGAACACCTGGGCGTGACCGAGGTCGGCGAACCAGAGATAGTCGGTCGCGATGCGGGCGATGGCCCCGAGTATCGGGAAAGCCACCACCAGGATGACGGCCAGGATGCCGAATATGCGCGCGACTCGGGAGTTGGACTGCATGACCGGAGTGCCTCCTTCGGTGACAGACGCCACCTAGATGTAATCTTCCACCTCGACGTTGAGGTCGCGCGGATCCAGACACCTGTCGACCGCAGGACCTTCCTCGGCAGACAGGTCCACCCGGTACGGTTCGACCATCGTCCCATCCCCCGCCGCGATGATCTTGACGACCGGTTTGAGCGGATCGCCCTCGCTCGGGCGCATGACCACACCGGTGCGTCCGTCGTCGAGACGCACGACCGTCCGCGGCGGGTACACGCCCATCATACTCACGAACACCCGCGTGAGCCCGGGGTCGAGCGCGGTGCCGGCGCTTTGCACGAGCAATGACATCGCCTCATCCTGCACCCGTGCGGCACTGTAGGACCGCTGAGAGGTCATCGCGTCGTACGCGTCCGCGATCGCGACGATCCGTGACGCCAGATGCTGCCTCTTCGTGGGTCGACGCTGGGGATACCCGGTGCCGTCGTAGCGCATGTGGTGCTCGAGGATGAGCACGATCGAAGCCTTGTCCAAGCCTGGGATCAGCGCCGCCTGTTCGGCCCCGTACACCGGATGCAGCTTGATCTTGGCCCACTCCTCGGGCAGGAGCGCGCCCGGCTTGTTCAGGATGTCCAGGTCCACCGTCATCTTGCCGATGTCGTGCAGCAGAGCCCCCACGCCGAGCGTGGACAGGAACCGGTAGTCCTTCGTGATCTGCGAGCCGAGCGCAAGCGACAGGATCGCGACGTTGGCGCTGTGGTAGAACGTGTACTCGTCGTGGTTCTTGAGCCCCGTGAGCTCGATCATCGCGAACCGGTTCGCGAGCACGTTGTCCACGAGCGATCGCACGACGCTCTTGATCGGGCCGGATGTGACGCTCTTGTTGCGACGTATGAGGGAGTCCACCTCGCGAACGAGGTCGATCGCGTCACTGTGGGAAGTGTGCGCGTCCTCCTCGGTCAGCCCGGCAAGTGCTCCCTGCTCGAAGACCTTCACGTCCGCGATCTCGATATGCGGCAGATCCGCCTCGGCGAGCATCCGAGCCATGCCGCCTGCGGCGGCGACCTCGTAATAGTCAGCCGACAGAAGCGTCGCGCCGCGCGCCATCTCCGCGAGATCGAGTCCCCGCAGGAACGTGAGACTGCCCACCCCGATGGCGGTCATCTCCCGGATGAGCTGGTCGAACAGGATGCTCTCTTCGGGCAGCAGCGTCTCGCCGAGCATGATCTCGCCCTCGAAGAAGGTGAGTGAGACGTCCGAACCCTCGGCGTGATAGCGGTCGACGGTCTCCTTTAGCGCGGCTATGGCCTCGGCGCCGGCGGGATGATCGACAGGGTAGAAGCGGCAGGTGCGCCGGACGGCGTACAGCCTCGTGAGCATCTCCCTGACGCGCGCCACCTGGTTCGCGGTGTACGCGCTCGGGGTGCGTTCTCCCTGCTTCGCGGGGGCGGCGGACTCGTCGGAACGGATCTCGTCGTTCACGAGCGGCCTCCTTCCCGTGCCTGTGCAAGGGTCCTGAGGGCCTGCTCGGCCGCGGCCTTGAGCTCGCGCACGCTCGACCTGCCGAGGATCACGCGTTTGCCCGCGAGGGACTCGAGCAGGGGGACCGAACTCGGATCCGCGATACGTCCGAGCGCCTCGATGGCCTCGGTCCTGGGCCCGATGTCGCGGTTGCCGCGGCCTTCACCCTTGGCCACCGCCTGGAGTGCCGGCACAGCCCCGCGCACGCTGCCGGAACCCAGATACCGAGCAGCGAGTTGCACGTTCTGGGCGTCGGCGTCATCGAGGGCCGCAACTAGCATCTCGGTCGCGAGCCGGTCCTGGACCCCCGCGAGCGCCCGGATGGTCTCACGTCTGACGCGCGCGTCCTGGTGGCGGAGTGTGCGTCCCAGTGCCGGCAGGATCGCGGACTTGCGCGTGGAGCCGAGTATCGCCACGACGTTTCTCACGAAGTACCAGCGAGGATCGCTCACCCGTGCCGTGAGCTGATCGATGTACCCGCCGGCCATACCCGAAAGCAGGTCGACCATGCTCTTGCGGACGGTCATGTCCGGTTCATCGGCAAGCACCTCGAGCATGGGCGCGATCATGCCCTCGCCGAGCGTGGTCAACAGTCGCTGGCATGCCGCGTACTCGGGAGTCCCCGCCCGGAACACGCGCATGGCGTGCACGACGGCGGCGAGCCTCGCCGGCTCGGAAAGTCTCGCGAGCGACTGCTCGAGTCTCGTTCGACGGTCCTCGGCCACGGTCTCGTCCTTGAGCACGGCGACGATCGACTCCGCGGCGTCGGCAGCGATGTCGTAGTCGCCGCGCTCGATGACCAGTTCGAGCCCGTCTTCGAGCAGCGACATGATCGCCGGGAACGACTCGCCGCGCGAATCGGCGGCGATGAGTGTCACAAGGGCGCCGATGACGTCACCGTCGGTGAGACCGCGCCGCGATTCCTCCTGGAGCGCGACGTAGTCCGAATCGTCATCGAAACGGTGCGTCACCGCACCCGGAGCGAGGTCGACGAGCCTCAGTATCGAATCGACCGGCTGCTCCGCGTCGGCGAGCGCCCGTTCCTTGACCTGCAGGATGCTCGGCGCCACGGCCTCGAGCACGAGCCCGATCGTCTCCTCGGCGAAGCCCTCGGCCCTCATCGCGGCACCCGCCGCGTTCACGACGTTCTCGCGCTCGGCCTGAGCCATCATCGCGAGGTTGCGGATCGCCCTCGAAAGGCCCTCCACGGACGCCTCGTCCTCGGCGAGCCCTTCCACGAGCGTCCGGCAGATGTCGTCGACGTCCATCTCGCGCAGGATCGCGGCGAGGGCCTCGTCGGAGCGCGCTTCGGGCAGGAGGCGCTCGGCGAGCAGCTGCCTCCGGACCTCGAGCGGCAGGCTCGAGATCGCCTCGGCGATCGAGCGGTACAGGAGCGCGCGCTGGGCGCCTTCGGCCCCCCTCGCGCCGTGTGCGATCTCAGAGAGCTTCACGCCCTTGAGCGCCTCGTGCGGGTCGGTGCCCCGGCCGGTGAGCGTCTCGACCAGGTAGGCCTTCACCGTCTCGGGGTCGCCGATGAGACGCACGAGCATACGCTGATCGCGCGGACGAGCCGAAGCACCCGCCTCGAGCAGTTCCTCGAAACGCCCGCGCTCGAGATCGGGCTCCTCGGCGGGCGCGCCTTCAGCGCCGGGCAACACCGTGTCGACGATGCGGGCGGAGGCCACCTTGATGGTGATGGCGTCCACGCCGAGCTCCCACAGGCGTCCGTCCGCTCCCCCCGCCTCGGCGAGTTGCACCGGCGGTACCACGAGCAGGCCGAGGAACGCGAGGATGTCATCAGCGGTCGCTCCGCTATGGAACCTCACATCCGATATCCCGCGGTTGTACATCTCGCGGGCGAAGGACTCGAAAGCCTGCTGGCCGGGGAACACGGTCACGGTGTCGTAGACGATCCCGTCCTTGTTCACCACGAAGCGGACCTCGGCCAGATCGCGCAGGACCTTGCCGAGCAGCTCGGCGGCCTCTTCGGCGTTCTCGCGCGGGATGGTGCTGGCATGGGGGTAGAGCACCACGGCCTTCATGGCGATCACGAGCTGTTTGACGAACCGCTCGATCGCTGCGGGAACCTTGCGGTCCTCTGTCCGGCCGTCGGCCACGACGCCTCCCTGTGTGCCCATGCGTCTCTCGCCACCCCCGACGCACTCACATTATAGGGGGAGAACCCGCCGCGTGCCGCGAAGTCCCTCACGCCACTGCTATCATCGGCGCATGGATGCCCCGCGACCCCTCATACTTGCCAGCGCCTCGCCCCGGCGCCGCCGCCTGCTGTCCTGGCTCGGCGTCCCGTTCGAGGTCATGGCGGTCGACACCCCCGAGTCGCTCGACACGCCACTGGCCGAGGACCCGCCCGCGCTGGCGATCTCGCTGGCGCAAGAGAAGTCGGCGGCGGCTGCCGAAGCCGGGACGGGCGATGCGGCTCTGGTCCTCACGTTCGACACCATCGTGGTGCTCGACGGCGCCGTGCTGGGCAAGCCCGCCGACGAGCCCGACGCATGGCGCATGCTGCGCGCGCTCTCGGGCCGCACCCACCAGGTGGTGACCGGCTGCACCATCACGTGCCCGGGACACGACCCCCGTTCGTTCGCGGTCGTCACCGACGTGCAGATGCTGCCGCTGTCCGACTGCCGCATCGAGGCCTGGATGGCCGGCGGCGAGTTCATGGGCTGCGCCGGCGCATACAACATCGAGGGCCAGGTGGCCGAGGTGACCGCCGAGGAGTGCTACCAGAACGTGGCGGGCCTGCCGCTGTGTCACGTCCACGCCGAACTCACACGTCTGCCCGCAGGCTGTGTGCCGGCCGGCCTCGCGTCGCCGGTGGTCGCGTGCGACGCGGCGCTGGGCCGCTCGTGCCGCCTCGGCCCGAGGGTGATCGGGCCGCCTACCTGCTAGCGCCGGTGCGCGACCACGATCACGCTCTCGTCCGCATCGGTGAGCTCATGACCGTCGTGCCCGCCGAGGAACCGCGCATCGGCAAACCCCGCGCACGGTAGCTCTGCGGCCAGAAGATCGGCGGTGATCGCCGTATGCGCCGAGCGGCGATGCGTGCAATCCCACTCGCCTGATGCGTCACGCGTCAGGGTCAGGAAGTCGAAGTCGAGGTACTCGCCGCCCTCGGGGTACTCGATGACGCGCAGGAAGACCTTGGTCCCCGACGCCGTGTCGCGGATCTTGGGGGGTACGACCCGCACGTGCCCGTCGAGCAGGCGACCGTGGTTGAGCAGATGCAGCACGAGCACCCCGCCGGGGGCGACGACCGATCCGAAATCCGCGAGCGCTTCGGTGAGCCCGTCGCGGCCATCCACATGCGGCAGGGCGTTACCGGTGCAGATCAGCGCGTCTGCGCGGCCGAGTCCGAGGCCCGCAAGCCCTCCGAACCCTCCTGGCACGATACGCACGCTGCCGCCGCCGGCGTCTATCTCGTCCGCGAAGCGGACGAGGTTCTCCCTGGCTTGGGCGAGCATGGATTCGTCGGGGTCGACCGCGACCACCTCAAGCCCCCACGTCGCGAACATGATCGAGTGACGGGCACTGCCCGCACCCACGTCGATGACGCGGGAGACCCCCGCCGTCTCGAACAGGTCGCGAAAGAACGGTGCCTCCCGCGCCAGACGCGCGTCCCAATCGACGAAGTCGTCGTACTCGCCCCCGCGGTGGCTGGGGCCGTCGGGGCCGGTCGGGGCGCTCATCGATGTCTCCTACTCGTCGAGCCGGAAGATGCGCGATGCGTTCCCGCGCATCACGAGGTCGAGGTCCCCCGCAGACAGACCCATCTCCTCGAAGGTGCGCTGCTGCATCCAGCGGATCCACGTCCGATACGGCGCGGTCGTGCCCGAGTCGGTCCCGAACAGCACACGTTCCGGGCCCATCGCGGTGAGCGCCCGCTCGAAGACCTCGGCAAGCGTCATCTTCGGCACGTGATAGTCCATCCAGTTGTTCGTGCCGCTCGTGTCCACGCAGACGTTCTTGCACTGGTAGGCAAGCCGGAGCACGCTGTCCAGCCACCCGGCACCGAGGTGCGCGATCACGAACGTGATGTCGGGGAAATCGCGAGCCACGGGCGACAGGTCGATCGGGTCGGCGTAGCGCAGGTCGCCGGTGGGGTCCACCGTCACGCCGTAGTGGATGATGATGTTCGCGCCGAGCTCGCTCGCCTTCTCGAAGAAGGGCCGGCACGCAGGGTCGGAAAGGCGGTAGCAGCGGTTGACCGGGAGCAGTTTCACGCCCCTGAATCCCGCCGCCATCTCGCGTTCCAGAAGCGCCGGGGCGCCCGGATCGCGCGGATCGACGTTGCACAGTGCGTGCACGTGGCCCCTGGCAGCGGCGATGAAGTCCCTCGTGTACTGCGTGTCGGGCATCACCGAGACGACGAGCGCCTTGGCCACATCGGCGGCTCTCAGGCGCTCGACGTACCAGCAGGCCACTTCCTCGGCGGTCATGTCGGGAAGCGTGTCACCACGCCGACCGAACTTGCGCTCCTTGAGCGCCTGGCGGAACCGCTGCATCGCCTCGGGGGGCTGGGTCTGCAGGTACTCCTCGAGCAGCCCCACGGTGAACAGGTGCGTGTGCGCGTCTATCGCCTGCCCGGGCAGCGTGGCCGGGGCCTTGTCGAGTCCGGGCATACCGCCCTCACCCCTGGGGTGGAGCGGGAGGCGCGGGGGGCGCGGG
>CAZMFQ010000009.1:0-134368 GCA_964565645.1 uncultured Eubacteriales bacterium
TGTTAAGCACGCCGCCAGCGTTCATCCTGAGCCAGGATCAAACTCTCCGTTGAAATTGGAACGGACCGAAGTCCGTGTTCCACGAAGTGATGATCCGGTTCTATCCGGATCGGTCCACCTGCGTCCGACACGGGGTGTCGGGGCGGTTTGGACCAATAGTTTGCCGATCGGATTGGCCTTTTGACAGACCCTCTCGATCGACGGTTCATGTGGATTCGCATTTCGCGAACCTACTGGCTTGTCACAGTATCCGGTTTTCAAGGTTCAAGCGCGGCGGGAAAACCCTTGTTTCCCTGCGGTTTTGCCCGCCGTCAGTCTGCCGTCCGCTTCGGGCGGCGAGTGAATACTTTACTCATCGCTCCTAGGCCTGTCAACACTTTCTTCCGAGGAATTTCGAAGTCCCTTTTCCGCTCCTTCCCCTGAGACGAAAACGCCTCCCGGGTCGCTCCCAGGAGGCTTGTCATCAGGCGGCGGACCGTAGGCCCTTGTGAGGCCAGGTCACCGCGTACTGATCGACTCCCGAGTGCGGAACGTCAATGTCAACTCCGAATCCGATTCCTTGCGGAAGAACGGCTCGCAAAGCCTACCATCGTGGATACACACATGCAACACAAAACGATGGGCATTCTTTATACCCGAGGTCGACAAGGCGAAAACCCCTGCTCAACGGGCCTGCGGATTCCTCCGTCAGCCCGCGACGACGCGCGCGTAGCGACGCTTGCCGACCTGCAGCACCCGGCCCAGGACGACCTCGGGCGCGACATCGTACGCGCCGTGAGCAACCGGATCGCCGTCGATGCGCACCGCACCCTGGTCTATCATGCGCCGCCCCTCGGCGTTGGAGCCCACGAGCGCCAGCTCCTTGAGCAGGGCGGGAAGGTGCACGGCAGAGGCATCGAGAGTGACGGCGAACTCAGGGACGTCCTCGGGTATGTCGTGTTGTTTGAACACGCGATCGAACGCTGCCTCCGCCTCCTCGGCGGACGAGATCCCGTGATACAGGCCGACGATCTCGCGCGCGAGACGCCGCTTGACGGCATTGGGATGCGCATCTCCTGAGTCCAGCGAGGCTTCGACAGCATCGACCTCATCGACCGACAAGGCGGTGCACAGGCGATAGTACTTCACCATGAGCTCATCGGGGATAGACATGGTCTTGCCGAACATCTCCGCGGGTTCGTCCGTGAGGCCTATGTAGTTGCCGTAGGACTTGCTCATCTTCTGGACGCCGTCGGTGCCCTCGAGAAGCGGCAGGGTGAGGCAGACCTGCGGTTCCATTTCGCTCTTCTCCATGAGCTCCCGGCCGGCGAGGAGGTTGAAGAGCTGGTCTGTGCCCCCGAGCTCCACGTCCGCCTTGATGGCGACGGAGTCATAGGCCTGAGCCATCGGATACAGGAGCTCATGCAGTGAGATGCCGATGCCCTCGCGGTAGCGCTTCTGGAAGTCGTCGCGTTCCATGATCCGGGCGACGGTGAACTGGCTCGCGAGGCGCAAGACGCCCTCGAAGTCCAGCGCCCCGAGCCACTCCGAGTTGCGCACCATCTCGGTCCGCTCGGGATCGAGGACCTTGTACGCCTGTTCTATATATGTAGTGGCGTTCGCGTCAATCTGCTCGCGCGTGAGGGCGGGCCGTGTGCTCGAACGCCCTGACGGATCGCCGATGAGTGCCGTGAAGTCCCCTATGATGAGCACGACCTGATGACCCAGGTCCTGGAACTGACGGAGTTTGCGCAGCGGCACGGCATGACCGAGATGAAGGTCGGGAGCGGTCGGGTCCACGCCGAGCTTGATGCGCAGCGGGCGGCCCGATTCCAGCTTCTTGCGAAGATCGGCCATCGGGACGATGTCGGCCGCACCGCTTGCGATCACATGCATCTGTTCGTCGAGAGTGCTCACGGGCACCTGTTGCCTCCTCGTGCGGCGGGGGTGTCGACCGGACCTGCGGTTACCGAACCGACAACCCACCAGCCCTTTCTGGCGTGCGGTTTGCACGTCATACTAGCACGAAGAACCGCCCCTTCCGCCCGCCGCACGGGCCGTGTCCGGACACCGGGCGCAGGCGCGCAGCGGACGGACCGACCCCCCGTCAGGTGCAGATGAGCCCACGCGACAGGAACGACCGCAAAGGACCGGATCCTCGAGGCCGCAACCCGCAGCCCAGGCCCCGGCCACGCAAGAGCACACAAAGCGCATCGGCTCAGGCCCCTCGCTCGCGGTCCGGCTCCTCGGCAGGAAGGACGGCGCCGCGCTCGACGCGTCCGGCAGGCGCCGGCCGCAAGGGCCCGGCACGCAAGCCGAAGAGGATGACCCGGAAGCGTCGGATCATGCGGTTCGTCGGGTTCGGGCTGCTCACGCTGTTCCTGGCAACGAGCGTCGTCGGGTGCGTCGGATATATGGCGATCGCGAAGGACCTGCCCGAGCCGGGCACGAAGCCGCGCGGGCGCGATCAGTCATCGCTCATCACCGATCGCAACGGCGTGGAGATCACCAAGCTGTTCGCGGAGCAGAACCGCACCGACCGGGCGCTCGCGGACATCCCCGTGGCGCTGCGTCAGGCGGTCATCTCCACCGAGGACCAACGATTCTATGAGCACAAGGGCGTCGACCCGTTCGGCGTCGCTCGCGCGCTCTGGGTCGACATCACGCAGGGCAAACGTCACGGCGGTTCGACGATCACGCAGCAGTACGTCGTGAACGCCTTCGTGGAACGGGAGAACACCATCACCCGCAAGGTGAAGGAGGCCATGCTCGCGTACCGCGTGGAGAAGGAGCTCTCGAAAGACGAGATCCTCGAGCTCTATCTCAACACCATCTACTTCGGTCACGGCGCGTACGGTGTCGAGTCGGCCTCGGAGGTCTACTTCGGCAAGAAGGTCGAGGAACTCACACTCGCCGAGTCCGCGATGATCGCCGGCGTGATCAAGTCCCCCGGCCGCTACTCCCCCTACCTCGATCCGGTCGAGGCCAAGAACCGGCGCGACACCGTACTCGGACAGATGAACGAGCAGGGCTACATCACCGCCGAGGAGCTCAAGACGGCGGAGGCCGAGGAGATCGTGACCACCGGGCTCAAGCAGGGCTCGGCGACGGCACCGTACTTCGTCGAGTACGTCAAGGCCCGGCTGACCGAGGAGTACGGGGCCGAAGCGCTCTATCGCAGCGGCATTCGCGTGCGCACCACCCTGGACCTCAAGATGCAGCGCGCCGCGGAGAAGGCCGTGGCTGACAACCTCGACAAGCCGGACGACCCCTCGGCCGCACTCGTCGCCATCAACCCGGTGACCGGCGAGATCCTCGCCATGGTCGGCGGGCGCGACTTCGCGACGCAGCAGTTCAATGTGGCCGTGCAAGGACGCCGGCAGCCGGGCTCGGCTTTCAAGCCGTTCGTGCTCGCAAGCGCCCTTAGCCAGGGCGTATCGCCGGAACAGCCGTACCCGTGCGGGCCGGGGAGCTTCGCGCTGCCCGGCGGCCAGACATGGAAGGTCACCGGCGCCGGCGGAGGCCGCACCGGAGCCATGCGTCTGCGTGAGGCGACCGAGAAGTCGGTCAACAGCGTCTACGCGAAACTGATCCTCGACACCGACCCGAAGAAGACGGTCGCGATGGCCGAGAAGCTCGGGATCCACGAGGGTATCGAGCCGGTGCCCGCCATCGCGCTCGGCGGGCTCGAGCAGGGCGTGTCGCCCCTGGAGATGGCGAGCGCGTACGGGACGTTCGCGGCCGGGGGGAAGCACACGGTGCCCTATGGGATCGCCGAGGTCACCGACTCCAAGGGCAAGGGGATGTTCAGCGCCGAGACCTCGGCGTCACAGGCCATCGACCCGGCCCTCGCCTATCTGGCCACTGACATCCTGCGCGGAGTCGTCACCAACGGCACCGGCAAGGCAGCGAAGATCGGCCGGCCCGTCGCCGGGAAGACGGGCACCACTCAGGAGTACCGGGACGTGTGGTTCGTGGGCTACACGCCTGAGCTCGTGTGCGCGGTCTGGGTGGGCTACCCGGATTCCCAGAAGGAGATGAAGAGCGTCCATGGTCGCAAGGTCACCGGCGGCTCCTTCCCGGCGGAGATCTGGGCCGACTTCATGAAGAGCGCGCTCGACGGGGCCCCGGAACTGCAGTTCGTCAAGCCCGGCAAGGGCCTGGCGACCGTGAGCGTGTGCACGGAGTCCGGAGGCACGGCGACGGAGTTCTGCCCCAAGACGGTCTCAGGACTCTTCCTCGCCAAAGGGACCCCGGAGCCCTGCACACTGCATGCAACACCCACGACGATCACCGTACCGAACCTGGTGGGCATGACCAAGGAAGCCGCGCTCGCGGCCCTCCAGAAGCTGATGCTCCTGTTCAAAGTGGTCGAACAGGACCTTCCCGGCGTCTCTCCCGGCATCGTCGGCGGCCAGACTCCCGTCGCCGGCAGTCAGGGCACTACCCAGACCGTGGTGACCATCACCGTGGGTACGGGCGGCAACGCGGACCTACCACCCAAGGCGGAGTTCAGCGTGAATCCTGCGCAGGCGACGATCGGGCAACCTGTGTCGTTCAACGCCTCGGCGAGCAGCGACGACGGCTCCATCGTCACGTACTACTGGGAGTTCGGTGACGCCACGGAAGGCAACGGCAAGACCACCACGCACACCTTCACGGCACCAGGCAGCTACGAAGTGACCTTGTGGGTGACCGACGACAAGGATCAGACCTCGTCGGTGAGCAAAGTCGTCACCGTCAACTAGCGCAGGCCGCGATAGAACTGCCCGGTGGTCGTCGAGCGGGCCAGTTTCGCATCCTCTGCGGGCTTGCCCGAGACGGCTGCGACGATCGCCTCACGGGCGAGCCTTGTGATGTGCTGCGCCTCCTGCTGGTGCTCCACGGTGAAGTCGAGGCACACGGCGTCGACCCCGGCCTCGATGAGTTCAGGCAGCGCCCGGGTCAGGTCGAGGGGCACGGAGTTGTGGATGTGACTCCTGCCCATGGGGTCGGTCACGACCGGGAACGAGTATCCCTTCGCGTCCCTGAGGGCATGCCAGCCCTGACGTCGGGGGCACGTGCCGCAGACCTGAGTGCACGGGCCGATCGACATCAGAACGCAGTGCTCCGTGACCATGACCTCCTGGCGCCCGTAGATCGACACGCCCACAGGGGCGGTCGAAGCGCGGACGATACCGGCCACCTGTCGCCCGGAGAGTTCCGGGGAGAGCCAGACGAATCCCGCGCCGAGACCGCTGAGCGCCTCGACCGTCCAGGGGTTCGTGGGGTTGAGGCCCGCATGGGTCTCCACGACGCGGTCGGCCTCCGACAGCAGCGGGAGCAGCCCGAGGTTCCCGCACAACACCCGATCGAAGCGGTGCGCGGCCTTGACCAGGTCGTCGACCTCACGGTCGTGTGCGATCCTCGAGACCTCGAGGACGCTGCCGCGCGTCGGCTCGGGCTCCTCGGCAAGGAGCCATGATGGCAGGATGGCGCGCTGAGCCCCGGCCGCCAGGCAGGCACGCGCAGTGGCGGCGTCACTCGTCCTGACGACGAGTTCGGGCACCTCGGTGCGGGGATTGCGGCGGCGAGGAGGCGCGGGCTCGGACGGAGCCTGCGCTTCACGCCCGGTCCACGGGGCGAGGATCGCCGTCTCGAGGGCCTCGACGGCCTCGCGGCGGACACGGTGCAGGGCCGAGAAGCCGATGCCGGCGCCCGGCGACAGCGTCACATCCCACGAGCCGGCCACGAACGCGGTCCCGCCGAACCTGCCGACGTGATCCATGACCTCTTCGGTGGTCACCGGTTTGGTGCGCGCCTCCTCGACGAGATCGCCGCGTGCTGAGCCGCGGTGCTCGCCCATGCTCAGCCGTACCTCGAGCGGCTCGCCGACGACGAGGCGTACCGCGACATCGAGCTGACCCGCCGCATCAGAAGCGGTCTCCGAGAACGTCCGTCGCGCGGCCTCGTCGAGACGCGCGTTGGCGACACGGAAGACGCGGTCCCCCTGTGCCACAGGCTTGTCGGGCCTCAGTGCGACCTTCTCGCCGGCAGGGCCGACCGCGACCGGGCGGCCCTTGAGACGCAGCGGACCGACCTTCTGTGCGAAACGTCCCCTGCCCGTCCAGAACTCCACGGTGTCGCCGGAATCGAGCGCCGTGTCGAGCGAGACCACGGCCTCGCCGTCCTCGACACGCGCGACCCGGCCCACGGGGACGCCGCGGTTGTTCGGACGCGCGTAGCTCATCATGTCCCGACCACGCTCCTCGGCCATGTAGGCCTGCGTGAACCCGCGACTGAACGCCTCGGAGAGGATGTCGCGCTCGGCCTCCGTCACCTCGAAGCCGGCCGGATCGGCCAGCGCGCGATCGAGCGCCGAGCGGTACACGCCCGTCACGAGGGCGACGTACTCGGGGCTCTTCATGCGCCCCTCGATCTTGAGAGCTGAGACCCCGGTGGCGACGAGCGCGGGCAGGGCCTCGATGCCGCAGAGGTCCTTGGGACTGAGGAGGTGCGGACCGGGAGCCGGTCGGGCCTTGCCCTTCTCGTCCAGCAGCTCGTACGCGAGGCGGCAGGGCTGCGCGCACTGCCCGCGGTTCGCGGAGCGTCCGCCGATCATGGACGACATGAGGCACTGTCCGCTGTAGCAGATGCAGATGGCTCCGTGGACGAACGACTCGATCTCGACGTCGGCGCCTGCGGTGATGGCCGCGATCTCGGGGATCGAGGTCTCGCGAGCGAGCGTCACCCTACTGACGCCGAGCTCGCCAAGGAGCCGGGCCGTCGGCGTGTTGTGCGCATTGATCTGGGTCGACGCATGGACCCTGACGTGCGGAAGTTCGCTCCTGAGCAGTGCGAGCAGCCCCAGGTCCTGTACGATGACGGCATCGACACCGGCCGACCAGGCCTCGTCGACCATGACGAGCGCACCATGCATCTCGTCCTGGAGCACGACGACGTTGGCGGTCAGATAGACGCGCGCACCGCGAAGGTGAGCATAGCGGGTCGCGTCGGGGAGCGATTCCATCGTGAAGTTCTCGGCGCCCTGACGGGCGTTGAGGCGGTCGACCCCGAGATACACGGCGTCGGCGCCGTTGTTGACGGCGGCGCGAAGGGCTTCGAGGCCGCCGGCGGGCGCAAGGAGTTCGGGACGAGGCGTGTCAGACAGGGTCATGAGGGTATGTCCGTTCGGTAACGGCGGATCGCGGATATGGCACGCGTTTCGCGCCATACGGCACAATAGACAAACTGGAGGTGAGGTCAAGGCATGTCAAGTCGGCGCATGCGCGCACGCAGGCACCGCGGCGGACGCGGACAGATGTTCATTCGCATAGGCGTCGTCGCGATCGTGCTCGCTGTGGCACTCCTCCTCGCCGGCGCCGTTTCCGCGTACGCCGTGTTCCAGTCGTGGCTCAAAGACCTCCCCGACTATGAGTCCCCCGAAGCATTCCAGGTCGCGCAGGCCACCAAGATCTACTCCGCCGACGGCGTGCTTCTTGCCCGCCTGTACCTGGAGAACCGCACGATCGTGCCCATCTCCGAGATCGCCTCGGACCTGGCCAATGCCCTCGTGTCGATCGAGGACGAGCGCTTTTACGAGCATCCCGGCATCGACCCCGAGGGACTCGCTCGTGCGGCGCTGGTGGATGTGATGGCGGGGAGTGCCGAGGAAGGCGCGTCGACCATCACACAGCAATATGTGGACAACACCCTGCTCAGAGACGAGCGGCTCGACCGCACCCTCAAATACAAGGCACGCGAGATGTACCTCGCCCTGCAGCTCGAGAAGAAGCGCAGCAAGACGGAGATCCTCGAGCTCTACCTCAACACCGTCTACTTCGGTGAGGGGGCCTATGGCGCCGAAGCAGCGGCGAAGACCTACTTCGCCAAGAGCGCGAAGGACCTGACCCTGCCTGAGGCGGCGCTGATCGCCGGCCTCGCCCAGGCACCGAGCCGACTCGACCCTTACGACAACCCGGACGGCGCAGTGCAGCGCCGCGACGAGGTCCTCAAGCGCATGCTGCGCAACGGCTACATCGACCAGAAGCAGCACGATGAGGCCGTCGCCAGCACACTCAAACTCCAGCGGGCGGTCGAGCCCGAAGGCGGGATCTACCAGTCGCCGTACTTTGTCGCCCACGTGAAGAAACTGCTCCAGCAGGAGTTCGACCAGGCACTCGTGTTCCAGGGCGGCCTCACGGTGTATACGACGCTGGACACCAAGCGGCAGAAGATGGCCGAGGACGCCGTATTCACCTCCTTGAACCGCAAGGGCGACCCGGACTGTGCGCTCGTCTCCATCGACCCCAAGAACGGTCATGTCGTCGCCATGGTCGGCGGCCGTGACTTCAACACGAACAAGTTCAACCTCGCGACGCAGGGCCGCCGGCAGCCCGGCTCCTCGTTCAAGACCTTCGTGCTCGTTGCGGCCCTCGAGTCCGGGATGCCGCCTTACCGCTACGTCGACTCGTCATCACCGGCCAAGATCCCGTCCAAGCCGGCCTGGACCGTGTCGAACTCAGAAGGCTCCGGCAGAGGCATGATCACCATGGATGCTGCTACGCGTTCCTCGGTCAACACGGTGTTCGCGCGTCTGATATGGGACCTCAACGACAAGACGGATTCAGGCGCGGCCAAGGTTTCGAAGCTGGCCAAGCGCATGGGTATCACCTCGGAGATCCCCGCCTACCCGTCCATCGCTCTGGGCAGTCAGAACGTGACGCCGCTCGAGATGGCGTCCGCCTACGGCACGCTCGCCACCAACGGCAAGCATATAGGGCCGATCAGCATCACCAAGGTGGTCGATCCGTCCGGCAAGGTCGTCTACGAGAACAAGGAGAAACCGGAACAGGTGATCGAGCCTTCGATCGCGTACGCCGCCACGTCGATCCTCAAAGGAGTCATCTCCGGAGGAACGGCGACACGTGCGCGGATCGGCCGTCCCGCAGCCGGCAAGACCGGCACCTCCCAAAACTACCGTGACGCGTGGTTCGTGGGCTACACCCCGGATCTGGTGACCTCGGTGTGGGTCGGCTACTACAAGTCGGAGACCTCGATGCGCAACGTGCACGGAAGCCGCGGATTCGGCGGCACGCTGGCCGCACCCATCTGGGCCAAGTACATGAAGGCCGCGCTCGCCAACGTTCCCAAGAACGACTTCCCCGCTCAGGCCAAGCCCAAGTACAAGTGGAAGTCCGAGTGGGATTCGCGGATCAAAGTGCCGAAACTCGCCGGGCTTTCGCGGGACGCGATCGCGAAGTCCCTCGCAGAGTCCGGCTTCAAGGTCGTGTTCAAAGAGGAGTACAACGCGGTCGTGCCGCGCGGCTTCATAGTCAGCCAGACTCCTGCCAGCGGCACGAAGGTCAAATCCGGCGGTACGGTCACCGTCGTCATCTCCAAGGGTCCGCAGCCCGTGACTCCCAAGCCTCCGGTCGTCACGCCACCGCCGTCCGACCCCGGCACCGGTACGACGCCGTAGAGGGCGTCCGGATCAGCGCCTGAAGCGCACCATCCCCGACGCGCACACGATGTGGACGTCGCCGACCTTCTCGATCTCGTCGAGGATGAGGTTCATCCCCAGGACGTCGCTTGAGATGTGACCCGCGATGACGAGGTTGAGCTTGAGTTCCTCGGCGTGCTTCTTGTGCTCCTCGGAGTAGTGCATGCCGACGAGCGTGCCCACCCCTGCGGCCGAGAGGCGATCGAGCGCCTCCTTGGGGCCCTCGGTGCCGCCGGTCATGTCCACGACCATGCGCCCGGCGCGTGCCGAGCCGGTCCCCGCCACGACGGACGGACCGTAGCCCTTGCGCGCGCCGTCGGCGTACTCGGGGATCTCGCGCAGCGCCTTGACGATGTCGTCGAGCGTACGTGGGGTACGCTCGTCGAGGAACGACTGCACGAACGCGTTCACGCAGTTGTCGGCAGGCGTGTGGCATGACATCGACGCGAAGCCGAGCAGCCGCGCCGCATCGATTGCGCGGTAATGGTTGACCGGGGATATCCGGCGCTGGATCTCACTCGCGCGCGGCGCGATGAGCTGGTCGGCGGCCGCGATCGAGACGCCCTGCGCGGCCCAGAGGTCCGCCTGCATGTACATGACCTCGTGCAGGTTGGCGTATCCCGGGCCCTCAGGGTGGTGCGCCAGGATCAGGTCGATCGGCTCGCCCTTCTCGCGCAGGCGGTCGGCGAGAAGGACCTCGGCCCCCTCCATGTCTATGCCGACGATCAGCCCGCGGATCTGCGCCTCGGGATCACCCGCGCAGATGCGCGTGTCCGAGTACGGATTGGTGAGCTTCTCAGTGTCGAAGAACTCCTTCTCGGCATCGTCGAGCTTGTCGTAGGCCTTCCGCGCGTCCTCCAAGACCCGCTCCACCTCGTCGTGCGGGCGGGCGTCGACGGCCATGCCGGTCTTGACGGCGATGCGGTAGATGTCTCCAAGAGCGATGCTCATCGGTGTTCCCTTCGTCTGTGTTCTCAGCGCTTGTCCCGTGGCGGCCCGGTACGGCCCTTGGACACCCACGGGTCACCTAACGGATAGTAGCGCAACTGGGCCTCCCACCCGCGGGACAGGCCCACGCGTCCCGAACTCGCCAGCGTGGCCGACACGTCCCGGCCACGGAACACCGCAAGCGGCCCCTCACCGAGAGGGGTCGCATCGTCCGCAAGATCGAGCCCGAGGGCGGCCGCGAGTTTGCCGGGGCCGTCGGCGAGCTCCGAGATGCTTCTCCCCCTGCGCCGCGAGGTCATCGCATCGATGCCGAGGAGCGGCTCGAGCGCGCGTACCAGGACCGCACCGGCCGTGCCGTCAGGTTCGGTGACGAGGTTGAGCATGTGGTGGTTGCCGTACGTGAAGTAGACATACGCGTGCGCCGGAGGCCCGAACATCGTGGCGTTGCGCTTGGTGACCCCCCGTGTCGCCGCATGACTGCCCACATCGTCGGCTCCGAGATACGCCTCGGTCTCCACGATCCGTCCACCGGTCAGCACCTCGCCCTTCGTGCTCACCAGAAGACATCCGACGAGCTCACGCGCCACGAGCGCCGTTTGCCGTTCAAAGAACGCCGGTGCCAGCTCCTCGCCTGCCCATGAGGGCCATGGCTCCGGGCTGCCCGGCAGGCGATCGGGTCTGTGCATGCGGCGGCGCCTCCATGACGTTGAACGCTTCGCGGTTGGACCTTCGCGGGCCTGGGGAGATTCTTCCCGAGTGCCGCGCCCGCCACAACTCCTGCTTACCGAGTCCGTCTCGCAAGGGAGACCGCCGTGACCGCATTGGCCATCCTGTGCCTACTGCTCTCAGCCGCCACCTGCTACGCCATAGGATACGCGGTGATCGCGCCGACCGACGCGTTCTTGCGGCGCAAGTCGGGCGTCTGGATGCTCATCGTACTCGGGCTCTCGTTCATACCCCTGCCCCCGCAGTTGCTCGCGCTCGACTCCGCAGTCAGCTCTCTCGGCACACTCGGTGACGGGATCGCCGGTTCACTGGCATGGCCTTCGGGCCTCTCCCGGAGCGCGTACGTCTGGACATGGGCCGCGAGTTCGCTGCTCGCACTGCTCGCGGGGATGAGGATCTGGAAGGCCGGGCGGCCCGGATGGCGCGCTTCCGCGCACGCCACGGCCTACGACACCTCCCAGGCAGGACGTGCGCGCGCACTGATCGTGATGGCCGACTCGCTGCGGGAGGCGCTTGAGATACTCGCGCGGATGAACATCGACGCGAAGACCGCCGGTGGAATGGCCGAGGAACTGCGCGCCGCAGGCAGGCGCTTCGCGGCGGAGGTACCGGACTCGCCGTCCGAGGCCTATCGCATGACGAGCGCCATCGTGGGGCCGTCGACAGCGTCCGTGATCACGCGATACCTGCTCGAGGGCGCCGGACACGCCGTGCGCGAGGGCTGAGCGCGGGCGCTCGCAGCGACCCGGACGCCCGCGTCAGTCGCGCAGTGCCTCCACCCATGCCGTGTCCGCCGCGAGCGCGTCGTCGGCGCGCGCGATCTGTGCGCGGACCGGCTCGTCGCCGGTGCCGCCCTCGCTCGTGCGGCGCGCCACGATCCCCTGTATGCCGACGGTATCGACCGCGTCCGCGCCGAACGCCGGATCGACGGCGGCGAACTCCTCGGCGGTCAGGTCCTGGAGCGTGCGGCCGGTCTTCTCGCACTCGAGCACGAGCCGACCGACGACCTCATGCGCGTCGCGGAACGGCATACCGGTGTTGACGAGGTAGTCCGCGAGGTCCGTGGCCGCCATGAACCCGCCACGCGCACCCGAGAGCATGCGTCCGGTGTTGAACCGGAGGGTCGAGATCATGCCGTCGCAGACAGCGAGCGCATCGAGCGTCGTGTCGATCGCGTCGAACACGCCCTCCTTGTCCTCCTGCATGTCCTTGTTGTACGCGAGCGGAAGGCCCTTGAGGACCGTGAGCAAGCCGACGAGGTCGCCGACGACGCGTCCGGTCTTGCCGCGCGTGAGCTCCGCGAAGTCCGGGTTCTTCTTCTGCGGCATGATGCTCGAGCCGGTCGAGTAGGTGTCGTCCATGGTCACGAACCCGAACTCCTCGGTGGACCACAGGATGAGCTCCTCGCACAGCCTCGAGAGATGCACCATCGTGACCGCACACGCATAGCCGAGGTCGAGCAGGAAGTCGCGATCGCTCACGCTGTCCATCGAGTTGGCGCTGACCTGGGCGAACCCGAGACGGTCAGCGACGTACTCCCGGTCGATCGGAAACGTGGTACCGGCGAGCGCCGCGCTGCCCAGCGGCAGGACGTCGGCCGCTTCGTAGGCGTGGCGGAACCGTACCGCATCACGTGCGAGCATCCACTGGTAGGCCATGAGATGGTGGCTCAGCAGCACGGGCTGGGCCTTCTGCAGGTGCGTGTAGCCCGGCATCACGTGGCCGAGGTTCTCCCGCGCGAGCCGTATGAGCGTGCCCCGCATCTCGAGCGCGGCGCGATACAGAGCGATCGAGCGCGACTTCGCATACAGCCGCGCGTCGAGCGCGACCTGGTCGTTGCGACTGCGTGCCGTGTGGAGCCGCGCGCCCGCCGTCCCGATGCGCTCGGTTAGCGTGCGCTCGATCGCCATGTGGATGTCCTCGTCGGCGATGCGGAACTCGAAACGTCCGTCACGGATCTCGCGGAATATCTCCGAGAGTCCTGCCTCGATCGCGTCCGCGTCCTCCGTCGCTATGATGCCCTGGCGCGCCAACATGCGGGCGTGTGCGATCGAGCCCTTGATGTCCTCGGCCCACATCCGCTTGTCGACGGGAAGCGACGCGCCGTACGCATCGAGGAACGCGCTCGGGGAGCCTTCGAACCGCCCGCCCCAGGGCTTCTTGGCCTCGGCCATCGTCCTAGACCTCTCCGTCCTTGCCGACCTTGCGGCGCTGACGCGCCCAGACCTTCGTGGGCAGTCCGTGCAGGTCGATGAAGCCCTTGGCGGCCTTGTGATCGAAGCTGTCGGCCTCGTCATAGGTCGCGAGATTGTAGTCGTAGAGCGAGTACGGGCTGCGGCGGCCGACCGGCACGCACGAGCCCTTGTAGAAGCGCAGGCGCACGTCGCCGGTCACGAGCTGCTGGGTGGTCTCGATGAAGCCGTCGAGGGCCTCCTTGAGCGGCGAGAACCACATGCCGTTGTAGACGAGCTCGGACCACTTCTGCTCGACGCCGAGCTTGTAGTGGAGCACATCGCGCTCGAGGCACAGGTCCTCGAGGGCCTTGTGCGCGGTGATGAGCGTAAGGGCACCGGGGACCTCGTAGATCTCGCGGCTCTTCACGCCGATGAGGCGGTTCTCGATCATGTCGATGCGGCCGAAGCCGTGCTTGCCCGCGAGCTCGTTCATGGCGTTGATGATCTCGTGGAACGAGCACAGCTCGCCGTTGAGCGCTACAGGGACGCCCTGCTCGAAGCTGATCTCGGCATACTCAGGCTCGTCGCAGGTGTTGCCGCGGGAATCAGCGGTCAGCGTGTAGATGTCCGCGGGCGGCTCGACCCAGGGGTCCTCGAGCACTCCGCACTCGATGGCGCGGCCCCAAAGGTTGTCGTCGATCGAGTAGGGGCTGGCCTTGGTGGTCGGCACCGGGATGCCCCGCGCCTCGGCCCACTCCATCTCCTGCTCGCGCGTCTTGAGCTCCCACTCGCGCACGGGCGCAACGATCTCCAGATCCGGGTCGAGACAGGCGATACCGACCTCGAAGCGCACCTGATCGTTGCCTTTGCCGGTGCAGCCGTGGCCGATGTACTTGGCCTGATGACGGTGCGCCTCCTCGACAAGATGCTTGACGATGATCGGGCGCGACATCGCGCTGACCAGCGGGTACTTGTTCTCGTAGAGCGCGTTCGCCTTGAGCGCCTTGGAGATGTACTCCTCGACGTACTCCTCGCGGACGTCCTTGACGATGGACTCGATCGCGCCGATCCCGAGGGCCTTGGTGCGCACGAACTCGAGGTCCTGGCGCTCCTGACCCACGTCGATCGCGAGCGCGATGACGTCCATGTCGTGATTCTCCTGGATCCACTTGATCGCGACCGAGGTGTCCAGCCCACCCGAGTACGCCAGAACGCATTTCTCCCGTGCCATGTGTGCGTGTCCCTTTCCTGCCGAGGAGCCGCGCGCGAACGCCTAACGGCCCCTGAACTTCTCGATCTGGTCCTGTATATGCTGCGCGCTCGGCTCGTCCGCCGTGATCACGAGCACCGTATCGTCACCGGCGATGCTGCCAAGGATTCCTTCGTAGTCCGCCGCGTCGAGGGCCGCCGCCACACCGGGAGCGGTGCCCGGCGACGCCTTCACGAGGAGCATGTTGTTGATGTGCACCACGCTCAGCACGAGTTCGCTGATCATGCGCTGCAGGTGAAGATCCTCGGCGAGGACGTATACACCTTCCGGCAACTTCTTGAGGCCCATCTCCGTGATGTCACGGCTGACCGTCGCCTGCGTGCAGACATAGCCATCAGCCTCAAGCTGCTCCACCAGATCGCGTTGCGTGCGGATGCGCTTTGCACGAACGATCCTGCGGATCTCGTCCTGACGCGCTCGTCGCTTTCTCATGCTTCCCTCGCCGTTGTCGCGGACCGCCACCTGTGCTCCGTCCTAGCCCATCACCAGCGACAGCAGCGCCTTCTGCGCGTGCAGGCGGTTCTCGGCCTCGTCATAGATGATCGAACAGGGCGCATCCATCACCGCGTCGGTGACCTCTTCGCCCCGGTGTGCGGGCAGACAGTGCATGAACGCGGCGTCGGGCGCCGCCGTGGCCATCAGGTGCTCGTCCACCGTGTAGTCCGCGAACGCGACCGCACGCTCGTCATGCTCCTGTTCCTGGCCCATCGAGGCCCAGGTGTCCGTCGCGACGATATGCGCTCCGGCCACGGCGTCCTTCGGGTCACACATCACATGCAACTGCGCGCCCGTCTCCTCGGCGATCATACGGGCCTGGGCGACGACCTCGGCTGAAGGCTCGAAGCCGGCCGGCGAAGCGACGTTGACATGCATACCGGACAAGGCGCCGGCCAGCAGGTAGGTGTTGGCCATGTTGTTGCCGTCGCCCACGTACGCGAACGTGCGACCCGCCAGCTCACCGAAGCGCTCCTTGATGGTGAGCAGGTCGGCGAGCCCCTGACAGGGATGATGGTCGTCGGTGAGCATGTTGATGACAGGCACTGACGCGTGCTCCGCGATCTCCTCGACCATGGACTGCGCGAACGTCCTGATGCAGATGCAGTCGACGTAGCGCTCAAGGACCTTCACGGAGTCCATCACGGTCTCACCACGGGAGAACACCGTGTCGTTGCCGCCGAGCACCACGGGGTGTGCGCCGAGACGATGCACGCCGACCTCGAAGCTCACCCGCGTGCGCATCGACGGCTTCATGAAGATGAGCGCGACCGCCTTGCCCTCGAGCGGGCGCGGCCGGTGGCCCTGCGACCAAGCGAGCTTCTGCGCCACGGCGACATCGAGGAGGTAAGCGAGGTCCAATGGCGTCAGGTTCGCGAGCGTGAGCAGGTCCCTGCCCTTGAGCGGATTGTCCATCACGACCCCTCCTTCGCAAGAATCGCATGCAGATGTCCGCAAAGTGTATCAATCTCCGCCGTTGTGCACACGAGTGGAGGCAGAAACCTTATCGTATGCGTTCCGATGTTGTTCAGGACCACGCCGCGGTCGAGCGCCTCGGCGGCCAGTTCCGCGGCCTGAGGCTCCACCAGATCGATAGCGAGCATGAGTCCTGCACCCCGGATCTCAGCGATCGCGCCCGTCTGCTCCGCAAGCTCCTCGAGCCTTCCGCGCAGGTAGGCCCCGACCTCGATGGCGTTGGCGCCCAGGTCCTCCTCGGCAAGCGCCTTGAGCGTCGCCCGGGCCGCGGCACAGACCGCGGGACCGCCGGCGAACGTCGATCCGTGGTCGCCGGGCTCAAACGACCCGGCGACAGCGTCGGTCGCGAGGATCGCGCCGACCGGCAGCCCGTTGGCGAGCGCCTTGGCCAGCGTCATGATGTCGGGCTTCACGCCAAGGCCCTGGTGGGCGAACGGATATCCGGTCCGGTACAGCCCGCACTGGACCTCGTCGAAGATGAGCAGCACGCCTCGCTCGTCACAGAGCGCCCGAACCGCGGCGAGGTACTCGGGTGTGCAGGGATGGACGCCGCCCTCCCCCTGCACCGGCTCGAGCATGACCGCACACACCGTCTCGTCCACCGCCGCGTCGAGCGCGGCGATGTCGTTGAGCGCGACGTGGGTGAAGCCCGCCGGCAGGGGCTTGAACGCCTCCTGCTTGCTCGGCTGCCCGGTCGCGGCGAGCGCGGCGAGTGTCCGTCCGTGGAAGCCGTGCCACGCGGTCACGATGGTGCGAGCGTGCGGCTCCTTGTGCTCGCTCGCCCACTTGCGCGCGAGCTTGACCGCGCCCTCGGTGGCCTCGGTCCCGCTGTTGCACAGAAAGACCTTCGCACCGCCGCCGAACAGGTCGACCAGGTCCTCGGCCAGCTCGGCGCGGTGTTCGACCTGGAAGAGGTTCGTGACGTGTGTGAGCTTCGTCATCTGCTCGCAGGCGGCGCTCACCGGGGCGGGATGGCTGTGCCCGAGGTTGATGACGCCGATCCCCGAGACGAAGTCGAGGTACTCGGTGCCGTCATCGTCGTAGAGGCGCATGCCCTCGCCTTTGACGAACATGACCGGCTTGCGCGCGTAGGTGTGCATGTGGAACCGCTCGTCGAGTGCCTTGGTGTGCTCGTACAGGGCGCCCATCTAGAGCACCTCCTCGGCAAGCCACGGCTCTTCGGTCGGGGCGATCATGGTGCCGACTCCTTCAGAGGTGTAGACCTCGAGCAGGAGCGCATGCGGCACGGTGCCGTTGAGGATGTGCGCCCGCTTCACGCCGCCGCGAACGGCGTGCACGCACGCGGCGACCTTGGGGACCATCCCGCCCTCGAGCGCGTCGTTGACGATGAGCTCCTCGGCCTGCTCGAGCGAGAGTGCGCTGATGAGCGAGGACTTGTCCGCGAAGTCGGCGTACAGACCGTCCACGTCGGTGAGGAAGATGACCTTGTCCGCGTCGAGGGCCGCAGCGAGCTCGCCGGCCACGAGATCGGCGTTGATGTTGTAGGACCCCCCGTCCTCACCGGCCGCGACCGTCGCGATGACGGGGATGAAGCCGTCCTCGACGAGGTTGTGCACCACCGTGGTGTCGATCGCGGTGACATCGCCCACCCGGCCGAGCCGCTCAGAACGCTGCTTCGCGACGATGAGGTTCGCGTCGTCGCCGGCGATCCCGACGGCGAGCCGGCCGTGGGAGTTGATGTCGGCCACGAGCTCCTTGTTGACCTTGCCCACGAGCACCATCTTGACCACTTCCATGGCCTCGTCGGTGGTGACCCGCAGGCCGTCATAGAACTCGACGGGCAGCCCGAGTCGCTCCATGTACCCGGTGATCTCCGGGCCGCCGCCGTGCACGATCACGGGGTTGATGCCCACGAGCTTCATGAGCACGATGTCGCTCGCGACGTGCTCCCGGAGTACGGGGTCGGTCATGGCGGCGCCGCCGTACTTGATGACGACGGTCCGGCCGTAGGTCCGCTTTATCCAGGGCAACGCCTCGGTGAGTGTCTCGGCTTTGCTGAGCAGGTCCATCAAGGTGGTCCTTTCGGTGAGCGGCGTACGCCGCGAGGGGTCCGGGTCGGGTGGGGTCGGACGGTCGGTGCCGCCCTAGGTTCGGTACTCCCCGTTGATGCGCACGTACTCATAGGACAGGTCGCAGGTCCACACGGTCGACTCAGACTCGCCCAGGTGCAGGTCGGCGATGACCTCGATCTCATTGCAGGCGAGCGCCTCGGCGGCGAGCGCCTCATCGAAGGGCACCGCCATGCCGTCGCGACACGTAGTGATGCCCGCGAACACGACCTCGAGCCTGTCGGCGTCGACTGTCGCGCTCGACTTGCCGACCGCCATTGCGACCCTGCCCCAGTTCGCGTCCCCGCCGAAGATCGCCGTCTTGAACAGCGGCGAGTTGGCGATCGACATCGCCGCCTCGCGGGCATCCGCCTCGGTGGCAGCGCCGCGTACCGTCACGGTGATGAACTTGGTGGCGCCCTCCCCGTCCCGCACGATCATCCGCGCGAGCTCGCCGCACACGAACGTGATGGCGTCGGCAAGACCGACGAAAGCCGGGTCGCCCACGTCGATCGCGGGGCCACCTTCGGCCCCGCTCGCCATGAGCAGCACCATGTCGTTGGTCGACGTGTCGCCGTCGACCGTGATCCGGTTGAAGGTCTCATCCGCCGAGGAGCGCAGCAGCGCGTCACACGCGGCAGTGGTCAAAGGAGCGTCAGTGGTCACGAAGCCGAGCATGGTGGCCATGTTCGGCATGATCATCCCCGAGCCCTTGGCCATCCCGCCGATGGTGAACTGCCGCCCGTCCACGGTGACCCCGATGGCAAGCTGCTTGACGAACGTGTCGGTCGTCATGATGGCCTCGGCGGCCGCATCCCCGCTCGCGTTGTCGAGCGATGCGGCCGCATCCGCGATACCGGCCGTCACGACCGGCATCGGCATCGGAACGCCGATGACGCCTGTCGAGGAGACCACGACCCGTCCCGCGTCGCAGCCAAGCTCCTCGGCGAGCGTCGACGCCATGGTATGCGCGTCAGCGAGGCCCTGGGCGCCGGTGCACGCGTTCGCATTGCCCGCGTTGACGACCACCGCCCGGATGGCGCCGCCAGCGATGGCGGCCTTGGAGACGATGACGGGGGCCGCGGCCATGGAGCTCTGGGTGAACACGGCAGCCGCCGGCACGGCCCGGTCGCACGCGATGACACACACGTCGCGCTTGCCGGACTTCTTGATGCCAGCGGAGACTCCAGCGGCCATGAAGCCCGCGGGAGCGACGATGCCGCCTTCGACCGATGAGTATGCGATGTCGCTCATGTGTGCCCCTCTAGACGACCGGGACCGGGTGGTCCAGGCCGGAAGTCTCCGCCAGTCCGAGGACCAGGTTCGCGCACTGCACGGCCTGACCCGCGGTCCCTTTCACGAGGTTGTCGATCGCGCAGACGGCCACGAGCGCGCCGCTGGGGTCGACCGATACCCCGATATGTGCCCGGTTGGTGCCCCTGACCTCGGCGGTCGAGGGCATCCGGCCCGCATCGTGGACGCGCACGAACGGCTCCTGGGCATACCGGGCCCGATACACGGCCACGAGCTCTTCGGACGAGAGGTCCGCCGAGGAGTCCATGTAGACGGTCGAGAGCAGCCCGCGGCTCATGGGGACGAGGTGCGGCGTGAACACCGCCTTCACCGTCCTACCGGCCGCATGCGCGAGACCCTGCTCGATCTCGGGCGTGTGCCGGTGCGAGCCGACCTTGTAGGGCTGCACCGACTCGTTGACGGTCGGATAGTGCGTACCGGCGCTCGCGCTCCGGCCGGCGCCCGAGACGCCGGACTTCGCGTCGACGAACACCCGGTCGCCCGGCACAAGACCGGCCTCGAGTGCGGGAGCCGCGGCGAGCAGCGTGGCCGTCGGGTAGCACCCGGGGCACGCGACGAGCGAAGCGCCCGCGAACCCGGACCTGTCGAGCTCGGGCAGGCCGTAGACGGCGCGCTCCAGCAGATGGCCGCTCGTGTGCTCGACCCCGTACCAGGCCTCGTATGTCGCCTTGTCCTTGAGCCGGTAGTCGGCCGAAGCGTCGATGACGGTGAGCCCCGCTTCGAGCAGCGCGGGCGCCAGCTCCAGGGCCGCGGTATGTGGCACGCCGAGGAACACGATCTCGGCCGCATCCGCGATCGCCGAAATGTCCGGGGCGACGTATACCAGATCGGTCGCACCGGTGAGTATCGGGTAGACGTCGTCGACGCGACGTCCGGCCTCGGCACCAGAGGTGACCATCGCAAGATGCAGAGACGGATGACCCAGGACGAGCCGCGTGAGCTCGATCCCGGCATACCCCGGCGCACCTATGATCGCGACCTGCTTCATGCCCGTGACCCTCCCGGAACGAATACGAGTGGGTCGATTCTACCTACGGGCCGCATAGACGTCAACGTGTATGCAGAAATTCTGCGTAGTGTGCCTATGGTATCCGTCTTGCTCGCGTAGACGCCGCGTTCTATGCACTTACGCTACCCGCGCAACTCGGCCCCGACCGCCCCCGCGACCTTGCGCAGGAGCCTCTCGTGCTGGGGAAGGACCTCGTCATCGGTCAACGTGCGGTCCGTCGCACGATAGCGCAGTGAGTACGCGAGGCTCTTCTTGCCCTCGGCCACTCCCGGCCCGCGGTACACGTCGAACAGGTGCGCGGCCTCCAGGAGCTTGCCTCCGGCCGAGACGATCGCCTGTTGCACGCGCGCCGCCTCGGTCGCCTCGTCGACGACGAGCGCGACATCGATCTCGATGGCCGGGAACCTCGGCACCTCATCGTACTTCTTGGGGCGCGCGGCCTTGATGAGCGGCTCGACGAGCAGCTCGAACGCGACGACAGGGCCGGAGGCCTCAAACGCGCGCAGTGCAAGCGGGTGGACCTCGCCGAGCCAGCCGACGACGTCGCCGTTGACGATGACTTCGGCGGCTCGACCGGGCTGCAGCCATCCCATCTCGGCGACACGTACCGCGAAGCGCGGGAAGCCGAGCTCGATCGCGAGCGCCTCGAGCACACCCTTGCCGTCGAAGAAGTTGAGCTCCTTGGACCTCAGTTCCGCGTCCGCCGAGGAATCCTTGGTGCGCGCATCGGACCACGCGGGCCCGTCCCAGCTGCCGGCCAGCACGCCCGCGACGACGGTGCGCTCCTTGGGCGACTTGCGGCCCTCTGCGGTCCAGAACACCGAACCGATCTCGTAGAGATGCACGTTCGCGACGCCGTGACGCTGGTTCGAGGAGACCGAACGCAGCAGGTTCGGAAGCAGGGTCCGCCGCAGGACCGCCTGCTCCTCGGACATCGGGTTGATCAGTTCCACGAGCAGTTCGTCGTCGGGGAGCGCGCGACCGATCCGTTCGAGGTCCGCCGGGTCGCAGAACGCGTAGGTCATGGTCTCGTTCAGGCCTGCGGCGCGCATGGTGGCACCGATGCGCTCCACGACACGCTGCGACGCGGTGAGCCCGCCGATGCGCTGTCTGCCGCCGGGCAGTGTCGCCTCGACCCGCTCCATGCCCCAGACCCGCAGGACCTCCTCGACCAGATCGATCTCGCGCACGAGGTCGGGGCGGAAGCTCGGGACGCGGACCTCGAACACCGAGGAGCCGCCTGTGACGCCAAGCTCAAGGGAGCGGAGGATCGAGGCCACCTCCTCGGAGGTCAGGTTCGTTCCGAGGACCGCGTTGGTGCGCTCGAGGCGCAGCGAGAGCGTGACCGGCTCGTGCGGACGCGGATACACGTCCACGACGCCCGGTGCGACCTCGCCGCCCGCGAGCTCCGCCATGAGCTGGGCGGCACGGTCCAGGGCAGCCACGCACGCCTCGCGGTCGACACCCTTCTCGAAGCGAGAGGAGGCCTCGGATATGAGCCCGAGGGATCGGCTCGTCCGCGAGATCGAGGTGGGCTCGAACGAAGCCGCCTCAAGCAGGATGTCGACGGTCGTGTCGGAGACCTCGGTGGTCTCGCCGCCCATCACACCGCCCAGCGCGATCGGCCCGCTCGGGTCGGTGATGAGGATCATCCCTTCCTTGAGGACACGCTCCTGGCCGTCCAGGGTCGCCAGACGCTCGCCCTCGGCCGCACCGCGGACGATGATGTGGGCGCGGCCCTCCGCGTCCGTCGCGATCGTACTCGCATCGAAGGCGTGGAGCGGCTGGCCGAGCTCGAACATCACGTAGTTGGTGATGTCGACGATGTTGCTGATGGAGCGGGCGCCGGCGGCGTTGACGCGCTCGGCGAGCCAGTCCGGCGACGGGCCGATCCTGACGTTGCGGATCAGACGGGCCGTGTAGCGCGGACACAGGTCGGGGTCTGCGATCTCGACCCGCACGGAGTCGGCGACCGGAGCGCCCTGCTCGGCAGGAGCGCCCCCGGGGTGGCGGTAGCTCGTGGCCGTGATGGCGGCGACCTCACGGGCGACACCTGCCATCGACAGGCAGTCAGGGCGGTTGGGGGTGACCTCGAGCTCGATGACAGTGTCCGCAAGCCCCCGGTACTCTGCGAACGGCACGCCCACGGGGGCGTCCGCGGGCAGGATCAGCAGGCCGGACGCGTCCGCACCGATGCCGAGCTCGGTGGCCGAGCAGTTCATGCCCTCGCTCGGAACACCGCGGAGCTTCGCCTTCTTGATCGTCATCCCGTTGGGCAGCGTCGCGCCCACGAGGGCGACGGGCACCTTGTCGCCGGCCTCGAAGTTCTGCGCCCCGCAGACGATGGTGAGCGGCTCCTCGGCCCCCACATCGACCTTGGTGACCCAGAGCTTGTCCGCCTCGGGATGGCGCTCCTTTGCGACGATGAACCCGACGACGACGCCGTCGAGCGCCTCGCCCACCGTCTCGACGCCGTCTACCGCGGTGCCGGTCAGGTCGAGTCGGTCCACCAGCTCCGGCACGCTCAACGTGACGTCCACCAGGTCGTTGAGCCATTTCATCGAAACGCGCATCTCGTGTCGTTCCTCTCATGATGCCGCACACGCGGCAGGGTTCGTGTCGTCAGGCGGGCATAAGGCCCGCGGCCCCTAGAACTGCCTGAGGAAGCGCATGTCTCCTTCTACCAGCATCCTCAGGTCGGGAAGGTCGTACTTGAGCGCGGCGATACGCTCGACACCCATCCCGAACGCGAATCCCGAGTAGCGCTCCGGGTCGATGCCGACGTATCCGAACACGTTGGGGTCGACCATCCCGCATCCCAGGATCTCGAGCCATCCCGTCCCGCCACAGAACCGGCATCCCGCGCCGTCGCAGATGCCGCAGGACACGTCGACCTCGGCGCTGGGCTCGGTGAACGGGAAGAAGTGCGGCCTGAACCGGGTCCGCCTGTCCTGGCCGAAGAGCTCCTTGCACAGATGGTCGAGAGTGCCCTTGAGGTCGGCGAAGGTGATGCCCTCGTCGACCACGAGGCCCTCGATCTGCGTGAACTGCGGCAGATGGCTGGGGTCCGCGATATCGCGCCGGTAGACCTTGCCCGGAGCGAGCACGTAGATGGGCGGCTCCTGACTCTCCATCACGCGGACCTGGACGGGGCTGGTGTGGGTCCTGAGCAGGACGTCGCTCTCACCCGTCACTGCCGCCTCGTCGCCGGAGAGGTCGCGCACGTAGAAGGTGTCGGCGAGCCCGCGAGCGGGATGGTCGGCGGGCGTGTTGAGCGCCTCGAAGTTGTAGTAATCGAGCTCGACTTGCGGGCCTTCGGCGATCCGGTACCCGATACCGATGAACACGTCGATGACCTCGCGCCTGATCTGCTCGATCAGATGCTCACGGCCCGGAAGCCGGCGACGGCCCGGCAAGGTCACGTCCACGGCATCCGCGCTGACCCTGGCCTGCAACTCCGCGGCGTCAAGCACGGCGTGCCGGGCCTCCAGCGCCGTCTCGAGCGACTGCCGGACCTCGTTGGAGACCTTGCCCACGGCAGGGCGCTCCTCGGCGGAGAGGGCCCCGAGACCTCGCAGTATCGAGGTGAGCGAGCCCTTCTTGCCCAGATAGGCGACGCGAACCGCGTCGAGTGCGGCCAGGTCGTCCGCAGCCTCGATGGCGGCTGCGGCCTGGTCACGCATCTGTTCGAGATCTTCGATGATGCTCATGCTGTGTGCTCCTGCCGATCGCGTAGAAACAAAGAGAGCCGACCCCGCCCCTGGAACGTGCCCAAGGACGGGAGCCGGCTCCCGCGGTACCACCTCGGTTGGCCCCGTATCAGGACCCTCTCGCTGCGAACGGCCGTCCGTGACCGTCGTTCACGCGCACGACCCTCGCGTCGCGCCGGCCCGATAACGGGGGCCCCGGCTCACCTACTCGCGCACCCGTTCAGGAGGCGCTTTCAGGTCGCGGCTGATGGAGTGAACCGCTCGCGCCGTCTCCGGAGGCCCTTGCAGTCTCGGGGGCCTCTCCCTGTACGGCGGACGAGTCGCACGAACGCCTCTCCGTCATAGCCTCGAGTATCTCGATGGAGACAGCAGTGTAGCACCACGCGCAGCACGCATCCAACCGCGGAACGCCCTGCCCAGCGGCAGTACGGCGACCACACGCCCGCGCACGGCTGAGGCGACGACCGGGTCACGGTCCGGTGTGGGGTTCGCGTCCCCGCACGTGCGCAATCCGCCTCGCGGATCGACGGCGAGCACCCGGTGCAGGACCGGCCGCCCGCGATCGCGTGAGAACAGGACGACATCCCCGGGGCGAGGACGGGCCCACGGCGAGGCGAGGCACAGGTCGCCGGGAACGAGCGCCGGCTCCATCGAACGTCCCGCGACGAGCGCCGGACGCAGCCCCACGATGCAGGCGACGAGCGCCATGCCCAGCAGGGCCCACAGCGCGCCGTCGAGGTACTTGAGCATCAGTGCACCTGCTCCGCATCGATGTAGAGCGTCAGGCGGACGTAGTCCTCGGCCAGTTCGTTGCCCGCCGTCGCCGGCAGTCCGAGCGTGAAGCGCAACACACCCTGCTCCCCCGGCGCAAGGGCCACCGGGGCAGTGCGAAGCGCGGTCAACGGACCCTCGAACAACACAGACTCGCCCTTGGTGACCCTGCAGGTGAGCGCGTTGTAGAACTCCGTGATGCCGGCCTTCTTGGCTGCGGTCACGACGAAATCGGCCGGCAGCGAACCGGTGTTGCGCACAGCGAGCGTTCTGGACTGCGTACCGCCGGGCGCGAGCGCATCGATCGAGAGCGCGGCACTGGTGGGCTCGGCCGAGACACTCACGGCGCCCGCCCTGACGACGCTGTCGGCCACCTGGGCCTGGCCCGTGAAGTACGCGCTCGCGACCGTGAGGCTGAGGGCGAGCACGGCTCCTGTCGCGAACAAGATGATCCTTCGCATCTGACTCTCCTGACGTACTGCGGCGAGGGGGACCGTGATGGCATGACGGGTCGGCGCCGACCACACCCATCATTCTCCGGACGCCTCACCCGCGGCTTGCTCGCCCCTTACCCCGCCCGATACCGGGCAGCCGCATCGGTGACGACAACCTTGTGTCCGACACGCGCACGAGCGCGAACGCACGAAGGCCCCGCACTCGGCGGGGCCTTCGAGAACAACCTTGTGTACGGACCGGTCCTAGGCGGCGATGGCGCCCTTGGCGGCCTCGACGAGCTTGGCGAAGCTGGCCGGGTCGGCCACGGCCATGTCGGCCAGGATCTTGCGGTCGAGCTCGATGCCCGCAAGCTTGAGCCCGTGCATGAACTGCGAGTACGACAGACCGCTGATGCGCGCACCGGCGTTGATGCGGGTGATCCACAGACGGCGGATCTCACGCTTCTTGTTGCGGCGGTCACGGTAGACGTACTGCTGCGAATGCTGCACCTGCTCCTTGGCCGCACGGTACGAACGGCTCTTTGCGCCGTAGTAGCCCTTGGCCTTGGTCAGTACTGTGCGGCGCTTCTTCCTCGCGGTCACACCACGCTTGATTCGAGGCATGATCGATCACACTCCTTGCTTTGGTCGATGAACGCCGGCACTAACCGATGCCGAGTTGCTTGCGGATGACCTTCTCGTCGGACTTGTGCACATAGGACGCGGCAGTGAACGCGCGCTTGCGCTTGGGGCTCTTCTTCTCGAGGATGTGGCTCTTGAAGGCGTTGGCCCGCTTGATCTTCTTACCGGAACCGGTCAGCTTGAAGCGCTTCGCGGTGCCCTTGTGGGTCTTCATCTTGGGCATGGCTACTCCTACTCTGCTGCCTCGACGGGCTCGGCCTCGACGGCCTCCGCCTCATCATCGGCTGACTTCTTGGGCAGCTCCTTCTTGGTCGGAGCCATCAACATGAACATGTTGCGGCCTTCGAGCTTGGGAGCGGCCTCGACGATCGCCATCTCACCGAGCTCTGCGGCCAACTTCTCGAGAATCGCCAGACCGCGCTCGGCGTGTACCATCTCGCGTCCACGGAACATGATCGTGACCTTGACCTTGGCTCCGGCGTCCAGGAAGCGCACGACGTGCTTCTTCTTGGTCTCATAGTCGTGCTTGTCGATCTTGGGCCGGAACTTGATCTCTTTGATCTCGACCTTGGTCTGGTGCTTGCGCGCCATCTTGGCCTTGATGTCCTGCTCGTACTTGTACTTGCCATAGTCCATGACGCGGCACACGGGCGGATCGCTGTTGGGAGCGACTTCCACCAGGTCCAGGTTCTGATCGTCGGCGATCTGCTGAGCATCGGCCGTGGCGAAGATCCCCAGCTGGGAACCGTCGACCCCGATCAGGCGCACGCGCGGCACCCGGATCTTCTCGTTGATTCTCGTTTCCACAGTGCTAATGGGCCATTCACCTCCGTGGGTTGCGGCCCCGATACCGGGCGGACCGCTTCCATCCTGCAAAACAAAACATCCCGCCAGCACCCTGCGCCGACGGGACGAACGGCCGAGAGACCGCCCTTGGGCGCCTCGACTCACTTTCGACCAGACAGCTGCTCTTTGGCGCCGTAAGGTGGGGACCTTCTCGACCCCGAGGGTCGGGGTCCCGCTTTTCCGGTATTCGATTAGCCTGCGCAGTATACCTGCCGAGGAGAGCCGTGTCGAGGGCTACCCGCGAGGCCACCAGTGTCCGTGGAGGCCCTAGGGCCAGAGGGCCGGCGCCGACATGGTCGCCGAGTGCCCGCCGCACGATGTTGAGCAGTAGTTGCCGTCCCAACCATCGGGGTTGGTCGACGAGTTGTACGCGAGCGGGTTGCGCGTCTGGGTGAATCTGATACCGGTGAGCGCCTGCGATGCGTACGGTGCGGGGTCCGTCGTGTAGGTGAGCAGTCGCGGACGCTTCCATGCGTGCGGGACCGGCGAGTGGCAGTTGATGCACTTGCCGGACGTTGCGCCCTGGTGATGCCCGGTCGTGTGCGCGAAGTTGTAGTCGATCTGACGGACGTGGCACTTGTTGCACAACGCCGTCGTGTTGCTCATGGACGTGAGCCAATCCGGACTGAACTGCCCGACATACAGCGCACCACTCGTATAGCTGTCGTCGTAGGGCTGACCTGTGGACTCGTCGATCGCGTAGTTGGCCTGCATCGTGGCGCCGTGCGGACCGGACGCACCCGAGATCGAGCCATGGCAGTCGGAGCACACGACCATCGACCCCGGCGTGAGCTGCTCGGCCGGCTGACCACCGATCGCCGCGGTCTTGAGCCACGCGGCCGTCGCCGGGAGCGTCCACGACGTGATCGTCTTCTCACCGACCACGCCGGCTGTGACCGCACCTCGCTGAGAGGAGTAGACCTTGTGGCCCGAGTACGTGCCGTCGAACTGCGCGGTGCCCGGCCCCGACTGGACGTGCGGGGTCGCCTTGGTCATGGTCGTGTGGCAGTCGGAACACAGTGCGTTGCCCGGTACGGCGTCCGCGTGGATCGCCGCCGAGGTCTCCGCCGAGGTGATGCTCAGAGGCGCGGGCGTGTCCGCGCTCTTCTTGTGGCACACCGCGCACCCGGTCGATGCGTAGGCATCGAGCCGGCGATGCTCCTCGGCTATGCCGGAGAAGTGGCAGCCGGAGCACCACGAGGGATCGAACCCGGTCCCCGCGAACGGTCCCGCGGAGTCGGTCGCGAAGGTCGACTCGTGATAGGTGGCCGAGTGGGTCGCGGCGTTGACTCCGGGGTGACATCCGCTGTTCTGGCAGTTCGGTGAGGCCGGCGCGGTCGCATTGTCACGATGGCACACACGGCACCCGGTGTAGGTGACTCCGCCGTCGAGAACCGACGCCTTCGCGTGGATGTCCCCAAGGTCGGAGACATCGTGGCAGTTGGCCGCGCCGTCGAGGTAACCGCTGCCGCAGCTGCGCGTCGCGGTGCTCCCGGCGGGAACGGGCGTCGTCGTCCACTCGGGCTGCATGGTCCCCGTGACCTTGATGTCATCGTAGTAGACGTAGCGCGCGGTGTTCGGGCTGCTCACATACGCGTACGTGAACAGGAGGATCACGGACTTGGCGCGCGGCAGCGTGTAGGTGTGCTTGGTCCAGACGAGCTCCTCGGCGCCTGAAGCCGGCGTGTACAACGGCACCCACGGGACGTTGGGCTGCCCCATGAGCAGACCGGTGGTGGTGTAATAGACCTGTATCTTGTCGCCCGCGATCAGACCGGCGGTGTTGGACCAGAACTCGAGCGTCGGGTCGGTGTATGCCGACGTGTCGAACTCCTTCCAGAACCTCGTCGTGAGCGCCGAGTTGGCAGAGGCCTGCAGGCGCGCCGTGTAGGTGCCGCTGTGGGGCCCGACCGTCGTTATCGGTGCGTAGGTCCAGCCGTTGGTCGTGTAGGTGCCCGACTCCCAGCCCTCGTTCACGAGCGTCGCGACATTCGTGACGTACTCGCTCTCCGAACCCGGCGTAGCCATGACCTGGGCCGACGCATCGTGACCGGCGGCGACGTCGGTGTGCTTGGTCGCATGGCACGCGTCGCCGTTGCCCGCGCAGGTGCCGTTCCAGGGACCGCCGAACGTCGAGACCTTCGTGTTGTGGCAGCCGAGGCAGATCGTGGCATACCCGCTCAGCGTCGCGGTCGAGGTGCTCGACTTGAAGTGCTCCATGGTCAGGTCGGCCGAATGGCACTGGGTGCAGGTGTACTGGTAGGACAGGCTCGCGTCATGGTAGTCAGTCACGCTGCCGCTGATCGTGTCCGAACTCGCGGGGACCGAGGTGTGCGAGGCGAGCGGATCGCGCGGGTTGTGCACGTCGTTGTCCGGGGAGAGCTCCGAGTAGCCGTGGCAGTCGTTGCACGACGCGGTGCCGGCCTCCTCGTGCTGATACATCATCGGGAGCCGCAGCGCGCCGCCGGAACGCGGGATGCCCACGACCGACTCGGTCGCGCCGACCGCACCGAACGCCGAGGAATCCGAGTCCCAGCCGCGCCCGGTGTCGGATGCGGTGTGGCAGGTGAAGCAGAAGGCCCGGATGGACCGGGGCTTCTCGTCGTTGAGCAGTCCGCCGCCGCGGGCATCGGAGATCAGCTTGCCGTTGCCGCGCGACGAGCCGTGCGGGTTGTGGCACTCGTAGCACGGAAGCGGTGACCCGACCGGGAGCGTCCCGCCCGGCGTCTTGACCCGGTGGCCCGCCGTCGAGGTCGGGCTCGTCGAGGTCACGAGGCGCTTGATGTCGACGGGCGCCGTGGTGAACCCACTCGGAACCGTACCGCCATGGCAGTCGAAGCACGCCGCCGCGTAGTCGCCGTTCGCCTGATCGCTCGCGAGGGTCGCGTCCGTGATCGGCCGGAACTCGCCGAGGAGTCCGTCGTAGGTGTTCGAGCCGCCGTGGGCGGCGTGGCAGTACAGGCAGTCGCCGGCTCCTCGGCGGACATCGATACCCGACGCGGCCGCGGTCTGGGTGCTTTCGGGGATCCGGGCGTGAGCGTTGCCGGGCGCCGCGTAGGCGTCCGCTCCGGGCCAGGTACCCGCCACGGGGTAACCGGCGGCGTCACGCTCGGGGGCAGATCGCGAGGGATAGACTCCGGGGTACCAGGAATCCTTTCCGGCGTCGTCGTGGCAGGCGGTACACCACTCGTTGCCGGCCGCAGTCACCTTGTTCCCGTTGATCACGGACATAGGCACCATCGGGCTCTCGCTCGCCACAGCATGGGCGTCATGACAGTCCGCACAGTTCATGGTCATGTCGCTGGCCGGTGTCGCGGGATCGAGCTTATGGCCGCTTGCCCCAGCGAACGAATCCCGGGAGCCTGCGGTCACGTCCGGGACGTCGGGAATGTCCCCGTCGTGGCAGATCAGGCACGTAGCGGTCTGGCCGGTCTTGCTCGCCGCTGTCTCGGAACGCATGATCGGGTCCGCGGCAGCCACGTGCGGGATATGGCAGGTGGCGCACTTGTCCGAACTCGGGCTCGCCTTGACGTGCGGGTCCCTGACCCACGTGGCCATGACAGGGCCCACTGGGGCCGGAGCCGGGGCCGAGCGCTCACCGGCCGCATCGATCGCGTCGACGCGGAAGTAGTACTCGACGCCGCCGACACCCTGCGTGTAGTCGTACTCGGTCTGCTCGGTCTCATCGATGATGTCGAAAGGACCACCGGGAGCCGTCGCGACCGAGATGACGTAGCGCACCGCGTCGGCGCTCGCGCCCCAGCTGAGGTGCGCGACGACCGGGTCGTCGCCGGGTGTGGCGGTCAGAGGATCGGGTGTATCGACCAACGCGAAAGCGACGACCGGCACCAGGGCCAAGGCCGCGATCACCACGAAGACCGGGATCAGACGCCACTTGAGTCGCACGCGGCTCACAATCGAAAAATCGTGTCTCACACGTATGCCAGCATTCCGAATCAGACCCGTGCGAGGATGAAGTGACTCCTCACACGGATACACGGTATCAGTATGCGGCAGTTCATGGAGGTTAAGCAAGCAAAACACCCTCCCGGAGGAGGGTGTTTTCGACGAACGGTGCGGTGGTGCTAAACGGTCGCTTCGGCAGCGAGCTTCTCGATGAAGGCCGCGACGCCCATCGCGCCCACATCGCCGCCCGTGCGCTCGCGCACGCCGACCTCGTCGGCCTCGAGCTCGCGGTCCCCTACGACCAGCATGTAGGGCACCTTCTGCTGCTGGGCCTTGGCGATCTTGACGCGCATCGGCTCGTTGTCCGAGTAGACCTCGGCGCGCAGGCCAGCGGCCGCAAGGCGCGCAGCGACGCTCTGCGCGTACTCGATGTGCCGGTCGGCGATCGGCACGAGCACCGCCTGGACAGGCGCGAGCCATGTCGGGAACGCCCCCGCGTAGTGCTCGATCAGGATGCCGAGGAACCGCTCCATGCTGCCCAGTATCGTGCGGTGCAGCATGAACGGACGCGCCTCGGTGTTCTCGGCGGTGCGATAGGTCATGTCGAAGCGCATCGGATTGTTGAAGTCGACCTGGATGGTCGCGGTCTGCCACGTGCGGCCGATCGCGTCGCGCAGCTTGATGTCGATCTTGGGACCGTAGAACGCCCCGTCGCCCTCGTTGATCTCGTAGGGCATGCCGCGCTGTTCAAGCGCGTCCATGAGCGCCTTGGTGGCGTGGTCCCACTCGTCGTCGAAGCCCTCGATGGACTTCTCGGGGCGTGTCGAGACCTCGGCGGTGTACTCGAAGCCGAACACGCCGTTGACGTAGTCGACCAGGTCGAGCATCTCCATCACTTCGGGCGTGACCTGCTCGGCGGTGCAGAAGATGTGCGCGTCGTCCTGGGTGAACCCACGCGCGCGCATGAGCCCGTGCACGACGCCGGAAAGCTCGTGGCGATACACCGTCCCGAACTCGAACAGGCGCCAGGGCAGGTCGCGGTACGAACGGACGTCGTTGTTGTAGATCATGATGTGCCCGGGGCAGTTCATGGGCTTGATGCCGTAGTCGTTGACCCGGCCCTCGCCCTCGTCCACCTGGAAGAAGTACATGTTCTCCCGGTAGTTGTCCCAGTGGCCCGAGATCTTCCACACGTCCGCCTTGTAGATGTGCGGGGTGATCGCTTCGTCGTAGCCTCGACGGTAGAGCTCGGCGCGCAGCCACTCCTGGATCATACGGAGCACGCGTGCACCCTTGGGGTGATACAGCGGCAGACCGGCGCCCGCCTCCTCGTGCAGCGAGAACAGGTCGAGCTCCTTGCCGAGCTTGCGATGGTCGCGCTTCTCGGCCTCCTCGAGCCTCGTGAGGTACGCCTCGAGGTCTTTGGGGGTGAACCATGCTGTGCCGTAGATCCGCTGGAGCATCGGACGGTCCGAGTCCCCGCGCCAGTACGCTCCGGCGACCTTCATGAGCTTGAACGCGCCGATCTTGCCGGTGTGAGGCACGTGCGGCCCGCGACACAGATCGGTGAACTGGCCCTGGTTGTACACCGAGATGGTCTCGCCCTCCGGCAGCTCCGTGATGAGCTCCTGCTTCATCGGCTCGCCTTCGAACTGGTCGAACGCTTCGAGCTTCGTGATCTCGGCGCGCTTGAACGGCAGCTCCTCGGCGATTATCTCGGCCATGCGGGTCTCGATGGCCTCGAGGTCCTCGGGGGTGAACGGACGATCGACGGCGAAGTCGTAGTAGAAGCCGTCCTCGATGGCCGGTCCGATGCCGAAGTTCGCCTCCGGGAACAGCGCCTTGACGGCCTCGGCCATCACGTGAGCGGCCGAGTGCCGCAGCATGTGGAGCGCCTCGGGGCTCTTGTCCGTGATGATCGCGACCGTCTCACCGTCTGAGACCACATGATCGACGTCGACCATCTCGCCGTCGACCGTACCCGCGAGCGCGGCCTGGGCGAGGCGCGGCCCGATGGCCTGGGCGACATCGAGCACGGTCGAGCCTTCGGCGACGAACTTCTCGGAGCCGTCCGGCAGTTTCACGGTGATCTCGGGCATACGGATCCTCCTCGGTAAACGAAACGCCCCGCGCGCGGCGGGGCGGGTCGCGCGTATCGTGTTTGTTCCCCTACTGCTTGGTCTTGCAGTACGGGCAGACGTTCCACGGAAGCTTGAGCGCCTTGCCGCACTCGATGCACGGCTTGCGCAGCTTCTTCATGCAGTACGGACAGATCAGGAAGTCCTTCTCGACGGGCTTGGCGCACGACGGGCAGGTCTCCAGGTCACGAGCGAGCGCGACCTCCTTGGCTCGGATCTCCAGATCGCGCTCGCGGGCGTCCGCCGAGAACTCCGGCGGGCGCACGACCATGTAGATCGCCCAGCCCGCGATGTCGAAGATGAAGACCGCGAGACCCCAGAACCACGCCATCGCTCCTCGGCGGTCCGCATCGCGGTACGCCCAGAACGTCAGGGCGAGATGGAAGACGAACCAGAACAGCAGGCACAGGTTCTTGGCCAGCACCACTGCCGGGTTGCTCATGATCTGGCCGAATACGTCTCCCATGTACTCCCCTTCGAGAAAACGCGGTCGCCCGCGCGGACTATGCGGATTCTAGCAGAATGCGACAGCCGCGCGACGTGACGGCTCGGTTACCGAATCGCCTCGACATGCCACGACGGTCCTATCTGCCGAGGGGCTGCTCCCTGACCGCACCCACGGTCGTCAGGCTGCCGGTGACCACGACGTCGCGCCCCGCATCGCGCTCTGAGGCGATCGCGGCGGCAAGCTCCGCTGTGGTGCACCCGACGTCGGTCACACCCCCGACGATCGAGGCGAGCTCGTGCGCACCGAGCGCCCGAGGCGACGGGGGCTCCACGCACACGAAGCGCCCGGCGGCAGGTGCCAACGCCTCGACGATGCCCGCCGCGTCCTTGTCGGCAAGCACGCCCAGCACGATGCTCGGGCGCCCGGCGCCGACCCAGGCATCGTCGATCGCATCGGCGAGCACGGCCGCGGCCTCGGGGTTGTGCGCGCCATCCACCACGAGCCACGGGTCGCGCGAGAGCGCCTCGAAGCGCCCGGGTATCGTCAGCGTCGCGAGGGCACGAGCGACCGCTTGGGGGTCGAGCGAGCGTCCGAGGGCTGCTTCTGCAGCAGCGATCGCCGTGGCCACGTTGGGCGCCTGGTAGGCCGGCGCGGCCACATCGACCACCCCGTACTCGGCATGCGCACCGCGGACTGCGATGCGTGTGTGGCCGTCAGGCGACATCGGATGCTGGAGCACGCGATAGCGCACGGTCAGCTCCTCGGCAATAGGAGTGGGTTGTCCGAACTCGCGAACGACACGCGCGTGGGTGCCCTGCGACTCGGCGCGCTCAAGGAAGATCTGCTCGACGCCTGCGGTGCCCGGTCCCAGAACCGGCGCTGAGGCGGGCTTGATGATGTGGGACTTGTCGGTAGCGATCGCCTCGCGCGTCGATCCCAGATGCGCGGTGTGATCGAGTCCGACGCCGGTGATGACCGCGACGGCCGGGCCCACGACGCTCGTGGCGTCCCAGCGGCCGCCCATGCCGACCTCGAGAACCGCGTAGTCGACCGAGAACTCGCGAAACAGCCACAACGCAGCGGCTGTGAGCAACTCGAACTCGGTGAGGGGCTGGTCGTAGCCTTGCGTCGATCGCGCGATCTCGACCGCCTCGAGCGCGGAGGCGATGGCCCGGGCGAAATCCTCGTCCGCGACGGGCGCCCCGGCGAACTCGAAGCGCTGGGTGTAGCGGCCCAGGTCGGGGCTCATGAACGCGCCGGTGCGCATCCCGTGCGCGGACAGCAGCGCCGCCGTCATGCGCGTGACCGAGGTCTTGCCGTTGGTGCCGGTGACCTGGACCGAAGCGAACGCGTCGTCGGGTCGCCCGAGCGCCTCGGAGAGCGCACGGATGCCGTCGAGCGAGGGGTGGATGCCGAACGTGAGCGCGGCGCGAAGCGCGTCGGCCGCCTGCTCGTAGCCCCATGCGGCCCCGGTCGCGTCCGAGATCATCGTTCGCTCCCTACTCGAGCTCGGCGAGCTGCGCCTCGAGCGTGGCAAGCGTATCGGTGAGCTCGGCGACACGAGCGCGGTCCTTCTCGATGATCTCGGGTGCGGCCTTGGCGAGGAAGCCCTCGTTCGAAAGCTTGCGCGAGAGCTTCTCGAGGTCGGGGCGCACCTTGGCGATCTCAGCGGCCACGCGTGCGCGCTCGGCGTCGAAGTCCACCAGGCCCGCAAGCGGAATGTAGACCTCGAGACCCGCGGCGACAGCGGCGGCGGCGTGAGCGGGCTTGGCCGCATTCGCGTCGACCATCAGCGCGCCCACGCCCGCAAGCGAGGCGATCTGCTCGCCGAGATTGCTCACGAGCAGCGCGTCGGCGCCGCCCGCCTTGACGATCACATCGAGCCGCTCGCGGTGCGGCACCTGATAGCGCGCACGCACGGCACGCACCGCGACCACGATCTCTCGAAGCGCGGTCACGGAGTTCTCGGCCCCTTCATCGGTCCACTCGGCAAGCGACGCGGCGTCGGGCCACGCGGCGACCATGAGCGACTCTGCGCCCCGGCCCTCGTGGAGCGGCAGCTGGCGCCAGATCTCCTCGGTGACGAACGGCATCATGGGATGCAACAGACGGAGCGCGGTGTCGAGCACGAACACGAGGTTGCGCTGGGTGACCGCGCGCGCGGCACGCTGCTCGTCGGTCGCGCCCTCGGCCGATCCCGCGAACAGGCGGCCCTTGGAAAGCTCGATGTACCAGTCGCAGAACTCGTTCCAGAAGAACTCGTAGAGCGCGCGCGCAACCTCGCCGAACTGGTAGGCGGCAAGCCCCTCGTCCACGGCTCCGGCGAGGCCGGCGAGGCGCGAGAGGATCCACGCGTCGGCCACGGTCGCCGCCTCGGGCGCGCCCGGCTCGAAGTCCGCATCGAGGTTCATGAGCACGAAGCGGCTCGCGTTCCAGATCTTGTTGGCGAAGTTGCGCGAGGACGCGAGCTTCTCCTCGGCGAACTTGATGTCCTGGCTGCCGGTCGTTTGCAGCATGAGGCCGAAGCGCATGCCGTCGGCGCCGTAGTGCTCCATCAGGTCGAGCGGGTCCACGCCGGTGCCGAGCGACTTGCTCATGCGCTTGCCCTCGGCGTTGAAGACGGTCGGGTGGATGATGACGTCGGAAAACGGGATCTCCCCGTCCATGAAGTACATGCCGTTCATGATCATGCGCGCGACCCACAGGAACAGGATGTCGCGGGCCGTCGAGAGCACGCTCGTGGGGTAGAAGAACGTGAGCTCGGGAGTCTGCTCCGGCCAGCCCATCGTGGCGAATGGCCACAACGCCGAGGAGAACCAGGTATCGAGCACGTCCTCGTCCTGGCGCACAGCGGTGCTGCCGCACTTGGGACACTCGGTCACGTCGGTCTCGCTCGCGACCATCTCGCCGCACGCGTCGCAGTAGAACACGGGAATCTGGTGCCCCCACCACAGCTGGCGGGACACGCACCAGTCGCGGATGTTCTCCATCCAGTGGAAGTAGACGTTCTCCCAACGCTTGGGATGGAACGTCACGCGACCGTCGCGCACTGCCTGGATCGCCGGCGCGGCGAGCGGCTTCATGTCGACGAACCACTGGTCGGAGAGCCAGGGCTCGACCACCGTGTGGCAGCGGTAGCAGTGGCCGACAGAGTGCACGTGGTCGTCGATCTTGACGAGCACGCCGGCGGCCTCGAGATCGGCGACGACCCGCTTGCGTGCCTCGTAGCGATCGAGGCCTTCGTAGACGCCGCCCTCGGCCGAGATGGTCGCGTCGGCGTTCATGATGTTGATCTTAGCGCAGCCGTGGCGCTCGGAGATGTCGAAGTCGTTGGGGTCGTGCGCGGGAGTGACCTTGACCGCGCCGGTGCCGAAGCTCGGGTCGACGTACTCGTCGGCCACGATCGGGATCTCTCGGCCCATCAGCGGGAGCACGACGGTCGCTCCCACGATGGCCTTGTAGCGCTCGTCGTCCGGGTGCACCGCGACACAGGTGTCGCCGAGCATGGTCTCGGGACGCGTGGTCGCCACGATCAGGTGGTCCATGCCGCCGACCGGCTCCTTGAGCGGGTAGCGGATGTGCCACAGGTGGCTGTCGAGGTCCTCGTGCTCCACCTCGATGTCGGAAAGCGCGGTGGCGCAGCGCGGGCACCAGTTGATGATGCGCTTTCCTCGGTAGATCAGGCCCTTGTCGAACCAGTCGACGAAGACCTTGCGCACGGCGACCTGGTAGCTCGGGTCCATCGTGAACCACTCGTCGGAGTAGTCACACGAGCAACCCATGGCCTTGAGCTGCGAGATGATCGTGCTCCCGTGCTCGCGGCGCCAGTCCCAGCAGGCCTCGATGAACGCCTCGCGGCCCACGTCGTAGCGGCTCAGACCCTGGGCAGCGAGTTTCTGCTCCACCTTGTTCTGGGTGGCGATGCCCGCGTGATCTGTGCCAACGATCCAGCGGGTGGGACGGCCCGCCATGCGCGCACGACGCGTGATGACGTCCTGGATGGTGTTGTTGAGCGCGTGGCCCATATGAAGCGAGCCGGTGACGTTGGGCGGCGGGATCACGACGGCGAACGGATCGACTCCGTCGCGGGACTCCCCTGCAGGCTGTTCGAAGTACCGCCCCTGCATCCAGGAGTCGAACACGGGCTTCTCGACCGCTTTGGGATCGTATGCCTTGGCCATCTCGCTCATATGCAGCGCTCTACCTCTCGGGATGCACGTCGTATCTCAAGGATGATAGGGCAACCACGAGGCGATATACAGGCCGTCATCGTCTACACTCACGCCGTTGCAGGGTCGATACGTCATTTGTCCGTGCCCGACTGTCATTTGATACCCCCCGGGGTCTTCACTTTGCTTAATAGTTCGTGCAATAACGATATAGACCGCCCGGAACGCACGTCCTACCTCTAGGGAGGGCCGCACAATGGCCTGCTCACTCATCGAGACCTGCATCTTCTTCAACGACAAGATGGCCAACATGCCGTCGATGGCCGACATGTTCAAGGAGCGCTACTGCCGCGACGCGTACGGGACCTGCGCCCGCTACGCCGTGTTCGAAGCCGTGGGGCGCGAGAACGTGCCCAAGGACCTCTATCCCAACGAGAAGGACAAGGTCGCCATCATCGTCGGCGAGGTCCGCGCGAACCGGTAGACGGAGCGCTTGGGGGGCGTTGTGCGCCCATAAGAAAAGGCCGCCCGCGGGCGGCCTTTTCGATGTATCGATCACAAGAGGCGCGGAGGGCCTACGCGGAAGCTTCCGCGTCTCCCCTGCGGACCACCGTCGGGCCCGTGCCGCCATTGACGGCTTCCTCGGTCACGATCACCGACTCGATGTCCTCGACGCTCGGAAGCTCGTACATCGTGTCGAGCAGGATACTCTCCAGGATCGAACGCAACCCGCGGGCGCCGGTGCCGCGCTTGGTGGCGAGCACGGCCACCGCGCTGAGCGCCTCGTCGGTGAAGCGGAGGGTGACGCCCTCGAGCGAGAACAGCCTCTCGTACTGCTTCACAAGCGCGTTCTTGGGCTCGGTGAGGATGCGGACCAGGTCCTCCTCGGAAAGCTCCTCGACGTGCGTGATGACCGGGAGACGTCCGACGAACTCGGGGATGAGCCCGAAGCGGTGCAGGTCCTCGGGGAGCACATCCGCAAACAGCGCACCGGCGTCGTGCTTTGACGCATCGGTCAGATCGGCCCCGAAGCCCACGCCCTTCTTGCCGATGCGGTCGGCGATGATCTTGTCGAGCCCCACGAACGCTCCGCCCAGGATGAACAGGATGTTCGTGGTGTCGATGCGGATGAGTTCCTGCTGGGGGTGCTTGCGCCCGCCCTGCGGGGGGACTGCCGCCTCGGTGCCCTCAAGGATCTTGAGGAGCGCCTGCTGCACACCCTCGCCCGATACGTCGCGCGTGATCGACAGGTTCTCGGCCTTGCGAGCGATCTTGTCGATCTCGTCGATGTAGATGATGCCGAGCTCGGCCTTCTTGATGTCGAAATCTGCGGCCGTGATGAGCTTGAGCAGGATGTTCTCGACGTCCTCGCCCACATACCCGGCCTCGGTGAGCGCGGTGGCGTCGGCGATCGCGAACGGCACCTTGAGTACCCTAGCGAGCGTCTGCGCGAGCAGCGTCTTACCGCAGCCCGTGGGCCCGATCATCATGATGTTGCTCTTGGCGAGCTCCACTTCGTTCTCGCCGGTCTGCGGCATGACGCGTACGCGCTTGTAGTGGTTGTACACGGCGACGGAGAGCACCTTCTTGGCGCGCTCCTGGCCGACCACGTAGGCGTTGAGCGCCTCGTAGATCTCGGCGGGCGTGGGCAGCAGATCCTCTGAGAACGGAGCGGTCGTCGGCTCGGCGAGCTCGTCTTCGACGATATCGTTGCAAAGCTCGATGCATTCATCGCAGATGTAGACGTTCGGCCCGGCGATGAGCTTGCGGACCTGCCGCTGGCTCTTGCCGCAGAACGAGCACTTGAGGTGCTCGGGGCCCTCGGTCTTGGGTGTCATGGTGTTCCTACACTTCCGTCCCGCGCTTGACGAAGACATGGTCCACAAGACCGTACGCCTTCGCCTCTTCGGCGGTCATGATGTTGTCGCGCTCGGTATCGGCGTGGATCGTCTCGCAGGTCTGACCGGTGTGCTTGGCGAGCACGGAGTCGAGCGCCGCACGCATGCGCAGCATCTCCTTGGCCTGGATCTCGATGTCGGTGACCTGGCCCTGCGTACCGCCCCAGGGCTGGTGGATCAGGATGCGGCTGTTGGGAAGCGCCGAGCGCTTGCCCTCAGCACCGGCCGCCAGCAGGACGGCGGCCATCGAGGCGCACTGCCCGATGCAGATCGTGGCGACATCGCACTTGATGTACTGCATGGTGTCGTAGATCGCCATGCCGTCGGTGACCGATCCGCCGGGCGAGTTGATGTAGAGCTGGATGTCCTTCTCCGGGTCCTCGGCCTCGAGGTGGAGCAGCTGCGCGATGACGATGTTGGCGTTGACGTCCTCGATCGCCTGGCCGAGGAAGATCACACGCTCGTTGAGCAGGCGCGAGTAGATGTCGTAGAAGCGCTCGCCGCGCGAGGTCTGCTCGATGACGCTCGGGATGATGAGGGAGTTCAGTTCGTGAGCCATGGTCACTCCTTGGTGTCCTCGGCGGTCTTGGCCGCCTTCTTGGACTTCGCGGGCTTCTTGTCCTTGGTACCCGCCTCGGCCTGCTCGCTCTCGGGCAGGACCTCGTTGATCTCGACGTGTCCGTCGGTGGTCAGCCACTCGACGGCCTTGCGATGGGTGATCTGCTCCTTGAGAACGGAGATGACGCCCGAGTCCTCCCACTTCTTGCGAAGCTCGGAAGGCTCGGTCTCGGTATCGCTCGCGAGCAGCGCGATCTCAGCGTCGATATCCTCGTCGGTGATCGTCATGCCGAGGTGGCGGAAGAGCGCCTCGAGCGCGAGCTCCTCGCGCACGGAGGCGGCGGCCTGCTCACCGATACCGCGGTCGATGGCGTCGAAATCGCCGCCGGTCGCCGCGAGGTAGCTCTCGAGCGAGGAGCCGCGGGACTCGAGCCCGTTGACGAAGTCGCGCATCATCTGCGCTTTGGTGTTCTCGACCATCACCTCGGGCACGTCACCCTCGAGACGCGCGGCGAGGGCGGCGCGCACGGCGCTCTCGACCTCGCGCGCATGACCGAGCGCTTTGGCGCGGTTCATCTGGTCGCGCAGGGCGTCGCGCATCTCGGCGACCGTGTCGTAACCGCCGACGTTGGAGGCGAACTCATCGTCTACCTCCGGCAGCACCTTGGCCTTGACCTCGTGCACCGTGATCGCGAACTCGGCGGACTTGCCCACGAACTCGGGGTTGCTCGAAGTGTCCGGGATGTCGAAGGTCACCGTGACCTCGTCACCGGCCTTCTTGCCCATCAGGCCCGCGTCGAACTCCTCGGGCATCATGCCGCGGTTCATCTCGTACAGATAGCGGTCCACGACGTTGCCGTCATAGGCCTCGCCACCCACGGTGCCCACGAACGAGAGCAGGACGAAGTCGTCGGCCTCGATGCCGCGGTCCTCGACCGGCTCGAGCGTGGCGAACCGATCGCGGGTGTGCTCGATCTGCGCGTCGATCTCGCGGTCGGTGGCGGTCGCCGGCGGGACGTTGACCGAAAGGCCCTCGGAGGAGGAGATGGTCAGCTCCGGTCGCACCTCGACCTCGGCGGTGAACGTGAACTCCTTGCCCGGCTCCATGAGGTCGATCTCGCCGATCTCCGGCTGCGCGAGCGGGCGCAGGCCCTCGGCGTCCAGTGCGTTGCCGTAGCTCGTATTGAGCAGCTCGTCCTGGGCGTCCGCGATGACGGCCTCGCGACCGACGTGCGTGTCGATCATGGGCCTGGGAGCCTTGCCGGCGCGGAAGCCGGGGATCTTGACCTTCTTGGCGATGCGCTTGTATGCGTCTTCGATCGACTCGTCCACCTCGGCGGGTGTGACGGTGACGGTAAGGCGGACCTTGGCCGCATCCAGCCTCTCAACGGTCGTGTTCAACGTGCCTCCTCGAATACAGTTCACAGATCGACTGCGGTTACCGGATTGGTGCGGGCGAGAGGACTCGAACCTCCACGAGCGAGCTCACTGGGACCTAAACCCAGCGCGTCTACCAATTCCGCCACGCCCGCGGGCAAAGCGGCTTCCCAGTATAGCGAAACGGCCGAGGAATCGCTCCTCGGCCGTTCAGAATCCTATGGTGGGCCGTATAGGGATCGAACCTATGACCTTGGGATTAAGAGTCCCCTGCTCTACCAGCTGAGCTAACGGCCCACAAGCAGACGATATGATACCTGCCTTCCGAGGAAATGCAACCCACCTGCGGCAAGTTCGGGTGCGAAACGCAAACGACCCGCTCGAAAGCGGGCCGTTCGGAAGAGCCTTGGGGTGGGTAACGGGGCTCGAACCCGCGACCTTCGGAGCCACAGTCCGACGCTCTAACCAACTGAGCTACACCCACCATGAGTGGCTTGGCACGCCCGGAGGGATTCGAACCCCCGACCTAGAGATTAGAAGTCTCCCGCTCTATCCAGCTGAGCTACGGGCGCGTGAGACGTCGCTTCATCAAGGCATGTGCCGCGAAGCGGTACGGTACCTTCTGGCGACGTGGATTGTCAATGGAGCGGCCGACGGGACTCGAACCCGCAACAGTCAGCTTGGAAGGCTGATGCTCTACCAATTGAACTACGGCCGCACATGGTCGGGCTGACAGGATTCGAACCTGCGACCCTCTGCTCCCAAAGCAGATGCGCTACCAAGCTGCGCTACAGCCCGAACCGAACGCCCGCCTGCGGGCCCTCGCGGCCGCGCCGTATGGGCAAGAAAGCAGTATAGGTATCCGCGACGCAGGGGGCAAACTACGAACGAGCCAGCAGCTCCCTGAGCGCCTCGAGGGCCGCCCCGCGGTGCGAGATCGCGTTCTTCTCGGACATCTCGAGCTCGGCCATGGTCCGCCCGGGTGTCGCCTCCGGCAGGAACAGCGGGTCGTAGCCGAAGCCTTGGGAGCCACGGGGCGCGGAACCGATGCGCCCCTCGCAGGCGCCGGAAGCGACGATCTCGGAACCGTCCTCGGCGATCATCACGATCACGCTGCGGAACCGCGCGGTGCGCCGCTCCTCGGGCACATCGGCCAGCGCAAGGAGCAACCGCTCGTTGTTGAGCTCGTCGGTGGCGCACTCACCGGCGTAGCGCGATGAGTACACGCCGGGTGCACCGTCGAGAGCGTCGACCTCGAGCCCGGAGTCGTCGGCGAGCGCCGCGATCCCGAAGCGCTCGTGAGCGCACAGCGCCTTGATGCGCGCGTTGTCCTCGAAGGACTCGCCGGTCTCCTCGGGCGCGTCCCATCCTCCGAGGTCGGCCACGGAGACGAACTCCCAACCGAACGGCGCGAGCGCCTCGGCGATTTCGTCCACCTTGTGCGCGTTGCCGGTCGCAACGACGACCCGCATGCCGCCCTCAGAGCTCATAGACATCGTGACCGCCCGTGATCACCGTCTCCTGCATGCCGATGAGCCGCCCGATGCCCGCGGTCGCCAGGTCGAGCAGGACGTCGAGCCGTGCGCGGTCGAACGGGGTGCGCTCGCCGGTGCCCTGGACCTCGATGAAGCGCCCCTGCCCGTCCATGACCACGTTCATGTCGATCTCGGCGATCGAGTCCTCGGAGTAGTCGAGGTCGAGCAGAACCTCCCCGTCGACCATGCCCACGGAGGTGGCGGCAAGGTGGTCGAGCAGCGGCAGGTCGGTGATGCGGCCAGCCTCACGCCATGTCGAGAACGCGTCGTGGACCGCGATGTAGGCTCCGGTGATGGCCGCCGTGCGCGTGCCGCCGTCGGCCTGGATCACGTCGCAGTCTATGTTGAGCGTGTACTCCCCGCCCATCGCACCCATGTCGACGATCGAGCGCATCGAGCGCCCGATGAGCCGCTGGATCTCGTGGGTCCGGCCCTTGGGTCCGCCCGTGGTCGACTCGCGGCGGCTGCGCGTGTGAGTCGAGGCGGGCAGCAGCGCGTACTCGGCGGTCACCCAGCCGAGCCCCTTGCCCTTGCGCCAGCCCGAGACGCCGTCGGTCAGGCTCGCAGCGCACAGGACCTTCGTGTCCCCCAGCTCGAACAGGCAGCTCCCGTGCGCATGCTTCAGATAGCGGCGGGTGAGCCTGACGGGCCGAAGCTGCCCGGGCTCGCGTCCGTCATTCCGTGACATCCGTGCTCCTTTCCCTCGAGACGCCGCGCGTCCCGATGGTGAACGTGTCCAGCTCCTCGGCCACCATGGCCACAGAGCCGTATGTCGATGAGGCTGCCGCGGCTGCGGCGTCCCGGTCGACGGTCGGCCACAGGTGCGTCAGCACGAGCGCGAGCGCACCCGCCTGGTAGCCGAGCGCGCCGGCCTGCGTGGCGGTCATGTGCGGCGCCGCACCCGCGTACTCCTCGGGCAGCGTCGCTTCGGCGAGCAACAGGTCGGCCGCAGCGGCCGCGGCCATCACGCGATGACCGGGCCGCGTGTCAGCCGTGTAGCACAGGCGCGCATCGGCGGTCTCCACCACGAGCGCGAACGTTGGCTCGACATGATCGACGAGTGTGGGCGTCACGGCGAGTTCGGCGATCTGCACGGTCGCGCCGTCGACGAGCTCGCGCGCGTCGAACGCCTCGGCGAACTCGGCCCTGCCCCGCTCGTTCAATGGCGCCGTCACGCGCTCGTAGAGGCCGGGAGGCATGTGGAGCGCCACCGAACCCACAGGACCCGCAGGAGCGTACCGCAGCAGCGCCTGCAGGCTGTAGAGATCGGCGTAGTGGTCCGGGTGCTCGTGGGTCACGAACACCGCATCGAGGCTCGCCGGATCGACGACCCGCGCCAGGTTCGCGAGCACCCCGTTGCCGCAGTCCATAAGCACAGCGGCCCCGCCCCCGCGCACCAGATGCCCGGCGCACGCGTGCCCGGGACCCGCATAACTCGCCGAGGAACCGAGCACCGTCAGTCGCATACGGACTCCTCGGCGGACCGGTCGAGAAGCGCGAGCAGCTCGGGGGTCGGGATCGCGCGCAGCTCATCGAGGGCAACGTGCCCGGCCGCGTCGATGGGACGCCGCAGCACGCGCGAGCCGAACCGGACGAACTCGGCGGGATCGCCGGTGGTGGCGAATGAGTGCGCTACCGGGGCGCCCGGCGCGGCGAGATGGCCTCTGCGCGCCAGCGTCTCGGCGACCTCGAGCGCGGTCTCCTGCGCCGAGGAGATGAGCGTCACCCGTGGGCCGACCACCTGCTGGATCGACGCGGCGAGCAGCGGGAAATGCGTACAGCCGAGCACGAGCGTGTCGATCCCGCTGCGCTTGAGCGGATCGAGATAGTCGCGGGCGATCTGGTAGAACGAGGGACGCACGAACACGTCGGAGACCTCGGCGAGCCACTCCTCGAGCGGTCCGGGGCCCATGCGCAGCCCCGCCTCGACGACGTCCACGAACTTGGGTGTGGGCACGCTGAACACCGTCACGCCGGCATCGAGAGCGCGCACGGCCTTGCTGTACGCGCCGGACTCGACGGTGCCGACCGTGCCGATGACCCCCACGTTGCGGTTCACGGTTGCGTGAACCGCGGCGCGCGCGCCGGGCTCGACGACGCCGATGACGGGCACATCGAACGCGCGCTGCGCGAGCGCGAGTCCTGCGGCGGTGGCGGTGTTGCACGCGACGACCATGAGCTTTACGGGCCGAGCGGAAAGCCAGGCGCCGATCTCGAGCACGAAGCGGCGGACCTCGTCGAGGTCACGAGGGCCATACGGGCACCGGGCGGTGTCGCCGAAGTAGACGACGCTCTCCTGGGGCAACGCACGCATGATCTCGCCCGCGACGGTCAGACCGCCGAGGCCGGAGTCGAACACACCGATGGGAAGGGATTCCATGCAGCGAAGTATACCCGCAGGCGGAGCGGGCGTGGCCCGACGTATACTGCTCGTCATGGAAGGAACCCTGCTCATATGCCTCGGCAACAAGGCCCGCGGTGATGACGGCGTCGCACGCCGCGTCGCGGAGCTCGTCGAGAGCTCACTCCCTGCGGGCGTGACCCTGGTCTCGACGCCGCAGCTCGACATCGTCATGGCCGAAGACGTCGCCGCGGCGACCCGCGTCATCTTCGTGGATGCGGAGCGCCGCACTTCCCCGCCGGTCCGCGTAGGGGTCCAGGAGCCCGGCTCGGCCGGCACACACGCGCACGCGATCGATCCGGCCGGGCTGCTGGCGCTCGCCGACACGCTGTACGGAGGCGCGCCCGTCGCGCAGGTGGTGAGCGTCGCGGCCCCCGAGATGGGGCATGCCGAAGGCCTCTCACAGACAGCGGTGGCCGCCTCCGAAGAAGCGGCCACCGTCGTGTTGGAGCTCCTGTGCGGGTAAGCGCGCCGCGCGGCTAGTCCGCGAGCGTCTTCCACTGGCTCAGCGTGTCCGCCGCGCCAGAGGCTCCCCACATGTCCACGACGCGCTGATCCCGCGCAATCGCCTCGCAGATCCGCATATAGCCGTCACGCTCGAGACCCATCGTCGTCATCCCGGCCACGTTCGAGGCGGAGGCGAGGATCAGCATCGCCACCGCCTTGCCGAAAGACGACTCGAGTTTCGAGCGGACATGATTGTCGAAGGCCGCCTGAGCATCCATCTACTCTGCCTCCCTCACCGCGACCACGGAACCGTCAGACCCGATGAGCTCGACCGTGAGCGGCATGCGCCCGATCTCGTGTGTGGCACAGGACAGACACGGGTCGTGTGCGCGGATGCCGAGCTCCATCTTGCGCACGCTCGCGTCATCCAGCGCATCCTCGCGCGCCGCACCTTTCACGACCTCGAGTACCGAGGAGTCGAGCGAGGGCGTGTTGTGGGTGGTGGCGACGATGAGGTTCGCGCGGGTCACGCGGCCCACATCGTCGGCCTCGTAGTGATGGAACAGCGTACCGCGCGGCGCCTCGATCGCGGCGATGCCGACACCGGCACCGCGCTCGACCTTGACCCGACGATCGGGAGACAGGATCTCATCGTCGGCGAGGATCTCGGTCATGCGCTCGTATGAAGCGACGAGCTCGATCATGCGGGCCCAGTGGTATGCGAGCACCGAGTGGACGGGCCGTCCGAGCTTGGCACGGAACTCGTGCATCATCTCCTCGGAACGACGCCCCGGCATGGAGCCGGCGAGGTTGAGACGCGCCAGCGGACCGACGCGGTAGTGGCCGGCCTCGTCGCCCATGGAAAGCAGGTATGGGGCCCGCGCGTAGCTGTACGGCATGGTGCGCTCGCCGATGTGCTGTGCGTAATCGGAGGCCGCGAACTCATCGGCCATCGTCCCGTCGCCCGCCATCACATGGATACGGCCGTCGTAGAGCTCGAAGGCGCCCGAGGCGCCGAGGGTGGCCATGTTCGGCATGGGGTCGGCGCCGTAGCCGGGGTAGGTCTCGAGCAGGCGCAGCGTCGACTCACGTGCGAGGTCGGCCGCGAACAGCGCGTCGTCCATACCCGCGGCGACCATCTCCGCCATACGGTTGCGGTCCTCGACGGTGATGCCCTTGCTCATGCCGCCGGGAATCGCAGCGACCGGATGGCTTGCGCGCCCACCGACGGTCACCACTATGTGCTGACCGGTCTTGCGCAGCCCGATGGCCTTGAGGGCGAGCTCGGGAGCCGCCTTGACGACGCCCAGGATGTCACGGCTTCCGGTACCGTCGCCCGTGAGGAAGTCCGGGCCGGCCAGGAAGAAGAAGTGCAGGGCATGGTCCTGCGAGAGCCCGCCGAGGTGCAGCAACTCGCGCAGCAGGCGTGCCGTGCGCGGGACCTCGACGTCGTACATGGCCTCGACGGCCTTCACGGCCGCGAGGTGGTGCGAAACGGGACACACGCCGCAGATGCGACTCGTGATGAGCGGCATCTCCCAGATCATGCGGTCCTCGAGGAACTTCTCGAAGCCACGGAACTCGGTGATCTCGAAGTGCGCGTCGGCCACGCGATCGTCCTCGCCCAGGAACAGCGAGATGCGTCCGTGACCTTCGATCCTCTTTGTGGCCGGGAGGAGAACGACCTCACTCATCGCCATCACCTCCGTGGTCATAGATCGTGGGGAAGATCGAGATCGGCATGCTGAAGCGGTACCCCGTGCCGACCAGGTCGTCGAGGAACATGATCGCGCCTGCCGGAAGCACCGCGGCCAGCGCGTCGACCATCTTGCCGCCCTGCTCGAACTCGGGGCGGCTCGGTCCCTGACACCCGCGGCAGGGCACGCCCGCGGCGGTGCAGCGTGCTCCGCAGCCTTCGCGGGTCATCGGACCCATGCAGATGACGCCCTGCTCCAGGAAGCAGCGGTCCGGGTCGATCACATCGAGCTCCATGATGCCGTAGACGGCATCGGAGACGAACTCCGAGGAGTGTTCGAGCAGCGTGATCTTCTCTCGCCCGCACTCGTCGCACATGTTGCGGCGGGGCATCTCCCAAGCGCGCCCTTCAAGGGCCGCCGTGAGCGCGTCGAGCAGTGTGTCGGTCTCGGGCGCGCAGCCGGGGACCGAGACGTCGACGGTCACGAAGTCGGAGAGCGGCTGCACGCGAGCGGTCAACTCGGGAAGCCCGGTCGGCTTGTGTGCCGTGCCGAACGCGGTGTCGAGCACCTCGGCGCGGCTCGAGAGGTTGCGCAGACCGCCGATGCCGCCGAGTGCGGCACACGAACCGACAGCCACGAGTGTCTTGCTCGCCTTGCGTGCGGCGAGGAGGACCTCGATGTCATGATCGGTCGTCACCGCGCCTTCGACGAGACAGACGTCACAGTCGGTCAGATCGTCGACCGCCACGAGCGGGGATGCGACCAGGTCGACGGCCTCGAGAAGCGGGATGATCGCCTCGTGTGCATCGAGAAGCGACACGTAGCAGCCTTCGCAACCGCCGAGGACCACATGTGCCAGACGTGGCTTGCTCACTGGGGACCCCCCTTCCCGTTGGTAAGAGAGCCCAAAGTCATATAGACCTCGTTGATCTGCTCGACGAACCGTTCGCCCTCGAACGGCGAGATGTCGACGATCCGCAGACGCGCATCATCGAGATGGCGTGAACGCAGCACGGTGCGCAGGAGGTTGATGCGGCGGTCCATGTCCAGGTTGCCGATCAGGTTGTGGCAATGGCCCTCGCGGCAACGGAACACCGTAACGCCGTCGAAGCCCGCCTTGAACGCCTCGAGGACGTAGAGCGTGTCGAGACGACCGCCGCATGGGATGCGCAGCGGCAGGAAGGATGCCGGGTAGGTCTCGCCCCCCTGCTCGACGTACTCGGAGGCGCTGTCTGCGGCCGGATAGCCGCAGCCGGCGCACAGGAAGCCCAGCACGCGCTCACCCGGCACCTCGGCCTCGGCAAGCGCGCGGATGGTCTCGATCAGGTAATCATGCGGAGCGCTGATGATGTCGCGGGCGCCCACCGGGCACGAGACCACGCACTTGCCGCATGCGCGACAGCGCCGCACGTCGACATGCGACAGGCCGTCGGCGCCTAGGCTGCACGCGCCGAACGCGCAGGTTCGGACGCAGGACGCGCATCCGCCGCACAGGCTTTCGTCGACATGCGAGACGTCCATGTAGTGCGTGGTGGTCGGCTGGGAGAGCCGAAGCACCAGCGCGATGGCGGCTGAGTCCGCAGCCGCGACCTTCTCGCGGGTGCGGTCACTGCTGACGCGCACGGGAACCACCATGATCCCGGGGTCGACCGTCTCCGACGGGTGTGTGTCGGGGTCGATCGAGCGGGCGTGCCCCTCTTCGTCGATGTCGACCTTGAAGTGGCCGCGCAGTTCCTCGATCCACTGGGTGACATCGGGGCGGGCGAGCAGGATGCCGCCGACCCGGTAGTGGGCGGTGCCGGCGTCCGAGCTCAGGACCACGTCGTAGTCGCCGAGCCAACCGGAGCCGTCGGAGATGCGTGCACCGTCGACGAACTCGGCGTTGGGATGACCGGCCACGTATGCCGCGGTGGCCTTGAGGCTCGAGGGCTGCAGCGCGTGCGCCTTGCCCTGGCCGCGATCGGCGAGCACCACCGAGAATCCGAGCTGAAGAAGCCTCTGGGCGGCCACGACCGCCTCGGTCGTCACACCGAGGATCAGCACCGAGTGCCGAGGCTCGGTCACGATGCCCTCGGCGTCGCGGGAGAGTGCCACTCTTCGGCAGGCATCTTCTATGACCGCCTTGGCTTTCGCGGTCGCGCCGAGCGGATCGGCGCCGTGGACGACCGCCACCTGCTCGTAGATGTTGGCGGCGATGACGCGGTTCGGGTTGACGCCCGCGGCGACGATCTTCTCGAGGAGGTGCCGACCCGAGAGTGACTTGGTGTAGCGCTCCACGGAGTGACCGGCGAGCACGACGCCGTCGAGCTCGGCATCGACAACGTCACGACACATGCGTTCCTGGGTCGACGGATCGAAGAGATCGTCGAAGACCCGAACGACCGCGGCCGCCTTGCCCGCGTCCGCGAGCGCCGCGTCCAGGTCGATCGCGTCTTCGACCTTACCTCCGCAACGGGAGACGTACAGGCCTAGTGGCACGAAACCTCACCCCTTTGTGTGATGTCCGGAAGCTATGAATACAGATACCCGCAGTGACCGGTACCGGCCGGACCCCGCGGGCAATGTTCCACTTGGGTTCTACATCGGTGATATCGGACACAGTATTAAGCGAAACGGCGCGAACGGTCGCTCGGCGGTCGCGAGCGGTCGGATGCCGGACCCTCAGCCCCTGTCACGGCCTCCGGCAGCCAGTCTCTCGATCTCCTCGGCGATGTCGTTGACCCCGAGGACCACGTCCACCGCGCCCAGATCCGCCGCCGCCTTGGGCATGCCGTACACGGTCGACGTGTCCTCGTCCTGGGCGACGGTGGCCGCACCGGCGTCGTGCATCCGCTTGAGGCCCTCGGCGCCGTCAGCGCCCATGCCGGTGAGGATGACCCCCACGGCGCTACGCCCGAAGCTGTTCGCGGTCGAGATGAACAGCGTGTCGGCCGAGGGGATGTAAAGCTGCCCGTGCTGGGGCTCCGAGAAGCGCATGGTGTAGCCGTCCATCTCGAGGTTCGAGCCCGTTGGGGCGAGGTAGACGTAGCCCGGCTCCGCGAGCGCCCCGTCCTTGGCCTCGCGAACGGTGAGCTGACAGCCCGTGTCGAGCCACGCCACGAGCCCGGGTACGAAGCCCTCGGCGATGTGCTGTGCGATGACGATCGGGACCGGGAACTCCTTGGGCAGGCGGCCGAGCACGTTGAGCAGCGCGCTCGGACCTCCCGTCGATGACCCGATGGCGACGAGCGAGCGCGTGCCGGGCCTCACGATGGGCATGGGCGCCGGCGTCAGGGGCTCCGCGACGGGCCGCTTGCGGCCCTTGATGTGCGTGATGACACGGACCCGCGACAGGACCTTGACCTTGCGGATGACCTCTTTGCCGATCCGCTCGAGGTCCGCCCAGTCCCTCGGTTCGGGCTTCTTGATGACCTCGAGCGCTCCCATCTGAAGCGCGTCGAAGGCCCTGCCCATCCCTTCGCCGTACACCGAGGAGGAGACCACGAGGATAGGCGTGGGGTGGTACGCCATGATCTGCTCGGTGGCCACGAGCCCGTCCATCTTGGGCATGTGGATGTCCATGGTAACCAGATCCGGCCGCAGCTGAGCGACAGCGTCGACGGCTTCTTTGCCGTCACGCGCCATCCCCACGACCTCGATCGACGAGTCGGTCGCCAGGATCTGCGCGAGCATCTCCCGTGCGACCAGGGAGTCGTCGACTATGAGCACACGAATGCGGCCCCGTTGCGAGTGCACGCTACCTCCGAGGATCAGCGGATCAGACGCTCGACGGTGTCGAGCAGTGTGTCCTGGTTGAAGACGGACTTGGTGATGTACGCGTCGGCGCCCGCGTCGATACCCTCGGCCTTCTCTTCGTCACGCTCGAGAGACGTGACGATGATGACCGGGATCTCGCGAAGGGCCGGGTCGGCCTTGATGGCGCGCGTGAGCTCGAACCCGGTCATGTTCGGCATCTGGACGTCGGAGACGACCGCATCCACGTCCAGACCTTCCTTGAGCTTCGCATAGCCCATGGCGCCGTCCATCGCGACCTCGACATCGTAGCCGGCGGCCTCGAAGATCGAGCGCTCGAGCTCGCGGGTCGTGAACGAGTCCTCGCAGATGAGGATCTTGCGCGGGCCCGTACGCTCCTTCTCGACCACCTGTCCGCCGGTCTTCTGTCCAGCGCGGTGACGGGCGTTGGCCATGAGGTCGGGCACGTTGAGGATCGGCACGACCTCTCCGGCACCGAGGATGGTCACCCCGGCGACGTTGTCGACCTTGAGCAGGTGCGTGCCGAGGGGCTTGATGACGATCTGCTGCTCGCCCACGAGCGCGTCGACCATGAAGCCCATGCGGTGGCCCGAGAAGCCTATGGTCGCGATGGGGATCTTGAGCCCCTCGTGCCCGGTGTGCGGGACACCGAGGATGTCGCCGAGCTGGATGAGCGGGACGGTGCGGCGCTGACGGCGGATGACCTCGCGGCCCTCCACCTTGATGATCTCGCTCGGATCGATGCGCAGCGTCTCCTCGATCGAGGCCGTCGGCATCGCGAAGACCTGGTCCCCGACCCGCAGCATGAGCGCGCGGATGATCGCGAGCGTCAGCGGGATGGTCAGACGGAACGTCGTGCCCTCACCCATGACGCTGTGCACATCGAGCGAGCCTTTGAGCTTCTCGACGATGAACTCGCGCACGACATCCATGCCCACGCCCCGGCCGGAGATCTCGGTGATGATCGCGCTCGTTGAGAAGCCCTTCTCGAAGATGAGGTAGATGGCTTCCCGGTCCGACATCGCCTTGGCCTCGGACTCCGAGATGTAGCCCTTGCGGATCGCCGCGCTCTTGACCCGCTCCGGGTCGATGCCCGCACCGTCGTCCGAAACCTCGATGACGATGTGGTCACCCTCCTGGCGCGCGGCCATACGGATGGTGCCCTTCGCCGGCTTTCCGGCCTTCACGCGCTCATCGGTCGACTCGATCCCATGGTCCACGGCGTTGCGCATGATGTGGACGAGGGGGTCGTTTATCTCCTCGAGCACCTTCTTGTCCAGTTCGGTGTCGCCGCCCTCCATGAAGAGGTCGACGTCCTTCTTGAACGAACGGGCGAGGTCGCGCACCGCGCGGGGAAACGCCTGGAAGACGGTTGAGACGGGCAGCATGCGCATCCGCATGCCCTGCTCTTGCAGGTCGTTTATGACCACGGACGTCCGTGATACGTCGTCCCCGTACTGCTTGAGCAGGGTCGTCTCGCCACGCCGCCGGTCGAGCAGTAGGCCGTCCAGGGTGCTGATCTCTTCCATGATCGCGGACATCGCAGCGTCATCATCGATCTGGATGGTATTGAGAAGCGACTTGAGGCGCACCCACGTCTGCCATGCCTCGGTCATCTCGCCGACGCCGGCCCGCAGTTCGAGCAAGCGCTGCTCGTCCTTGATCTGGCCGATGACGACCTCGCTGATGAGGTTCAGAAGCGAGTCGACCTGGCTCGTTCGGATGCGGATGGTCGTCTGGACCTTGGACTTGAGACCCTCGTCCGCGCCCGGCTTCGCGTTCGCGGCGGCCGCTCGTGACGAGTTGGAGTGCGCGACCTGGTCCTCGGCAAGCTCCTCTTGGTCCTCGCGCTCGAGCTCCTCGTGCGTGTCGGCCGGCTCCTCGGCAGGTGGATCGGCCGACTCCGGCTCCGAGGCGTCGGTCCCGGTCTTGGGGGCGCCGCCCTCGGCAACGGCCGTCAGCTTGAGCTGCAGGGCCGGCAGGTCGAGGGTGCCGTCGGTGTTGACGCCGCCGTTGTCGGCAAGGAAGACGATAGCGTCGAGCGCCTCGAAGAAGCTGTCACTCATCTGGGGCGTGTAGGCCATCTCGCCGTCGCGGATCTTGACCATGATGTCTTCGAGCCTGTGGGCCACATCGGAGATGTCGATGAGACCCACCATGCGCGAGGAGCCCTTGATGGTATGGGCGTCGCGCATCATCTGATCGATGAGCTCCCGGTTGCCCGGGTCGATCTCGAGTTGGATGACGCCCTCGTTGAGACGCTGCAGGAGATCCTGCGCCTCTTCCTGGAACTTCCCTATGAACGCGCTGCGGTCGAACTCGACCATCGTGGCGACTCCTTTTGGAGGCTTCGGCTACTCGACGATCCGGAACGCGGACCCGACCTGAGCCGACTCCTTCGCGATGTTGGAGAGCTGCTCTGCACTGCCAGCGACCTGACGCCCGCCCGCCGCCGTCTGCTGGGCTACGGCGGCGACCTCGCGCATGGCCTTGACGACCTGGTCCGTCGCGCTCTTCTGCTGCTGTGTCGCGGCGGAGATCTCCTTGGCCGCCACGGTCGTCTGCTCGATCATCTCGAGGATCTGGTCGAGGGACTCGCCGGTGACGTGGGCGAGATCGACGCCGCCCTGGACCTGCTTGAGCTCCTGCTCGGTGGCGATGACGAGTTCGTTCGCGGCGCTCTGGATCTCGGTCATGATCGTACCGATCTCGCCGGTCGAGTCCACGACGGACTCGGCGAGCTTGCGGATCTCGACCGCGACGACGGAGAAGCCCTTGCCGGCCTCTCCCGCCCGCGCCGCCTCGATGGCCGCGTTGAGCGCGAGGATCTTGGTCTGGTCCGCGATCGAGTTGATGATCTCGAGGACCTGGCCGATCTGCTGGCTGCGCTCGCCGAGCGAGAGGATCTTGTTCGCGGATGCCTGGGACCTGGTCTTGATGTCCTCCATGGCCGACAGGGTGTTCATGACGGCCTGCTGGCCGGACTCCGCACTCCCGAGCGAGGCCTCGGCCATGTTCACCACCTGGTTCGCGTTGTCGGCGATCTGGCGGTACGTGGCGGCAAGCTCCTCCATCGTCGCGGTGGTCTCGCTGATGGACGCGGCCTGCTCGGCGGCGCCCGAGGCCTGCTGTTCTGTCGCCGAGAGGATCTCGCTCGAGGACTGCGCGAGCCTGCGAGAGGATTCCTGCGTCTGTCGGATGAGGTAGACGATCAGATCGAGCATCTGGTTGTAGGAGCGTGAAAGCGTGCCGAACTCGTCGGGCGTGTCGACATCGACCTTGTGGCCGATCTCGCCCTGGCACGCCGCCTTGACGCTCTCTACGACGAGATCGAGTGGTGCGATGAACCGTTTGCCCACGTACAGGAAGATCACGAGCCAGCCGATACCGAGGACCGTCGTCCCGGCGAGCAGCAGTATGATGTCGCCCTTGAGTTCAGGCGCTCCCGCCAGCTCATCGCCGAAGGAGAGCCACGCCACCCACCACTGGAGCCCGATGAACACCATCATGATGAGGGCGTTCACAAGCGAGTACTTGTAGAGGAACTTGCTTCTGACCGCGTTGATGATCCTGTTCATGCGTGCGCCTCCAGGGTCTTTCTACTTGGCTCCCGCGCCGATCGGTTCGAGCACCCTATCCTTGTTGACGAGGCCGATGAGTCGACCGTCGATGTAGATGGAACCGGCGATGAACTCCGCCTGCGATTTGTCGATGGTGGTGAGCGGAGGCTCGATGCCCTCGCGGGGGACGTCGACGATGTCGCCGATCTCGTCGACCACGATGGCGGAGGTGCTGTTCGCGCCATGCACCACGATCGCGGGGGCCTGTCCGGCGTCGGTCGTGAGCGCCCCGAGGCGCATCATCCGGGCCACGTCGGTAACCGAGATGATCTCGCCTCGGATGTTGACCACGCCGAGGATGAAATCCGGCACGCACGGGATCGGCGTGATGAGGTACTCCTGGTATATCTCGCGGACGTCGTCCACGTTCACCGCGTACCACTCGTCCCCGAGCCTGAAGAGCAACACGGAGATGAGGTCCGCGGCGATCTCCTCGGCGGACTCCTGAGCGAGCGATTCGGCACGCTTGCGCAAGACCTCGTCGGCCTGCTCGGCCATGGATCTCCTGCCGTTCGGCTCCGTCACGCGATCACCACCCCTCGCCGTCGGTGAGCCCGAGTGGAGCCACGAGCTTCTCGACACTGAGCATGAACACGAGGTCCGTGTCGAGATGGCAGACGCCGATCATTCGGTCGGCGAGGGCGTGCAGCTTGGGAGGGGCCGAGACGCACCCCTCGGGGACGTCGATGACGTCCTCGACATCGTCGACCACCAGGGCCACGAAGCCCTGGCCGACGCGGCAGATGATCATGGGGGTGTCGAGACGGTACTCCTCGGCGGGCAGCGAGAGCAGGGCGCGCATATCGATCGCCGGGATGACGCTCCCGCGCAGGTTGACCATACCGATGACGGCGTGCGAGCCGCCGTGGGCCTCGGAGAGCGCGACGATCTGCTGGATCTCCTGGACGCTGTGGATCGGAAGGGCGTAGCGCTGACCGCCGAGGTGGAACGCGACCATCTGGCTGATGACCGCGACTTCGGGCTCAGGCTCCGCCGGCGCGACGACCTCGACGGCAGGCGTCTCCTGCTCCACGGGGGCCGGCTCGGGGGCGGGTGTCTTCTTGCGAGGGGTCATCGTCTGTACCGCCCGCTCATTCCGCGAACCGCAGCACGCGGTTGAGTTCCTCGGGACTGACAAGCCCCTCTTTGACCTTGGCGAGCCCGGAAGCGACCATCGGCCGCATCCCGGCGGCGCGCACGACCGCCGCGATCTCCTCGGCGGACGCGCCATGAGCGATCGGCGCCCGGACCTGCTCGGTGAAGGGCAGGACCTCGAAGATGCCGGTGGCGCCCTGGAAGCCCGTGTTCGCACAGGCGGGACAACCCGAGCCGCGCTTGGACGGCGTGCCGGGCTCCGCACCGGGGATCCGGTCCGCAAGCGGGCTCTTCTGCGGCGCCGAGCAGTGCGGGCAGTTCATGCGCACGAGGCGCTGGCCCACACCGAGCGTGAGCGCCGAAGCGAGCGAGACCGGCTCGACGCCGACGTCGAGCATGCGGCGCACGCCCGAGACGATGTCGCCGCCGGAGAAGGTGGCGATGACGAGCTTGCCGACGCCGGCCGCCTCGACCGCGAGATGGACGTCCTCGACGGACTGCATCGCATCGATGGCGATGACGTCGGTGTCCTGGCGGATGCCCGCCGCGAAGTAGCCCTCGGCGCCGACCGGTGAGCCGGGGCTCACGAGCACCTGCGCGACGGCGGGGATCTCGTAGTCGATGGAGCGCTCGACCGAGTACACGGTCTTGCCGTATTGCGCGGCGTGCTGCAGCAGTGCGTAATAGGTGGACGAGCGGCCGCCCGCGACCGGCGCGCACACGAGCAGGATGCCCTTGCCGCGCTCGACCATCGCGTGCAGCGCGCGTACCTCGGCCTCGTTCATACCGAGCTCGGCAAGACCTCGCGGCGCTGCCTTGTCCGCAGCGACCGAGATGACCACGCGCTGTCCGGCGATCGTCGGTACGGCCGAGACCGTCACGACGAGGTCGCGGTCCCCTATGTGCGACTTGACGCGACCGAGCGCCGGACGCGAGGACTGCACCGAGGACAGGCGCGCGAAGTTCTTGAAGCCGTCCACGAGTGCGCCCTGGAGCGAGAGCGGGGCACTCGCGATCTTCTCGAGGCGGCCGTGCACCCGATAGACCAGGAAGAAGTCGTCCTTGTAGGGCAACAGCTGGATGCGGTTCGCGCCGCGCACGACGGCATGCTCGAGGATGTCCGAGACGAGCACGGCGACCTTGCGCGCGTCCGCGACGGCGAGCACGTCGAGGTCGATGGCCGCCGAACCCTCGGAGACCGCGGTCTCGACGACCTCCTCGATCCCGCGCACCTCCTCGACGGGCGCATCGGCGGGGACCTCGACGGCAGGCGCGTCGGCGACCACAGGCATGTCGTCGACCACCGGAGCCTCGAAGAAGTCCGCGACGTCGACCTCCGGCTCCTCGGCAAGGATCGATTCGGGCGTGGGCTCGAGCAGGCGTTCGGCGAGTTCGGCGGGCGTCTCGACCGCCGCGACGGGCTCCTCGGCGACATCGCCGTAGTACTGCACGATCGCGCCGCGCACCGATGCGGCGTCGGAGAGCACCGCTTCGATCTCGAGTCCGAGTTCGGCGGCGAGCGAGTCGAGCTTGAAGACGTCCATGGCATCCGCGATCGCGATCGTGAGCATGCCCTCGATCTCAAAGAGCGGGAGCACGTTGCGCGCACGCGCGACCCCGACGGGAACGAGCAGCAGCGCGTCGTCGTCGGGAGCGTAGCTCGAGAGGTCAACGCGCGGGATGCCGAGCTCGTCCTCCATGACCGACTCGACGTCGGCCGGCGTCACGAGCCCCCGCTGCGCAAGGACGTCGCCGGGCGTGGTGCCCGCCGACTCGGCAGCGTCGGTGACCGTGCTGATCTGCTCGATGGTGAGCAGCCCGGCGTTCGCGAGCGCATCCAGAACGCGTGAAGTGATCGAATCAGGCATCGGGCGTACCTACCCCTGCGCCTTGGAGAGCTCCTCGGCCACCGCAGCCAGGAGGGTTTCGGGCTCGATAGGCTTCGTGAGGTATTGGTTCGCGCCGGTCCGAATGCCGGTCGCCATCGCCTGCTCCTCGGTCTTGGCCGTGAGCATGATGATCGGGATGGCCTTGTACTTCTGGTCGAACTTGAGCAGCCGGCAGACCCGGTACCCGTCCAACTTGGGAAGCATGACGTCGAGAAGGATCAGATCGGGCATCTCCGCACGAGCGGTCTCGAGCGCTTCCGCCCCGTCTGACGCCGTGATGACCTCATAGCCGCCCGACAGGAGGATCGCCTTGATCATCTCCAGGATGGTCGGACTGTCATCGACCGCCAGAATACGAGCACTCGCCATTCCTACTCCCCTCCGGGTCAGATGCCGCTTCCTCGTGTATATCGCCGCTTGCGACCTACACCTTTAGGCATCAACTCGCGCCCTTACGACACTCTACCAGACTACGCTCGACGGTCTTGGCCAACAGATCGGGTTTGAAACCGCCGAGGAACCACGTCCACGCGCCCTCCGGATCCTCATACAGGGTCCGCAGGGTGTTCTCATATTCTCTGCACGCGTCGCCCGTCGCCCCCTGAGCGCGGTAGAGGTTCGCGAGGTTGAGATGCGCGAGCGCGAAGCCCTGATCTATGTAGATGGTGCGCTTGAACTCCGAGAGCGCCTCCATCTGCTCGCCGCGGCCCAGGTGGATGATCCCGAGGACGTAGCGGGCCGCCGCCATGAGCGGATCGATGCTGAGCGCCTTGTGGCACTCCGCGAACGCCTCGTCCATCTGGCCCTGGTCGGCATGCACGTACGCAGCGAGCAGGTATGCCTCGGCGTTGGTCGGCTCGATACTCCAGACTTCGTCGATGGCTTCGAGGACCGCGTCGTTGCGGCCGTCCTGCGAGGCGAGACGCGCGGCTTCGAGCAACTGGGCCACACGGGCGTCGCCCTCGGCCGCGGGCTTCGCAGGCTCGGCCGGAGCAAGCTCGGGCCTCGTTCGCCGGGGCTGCTCCACGCCGGCGCGCGACTCGCGGACGAGACGTGCGGTGCTCGGACGCTCGGACGGAGCACGCTTGGGCTCGGATCCGGGGAAGTTCAGTCCCCGGCGCAGCCGAGGCTTGCGGTACAGGAACACGCCGCCCACCTCGACCGGCTCGAACTTGTCCGAGATGCTCGTGAGCGTCTCGGAGTGGCCGATGAAGAGGTAGCCGCCCGGGTTCAGGGACTCGTAGAAGTTGTCGACGACCCGGCGCGTGGATTCCAACCGGAAGTAGATGGTGACGTTGCGGCAGAAGATGACGTCCCAGTTCCCCATGAGCGCCAGCGGGTAGGGCTCCTTGATCAGGTTGTGGTACTGGAACGTGATCAGCTTGCGCACGCGATCGGTGACGCGGTGGCCGTGCGCGGTCGGCTCGAAGAAGCGACTCGAGACCGAACTCGGGACCGAGAGCAGCGCGCGTGCGGGGTACACGCCCTGCTTGGCGCGTAGCAGGGCGTTGGTCGACACGTCGGTGCCCATGACCTCGAGGTTGTAGCCGAGGCCCTCGAGGCCGGAGTCCATGAGCGTCATGGCGATGGTGTACGGCTCCTCCCCGGTGGAGCAGCCTGCCGACCACACCCGGAACTGCCGGTTGGTGGGGAGTTTGCCCTCGATGATCTCCGGGATGATGAACTTGCGCAGCGCCTCGAACTGCTGAGGGAAGCGGAAGAAGCTCGTCTCGTTGATCGTGACGAGGTTCATGAGTTCCTTGAACTCGTCCTCGTCGGCCACGAGCATCTCGTAGTACTCGCCGAGCGAGTCGAAGCAGAAGCGCGTCGCGCGCGTGATGAGCGAGATGCGGAGCGAGTCCGCCTTCTGCTCCTCGAGGTAGATGCCTGAGTGCTTGTGGATGTAGTCGCGGAACCGCCCGAACTCCTCGGGGGTCAGGTCCTTTGACAGGCTCTCGCCGTTGCCGGCCATGGCGTTACTCCGCGACCGGGACTTCGTCAGGCGCCCCCAGGCGTTCGATCAGCCCCGCCGAGTACATCCCATAGAGGATCTTTGCGGTATCGAAATCGTTGTATCCCGTGACCTCGACGAGCTCGCGCACGGTACGTCCCCCGTGCAGGAAACACAGGAGCATCCACTCCTTGGGCTTCAGATGGATCTCCATGGACTTGTCACCGGGCGCCGAAGCCATGATGAACCGGGTGTCCATGCTCGGGATCTTGAGCCGGATACGGTTCCAAAGCTCGAGACGACGCGCGGACTCCATGATGATGTTCTCGACCGAGACGGAGATGCCGATGTCCTCGTCCTCGCAGGTCTCGCCCGACTCGAACCGAAGCTCACCCTCCTCCCAGCGGAAGAGGTCGAACAGGGTGTCGTTGATCTGGTCCTGGATGAAACTCTCGAGCACCTTGGAGTCCAGATAGCCCTCATCGACGAGGATCTGCCCGAGGCGGCGGTTGGCCTTCTCCTTCTTCTGGATCTTCTGGAGGCCGAGGGCCTGCCGCAGCTGTTTCTCCGAGATGACGCCCGTCTTGACGAGACGCCGGCCCAAAGACTCGCGGTTGTAGTTGCTCGATGCGAAGAACACGCGCCCCTTCTTGAAGCAGACGCGCCCCTCGGACTCGCCGCGCTCCATATGCAGGGTGCCGCTCTTCGAGCCTGAGGCGAGAAGGCGGAACATGTCCTCGAGCGAGAAGTCTCTGAGGTTTCCCTCGAGCGCCACGGAGATCCTCCCAGGCATCCTATGCCGGCCGAGGATTCGGCAGGCGGAGAAGTCGTTGAAACGGACCGCCGAGGAGTCTACCCGGAGTCCGTCCCAATCGTAGCACGCCACCTGCCGAGGTCAAAGGACGCAGACAGCGTGTCGACCCCCTCGGACCTCGCCTTACGGCACAAGGTGTAATCGCTCGATAACACCACCGAAACAACCCGCTGGTTCACTGGGTCCATGGAGACTCCGGAGCACAGCCCGACAACCACACCCGCGCGCCCCGACCGCACGAGCGCCGACGAGCTCGTCGCGCTGCTCGAGGTGAGCCAGACGATGATCTCCTCGTTCGATCTGGACCGCAATCTCAAGCGCGCGATGCGCATCCTCTCCGAACGCCTGGGACTCACGCGCGCGACGGTCACGGTCGTGGAGCCCCAGACGCGCACGCTGCGCATAGCCGCCGCCTACGGACTCACACGCTCGGAGATCGCCCGGGGCCGCTACCACATCGGCGAGGGCGTGGTCGGCCGCGTCATGGCCTCAGGCGAGCCCATGGTGATCTCGGATATCGCCGAGGAGCCGCTGTTCCTCAACCGCACCGGCGCACGACGCATCGACAAATCGAGCATCGCGTTCCTGTGTGTTCCGATGAAGCTGCGGGGCGAGGTCCTCGGCGTACTGTCGGCCGACAGGATATTCGGCGAGCGGGTCTCGCTCGAAGAGGACCTGCGCGTGCTCGAGATCGTGGCGGGGACCATCGCGCACTCGGTCAGGCTCTACCACACCTACATCGGAGAGAAGGACCGCACGGAACTGCTGCGCGGAGAACTCAAGGCGCGCTACTCGCTCCCCAACATGATCGGCGACTCCGACAAGATGCAGGAGGTCTTCCGGATCGTGTCCAAGGTGGCGGGCTCGCAGGCGACCGTGCTGCTGCGCGGAGAGAGCGGCACCGGCAAGGAGCTCATCGCCCACGCCCTGCACTACCAGGGGGCCCGCCCCAAGGGCCCGTTCGTCGCCGTGAACTGCGCGGCACTGCCCGAGAACCTGCTCGAGGCGGAACTCTTCGGCTATGAGAAGGGCGCGTTCACCGGTGCGGTCGCGAGCAAGCCCGGACGCTTCGAGCTCGCGCGCGGCGGCACGATCTTTCTCGACGAGGTCGGCGATATCTCCCCGGCGCTCCAGGCGAAGCTGCTGCGCGTGCTGCAGGAGCACACCTTCGAGCGGCTCGGCGGCACGCGAACGCTCTCGACCGACGCCCGGGTCGTCTCGGCGACCAACCGGGACCTCGAGCGCATGAGCCGCGAGGGAGAGTTCCGCGAGGACCTGTACTGGCGCCTGAACGTGGTGCCGATCTTCCTGCCGGCGCTTCGAGAGCGGCGCGAGGACCTGCCGGTGCTCATCGAGCACTTCCTTGCGCGGTTCTGCGCCGCCAACGACCGGCACGTGACGCTGGCGCGGGAAGCCATGCGCCAGATGCTCGCCTACCCCTGGCCGGGCAACATCCGCGAGCTGGAGAACACGATCCAGCGTCTCGTGGTGCTGGCCGAGGAGGACGAGATCACGGTCGCGGATCTCCCGCTCCACATCCTCGTGCGCGAGCCCGAACCCGACACGAGCACGATGACGCTCGAAGAAGAGATCGAGTCGCTCGAGCGCAGGCGGATCACCGCAGCACTGAGGCGGTACGGCTACGTGCAGGCACGGGCGGCACGGGCGCTCGGGATCACGCCGAGGCAGCTCGGCTACAAGATGCGCAAGTACGATATGGACACGGAGTAGACCGCACGCGCGCTCCTCGGCAGTATGGGTACGTACGACCCGGGAGGCAGGATGCGCAAGGCGTTAGTACTCATCATCATCTCGGCGGCTGTCGTGGGCGCGGCGTTCGCGATCGCGCGGGGGCGCACCTCGCTTGCCGGCCCGACGCACGAAGCGGACGACGCACCGGCGCCGGACTCCGAGGGCGTCAGCCGACCCCTGCCCACAGACCCCCTGCCGCTGCCCGACCCGCTCGTGGATCCGCGCGTCGAGATCGTCAAGAGCGAGCGGAGGCTTCGCGTGTTCTCCGACGGCGCGCCCGTCAAGGGCTACCGCGTGGCTCTGGGGCGCGAACCGCACGGCGACAAGGAACGCGAGGGCGACGGCCGCACGCCGGAGGGCGCGTTCTACGTCTGCACGCGCAACGGAGAGTCGCAGTACCACCGCTCCATCGGGCTCTCCTACCCCGACACCGAAGACGCGGAGCGCGGGCTCGCCGCGGGGCTCATCAACAAACGCGAGCACCGGACGATCGTCGAGGCCACACGGCACCTCAGGCAGCCTCCGTGGAACACGGCGCTCGGCGGCGAGATCATGATCCACGGCGGAGGCACGCGCGCGGACTGGACTGCGGGTTGCATCGCCCTGTCGGACGAGGACGCCGAGGAGCTGTTCAACGCGTTGCCGCTCGGCACGCCGGTCTCGATACTGCCGTAGGCCGCGGCGCGTCGGGCGCGCCGTGAGGCCTCGGCGTCACTTGCCGCGCTTGGCCGAGAGCGACTCGATCTCGAACACGAGGGCCGAAAACCCGGCCAGACGCTCCTCGATTCGCCACGGGCGCGAGGCCCAGTAGCCCTCCGGATCGGGTTCAAGATGCTCGACGAGCGTCTCGATCGCGCGGCGCTTCTCGTCCTCGGCGGTCGCGACGCGCAACGTCCCATGCATGACGACGGACTCGAAGGGATGCTCGCACTCGCCCACCGTGTAGCCGTGGTCGATGATCACGGTGCCGCACGCGCGCGGTTCGCGCGTGATCGCATCGATCTTGCGGCCGGTGTGCGCGGCATGGAAGTAGAGCCGCATCGCCGAAGGATCGAACCCGTAACTCAGCGTGACCGCATAGGGCGCTCCGTCGTCGACGAGCGCGAAGGTCACGAAACGCCCGGCCCGCAGCAGCGCGAGGATCTCGTCGCGGTCGGTGATCTCACGGTCTGTGCGCCGCATGTGATAGGGCTCGGTCATCCCGCCTCCTCGGTCGTCAGGTGGGTAGCGTACCGCAACAGCCGATGCGCCGGAACGGGCGATCCGTGACCACGGGGCGGGCCTACTCCACGCCGATCATCACGGCCGTCGCCTTGAAGATGGCCGTGGCCGGGCTGCCCTCCATCAGTCCAAGCTGGTCGGCGGCTTCGCTTGTCAGTGTCGCACTCACGTACTGGCCGCCGCCGATGTCGAGCTTGACCACCGCGCTCACCGGGCCGCGCGCGATCGAGACGACGGTGCCCTGCAGTTGGTTGCGTGCCGAAAGCCTCATTCTCGTTCCTCTCTAGTTCCGGGCCCTGAGCGCCGCGGGCAGTTCCACGGCATGCAGGAGCCTGCGTATCTCCGGCGTGGCCGGATCGTCCAGAAGCTCGGCCGGCCTGCCCACCTGCACGACGCCGGTGCCGGAGTAGACCACAAGCGAATCCGCGAGCGCGAAGGCCTCGTAGAGGTCGTGCGTGACCATCACGACCGGGATGCCTCGCTCGCGCTGCACCTCGCGCAGGAGGCGCCGCATCTCCACGCGCACGGGAAGGTCGAGTGCGGACAGCGGCTCGTCGAGCAGCAGGATCCGCGGGTCGGGCGCGAGAGCGCGCGCAAGCGCGGCACGCTGCCGCTGGCCGCCGGAGATCTCGCGGGGCATCTTGTCCGCGAGCTCGGGGATGTGCATCGTCTCGAGCAGCTCCTCGGCACGGAGTCTCTGCTCGCGGCGTCGCATGCCGCGCAGCGCGAACTCGACGTTGCCGCGCACGCTCATGTGCGGGAAGAGCTCAGAGGCCTGCGAGACGTAGCCGACGCCGCGATGTTCGGGCGGCACCCAGACCCCGGCGGCCGTGTCCACGAACACGCGGTCGCCCACGACTATGCGGCCGTCGTCGGGACGGCGGGAGCCCGTGAGCATCGAGAGTGTGAGGGACTTGCCCGCGCCGGAGTACCCGAACAGCACCGTGAACCCGGCCGGCACGCGCCAGCCCACATCGAGTTCGAACCCGGGCAGACTCGAGCGGACGCGCACCGAGACGGCGCTCATCGCGCCACCGCCGAGGAGAGCCGGTTGGCGAGCAGCAGGAACGCCGCTGAGGCCACGGTGAACACGCCGACGAGCATGGTCGCGGTCCGCCAATCGCCGTAGACGACCGCGTTGTAGATCTCGAGCGCCATCGTGTTGGTCCGCCCGGGCATGTTGCCCGCGACCATGATGGTGGCTCCGAACTCGCCGAGAGCGCGCGCAAACGAGAGAGCGAGCCCGGCGATGATGCCGCGTGCCGCCAGGGGCAGTGTGACCGCGAACGCGGCCTGCAGCTCGGTCCGTCCGAGCGTGCGGGCCGTCTCGATGAGCGCCGGGTCGACCGCCTCTATCGCCGAACGCGCCGTCTTGACCGTGAACGGCAAGGCGATGGCGAAAGACGCGACGACCGCCGCCTGCCAGGTGAACGTGAGGCCGACCGGGGTGCCCGTAAGAGATGCGGACAGCCTGCCGAGGAGCCCGTTGCGCCCGATGAGCAGCAGGAGATAGTAGCCCGTCACCACGGGGGGCAGCACGAGCGGCAACGTCACGAACACGTCGAGCACGGCCTTGCCGCGGAACGAGCGGCTCGCGAGCACCCATGCGAGCGGCACGCCCACGAGCGCGACGGCGACGGTGGCCGCAAGCGCGACCTGGAAGCTCAGTCTGAGCGGGAACGCCATCTGGACGAGCGCCTCCACGCGATCACTCCCCCAGCGTCTTGAAGCCGTGTGCAGCAAGCACGGACTGCGCCTCAGGCGTGAGCAGATAGTCCACGAACGCCCGCGCCGCGGCCGGGGAGGCGGCGTCCGCGAGGGGTGCTGCGACGTAGCGGGCGGGAGCGACCTCATCGGCGGGAGCGGTGTACACGATCTCCACATCGTCGCGACCGAGCGCCTCGCTGGCGAAGCCCAGCCCCGCGTCCACCTCGCCCCGCGCCACGAAATCGAGGGTCTGGGCCGCGTTCTCCCCGTAGACGAACCGGGCCTCGAGCGCGGGCCACAGGCCGATCGTGGTCAGCCACTCCCTGCTCTTGGTCCCATGCGGCGCGGTCTCGGGGTCTCCGGTCGCAAGACGTGCGGCGCGCATGAGGTCGGCGGGCCCCTCGATGCGCGCCGGGTTTCCGGCGGGAACGAAGATCACGACCTCGTTGCCGCAGAAGGTGGCGGTCTCCTCGGCGGATATGAGGCCCGAGGCCACCAGCGCGTCGACCTGTTTGGGACCGGCGCTCGCGAACACGTCGACCGGCGCACCGCCCTCGATCTGCTTCTGGAGCTGCCCCGAGGACCCGAAGTTGTACACGAGCCGGACGCCCGTGCGCTCCTCGAAACCCGGGGCGAGTTCCTCGAACGCGCGCTTGAGGGTGGTCGCCGCGCTCACCCGAATCTCAGTCGGCGGCTCCGAGGAGGGCGAACCGCCCGGCGCCGAGTCCGCGGAACCGGACGGCGCAGAGCCCGGAACGCACCCTGAGAGAAGCGACGCGGCCACAAGCGCGCCGGCCAGCACGAACGCGACCGCGACCGGGCGCACGAAGCGCGCGAGACCGTGCGGCGCGGCGGATGTCAGGACCTTCGCGTCCATGACTACACCACCATGTCCAGGTACTCCTCGGCGAGGTGCGCCATGAGGGTCTCGGACTCCATGTCCTGGTCCTTGCCGATGAGGCCGCACGCGTCCGCCCTGCACTGCTGGCAGTGGCTCATCTGGCTGATGAACTCCTCGCACGAGCCGCGCATCGCGTGGATCTCTGCAGGACTCGGAGGGGTGACGCCCGCGAACCGCGCCTGCGGGATGAGCGGCAGCACGTTGCTCATGTGCGCCCCCTCCGCTCCGGCCACCTGGGCGATGGCGGGCAGCTCGAACTCGTTGACGTGCGGGATGTAGACCGAGTTGACCTTGACCACGAGACCCGCGGCCACGGCGCGCCGCAGACCGGTCCACTGCCGCGAGAGCAGGTGCTCGGCGGCCTCCATCCCGCGCAGCCGCTCGCCGTCGGGCCCGGTGACCCAGGCGTAGACCTCGGCGGCGGTCTCCGGCATCACGGCGTTGATCGTCACCGTGAGCGAGCGGACGCCCACCTCGACCAGGTCCGCCACCCGCGCCGGCAGCTCGAGGCCGTTGGTCGAGACGCACCCGATGATCTCAGGGTACTCCGCGCGCAGCATCGCGAGCGTCTCGAACGTTGCGTCGTTGGCGAGCGGGTCACCGGGACCGGCGATCCCTACCGCGCCTATGTTGCCGTTGCGCTCGACGACCGCGCGCACGCGCTCCATGGCCTCCGACGGGCTCAGGATCACACTGGCGACTCCGGGCCGCGACTCGTTGACACAATCGAACTTGCGCACGCAGTACCCGCACTGGATGTTGCACTCGGGCGCGACCGGAAGGTGGATGCGTCCGGTCCGGCCGTGCGCCGCCTTCGAGAAGCACGGATGCTCGTTGAGCACGAGCCGTTCGTTGGCGGTGGACGGCGGGCATGCATGCAAGGCGGGTGTCGTGCTGGCTTTGGTCGGCTCGAGACTCATGGCGCCTCCTGCTGGCGGGTTTGGCACGGTTTCGCTGCCTGCGTAAGAACAAGCATCGTGCCATTCCGATACCCCCTTCTACCTGCTGTTTTTCACCCCGCCGAGGAATGGCGCACGACAGTTTCGTGCCCCGTGCGACATTTGTGTCGCACGGGGCACCGGGGGGCGTCAGACGGTGACGTAGGTCTGGGCCTTCTTCGCGCAGACCTTGCCGCAGGACTGGCAGCCGATGCAGGCGCCGGGATCGGCGACCGACATGACGGTGGTCACCATCTCCTCGCCGTCGTCGTCCTCATCGTCGTCATACGGCTTCTCGATCGGGGCGAGCACTCCCCGGCCGCAGACCTTGTAGCAGCGGCCGCAGCCGATGCAGGCCTCGAAGTCCACGGCGTCCAGATAGCTTGGTGTCCACGGCGAACCTCCGCGGGTGAGAGCCTCGGCCATGCTAGGCCACCGCCTCGGTGCCTACGGCACCGGTACGGATGGTCCGGGCGTCCTCGATCGAGGAGACGAAGACCTTGCCGTCACCGGGCTGGCCTGTCTTGTTCACATCGATGATCGCCTTGATGACCGAGGGGGCGTCGGCGTCGGTGACGATCATCGTGAGCATGCGCTTGGGGACATAGAGCGCGACCTTCGGCAGCGTGTGCTCGAGCGCGTAGGTCGAGGGGGTCGGCTTGATCTTGACGTGCGTCGCGTTGCAGACCTGTCCGTCGAGATCCATGTCCTGCAGCGTGCACGCCACGTCGCCGCGCTGCTTGCCCCGGCCTTCGACAGTCTGGATGGAGACCGACGGCAGCCCGATGGCCGCAAGCGCCGCCTTGGTCTCGGGGAGCTTGTCCCTGCGGATGATGGCGGTGATCTCCTTCATGTCTACAGCCCCGCCTCTCCGGTGCGGATCGTGTAGGCCTCCTCGACCGGAGAGAGGAATATCTTGCCGTCACCGATGAACCCGGTGCGCGCCTTGTCCTCGATGAGGTCCACGACGGGACCGGCCTCGTCGTCCTCGACGACCATCATGAGGAGCGTCTTGGGCAGCTCGTCGTAGTAGATCGGGCCGACCTGCAGGCCCTTCTGCTTGCCGCGCCCGAACACGGGCATCTTGGTGAGCGAGCCGAAACCGGCTCCCTCGAGGGCCAGGACGACCTCCTGCTCCTTCTCGGGCCTGATGAACGCTCGAACCATCTTCATCGTGTCGCTTCCTTCCTTCTCGCCTGATCGTCGTATGGGTGGTCGCCCGCGCGAGCGGGCCGGTGCGGCCGGAGCCGCGGGTATGCCGTTCAGCAGCCGCAGCCGCCTGATGCCTCACAGGAACAGGTGCCGATGTCGTCGGCGTCTCCCGGCCCCGCGCACTGCTCGTTCGCGAGCGCCTTGCGCATCCAGGGCGCCGGATTGGTCGCCATGGTGGTGGCGAGCGCCTCGACCGTCGCCTCGATCGAGGTCCCCTGCTCGGCCTTGAGGGGCATGATGCCGCCCCGTACGAGCTTGGCCGCGCTCGGCCCGCCGATCTCGGTGAAGTACACGATCCTCACGTCGGCGAGCTTGGCGATCTTGCTGCTCACGGCCTGATCGTGCTCGACGCCCATGCCGCGGGTGCCCACGACCTCCAGGTCGAGGTCGCCGTCGGCCACGCTGCGCAGCTCCACGAAGGTGCCGCCCTCAGGTGTGACGTCCCAGACGGCGAACGCGCCCGCCCGCCCGAAGTGCTCGTCGATCGTCGTGCCTCGTGTGGAGGCGAACGCCACCTTCATCGGTGCGCTCCTTCCGTCGTGCCCGCCTCACGAGAGGCGAGCAGGTTTGCGATGTCGTCCACGAGCGCCGTGGCGCCGCGGTATCCGAGGTGCGTGGTCCGTGATGCCCCGTACCGGCCGAACACGGGAAACCCGGTCTCGAGCAGGGCAGCGCCGAGGAGCCGCGCCCGCCGCCGCGCGTGGCTGTTGGAGATCACGAGGTCGATCCCGCTCTCGGGAAGCGAAGCGAGGTCGCCGACCACGACGCGCTTGGCCGGCGTGCGGCGCACAGCTGCGGTCTCGGTCGGCACGACCGCGACCGCAGCGTCGATGGCGAGCTCGCGCAGCGCGCACGCCATCGACAGCACGTGGTCGGGCTCGAGCGCGAGCGCGATCCGTGCCCCAGCGAGGTCACCGTGCACGTCGCGCATCGCGTCTACCAGCGCGGCGCGCTCGCGCTCGATGCGCGGCGGCACCGGCTCGCCCGACAGCAGGGAGAGCGTGGCCACCAGCCGGTCCGTCGCTTCGAGTCCGACCGACGCGTCCAGCACGGTATAGGGCGTGCCGTGCCGCCGCGCGAGCTCTCGAGCCGCAGGCTCGAGGCTCGGCCCGACCACGAGCGTGTGCGCCGAACGGGCCAGCGCGTGCAGCTCGCCCACGAGCGTGCCGCCGCTTGCGAGCGGTGAGAACTCCGTGCGGCTGCCGTCGAGGGCCGCCATGTCGGGCACGAGCACGGGGAACAGCCCGAACGCCTCGACGAGGCTCCTGAGTTCGAGGGCGTCTCCGGGGCTCAGGTGCGCACCGGCGAGCACCGTGACCTGATGGGGGTCGACGGCGCCGCTCGACTCCTCGGCAAGCCCCACGAGCGCCTCGACGGCGCGCGCGAACCCGTCCTCGAAGCCGCCCTTGTAGTCCGGCGCGCGGACCGCCAGCACGTCGCAGTCCAGCTCCGCGTCAAGCGCCCTCACGCTGCTGTCGATATCGTCGCCCTTGACCTCGGCAAGACCGCCGGAGACAACCGCGACGAGGTCGGGACGGGCCGAGGCGACCTGCGAGCGCACCGTGCGCTCGGCGGCCTCGGCGCTGCCCATGACGACGTCTTCGGTGAACAGCTTGCTCGTGGCAAGCGCGATCGGTTCGTTGTAGTGCCGTATGGCCAGGACCTTGCCCAGGAAGGCGCAGCCCTGCGCGGAGTGGAGCACCGGCAACGCCCGGTGCACTCCCTGCAAGGCGACGCACGCGCCGAGCGACGGAGCGTTCTTGAGCGGGTCGATCACGCTGCGACGGCCTTCGTGCTCCACTTCGGTGTGCACCGGCGGCTCCCCGCAGGCGTTGATCGCCGCCTGGCGCTCGTAGAAGCGCACGCTGTGAGCGAGGTCGCGGGCGATCGTGACGAGCCCGTCGTAGCCCGCATACGCGTGCTCGCGCTCCTGGTTCACGTCGATGAACGGCCAGCCCTCCTTGGCGGCGAGGTACCGGTTGCGGCCGCCCGCCACGAGCAGGTCCGCCTGCCCTTCGGCAAAGAACCGCCGTACGACCCCAGCCGAGACGTCCTCGATGAGCGGGACGTCCGCGCCCAGGATCTCGCGGGTCTTGGCCTCGTCCTCGTGGCTGGACTTCTTGGTGCCTACGCCGACGACCTCGATGCCAAGATCGCGCAGGGCGCTCGCCATCGACCAGCTCTTGACGCCGCCGGAGTACAGGAACGCGCGCCTGCCTTCAAGCACGGTCCGGTACGGGAGCAGCTCCTCGGCCATGCGCGCCTCGTGGCGTGCGATGACGGCCTCGACGCGTTCGACGACGCCGGCGGCCTCGGGCGAGACCTCCGTGAGCAACGCCGCGATCGCGCGGAGCGAGCGGGCGGTCTCGGTGGCCCCGAAGAACGAGACCTCGACGTGCGGGATGCCCCAGCGGCGCTGCAGGCCGACCGCGACGTTGATGAGCGCGCGGCTGCACACGACCGCGGCGGCCTTGGCGTGGTGCGCCCAGCGGATCTCGGCGAAGCGCGCGTTGCCGGTGATGTGCGAGAGCACGCGGATCCCCGCCTCGGCGAGCAGCGGTTCGACGAGGTCGAGGTCGCCCGCGACGTTGTACTCGCCGATGAGCACGATGTCGGTGGGTGTGACGCAGACCGGCTCACCGGTGCCGATGACGTGCTCGAGCAGCGCGTCACCGGCGATCCGGTTGCCGAGGTTCTTGGGGCCGACGAACCCCGGGCTGTGGACCGGGATGACCGGGAGCCACAACTCGGCGGCCAGACGCGCGCACACGGCGTCGATGTCCTCGCCCGTAAGCCCCGTGACGCAGGTGGAGTACACGAACACGGCCGCCGGCGCCTCGATCGCCACGATCTCGCGCACCGCGGCTTCGAGCCTGTCCTCGCCGCCGTAGACGATGTCGAGTTCACTCACGTCGGTCGTGAACCCGCGCAGGTGCATATCCCCTGCCGAGGAACGCACCCCCCTGCCCTCCCACGCGTTGCCGGCGCAGGAGATCGGACCGTGCACGACATGCGCCGCATCGGCGATCGGCGCAAGCACGATGGCCGCGCCGTCGAACGCGCACGACTCACCGCCGCGCGACCTGCACAACTTGTGCTTGACGTCGGTCTCGCAGCCCGCTTCGAGCAGCTTGTCGAGTCTGGCCGGCATGGGTGGTCCCTACCGCACCAGGTCGAAGGACGGGGTCTGGAACGAAGCGCGGTCCATCTCGTCGAGCACCGTGTTGACGATGTCGGTCAGCAGGTTCACCGCGCCGTTGTAGCCGATGATCGGCCGCTTGTGCAGGTGATGACGGTCGAACAGCGGGAAGCCCACGCGTACGAACGTCGTGCCCGTGTCGCGCCACAGGAACTTCGCGTTGCTCGGGCCCATGAGCAGGTCGACCGGCTCGGTGAACATGAGTGAGCGCAGGTGCCACATGTCCTTCTTGATCCAGACCGTCGCGTCGCTGCCGTAGGGCGAGCTCGCGAGCAGCTCCTCGGCGGCCTTCCTGAACTTCTTGTCGCCGTTGGTGACGACGACGTGCACCGGCCTCATGCCGAGCTCGAGCATGAAGGAGAGCAGGCCCAGGACCACGTCCGGGTCACCGACGACTGCCACGCGCTTGCCGTGCACGTAGGGGTGCGAGTCGATCATGGCGTCGACGGCGCGCCCGCGCTCGAGCTCGAGTTCGGGGCTCGCCGGCATGCCGGACAGTGCGGTGATCCGCTCGATGAGCGCATCGGTCGCGGTGACGCCGATCGGGAACGGTCCGGCCGCGAACTCCTGCCCCCACTCCTTGGCGATGTACTCTCCGGTCTTGACGCTCGACCAGCGCTGGAGCGCGAGCGTGCCCTTGGCGTCGACCGCCTTGCGGACGTCGTCGAGCTTGGAACCGCCGGCGGGATACATGTCGTACTCGCCGGTCGCCGGCGCGTCCACCACGTCGGAGTAGTCGCCGAGCATCCGGTAGGACACGCCCATCGAGCCGAGGATGTGCTTGATCTCGCGCAGGTTGCCCGAGTAGCCGTCGAAGCCGGGGATCACGTTGATGGTCCCGTCGTCCGTGGCGGACTTCTCGCCCGCGAGATCCTCGAGGATGCCCTTCATCATCGCGTCGTAGCCGTTGAGGTGGCTGCCCGAGAAGCTCGGGGTGTGCGCGAACGGCACCGGCATCCCGGCGGGCACTGCCCCCTTGTCCTTGGACTGCTTGATGTACGCACGCAGGTCGTCGCCGATGACCTCGGCCATGCAGGTCGTGGAGACGGCGATCATGTCGGGGTGATAGAGCGCATCGGCGTTCTCAAGGCCCTCGATCATGTTGGACAGCCCGCCGAAGACCGCCGCGTCCTCGGTCATCGAGCTCGAGACCGTGGCGATCGGCTCCTTGAAGTGCCGCGAGAGGTGGCTGCGGAAGTACGCGGTGCAGCCCTGCGAGCCCTGCACGAACGGAAGCGTCTTCTCGAACCCGAGCGCGGCCATCACAGCGCCGAGGGGCTGGCAGGCCTTGCAGGGGTTGATCGAGATGGCCTCGCGGGCGAAGTTGAGCTCCCGGTACTCGTCGGTCTTGGTCCACTCGCTCACCCGGGCGATCTCCTCGGCGTTCGAACCGTTCTCGAACTCCTTCTTGCGCTCGAACTGCTCCTGGTAGGCGGGCTGGCTGAACAGGGTGTTGTGATCGTGTGTCGGCATCGCGGGCCTCCTAGCTCGCCGCGCGCTCGGTGGCGGCGGCTGCCGCTCCCGGCTTGCGGATGAGCCCCCAGACGGGGCTGTTGACGGTCATGTCCATGTCGCGGGCGAAGACCTTGAACCCGTCGAATCCGTGATACGGGCCCGAGTAGTCCCACGAGTGCATCTGGCGGAACGGGACGCCCATCTTGTGATACGCGTACTTCTCCTTGACGCCGGAACCGACCAGATCGGGCTTGAGCGCCTTGGTGAACTCCTCGAGTTCGTAGGGCGTAGCGTCGTCCATGATCACCGCGCCCTCGGGGAGCAGCGGGTAGGTGCGCTTGTACTCGTCGTTGTGGCCGAACTCGTAGCCCGCGGCGATGATCTCCATGCCGAGGTCCTCGTAGGCGCCCACGACGTGCCGGGGACGCAGGCCACCGACGTAGAGCATCACCGTCTTGCCCTCGAGGCGCGGCTTGTACTGCGCGATGATCTCGTCCATCTCGGGCTTCATGCGCGCGATGAGCTCCTCTGCGTTGGCCTGGATCGTCTCGTCGAAGTGCGCGGCGATCGCTCGGATGGACTGATAGATCTTGGTCGGGCCGAAGAAGTTGTACTCCTCCCACGGGATGCCCCAGGTGTCCTCCATGTACCGGCAGATGTAGTTCATCGAGCGGTAGCAGTGGATGAGGTTGAGCTTGGCCTTGGGTGCGTTCGCGAGCTCGGCGAGGGTGGCGTCGCCCGTCCACTGCGCGATGACGCGCAGCCCCATGTCCTCGAGGATGCGCCTGGAGGCCCAGGCGTCCCCGCCGATGTTGTAGTCGCCGATGATCGTGATGTCGTAGGGCGTGGTCTCGATCTCGGTGGCCTGCTTCTCGAACACGTGATCGCGGATCGCGTCGTTGGCGATGTGGTGGCCGAGGGACTGCGAGACTCCTCGGAAGCCTTCGCAACGGACCGGCACGACAGGCTTGCCGTGCTCGGCGGTCTTGGCCTTGGCGACCGACTCGATGTCGTCGCCGATCAGGCCGACCGGGCACTCGGACTGGACGCTGACGCCCTTGGCGAGCGGGAACAGACCGTCGAGCTCGTCGATGATGGTGGCGAGCTTCTTGTCGCCGCCGTAGACGATGTCACGCTCCTGGTAGTCGCTCGTGAAGTGCATCGTGCCGAAGGAGTCGACGCCGGTCTCGCCGTTGTAGTAGTTGCGGCGCGACCAGTTGGAGTAGGCACCGCAGCCGACGGGCCCGTGGCTGATGTGGATCATGTCCTTGACGGGGCCCCACACGACGCCTTTGGAACCGGCGTAGGCGCAGCCGCGGACGGTCATGACGCCAGGACGGGACTTCACGTTGGACTTCACCGCGCAGCTCGAGCAGTCCGAGGTCGGGTCGTTGGGCTTGACGTGCTTCGCGCGGTCCTTGCGGGTCTTCTCGGGATAGACCTCGAGGACCTCGTCGATGAGCTTCTGCGTCTGGTTGATCTTGGAGCTCGGTGTCGTCATCTACGCCACCGCCTCGTCCGTGGGCTCGGCCTCCATGATGCCGAACTCCATGAGCAGCTCCTCGAGCTCGTCCTGGCTGATCGGGGTCGGGATGACCATCATCTCGTTCTCGGCGATCTTCTTGGCGAGCTGGCGGTACTCGTCGGCCTGCGCGTGCTCCGCGTTGTACTGGATGACGGTCTGGCGGCGAAGCTCAGCGCGCTGGACCTCGTTCTCGCGAGGGATGAAATGGATCATCTGGGTGCCGAGCTTGGCTGCGAGCGCCTCGATGAGCTCGTCCTCGCGGTCCGTGTTGCGCGAGTTGCAGATCAGGCCGCCCAGACGCACGCCGCCGGACTGCGCGTACTTCAGGATGCCCTTGGCGATGTTGTTGGCGGCATACATCGCCATCATCTCGCCGGAGGTCACGATGTAGATCTCCTGGGCCTTGCCCTCGCGGATCGGCATGGCGAACCCGCCGCACACGACGTCGCCGAGGACGTCGTAGAACACGAAGTCGAGGTCGTCGGTGTAAGCGCCCTCCTCCTCGAGGAAGTTGATCGCCGTGATCACACCGCGGCCGGCGCAGCCGACACCCGGCTCGGGGCCGCCGGACTCGGCGCACTTGATGTCCTTGAAGCCGGTGAGAAGAACGTCCTCGAGTTCGAGGTCCTCGACGCTGCCCGCCTCGCGCGCCATGTCCATGACGGTGGTCTGCGCCTTCTGGTTGAGGATCAGACGCGTGGAGTCGGCCTTGGGGTCGCAGCCGACGATCATGACCTTCTTGCCGGCGTCCGCGAGTGCGGCGACGGTGTTCTGGGTCGTGGTGGACTTGCCGATACCGCCCTTGCCGTAGATGGCTATCTGACGCATGTGGTGCCTCCTTGACTCGACGTGTGTCTTTTCTGGGAACCCTTTCGAGTTGGCCCAGAAGAAGCGCAATACGCGTGCCAAGACGACACATGCTTTGACCTGCGGTTCTATCTCGCATGGCCGAGGTGTGGCCGACAGTTAGGTAGGGTCGTGCGACATTTGTGTCGCGAGATTGCCGGGGTGTTTCGCTCGTGTCCGCGCGGAGACGGAAGAGCGCTACCCGCGCGTCGAGCGGGTCTGCACGCCGGACAGACGCGCCGGCAGGCCCGTGGCCGGATCGAAGGCCGGTCGCACGCCGAACACCGTGGGCCAGAACGCGAGGGAGGCTCCCACCGCCCAGGAGACCGCGGCCCCAAGGCGCGGTCGAGGATCCGGACCGAGATCGAGAAGATACATACCCGGCGTCCTGCCGAGGAACATGAGCGTGAGGGCCAGGTAGAGTTCGTGGACGACCACGATGCTCACAACGATGCTCACCACGAACACCGGCAGTGGGAGCGCGGCCCGGGCGAACGGGAACGGGAACGCGATGACCGCGGCTACGAGGCCCGCACCGAAATCGATCAGTGCCGCGATCCTGGCCCTGGCCGGGTCCGCGAGCGGTCCTGTCTCGAAGCGGCTGAGACTCACGTCTGCGCATCCTCTCCCGCGACGTCGCGCCGGGCGGCCGCGAGCGCCTCGACGAGGGCGGTCAGTTCCGCGGGCGTCGATATGCCCCCGTCGTCTGTGACGATCATACCGCCGCCCTGCGCCAGGACCGCCGCACGGGTCCCCGCGGCCACCGCCGCGAGCGCCCCCGCCCGCAGGGCCTCGCCGGGGATGCCCCCAAGCACCACGAGCCCGGCCCGCCGCGCCGCCTCGAACAGCGTGGCGAACTGGGGATCGGACAGACCTCCGGGGTGCAATGCGGCGAAGCCGGCCTTGCGGATGCCTGCGAGAAGCGGACGGGTGTCCCCGTCGGAGTGCAACATCGCCGGAACGGCGGAGTGCAACGCCTCCTCGGCCAGCCTGCCGCAGCGCGGCAGCACCTCCTCGAGCGAGAAGTCCGGACTCACGAGCGGGCCTTCAGTGGAGTAGAGGTCCTCGGCGACCACGATGGCGGCGACCCCGAGCCGGACTCCTCGGCGGACCTGTTCGAGCGCCGCTTCCATGTGCGCGTCCATGCGGCGACACAGCGCCATCGGGTCCGAGGCGGACAGTCGCAGCGTCGGCCCCCAACCGTCCTCGCGCGCGACCCGCCCGAGCGGCCCGTCGACGGCCCAGAACGCGAGGGTCCCGCACTCTGCGATGCGGTCGACCGCCTCGGCCGCCCAGACCTCGGCCGCGTTGACGAAAGCGATATCGGCGCGGATGTTCGAGCACGCCGCGGCGAGCCGTAGCGGCGCGTGCCTGGAGCCCCACTGAAGGCCCTCGATGGCGTCAAGCGGCAGGAAGGTGGTACCGGTGACCAGGCCGGGATGCCCGGCGAGCGCGTCGCAAACCCTGTCCTCGACGGTGGCCATGGCGTCAGAAGAGACTGAACCCGGCGGAGACGGCCTCGGACAGCCCCCACACGATCAGGAACGCGCCCCCGACACCGAGCGCGACCGACAGGAACGCTTTGTGCCACTCCATGTCGAGGAGCCAGGCGGCACAGGAGCCGGAGTAGGCGCCGGTGCCCGGCAGCGGGATGGCCACGAACACCGCGAGCCCGATCACGCCGTACTTCTCCACGAGGGGGTGGGCCTTCGTGCGCACGCTCTCGAGCTTGCGGTGCAGCCAGGAGCCCTCGGGGATGAACTCGTAGACCCACGCCAGGATGAAGTAGGTCGGGAAGAACACGAGCACGTTGGTGAGCAGGATCAGTGGCAGAAAGACCTGCTCGCCCTGTTGCACCGCGAGCGGGATAGCGCCGCGCAACTCGACCCACGGCACCGCGGTGAGCACCACGTACTTCAGGAACGCGGGCAACCCTGACGCCCACTCGATCATCCTGCCTCGCCCTCTCGGTCGTAGCCCAGCGCATCCCACACGCGCCCGGCCTCAGCGAGCCACATCGCCCGCGGATCGGTCATATCCCTGCCGCTGTCCGCGGCCCACGCGAAGTACCCGTCGCCCGGCATCCCGGTGTCGGCACGCACGAGTAGCGACGCGCACACGATGTCGTGCTCCGCATCGAGCGGCTCCGCCGCCTCGCCCACGAGCCTCAGCAATCGCGGCGAGCGCGCCACGAGCCGACCGTGGCCGGCGAACGCCGCGAACTCACCGTAGGTGACCGTGCGCCGCTGGCGCGCCGTTTCCAGCAGCAGCTCGCGCCCGTCGAGGACCATCGCGTGCCACTCCTCGGCGGATATGGGTGTGCGACCCGCCATGTGACGCCTCTCCTCGACGGACTACATCGGATTCTATCGGAACGCGCGACCCGCGCGTCCGGGCGTCACAAGACGACACCCAGCCGTTGAATGAAGGGCCGGATGTGCGACGACCCGCCACGAAGGCGGGCCGAAACGGACACAGGTGTGCCCGGAAGGATTCTGGTGGAGGTGGCGAGAGTCGAACTCGCGTCCACGATACATACTCGGGAAGCATCTCCAGGCTCAGTCACCGGTGGAGTCTCGGAGCGTACGTTACCCGGTGACCCGCGGCGTACGATCCATAGCGGTTCGATCTTGAGTGACGTCATACCGCCCACGTCCGTCACAGCACTCCCCTTTAATGGCGCCTAGCCGGTGGCGGGGAGGTCCACCGGGTCGGCGTCGCTGCTCTATTTAGGCAGCGAGGGCGAAATCATTGTCGACGTCTATGCGTCGGTACCCCTGTTTAACGAGGCGAGGAGACCTCGGCCTGCTTCTTCCGTCGAACGTATCATGTCGAAACCGGTCACCCCCACTGGATGACACCGTTCGTGTCAACGTGCATGCGCGGGCTATCGATGCCCGTCGCGAAGGACAGTATACCCGCCTGCCCTCGCTATCTGTGCAAGAGATATGCCGAGGACGGCTCTCGGATGATTCCGGCGAGGTCCGCATCCCCGAACGGATCCACGTATATGATGCCCTCGAGCTCTGACAGCGGAGCGTCCTCGGAGATGATCACCTCGCAGCCGCCCACGCGAGCGGTCGCCCAGATCTGCGCATCCCAGTACTGCAGCCCATAGCGGTTCGCGACACGGAGTGCCTCACGCGTTACGGCATCCGTGATCGGAAGCACCGTGAATGCGGCCAGGTACTCGGTTGCCAGCACGATGGCCGAGGTCTTGTCGAGGCGGGCAGGCAACTTGCGCGTCGTGGCCCAGACAAACTCACCCACCACCTGGCCGCTGATTGCCCCCGTGCCCGACGCGGAAATGCCGTCGATCAGGGAGTCCGCTCGCTGACTCTTCTTGATGTCACTGCGATCGACCCCATAGACGAAGACGTTGGTATCAACGAACAGAGTCGCGCTCATGCAGTTCTCCCCGCTCCCACCGGTGGGCCAGAGGTTCGACCGGTCCCTTCGCCCTGATCTCCGCCATGATCTTCTGTGCACGCTTCCATGCGGCACGGCGCGACTCAGGAGAAGCGTCGCTCAGCCACGCGTCGATGGCGCGGCGCACGATCTCGGCTTGAGTGACACCGAGGCGCTCCGCCTCCGCAGCCAGCGCCTGGTCCTGTGTGTCGTCGATGTAGAGTTGTTTGCGCACCATGCGTGCCATGGTGACGCACCCGCCTTTCCAATCGCCTGCTCGGGTCCTACCGAGATGATGTATATAGTATACATCACGTGATGGGCACACGAACTTCGCGGGTGGTGCAGGGAATCGGTGTGCGCGGCTCGCCGCTACTCGCGGTTGCGGTCGCGCAGCGCTCGCTCCATGTCGCGCTTCTGGTCGCGTTCGGCGATCGTCGCTCGCTTGTCGTAGAGCTTCTTGCCGCGAGCGAGCCCGATCTCGACCTTGGCGCGGTTGTTCGCGTCGAAGTACATCCTGAGCGGCACGAGGGTGAAGCCGCGCTCGGCCGTCTTCTCGGCGAGGTGACGGATCTCCTTCTTGTGCAGCAACAACCGACGCTGGCGGTCGGGGTCGACGTTGGCGCGATTGCCGTGGGAGTACGGCGAGACGTGCACGCCGGTGAGAAACACCTCTCCTCGGCGGATCGAGGCGTAGGAGTCGCGGAGCTGGGCGCCGCGCTCGCGCAGGGACTTGACCTCCGTGCCCGTGAGCTCGATGCCGGCCTCGTAGACCTCCTCGATGAAGAAGTCGTGGTAGGCCTTCTTGTTGGTGGCTATGTTCTTGGGTTCGCGCGTCATGTGCGTTGCTCCGTGGCGCCGAAGGACTACGGCGTGAAATCGGTCTCCGGGTCGAGGGCGATGACGTACTCGGCGAGCAGCTTCACGGCGTCTTCGACGTCCGAGATCGCGAGCGTCTCGTTTGGGGTGTGCATGTAGCGAAGCGGGATGCTCACGAGACCCGCCGCCTTGCCGCCGCGCGAGAGCTGGATGCCGTTCGCGTCGGTGCCGGTGCCGCGCGGCTCGCCGTCGAACTGGATCTCGACCTTGGCGGCTCTGGCGGCCGCGGTCAGGCCCGCAAACACCGTCGGGTTGATGTTAGCTCCGCGCGTGATGATCGGGCCCTTGCCGCATGCGGCCTCGCCGTGCTTGCGCTTGTCGACGTCCGGATAGTCGGTCGCGTGCCCGACCTCGACCGCGATACCCACGACAGGGTCGACGCCGTACGCGCTCGTGATGCCGCCGCGCATGCCGATCTCCTCCTGCACGGTGCCGGCTACCACGAGGTCGACCCTGGCGCCGCCGCGCTCCTTGACCTCACGCAGGACCTCGGCGCAGATGAACGCGCCCATCTTGTCGTCCATCGCGCGCGAGACGGCCATGCCGTCGCCGAACTCCTCGAAGCCCACGCCGAACGTGATCGGGTCGCCGATGCGGACCTTCTTCTTCACGTCCTCGGCGGACATCCCGAGGTCGATGAAGAGCTTATGCATCTTGGTGACGGACTTGCGCTCGTCGTCCTCGAGCAGATGGATCGGCAGCCTGCCGAGGATCCCGCGCAGCACGCCCTCGTCGGTGTGGACGTCCACGCGCATGCCTGGCAGGATCGCCTCGTCCACGCCGCCGATGGCGCGGAACGCGAGGAACCCGTCAGACATGATGTAGGAGACCATGAGACCGATCTCGTCGATGTGGCCCGCGAGCATCACGCTCACCCGGCGGCCGTCGCGCTCGGCGTCGGAACCGCGCAGCAGCGCGTGGACCGAACCCATCACGTTGGTCTCGACGTCGTCGGCAAGCGGCGCGAGGTACTCGCGCAGGGCGGCAGCGGCCGGCTGCTCGTAGCCCGAAGGCGAAGGGGTCTCGACGAGCGACTTGAAGAACTTCATGGACTCGGGGCGCATGGAACAACCTCCGGGGTCGTGGTCTTGGGCTTCGGAATGCATGGAACGCAACGGACAGTGTATCCCCGAGATGCGGGTTTGGCGAAGCGCGCGCTCAGCCCATCGCGGCGGCCAGGGCCTCGCCCCACGCCCGCGCCCGCTCGAGCTCGCCTTCGAGCAGCGGCCCGTAGGTCCCCGTGACCAGGAACCGCTCGCGCTCGGCAAGCCGCGAATAGCCCGCAGCCGAAAGCCCCTTCTCGATCGCCTTGGTCGCCGCGCCCGGCGAACGGCGGAACCGCGTCTCGAACGTCGCGAAGCGCCCCGTGCCTGTGGGCAACCCGGCCAGCCACCGGCGCATCGAGGGATGGTCGACATCGGCGTGCGAGGGCGCGTCGGGCTTGTCCGGAAGCGTCTTGCGCATCATCTCGGTCGGAAGCGTGAAGCCCAGCAGCGGCGCTCCGACCACCACGAGATCGGTCACCGCGAGGACGTCCGGGGTCGCCACGTCGGTGGTGAGCGCCTGGATGCCGACGCCGAGCCCCTCGGCGATGGCGTGCGCGATCGCGGCGGTGTTGCCCCAGTAGGACTCATAGACGACGATCGCGTTCACGACGCACCCCATCTCCTCGGCATGGACCGAGTCGATGATACGCCAGCGATGTCGCGAGCGGAGCCTTGACCCTCGGCTCAATCCTGACTATATTGCTCAGGTATCCGCTCGGGTATACATACCGGGACCGACCCACCACCCACGCGAGGTGACGCATGACCTCCGAAAGCACCGCCCTTCTCGAGATCCGCGATCTGCACGTCAGTGTGGGCGAGCGCGAGATCCTCAAGGGCATCGACCTGACGATCGGCGCCGGGGAGACCCACGTGCTCCTGGGCCCCAACGGCGGGGGCAAGACCACGCTGCTCAACACGATCCTGGGGATCCCGGGATACCGCGTGACGCAGGGATCGATCACGTTCAAGGGCCAGGACCTGCTCGCGCTCGAGATCGACGAGCGCGCCCGCCTCGGCATCGGCGTGGCGTTCCAGCGTCCGCCCGCGGTTCGCGGCGTGAAACTGCGCCAGATGATCGAGGTCGCTTCGGCAGGCACGATACTCTCCGACGACCTTTCCGACCTGGCCGAGGAGCTGAACCTCGGATACATGCTCGACCGCGACGTGAACATGGGCTTCTCAGGCGGTGAGGCCAAGCGCGCCGAGATGGGCCAGCTGCTCGCGCAAGCACCCGACCTCGCGCTGTTCGACGAGCCGGAGTCAGGCGTCGACCTCGACAACATCGCGGTGGTGGGTGGCGCCATCAACGACCTGCTCAAGGGCGAGCGCGTGAGTGAGAACCGCGCGGCGGGCCTCATCATCACGCACACGGGCCACATCCTCGAGTACGTGAACGCCGACGTGGGCCATGTGCTCTACAACGGGCAACTCGCCTGCAAGGGCAACGCGCTCGACCTGATCGACGAGATATCCCGTCAGGGATACGAGAAATGTGTGGAGTGTGCGCTATGCCGGTAGATGAGATCACCCCCACCCTCTCGGCCGCGGCCGCTGAGCGCCTCGCTGAGATCCGCACGGCCGCGGAGGCTGCGGTCGACAAGCCCGCGACGTTCGGGCCTGATATCGACGTGACGCGGTTCGCCACCGTGAGCGAGGCCGACCGCATCGAGTCGCTCGAGTCGCTCGAGCGCCAGGTCAAGGAGACCGTTCTGCTCTCGGGCTTCACGGCGGATGAGACCGAGCGGTCCGCGAGCTACTTCCAGATGGACCGCTCGCCGATCTACGAGCGCGTCCAGAAGGCGTTCGACGACGCGATCGAGATCATGAGCACCGAAGACGCCCTGCGCCTGTGGCCCGACGAGATGCTCGAGAAGTACTGGTGGCGCGCGGTCATGCCCGACAAGGACAAGTACACCGCCCTCGTGGCCCTGCACCAGACCGAGGGCTACTTCATCCGCGTAAAGGCCGGCCGCAAGGTCGAGAAGCCGATCCAGGCCTGCCTGTTCGTGAGCGAGAGCAACGTCAGCCAGAACGTGCACAACATCATCATCGTCGAGGACGGCGCCGAGGCGAACGTCATCACCGGCTGCAACGTGCACACCACCGTCAAGGAGGGCCTGCACGCCGGCATCAGCGAGTTCTACGTCGGCAAGGGTGCGAAGCTCACGTTCACGATGGTGCACAACTGGGCCGAGGAGTTCTCCGTCCGCCCGCGCACCGGCATCGTCGTCGAGGAGGACGGCACCTACATCAACAACTACGTGCTCCTCAAACCGGTCAAGTCGATCCAGGCCTTCCCCGTCGCCAAGCTTGTGGGTGACCGCTCGCGCGCGGTGTTCAACTCGATCGTCTACGGCCTGAAGGACAGCTACATCGACCTCGGCAGCGAGACGCAGCTCATCGGCGCCGGAACGGCGAGCGAGGCTGTCGCCCGCACCGTCTCCAAGGACCGCAGCACCGTCTACTCGCGTGGCCGGCTCATCGGCAGGAACAACGAGTGCAAGGCGCATCTGGACTGCCGCGGGATCCTCGAGTCGCCCGAGTCGACACAGTGGGCGATCCCGGACCTCGCCAGCGAAGGCGCGCCGGGCGCCGAGCTTTCTCACGAGGCCGCGATCTCCCCTATCGCCGCCGAGGAGATCTACTACCTGCAGACGCGCGGGATGACCAAGGACGAGGCCGTCGGCATGATCACACGCGGGTTCGTCAACATCGACATCCCGGGCCTGCCCGACGTGCTGCGCCGCCAGATCGACAAGGCGATCGAGGAGACGAGCAAAGAGGCCATGTAGCGGGCCGTGCGTGACGCGGGCGACGATCAGTGCGCCCGGCGCCGCTGCCACTCCGCGTGGACGTCGTCCATCGCCATCACGTCGGTGATCGAGACGATGCCCACCAGACGCGTGCGGTCCTCGGCATCCACGACCGGCACCCTGTCGACGTCGCGGTCGGTCATGCGAGCGACGAGCTCACCCACGAGCGTCGAGCGGCTCACCGTGACGAGGTTCCGGCTCATCACGTCGGCGATGCGCAGGTGCGCCCATTCCTCCTGCGGCACGGGGTCGATGTCGGCGAGACTCACCATGCCCACGAGCGCGCCCTCGCCGTCGACCACCGGCATGCTCTTGTGCCTCAGGTGAACCATGCGCTCGGTCACGAATTCGAGCACCGATTCCTCGGAATCGAGGGTTATGACCTCGGGTGTCATGATCGACGCCACGCGCGCACTCATCATGCGGTCGAGTCGCGTCTCGCGCCGCCACCGCTGCTTGTCCGAGACCGAGGTCTTGCCGGCGACCGCGAACGCGACGGCCGCGGCGACCAGACCGGGGATGATGTAGCCCGCACCACCGGTGGTCTCCGCGATGAACACCGCCGCGGCGATGGGCGTGTTGTAGCCGGCTGCGAGGAACGCAGCCATGCCCACGATCGGGAACATCGGGCCGACAGCGCCGGGCAGCACGCCCTTGACCAGCGTGCCCGCCGCCGCGCCGAGCACGATCATCGGCACGAAGATGCCGCCGGCCGCGCCTGACGCAAGCGTCGCCACAACGGCGCCGGCCTTGAGCACGAGCAGCTCGGCGGCCTGCAGCGGTGTGTACGAGCCGACAACGAGTTCCTGGACCGTCGAGTAGCCGGTGCCGAGCACCGCCGCCTCGCCGAACAGCTTGTAGCCGATCAGGCCCAGAAGCCCCGCTGTGAGCCCGCCGATACCGGTGCGCACCCACAGCGGCACGGGCAGTGCGCGCGCGAAGGAGCCGATACCGTGGAACGACGCCACGAATATGCGGGCTATCACGCCCACCAGCAGCCCGATCAGCAATGCGTAAAGCATGTCGCGCGAGCTGAGCGCGTTGATCTCACCGACATCGAAGAGCGGATCGACGCCGAGGAACTGCACGAGCACCAGATACGACGAGACCGCTGCGATGAGCGAGGGGATGAGCGCCTCGCGCGTCAGGTCGTCGCGATACGGGACCTCGAGGGCGAACACGATGCCGGTGAGCGGCGCCTTGAAGATCGCGCTCACCCCTGCGGCAGCGCCCGCGATCATGAGGGTACGCACGTCCTCGTCGGTGAATCCGAACCTGCGCATCTTGCGCAGCGCGAACGAGCCGAGCGCCGCGCCCGCGTAGATGCTCGGGCCCTCGAGTCCTGCGCTGCCGCCGAAGCCGACGGTCGCGATGGAGGCGAGGATCTTGCCGGGGAACGAGCGGTAGCGGAACACCCCGCCTCGCTCGTGGAATGCCTCGATGACCTCCTCGGTACCGTGGATCTCGGGATTCACGGTGAGGTACTGGAGTATCAGGCCCGAGAGGATGAGGCCCACGGTCGGGAACAGCACGATGGTGACCGGGTCGATGCGGGGCAGGATCCACGTCCAGATCGCGAGGACCGACTGATCGAGAACCGTGACGAAGCCACCGACGATGACCCCCACGCCCGCAGCGACGAGGAACCACTTCTTGAGGCGGACCCAGAAGACCTCGGAGCCCTTGCGGGTCGCGTCGAGGTACTCGCCGAGTCGTTCGGTGCCGCCGATATCCACGGTCGGAAAAGCGCCTCCTTCAGGCGTCGTGCGGGGGACGCGTTCGAGGATACCACGAGCCGCGCGCCGACCCGGCCGCGGTCCGTGAGCCGCGCGCGAAGCCGGCCGCCGGTCGCGGCGCGTCAGGCGAGCTCGAAGTCGATACGGCCCTCGGGGATGCTCACGTTGACGACGCGCACGCGCACTCGACTCCCGAGCCGGTAGGAGCGGCCCCGCTCCTCGCCGACCAGCATGAAGCGCTCGGCGTCGTACTCGTAGAAGTCGTCGGTCATCGACCGCACGTGCACGAGCCCTTCGGCCGTGTTGTCGAGCTGGATGAACAGTCCGTAGGAGTGTGCGCCGGTGATGATCCCCTCGAAGACCTCGTCGAGATGCTCGGACATGAGCTCCGCGAGCTTGATGCGCACCGTCTCGTCCTCGGCGGACTCGGCCTCACGCTCCATCACCGAGCAGTGGTCCGCAAGCCATTCGAGCTCGGCGACCATCGCGGCGACCGGCGCGGCCTCCAGCGTACCGGTCAACTGCGCGGCGAGGAGCCGGTGCACGATGAGGTCGGGATAGCGGCGGATGGGACTCGTGAAATGGCAGTACGCCTCACTCGCGAGCCCGAAGTGCGGGGCGAGGTAGTCCGTGTAGCGCGCCCGCTGGAGCGCGCGCAGCATGAGCGAGTTGATGAGCAGCCGCTCCGGCCGGTTGTGCGCGAACGCGATGATCTTCTGGAAGGTCTGCGGACTGGCGCCGTGGACGTCTTTGATCGGGTAATCGAACTCCTTGAGGATCACCGCCACCTGGCTGAGAGCGTCAGCGTCCGGGTCCTCATGGATGCGGTAGACCATGGGCGCCTCGGCAGCGGTCATGTGCCCGGCGACGATCTCGTTGGCGAGTATCATCGCCTCTTCGATCATGTTGGTGGCCTGGGTCCGCTCGCGAACCAGCACCTCGAGAGGCTTGCCGTTCTCGTCGAGCCTGAGCTTGGCTTCCACGCTCTCGAAGTCGAGCCCGCCGCGCGCGACGCGCCGCTTGCCGATGAGCCCGGCCACGCGCGCGAACTCGCGCAACGTACGCTCGGACCGATCGTCCGGGAAGGGCTCCTCGGCGTCGAGGAATCTCTGGACCTGCCCGTAGTCGAAGCGCCGATCCGAGCGCATCACCGAGCGGAACAGGCGATACGAACGCACGACCGCATCGTGGTCGAGGTCCATCACGACGCTGAAGGAGAGCCGGTCCTCGCCCGGATTGAGCGAGCAGATGTTGTTCGAGAGGTGCTCGGGGAGCATCGGCAGGACACGATCGACGAGGTAGACGCTCGTGGCGCGCAGCCGCGCCTCGGCGTCGATCACGCCGTCCCACGGGACGTAGTGGCTGACGTCGGCGATGTGCACGCCGAGACGGTAGCCGCCGTCCTCGGTGCGCTCGCAGGTGATCGCGTCGTCGAAATCGCGCGCGTCGACGGGATCGATGGTGATGGTGAACCAGTCGCGGATGTCCTCGCGCGCCGGATCGAGGAGCGCCTCGGCCGCGTCGAGCCTGATCGCCTCGGCCGCCTCGGTCACCTCCGGCGGGAACTCGGTCCGAAGGCCGTGCTCACGGATGACGATCTCGATCTCGATGCCGGGATCGCCCTCGCGGCCCAAGACCTCCTCCACCACGCCCTGCGCGGCGTTGTGGCGCGACGGATACGCCGTGAGCCTGACGACCACGATGTCGCCGGTACGGGCCTCGGCGGTCGAGCCATGGGGCACGAAGACGTCGTGACGGATCCGCGCGTCGCTCGGCACGACCACGCCGAGACGCCCGCTGCGCTCGAAGCGGCCCACGAGCGTCGTGTTGGCGCGCTCGAGCACCTTGACCACCGTGCCGCTGCGACCCTGCTTGCCCGTCTTGGAGCCGAGCTTCACTCCCACGGTGTCGCCGTGCATCGCGCCATTGGTCTCGCGCGCGCCGACGTAGATGTCGCCTTCGGCGGCGGAGACGAAGCCGTATCCTTTGCGGTTCATGCTGATGCGACCGACGATCAGCCCGCTTCGACCGGCCTTGGCCATACGCTTGGGACGGGGCACGCGAACCTCCCGGGGTTCATCGACAGGCATCGGCGCCACGGAGGACTCGGCGGCCGCGGAATGCTTGGTTCGAGGGTAACGCAACCGAAACCCCCGCGTCAGAACAGGATGCTAGAATGAGACACGAGGCGACGCCGCCTCGATCGAAAACGGAGTGTGCATTGGACCGGAACAACCTCGCCCCCTGCTTCATCGGCAGCGGGACTCTCACGAACCCTCGCGACATGATCCGCGCCCTCGAGACCCTCGAGGCGGTCGAGTACCGCTACGAGCTCGACGGCGACACGATCTCCGAGGGCTCCGCGACGCTTGTGAAACTCATGTACGACACCGATTCCGCGACGCTGGTGCTCAACGGGTGCCTGTTCCTCAACGCCGCGAGTTTCACCTACCTCGACTTCGCGACCACCGAGGCGAACCGCTGCGTGGTCACCCTCCACGGAGACGGCACGCTGCTCACGCTCACGGCCGACGCGGAGCGCGACGTGGTGGAGGTCCCGCGGGGGCAGCTCAGGCTGCTCGAGGACGCGGCGTTCGACGCGTCGTTCGTGCTCGGCGACGACGAGGACGACGAACTCGACTAGCGGCGCCCGCTCACGCGGTACGGTGAGCTAGAGCTTCTTCTCCGCCTCGGCGATCGCGCGCTGCAGCTGCGTGTCGGTCTTGGGGTCGGCGATCAGCTCGAGCTTCATCTCGACGATGACATCGGGCGTCAGTCCCACCCCGTTGATCACGCGACTCTTGGGCGTCAGATAGTGCGCCGTGGTGAACTTCACCGCTCCGCCGAACGTGAGCTCCTCGATGGTCTGCACGCTGCCCTTGCCGAAGGTCTTGGTGCCCACGAGAGTCGCGCGATCGTAGTCCTGCAGCGCTCCGCCCAAGACCTCGCTCGCCGACGCCGAGTTCTCGTTGACGAGCAGCACGAGCGGCACGTCGGTGGTGGCCACAAGGCGGTTGGCGCGCATCTCCTTCTCCGGCTTGTCGCGCTCGTCGACCCGTACGATCACGCCGTCCTCGATGAACAGCGACGCGACGTCCACGGCCTCCTGGAGCAGTCCGCCCGGATCGTTGCGCACATCGAGGACGAAGGTCCTGGCGCCCTGCTTCTGCAGGTCGAGGATCGCGGCCTGGACGTCCTCCTGGCTCTTGGCGTTGAAGCTGCCGAGCGCGATGTACCCGACGTTCTTGTCAGCGCCCATGAGCTGCTTGTGGACGTTGGGGATGTCGATGCGTGCGCGCTCGATCTCAAAGGTGTAGAGCTTGTCGGCCTCCGAGGGGCGCGAGACCACGAGCTTGACCTTGGTGCCCTCCGGGCCGCGGACGGACTTGACCACCGCGTCGCTCGTCCAGGTGCTCGGCTTCTTGCCGTCGACCTGTACCACGACGTCGTCGGCCTTCAGGCCCGCCTTCTCGGCCGGTGTGCCCTCGATGACCGAGACGATGTAGACCTTGCCGTCCTTCTCCGAGATCGTCACACCGATGCCAAAGAACTCACCGTCGTTCTGCTCGCTGAACAGCTTGTACTGCTCCGGGTCGAAGTAGACCGCGTACTTGTCGCCATTGGATCCCAGCAGGCCGTTGATCGCGCCTGCCGTCGCCGAGGTGTCCCCCGCCGGCTCAAGCGCCTCCGAGTCGAGCAGACGACGCACCTGGTCGACCTTCTCGCCCACCGAGGAATCGCTCGTGGTCACGCTCGGCAGAGGGACGTCGGCCAGCCGGCCGACGGCGAACCCTCCCACGAACGTCGCGCCGAGCAACAGCAGAGCTATCGCGCTCGCGAGAAACACGGTCATGAAGCGGTTCATGTGATCCTGTCCGATCCCGACGCCGGCTGGGGCGTCAGACTTTGAGATAGCGGCGAAGTGCGAGACCCGATCCGAGCAGGCCGATGAGCATGCCGGCGAACACGAGGATCAGCGCAAGCTGGAACATCGTGCCGCCCGCCAGATCGACCGGCAGGAACGGGACCGCCTCCCGCAGCTTGGGAAGCACAGCCGCCTGTATGGCGACCACCGAGAGGATTGCAAGAAGTGCGCCGATGAGCGACTGGATGACACCCTCCATGAGGAACGGGGTGCGGATGAACCAGTTGCTGGCGCCGACCAGACGCATGATGCCGATCTCCTTGCGCCTGGCATAGATCGCGAGACGGATCGTGTTGTTGATGAAGATGAGGCTCACGACCGCGAGCATCGCGATGAAGACGATGAGCACGATGCGGATGATGCGCGTGAAGGCGAAGAGCTTGTCGACGACCTGCTGACCGTACTTGAGCGAGTCCGACGGGCTGTCGGGCCGGTCGGCGACCTTCAGGAACAGCTCGTTGCCCATGATCTTGTCCACGAGCGTCTCGACCTCGCGGGGGTCTTTGAGGGTCACGTCGAGCGAAGCGGGCAACGGGTTGGTCTCGATCTGGTCGATGATCTCGGGGCTCGAGGCCATGTCCTTCTTGAACTTCTCGAGCGCGTCGTCCTTCGAGGTGTACTCGACGGTCGCGACCAGCGCGTCGGACTTGACCCAGGCCTGGAGCGCCTGGACGTCCTCGGTCTTGGCGCCGTCAGCCAGGAAGATCTGGACGGTGACCTTGTCCTCGACGGACTGCACGATCTCGGTGGCGATGACGCCCACCGCGATCGAGACGCCCACGAGCAGAAGCGAGAGGTAGATCGTGATGACCGCACCGAGGCTCATGACCCAGTTGCGGCGGAAGTTCTGCACGGACTCGCGTGCGAAGTAGCCGAAGTTAATCGCCATAGCCGTAGACACCCCGGTTCTGGTCGCGGATGATGCGGCCGCCCTCCAGCGCGATGACTCGCTTGCGCATGGAGTCGACCATCTCACGGTCGTGAGTGGCCACAAGCACCGTGGTGCCCGTCTTGTTGATGCGGTTGAGCAGACTCATGATCCCGAGCGACGTGGCCGGGTCCAGGTTTCCGGTCGGCTCGTCGGCCAGAAGGAGCGGCGGGCGGTTCACGAACGCGCGCGCGATGGACACGCGCTGCTGCTCGCCGCCGGAGAGCTCGTCGGGGTAGGACTCGATCTTGTCCTCGAGGCCCACGAGGCGGAGCACCTCGGGCACCTGCGTGCGGATCACGTGGCGCGAACGGCCGATGACCTCGAGCGCGAACGCGACGTTCTCATAGGTGGTCTTGTTCGGCAGCAGCTTGAAGTCCTGGAAGACGCACCCGATGTTCCTGCGCAGGAACGGCACCTTCCAGTTCTTGAGCTTGACGAGGTCCTGCCCTGCGACCACGATCTGGCCGCGCGTCGGGAGGATCTCCCTGAGCAGCAGCTTGATGAACGTGGACTTGCCGGAGCCCGAGTGTCCCACCAGGAACACGAACTCGCCCTGCGCGATCTCGACATCGACATCGGTCAGGGCGGGCTTCTCGGGCACGTAGAACTTCTCAACGCCGCGCATGCTGATCATGTGGCGTGTCTCTTCCTGTCATGAGCTTTCAAGGGCCGCTGATTCGGCCCCGACAATGGTAGCAAATACGAGCCGACAACGGGGCATCCGGAAAGAGCCTGCACCGATTCTCCACAGGCCCGTACTCAGCGCCCGGGCGCGCAGGGACCTGCCCGCGCCGGGCGTGTCCACCCCTACTTGCCGAGGAGCCCCTTGGCGGCAGCGGCGATATCGGCGGCCGTCAGACCGAAGTGCGCCATGAGCTCGGCCGGGTCGCCGCTCGTGCCGAAGACATCGCGCACACCCACGAGCGCCATGGGCGTCGGGGCCTTCTGCGAGAGCAGTTCGGCTACGGCGGAACCCATGCCGGCGATCACCGAGTGCTCCTCGCACGTCACGACGGCGCCGGTCTTGCGGGCGCTCGCGACAAGCGTGGCCTCGTCGAGCGGCTTGATGCTCGCCACATCGATGACCTCGGCGGAGACGCCCTCCTGTGCGAGCAGGTCCGCGGCGGCGAGCGCCTCGGCGACCATCACGCCGCACGCAGCGAGCGTCACGTCGGAGCCCTCACGCAGCACGTAGGCACGGCCGAGCTCGAACTCGAAGTCATCGGGGTGCACCTGCGGGACAGCGGCGCGGCCGAGCCGCACGTAGAACGGCCCCGGGGTCTTTGCGGCCAGGCGCAGTGCGGCCTTGGCGGCGTTGAAGTCCGCGGGCACGAGCACCCGCATCCCGGGGAGCACGCGCATCAACGCGAGGTCCTCGATCATCTGGTGGCTACCGCCGTCGGGGCCTACGGTGATACCCGAGTGCGTCGGCGCGAGCTTCACGTCGAGGTCGGAGTAGCACACGGTGTTGCGCACCTGGTCGTACGCGCGACCGGTGGCGAACACGGCGAAGCTGCCGGTGAAGGCGACCTTGCCCGCGACAGCGAGCCCGGCCGCGGTGTCGATCATGTTCTGCTCGGCGATACCCACGTTCACGAAACGGTCGGGGTAGGCCTTGGCGAACGATGCGGTGGTCGTGGACTTGGAGAGGTCGGCCTCGACCGCGACGACATCGACGCCGTCAGCGGCGAGTTCGATGAGCGTCTCGCCGAACGCCTCGCGGGTTGCACGCTTGCTCATCGACTAGTTCCCTTCCTCGATGGTACAGGCCAGTTCACCCGCGGCGATCTCGCACTGCTCGGCCGAAGGCGCCGCGCCGTGCCACTCCGCTTTGTCCTCCATGAACGAGACGCCCTTGCCCTTGACGGTGCTCGCGACGATGACCGTCGGCGCACCCTCGGCGGTGTCCGCCTGGGCAAACGCTGCCAACAGCTGCTCGACGTCATGTCCGTCGGCGCCGATGACGTTCCAGCCGAACGCGCGGAACTTCTCGCCGACCTCGCCGAGGTCCATGACATCGGCGCACGAGCCGTCGATCTGCAGGTTGTTGTTGTCCACGATCGCGACCACGCGGTCGAGTTTGTTGTGGGCCGCGAACATCGCGGCTTCCCAGACCTGACCCTCCTGGAGCTCTCCATCGCCGAGGAGACAGAAGACCCGGGAGGTCACGTTGCCGTCGGCACGAAGCCCCAGAGCGATGCCGTTGGCGATCGAGAGTCCCTGGCCGAGCGAGCCGGTCGAGACCTCGACGCCTGGGGTCTTCTTGCAGTCCGGGTGGCCCTGGAGCATCGAACCGAGCTTGCGCAGGGTCGACAGGTGCTCGCGGCCGAAGTAGCCCGCCTCGGCGAGCGCCGCATACAGCACCGGCGCGGCGTGGCCCTTGGAGAGCACGAAACGGTCGCGTCCGGGCATCTTGGGATCGGCCGGGTCGTGGTTCATCACACCGAAGTAGAGTGTAGCGACGATGTCCGCGGCCGAGAGCGAGCCGCCGGGGTGGCCCGAACCGGCCAGGCCGATCATCTCCACGATGTCAGCGCGCATCCGCTGCGCCGTACGCTCGATGGTGGGGATATCCGAACGTGGTTCCATGCTGCGCTCCGGTTCGATCGGCGTCGGATGGGTGACGGCATGAGCCCTCGACGCGTCCCGCCGAGCTCTGTGCCACGTGCATCATAACCATACGCGGCGAAGCTGTGGCCCCGAATCTCGACGGAGTCCACAGGCCGCGTTCCTCGGCAAGCGGCCGGTGCGCGGCGGTCAAACGGCGCGCGACCGGCACGACCTGCGGCGACACGCCGCTTACCGCCGCCGTCGCACCTGTGGCAGGATGCGCCCGCCCGCTTGCGGCACGCGCGTTCCGCTCCGCGCCAGGGCGGAATAGCGTGAAGCGAACCTTACCGAGGAGGTTCGAAATGGAAGAGAGCACCCGGGATCCTCGCGACCGGTTCAGTGCCGGCGTCATGAAGTACGCCCAGATGGGCTACTGGGACGCGGACTACGAACCAAAGGACACGGACATACTCGCCGTGTTCCGCGTCACCCCTCAGGAGGGAGTCGACGCGATCGAAGCCGCCGCCGCGGTCGCCGGCGAATCGTCCACAGCGACCTGGACGGTCGTGTGGACCGACCGGCTCACGTCGAGCGAGCTCTATCGTGCGAAGGCCTACAAGGTGGAACCCGTGCCGGGCAACCCCGAGCAGTTCTTTGCCTACATCGCCTACGACCTCGAGCTGTTCGAGCCCGGGTCCATCGCGAACATGACCGCGTCGATCATCGGCAACGTGTTCGGCTTCAAGCCCCTCAAGGCGCTTCGGCTCGAAGACATGCGCATCCCTTCGGCGCTCGTGACCACCTTCGACGGTCCGCCGGCGGGCATCATCGTGGAGCGCGAGCGGATGGACAAGTTCGGCCGTCCGCTCCTGGGCGCGACCATCAAGCCCAAGCTCGGGCTTTCCGGCAAGAACTACGGCCGGGTCGTCTACGAGGCGCTGCGCGGAGGCCTGGATTTCACCAAGGACGACGAGAACATCAACTCGCAGTCCTTCATGACCTGGCGCGACCGGTTCCTGTACTGCATGGAGGCCGTCAACAAGGCGCAGGCGGCCAGCGGCGAGGTCAAGGGCCACTACCTCAACGTGACCGCGGCGACCATGGAGGACATGTACGAGCGCGCCGAGTTCGCTCGCGACCTCGGCTCCAACATCATCATGGTCGACCTCGTGATCGGGTACACGGCCATCCAGTCGATGTCCAAGTGGGCGCGGCGCAACGACATGCTCCTGCACATGCACCGCGCGGGACACTCGACCTTCACGCGCCAGAAGAACCACGGCGTCTCGTTCCGCGTGATCTGCAAGTGGCTGCGTCTGGCCGGTTGCGACCACCTGCACGCGGGCACCGTCGTGGGCAAGCTCGAAGGCGACCCTGCCTCGGTGCTCGGCTTCTACGACATCCTGCGCGAGCCGCACAACGAGCTGAACCCCGAGCGCGGCCTGTTCTTCGAGCAGGACTGGGCGGGATTGCGCAAGGTCATGCCGGTCGCCTCGGGCGGCATCCACGCCGGCCAGATGCACCAGCTGCTCGACCTGTTCGGCGACGACGTCGTGCTGCAGTTCGGCGGCGGCACCATCGGCCACCCCATGGGCGTGGCCGCGGGCGCGACCGCGAACCGCGTCGCGCTCGAGGCCATGGTCAAGGCCCGCAACGAGGGGCGCGAGATCCTGGCCGAGGGCCCGCAGATCCTGGCCGAGGCCGCCAAGGGCTGCAAGCCCCTGCGCGCCGCCCTCGACACCTGGGGCAACGTCACCTTCGAGTACACGAGCACCGATACCGTCGACGCCGTCCCGACGCCGACCGCGTCGTAGATGAAGGGAGCCATCATGCGCATCACACAAGGCGCGTTCTCGTTCCTCCCCGATCTGACCGACGAGGAGATCACGGCACAGATCGAGTACTGCCTGCGCAACGAGTGGGCGGTCTCGGTCGAGTACACCGACGACCCGCATCCCCGCAACGTGTACTGGGAGATGTGGGGGCTGCCGATGTTCGACCTCAAGGATGCCGCCGGCATCATGGTCGAGGTCCGCGCGTGCCGCGAGGCCTTCCCGAACCACTATGTGCGCGTCACCGCGTTCGACGCGACCCACGGGGTCGAGTCCGTCGCGCTCTCGTTCATCGTGAACCGACCTGCCGAGGAGCCGGGCTTCCGCCTCTCCCGTTCCGAGGGCACCGGCCGCATGCAGCACTACACCACCGAGTCCTACGCCGTGACCCGCGCCCCGTCCGGGATGCGCTATCCGGCCGGGAAGTAGGCTTGCCGTGAGCGACACACGCGACAGCGAGCAGCGCGCGGACGCCGCGACCGACGTCGCGGCCGACGCCGACGAGCGCATCGATCTGGCGGCCGAATACGAGGCAGCCGGCATCGGCGAGGTGCTCGACGCGCTCGACCGCGACCTCGTGGGCCTCGTGCCGGTGAAACGCCGCGTGCGCGAGATCGCCTCGTTGCTGCTCGTGGAGCGCGTCCGTCAGCGCGTCGGGCTCGCCGCCGAGCCGCCGTCGCTGCACATGAGCTTCACCGGCAACCCGGGCACCGGCAAGACGACGGTCGCCATGCGGATGGCCGAGATGCTCCACCGCCTGGGATATGTGCGCAAAGGCCATGTGGTGGCCGTGACCCGCGACGACCTCGTGGGCCAGTACATCGGGCACACGGCACCCAAGACCAAAGAGGTGCTCAAGCGGGCCATGGGCGGCGTGCTGTTCATAGACGAGGCGTACTTCCTGTACCGGCCCGAAAACGAGAAGGACTACGGACAGGAAGCAATCGAGATCCTGCTGCAGGTCATGGAGAACCAGCGCGACGACATCGTCGTGATACTGGCCGGCTACCAGGACCGCATGGAGAAGTTCTTCGAGAGCAATCCCGGGATGTCCTCGCGCATCGCACACCATGTCGAGTTCCCCGACTACACCGACGCCGAGCTGCTCGAGATCGCGACCCGCATGCTTCAGACCTGGAACTACCGCTTCGACGAGGGCGCGCAGGCGGCGTTCGCCGAGTACCTGGCGATCCGACGCGACCGGCCGCACTTTGCCAATGCGCGTTCGGTGCGCAACGCGCTCGACCGCATCCGGCTCCGTCAGGCACTGCGGCTGTTCGACGAGCGCGACGCACCCATGACCGCCGACGACCTCGCGATCATCCGCGAGCCCGAGGTACGCGGTAGCCGGCTGTTCGACGAGCCCGACGGAAACCCCGAGGAGGCGTAAGCGATGCTGCTCACCAACCGCGCGACCCTGACCCAGTACCTCATCGAGCGCCGTCGCCACCGTCCCGAGGCGACCGGTGACTTCAACGAGCTCGTCCTCCAGGTCGCGCTCGTGTGCAAGAGCATCGCGAGCAAGGTCGCCCACGGATCGCTGCACCAGCTCCTGGGCGGGTCACAGGGCGAGAACGTGCAGGGCGAGGACCAGAAGATGCTCGACGTGCTCGCCAACGAGCTGTTCATCCGCACCACCGAGTGGGCGGGCGTGGTCGCGGGCATGGCTTCCGAGGAGATGGAAGCGCCCTACACGCTTCCCGATGGCATGCCGCGCGGCAAGTACCTGCTGTTGTTCGACCCGCTCGACGGCTCGAGCAACATCGACGTCAACGTCGCCGTCGGCTCGATCTTCTCGATCCTGTGCGCGCCGCACGCCGGGCAGGACCCCGCGCTCGAGGACTTCCTGCAGCCCGGCGTGACCCAGGTCGCCGCCGGCTACGCGATCTACGGGCCCGCGACGATGCTCGTGCTCTCGGTGGGCCAGGGCACCGTCGGGTTCACACTCGACCCCGAGACCGGCGAGTTCTTTCTCACGCACCCCGAGCTGCGCGTGCCCGACTCCACCCATGAGTTCGCGATCAACGCCTCCAACAGCCGTTTCTGGGAGCCGCCGATCAAGCGCTACGTCGACGAGTGCCTCGCGGGCAAGACCGGTCCGCGCGGCAAGGACTTCAACACGCGCTGGATCGCCTCCCTCGTGGCCGAGACCCACCGCATCCTGATGCGCGGCGGCGTGTTCCTCTACCCGCGCGACACGAAAGACCCCACGCGTGCCGGCCGCCTGCGCCTGCTCTACGAGTGCAACCCGATCGGCATGATCATTGAGCAAGCCGGGGGCCGCGCGAGCACCGGCGAGGGCCCCGTGCTCGAAGTGGCGCCGGACTCGTTGCACCAGCGCATCGGGTTCGTGTTCGGCTCCGCCGAAGAAGTCGAGCTCATCGAGCGCTACCACGCCGAGCCCGCCGACGAGGACACGTCCGAGTTCAGCGAGTCGCTCTTCAACAGCCGAGGACTGTTCCGCTAGACGACCTGACCGCGGCGTACGCGCCCGTTCGAAAGGACGCCCACGATGTCCGAGAAGCATCCCATCATCGCGATCACCGGCTCGTCAGGCGCCGGCACCACGACCGTCCAGCGGACCTTCGAGCAGATCTTCCGGCGCGAGGACATCACCCCGGCCATCGTCGAGGGCGACAGCTTCCACCGCTACGACCGCGCCGAGATGAAGGCCCTACTGGCCGAGGACCAGAAGCAGGGAGGCCACCTGAGCCACTTCGGCCCGGAGGCGAACCGCTTCGAGGACCTCGAGGCGCTGTTCAAGACCTACAGCGAGTCCGGCTCCGGCTCGGCGCGCAAGTACCTCCACGACGCCGAGGAGGCGGAGCCCTTTGCGCAGGAGCCGGGGACCTTCACGCCCTGGACTCCCCTGCCGCCCGGCTCGGACCTGCTGTTCTACGAGGGACTGCACGGCGCGGTCGTCACCGACAGCGTGAACGTCGCGCAGTACCCGGACCTGCTGATCGGCGTGGTGCCGGTCATCAACCTCGAGTGGATCCAGAAGATCAACCGCGACTGCCGCTACCGGGGCTACTCGACCGAGGCGGTCACCGACGTGATCCTGCGGCGGATGCCCGACTACGTGCACTACATCTGCCCGCAGTTCACCAAGACGCACGTGAACTTCCAGCGCGTGCCCATCGTGGACACCTCCAACCCGTTCACCTCGCGCTCGATCCCGGCGCCCGACGAAAGCATGCTCGTGATCCGGTTCGCCGATCCCAAGGGAATCGACTTTCCCTACCTGCTCTCGATGTTGCACGATTCGTTCATGTCGCGCGCCAACACCATCGTGGCGCCCGGCGGCAAGATGGACCTCGCGATGCAACTCATCTTCACCCCGTTCATCCTGCGCATGAACGAACGGCGCAAGAAGGCACTCGCACGCGGCTGAGAGGACACAGACATGGCGCTCGTCTCCGTACGGCAACTGCTCGACCACGCGGCCGAGAACGGCTACGGCCTTCCCGCATTCAACGTCAACGACATGGAGCAGATACAGGCGATCATGCAGGCCGCCGAGGAGACGGACAGCCCCGTCATACTCCAGAGCTCGGCCGGCGCGCGCACGTACGCGGGCGAGCCGTTCCTGCGCAAGCTGCTGGAGGCCGCTGTCGAGACCTGGCCCAAGGTCCCGGTCGCGATGCACCTCGACCACGGGGCGAGCCCCGCGATCTGCCAGCGCGCGATCCGCTCGGGGTTCCAGAGCGTGATGATGGACGGTTCGCTGCTCACCGACGCCAAGACGCCAGCTTCCTTCGAGTACAACGTCGAAGTCACCCGCAAGGTCGTGGAGATGGCGCACGCCGTGGGCGTGACGGTCGAAGGTGAGCTCGGAGTCCTCGGCTCACTGGAGACCGGCGAGGCCGGCAAGGAAGACGGTGTGGGCGCCGAGGGCGAGCTCTCGCGCGAGATGCTGCTCACCGACCCCGAGCAGGCGGCGCAGTTCGTGGCAGCCACCGGCTGCGACGCGCTCGCGATCGCGATCGGCACGAGCCACGGCGCGTACAAGTTCACGCGCAAGCCCACCGGCGACATCCTCGCGATCGACCGCGTGAAGGAGATTCACGCCCGCATCCCCGAGACGCATCTCGTGATGCACGGCTCATCGAGCGTGCCCCAAGAGTGGCTCGAGATCATCCGCGAGTACGGCGGGCAGATGCGTGAGACCTACGGCGTACCGGTCGAGGAGATCGTCGAGGGCATCAAGCACGGTGTGCGCAAAGTGAACATCGACACCGACATCCGGCTCGCGATGACCGGAGCCATGCGCCGTGCGATGCATGAGGACCCGAGCCAGTTCGACCCGCGCGCGTTTCTCAAGGCCGCCCGCAACGCGGCCAAGGACCTGTGCGCCGAGCGCTACGAGGCCTTCGGGGCTGCGGGCATGGGCAGCCGCATCGTGCCCGTGCCGCTCGGGGAGATGGCGGCGCGGTACGAGCGGGGGTAGCGAAGGGACTCACCGCGATCGCAGTAGATTCTCATTCGCTAACCAGGAGATACCAATGCTCTGCGAGTCGCTCAACGCTTGTGCCAGTAGGCGCTGCTGCGTCGTCTGCGGTGTAGTAGATCTCCCGCGCAGAGCCAAGAATCCCCCTGAATGTGTAGAAACCTACAGCGTCAGCGTTGCCGCCATTCTCAGACACGAACACTTCGCCATCCGCCGATAGCGTGGCGAACTCCTTGGGCAGTCGCATGTGGTCGAAGCTGAGCACGGATGTCCCGTGGTCACTCAGTTCATCGTCTACCCACTGAACGGCTGCTTCGTACTCGTCGCGGTTGTCAAAGAACTGCTGCTTGTCCCGATCATCCTGAAGGCCGGCGCAACCCGCACAGAACGCTAGAAGTAAGACCGCCAGCGCCAGCTTGGAGGCTGCGGCTGCGGAATGCCGTTGCATCCGCCGGGCCTCACCCAAGCTCTCACGCATACAGCCACCATCCGTAAGATTTCCCGTTGCCCGCACGCACGTACATGTTGGGCAGTCCCCCGCGCGCCGCTCGATATACGACCCTAGCTCGGGGCGAGTACGCGTATGTGTCGTACCCATAGTCAATCCAGAAGTTGTTGTCTATTTCGTGGCGAACCTGCTCCCAGGTCCGACTACCATTCACCCCGACCAGGGATGCGATGCCCTTTGCCCCTCCGCGGGGGAACATGACTGATGAGAGCACGTAGCCATAGTGTATGTTGCCCCAATCATCGAGGCTGATGTTCTGTCGGCCGAACTTGAACACATGATCTGTGCGATGTCCCGAATACTTATTCGCGACGTCGGCCTTGAAGTCCCAAGGCCCACCTGTCTGTACCAGGCCCTTGAACCACAGGAGCCAGCCCCCGAACGCCTGTGCGATGTTGTAGTGAAGGAGATTGTACATCAGCTTCTCGCTGGCATACCCCGCATTGACCTGCATCATCTCCCACATCTTCTCCCATTCATCGACTCTGGGACGCAGTGTGACGGCCTTTGCCCACATCCCGCTCGGATCCACGGCGCCTACCGGATCCCCACCACAGTACTGATATGCGCTCTCCTCACCGTCCGCCTTCGCAGGGTCCTTCGACAGGAGCTGTCTCGTGGCCGGATCGTAGGTCCTTGCTGACAAGTAGTGCAGCCCCGAGTGTCCATCAAAGCAGTAGCCCGCGTAGCGCAGCGGCTGCCTCTCGAGGATCCTAGCTGCTGTCACGGCATCGATCGAACCAGCAGCGACCGACGTGCATGCTTCTGACCGGTGCGTCCCCCACGCGTCGTAGCCGTAGGCGGCGAAGGGACTCCCGCTCGTATTCCGTAGCTCGACCACATCGCCTCGGTCGGTCGTCACCATCACGAATGGAACGGCAGCATCCTGTTCGCTTCGGTACACACCAGCGTACGGACGTCCCTGACCGTCATACAGGTATGAGATCTTCCACACGTCGACGGCGCTCGTCCCTTCGATCGTGCGGGTCGCCGCAAGCGATAGAAGCGACAGGCCCTCGTAGACGTAGCAGGTGTCGGTGGTGGTGGTGCCGTTGGCGGAAGGCTCGATCACCACTGAGGAGATTCGCTTCCCGGCGGCATCATACCCGTACGTCGCTGAGACTCCCTGCGACGTCGCGTAGCTCGCGAGACGTCCCGTCCCGGTGTAGCCAAACACCCGCTCTGTCGGGTTGGAAACAGGTCCCTGCGCCGTCCTCCAGCCGTTAGCCGAGTCGAACGCGAACGTGGTCTCGACGCTCCCGCCGACCTTGATGTTCTCCAGCCTGTTGCCTGCTCCATAGTGATAGGTCCTCGTGAGGACCCCGACCGTCTCGGTGGCGATGTTGCCCGCTGCATCGAACACGTAGGTCGCAGACCCCGACGTAGTATCGGATGCCAGTCGCCCAGTCGCGGTGTACGTGTACGCAGCCGCAACGGAGTTCGCGAGCGGGAGTGTGCCTGTGTCGGCAATCTTGCGCCCGCTTGAGTCGTCGTACTCGTATCCGATGGTAGAAGTCTCGATCGACGTCGAGAGCAGCTTGCCGTCTTCATCCGCAAACGTACGAACGAAATCGGTATCCCCCACCATCCAACCGGTCTCGCGTCTCACTGTATCGGTCCCTGTCACCGAGCGCGTGAGTGTGGAAGTACCGTCAAGTGCGGTCACGCGCGAGATCTCGACCCCGCTCGCATCGACGGTCGCGGTGGTCGTCACTCCGCCGTAGCGCGTCACCAGTGTCGTTGATTGCCCCGGAGCCGACGGGTAGATGAACTCCCGGTGGACTCCCGTGAGCCCGTCGTCGGTCGCGGCGGTGCGGCCAAGTGAATCGTATGTCGTATCCGTGTGGCGCACGTCGCCCGCAGCAGTGGTATGCACTTCTTCGCACGTCTGTCCGAACTCATCGAAACGGCTGCGCACGGCAGCGCCATCAGGATCGGTTGTCGACAGCACGTGGCCCGCTGGGTCGAAGGCGGTTCGCGTCGTCTTGCCCGCCACCGTGCTCGCGGTGACGCGACCGGCGGCATCGCAGGTGCTTGAAGACTCGATCCCGTCCGCATCGACAGTGGACAGCACCTGTCCGAGCACGTTGTAGCTCGTGGTCGAGGCGGTGGGGTTGCCCGCACCAGTGACAGAGATCTGGCGCGAAAGCAGGTCGAAGGTGAAAGTGGTGCTCACGCCGTCGGCCGTCGTGCTCGAAACCGTGCGACCCCCCAGGTCGTTTCGGGTAGTGGTGGTACCGTCCTGCGTGGTCGTCGAGACTTGATTGCCGGCATCGTCGTAGACGTAAGTCGCATACGTGCCATCGGGGTTGTCGACTCTCGCTGTCGTGCCATCAGCATTGTAGGTATAGCGCGTCGGGGTGGTCGTGCCTGGAGCGGTAGAACTCAAGAGCTGCCCGTATGCGTCATAGCTCGAGATGCTCGCATTTGCCGCGATGTGGGAATCGAGCCCCTCGCCCCACTGCGCCACGACGTTACCGCGTGCATCGTATCTGCTCTCTGAGGGCAGACCGCCGGTGAGCGCGTCGTCGGAGCTCAGCTCACGTCCGAGCCCGTCGAACACATGCGTCAGTTGTCGATGTTGCCAAGGAAGTCGATGTCGCGGGTGGGTCGGCCAAGTGGAGTGCCCCACGCGCGAAGCATGATCGCGCCCTTCACGATGAGGCGATCTGCCCACTCCGTTTGTGCGAGCCGGTAGAGGAACCGTTCGATCGCGAAGTACTGGAGCACCTGGTCGTATGAGTCCCCGCTCGCCTTCGCTTCGTTCAGTAGGCGCGCACGAACGGACGCGGGTACGTTCTTCAGTTCCCGCTGACTCATTCCATCGCCTCAAAGTACGGACGCACGACCTTGGAGACACGGTCAATCTCAGCGTAGTCCATGATTGCATCGCGTGTGGCTTTGCGGCTGCGCACCGTCTCTCGGAGTGCCTCGAGAGCGACATCGAGCCCGATCTTGTTCCTGAACTTGAAGCAGTCGGCAACCGTCTTGGCAGGGTTGAACACCCTCACCGTGGTGCCGCCGATGGAGTGCTCTTCAATCCCCGCCGTGAGTGCATCGCCGGACATTCGATACACGCGAACGGGCGGGTAGTCGAGCTTGGGCCGCCTATCCTTTGGCCCGATGGCGATGCTCACTCCGGAGGGAATCTGAGTTCCGATCTCATGGAAATCCAGCGCGCTCACGAGGCAGAGCACTGCGCCTGGCGCGCGCTCCGCGACCGCAACAACGTCGTACTTGCTCGGCCCTTGGAGTTCAGTGAGTCGGTACACACCTCGAGTAAGCTGCTCGAGAAGCTCCGCATCCCGCATTCCATACAGCGTCGAGTAGTGCACACCTCGCTCCGCGGCCTCGCGCGTCCTGAGCGTGCCGCCGGCTTGCCTGAACACATCCGCGGCGTGCCTGATCGCATTCTCTGATGGAAGTCGCTTCATGAGGTCATTGTGATAGATATGTCGGACATTGTGAACATCTTCCGACGTTTTCATCACACGTATGGCGCGTCGTGATGGACATGCTCGTAGGCGAACGGCTGCCGCGGATCCGCTAGGGCAGCAGTTCGATCGCCGCAGCGAAGGTCGGGCGGTAGCTCGCGAGTCGGCTGTCGAAGCTCAGGATGCGCGCGCAGCGCTGTCGCTCACATGCGGCAAGCAACGTGCAGTCCGCGAACCCGAATCCCGTGTCCGCATAGCGCAGATCGATCTCGCGGGCGATCTCGAGCAGTTCGGCGTCGGCCTGGACGATCTCGATTCCCGAACGCATGAACGCATCCCAGAACGAACGCTGGGCGTCGATTCCCACGCGCGCACCAAGAAAGCCCATGGTCTCGCCGAGGATAGTCGCAGGAACGCCTATGCCGCCGGGTGCATGCGACTGCAGTGCGTCGGCCGCAGTGGCGTGCAGTGACTCACGCGGACGAGCGGCGGCGATGAGCACGCTGGAATCCGCGAGCGCCCTCACGGGCGGTTCTCCCGCTCCCACTCGCCGTCGGGCTCGAAGTACTCGGCCAGGCCGTCATCGACATGCAGGGCGAGGTCAGATTCGGGCCGGGCATCTTCGATGCAGCCGACGAGTGCCGAGATACTCACGGCACGTTCCTCGGCATGCGTGGTTCGATACTCGGCGATCGCCTCACGGGCGATCTCGGCCATCGAGGTGCCGCGCGACTCCGCCTCGCGGGCGAGGTAGCGGTGCAGCTCCTCCGGCAGATACATCATGGTCTTCTTCATGGTGACACGAGCATAGCACCAGCGTATGACATATGTCACTCATATATGTCATACGCTCGACGGGGTCTCGCCGCTACCCGCGCGACTCCTTGAAGCCCTCGCCGATCGCCTCGTGCACATCGGAGATGATGAGCAGTGCCCGCGGATCGAGCGTGTTGATGATCGACTTGAGCGCATCGATCTCGGTCCGCGACACGACCACGAACAGCATCTCGCGGTCTTCGCCCGAGTACACGCCGCGCGCGCTGATGGCGGTACACCCCCGACCCAGGTCGTTGATGATCGCACTGGAGATGCGCTGCGATTCCTCGGAGATGATGAACGCGGCCTTCTCGACGGACAGGCCCTCGAGCACCAGGTCGATGGTCGCGCCGGAGACGAAGATCGCGACCGCGCCATAGAGCGCGAGCTCGGGGCCGAACTTGAGGGCCGCGATGATGGTGACCACCGCGTCGGTGATGAGCATGAGTTGGCCCACGCCGAGCGGCACGCGCTTGGAGAGCAGCTGCGCGATGATGTCGGTGCCGCCGGTGTTGCCGCCCGCCTTGAACACGAGGCCGAGTCCGAGTCCGCACACCGCACCGCCGTAGAGCGCCGCGAGCAGGAAGTCATGCTCGGCGAGGTGCGGCGTGATCGGGGCGAACAGGTCGATCGCCAACGAGAGCCCGACGATGCCGTAGATCGTGCGCGCCGCGTAGCGCCAGCCGCGCGCCCGAAGCGCGAGCAGCAGCAGCGCGACGTTCATCACGAGCATCTGGATACCGATGGGCAGCGTGAGCCCGACGTCCTTGGCGGTGTAGTAGATGACGGTCGCGAGGCCGGAGACACCGCCGGCAGCGATCTTGTTCGGGATCAGGAACGCATCGAGGCCCCAACCCGTGAGCACGATGCCCACGGTGATGAGCGTGTAGTCGCGCAGCCAGCGGTTGCGCAGGATGGCGTCGGGGCGCAGCTTGCGCGCGGCACTCGCGATCATGCGCGCTCACCCCTCGACGGCGGCTCCCACGTAGGGTCGATCCACTCCCCGCCCATGTTCAGCCGAGGACGTGCACGCCGAGCGAGCAGGTACTCGAGCACACTGCTCGCGTGGCGGTTCACGATATCGGCCTCGGTGAAGCCGGCCTCCTCGGCCACCGCGATTGCGTGGTCGAAGCGACCGACGTGCAGGTGATAGTGCGCGTCGGAGTTGATGGCGACGTAGCAGCCCGCCTCGCGGGAAAGCCCCACGAGCTCGCGCTCCTTGTGAGAATGCTCGGCACGGCTCGACGAGGCGTGGAAGGAGTGGTCGTTGATCTCGAGGATGACGCCGTGCGCCAGTGCGGCGGCCACCACGCGTTCCAAGTGCACCGGGAACTCGGCGCTGCCGGGATGCGTCACCATGTCCACGAGCGGGTTGGCCAGGACGCGCTCGATGGCCTCGGTGTTGCGCTCGATGTCGCCGTCGTCAAAGCCGGTGAGCGGGTGGAAGCCGACGCCCACGAAGTCGAGCTTCTCGAGGACGACATCGGGCAGGTCGAGGCCGTTCTCCTCGGTAGGCGAAAGGTTCGCCTCGCAGCCTTTGAGAATGCGCACCCCGTCCATGACCGCGGGCAGCGCCTTGGAGTTCCAGAAGTACCACGGGTGCGACCCTTGCGGGACCGCGGGGCCGTGGTCGGTGATGGCGATCAGTTCGAGGCCGCCCACGACCGCCCCCCGAACCATCTCGGTGAGCGTCGAATAGGCATGCCCTGAGGCGATCGTGTGGGTGTGCAGATCGGCGAGCAGTCTCATGGGTACCTCACAGGCGGATCGGTGCGGCCGGGCGCCGCCGATAGCACTCTAGCAGACACCCGGCATGGCCTGCGGTCGGCACGCGAACGAAGGGCCCGGCGTGTCGGCCGGGCCCTTCGAAAGCAACTGCTCGCTGTGCGCGACTAGTGCAATACGCTCGCCGCATCGTCGCGGACGCCTTGCGACAGGGCCGCCAATCCGCCCAGGTAGCGTATCTCGGAGATGAAGTCGGCCTGCGCCGCAAGCTCCGACTTGACGCCAGGGTCGAGCGAGGTGGCCGGGGTGAGCAGCAATACCGAGCCCGAGTGGCCCTGCATCACGCCACCGCACAGGGCGTCGGCGAACCCGGTCCCGTTCGAGAGCGCGAGGTGGTCCCAGACAAGCCCGTCATCCACGCCCGTGCGTGCGACCGCGAGTGCCGTCGCATAGCGCGTCGCCCCCTGCACGCGGGAGTTGGCGATACCGGCAGCCGCAAGCTGCCCTTCGGCCGCGGCCGGGACAGCGCCGGTGCCGCCCAGAACGACCACGTCCGTCACGCCGACCTTCTTCATCGCTGCGATGGTCGCAGACGAAAGCCCGGTCGGGCCGCTCAGGTACAGCGGACGCCCGAACGCGGTCGAGAGCGGTGCGGCGGCGAGCGCGTCGGCGAACGACGCCCCGGTGGCCACGTAGGCCGTGCCGTCGAAGCCGCCGTGCTGCTCGGCGACCGCACGGGTCGCGATGGCAACGGCGGTGCTGTAGCGATCGGCGCCCCACAGGCGCTCGACCGAGGTGCCGGGACCGAGCGCTGAGCGGACAGCGCCCTCGACGCCGACGGACAGGGCGCTCGTGCCACCCAAGATCAGCACCTTGGTAGGCGCGAGGCGGATGAGCTCGGCGCGCGTCACCGCGGGCAGGGCATCCGTCGCAGACAACAGGATCGGTGCGTCGGTCGCGCCGGCGAGCGCCGCACCGCCCATCGCGTCAGGCCAGTTGATCCCCGACGCAAGGAGCACGGTCTGCGCTCCGTCAGGGTGAGAGGCCTTGGCGACCTGGACGGCCGTCTCATAACGATCGGCGCCGGAGAAGGTGGTCTTCTTGGTCGCCGAGACGCGGACCGTGAACGCATGCGTGCCCACCGCGGTCTCGTTGCCGGCCACATCGACCGCGCGGTACCTGAGCGTGTGAGCGTCCGTACGCGCGAAGCTCACAGCTGTGCCCTGCGTCTCGGGCCCGCCGTCGATCGACCAGTACACGCGCGCAACACCCGAGTGGGCGTCGGTGGCGACCAGCGTGAAGTGCGCCGCATCGACCATCTCTGCGGAGTCGGGAGAGACGACCACCGCCGGTGCCGTCTTGTCGATGCGCACGGTAGCGGTCTCCGTCGCACAGCGATTGCCCGCCACGTCGAGCGCGGCGTACTCGATGGTCGTGGTTCCCTCGACAGCGACCGGGATCGACGCGTTCGCCTCGGCAACCGAACCGGCGCTTGCGGCACCGTCGGGAGCGGTCACGACCCACTCGATGCCCGCGACGCCCGAGAGCGTGTCGGTCGCCGAGAGCGTGACCGTCGCATCCGTGGTCCGCCACGCGTCCGACGCATCATCGGTCGCGATCGGAGCGGACTCGTCCACGTACACGTTCGTGGTCTTGGGCGTCTCCGTGTTGCCGAGGAGATCCACCGCACGGTAGGTCACCGTGGTGGTTCCCGGCGCACTCACCTCGAACGGGCCCTCGTAGAGCATCCATCCGCCCGAAGGAGCGGTGCGGTACTGGATGCTCGCGACGCCCGAATGGGTGTCTGTCGCACCCAGCGTCACCGTGACCGGCGTGCTCGACCAGCCCGTCACATGGGAGGCGTCCGACACCGGCGCGCTCTTGTCGATGCGCACCGTGGCGGTCTCGGTCGCACACCTGTTGCCGACCGTATCGATCGCCGAGTACTCGATGACCGTCACACCCTCGGCGGTCACGGGTACCGTCGCCGTCCCCGCCGCGACCGATCCGGAGCCGACCGTGGCGCCCGAGACGGCCCAGCGAAGCGACTCGACGGTCGAATCGACGTCGGTGGCCGTCAGGGTGACCGTCACATCCGTCGTCACCCAACCCGCGGGAGCGTCATCGCTCACCGCCGGCGGCGCCGAATCGAGCCAGACCGCCATCGTGTCCGGCTCCTCGGCATTGCCTACCGCATCGACGGACCAGAAGGTGACGAGCGTCTCACCGGAGGTCGAAAGCGGGAACGGACCGTTGTACAGGGTCGCACTGCCGGACCCGAGGCGGTACCAGGTGCTCGCCACACCCGAGTGCGCATCGGACGGCGTGAGCGTCACGGTCGCCGGAGTGCTGGCCGAGCCGGGGGTGTAGGTGGCCGTCGTGGAGGGTGCGGTCTTGTCGAGCCGAACGGTCACCGTCTCGGTGGCGCAGCGATTGCCCACCGCGTCGGTGGCCGAGTATTCAACCGTTGTGGTGCCGTCGAGCGTCACGCTGAGCGGCGCGGTCGACGCGGCGAGCGCGGCGTTCGTGACGCCACCGTCCGGATCGATGCGGCGATACGACAGCGTCGCGACACCCGAATCGGGGTCGTTCGCCGAGAGCGCGAAGTCCACATCAGCGTTGCGCCAGCCGGTCGGGGCGTCGTCGGACACACTCGGGGCGACATCGTCCACGAGAACCATTGTTGTCTTGGGCGCCTCGGTGTTGCCCGCGACGTCGGCGGCCCAGTAGGTGACGGTCGTGGTCCCGGTCGTCGAGACCTGGAACGCTCCCGCATAGCGGATCCACGCGCCCACGGGCGCCGTGCGATACCAGATCGAATCGACTCCCGAGAAGGGGTCGCCGGACTGAAGCGTCACGCTTACCGGCCCGGTCGTCCAGCCCGAGGTGTGCGTCGCGGTCGAGGCCGGTGTGCTCTTGTCGATGCGGACCGTCGCGGTCTCGGTCGCACAACGGTTGCCCGCGGTATCGACCGCCGAGTACTCGATGGTGGTGGTGCCCTCGGCGGTCACGGGGACCGCAGCGGGACTCGATGCCGAGGAGCCTGCACCGCTGCTCGCGCCTGCGAGCACCCAGTCGATGGAGGCGATACTCGAGTGCACGTCATACGCGGTGATCGTGACGGTGCTATCTGCTGTGCGCCAGGTCGTCGGTGCGTTGTCGGAGACGACCGGCGCCTCGGTGTCGACGGTGACCTCGCTCGCTGTCGCCGCGACATTGCCCGCGACATCGCGGGTCCACGCCGTGACGGTGTGCTTGCCCGACGGACCCGGCGAGAACGGGGCGCCCGTGTAGAGCTGGGGGGCTCCCCCGTCAACGCGATACCACACGCTCATGAGCCCCGACACGCTGTCGGACGCCACGAGCGAGACCTGCGACGGTGAAGCGATGATGCCCAGGCCCGGCGCGGTCTTGTCGATGCGCACCGTCGCCGTCTCGGTCGCGCAACGATTGCCCGCGTCGTCGATCGCCGAGTACTCGATGGTCGTGGTGCCCTCGGCGCTGACGGCTACGGTCGCCGTATCGGTGGCCACGACGGCCACGGGAGCGCCCGGACCGTTGACCACGACATCCAGCCCGACGACGCCCGACATCGCATCGGTCGCCGTGATGGTGACGGTGGTGTCACTCGTGAGCCAGCCGCCGAGCGCGTCGTCGGTGACGGTCGGCGGGGTCGTGTCGTCGCGATCATAGGTGACCGAGACGCCCTGCAGCTCGACACCGGCGCCCGCCTCGATGCGTACGACGATATCGATGAAGCGAGACTTCGGAAGTGCGGACAGGTCACTGCGCTCGGAGGCACCGAACACGCGACCGAAGTAGTTGCCGCTGCCGGTCGTCCAGTCGATCGGGAGCCCATCCATGCCCAAAGCCTCTGACCAACTCAGGCCATCCCCCGACAGTCGCACGCCGAACTTGACCGCGCTCCCGGGCGAGATCGTCGCGCACTCGGAAACCAGGCGGCTCCACCCAAAGAAGCCCGCGGAATCCCCGACCGCGCGAAGCCCGACCGAAGTCCCGCTGCCTCCCAGAGTGCCGGTCTGCCGCAAGCCGGAGGTGTTGCACTGGCCCCAGTAGTCGTCGCCGGTCGCGACCACCGCGCCATCCGACCTCAGGGCGACGGTGTGCCACATGCCCGCGGACACCGCAGTGCCGTCCCTCCAGGCCGAGGTGTTGCATTGGCCATCGGCGTTGCCGCCGACCGCAAGCACGGTACCGTCCGTCTTGAGGGCGACGGTATGGTACAGACCCGCGGACACCGCCGCAACGCCCGTCCATGACGAAGTGTTGCACTGGCCATCGCTGTTGCTGCCGGTCGCGACCACCGTGCCGTTCGTCTTGAGGGCGACGGTGTGGCACTGGCCCGCAGACACCGCCATGACGTCCGTCCAGGCCGAGGTGTCGCACTGGCCATTGAGGCCATCGCCGATCGCGACCACCGTGCCGTCCGATTTGAGGGCGACGGTGTGGTACGCACCCGCCGACACCGCGATGACGTCAGTCCAGGCCGAGGTGTTGCACTGGCCTTGGCTGTTGCTACCGGTCGCGACCACCGTGCCGTCCGTCTTGAGGGCGACGGTGTGGTACCTGCCCGCCGACACCGCCGTGACGTCCGTCCATGCCGAGGTGTTGCACTGGCCCAGGGTGTTGCTGCCGGTCGCGACCACCGTGCCGTCCGACCTCAGGGCGACGGTGTGCAACACGCCCGCCGACACCGCCGTGACATCCGTCCAGGCCGAGGTGTTGCACTGGCCATCGGCGTTGCCACCGACGGCGACCACCGTACCGTCCGACTTTCGGGCGACCGTGTGGTACCCGCCCGCAGACACCGCCGTGACGTCCGGAACGGTGACACTGCCTGGCAGACGCGTGGTATTCGCCGCACCACCTACGGTCACGGCCTCACCGGTGGTGCTGGCGTTGTGCTCGAAGTCCTCCTGAAGGTCCCACGTGAACTGCCGGTACGACCACACAGGTCTCGGCTGAAGGACCGTGATCGTCATGTCGTGAGAGGCAGCCGGAGCCACGCCGTTGGCGGCATGAATGGTCACCGGGTAGACGCCGCCGGTCTTCTTGCCGAGAGTGCCGGACAACACGCCGGTCCCGTCGCCATTGTCAGTGAGGGAGAGTCCAGACGGCAGTGCACCGGTCACCGACAGCGCAGGCGCGGGATACCCGCTCGCCACTATCGACAGCGACGCGGGCTGCCCCGCCGTCACCGTGGCCTCGCTCGTCGCCACGATCGACGGCGCCTGCAAAACGGTCAATGTGAAGGCGTCGTTCAAGTCCCCGCCGACACCGTTGCCGGCAGAGAGCTCAAGCGGGTAGATGCCACCGGTGCCTGTGGCGGGAGTCCCCGAAAGGGTGAGCGCCGAGGTCGTCGCGCTCATGGAACCCGCGTAGGCAGTCGCAAGCCCGCTCGGAAGAACACCCGAGAGGCCGAGCGTCGGCAGCGGGTAGCCGTTCGCCGTGAAGGTCTCCGTCTGCGCGGCGCCGACCGTGAACGTCACGTCACGCGAAGTGAGCTTCTCCGGGGCATGCCGGACGTGGATCGTGAGCGTTTGGTCTGTGGGGCCGCCGATGCCGTTGTCCGCGCGTAGCACCACGGTGAAGGTGCCGCCCGGCCCGTCCGGCACACCGGCGATCGCGCCCGTGCCGTCGCCGTGGTCGACAAGCGTCAAGCCCGAAGGCGGCGCGTTCAAGTGGCCGAGCTGAGCGACCGGGAAGCCGGCGGCGGAGACTTCGAAGGAGCCGTACGCACCGGCGGTCACCGTCATCTCGGCTGCCGAGACGAAACGCGGCTTCTCGAGCACCGTCACGTTCACGGCGACAGAGGCATCGGTACCTACACCGTTCGCCGCGACAAGCGTCACCGGATAGCGACCGCCGTCACCCACGACAGGAGTGCCAGCGAGCGTACCGGCAGCGGTCGTCTCGGCGACGGATCCTCGGTAGGTGAACGCAAGGCTTGCGGGGACGGTGCCCGACATCGACAGCGTGGGCAGCGGCCACCCGTCCGCGGTGAAGGTCTCCGTTCGAGCCGCGCCCACCGTGAACGTCACGTCACGTGCGGTGAACTTCTCGGGGGAATGCGTCACGTTCACCGTTGCGGTGCTTGTGACGCCGTCGAACACGGCCGAGACGACCGAAGGGCCGCCCGCCGCACCGGCGTGGAACGTGGAGCCAGCCGCTGCCGCTGACCACGATGCCGTCGTCGGTGAGGTCGTTCCGTAGGTTCCGCCCCCGAAGCCCACGCTCATGCCCTCGACGGGCGGTGCGTGGCCGGCGGTGGTGATGCGCGAAGTGAGCGTGGTGGTGCCGCCGGCGGGGATGGTGGTCTGCGCCGAGGAGACAGTGAGCGGGATCCACGGCGTCGCATCCGCACTGCCGGTGACCTTCGCGGTCGCGGCAGGCAGACTCGGATCCCCGCTTGCGGCCCACCAGTTGTACTCAAGATTCGGTGTGCCGGAGAAGCCGTGCGCTATCGACACCTCATCCGCGCTCGCGCCGACGATCCTGCAGTCGTGGACCGTCCAACCGCTGCCGAGGAACAGCGCGCCTCCTTGATCCGGCCCGTGCGTACCATCGCTCGTCACGATGTTCCCCACCAGGGTCGAACCCGTGAGCGTCGCGCCACCGCTTCCGGCGTTCGCGTAGATGGCACCGCCCTGACCGGCGGTGACGGTCGTGCCATCGGAGGTGTTGTTGGTGAACGTGCATCCAGAGGCCGATACGCTGCCCGCCCCGGAATCCGAGATGAAGATGGCGCCGCCCACGCCCTTGGCGGAGTTGCCGTCGAAGGTGCAGCGGGTCAGCGTCAGCGCGACATCGTTGCCGAGCGCGAGCGCACCACCGGGGGCGGTGATCGCCTCGGTGGCGGAGTTGTCGGCAAGGGTGCAATCCGTCAGTTCGAGCACGGTGATCCCGAGCGCGCCGCCCGCACGTATCGCGCCGCCGCCGCGTGTGTCCTCGACGTTCCCCTGCGAGAGCGTGATGTTCGCGAGCCGAAGTCCCGGCGAGACCGTCGGTGCGGAAGCCACATCGAAGATGCGGTCGCGTCGCGGCACGAATCGGTCGGCGCTGATGGTCGAGCCGGCGCCCACGATCGTGATCGACGCACTGACATCGAGCGAGCCGCCATACACAGCCCCGAGATGAGGCGGGAGGCTCACGAGCGCGTCCGGACCGGCGAGTTGGTAGAAGCCCGGCGCCAGTACGATGGTGGTCGGCACCACCTCGCCATTGGCGGCCATGACCGCCTCGCGAAGCGAGATGCCGGTCGCACCCGGCGAAAGCGCCAGCGTCGAGGCATTCGTGGTGTCGCCGTCGACCAGGTCGCTGTAGTCCGCCACCGTGATCGTCGCAGCCGAGGCGATCGCCGGGGCGGCAACCAGAAGGGCGACAACAAGGCCCAACAGCACCGCGCACGCCTTCGCGCGTCGCATCCGTCGCATCTTCTCGCGTGCTGTCACGTGCGGTTCCTCCCAAGTCGGCAATCGTACGACTCGCGTGTCATGGTGGCTCGCGCTAGGTGCGCGGCGGGAACACCCCTTGAAGCGCGATACAGAAGTAGAACGTCAGATAGGGCTGCATGTTGTTGTGCGGCTGATCGCCGCCCGCGGGCGACAGGGCTTTGTCACTCATCGCCGCGAGCGGCGCGCCCGAGCCGCTCGCATAGAGTTCCTGGCCCGGCATCGTGGAGGCACTGCCCCACAGCGCTGCCTTCGGGTCTATGGCCTCGCCATCGGCGCCCGCACGCATCGCGTGGCTGTGGGCCGGGATCTCGGACTCCAGCAGGGACACCGTCTCTGATCCGCCGGTCTCGCCCAGGTCATGCAGCGAGAGCCCCGGTCCCTGACCGGGGTGCATCGGTGCGCGACCCTGCAGGTCGGGCAGCGCGAAGTTGCTCTTGCCGTTTCCGCCGTACGTGGTGCCCAGCAGCGAGAACAGCGCGGTGTTCTGCGAGATCGGCAGGAGTTGGCCGTCACACCACGCCCAGCCCTTGGGTGCGAAGTTGAACGGGAAGATGCGGATCTCTGCGACAAACGGGTCGGCCATGGTTTCGTCGTCCCCCTCTTACGTCGGGCTCGGGAAGATGCCCTGCAGGGCGATACAGAAGCTGATCGTGAGAAACGGCTGCATGTTGAGATGCGCCTGATTGCCCCCTACGTTCGCGACAGCCGCAGCACTCATCGCCACAAGCGCTTCGGGGTCGCCATAGACCGCGGCCGGCGCCGTCGCGAATGCATTGTTCACCGAAGTCGTGGCATCGGCCGTCGTGGCACGTGCGTTGACCGCATGCACGTGTGTGGGTTCCTCGCTGACCAAGAGCGTATGAACCGTCTCGCCACCGCGCTCGCCGAGCGTGTGAGCCGAGCCCACGTGGATGGGCGTTCGGCCACGCAGATCCGGCAAGGCGAAGTTCACGCGCCCGTCTCCGCCGAACGTGGTGCCCAGCAGCGAGAACAGGCCTTGGTTCTGGTTGATGGGCAGCAGCTGCCCGTTGCACAGTGCCCAGCCCTTGGGTGCGAACACGAATGACATCATGCGGATCTCTGAGAGGAACGGCTCAGCCATGTCGGTCTCCTAGGTGGGGCTCGGGAAGATGCCAAAGAGCGAGATGATGAAGTCCACACACAGGTACGGCTGGAAGTTCGTGTGCGGCTGACTGCCGCCAACCGATCCCGCGACCTGCGCTGCCATCGTGCCTGCCTGCGTGTCCGAGTACTGCCGGGCGCCCGGCGAGTTCGCCCACACGCGGCCCTGGGGCTCGGCGCTCGTGCCGGCATTCGTCGTCGCGAGGGGGGCGTGAGCGTGCGAGGCGATCTGGTTCACCGTGAGCGTGATCTCCTCGGCGCCACCCGTCTCGGCCAGGACGTAGCTGGCGCCGCCGCCCGCGCCCTGGTGGACCGGAACGCGCCCGCGCAGGTCCGGCAGCGCGAACGTGCTCTGCCCGTCTCCGCCGTATGTCGTTCCGATCAAGTTGAAGAGCGTCTCGTACTCCGAGATGGGCAGCAGTTGGCCCTCACAGAACATCCAGCCTGCGGGCGCGAAGTTGCCGGCGAACATGCGGATCTCTCCCACATAGGGCTGTGCCATCTAGCCCTCACTCTCCTTGGCCACGTTGAACACGGCTTCGTACCTTGTCGCAGTCCCTTCGCGAGCCACAGGGACCAGAAACACGTCGTGGACGCCCAGGACCTGGTGCGCGAGCGAGTACGTCGCTTGGTCCAGGGCCGTTTCGCCCAGGAACTCCAGCGAGTACCACTCATGCGTGTCCGAGTGAGTGCCGGGACGCACCGCGTCGAGCCTGAGCTCGACGCCGAGGACGCTTTCGTCGCGCTCGCCGGCCGGACGGGCCACGAACACGGTTCCGACCTGCTCGGCGAACTGGGACTGTGCGGGATAGGCGCTCATACACTCACCGCGCAGGGCAGCTTCATACGTCGGTAGGCCCCGACTTCGCCGTCGTCGACGAACCCGAAACGCTCGTAGAGACGCTTTGCGGGATTGAAGGACTCGACGTGCAGCACGACAGGCGACCCGAGGGCCTCTGCCCGAGCGACCACATCGACAAGGAGTGCGCTTCCGATCCCCCGGGAGCGATGCTCGGGAAGGAGCCCCATGTCCATGAGGCGCAGATCCTCGGCCCTGTGCTCGACGAACAGGCGCCCGACATCGACGCCCGCCACCGTCACGATCGAGTACTCGGCGTTCGGGTAGTGCACGGCGTAGTAGGTGAGTTGCGCGTGCGACTGGCTTTTCAGGAACGCGTCCTTCTGTTCAGGACTCCACGGCACGGCCGCCAGTTCCTCGGCACGCCCGCTCGCATACACGGCGTGCAGGAACTCCGTATCGGACGCCGTGGCGGGGCGCAGGGTGTACTCGATCACATCGAGCTCCCGTACACGTCGAGCCAGCCGGTGCGCAGGTCAGGTACGATCTCGTCGGCAAGCGTGGAGGCACGGGCCGTGTCACCGGCTACGACGATCGGCTCGTAGGTGACTCCCGCAGCATCAGCGGTGGCGGTGGCGATCGTGACCGGTACATCGGTACGACCACTCGCAAGATCGAAGGTGACCTTGCCGCGTGCCCCGTCGAGGGTGTTCTCGCCCGCGGGCAGCGCCTCGGCGCCCCCGTCGACAGCCGCAGCCACCAGTTCGCCCACGTCCCGGCCGAGCATCTCAAAGACGCTTCCGCCGGCGGCGGGCCATGTCAGCGCTGTCGTCGCGCTGAGCCCGGGCGCGGAGACAAGCCGATCGGAGGCCACACCGGCGACGAGCAGGTGCATCGCCGATGCGCTCTTGTCCGCGGCGACCGCGGCCAGCAACTCGTCGGCCTCGGCGCCGCTGCAGGCGACGAACAGGGAGTCTGCTCCCGAAGCGGCGGCGGCGGACACCGCCTTGGCCACGTCGCCGGGGCGCAGATGTGTCACCGACGTGCCGACCACACTGCCCCCTGCGGCGCGAAGGCCGTGCCCGAACGCGTTCAGGATGTCGAAGCCGCACTCATAGCGCGACGAGATGACGTAGGCCTTGCTCCCGGCACCCTTCGCGGACCACGAGCCGAGCTCCCAGACACTCTGCCAGTAGCCGAGCGAATGGGACAGCACGCGAGGCTCCGCATCGGCAGAGGTCACGATGTGGGCACCCGGATCGACCACGACGACCGGCACGCCGGTCTCCTCGGCAAGCTCGCCGAGGAGTTGTGCCTGCGTGGGGTTCGCGTACGCGATGACGAGATCGACCTTCTCGCGCTCGACGAGTTCTCGCGCGACAGAAGCGACGCTGCTCGGCGCCGACCCCGGAGCGGTGCGTGCGAACACGGGCGCATCGGGCTTGCCGCCAGCGGCGAGGCCCTCACGAACGCCGGCCGCGAGCTGGTCGAGGAGCCCCGGGTAGCGGGTCGCGTCCGGGGCGACGACGCCGACGGCCGGGTCGATCATGCGCGCGAGGGCCGCGAACGCTTCCTTGAGCAGCGGCGTACTCCCGACCGCAGTGATGCCCAGAAGAGCGCCGGCACCCAGCAACAACTGGCGACGCGTAGGACCGGAGTGAGCGGCGACCGCAACCTCGCCGGAATCCGGCGCAGGCACGACGTTGGGCTGGTCGGCCACAGTAATCCCCCTCGAATGTACCGGCTTTGCGGCGAGGAGATACTGTGAGTGATGATGTGTCCCCCGCTCCACGAAGATGCTAGCACAGGCCGGGGGCGGCGGACGCTGCCGTTCACCGAGTCGCGAACGGCGCCGGCGGGACCGCGGCGGTGGCTCCTACGCCCCGCCTGTGATGGCGGCGCCCTGCCCGACGCGCCAGCGGTGGTAGCCGACCACGAACTCGTCGATGTCGCCCGAGAGCACCGCGTCGACGTTGCCGGTCTCGATGCCGGAACGCACGTCCTTCACGAGCTGATACGGGTACAGGACGTAGTTGCGGATCTGGCTGCCGAAGCTGATCTCCATCCGTTCACCGCGCAGCGCGTCCATCTCCTCGCGCCGCTTGGCCTCCTCGAGCTCGTAGAGGCGTGAGCGCAGGATGGTCATCGCGGATTCCTTGTTCTTGATCTGCGACTTCTCGTTCTGGCACGTGACGACCAGGCCGGTCGGCAGGTGGGTTATGCGGACTGCGGAATCCGTCGTGTTGACCGACTGGCCGCCGGGGCCGCTCGAACGGTAGACGTCGATGCGCAGGTCCTCGTCGCGGATCTCGACGACGATGTCGTTCGGCAGCACCGGCAGGACCTCGACACCTGCGAAGGTGGTCTGACGACGCTTCTTCTCGTCGGTCGGGCTGATGCGCACGAGGCGATGGACCCCTGCTTCCGAGGAGAGCATGCCGTAGGCGTTGCGGCCATGCACCGTGAACACCGCGCGGTCCAGGCCGAGTTCCACCCCGGGAGGCGCGTCGTGCAGATCGACCTTCCAGCGCTTGGACTCGGCGTACTTCACGTACATCTTGTAGAGCATCTCGGTCCAGTCCTGGGCCTCGAGCCCGCCCTGGCCGGGAGTGATCGTGATGATGGCATCACCGGCATCGAACTCGCCCGTGAACCAGCTCGAGACCTCGAGGCCGTCGACCTGCTTGGCGAGCTCACGCAGGGAGCTCTCCACCTCGGCGCCGAGGTCCTCGTCGTCCTCGGCCAGCGCAAGCTCGTTGGCGACCTCGGTGTCCTCGAGCGAGGCGACGACCGCCTCGTATGTCGCGACCTCGTCTTTGAGCGCGGAAAGCGACGCCATGGTCGACTGCGCGGTGTTCTGGTCGTCCCAGAAACCGGGCTCGGCGGTCTTGGCCTCGAGCGTCGTGATCTCGGTGCGCTTGGCGTCGAGATGCAGATACTCGCCCATGCCGTCGACACGCTGGCGCAGGGCGGCGATATCGTTGGTGCGGTCGGTGATCATCGGTGCTGCTTTCGTGCGTGGGAACGCCCGATTTCGGGCGGGAGTGGGCAGGTGGATTGTAGCACTTCGGTCGGGGCGCCCGGAGGGCCCGCGCGCTGCGTCACTCCCCCAGCAGCTCCGCGAGGTACCCGCGTCTCGTATGCAGCACGCGCAAGACGATCACCGCTTCCGGGCCCACCCGGTAGAAGACCGCATACGGCTCCACGACCACGAACCTGATACCCGGCGCCACGACTTCGTACTCCTCGGCGGAGAGGGCCACGCCCAATTCCGGAAACTCGCCGAGCCGCAACACCGCCTGCCGCAGTTCGCCGAGGAGTCGCGCCGCCGCTTGGGCGTTGCGCTCGCCGACATACCCGAACGCCTGGTCAAGGTCGTTGCCGGCGGCCGCGGTCAGCAGTACGGGTCTTACTGTCGTCACTCGACACCGCCATCGAGACGATCGGCGATCCGGTCGAACAACGCGGCGCCGTCCAGGAGCGGGACACCCGCATCCACCTCACGGTCCGCCGCCAGCAGGCTCACCTGGAGCCGGGTCCGCGCCTCCGCCCGCTGGAACGTCTCGTAGGACATGACCACAAGGTCAGCCTCGCCGTTTCGTGTGAGTACCACCGGCTCGTCTATCGAGTGGCACAGCTCCGCGAATCCCGTGTAGTCCTGTCGGATGGCGGTCGAGGGCTTGATGCGCATCGGGGGTCTCCCATCAGCGTGCGAAGATGGCATATCACCTAGATGCTGTAATTCTAACATGTGGTACCCCCATCCGCGGACTTCGACAGGGATGCTCGCACAGCGCTCTTAACGGTTGCTGACCGGACCGGAAACGACCAATGGAAGTCGTGAGTGTCGGCCCTACCGCAACCAGAACCACGTGATGATGCCGGAGCCGATCACGAACAGCACGAGCAGGATCGCGCACCCGATCATGAACGAGCGGACGAGCTCCGCATCGTTGTTCGTGGCCTGCTGACGCGCGGGCTTCCGCGGACGATCCGGCGACGCCCCGCTCTCGCGTCCGTTCGCGTCCATGCGCCTACGCGTTCGCTCCGTGGCACTTCTTGTACTTCTTGCCGCTGCCGCACGGACACGGGTCGTTGCGCCCGACATCGGCGAACGGGTCCTCTTTGTCCTTGACGACCGTGGTCGAGGCCGCGCGGCCACCCGCTGCGGCCGAGGCCGCCGCGATCTGATCCGGCGACGGGCCTGCAGGCCCTGCAGCGGCAGCCGCGGCTGTCGCTCCGCCAAAGATGCTGCTCTCCGAAGGGGCCGAGTACGAGACGTTGCGCGTCGGGGCGGGCGCCGCCGGCTCCTCGTGCAGCACCTGGATGTGCATGATCGTGCGGATGAAGTCCTCGTTCGTGAGCTTCACAAGCGCCCCGAACATCTCGAAGGCCTCCTGCTTGTACTCCAGGATCGGGTCACGCTGGCCCATCGCGCGCAGGCCGATGCCCTCCTTGAGATAGTCCATCTCGAGCAGGTGCTCCATCCAGCGCGTGTCGATGACCCGCAGCATGACCTGCCGCTCGAGCTGACGCGCGGTCTCCTCGCCGAGGAGAGCCTCCTTGGCCTCATATGCGGCCAGCGCCACCTCGACGAGTTCACCCGCGAGTTCGTGCGCGTTGTCGATCTTCTCGCGCCGCTTCTCGACCTCGCCCTCGAGTCCGGTCAGGTCGCGGAACCAGATGGCCAGGCCGTCCCAGTCCCACTCCTCGGCGTACTCACGCTCGGGGCAGTACTCGAGCGTCCAGCCGGTGATGACCTCTTCGAGCATCTCGGTGAGGCGGTCGCGGACGTCCTTGCCGTCGAGGATGCGGTTGCGCTCGGCGTAGATGACCTCGCGCTGCTTGTTCATGACGTCGTCGTACTCCAGGACGTGCTTTCTGGCTGCGAAGTTCATGGCCTCGACCTGGCGCTGGGCCGACTCGATCGCCTTGGACACGAGCCCCGCCTGGATCGGCATGTCGTCGGGGATCTGCGTGCGCTCCATCATCGAACTGATGCGGTCCATGCGCTCCCCGCCAAAGACGCGCATGAGGTCGTCGTCGAGCGAGAGGTAGAACTGGCTCACGCCGGGGTCGCCCTGACGGCCGGAGCGGCCGCGGAGCTGGTTGTCGATGCGGCGCGACTCGTGGCGCTCGGTGCCGAGGACCGCAAGCCCGCCGGCGCGCACGACCTGCACGTGCTCCTCGGCGCAGACGGCCTTGGCGGCCTCGAGAGCGGCCTCACGCTGCTCGTCGGTGGCCTCCTCGGGAACGATGCCCTTCTCGCGCAGCAGGTCGTCGACGAGGAACTCGGGGTTGCCTCCGAGCACGATGTCGGTGCCTCGACCGGCCATGTTCGTCGCGATGGTGACGGCGTTGAAGCGGCCGGCCTGCGCGACGATGTGCGCTTCCTGCTCGTGGAACTTCGCATTGAGGACGTTGTGCTTGATGCCGCGCTTCATGAGCAGGCGCGAGAGGATCTCGGAGTTCTCGATGGAGATGGTGCCGACCAGACAGGGCTGGCCGGTTTCGTGGCGCTCGGCGATGTCGTCGACCACGGCGTTGAACTTGGCCGGGACGTTGCGGTAGATCAGGTCGTTGCGGTCGTCGCGGATCATGGGCTGGTTGGTCGGGATGACCATGACCGGCAGGTTGTAGATCTCGCGGAACTCGGCGTCCTCGGTCACGGCCGTACCGGTCATGCCGCAGAGCTTGTCATACATGCGGAAGTAGTTCTGCAGCGTGATGGTGGCGAGCGTCTGGTTCTCCTCGCGCACATGCTGCTGCTCCTTGGCCTCGATCGCCTGGTGGAGTCCCTCGGAGTAGCGGCGGCCATACATGAGACGGCCGGTGAACTCGTCGACGATGAGCACCTCGCCGTCCTTGACCACGTAGTCCACATCGAGCTTGAACATGAACTGCGCCTTGAGTGCCTGCTGCAGGTGGTTCACGAGCTGGCCCGAGGGGTCGGCGTAGAGGTCCTCGATGTTGAGCCACTGCTCGATCTTCTTGACGCCTTCCTCGGTCGGGGCGATGGTCCGCTTGGACTCGTCCTTCTCGTAGTCGACGTCCTCTTTGAGCCGAGGAACGACCTTGGCGAACTGCTTGTAGAGGTCGGCGGACTTGGTGCCGGCGCCGGAGATGATGAGCGGGGTACGGGCCTCGTCGATCAGGATCGAGTCGACCTCGTCGACGATGGCGAAGTTGTGGCCGCGCTGCACCCGGTTGCCCGGCACCACGACCATGTTGTCGCGCAGGTAGTCGAAGCCGAACTCGGCGTTGGTGCCGTAGGTGACGTCGGCGGCGTAGGCGGGCTTGCGCAGCTCGGCGGGCATCTGCGACTCGATGCGCCCGACCTCAAGACCCAGGAACCGGTAGACCTGCCCCATCCACTCGCTGTCGCGCTGGGCGAGGTAGTCGTTGACGGTGACCACGTGCACGCCCTTGCTCGACAGCGCGTTGAGGTAGACCGGCAGCGTGGCCACGAGCGTCTTGCCTTCGCCCGTCTTCATCTCGGCGATCATGCCCTTGTAGAGCACCATGCCGCCGATGAGCTGCACATCGAAGTGACGCATGCCGAGTGCGCGCTTGCCCGCCTCGCGGCAGAGCGCGAACGCGTCGACCATCATATCGTCGAGCGACTCGCCGTTGTCGAAGCGCTGCTTGAAATCGGCGGTCCGGGCACGCATTTCCGCGTCGGTCATCTTGGAGATCTCGGGCTCGAGATCGGCGATGGCGGAGACGATGCCCTCGAACTGCTTGAGCTGCCTGCCCTCACCCATCGTGAGGAGCTTGGTCAGGATGTTGGCCATAGGGAATCTGCACCTTCTATGAGCAGGGTGAATTCAGGGGTTTGAGCACGACGATTCTAGCACAGGGCATGCCGAAGACCGGGGTGAGCGGGAGGGCACACCATACCTCCACAACAGCCGCTCGACCCCCTGCAGGGCCCAAACGTGCTGCGGGGGTCGACGACCGCTATGGCCGTCGACCCCCGACTGCGGCGACTTCAGCACCTCGGGTCCGCATGGTGGGCTTGTGGTCGTCGTGCGATGCCCCTCAGGAGTCTCCCTCTCCTCACCTACGCGACCTTGTTCCACACGCATCCGCTCGCCTCTTGCCGAGGAACCCGACGTACCTCCCGCCGCCGCCCGAAGCTTCGCGCTCCGGACAACCCCACTCTAGCGGGCGGGACTTACCGGTTCCTTATCCATCCATTTCCGGATCAGGCTCGTTCTCCTCCATGGCGAGTATCCGGTCATACAACCGCATAGTCTCCGAAGATGGATCGAGACCCAAGTCATCACAGAGCCGCTGGCGACACAAGAAGTAGGCATCTATCGCAGCGGAACGACGACCGCACTCGATGTGGCTCCGCATGACTGCCTGATACAGGTCCTCGGACAGAGGGTCTGTGTCCAGTCCGCGTCTCGCGAACTCCAGCGCGGCCGCATGATCGCCAAGTCGCTCCGCGCACGCGACTGCCCGGCGCATGGCATCGCAGAACTCCATGCGGTATCTGTCCCGCGCGGACGCGAAGAAGTCCTCATACACGTCGCCTGGCAGCAGGTCGCCCCGATAGACCTCGCCAAGTGCGTGATAGCACTTCAAGGCTGAGGCCGAGTCTCCGTTGCTCTCGGCGTCGCGGGCTGAAGTGATGCAACGAGCGAACTCCTCGATGTCGGAGTCGACTCGCTCCAGGTCAATGCGGCACAACCCGCCGGTGTTGTCAGCGTACTCAAGCGGCGCACCCTTCTTGCCGTCCGGCACCAGCGCATTCTTCATGATGCTCCAGATGACGTAGAAGTTGTTCCGCGCCCGCTCGGAATCGAGTTCGGGCCACAGGAGATCGCACACCTGCTCACGCGACATGTCTCGCCCGCGCTGAAGCACCATCAACGCGAAGAGAAGCCGCGCCTTTCGCTTGCGCCAGTCCTTCTCGCGGACCTGCCGATCTCCTACGCGAACTTCAAGCCCGCCGAAGAGCTTCACGCGGCAAGGGCGATGAGAGCCAGGAAGCCCCTGCGCCCGTGCCGACCATTGCCTGAGACTCCTCGCATTCCCTTCATCAAGGCACGACTTTGCAGCTGCATCAAACAACATGGATGAGAGGTGGGCACACACGCGGGGCGACACTGCATCAAATGAAGACATTGCGATGAGCAGCAGAGGGAAGGCCCGAATGTACATCACCAGGAGGAAGACCGAATGATCACTCTGTATCAGCTTGGCATGGTCGGACAACCTGGCAACCGCCGCATCCACTTCACCCGATTGAAGGTGCGCAGCAGCGAGGACTAGATCGGCCGTTAGCACGTAGCGCTCGCAATTCGCCTCGATGCACTCGGCACGCACCCACTCAGCTTGCCTGCGTGCAGCGGTAGCGTCGCCCTGTCGCAGCAGACTGGCCGCCACTTCAATGCTCGCCATCCACTGCAGCCATGGACACTGCAGACTGGCGGACTCCTCCATGGCCTGCTCGGCCCATTCAAGCGCTTCGTCTGCTCGACCCGCTGCCCGAGCGATCATCGACAGGTAGGCGAATTGCCTAGACAACTCCATATGATCGCCCAGAATCTCGCAGCCAGCCACAGCGGCGCGCATAGTGCTAATGGCGCTGTCGTAATCGGCGCGCATCGCGTGGAGCAGCGCCAGACTATCTCTGTAACTGAGTTCAAGCATTCGCATGCCATAGCGTTCGCTCGATGCAATTGCCGATTCCAAGACCACCTGTGCACGGCCCAGCCGACCTGTTTCTACCAGCGCCGTTCCCAGGTTGCCGTCAGATTGGATGGCCAGGGCGGCAGAACACCCACGCACACCCCTCGCCTTCAGAATCTCCTCAATCGCATCGGCCCACAGCCCGTCCAACAGAGCTTTGATAGTCGCGGCAACCGTGTGCACGCGCACTTGGGTTGAGGGCTCTATTCTATCCCCTGCGGCCATCGATTGAGCGCGCTCAAGGCTCCGACAGGATGCTGACCGATCGCCGAGGAAGGCGTGACATAGGGCCATGTAGGCTGCGCACGTTACTTGCATGTCGCGCGAGTAGCATCCGACTCCTGACAGACGCTCCAGGCTGGCCAAGGCCGCAGCCATCGATCCGGCGTCGATGTGAAGTCGCGCCAGTAGCATCAAAGCATCACACAGCACCCGTTGGTCGTCCTCAATCTCAGCCAAGTCCCTTGCTACGATTGCCTTGCTCATTGCCTCGCCGAATTGCATCTTCTCGCGCAGGACATTGGCGGAGACAATCAGCAATTGGGGGCTCAAGAGCGTTCTGCGGGCAGGCACGGACTCAAGAATCGACGCAAGCACTTCAACGCCCCCGGATTCAAGCAGGTTGCCTCCGCGCCTGAGGACAAGATCTACGATCCGATCGGCATCTCCCGAGCTTCTCGCCAACTCGAACATGCGGATGAAATCGCCTTGCTTGTCCAAGGCATCAATTGCCACATCCAGGAGGGGTTCGAAATCTAGGCCCACCGACTCAACGAAACGCCGACTGCCGTAGACATTGCCAGCGAGAGCGTGCACACGAAAGTGAACGCCGTCTGTCGCCGATAGATCGCGCACTAGCGGGATCTTGCTGGCCAGGAAAGCGATTTCGGATCGCATGTCGCAATCCGCTGATTCGGAGAGACATGTTGTCTCCCCCGTGCTCACCATAGAGACCAAGACCAGGCTGCGCATATGGGCGGTATCAAGTTGAGCCTTCGCCAGCGCGCACAGATGCGCGCTCAATCCGATGTCCGAGCCCTCGCGGTCCTGAACGCCAAGCGCCAGTTGGCGCGCGAGAACGGCGACTGTGGCGGGATGACCGTTTGAGACTTCTGACACCCAGGCGAAATCATCATCACTGACTTCGGCAACGCAACTGGAACCAAGAATCGCACGCATCTCATCGGCACTGAACGCTAGGTGGGCTGAGCCCACTACTGCCGCCGGGGACAGCACCGCAAGAATGTCCGCGGTAGTCTCCCGCGTGGTGATAAGAACCAGACTCGGGCGCGGGCCGTGGCTGGCGAGCCTTGCAAGGTCATCGCGAAGTCGCGCAGGATCGAAACCCTCTGGGACGTCATCAAGTATCAACGTCCAGCTACCCAAATGCGTCGAGGCCGTGCATGCGCGCTTCCGGCACAGCTCCTGGCGTTCGTCCCTTTCGAACTCCTCGAAGCACGAACCCGACTCCGCCAGCTCCGCACAGACTCGCTCCATAAGGCGTGATGGATCGCCGCCAATCGCATCCCAGTTCAGCCACAATGCGGGCCAACCGTGGCGTTCAGCGATCTGTGATGCGAACACCGTCTTCCCGTAGCCGGCTGGAGCGCACAAGACAAACAAGCCTCGTAAGTCGCGCGCAACAACACCGTGAAGTGCATCGCGATCCAATGTGCCAACACAGGATGGTCCGGCTGCAAAGCCGGGTGCTCCCCCAGGCATGTCGCCCCCTCTCCAGCCCAGAAGGGTACAGCGGACGTCTTAACAGCTACTTAATCTCCGGCGTCGCCATCGCTGATTCTCGCTGGCAGCGCCTCTTTCCGACGTCCTGACCTGCAGCCCGCAACAATCGTGAACAGCGCTGAGGCGATGCCGATTGCCATCCATAGATCCCCCAAGCTCGCCAGCCCTCGGAATCCCGGAGGACCGGGAACAGGGATCACATCCGCCAGAATCGGAATGTGAGTATTCGCAGAGAGGGGGACGTGAATCCATGAGGCGTTCAGGCGCTGCTGTGCCGTAGCCACGGCTACGTCGGACAGACCTACAAGCGATACCGGCATACCACCGTTCGAGCAAATCACGACGCAATTCAAGAGCACTCCGATTGCAACAACACCCATGCCAGTAACGTGTCGGTTTGCCAAGCATGCCACCAGTATCGCCATGGTAGATACTGGCCAAATGACACGAACGGCCACCGAATGAGACATGCCGGCATATTCAAGCCACAGCGGTGCCGTCAATTGAAGCACGAGACCACACAGCAACATCCACCAGTACCGGAAGTGCATGTCTTCAAGCGCATGAAGTGATCCGCCTGAAGCAAGGCCAAGCACCAAACCGGCGCCTACAGAGATCGCAAGAAGAGTCACTTGCGCTCAGCCACACTTCTCAAACGCTGCAGCGCTTCGACAGCAGTCGGATCGTAGAGCGTCCCGGACCCGGCCAGGACGGGCGCCATATCAAACGATTCGAGTGTCTCACCCGAGTCCTGCATAAGCCCATCCACATCAGATGCAAGTCTGATGATGCGCGCAATTCGGCCGTCCTGCTCCTGAAGGTCCATGAACTGCGCATAGTCGAAAGCCTGCTTCTGCACTATGGGCGCAAGCGAGGCCAGGAAGCTTACCTGAGAGAGGACCACTGCCCCGGCACTTGCGGCATGTGCACCCCCAGATTCAGGTGGGTCAGGCACTCGCAACCGACCAATGTCATGAAGAAGGGACGCCAGCGCAAGCCTCTCAAGTTGCTGGGAGCCAACCCTCAGCACCCTCCCCATACCCGTGGCCAACACCGAAACCCTGCGAGAATGACCGCGCTGACCCGCTGTCTGCATCTCAGCCACCTCGGCAAGGAGGCCAACCGTGTGCATATAGGACGCCCGGACCTTCACGAGTAGACCGGTGGTGTGTTGCATGATTAGCATCAGTGGCACTAGCACAAGGAACCCAAAGACCTCGAGGCGCGGGTAGACCAGCACCAAGGCAACGCCGATTGAGACCTGAGCCAGATACCCTGGGCCGAGAATCTTCAACAACCCGGTTGCTGCGGTTAGGCCCGAGCCCACGTCATGCTCACCCCTGATTGCCGCGAATAGCGCCAAGTCGACGATCATGAACACACTGCCAAGCACCACCAGGACGCCGCTCCTTAGCAGGGTGGCCTCATGCGAGACGCCAAGATACGCTCGCGCCAGCGCCCATACCAATGCAAGCCTCAGCAAGTCTCCAACGAAGTCGCGCCGCCTAGCCCCGTCGGCGGGACTCTGCGCAGCGCCGGACACCCCAAATCCCAGTGCCATCCCTACGACAGCACCAAGTGGAGTCAGCAGTCCGATGGCCGCCGTTGCCATACCACCGGCCAAACGAATCTGGGCGCCCCTAGGGAGTGAGAGCGCCGCAAGTGAAAGGATGGTCGAAGCGACGGACACGAGGAGCACAAGCATGTACTCGTCGCTTCTCGAGAATTGAAGTCCTCCAAGGACCGCAACGGTCGCGAGCATGACATGAGTTGATCGATAGGCCAATGCGCTCATTCCACAACCCACTCCCGCGCGCGCAACAGCTTCGTCACTGTCTCCGTGTCGACGGCGTTTAGGAAGTCCTCCACGCAGCCCTTGTCAAACTGCGCGCCTGCGAGTTTCCGCAACTCGTCACACGCCTGCTCATAGCTCAAGGCGGACCGATAAGCCCTCGAAGACGTCATCGCATCAAAGCTGTCGGCAACCGCGAGAATCTTCGCTCCATCGGGAATCTCTGTGCCGCGAAGACCAACTGGATATCCCGTTCCATCCACCCACTCGTGGTGAGACCTAATCAACGGAACCGAGTCCTCTAGGAAGTCCACGCCCCCTAGGATCTCACTGGCGCGAACGGGGTGTTCTCGAACCAGCCTGATCTCTTCGTTGGTAAGCGGTCCAGCCTTGCGCAGCATCTCAGAATCAAGAGCGACTTTGCCGACATCATGCAAGAGCGCCGCCCACTCTATTCGTTGACACTCCGACTCCGGAAGTGAGCGCACGTCACAGATGATGCGCGCATAGCGTGCGACTCGTTCTGAATGGCCCCTAGTGTAGGAGTCCTTCGCTTCGATGGCGGCTACTAACGACCGAACGGTCTCTCGATAGGCCATGGCTTGACCCTGGTAGACCTCAAATGTCTGACGCGCTATCCAGAACGGGATCACAATCAGCAGCGTGCCCACCGCGCCGGCTACGAAAAGCAGCTCAGCAAGAACCAGCCCGAGAAGGGCCAAGGCGATTACGCTTACGGCGTACCACCCAAAGAACTCCCTGAGCACGCTTCTGAAGCGAGCCTGGGTCAGCAGTGTTACCGCCGTACCAACAAGCCCAGCATTGGCCGCGGCAAGAACAAGCGCCGCAGTGAGCGCAGACGCAACCCACCATGCGCCCCCAATCGCATTGTTGCCAGCCAAGGCCAGAGGAGGTGCACCCATCCCTATCAACGCGAATCCAGCGAGAGTGGTAGTGGCGACGTACTGGGCAGTATTGAACAACTGATGGCTCAGCGGCTTGTGCGCTTGAATATCTGAAAGTGAAATCGAGCCGAGCGCAGCGACCAGCGCGCCAGTGGACGGCCCTCCGGTGAGTACGGCCGCAAGCGCCAACGAGGACGAGAGCGAGACCGAGCCGCCCGATGGAAGTCTAATGGCGAAGTACTCAGCGAGTATGCAGAGCCCAACGAAGAGCCAGACCGACCCCCAGCTTGGAACTGGGTACCTTGCGACCGCGATCCCGGCTAAGCCAAGAGCAAGGGTGCACGTCGCGACGACATACGGCATGAACCATCCAGCCGCAGATCGTCTCGATGTCCGCACCTTGGTCATGACGTTGGGCCAGCGCCGTGAACTTGAAAACCTGTGACTACAGACGCCAGAATGCGCCGCCGGAAAGAACGAGCGCGGCGAGCGAACCAAGAACGAGAGCGATGCGCTTCATTGTGAGAAGACCCCCTGTCGAAAACCAATGGTGTCTTCTCCCATTCCGCTAGTAATGGAAGAACTCTGTCCGCTCCGCTCAATCGAATGCTGACAGTGTTCATGCCTTCACCCACGGCGCTGGCCCAAACTGATCTATGACGTTGTCAACAGGCCCAGTCGACGGTTGATCGCGTCGAGTGTGGCCTTGACGATGGAATCGTTCTCGCTCTGCCGCACGAGCGCCGATCCGGCGAACGCCTGCTCGCCAAACGGCGACACGTGGGCCACACAACAGACCGCCACCCGCTCGCGACCGAGCTGGCAGACGGTGACGTCTTCGAGTGCGAAACTGTGTGCGCCGTGGACGTACTGCTCCACAGCGTTGAGGGTGGCCTGCGCCACGAGACGCTGGCGGCCGGTCTGGCTCGCGGGCCCTGCGGCCTCACCCAGGTACATCTCGCCTTCGATCTCGAGGCGGATGACTACGGTGGAGTGGACACCCGAGACGTTCGCGGTGATGCTGTCGATCCGCGCACGGGCCTCGGGTGCGGCGATCTCCTCGGCAGGTACGGCGTCGGCGCCGAGCTGTGCGATGGAGATCTTCTTGTGGTCGACCTCGATCCCCCACGCCGCCTGCAGCGCCGACTCGATGTCGCGCACGAGTTGCTTGGGGGACTTGTTGGGCAGCGCAAGGACGTGGATCTCCTGGATCTGGCCATCAGGTGAGGTGACGACGCGTGCCGCCTTGATCTCAGCGATCGACCCGAGGGTGCGCTCGATATCATCGACTGTCACGCGTGGGGTGTGCTGTTCCACCGGAGCTCCCTGCTACGACTGAGGCTGCTGATGTCTCCGTGAAAGCGCCCGCACGGAGGCGCTTCCGTTGATTCACTCTATGCGGGCGCCGTTCGTCGTGTCAATGGTGACTGAAATCACACTTCTTAAGGGAGAATCTGGAGAAACGCGGTAGGGGCGCCCCGTGGCGCCCCTACCCTTCGCTCTGGCTTCCGCTCGCTCACGCGCTCCGGGCACTACCCGACGCGCGGCTCCAACAGTCCGTAGTCGCCGTCATGACGGCGGTAGAGCACGCTGAACTCCTCGGTCTCCGCGGACATGAACACGAAGAAGTCGTGACCAAGGAGCTCCATCTGCAAGATGGCCTCCTCGGGAGACATGGGCTTGACCTCGACGGCCTTGGTCTTGACGATCTCCTGCTCGCCCGCCGGCTCCAGGATCTCCTCGAGCGGTACCGGCGGCGTCACGTGCGCACGCTTGCCGCTGTGACGGTCGACCATCTTGCCGTGGTACTTGGAGAACTGACGCTCGAGCTTCTCGGAGACCAGGTCGATCGCCGCGTACATGTCGGTGTCGCGCTCCTTGGCGCGGATGACCGGACCCTTCGTGTACACGGTCACCTCGGCGACCTGGTTCTTTTCGATGCTCGGGTTCTTCTCGACGTAGATCTCGACTTCGGCGCGGATGTGGTCGCCGTCCAGGATCTTGGATACTTTGCCGATCTTCTCCTCGGCGTAGGTGCGGATGGGATCGCTGACACCCATATGACGGCCCTTGACGATGATGTTCATGGGAGTCCTCCTCGTGAGGTCCGGTTACATACAAGATACCCATGCGGGAGCACGGCGAGAGCCGTAACGCATGGGTATCTGGTGGAGACTAGCTGATATGGCCCAAGAAGTCCTGCGTACGTTCGTTCTGCGGGTTGTCGAACACCGCTTCCGGGGTGCCCTCTTCTACGATCACGCCGCCGTCCATGAACACGACGCGATCGGCGGCTTCGCGGGCAAAACCCATCTCGTGGGTCACGACCATCATGGTCATGCCGGCGTGCGCGAGCTCGCCCATGACCTCGAGGACGCCACGCACGAGCTCGGGGTCCAGCGCGCTCGTGGCCTCGTCGAACAGCATCACGTGCGGGTCCATCGCGAGCGCGCGCGCGATGGCGACGCGCTGCTGCTGGCCGCCTGAGAGCTGCGCGGGGTAGTTGTCGACCTTGTCGCCGAGGCCCACGCGCTCGAGTTGCTCGATGGCGATGCGCGCGGCCTCCTCCTTGGAGCGCCTGAGGACCTTGCGCTGGGCGAGCATGACATTGCCCTTGGCGGTCAGGTGCGGGAACAGGTTGAACTGCTGGAACACCATGCCGATGTGCTCGCGCACCTTGTTGATGTCGGTCTTGGGGTTCGTGATCTCGGTGTCCTCGAACCAGATCTGGCCGCCCGTGGACTCCTCGAGCTTGTTCACGCAGCGGAGCAGCGTGGACTTGCCCGAGCCCGACGGGCCCAGGATCACGACGGTCTCGCCCTTGCGGATCTCGAGGTCGACGCCCTTGAGCACCTCGAGCGTGCCGAAGGACTTGCGCAACCCCTTGATGCGTACGATCGGACCGGCGTCGGGATCGGCGGCGGCGAACTCCTCGGCGGGTGTGGTCTTGGTCTCAGTCATCTCGCTCACCTGTAGTAGTTCTTGGGAAGGGAGCCCGTATGGGGCACGACATGCTCGGAGTCGATGGGGTCGACGGCGAGCGGGTCACGCTTGTTGCCACCGCCACCGCCCTCGGACTCTGCGAGCCGGTTCTCGAGGTTGGCCACGAACCGGCCGAGCGGGATCGTGATGAGCAGGTAGAAGCCTGCCGCCACGATGTAGGAGGACTGGTTGTAGGTCGTGGCGGTGATCTCGCGGGAGCGCAGCGTCATCTCGGCGACGCCGACGGCCGCGAGCAGCGCGGTGTCTTTGAACAGCAGGATGAACTCGCTCATCAGCGTCGGCAGGATCCGGCGGATCGTCTGCGGCACGATGACGAAGGTCATGGACTGCGGAGTGGTCATACCCAGTGAGCGCGCGGCCTCCATCTGACCCTTGGGGATCGACTGGATGCCGGCGCGGAAGATCTCGGCCATATACGCGGCCGAGTTGAAACTCAGGACGAACAGACCTCGAAGCCACACGGTGAAGTCGATGCCGAGAAAGAACGGCTGCTTCATCCACATGTTGGCCACGACCATGTCCTTGTAGAACGGCAACAGGGTCAGACCGAAGTACACGATGAGGATCTGCAGGAACAGCGGGGTGCCGCGCACGACGTCCACATAGAGTGTCGCCGGCCAGCGCACCCAGCGGGTGCGGGCCATCTTCATGAAGGCGAGCCCCAGGCCGAGCGGGATCGCGAAGATGAACGAGAAGGTGCCAAAGGCGATCGATACCGGGAACGCCTTGAGAACGATAGGCAGGGCCTGGCCCATGACCTCGAACGAGAGGAACAGCCGGGTTATCGGGAAGGTCTCCCACCAGTGCAGGAATGCGTCCACGCTTACCCCTTGCAGTCAGACGTACGTACTCGATGCAGGGGCCGGCGGCTGTGCGCCGCCGGCCCCCGAATGCATCAGATCGCTGGTGCTAAGATCATGCGCCCTACGGGATCGAGAGCGGATCGGCGCCGAACCACGTCTTGTAGATCGTGGTGTAGGTGCCGTCGTCCTTGAGCTCCTGCAGTGCGGTGTTGACCGCGTCGCGCAGGGCCGAGCTCTCCTTGGAGAACGCGAAACCATACTGCTCGCCGGTCTGGATCTCCTGGACGACCTTGGCCTTGCGGGCCGGGTCCTTCACGACGTCCTGCGAGATGGGAGCGTCGTTGATGACGCCCACGACGTCGCCGGCGCCCAGGGCACCGAAGGCGGCGAGGATGTCATCGTACGGGGTCACGGTGACGCCCTTGGGTGCGAGGTTCTCCTTGGCCCAGATCTCACCGGTGGTGCCGGACTGCACGCCGACCTTGTCACCGCTCTTGAGATCGTCGGTCGAGGCGATCGCGGAATCCGCGGCCACGGCGAGCGACTGGTTCGAGTTGATGTAGGGATCGGAGAAGTCGATCTGCTGCTTGCGCTCGTCGGTGATCGTCATGGCCGACGCGACCATGTCGAACTCGGTGCCGGACTGAAGGCCGGTGATGAGCGCGTCGAACTTGTAGGTCTTGAACTCGACGGTGTAGCCAAGCTTCTCACCGATGGCCTTGACCATGTCGACGTCGAAGCCGACGGTCTCACCGTTCACGACGTTCTCGAACGGCGGGTAGGCGGTGTCCGAACCGACCATGATGACGCCATCCTGCAAAGTGGTGAACTCAGCGGCGGCGGGCTCCTCGGCGGCGGGCTCCTCGGTCGTCTCCTCGGTCTTGCTGCTGCAGCCGGCGGCGGCAAAGAGCGCCACGACCATCATGAGAGCCAGCAGGAGCGAGAACAGTTTGCGAGCCTTGCTCATGGTTCCTCCCTATCGTCTTGCGTCACGGCGACCGGGCTTCGGCGCGGTGCCGATTCCGAGTCGTTTGCACCCGACCACGATACACTAACGCATCGCCGGTGTGTAATCGCGGGCATGGCTATACGATATCCGCTCGCTTCTATGCATATCGCATGCAGGAAGCGCGAAATCGCATGCAATCGGGCCGTGTGTCAGGGAGTGGCCGAGGAGTCGCTGCTCGCCGCGTCGCCCGCGCTCTGGAGGGCGGGAAGCTCGCCGACCCACTTGACGCGGATGGCGTCGAGGACGCCGTCGGCCGAAAGCGCGTCGAGCGCGTCACGCACCGCGGTGGCGAGGTCGCTGTTCTCCGCCTTCACCCCGACGCCGAGCGACGATGCCTGTGTCGGCTGGCCGGCGAACGCGACGCCCGGGAAGTCGCGCGCGATGTAGGCGCCGGTGAGCGCGTCGCCCGCGACCACGTCGATCTGTCCCGCCGCGAGCGCGTCGAACGCGGCCCGCAGCGTGGGATAGGGCTGCACGGCGCCGGCCCCGAGGTCGTAGTCCATGAGCCAGAAGGCGGCGGAGCCCTGCTGGGCGCCGACCTTCATGCGGGCGACCTGTGAGATCGTGAGCGCGGTGACCGCGGTCGCGGAGGTATCGCTCGAAGCCGAGGCGTCCGCCGAGCCCGAGCTCTCGCCCGAGCCGGCCGCCACAAAGAACGAGGGGCCCGTGGCGACGTAGGTGCCGGCGATGGTGGCGCCCATGACCGAGGTCTCGTCGAGCGGCATCGACAGCACGATGTCGGCGGTGCCGTCGGCGAGCGCGGTCGCGGCCTCGCTCGGCGCCACCTGGACGGTCTTGAGCGTCAGACCGAGCCGCTCGGCGATCGCCGCGGCGACGTCGATGTCCAGCCCCGCCTCGCGCTCGCCGTCCTTGCCGGCGTACGGCGGCATGGTCAGATCGACGCCGGCCACGAGCGTCCCGGCGGTCGTGATAGCAGGAGGCGTGACCTGCGGGTCCAGCTCGGCGGTCTTCTCGGGCTTGCTGCAGCCCGTCGCACCCGCGAGCGCGACCACGAGTGTGGCCGCGAGCATGTACCGGATCAGTCCCCGCATGAAACGCCTCCTGTCAGTCAGCAAGTGCTTTCACCCGGCTGACCTGGTCTTTGACCCCACACTCGCATACCGGGGCTTCCGCTTGATGCGATCTCACTACCGGCCCTCTCGCCCGCCGACCTGGATGGCCGGACCGGACGGTACGACTTACCCCTAAGATGCGCCATGCTCGCGCGACGGTCGCCCGCCGGCTTACGTGGATCCTTTCGGCCGCATCTACCATGGACTAGGGCGCTTGCGCACCCGCAACCACAGACCCGAGTGAAAGCAGGGACGATTCTACCACGCGGGGCCGATGCGGACGCCGCCCGCCACACGCGCGTGACCCGCGCGAGTGCCGCTCACCATGCGCGGGCCAGCACCGCGGCCCGGACCTCGGCAGCGCCGCCGCGCAGGAGGGCTTCGGCCGCCGCGTCGAGCGTCGCGCCCGTCGTCATCACGTCGTCGAGCAGGATCACGTTGCCGACGGGCGCGGCACGGGCGAGCGTGAGCGAGCCCGCCGCGTTGGCGCGCCGCAGGTCGCGTGAGAGTCCGCGCTGGTCGAGCGCGCGCAGGTGCGCCAACGCGGGCTCGAGCGGCAGCGCGAGCCGCGAGGCGGTCCGGGCAGCGAG
>CAZMFQ010000010.1:0-125981 GCA_964565645.1 uncultured Eubacteriales bacterium
ACGTCCACAACGGCGGCGGCGGTCTGGCTGACGGCACGGATGCGACGCACCACACCGACACCGTGATGACGGGCACGATGACCCAAGGTGTCGCGACGGCGACATGCGCCGGGTGCCACAGCGGCACGCTTGCGACCGCTCATGCCACATCACTGACCGGCTGGACGAACGCCTGCACCAGCTGCCACAACTCGACTCTGGGCGGCAACGTCTCAGCAAACGAGGTCAAGGCAGGTTGGACCAACAACGACTGTGGCGATTGCCACGTGGCCGGCGCTTCGGCGGTCAAGGTCCCGAACATGCACTCCGGCTATGGCACGGCCGTCCACCAGGCGACCTCGAGCGCAGGGTGCGGCGCTTCGGGCACGAACTGCCACACCACCTACGACCTGGCTGTCCTGCACGGGGCGACCAAGACCAACGGCTGCCAGCTTGCCGGCTGCCACGACTCGGTCGACAAGGCCATGGGAAGCGCGACAAAGACCTGCGGTCAGACCGGTGGTTGTCACGCGACCTACACGGCCAACAGCCACGCGCATGCCGCTGATGCCGCCAAGCATCAGCCGACCACGCTCACCCAGGCCAACGCAACCACGTTCGCCTCGACGGCGTGCGGCGCGTGCCACGACATCCGCAACTCCAACTCGAGCCTGACGCTGGAGCACACGCTTTCGACGTCGGCCAAGTCCACCAACGCGACCAACGTCTGCCTCAACTGCCACAACAACACGGCGTCGAGCACGACGATCCAGGGCAACTGGGCCGCGAAGGACACCACGAGCGCGTGCTCGGCGTGTCACACGGGCGCACTCGCGATCCACGCCGACACCAACCCGACGGCGCACAGCGACGTCACGAGCGCCGGCTGTTCGAGCTCGGGTGTCGGCTGCCACAACGGAAGTGACCTGTCGCAGGTCGGCGTGACCAACGTGGTCAACACCAACATCCACTCCACGTGTCTGCGCTGCCACGACCGTACGGCCACCGCGCCGAACCAGGCCTACAACCCGGCCAACGACACCTGTGGCTCCGGTCGTGAGTGCCACGCTACGGCGGGCCAGTACAACACGACGACCTACGTCCACAACGGTGGCGGCGGTCTGGCCGACGGCGACGACGCAACGCACCATACGGCTACAGGCATGACCACGAAGGTCGACGGCACCACCTATGACACCGGTGGCGGCAACACCTGCGCCGACTGCCACAGCGCAACGCTCAAGACCTCGCACGCGACCTCGAGTGTCGGCGCAGTCTCCTGCTCGACCGGCGGCACCGGCAATGTCGGATGCCACAACTCGACCGCGATCGCTGCGGCCAAGACGCAGGTCAAGGCGAGCTGGACCAACGACGCGTGTGCTGACTGCCACACCACGAGCCACACCACCTACACGACCGGTACGCACACCGCGCTCCTCGGCACCACAGGCACCGCGGACGGCTGCGCGAACACCGGCTGCCACAACACCGGGGCCACGAACGATGTCCGCCTGATCCACAACCGCGCCAAGACCGATCGGGGCTGCACCTCCACCGGAACCGACTCCAACGGTTGGTCCGGCAGCTGCCATGACCTGAACAAGGCGATGGCCTCGGGCACGATCGGTTGCGGTTCGGGTACCTCCGCGGCCACCAAGTGCCACGTGAACCACACCAACAGCAACCATATGCCCGCGCACGATGCCACCAACGCCACGAGCATCGGCTGTACCACGAGCGGTTGCCACGAGACCCTCTCGGTCACGACGATCCACGCAGGTGTGGGCGACGGCTGCCAGCCGTGCCACGGCGGCGGTGGCTACACCGACATCCACACCACCCCGACCGCCAACCCGACGCGCTTCGAGTGCACCGGTTGCCACAACGGCACGCTCGTCGGCACGCATGTCTACACGCCGCACGACGCGAACCACTACGCGACGGCGAGCCACGATAGCGTGCTCACGACCGGCGTCACATATGGCAACACCAACGGCCAGGCTCTCACCGACTACCACGGAACGACCCTGACCTGGAGCCGCCTGTGCACCACGTGCCACTCCATCGATATGAAGACCGAGCACTTCAAGACGTCTTCGGCCTTCCCGAGTGTGCCTGGCACCTACAGTGACAAGTGCATCGCGTGCCACGAGGTCAAGGTCGACAATATGACCGCGGCCTGGACGGGAAGCTGCAGCGGTGACGCTGCGGCATGTCACAGTCTCGCCAACGGCACGCTGCACAACGACTGGAGCACGAAGCACGACGCTTCCGCGGTGACGATCCCGTCGCCGGGCCTCCAGTTCACGGGCGGTACGTCCAGCGTCCAGACGGTGCTTTCCGAGGACTTCGGTACCAGCACCACTTGGCCGAGCGCCTGGACCCGTGAGAGCACGACCTACATCCGCAACCAGAACACGCGCGCACATGCGGGCTACGCGGCAGAGGTCTACGCCACCAGCACGACGCGGCGCACGTTCGGCTTCTACCGCGACGTGGATCTCTCGACCGCGTCCGGGAACGCCACGCTGAGCTTCTGGCAGTACTGTACGTTCGCCGGTGGCACCGACTATCAGCGGGTGGAGTACTCCACGAACGGCGGCACGAGTTGGACTCAGCTGTACAACACGACCGCGTCCGTCACGACGTGGACTCAGCGCACATACAACACCATCCCGACCGGCGGGGTCGTCCGGATCCGGTTCACGGGCTCCGTGAACTCCACGACCGAGTTCGTGAACTTCGACGACATCCAAGTGACCGCCAACGTCGCCGCACCTGCCGGTTGGGGTTCGTCGCTTCCCGCCAACAGCACCGCTGCGGTCAGCTGTATGAACAACCCGAACTCGACCCAGTGCCACGATGTCACCGACGTCGCCGACATCCACAGCAGCATCGTCGGCCGCTCCGACAACGGGTGCCCGATCTGCCACGTGAACAACACGGCTGTACCGACGACGCTCGCTTGCCAGACCTCCGGCTGTCACGTCGGCATCAACGGCTCCGGGCACGACACGACGTGGCATGAGTCACCGATCTCGGACACGACGTTGTTCGGCACGAACTTCGCCGGCAGCTGGTGTACGGGATGTCACGACGACAGCATCGACAACGAGCACTACGCCCTGGGAGCCTACTCCTCGCAGGCATGTTCGCTGTGCCACAAGAAGACTACGAACAGTGCTGCTCCCACCAACGTCACGGCGGCCAACACAGCGACCGCGATCCATGGCGACAGCACCGCCGGCAACGCTCTGTGCACGCAGTGCCACACCACGGTGACGAAGGCCGCTGTCCACGTTCAGCGGATGGGCACGACCACCACGCTCGGCAGTACGCAGTTCGACGACACGTGGTCCGGCCACCGGATCTACGATTCGATGTACGGCTCGCGTACCGGCGGTACGACATCCACGTTCAACGGTCAGGCGACATCGATCACCTGGTCGTTGCCGACCAACACGTCATGGCTCAAGGCCGGTTGGACCAACATCACCGCCCCCATGCAGGTCGTGCGTTGCTCCGATTGTCACGGCACCATGACCGGCGCGACGGGCCCGCACGGGTCTGCGATGACCGTCAACATCGCATCCGGTTACGACAACAGCTACTCGGACGGCACGCTCTACCTCAACGGCACGAGCATGAGCAACACCACGAACATATGTGCGAAGTGCCACACGACGACCGGACTCGGCTACAACAACGTTCACAGCCGCGGCGACCACCAGGGTAATCCCGATGGCATCTGCACCGGTTGTCACTCCAAGACGCCGCACGCCTGGAAGCGCCCGCGCCTGCTCGGCTACACGACCGATCCTGCGCCATACCGGTCGACCTTGATGACCGGCATCAGCCAGCGTTCGTACACGCCGACCGGCTGGTCGAAGGGCTACTGCGGTGCAACGGGCGCTTGCAGCACGCATTCCCAGCCGGGCACTGTGTGGCCGTAGGTCGCATCGACTTCATGTCCTGAGCGGGCCCGGGAGCGATCCCGGGCCCGCTTCATGCGGCCACACCGTCGCCCGAGTCCCGGGCGCCGGCGGCTGATGGACTCGGTATGGAGGTTGCTCATGTCGCCTCTGAGATGTCGGTTCTGTCTGGTAGCATCTGCGTGACGACCGACGAGGAGCACATGGACGTTCACGAGGATTTCGAGGACATAGCCGCCGAAGCCGATCCCGGGCCGGATGCGCCGCAGGAGGCGCCGGACCGCGTGGCGGCGACCCTCAGGGTCGTTGCCGGCGGGCTGCTCGTCGTCGTTCTGGTTGCGGCGATCTCTTTCGCCCTATATCTCCAGACCCTCGGCGCACCGCGCTCCGCAGCTGAGCGCGACATCGAGCGCTATCGGGCCGCGGTCGCCGAGCAACCGAAGCTCCTGGGAAGCTACGTCAAACTCGCGTACGCCTACGCGATAGCGGGTCGCTACGATGACGCCACCGAGACCATCACGATCGCCGAACAGATGACCAAAGCCCCTGCCGTCGAGGTGCAGCTCGCCCGAGCGGAGATCGAACGCGCCGCCGGGCGCACGCAGGAGGCCATCAGCACATACGACAAGGTCGCCAAGATGGCCGAGGACGAGTACGCGGCACAGGCCGAGGAGCTCAAGAAGCAGCAGATCGCGTTCCAGCCACCGAACAGCACACTCGCCGCCGCACTCAAGGGCCGAGGCATGGCCAAGTGGGACGCGGGGGACCAGGCCGGAGCGATCGCCGATCTGGACGCTGCTTTGAACATAGAGCCGACTGACGCGGCTACGATGGTCGTCATCGGCGGCTACTATGCCGAGAGTGGAGACACGTCCACTGCCGCCGCGGCGTATCGCCGGGCATTGCGCTTCGTACCCGACTACCCCGAGGCGCTTGCGGGCCTGCGGGCACTGGGCCAAGGGGAGTGATCGGCCGATGACGAATCGCGCATTCGTTCGAGGCGTCCTGGTGGCCACGGTGGTCGTGCTCTTGGTCGTGCTCGTGGTGCTCAGCGTCCTGTTCGCCAAGGTCGTCGCCCCACCGGGCGTCGTCGAGGACCCTCGCGCCAAGATGGAGTGGGTGCGCAGCATCTACGGGTTCGGTCCTTCTGCCGACGAGCAGTTCGCGCATCCCTACTCAGTGGCGATCGGGAGCAACGGCGACATCTACGCTACCGACCCCGAGCGCGCCCGGATCCTCGTGTTCGCGCGTCACGGCGACTTCAAGCGCATCATCCATACGGGCGCCGGAGGCATGACCGAAGGGATGTTCCAGCGACCTGAATCGATCGCGCTCGATGCGAAGGACGATCTCTACATCGCCGACAGCTGGGCGAACAAGATCATCGTGTTCAACTCCGGGGGCGGTTACGTTCGGGAGTGGGCGGTACCGTGGCAGCCTCGCGGTATCACCGTGGACGCCGGAGAGGTCTACGTGCTCGGTCCGGGGCGCGTGTTCGTCTACGACCTGGACGGCAACGAGCTTCGTCAGTTCGGCTCGCGCGGCAGCAAGCCCGGGCAGATAGACGCGTACCAAGGCATCGCGGTCCGAGACGGCCGCGTGTACATCGCGGACTCTTACAACCGGCGCATCCAGTCGTTCGGCACCCAGGGCACACTCGACTGGTCGAATCCCGAGACCGCGACTCCAACCCCGTCCGTCGAGGACAGCCACACGACCGAGGCGCCGACTTGGGACCTGCCGCAAGACCTCACATTCGACGGCAAGGGCAACCTGGTGGTCGCGGACGCGTTCAAGTTCCAGCTGGTGGTGGTGGACCCGGACAACGGCGACATCATCGCGTCGTACGGTGACGTCGGGGCCGATGACGGTGAGTTCTACTACCCGACGTCGGTCGCATACGATCCCGCCCGTGACTGGTTCGTCGTGGCCGACACCCAGAATCAGCGCCTGCAGGTGGTCCGCTTGCCGGGCACTACCGATGAACCGTTCCTCACGTCGGCCCGCCGGATCGAGTCCTCGCCGGCTCGCTATGCATTGCCGTCGTTGGTCGCGCTCGGGCTGCTCTTCGTGTTCGCCATCTACAAATGGATCGCACTGTCGCGCGCTGGTTCCGGGGTTTGATCGACGGCGCGAAACCGTGACGGCGAACACACATACGGGTTTGCCCCTCAGGGGTTTTCCTGTATGATTCTTAATGGTGGCTTTGTCCTTGCTGGATGAAGTCGCAGATGATGTCGTGGAGTCGATTCGGAGGACCGTCGGATGTACCAAGCGCCGGCTCGCAAGGCCCTACTTGTAGCAGCGATGTCACTCGTGATCGCACTCGCGTTCGCAACCCCCGCATTCGCCAGTGGATGGCTTGAGTGGTCCGTGGTTGCGACCATGCCCGGCAACGCCGGATCGACCTCTCCCCACGGCGGTTATACGACTTCTACGGTCAAGTGCGCCGTGTGCCATGCGGTCCACAACGCCGATGCCCTTGGCAACGAGATGCTTCTTCCTTCGCCTGCATCAGAGGCGTGCAACTACTGCCACGTCGGCGGCGCGGGTGGCTACACCCAGGTCTATGGCGGCGTCGAGGCCAACTACCGCGGCACCGACTACGACAACGCGCACAACTCGTTCGATGTCGCCGGTGTTGAGCAGGGCGTGACGTGCAGCCGCTGCCACCAGGTGCACGCGGCCGCAAACCAGATGACCGACAACCCGTATCTCACCCAGCGCATCCTCAAGGACTTCACTGTCTACGACTGGACCGCAGGTGCCCCCACCGCGCTCGACACCAAGGATGACGCGATGACCAAGTGGTGCGCGGGATGCCACTTCTCGCTGACGCCTCCGCTCGGCGGCGAGCACTATGCGAACGACTACAACTTCGGCAGCCATATCCAGGGTGTCGCGAACGCTACGTACGGCAATCCGAGCGCCACATACAGCGGTCGTGTCGCATGGAAGGACTCGACCCAGTGCATGTCCTGTCACGCCAGTGACTACGAGGTCGCGGGACAGTGGCCGCACATGACGCAGGGCGCGTACTTCCTGGTCGAGGCCTCGTCCTCGGTGGCGGCGACCGCACCGGCAAGCTCGACCACCGCGGACGGTATCTGCCTGCGCTGCCACCGTGACGGCTCGGGCAACGGTGTGGGCGAGGGCTACTAGCGGCCGTACCACTCCGTTCGGGCGATCGGCACGCGGCGGGTCAGAAGATGACCTACTCGAGATCCTCGTCGACCGGTACGCCTTCAGGCTCGATCGTTTCAGGGGCTTTGCGTCGCGGTGAAGCGACGGCCAGGAGGACCACGGCTATGAGCAGGCCCAGTGCAACGAACGCGAGCATGAGCAGCATCGTCGCGCGTGGATCATCTGCGGGATACGCCAGCATGTCAGTGAGCCTGTCTATGGCCTGTTGCACGCTTTCCGCACCTCCTGCGATGTCCGACGGGACGGTTGCTGTTCCGCCGCACATGCTATCAGAACCCCGTGTCGCCGAAGGATCCTGTTCATCTTCAGTCAGGCGGCCTCGGAGTTGCTAGAAGTCAGTATCGGAGTCAGCCGCGCATCGTGCGAAGTCCCGCCTATGGAGGCCCGATGAACCTCACCGAACTCTGGAACAACAAGACCGTCAAGGTCCTGGCGGTCGCGATCGCAGTCATCGCGGTCGCGGTCGGGGTCTGGTCCGTGCTTGATGCGTCCGGCAACTCCCCATCGTGGCTGCCCGCGTTTCCGGGGGCGGCGAAGGGTTTGAGCGCGGAGGCCACTTCGAGCGTGAAGCCGGATGGGACTGCGGACAAGGCCGTCGCGACGGTCACACCCACTGCGAACAACGACGGATCGGGCGAGAAGGCCCCCTCAGGCGACACGAACACGACCACGCCCACCGACCCCAAGGACGACACATCGGCCGATCCGGTCAAGCCGGCGGTGCCAGGGCAGTCGATGGACCTTAGGGTCCTGCTGTGGAACGACACCGACACGAAGGCCCCGGACGGCCTCGAGGTCGCCATCGGATCGATCAAGTGGACACCCGCCGATCCTACGCTCAAGAGTCAGGCGGGAGAGTTGGGAGCGGTCGCGATCGGAAAGGTCCTCGATCTCGAGGTCTACCCCGATGGCCGCCAGGGCAAGAAGATCACCGTCAAGATCAAGCTCACGGCCGATATGCGTTCGGGCTCCGAGGCCGACGCGGTGCATGTCGAGGTCCGTGATTCTCAGGTGCGCGTGCTCGGCACCCCGGTCGAGAACTTCGACGTCAGCGTCGAGCGGTTCAACTAAGTCATTGGAGGCCGGGTGACAAAGCAGCCCAAGAGGCTCATCGCCCTCGGCATCGCGTGCCTCCTCGTCATGGGCGCCACGATGCCCGTCTCCTCGTTCGCGGCCATCCCAGGGGGCTACTACTCCGTGGCCGTCTGGCCTGACGTTCCGGGTGCGTTCACCGCGCCCGGGGACGTCTCGGTCGCCTCCTCGGGAGACGTCTACATCGCCGATACGTCGAACTGCCGCATCAAGCGGATGACTTCGGCCGGCGCGCTGCTCGGCGTGTGGGGTTCTCGGGGTGCCGGACCCGGCCAGTTCAGCGATCCGCAGGGCGTGGTCGCGTTGCCGTCGGGGCGCGTCGTCGTCGCCGACACGGGCAACAACCGCCTGCAGCTCTTCGAGGCCGACGGCACGTATGTGGCCACATGGGGAAGCGGGGGTACCGGGAACCTGCAGTTCAGCGCACCCTCGGGGCTCGGCGCCGACACCACCGGCAACATCTACGTCGCCGACTCCGGCAACGGTCGTGTGCAGAAGCTCTCCTCGGCGGGCGCATGGATGCTCAACGTAGGGGCGTACGGCCCCGCCAACGGGCAGCTCGACAACCCGCGCGACGTAGCCGTCGACGCCTCCGGCAACATCTACGTGGCCGACACCAACAATCGCCGGATCGAGAAGTTCACCGCCGCGGGCGTCTACACGAGCTACTGGGGCCCTGTGGAGATCAGCGGCACCACCTACTCGCGATACAACGCGCCCTCGGGCATAGCCATCGACTCGGCCGGCGCGGTGTTCGTTGTGGACCCCGGGCGCAGCCTGGTGACCCCGAACGATCCCCTGAGTGCCATCTACTACGTCGAGCGGTGCAACAACACGGGCTCGACGGTCTACAGCCGCTGGGGCACGACGACCGGAACGGGCTCGGGCTCCTTCGTCATGCCGCGTGGCATCGCCGCGCGTCCCGGCGGCGGCGCATACGTGGCCGACACCGGAAACAACCGCGTGCAGGTGCTCTCGGCGGCCGGTGCGGTCGATGCGATCTGGACAGGCCGAGGAACGGCCCCCGGAGCGCTGGACACCCCGCAGGGTGTGGCGCTCGACGCGAGCGGCCAGGCGTACGTTGCCGACACGCTCAACAACCGTATCCAGGTCTTTGACACCGCCGGGGCGTTCGTGCGCGCCTTCGGGTCCACCGGCTCCGGCAACGGTCAGTTCAATGCTCCCACCGACGTCGCGATCGCCCCGACCGGCGAGGTCCTGGTCGTGGAGAAGGGCAACAACCGTGTCCAGGTCCTCACCCAGACCGGCACCTACGTGAGCAAGTTCGGGACGGCCGGTTCGGGCAACGGCCAGTTCAGCGCGCCCGAAGGCATCGGGGTGGATGCCGCCGGCAACATATTCGTCGCCGACACAGGCAACGCACGCATGCAGAAGTTCTCCTCGGCGGGGGTGTATACCTCGATGATCGTCGGGACCGTGGCGGTGCCGCTGAGCGCGCCCGTGGACGTGGCGATCGACGGTTCGGATGACATCTACCTGCTCGATCGCACCATGGCGCGCGTCCGTGTCTACACGAGCGCGGCGGCATACGTGCGAACGATCGGATCGCCGGGCTCCACCGACGGGCAGTTCTTCCAGCCGACGGGTGTCGCTGTGTATGGCGGCAGCGTGTATGTGACGGACAGCGGGAACTCCCGCGTCCAGCGCATCACCACCGCGGGCGTGTTCGAGACCAGGTTCGGCACGCTGGGCGGGGGCGCGGGCGAGCTGTCCTTCCCTGCGCGTGCCGCGATCGACGCTTCGGGCCGCGTGCTGGTGGTGGAGAAGGACAACCACCGGCTGCAGCTCTTCGCCTATGACGGGGCAGCGCCCAGCACGAGCCTGAGCGGCTTCTCGAACCTCCAGTACTACAACGCTCCCGTGACGATGACGCTCACGGCGACAGACGGCGGATCCGGCGTCGCCGCCACGTACTACCGCGTCAACGGGGGCGCCATCACGCCGTATACCGGTCCGGTGATTCTCGGGACCGAAGGGCTCAACACCGTCAACTACTGGTCGGTGGACCGCAGCGGTAACACGGAGGGCTCCAAGCTCATCCGCATGACGATCGACACGGTCCCGCCTTCGGGGTCGTTCGTGGTCGCCGGCGGCGCCACGTACGTGGCCACGACCACGGTCCAGGCCGTCGGCACGTTCAGTGACGCGGTCGATATGCGCTTCAGCACCGACGGCACCTGGCCGACACCGTTCATCGCGTACGAGAGCCTCGTCGAACTGACGCTGCCGGGCGAGGGAACGCATGTCGTGCGGGGGCAGTATCGTGACATAGCCACCAACGTCGCCACGCGCGAGCAGACGGTCACCGTCGACCTCACTGCGCCATCGAGCTCCGCGACGGTATCGCCCTCCGGTTGGGCCAACAGCGCCGTCACCGTCTCCTTGTCTGCCGAGGACTCCGCCAGCGGGGTCGACCGGATCGTGTACCGTCTGGGCGCGCAAGGTGCGGACACGACGTACGCCGGACCGTTCCAGATCGCCGCGGAAGGCGTCACCGACATCTACTTCCACGCCGTGGACAAGGTCGGCAACGCCGAGAGCACGCAGACGGCCACCGCTTATGTCGACCTCACGCCGCCTGCCGGCACGCTGCTGATCGCCGGCGGTGAGGCGCTCGTGGACACTTCCACGGTGACCCTCGAGTCCGACGTGCCGGACGCTGTGGACATGCGCGTCGATGCGGGCAGCGGCTTCGGCGGATGGACCGCCTACACTCCCGCGACCGACGCCGTCACAGCGGGTGAGGGCACGTTCACGATACGCGTCGAGTACCGCGATCGGGCGGGCAACACGCTGCTTCTGGGCGGGGACATCGACATCGACCTGTTCGCGCCCACCACGACTGCGCTCGGCATCCCCGTGGGGGTCGCCTCCGCGCCGGTGACGGTGACGCTTTCGGCGACCGATGCCGTCGCCGGGGTCAACAAGACGTTCTATCGGCTCGACGAAGGCCCGATCGAGACGTATCTCGCTCCGTTCCAGGTCTCTGCCGAGGGCAGCACGACAGTCGCGTTCTGGTCGGTCGACGCGCTCGGGCACGTGGAGTCCCCCAAGACGAAGCTCGTGCGCATCGACACGACCGCCCCGATCGGCACGTTCGTGCTCGACGGCGACGCGGCGTATTCCCTGACGCAGACGGTCACGGCCGACTCGGCCTTCACCGAGGCCGGTCAGATGCGTTTCGACACCGGCTCCGGGTTCGGTCCGTGGGTCGCATATGCCGATACGTATGACCTGGGTTTGTCCGGCGAGGGCACCCACACGGTGCTCGCGCACTACCGTGATGCCGTGGGCAACGTGCGCGAGATGCAGGACGAGATCTTCGTGGATCTCGCGGTGCCGCAGGCGAGCGCAAGCCTCGAGACGACCGGCTGGTCTCCTGGGCCGGTCACCGTGACGCTTGCCGGGACGGACTCGGGTTCGGGTATCGCCTCGATCCACTACCGGATCGGGAGCGTGACCGAGCAGTACACGGGTCCGTTCGAAGTCGCCGCCGAAGGAGAGACGCTCGTCGAGTTCTGGGTCGTCGATCGCGCGGGACGCCACAGTGCGACGGGTACGACGACCGTGCGGATCGACACCATCGCGCCCGCGGGTTCCGTGCGTCTGGCGCGGGGCGCGCGCTACTCGACGGTGCGCACCGTGCGACTCGACTCCTCCATCGACGGCGCCACCGAGATGAGTATCGACGTGGGGGCCGGGTTTGCGCCGTGGGCGTCGTATGTCGAGAGCACGCAGGTCACGCTCCCGGGCGAGGGATCGCAGACGGTCACCGTGCGCTTCCGCGACCTTGCGGGCAACGAGATCGAGCGGAGCGCAACGGTCATCGTCGACACGCTCGCGCCCACACTGTCCGGCGTCATGGTCACGGTCGACTCATGGCGACGCCCCAAGCAGCCTACCGGCAGCGTGAAGGCGACCTGGACCGCGAGCGACGCCTCCCCGGTGGTCGGCTACTCGTGGATCATCGACCGGACGGCCACGACACCGGCCGACACCGTCATCGATACGACCTCGACCAAGATAGCGACCACGGTCCCCGTGCACGGGACCTGGTACCTGCACGTGCGCGCGAAGGACGCGGCCGGGAACTGGAGCGCCACACGCACGGTGCGCTTCGAGGTCACCTCCCGCCACACGCGCGGACGGGTGTTCCGCTGACGACGCGGTTCCTCGGCGGCATGGGTTACGTCACAATGAGAGCGTCCGCGTCGCTTCACGCGCATGAGAGGTGTGTCCGCGAATGAGTGAGATCAGGTTCGGGACCGACGGCTGGAGAGCCGTCATCGCCGACGACTTCACCTACGACAACCTTCGCAGGGTCGCCGATGCCGCGGGACGTGTGTTCGCCGAGGAGCGCCCCGGCGGTCTCGTCGTGGTCGGATACGACACGCGGTTCGAGGCGCAATCGTTCGCGCGCGCCGCCGCAGAGGTGCTGGCGTCACACGGGCTCAAGGTCGCCGTCTCCGACCGCTACCTGCCCACGCCCGCGCTGTGCTGGGCGGTCGCTCACGACAGCGAGGCCATCGGCGGCGTGATGCTCACCGCGAGCCACAACCCTGCGCCCTACCTCGGCTTCAAGCTCAGGATGTCTGACGGCGGCGCGTCACCCGTCGCGTTCACCGAACGCGTCGAGGCCGCGTTGCTCCCCGAGCCACCGACGGCGCGGGGTTCGTACGGCATGGTCGACCTCATAAGCCATTACCTCAAGGCGCTCGGGAGGCTTGTCGATCCCGATGCCATCTCCTCGGCCAAGCTCAAGGTGGCGGTCGACCCGCTCTATGGCGCTGGTCAGACCTACCTCGCGCAGACCATGCGCGCCTTCGGCGTCGACGTGACCGAGATCCACGGCGAGCGCAATCCCGGGTTCGGAGGGCTGCATCCCGAGCCGATCCCGCCGCACATCGACGAGCTCCGCGCGCTCGTGCGCGACTCCGGCCTTGACGCCGGATTCATCACCGACGGCGACGCCGACCGCATCGGCGCGGCCGACGAGCACGGCGAGTTCGTCAACCCGCACCGCATCATCTGCCTCGTCGCCCAGCATCTGGCCGAGGACAAGGGCATGACCGGTCGCATCGTCAAGACGCTCTCCACCTCGGTCCTCGTCGACCGGCTCGCGGCGCACCTCGGACTCGAGGTCGTCACCACTCCGGTGGGCTTCAAGTGGATCTACGAGGAGATGGTCGCCGGGGACGTGCTCATAGGCGGCGAGGAATCCGGCGGCATCGGCCTGCCCGTGCACGTGCGCGAGCGTGACGGCTTGCTCATGGCGCTCATGCTCGCCGAGATGATGGCGCAACGCGGCCGTACGCTCGGGGAACTCGTGAGCGACCTGCTCGCCATCACCGGCCCCATGGAGTATCGCCGTGTGGACCTGAGGCTCGCCGAGGACCAGATGGCGCGCTTCCGTGAAGCCATGGGCACGCTGGCGCCGACCGCGCTGGGCGACCTCGAGGTCCGTGAGATCCTGCGGATCGACGGCGTGAAGTTCCTGCTGCCCGACGACGCGTGGGTGCTGCTGCGGACCAGCGGGACCGAGCCGCTCGTGAGGATATACGCCGAGGCCCCGAACATGGGCGTCGTCGACGAGCTCCTCGCCGCCGGCCAAGACCTCGTGACGGGGGTCTGAGCGCGTGCGTATCACCATGGTCAACAAGTACTACCCTCCGCACCTCGGCGGTATCGAGCACCACATGCACGACCTCGCACTGGGTCTGACGGCCCTCGGGGAGGATGTGCGCGCGCTCGTGGCCAACGAAGGCAGGGAACTCGTCGAGGGCCCGTTCGAAGGGATCGCCGTGACGAGGCTGCCGCGCGCGTTCGCGTACGCCTCCACCCCGGTCGCGGTGGCCATGCGCGGCTCACTACGCGAGCAGGCGGCGGGTGCCGACGCTCCGGACGTGCTGCACCTGCACAGTCCCTATCCCTGGGGTGAGATCTCCTGGCTCGGCTCGGGCGTCTCGACGCCGACGGTGCTCACGTACCACAGCGACATCGTCCGCCAGCGGTTCCTCGGCGCGGCATATCGTCCGTGGCTCGAGCGCACGCTCGACAAGGCGGACCTGATCATCGCGGGCTCGCCGAACATGGTCGAGCACTCAGAACTCCTCGCGCCGCGCGCGGACAAGTGCCGTGTGGTGCCCTATGGCATCCACACCGAGCGCTTCGACGACACGCGCACCACGCTCGAGCGGGCGACGGTGTTGCGCGCGTTCCATGCGCGTCCGATCATCCTGTTCGTCGGCCGGCTCGTGTACTACAAGGGCGCCGACGTGCTGCTGCGCGCCGCCGAGCACCTCGACGCCGACGTGGTCCTGATCGGGAGCGGGCCGCTCGAGGCCCCGCTCCGGGAGTGGACGGTCGCGCACGGCATGTCCGGGCGCGTGACGTTCCTTGGACCCCAGCCCGATGCCGAGCTGGCGGCCTGGTATCGCGCCGCCGACGTCTTCTGCCTGCCGAGCGTCGCGCGGTCCGAGGCCTTCGGTCTCGTGCAGATCGAGGCGCACGCCTCGGGCACCCCCGTGGTCTCGACCGACCTGCCCACGGGCGTGCCGTTCGCCAACCTCGACGGAGTCACGGGGCTCACGGTACCGGTCGGGGACAGCGACGCGCTCGCTGCCGCACTCGACCGACTGCTTGCCGACGACGAGCTGCGCACCCGACTCGGCGCACAGGCGCGCGAGCGTGCCCGCGCGGAGTTCACCGTGGAGCGCATGGCGGCTCAGACGCTCGAGGTCTACCGCGAAGCGATCGGCGGCGGCGCGTGAGGCGCGGCTCCTTCATCACGATGTCCCTCTTGCTCGACGCGGTGCTCGTCAACGCGGGCATCGTCGCGTCGTTCTTCCTGTGGTTCCGTGGAACCCTGCCGTCGTTCAACTTCCAGCCGTATCTGGCCCTCGCGCCGGTCATCACGATCATCTACCTGCTCATGGGCTATATCTACGGTCTCTACGAGCCCGAGCGGACCGAGAACCCCTGGTCGGTCGTGCGTGCGGTTCTCTCCGCGGTCAGTCTCGCAGCCATCCTGACGATGGCCCTCCTGTTCTTCGCGGGCCCCGAGTACATCTCGTTCTCACGTGCGGTCATCGCCATCAGCTGGGTCGTCGTGAGCGTGTTGGTCTCCGGCTGGCGCATCGTCTTCCTGCGCGTCTCGCGCGTCACCTGGCCCGAGCAGTGCGTGCTCGTGGTCGGGACCAACCGCCTCGCGGTCGAGCTGGCCGAGGAGCTGCGCGTCCGCGAGCGCTGGGGATACCGCGTGGCCGGCCTTGCGTGCCCGACACTCGACGAGTGCCCTTCGCCTGATGTCGAGCACCGCGGCTTTCGTGTCCTCGGTTCGGCCGAGGACATCGGCGCGATCGTCCGCGAACACGGCGTTGATCGGATCATCATCGTCTCGCCGGTCGCGTTGCGCGAACTCATCGAGAACCTCGCCCTGGCCGACGAGTCCTCGGTCCGCGTCGATGTGGTCCCCGAACTCTACGAGATCTTCATCGGGACGGTGGATTCGATGGTCGCCGACATCCCGCTCATGGAGATCACCCGCACGGGAGTGCCGCCCTGGTTCGGCTCGGCGAAGCGCGTCGCCGACGTGGTGTTCTCGCTCCTGCTCCTGGTGATCCTGAGCCCCGTCCTGCTGTTGGCCGCACTGGCGATCCTGCTGAGCATGGGATGGCCGGTGCTCTTCACGCAGGAACGCAGCGGCAAGGACCTGCGCCCGTTTCCCGTCTACAAGTTCAGGACGATGGTCCGTGGCGCCGAGGAGCGGACGGGCCCGGTTCTCGCTACGGAGAACGATGACCGGATCACGCCGCTCGGCCAGTTCATGAGGCGCTACCGCATCGATGAGCTGCCGCAGCTCGTGAACATACTCCTCGGCCAGATGAGTTTCGTGGGGCCGAGACCCGAGCGTCCGTTCTTCGTGGAGAGCTATGTGAAAGAGATCCCGGGCTACCGGGAGCGGTTCAGGATCAAGCCCGGGGTCACGGGGCTCGCACAGGTCAGCGGCGGATACGCCACGACTCCTGAACGCAAACTGAAGTACGACCTCATCTACATGTATCATCAGAACCTGTCCATGGACCTGCAGATCGTGTTCGAGACCCTGCGCGTGGTACTCACGGGCAGGGGAGCGAGATAGGAGCCCCGGTGGCAAAGAACGGCAAGAAGAGGACCCAGACGGCGCCGGCGAAGCCTCAGGCCGCACGCACGGCGGCAGTGGGCCCCGATACCATGCGCACCGGTCAGCTCGTCGCGTGGATAGCCCTGAACCTGCTGGTCTTCGTCACTCCGGTCATCATCTCGAACTGGACGGCGATCGGCGTCTCGTTGCCCCTTACGTACGACCAGTTCGACATCATCAAGGTCTTCTCGCAGCGGCTGTTCACACTCATCGCGTTCGGTGCGTGGGCCTGGGACATATTCGTGCACGGCGGCAAGATCAGGCGCTCCAAGATCGACTACCTGATACTGGCCCTGCTCGCATGGGTGCTGCTCACCACGTTCACATCGATCAGCTGGCAGACGGCGCTCTTTGGCAAGTACCGCCGTTTCGAGGGCCTTCTCGCGTTCGTCAACTACGCGGCTATCTTCTTCCTGGTCATGCAGTTCGCGGACCGGGCCTCCCGTGTGCGTACCCTGGCCAAGACGCTGTTCTTCTCAGGCGCCATCGTGAGCTTCTACGGGGTGTTGCAGTACTTCGGTCTCGATCCGATCAAGTGGGGGAGCCTCCCGTTCGAGGCGAACCGCGCCTTCTCCACCTACGGGAACCCCGACATGCTCGGAGCGTTCCTGATCTTCCCGCTCATCATCTCGCTCGCTCTCGCGCTGTCTGAGAGCGACATCATGATGCGGATCGTCTACTGGCTCGGGTTCCTCCTTGCGGTCGCCGCATGGATCGTCGCTTTCACCCGCGGCGCGTGGATCGGCGGTGCGTTCGGACTGGGTATCCTGATCTTCGTGGCGTTCAGACATCGGGTGAAGCTCACGGGCACCGATTACGGCTTCATGGGCGCGATCGCCGCCATGGCCACCGGACTGATCATCGTGAGCCTGTCCGCCACGTCGGCGGTCATGAACGTCTGGTTGCGTCTCCGCTCGATCTTCAACACGAACGACGGTTCGTCCAAGACCCGTTTCGAGATCTGGCAGGCGGCCATCGATGCCATCAAGGACAGACCGATCTTCGGGTTCGGCGCCGACACGTTCCGGCTCGTGTTCCCCAAGTACAAGCCAGCCAAGTACGTGACGGACGCGGGCTACCTCTCGGTTGCGGACAACGTCCACAACTACCCTCTCCAGATCACGACCGCTCTCGGCATCCCCGGGTTCCTGCTGCTCTACGGTACGTTCGGTGCGGCCGCATGGTTCTCCGCGCCGCTGGTGTTCAAGCGCCACGAGGGCAGCGAGCGACTGGTGCTCGCCGGCTTCTGGGCGGCTTGCGCCGGGTATCTCGCGAGCCTGTCCTTCGGCATCTCAGTCACGGGCAACACGTTCCTGTTGTGGGCAGCCATGGCGGTGGTCCTCGCGCCGCTCGCGAAGGTCGTCGAGGTCCGCAGGTTCGAATGGGGTGTGTTCGCCGCTGCGGTCTCCCTCGTTCTCGTGGCGGTCCTCATCGTGGGCAGCTTCGTCTACATCTCGGCCGACAGCCACTACCTCAAGGCCCGCCTCGTGGCGCAGGGGCAGACGAGGGTCGACGAGGTCGAGAAGGCGATCGAGCTCAACCCGTTCAACGACATGTACCGTGCGGAGCTCGGGCTTGCGCACATGGACAACGCGGTGGCGGCCATAACGCAACTGGCTTCCGGCAACTCCCAGGACCCGGCCGTCCGTGCGCTTGCCCAGTCGCATTTCGACAAGGCCGAGCGGGCGTTCCTCGACGTGATCGATTTCGTCCCGTGGGAGTACGACAACTACGTGTTCATCACGAGCCTGTACAGCATGGGCGCGGAGTACCTCGATCCGTCCTACGGCGAGAAGGCGGTCGAGTACGGTGAGAAGGGCGTCGCGGTCGAGCCCTACGGACCCGCCGTGCGCTTCCAGCTCGCCCGAGCCCTCATGCGACTCGGGCGCGACGCCGAGGCCAAGGGCCATCTCGAGACGGCCGTCAAACTCGACCCCAAGTACACCGACGCCTGGGTGCTCCTCGGCGATCTGAACCGGGCGACCGGCGACTACGCCGCCGCGCGGGATGCCTACCAGGCGGCGCTCAAGCGGGACCCGAACCTCTCGACCGTGCAGGCGAACCTCGCCGCCGTCGAGGCGAGCATCGCCGCAGGCAAGTGACGCGGACGGGACGACGATGACGAACCACGTACCTCAGACGACGGTCCAGCGCCTGCCCGTCTACCTGCGCTGTCTCGTGCAGGAGCAGAGCCGTTGCGTCACGGTGGCCAACTCGGTCCGTATAGCCGAGCTTGCCGGCACAAACGCGGCCCAGGTCCGCAAGGACCTGTCGTACCTCGGTGAGTACGGTATGCGCGGCATCGGCTACGACGTCGACGGTCTCGTGCGGCACCTGACCCGGTGGCTCGGACTCGAGCAGGTCCGACACGCCGCCATCGTCGGCTACGGCCGGCTGGGCAGCGCACTGCTGGGATACGGCGGGTTCCAGGACCGCGGGGTCTCGATCGACGCCGTGTTCGACGCGGACCCGGACAAGATCGGGAGCACGGCCGACCACGGGCTGACCGTGCAGCCGCTCGCCCGGTTCGCCGAGGTGGCGCAGCGCGACGACATAGAGATCGCGATCCTGACCGTGCCCGCATCGGTCGCCCAGTCCGTGGCGGACTCGGTCGCCGCGGCGGGGGTCAAGGCGATCCTGAACTTCGCTCCCGTCAAGCTCTCCGTGCCCGACGACGTCGCCGTCAGGCAGGCGGATGTCGCAGCCGAGCTGCAGATCCTCTCGTTCCATCTCTCAAGCGCCGGTGAGTGAGATGTCCGCCCAAGAGTCCGACCTCAACAGCACGCCCGATCCACAGATGGTCCCGGTGTGGCTTGCTGTGCTCGTGCTCGTGCTACTGCTTGCCGTGATGGGCGTCGGGGGCTTCGCTCTGCGCGGCCTGATAGACCGTCCGGACCGGGCTGAGTCGGGCGCGGAGATGGACGTCGCGAAGTGGGAGGACGCGGTCAAACTCAACGCCGACGACCTCGAGGCGCACCTCAGTCTCGCGTTCGCGTATCAGCAGGTGGAGCGGTACGACGACGCGCTCGCCCAGTACGATTTCGTTCTCGAGCGCACGCCCGCGGATACCGCGGCTCTGTTCAACAAGGGCGTGGTCCTGCGCGCCCTCGGACGGGACGACGAAGCGGAGTCCGTATGGTGGGACGCGCTCGAGGCGGACCCCGGCCACATCCTTGCCGCCAAGTCGCTCGGGGAGCTCTACGCGGACAAGGGTGAGTACCGTTCGCTTGTCGAGGCGGTGCGCCCGGTCGTACAGCAGCACGAGTCCTCGGCGGACCTGCAGTATCTGATGGGGCTCGCGTATGAGCACCTCGGCAACCCACAGTGGGCCAGGGCCCGCTATGAGCTCGCGCTCAAGTACTACCCCGACATGAAGGAAGCCCGCGAGGGCCTCGAGCGTCTGGGCGTGGAGCGATGAGCCCTCGGCTGGCGCGACTGACCTCACGGCAGGCGCTCTCGATCCTCGCGCTGCTGCTCGCGGTGGCGCTGGTGGCGCTGCTCGTCTATCTCTTCTTCATGCGCGATCGTGGCCTTGTCAGCGTGGGCGGCGATGTGAAGGCCGGCGTGAAGCCGCTTCTGACCATCGACGGCCCCGGCACGGGCGAGCATCCGCGGTTCGATCGGCCCATGGGCGCCGCGTTCGGTCCGGACGGCACGATCTACATAGCGGATACAGGCAACGACCGCATCTGTGTCTTTGACAGGGACGGCGGGTTCCTGCGTGAGTTCGGCGGTCACGGCATCGCCAAGCCGCTGCCGGGTGCGCTCGAGACATGGGAGCCCGGGACGTTCAACTTCCCGATCGGGCTCGACCTTGATGCGGCGGGCAACCTCTACGTCGCGGACTTCCGCAACGACCAGGTCCAGGTCTACGACCCCAAGGGTGTGTTCCTGAGGCGGTTCCCGGACCCGACCGAACGCGTCGGCAAGGGCGGCTCCGGACAGGAGGGCACCGGGATCGCCGTCACCGATGTCGCGGTCAGGGGCGAGAAGGTCTATGCGACCGACGAGTATCAGGTGTTCGTGTTCAGCGTCGAGGGCGAACTTCTCGAGCAGTTCGGCAAGCCCGGCGTCGCACCGGGTGATCTCGATCGCCCCAACGGTATCGACGTGGCAGAGAACGGCACGATCTACGTCGCAGACTCGAACAACAACCGCGTCCAGGCGCTCAGCCCGACCGGCGAACCGGTATGGGTCACTGGCGCGCGCGTCTCCGACCTGGACAAGGAGAGCAAGAACCCTTTCGTCCTGCCTCGCGGTGTGACGCTGCTCGAAGACGGATCGCTCATCGTGGCCGATGCGTTCTCGTTCGCGCTGATCGAGCTGGGTCCCGACGGTGTGGTGGGTTCGGAGTGGGGTGAGCGCGGTGTCGCGCCCGGCCAGTTCAACTTCCCGAACAGCGTCGATGACCTCGGCGACAAGCTCATCGTCGCCGACAAGGAGAACGATCGTGTGCAGGTCCTGAAGTTGGTGGGCCGATGAGCGGTCTGACCTGCGACTGACGCTGGCCTGAACCTTGCTTAAGAACCTCGTGATTGTGTACGATGAACCAGTGGCCCGAACGGGCTTCTGTTCGCACGTCTCCAAGGCAGGTCAACCGGTCTGATGCGCAGAATCGCGGCCTCGATACTCCTGCTCGCGGCGCTTGGCGTCCTCTTCGCCGCGCCCGCGTTCGCGTACGACGAGACGCAGCCACCGACGGGACTCGGTTGTCCCGCATGCCACGGTATGGAGGAAGGTCAGACGGCCACCACGACCGTCGAGCCCACGCGCAAGGGTCCGCACGGCGGCTACTCGACAGGCACCCAGAAGTGCGAGACCTGCCACACCATACACAATGCCAACCTCGGCAGCGTCATGCTGCTGCCGGCAGCGACCATCAAAGACACCTGCAACAGTTGCCACGATGGTACCGGTGGCCAGGGCGTCTACGGGGTCATCGAGGCGCGCGGTCTGACCGTGCAGTCCGCACACCGCATCGAGACCACGAACCTCATTCCCGGCGGCGCCGCCGACGGCAGCAGCAAGACCACTACGTTTTCCGCCGACGGCGGGTTCCTGACCTGCAGCGATTGCCACAGTCCTCATGACGCGTCCACCGTCGCTTCATTCACAGGCGACCGTGTCCGTGAGTCTACCCCGACCGCGTTCCCCGGGGTCAGCACCGACAAGACGAACCGTCTTCTGAGGCAGCGCCCCACGAGTTCGGTGGCGACCGTCACTGCGTACGGCTCGGACTGGTGCGGCGCATGCCATCAGGGCCGCCTGTCGAGCCACGATGCGACGCCGGTCGCGAACCATCCCGCGGACAGCCTGTCCACGACGGCCACCCCGTTCGTCTATGACAACGTCGCCCGGCAGACGGCGGCCGACACGACCACGACCGAGATGGGCTCGCTGGGCGCGAACAACTACGGCTACGTCATGTGGGAGTCCACCGGTACCCCGGCGATCCGCTCCGGCAACCAGGCCGGCCACTACCCGATCTGCCAGCAGTGTCACGAGGACTCCCGACACGTCGGCGACGACCCGGCCAATCCGCTCACCATCTCCACCCAGAACGGCTACGACGAGCGCTTCACCATCACGGCTGCGGACGGCGCGCCGGACGGGGCCGGCGGATCCACTGACAACCCGCGCTTCCAGGTCTTCCCTCACGAGTCCGACAACGCACGACTGCTCATCGAGGACACGACCGACGACCTGTGCCTGAACTGCCACCTGCCCTAGTCGTCGTGTGATGCGCGCAGGCGTCCGCAGGCCGGAGACGGCGCCGAACGTGCCGCCCTGTCTGCCGAGAACATGTGAGGACCGTCATCGGATGAACCGATTCTTCGTATCCGCGCTCGCGCTCGTGTTCGCTGCGATGCTTCTGGGCGGCTGCTCGTCGGCCGGGAACGATCCCGTCTCCGCGACCACCGCGACCGTCGGTCCTCCCGCCATGCCCGCCGCGTTCATACAGGCCACCCCGCAAGACGCGGTACGCTCGTATCTGGAGGGCATCACCTTCGCCTACCGCGTCGCGAACTCCGACGTCGCCTCCTCGACCATGACGGCGTGGGAGTATGTGCGCGTCGACTCCTACATCGAGAAGAACCGCCAGGAGGGCCGCGGTATCGAGCAGACGCTGACGGCCTTCGACGTCACGGGGATCGTTGGTGAGGAGCCGACCGTCACCGTCTCGACCACCGAGGACTGGGGCTACCGCTACTTCGCACTCGCCGATGGCGCGTACCGCAGCGAGGAGCTCACGGCGGCATACTCGGCGACCTACACGGTCGTCCGCGAGGGCGAGCTGTGGAAGGTCGACTCGGTCAAGGTGGTTCCCAAGGGCGAGGTGAAGTAGGTCCATGGCGCCACGTTCAGGGCCCCTTCGCCGGCTCCGACGTGCGCTGCGGTCCCCCCGTCTCGCCGCCTGGCTGTTCGCTCTCTCCGCAGCATGGATGGTGCTCGCCACAACGATCCCGCAGATCTCGCTGGACGCTGCGGCCGCGAAGGAGTGGGCGGCCGCGCATCCCGTGCTCGAGCGGATGGTCGGCCCGCTCGGCCTTCACGCCGCATACACGCAGCCGCTGTTCGTCGCACTCATGCTCGTTCTCGCCGCGTCGACGGCCATGTGCGCATGGGAGCGCAGCGCGTCCGCGCTCCGGACGCTGCGGACGAGAGGCACGGTGACCGAAGCGCAGCTCAACGCGGTGCGCCGCGCGGAACCGCTGGAGATCCTCCCTGCCGAGGAATCGACACCGGAAGTCTCGCTCGACCGCGCATCGACGGCTCTGCGAAGGATGGGTCTGCGCGTGAACCGTGGGCCACGTCTCATCGAGGCGACCTCAGGCGTCTGGGGCCTTATGGGTAGCCCCGTGTTCCATTGGGCCCTCGTCGCGCTCATCATCCTGATCCCGCTCGGCAGGCTCACGCGAAGCGAGGGGCTGATGGGCGTCGTCGCGGGCACATCCCGTGTCGATGCCGCCGAGACGTACGGGCAGGTCGATGAGGGGCCGCTGCATGGTTCGTTCACCGGTCTCGGGATCGGCGTCGAGCCCGATATCCTCATGAACCTCCGCGAAGACGGTGTCGACCGCGGTCCGGCACCGGTCGTCACCCTCTCGCAGGACGGACGACCCGTGGCAAGCGGCCAGGTCTATCCGAACCATCCGCTGCGGTACCGCTCCGTGACCGTGCACATGAGCGAGATCGGTGTGGGTGCGGAATACTCGCTCGTCACCTCGGAAGGGGTCGCACTCACCGGTCAGGCTCTGATCGACCCGGAGCCCGCGGCCCCGGGGGGCTACAGCACGTTCCGCTCGTCGTACTCCAACGCCGACGGCGAGACGGTGTTGGAGCTTGCGGTCTCAGTGCCGGCGACCTCCGCGGCGCAACCTGACGAGCGCCGAAAGACACTCGTGGTCGAGGCCGTGGGCCCCGCCGGCGATGCCGTCACACGTACCGTCGCCAGTGGCGACATGGTCGATGTCGGTGGTGGTCTGGCGCTCAGGATCGGCGCTGTCGACTACTATGCGAGACTGTCCGTGGTCGATGACTGGTCGGTGTCGTCGATGTACGCCCTGCTCGTGCTCGCGGTCCTGGCTGTCTCGGTGTCGGTGCTCGTGCCCTACCGAAGGGCGCTCGTGCTGCTCGACACGAGCGGGGAGCGGCCTGTCTTGCGCGTGCTCACGCGGCACAGCCGTGGTTCGCCCGAATTCGAATCGATGGTTCGTAAGGCCGCAGGCGGCCCGGGCCGAGTGGAGGATCGATGACCTCTGAGATAGTCATGATGTGGGCCGCGGTGACGCTCTACGCGCTCTCCTCGATCCTGTTCGTGATAGCCCTGGTGTTTCGGAGGCAGGCCCTCCTGAACTGGGCGCTGGCAGTCGGGCTGATCGGACTGCTCCCGCATCTGGTCGGCATAGGAGTTCGATGGGCGCGTGTCGGTCACCCGCCCGCGCTCGGCTTCTATGAGGTGGTGTCGTCCTACGCGTTCATCTCCGTGGCGGCATTCGGGCTGCTCGCGTGGCGAAGGCGCGGGCTCGTCGCGCTCGGCGCCATCCTCATGCCGCTGGCGTTCCTCATGCTCGGTGCGGCGATGTTCACGCCCAAGGCGGACCTCGCGCTCACGAGCAAGCTGGCAAGTTGGTGGCTCAACATCCATGTCGTGTTCGCGAAGCTCTCCTACGGCGCGTTCGTGGTCTCGTTCGCGCTGGCGTTCGTCTACCTGTATCGGGACCGGGCCAAAGGCACCTTGGCCGACGTGCTGGAGAAGCTTCCTTCGCAGCCGATCATCGACGACCTCCAGTTCCGTTTCGTGAGCGTCGGGTTCGTGTTCCTTGGGATCATGATCGTCGCCGGCGCAATCTGGGCGAACGAGGCATGGGGACGCTACTGGGCTTGGGACCCGATCGAGACATGGTCGCTCATCTCTTGGATCGTGTACGCACTCTACCTGCACACCCGCCTCACGCTCGGCTGGAAGGGGCGGAGGTCCGCGACGTTCGCCATGTTCGCGCTACCCGTCGTACTGTTCGCCCTCATCGGCGTCCCGTTGGTATATCGCTCGATACATGGCGCGTACCTGCTGGGGTATTAGTCGCGCGGGCTCGCGTCCGAACTGCTCGAATACCTCCTGAAATCCTCGTATTTCCGCCGTTAAGATTTGTTCAATATCGCTTGAGCGCGTGATAAACTTGCGGTGGCGCTCCCGACTGCGTCTATTCATGCATGCACAATCAAGCTGCTGTGCCTGGCAGCGCCGGGAGGACTGTTGGACGACCCCGAGGTCGTCGTAGACGACACCGAACTCATCGAGGATATGCAGGGCGAGGGGGGAGACAAGCGCGGCTCCAAGCGCTGGCTCCTGCTGGTGCTTCTGCTGCTTCTGCTCCTGTGCTCCATCACGACCATCGTGGACACGTGGATTTCGCGCGGCCCCGATCAGGCGCGCTTCGTGACCCGGAACCTCGAGTGTCTCCAGTGCCACACCGAGCTCATCCCGGACATGTCCCAGGCCTCCGTGCACAATCCCTTCCTGCTCAAGGAGTGCACGGTGTGCCACACCCCGCACGGTCAGGAGGTCGAGCGGACCATCCTGTCCGGGCCGTCGCGGACCCTGCAGCGCGTGAGGACGCTCGTCGAGTGGCTGCCGCTGAAGTGGCTGCTCTCGACCTATGACAGCGTGACCGGGGTGACCGCGACATCAGGCGGCGGCAAGGTCAAGAGCGTCAAGACCGAGCAGTTCAAGGGCAACGACTCCAACCTCGTGGCGCCGGCCGATGAGCTGTGCTGGATATGCCACGGTGACCTCGGCGCCAAACTCGAGGACCCCTACCAGCACAACCCGTTCGGCCAGGGCTACTGTGTGACCTGCCACGACCCGCACTCCTCGGCCAACAGGGCGCTTCTCGTGCAGGATGAGCGGGACCTGTGCGTGACGTGTCACCCGGTGGCCGACGAGATGGGCCGAAGCCAGGTCCACCCGCCGTTCGAAGGCCGCTTCTGCACGAACTGCCACGACCCGCACGCATCGCAGTGGAAGGGCATCCTGGTCAGCAGACAGCAGGACCTGTGCTTCACCTGCCATCCGAGCGTCGCGCCGCTGAGTCTCAAGGCGGTCCAGCACAACCCGTTCCAGTACGACAACTGCACGGGCTGCCACGAGCCGCACGGATCGAACTTCACACCGCTGCTCATCGAGGACCAGCCGAACCTGTGCTACTCGTGTCACGGTGCGATCAAGACCGACTTCCTCAAGCCGAGCCACCATCCGGTGGACACCATCAAGCTCGAGTGTTCGGGATGCCACAACCCCCACGCGACGGACTACGCGGCCCTGCTGGTCGCGAAGGACAACCGTCTGTGCTACAAGTGCCACGATGTCTACCCCAAGCAGGCGGGATACGACTCCTCGGCACACGGAGAGAAGAACGTCCTGTGCATCGATTGCCACACGCCGCACGGCTCGCAGTACGCGCCGATCCTGCGCGACAGCAACCCGGACGTATGCCTGGGGTGTCACAAGTACTTCGACCGCACCGACCTGAACAAGCACCCGGTGCGTCCCGTGTACTACGACATCAACGCCGGCAAGGGGCTGACCTGCTCCTCCACGTGTCACGACCCCCACGGGACGGTCAACAACTTCATGCTGCGCTACTATGACTCGCCGTTCGACGGCAACTGCCTGATCTGCCACCGTGCCAAGCCCGACCAGGGCGTCGGTATCGACTACTAGTTGGAGAAGGACTTCATGCCTCGCATCTCGTTCGACGCGTTCCGCGATTCCGCACGCCGACCGCGCGCGATCATCTGGACCGGCACCATCGTGCTGATGTTCGCCGTGTTCGTGATGGTCGCCCTCGGCGTCACCTCGACATACTGGTTCTGCGCCAACGGGTGCCACAAGGTCCAGGACGACACGATCACTGCGTTCGATGCGAGCTCGCACAACAAGATCTCCTGCATGGCGTGCCATATGCCCGTGAACTCGGACCCGATCACGTTCCTGCTTCACAAGGCGACGGCCCTGGGCGAGCTGTACAAGACGGTCACCAACACCTACGAGCTCCCGCTGAACCCCGAGTCCGAGGTCGCCGAGGAGATGAAGCCGACGCAGTGCACGCAGTGTCACGGCGACAACCGGACCATCACCCCCGCGGCCGGGATCATCATCGACCACGCGGTCCATGCGGAGAACGACGTGAGCTGCACCATGTGCCACAACCGTGTGGCGCACCCCGAGGACTTCGAGCTCAAGCTGGCGGGCAACCGCAAGCATGAGGACTTCATGACCATGGAGGCCTGCTTCCGTTGCCATGGACTCGAGACGGGCTCCAAGGCGCCGGGTGCGTGCGAGAAGTGCCACCCCGCGGGCTTCCAGCTCAAGCCCGAGAACCACCTGCAGCCCGGTTTCTACAAGCTGGGCGGCGACTCGAAGGGACATGCCGAGCTCAAGAAGGAAGAGCCCGGGTACTGTCGCATCTGCCACGTGGAGTCCAAGTTCTGCGTCGACTGCCATGGCCTCGAGATGCCGCACCCCGCGAACTTCGAGAAGGGCCACGGCGACCTGGGCAAGTCCAAGCCGGCGGTCTGCGCCAACTGCCATGCGAAGGGCGGGGCGAGCACCTCGGGGAGCACGCAGTTCTGCAACAGCTGCCATCATCCCGAAGGCGACTCGAGCAAGCCCTGGATCCCCCAGCACTTCAAGGTCGTCGCCAAGACCGGCGCGCAGCCCTGCTTCAAGTGCCACAAGTCGACGTTCTGCGCCGAGTGTCACGTGAACTACGCATCGCGTCAGTAGCGGCGTGGGTGTGCTCATGACCGGCCGCGGCGTCTCGGCTCGCAGTGTCTGGGTGGCGCTTGCCGTGGTGTTCGTCGTCGGCGGCGCACTCATCGCGTGGCTGCTGCTGGGCGGCGGATCGACGCCCTCGCGACCGGGTACGCTCACCGGCCTAAGTCCCGAGTCGACCGCGACGGTCGGCTTCGCGGGCATCATCCCGTCTGCCGAGGAGTCGGCGCTGCCCCGGCCCCTCGGGCTCGACGGCGACGGGGAACGGCTCTACGTGTGCCTCAGTGATTCCTCGGCGATCGGCGTGTTCACCTACGACGGCGCCTTCGAGCAGACGATCACCCTCAAGCCGGCCGAGGGCGCCGCGACCGTCACGCCTGTCGATGTGGCCGTACTCTCCGACGGGACCCTTGCTGTCGTGGACACCGCCGGCGCACGCGTGGTGGTCGTGGATCCGGCGGACCCGGCCGCGCGCGGTCGTGAGTTCTCCGGCGGTCCGGGCGCGGGAAGGATCCTGGAGCCCACGGCTATCGAGGCGGCCGACGACAGCCTGTTCGTCGCGGATGCGTCGGACGGTTCGATCAGGGAGTACACCGAGGGCGGAGACATGGTGCGCGCGATGCGCTTCGAGGCACCGTCTCCCGCCTTCGTGGGTGGCATGTGCGCCGCGGGAGGCACGCTGTGGGTCGCTGACTCCAACGCGGACAGGATCGTGGCCGCGGACCTCGAGAGCGGGGCGCAGCGACTTTTGGTCCCGCGCCGTTTCGGCCTACCCCGAGGGATCGCCGTGACCGGTTCGGGTGAGGTGATGGTCGCCGAGACCTTCGGGAAGGTGATCTCGGTGCTCGACCCCGACGGCGAGAGCGTGGTCGCCGAGTTCCCGGGTCCGGGGACCGAGAACCTCGACGCCGGCGGCGGGTTGGAGGCGCCCGAGTCGCTCCTGTGGGACGAGACCGGCGCCAGGCTGTACGTCACCGACGCTCTGGCAGGGCGTATCAAGGTCTACAACTACAGACAGGCAGGTAGATGATGCTGAACCGTCGCCGGGCTCTGGGGGTCTGCGCGCTGCTGCTCTCTGTGTTCATCACGTTCGTGCTCGCGGGTTGCGCGGCGACACCTTCCGGGCCTGACGACCCCGCGGCTTCCGTCGATGCCCTGCTGCGACTGCGGCAGGAGCGTTCCACCGACGCTTCGGCGTACGCTCAGTATCTGGAGCCTGAGACCGCGAAGGATCTGGCACGTTCCTCGGCGGAGGACACGTCGGGAGTCACGCCCACGCCGGCGTGGGAGGAGCCCTACGTCAGCGCACAGGACGACTCCACGGCCAAGGTCGTCGTCGTATGGAGGTCGAGGGAGGAGCACCCCGGTTTTCCTGCGGCCACGGAGTGGTCTCTGAAGCTCGCCGACGGTCACTGGATCGCCATCGACGCTCAGGCGATAGAGGACACTGCCGGCATCCCGCCACGCGCGCCGTAGCCCGCTTCTCAGCCCCCGCTTGGCGTATCATGTCAGCTGTTCGCGGTGTTTGCGTGAGTTTCGGGTCGACGGGCGAGGAGAGCCAAGATGAACAGCGGGACAGAGGCCCCCGAGGCATCCGTGTATCGCCTGTCGCTCTACCACTGCTACCTCGGTGAGTTGTTGCGTTCCGGCATGTCCGGCCGCATCACCTCGAGGCAGCTCGCGGGCGAACTCGGACTCAAGGAAGAGACGCTTCGGAGGGACATGTCCTTCGTGGGCAATGTGGGCCGTCCCGGTGCGGGGTACGATGCCCGCGAGCTCTTCGCCCGCATCACCGAGTACCTCGGGCTCTCCGAGGACTACCCCATCATCAAAGTCGGGACCGTCCAGATGCTCGAGGCCCTGAGGGTCGTGTTCCCGGCGCACAGTTTCGGCGTCGAGCCCGTGGCGCTCTACTCCGAGCTCGAATCGGATGCCGGCGCCGTTGTCGACGGCGTCGAGGTGCGGCACGTGAGTGAGCTGCCTGCGATCGATCCCGCGCTCGGAGCCGTGGTCGCGCTCGTGGCGTGCTCGCCCGAGTGGGTCCAGCGTACGGTCGACCTGCTTCACGCCGGCGGCGTGACGGGAGTCCTGCTTCTGACCCCCGCGATCAGAGTGGTGAAGCCCGAGGGGATGCAGGTCACCCAGATGCGCATGCCGTGCGACATCAAGTCGCTGGCCTGTCGGTGTCAGGCACCCGCGCAGAGCGGCCCTTCCGCGCGCTGATCTCCTCGATCGCGATGCTCCGCCGCAGCCGTCGCGCATGCTGGCCGTGCCGTCGCTACGCTGCTCCTCGGCAGGGAATCCGCTCTTATGTGCGAATGCTACAATGAGCGCCACGCGTCGTGAGGGATGCGGCATGCCGGTGCCGCACAAAGGACACTGCCGGGTGTTCGCAGGCGCGTCATATCAGCGCGGAAAGGCCTGGTTCCGTAGATGTCGCGAGTCGATCTCGTCTTGTTGCACGCTCCGAGTGTCTATGACTTCCGTGAGCGTTCGATCATGTTCGGCCCCGTATCGGACATGGTGCCTTCCACTCCTGCTTTCGAGATGTATCCGCTCGGCTTCACGACCATGGCCGAGTACATGGAGCGCCACGGCTTGAAGGTCCGCATCGTCAACCTCGCCGTGTTGATGCTCAACCGCAAGGATTACGACGTCGAGGCGGCGATCCGGGACATGGACCCGGTCGCGTTCGGCATCGATCTGCACTGGCTGCCTCACGCGCACGGCTCGATCGAGATCGCCAAGATCGTCAAGAAGTACCACCCGAACACGCCTGTGATCTTCGGAGGCCTGTCGTCGAGCTACTTCCACGAGGAGCTTGCGAGCTATCCGTGTGTGGACTACGTGCTGCGCGGGGACTCCACCGAGGAGCCGGTCACACGGCTCATGTTCGCACTCAAGGGCAAGGGCCGCGTCGACGACATACCCAACCTCACATACAAGACCGCCGCCGGGTCGGTCGTGGTCAACCCGCTCGAGTGGGTGCCCGACACGATGGACGCCATATCGCTCGACTACTCGTTCAACATGAAGGCCGTCATACGCTACCGCGACATGATGGGATTCGTCCCGTTCAAGGACTGGCTGCAGTATCCCGTGTGCGCCTCGCTCACCTGCCGAGGATGCACGCACAACTGCGTGACCTGCGGGGGGAGCGCGTACGCCTTCCGCGAGCACTTCGGGAGGCGCAAGGTCGCCTTCCGCGACCCGGAGCTGCTCGTGCGCGACATCGAGCACATCCAGAAGTACATCCCGGGGCCGATCTTCGTCCTCAACGATTTCTTGCAGGGCGGGCGCGACTACGTTGCGGCGTTCATCCGCGGTCTGTCGCGCATCAACCTGCGCAATCCCATCGGCTTCGAGTTCTTCAAGCCCCCCGCCGAGGAGTTCTACGAGTTCCTGAACGAGCACCTCAACGACTACTCGGTGGAGATCAGCGCCGAGAGCCATGACGACGAGGTGCGCGCCGCGTTCGGCAAACACCACTACACGACCGAGCAGCTCGAGACCTCGATCCAGGCGGCGCTCAAGCACGGGTGTTCGCGCTTCGACCTGTACTTCATGACCGGCATTCCTCGGCAGACCGCGGCCTCGGTGCTACAGACGCCCGCGTATGTCGAATCCCTGTACGGCAAGGTCGAAAACGACCCGCGCCTGCTGTGCTTCACGTCGCCGATGGCGCCGTTCCTCGACCCCGGCTCGATGGCGTTCGACGACCCGGCAAAGTACGGGTACACCCGTCGCGCCACGACGCTCGAGGAGCACAGGCAGCTGCTCGTGCAGCCCTCATGGAAGTACATCATGAACTACGAGAGCCACGCGATGAGCCCCTCGGAGATGGTCGACGCCACCTACGAGGCGGGCGTGGGTCTGAACCGCGTGAAGGCCCGCCTCGGCATCATCGACGCCGCGACAGCCGATCAGACCGAACTGCGGGCAGCGGCCGCGCGCGAGGCGATGGCCGAGATCGACAAGATCATGGGCGGCGATCCTGAGTCGCGCGCTGCGAAGATCGCCGCACTCAAGCGGCAGTTCGATGTCCTCTCCGAGTCGACCGTGTGTGAGAAGTCCGAGCTCAACTGGCCTGCGTACGTGAGCTGGCGCCATGTTTGGCATGTGTTCGTGTTGTGGGTCAAGGAGAATCTCGCTAACCTATTCAACCTGCGGCGCGTCACGCCGCATTCGGTGAGCGAGACCTCGGAGGCACGATGACCGATCCCGGCGACAGGCCGGTCCACACACCCGCCCCGGGCGAGGCGACGAGCGATCGCGTCGCCGGGATCTTCGGGCGCATCGCGGACAGCTACGACTCCTTCAACCTGCTTTCGAGCATGGGGATCGACCGAATCTGGCGCAGTGCCGCCGTGCGCGCCGCCCGGCTCACCACCGGCATGCGCGTGCTCGACCTGTGCGCCGGCACCGGGGATCTGAGCTTCGCGCTCGCCCGGACGGGCCTTCCGCGTGAGGTTGTGGGGACCGACTTCGTTCCCGAGATGCTTGCCGTCGCCGAACGCAAGATCGCCGGGTTCAAGGGCTCCGACGTGAGTTTCTCCGTGGCCGACGCGCAGGACATCCCGTTCCCGGACTCGTCGTTCGACGTGGTCACCGTGGCCTTCGGGGTGCGCAATCTCCCTGACCGCGCCGCGAACTTCCGCGAGGTGCACCGGGTGCTCAAGCCCGGCGGCCGGTACGTCATCCTCGAATTCTCGAGGCCTCCGTTCGGGCCCTGGCGGGGCGTCTATCATTTCTACCTGCGGACGGTGATCCCCGCGCTCGGAGGCAGGCTCTCCGGCGGCGATCGCGAGTCGTTCCAGTACCTGAACGACTCGATCCTGAGGTTCCCGGATCAGCCATCACTTGCTGCCGAACTGCGCAGCGCCGGGTTCGCAGCCATCGACTGGACGAACCACACCGGAGGGATCGTCGCGATCCACACGGCGGTTAAGTAGTCCGCGACTGTCGGCCGGCCATGGTGCGGTAAGATAGCGGCATCCGAACTCCACGCAGGAGGCCCCATGCTTCTCGCAGCAAGATACGTGCTCCCGGTCGCCGCGCCCCACATCGAGAACGGCGCCGTGCTCGTCCGCGACGGACGGATCGTCGAGATCGGTGAACTCGCCTCCCTTCGTGCGGCGCACCCCGATGAGCCCGTCCGCGATTTCGGCCTCGCCGCCCTGATGCCCGGCTTCGTCGACCTGCACACACACCTCGAGTACTCGGCGATGCGCGGGCTGGTCGACGACCTGCCCTACGCCGAGTGGAAACTCCAGGTCATGGAGAAGGAGCGCGCACTCTCGAGGGAGGACTGGGAGGACGCCTCCATGCTCGGAGCGCTCGAGGCGCTACGCTCCGGCATCACCACCATCGGCGACATCACGGATTCCGGCTCCTCGACCAGGGCGGTCATCTCTTCGGGCATGCGCGCCTCGGTCTATCGCGAGGTCCAGACCATGGACCGCACAAGGATATCCGGGGTCATGGACGCCGCCCGCCAGGACATCGCCGAATGGTCCCAGGCCGCCGACCCCGGACTCGTCCGCATAGGTATCGCGCCCCACTCCGCGTACAGCTGCCATCCGCAGTTGTTCCGGGAGGTCTCGGATTTCGCAATCGAGACGGGCACTCCCGTGGCGACGCATCTCGCGGGGTCGCGCGAGGAGTACGAGTTCGTCAAGTACGGCAGCTCCAAGCTCGCATTCGAGTATCGCCAGAAGTGGGGAGCGGACGTCCCGTGGCTTCCGACCGGCGTCAGCCCCGTGCAGTACGTGCTCCAGTGGGGGCTCATGGACGTCCCCGAGCTGCTCGCGGTGCACTGCACGCAGATCGATGACGACGATATCGACGTGATCGCCGATCGCGATGTCGCGGTCGCGTTCTGCCCGCGCTGCAACGCCAAGCTCGGCATGGGGGTCCTGCCCCTGCGCAAGCTGCTGTACCGCGGCGTGCGGGTGGGCATCGGGACGGACTCGCCCGCCTCGAACAACACCATGGACATGTTCGACGAGATGCGGATCGGACTGCTCATCCAGCGCGCGGTTGACGCGCACGAGCAGTTCCATGTGGCGCGCAAGTTCGTCAAGCTCGGCACGCTGGACGCCGCGCGCGCCCTGCGCATCGACGAAAGCGTCGGCTCGCTCGAGCCCGGCAAGGAGGCGGACATCATCGCCGTCGATCTCTCATACTCGCACCAGCTGCCCACCCAGTACCCCTACAGCACACTCGTGCACGCCGCCAACCAGGACAACGTCGTCTTCACCATGGTCGGCGGTCGGGTGTTGTACGACACGGGCGAGTGGAGCACCCTCGACGTCGAGCGCCTCAAGGCGCGTGCCGAGGAGCTGCGTCTCAAACTCCGGTCGTGAGCGGTCTGGAGCGGGGGAGGGTCCTGCGCGTCAGGCCCGGCGAGGTCGACCTGCGCATGGTCCCCGGTGACGAGTGCGTCGAGTGCGGTGCCTGCGCGAAGGCCGACGAGGGGATGCTCTTGGAGGCGGTTCCCGCTCCGCCGGGCCTCAGTCCCGGCGATCTCGTCGAGGTCAGCATCTCCCCGGGGGCGAGGTCCCGCGCGCGAGTCCTCGTGTTCGTCGTCCCGGTCGCAGCGCTGCTGTTGGGATACATGGCCGGGTTCTTGCTTGGTTCCCTCTTGTCGGCTTCAAGCGATATGATCGGCGCCGTAGTAGGTCTGACCTGCGGCGCAGGTGCTCTTTACGGGGTCGCCCGCATCGATTCCCGCCAAGCCGTCCAACGGCGTGCGAGCGTGCACGTCCATGCTATAATCGCGCAGGCAAATCGACCCCGCATCGATGCGGGGTCCGACGGAACGCCCCCAAGCGAGGAGGACCAGACTCGTGAGTGACCAGGATTTCTTCTTTGACGAGGAAGAGCAGACGACCGATGAGCCCGCCGCCAAGGCGTCCGACCGCCCGGCGCGTTCTGCGTCAGGCAAGCCTGCGGCGAGCGCTCCCGCGGCAAGCGCCCAGAGCGTGAGCACGACCATCGCCGCCATGATCGGCGTCGTGGCCCTGCTCGCCGGTATCGTGATAGGCATTCTCATCCCGGCCGGGGCCAGCACGAACGTGCCCGCACCGACGGGGACGTCGACCGGCACCGGCGCAAACGCGCCGCAACTCACCCCCGAGCAGTTGCAGAGCGGCGAGTTGCCCGCGGGACATCCCCAGGTCGGTGGCATGACCGGTGAAGCCACCGGCTCCGCGCCTACCACCCCGTAGTCCGGCTTCAGTCATCAGCGCAGGGCCCGGCCGGTGCCGCCGGTCGGGCCCGCGTCATGTTCAGATCGCAGAATCCAGGAGGCGTCCGCAGTGGCGATCAACAAGAAGAAGGCGTCACCCGTAGTCAAGATAGGCATCATCGCGGTCGGCGCGCTTCTCGTGCTGTCCTTCCTTCCCTGGTCGAGCCTCGGACTCCTGATGTCCAACAACCAGAACTCCTCGACCACTGGTACCCAGGGTCAGCTCGACGCCATCTCCGCCAAGTACACAGGCACGGTCGCCGGACTCGAGCAGGCGCTGGCAAGCGATCCCACGAGCTACACCGTGCTGGTCAACCTCGGGAACACCTACTTCGACTGGGGCGTCGAGGTCCAGCAGACCAACGTCGCCGGCGCCGACAAGCCGATATGGGTGACTGCGTCCGTCTACTACGATCGTGCGTTGAATATCACACCCGGGGACCCGGCGGTGACCACCGACGCCGCGATCGCGACGTACTACTCCGGTGATACGGCCAAAGCGATCGCATTGGTCGCGCCGGTCATGAAGGCGAATCCTGAGTTCGCGCCCGCCTTCTTCAACGCCGCCATCTTCTACGACAGTTCGGGGATGACGAACGAAGCGGCGCTCGCCGCCTCTGCGTACCTCAAGCTCGATCCGAACGGTCAGAACGGCGATCCCGATCTTGCCAAGAGCATCGCCGACAAGGCATCGGGGGTCACAACGACGACGCCATAGGAACAGCGTCGTGTGCGTGGGACAGGATCCGTATCGGAAGCCTGGGCGGAGATCCGCTCAGGCTTCTGTGATTCCCAGGACCGCCTTGGCCTCGGCGATGCTGGAGGTGGTCGAGAAGATCCCGTTGAGGCGGGTCAGCGAGAGGATGTTGTCGACTGTCTCGTTGGTCACGAGCACCAGCCGCCCCCCTTGCGATCCGTATTCCTTCGACAGGCTCAGCAGGAGACCGAGACCGGAACTGTCGAGGTACTCCAGGCCGGCGAGGTCGATCACGGTCGCCGCTGGCGAGGACTTGAGGATCCTGTCGATGTTCATGCGGAACGCCGAGCACTCGCCATAGTCCAGATCCCCGCTCAACGTGAGCAGCCAGTATGACGTGTTCTCGGTCAGATCGAGGCTGAGTGCCATGCGTTCCCTCCCAATCAGGCTCACCACGCTTGTACCCAAAATCGTGTCCGCGCCTTCGCCGGAGGGTCCGCAGGCTCCTCGGCGGAGCGGTTCGCTCGGTCCGGTGTCCGGCTCGAATGGCAACAGGGCCGCCGCCACGGTACAATCGTCCTCGGTCGTACTGGAACTCGAGGAGAATGAGCGAGCCGCATGGAACTCGATATCACCGTCGACAAGACCGATGATCTCTGCGTCATCTCGCTTGAGGGCGAGGTCGATGTATACACCGCGCCGCAGCTCAAGCAGAGCCTGGTCGACAGCATCGACAGCGGCTGCGTCAACATCCTCGTGGACATGCAGCAGGTGGGCTTCATCGACAGTTCGGGCCTGGGCGTGCTCGTGGGCGGGCTGCGGCGCGCCAAGGAGCAGTCGGGCGCGATCCGGCTCGTGTGTTCGCGTGACAACATCCTCAAGATCTTCAGGATCACAGGGCTCGACAAGGTCTTCCCGATCTTCGAGAGCGTCGAGCAGGCCCGCGGTTTCTGACGGATTTCGCGCTTGCTTGGGTAACCCGTGCGTCCTAGACTCGTACCCTCGGCCTTATAGGCGGCATCCCGCCACCGGCGACTTGAATGCGGGAGTGTAACTGTAGTGTTCGGCATCAGCGGCACCGAGTTGATCCTCATCGTGGCCTTCGCGCTGCTCATCTTCGGCCCTGACAAGCTGCCGGAGGTCGGGCGCACCATCGGCAAGGTCATGAACGAGTTCAAGCGCGCGCAGGAGTCGATGGAATCGATGATCCGCGCCGAGATGTACAGCAAAGAGAACGAACAGCGCGCAAGCGTGACCAAGCAGGTCGCGAGCATCAGCGACTTCGATGAGGACGACGAAGAGGACGAGGAGGACGAGGAGTAGCCTCCGGGCCGCCTCTGAACACCATGCCCATCGGACCCAGGCGTATGCCGTTCTTCGAGCACCTTGACGAGTTGCGCAAGCGACTCGGGGTGATCGCGGGCGTCATCTTCATAGGATCGCTCATCCTCTACGGGTTCGCGCCGCAGCTCTACGACTTCTTCATGGCGCCGATCCTGCCGATCTTCGACGGCCAGAAGCTCGTGACCCTCAACCCGTTCGAGAACTTCACCCTGCGCTTCAAGATCTCCCTGTACGCGACACTCGTCATCGGCAGCCCGATCATCATCTGGCAGGTGTTCGCGTTCTTCCTGCCGGCGCTCAAGCCCAAGGAGCGCAGGTGGGTCATGCCCACATTCCTCGCTATGGTCGTGTTGTTCATCGGCGGCGTGGTGTTCTGCCATATGGTCGTGGTGCCGACCGCGTTCCAGTGGATGGTCGGCCAGGCCTGGGACAGCGTGTCGGTCATGCCGAGCGCCTCGACCTACTTCCAGGGCGCGGTGTTGCTCGTGATCGCGTTCGGCATCGGATTCCAGCTGCCGGTCATCGTGTTCTACCTCGTGCTGTTCGACATCATCCCGTACGCCAAACTCCGCGCGAACTGGCGCGTCGCCTACATCGTCATGATGATCGTGGCCTCGATCGCCACCCCTGACTGGTCGCCCGTGACCATGGGGGCGCTGTTCATCGCGCTCGTCATCTTGTACGAGGCCAGTCTGCTGCTCGCGCGCGTCCTGCTACGCAAGCGCATCCTTGCACAGCGCGAAGCCGTAGAAGACTAGCCGAGGAGTCCGCACGTGCATGAGATGGGCATAGTCGCGAGTATCCTCGAGGCCTCCACCGACGCTGCGGAGAAGCAGGGTGCGAACAGGATCACGGAGATCAAGATCAGCGTTGGCGACCTGACCGAGATCCAGGACTTCGCGCTTGATTTCGCCTTCGAGGCGCTGACACCCGGCACCATGGCCGAGGGGGCGACGCTCACCGTCACACACATCGGGCCGTCGTCGCGCTGCGCGACGTGTGGTACCGAGTTCGAGCACGGCCGGTTCGAGATCATCTGCCCCGAGTGCGGCAGTTTCGTGTGCGAGCTTCTGACCGGCAAGGAACTGACGATCGACAGCATCGAGATCGACGACGCGGCTGCGGGCACCGACGAGCCCGCAGACCCGGCCGGCGATCCTTCGGCAGGGGAGTGAGCATGGAGATCGACATCAGCAAACCGATCCTGGACCGCAACGAGCGCTTGGCGTCGGAGAACAGGGCCCTGTTCGACGCCAACGACGTCTTCGTCCTCGACCTCATGGCGTCGCCGGGGGCGGGCAAGACATCGACGATCCTGGCCACGATCGCGGCGCTGCGCGACCGCTACAACATCGCGGTGATCGAGGGCGACATCGCAAGCAGCGTCGATGCCGAGAAGATCAGTGCGCATGGGATCCCCGCCGTCCAGATCAACACCGGAGGCGCGTGCCATCTCGAAAGTGACATGATCAAGCGCGCGATCGACGCGCTGGATCTGGCGACGCTCGATCTGATCATCATCGAGAACGTCGGCAACCTCGTGTGCCCGACCGAGTTCTATCTCGGCGAGGACGCCAAGGTCATGATCCTTTCCGTCCCCGAGGGGCACGACAAGCCCTACAAGTACCCGAACATCTTCGCGCTCGCCGAGGCCGTGATCCTCAACAAGTACGACACGGTGAGCGTGTTCGACTTCAACGAGGACGAGTTCCACACGGTCGTCCGTTCGCTCAACGCCGCTGCCCCGGTGTTCCCCGTGAGCGCCACGAAGGGCGACGGCATCGACGCGTGGGTCGAGTGGCTGGCAGGGCGCATCGAAGGAGCCAAGGCGGCCCGCGTCGGCTCCTGACGCCGAGGAGGCACCGTATGGATCGCACAGAGGCATTCGCGCTCGTGACCGAGCGCATCGGCAATCGCAACCTCGTCAATCACTGCGTCGCAGTCGAAATCATCATGGAGGCGCTCGCGCGCCGTTTCGCGCTCGGTGAAGACGACGTGGCGCGTTGGGGGCTCGCGGGCCTGCTGCACGACCTCGACTACGCCGAGACCGCTGAGGACTTCGAGCGCCACGGCCTTGTGACGGCGCAGGAGCTCGACGGGGTCGTCGACGACGAGATCGTGCATGCGATCCTCGCTCACGCGGACAAGGCACCGCGTGAATCGCAGATGGACAAGGCGCTCTACGCCGCCGATCCCACCACCGGCTTCATCGTGGCCGCTGCGCTCGTGAGGCCCGAGAAGAAGCTTGCGCCGGTGGAGGTCAAGTCACTGCTCAAGCGCTGGAAAGAGAAGGCGTTCGCCCGAGGTGCGTCACGCGAGCAGATGGGCGCCTGTGAGGAGCTCGGCCTGTCTCGCGAGGAGTTCCTGACGCTTGCTCTCGACGCCATGAAGGCACGGGCCTCAGAGGTCGGCCTGTAGACCGACCGGTGGTCTGCGTGCCCCCGTCGCGAAAGGTTCCGGCAAGGTTCCGGAAGGCGTTCGGCTTGACGACGCAGTATATACTCTGCTGGATACCCGTCCCGACGGGTCGTCGTGCCGGTCCTTTCGCCTGAACGGAACACCATGAAGCTCGTCATCACCGAGAAGAACATAGCGGCCAAGAAGCTTGCTGAGATCCTCGCGATCGGCAAGCCGCAGGCCGACAAGGTCTACTCCACGCCCGTCTACCGGTTCCGCAGGGACGGCGAGGACTGGATAGCCATCGGCCTCAAAGGCCACATCATGGGGGTCGATTTCCCCGGCGACTTCGCCAAGTGGAAGCTCGACGACCTCGACAAGATGGTCTTTGCCGAACTCGTGGAAGAGCCCGCCGAGAAGGGCATCATCCGCTCGCTCGAGAACCTCGCCAAGAAGGCCTCCGACGTCGTGATCGCGACCGACTACGATCGCGAGGGCGAGCTCATCGGTGCGGATGCGCGCGGGGTTGTCCTCGGCGCCAACCCCGGACTCCCGATAGCCCGCGTGCGCTACTCGGCCATCACACGCGACGAGATCGAGCGTGCGTTCGCCGAGATCGGTCCGCTCGACGATGACCTTGCGGATGCCGGTGCGGCCCGTCGGGACATCGATCTGATCTGGGGTGCCGTGCTCACGCGCTACCTGACGATGACATCGAACAAGGCCGCCAAGCGCGCCTGGGGCGATGTGCTGTCGGCGGGGCGCGTCCAGACCCCCACGCTCAAGCTGATCGTCGATCGTGAGCGAGAGCGCGATGCGTTCGTGCCCGAGGACTACTGGGTGGTCAAGGCCGGGTTCCATGCCGACGGGGATGAGGACGCTGCGTTCGTCGGGGTGCACGAGAAGGACCGCTTCTCCTCGGCGGAGGAGGCGGAGCGGGTGATGGCCGCGGTCAAGGACAAGTCCCGGGCAGCGGTCGTGGAACTCTCGACCAATCGCAGGACCGCAAAGCCTCCCGCGCCGTTCAACACCACGTCGCTCATGGCGGCCGCTTCGGCGGAGGGCCTGACCCCCGCGCGCACCATGCGGATAGCCGAGTCCCTCTACATGGACGGACTCATCTCCTACCCGCGTGTGGACAACACCGTCTACCCGCCGAGTCTCGACATCACAGGTATCCTCAAGACCCTGGATTCCGTACCGGCCTACCACGAGCATGTGGGCAGACTTCTCGCCAAGGGAACGCTCACGCCGACCCGCGGTGCTAAGGAAGCCACGGACCACCCCCCGATCCACCCCACGGGAGCGGCCGACCCGGACAAGCTCCGTCCCGAGGAGTACAAGCTCTACAACCTCGTCGCCCGGAGGTTCCTGGCGACGCTTTCGGAACCCGCGGTGCTCGAGAGCACCAAGGCGGTGCTCGAGGTCGGCGGCGAGCGCTTCATCGCCCGAGGCGACGTCGTGATCGTGCCCGGCTATCGTGCGGTGTACCACTACGGCCTCAAGAAGGACGAGCAACTCCCCGGGCTCGAGCAGGGCGGCGAGTGCGGCTTCGACGGGGCCGACCTTGAGGCCAAGCAGACGCAGCCTCCGGCCCGCTACAGCCAGGGTCGCCTCATCCAGGAGATGGAGAAGCGCGGGCTCGGCACCAAGGCGACGCGCCACGACATCATCCAGACCCTCTATGACCGCAAGTACATAACCAACGACCCAGCGGAGCCGACGTGCAAGGGGAGCTCGGTCATCGATGCGCTCGTTCTGCGCGCCGAGCGGATCACCAACCCTGAGATGACCGGCGAGCTCGACCGGGAGATGGACGATATCGCGAACGCGCGCGCCACCCGCATCGACGTGGTGACGCACTCGCGCAAACTCCTGTCCGGGGTCATGGAGGTGCTGCTCGACAGCATCCCCGAGGTGGGGGAGGCGCTGAAGGTCGCAGCCGATGAGGATGCCAAGGTGGGCGCGTGTCCCAAGTCGGGACACGATCTGCTCATCAAGTACTCGCCCAAGACCAAGGCGTACTTTGTGGGTTGCTCCGGCTATCCTGAGTGCGACGTGACCTACCCGCTCCCCAAGAACGCCCGTTTCGCGGCGATGGAGGAGATGTGCGAGGTCTGCGGTTCGCCGCAGGTGCGCGTGATGCAGTTCAAGCGCCCGGCGCGTGTGATGTGCCTCGCGACGGACTGCCCGACCAAGAAGGGCCCGGAGATCACCGTGGGCCGCTGCGCGACGTGCGGAGGAGCCCTCAAGGTCAACTACTCCCAGGTCGGCAGCCGCTACGTGCGTTGCGAGAACTACGACGCCAAGGAGCACCCCGTCTCCTACCCGCTCCCGCAGACGGGCGAGCTCGAAGCCACCGACGAGGTCTGCGATCCGTGCGGCGCCCCCAAGGTGATCGTGCACACCAAGAAGGGGCCGTGGAAGATCTGCATCGACCCCGAGTGCCCGAACCGGGTCGACAAGGCCGCGAAGGGCAGGGCGCCGAAGGGGCGCGCCGCCAAGGGAGCCAAGGGCGCCAAGGGCAAGACCGCGAGCGCGACCGCAAAGAAGCCCCGGGCCAAGAAGGCCGCTGCTGACGCCCCCGGTGAGAGCGGCAGCGAAGGCTGATCTGTTCGGGACATCGGGCAGCGGGGCATGTACTCATCAGCGGCCCCGGCGTGCGGAGGTGTGCCTTGAAGATCGCAGTGGTCCAGAGGGATGTCACGTGCGACACGGCCCCCTCGGCCGTCGGTTTCGATGTCGTGTTCCGGCGCGACGATCCCAGTCCTGCGCAGGCGGAGGCGCTCGGACGCGTCGCGGTGCTGCAAGGCGATGCGGCCCTCGACGCCGAGGCGCTCAGGTCGCTCGCCGACGGGAGCATCGAGGTGCTCGTCCTGTCGCCCGGGAGCGAGTCCGACATCCAGGCTGAGGGAATGCTGGAGTACGCGATCGGGCTCTCGGATTCAGTCGCCGGTCTCGTGCTCGTCGTCGAGGACGACGGGGCCGAGCCGGGTTCGGCCGGCCATGGCGGCAGCGCGATCGTGCTCCTCGGCGAGGTCCTTGCCGAGACCATGAGCGGGGCGGACGTGATCGACGCCGAGATCGGTGTCCCGGTACCTCAGCCCGTCCCCCGCGATCCGTTGCCGGCGTTGCCGACCATCCTCGAGCAGCGGCTCGCGCACCATCAGGGAAGGCATCTGCATCACGACTATCCGTCGGACGGCTGAGTCGTCGTCTGTGGTCGCCACAGTGGTAGAATCCTTCAAGTGAATCGGCGGCGGCCCGCACGTGACGGGCCGTCGCGTCTGTATGGGGCCTCGGCCCCGAACGCCTCGGGAGGAACAGCCGCATGACGTTTCCGAAAGTCACTGTGGTCGGAGCCGGCCAGGTCGGTGCAACGGCCGCATACGCACTGATCACCAAGAACATCGCGGACGTCGTGATGGTCGATGTGGCCGAGGGGCTGCCCCAGGGCAAGGCCCTCGACATGATGCACAGCCGCAGCGTCGAGAGGTTCGGTCCGCGCGTGATCGGTACGAACGACTACGCCGACACGGCAGGATCCGACATCGTCGTCGTAACGGCGGGCCTGCCGCGCAAGCCGGGGATGACCCGCGACGACCTGCTCGCCGCCAACTCCGCCATCGTGCGCTCGGTGTTCGAGCGGGCCTACGCCGCGTCGCCCGACGCGATCTTCATCTGCGTCACCAACCCCCTCGATGTCATGGTCTACCTGGCGCGCCAGGTCACAGGGCTGCCTCCCGAGCGCATCTTCGGCATGGGAGGCGTGCTCGACTCGGCGCGTTTCGCATACGCGATCGCCGAGCGTCTCGAGGTCCCCGTCGGTGACGTCGACGCGCTGGCATGCGGCGCCCACGGCGACGCGATGGTGCCGCTGCCCGGACACTCGTTCGTGGGCGGTACGCGTCTGACCGAGCTGCTTCCCCCCGACGACGTCGCCGCACTCGTCGAGCGCACCGTGTTCGGCGGCGCGGAGGTCGTCGCGCTCCTCAAGACCGGCAGCGCGTTCTACGCTCCGGCGATCTCGGTGGTCCGTATGGTCGAGGCCATCCTCGGGGACACGCGCGAGACCCTGCCGAGCTGCGTGTATCTCGACGGGCAATACGGCGTCTCCGACGTCTACATGTCCGTTCCCGCCACGCTCGGGCGCTCGGGCATCGTGGACATACCCGTTCTCGATCTGTCCGCCGAGGAGTCGGCCGCGCTGTTGGCCTCGGCCGAAACCATCGGCGAGGCGCTCGACTCCCTCGGGTTGAGGGGCTGACGCACCGCGTGGTCGAGGTCGCTCGCATAGCCGCGGCGGTACGTTCGGGCGTGCTCGACGCAGCCACGGGACTGCGCCCCGACGTCGCCGACGCACTGACACGTGCACTCGCAGCCGAGCGTTCGGAGCGCGGTCGCCGGGTGCTCTCGCAGCTCGTCGAGAACGCGGCCATCGCCGAGCGCGACCGCGTGCCGCTGTGTCAGGACACCGGGACCGTGTGGGTCTGGGTCGAGCTCGGCGAACAGGAGTGTCTCGACGGTGATCTGTACGTCGCGGTCGACACCGCGGTCGCCGAAGCCTATCGCGAGGGCGCGCTGCGCATGAGCGTCGCCCGCGACGCGCTGCTCGACCGTTCGAACACCGGCGACAACACCCCCGCGTTCGTGGACGTGACCTTCCGGCCCGGAACGGGCGCCACCGTGCACGTCATGCTCAAGGGCGGCGGCAGCGACAACTCCTCGGCGGTGGGCATGCTCGATCCTTCCGCCGGCCCCGAGGGCGTGCGCGAGTTCGTGCTGCGTGTCGTGACCGAGAAGGCCGCAGGGGCCTGCCCGCCGGTCGTTGTGGGCGTCGGCGTGGGCTCGACGTTCGACAAGGTCGCCTCACTCGCCAAGAAGGCGCTGCTGCGGCCCATGGACCGTTCCTCGACCGACCCGCGTGCCGCCGGGTTCGAACGCGAGTTGCTGACGGCCGTCAATGCGACGGGCATCGGCCCCGCGGGGCTCGGCGGCGACACGACGGCGCTCGCGGTCAGCGTGATCACCGCGCCGTGCCACATCGCCGCGCTACCGGTGGCGGTCAACATGGGTTGCTGCGCCGCAAGGTCGGTGAGCATAGATGTCGACTGATTTCCACGACGATCCCTGCGCGAGTCCGACACAGCGCGCGGTGGAGGCATCGCGGGGCGCCTATCGTCGCCTCGCCGCCAACCCGAAGTTCCGCCGCCTGTGGGTGAGCCAGTTCGTCTCCGGGATCGGGGACTGGCTCGTCATCGGCTTCCTCATGCCGCTCGTGACCGTGCTGTCGGGCGGCTCCTCGTTCGCGGTCGCGGGCATCATGATCGCCAAGATCATCCCAGCGCTCGTGTTCTCCTCAGTCATCGGTGTGCTCGTGGACCGCTTCGACCGTAGGCGCACGATGATCGTGTGCGACCTTGCGCGTGCGGTTCTGGCCTTGGGGCTCATCGTCATCGCGGGACTGTCCACCGGTGCGCAGCTCGCGTTGATCTACGTGATCGTGCTCGCGATGGAGACAGCGTCGCTGTTCTTCTTCCCGGCCAAGAACGCGCTCATCCCGTACCTGGTCGAAGAAGAGGACATCACCGCCGCCAACGGTCTGTCCTACACCACGCAGCAGGCGAGCATGCTCGTCGGGCTCGCGGGAGCCGGTGCCATCCTCGCCGGTTTCGAGTCGATCGTGCGCGCGGTGCAGTCGGCCAACATCCCGGTCGTGGACACGGTCATCGAGTTCTTCGCGCCCGCGCTCCTCGGGCCGCGCGCCGGCGTGTTCCTCGACACACTCACGTTCCTGCTCTCGGCGGCTGCGATCTGGGGCATCCGCGTCAGCGCCCGGGCGACGCACGCCGACGGCCGCTTCGCCGTCTCGCTCATCGGCAAGGACGTGCTCGAATCCTTCCGGTTCCTGCGTGACCACCAGGAGCTCCGCGGCTTCCTCGTCACCATCGGGCTCGCGATCCTGGGGGGCGGCACGATCATCCCGGTCGGCCTCGTGTTCGTGCAGCAGGAGCTCTCCGGGCTCGGGCCGTTCCTCTCGCGCAGCCAGCTGCTCCAGCAGCTCGCAGCCACCCCGCAGACGTTCCTGCTCGTGTTTCTGGCGCTGGGGATGGTCACGGGCGCCCTGCTCGTGCCGCGTCTGTCGCAGATGATGTCGCTTCAGCTCCTGTTCCTGGGGGGCGTCGCGGGCTTCGGGCTGACGATGGGCGGGTTCGCGAGCGTGAACACCTACGGCTGGGCGGGCCTGTTCGCCGCGCTCGCCGGGTTCTGTCTCGCGGGGGTGACGGTCGCAGGGAACACCTACGTCATCGAGACGGTCGCCGACGAGATCCGCGGCCGCGTGTTCACCGCGCTCGAGTCGGTGATCCGCGTATGCCTGCTCACGTCGATGATCCTCATGGCGCCGCTCGGCGACCTCGCGGCCAAACTCGTGCGGCGCATCGTCGAGTCGCAGGGCGGGGACCTCGCCAAGGTCACGGTCACCGGTTCCCAGCTCGCGCTACAGCTCGCCGCGCTCATAGTGCTCGGTGCTGCGGTATATGCATTCCGTACGCTCAACTGGCGCAGACCTGCCGAGGAGCCTTCCGATGTCTGACCCCATCGCGCTCACGCTGCCGGCCTCGCGCGCCGACCTCGCCGGCCTGCGCGCCGGTGACGAGGTGCTCCTCACGGGCCCCGTGTTCACGGCCCGCGACGCGACCCACGCGCGCCTCGTCGCCGAGACCGGCGCGCACGGCGGTGTGGTGCCGTACGGACTCGATGGCCAGACGCTCTTCTACGCCGGCCCCACACCGCCGGCCGCGGGGCGGCCGGCCGGCTCGGTCGGTCCCACGACCGCCAAGCGGATGGACGCGTGGACGCCCGCGCTGCTTGAGGCCGGCATCGTGGCGACCATCGGCAAGGGGGCCCGCAGCGAGTCCGCTCGCGCAGCCTACGCCGCCACAGGCTCAGTGTACTTCGCCGCGGTGGGCGGCTCGGCCGCCTATCTGGCGACCAAGGTCCGCCGTGCGGACCCGGTCGCGTATCCGGATCTCGGCACCGAAGCGCTCGTGCGTCTCGAACTCGACGAGTTCCCCGTCGTCGTCGCGATTGACGCGCACGGCGGCGATCTGTACGCGACCGCGGCGTCCGCATGGCGCGAGACCGCGGCCGGGCCGTCCGGGGAGGTGCGGTCATGACCGCTCGCGGAGCGTTCGTCACCTTCGAGGGCGGGGAGGGGTCGGGCAAGACCACCCAGATCCGCCTTCTGACCGCTGCTCTTGAGGCGGCGGGTCTCGAGGTGCTCGTGGTCCGTGAACCCGGTGGCACCCGCCTTGGAGAGGCGGTGCGGGCGCTCGTGCTCGACCCGGAAACGGGCGACATCGACCCGCGCGCCGAGCTTCTCCTCTACGAGGCCTCCCGCGCCCAACTCACACGCGAGCGCATCGTGCCCGCGCTGGCGACCGGCGCCGTCGTACTCTGTGATCGCTACTACGACTCCTCGACCGCGTACCAGGGTTACGGGCGCGGTCTCCCGCTCGCTGAGATCGCCGCGCTCAACACCGCCGCCACCGCGGGGCTCGTCCCGGACGCCACCATCCTGCTCGACGGCGACCACCGTTCGGGCATGGCCCGGGCCACCTCGGAGAACACCGACCGGCTCGAAGCGGCCGGCGACGAGTTCCACGAGCGCGTGCGCGCCGGGTTCCTCGCGATAGCCCGAGCGGAGCCGGACCGTGTGCATGTCATCGATGCCGACGGCACGCCCGAGCAGGTCTTCGAGCGTGTCCTGGCGGCCGTGCGCGCCGTTCCGGTGCTCGCGGTGGCACTGGGCGGGATCTCAGCGTGAACAAGACCTGCGTGTGGGACGAGATCATCGGTCAGAACAAGGCCGTCGCGCATCTGCGTTCCGCGATCGAGACGGCGACTGTCGGACACGCGTACCTGTTCGTGGGACCGGCCGGAGCCGGCAAGAAGAAGGCCGCCAAGGCCTTTGCATGCGCGATGCTCTGTGACGACGACGGGTGCGGCGCGTGCCGCGCCTGCTACCGCGTCAAGAAGGGCGTGCACCCCGACGTGCGGGTCGTGGAGCCGGAGGGTGCCGCGGGCTATCTCGTCGAGCAGGTCCGCCCGATCATCCACGACACCAACATGCGCCCGGTCGAGGGTTCGCGAAAGGTCTACATCATCGGCCAGGCCGACATGCTGCGCGACGCGCCCGCCAACGCGTTCCTCAAGACGCTCGAGGAGCCGCCGGACGACGTCGTGATCATCCTGCTCGCGCCGACGCTCGACTCGGTCCTGCCTACCATCGTCTCGCGCTGTCTGGTGGTCCGGTTCGCGCGGATCCCGCAGACCACGGCCGTCGATCTGCTGCGCTCGCGCACCGCGGCGAGCCGCACGGAGGCGCTCGCGGCGCTCGCGGCGACGGGGGGTGTACTCGGCCGTGCGGTCGAGTTCCTCGAATCGTCCTCGCGTCGCGCGGCAAGAGAGCGTATGCTCGGCATCCTGAAGGACCTGGCGGTCCTCGACGAGTACGACGTGCTCGCTTCGGCCCGTGAGTTGCTCACACTGGTCAAGGCGCCGCTCGAGGAACTCAGGGAGCAGCATGCCGAGGAGCTGCGCGCACGGCAGGAGTTCGTCGGCAAGGCGCCGACCAAAGCGGTCGAGGATCGCCAGAAGCGTGAACTGACCGCCCGCGAGCGCGAAGGCGTTGCGGAGATACTGAACGTGACGGAGAGTTGGCTTCGGGACTGTCTCGTGATGTCCCAGGGGCTGACCGATATGGTGGTCAATGGTGATGCGGCCGACGCGATGGAAGAGGTCGCGGCGGTGATGACGCCGGGAGCCGCGACACGGGCGTTGGACGCCGTGAACGAGGCTCGCAAGAGAATCTCGTATAATGTGAGTCCGCAGTTGGCCGTCGAGGCCATGCTGTTCGATATCCGGGAGGTCCTCCTTTGCCCACGGTAGTGGGAGTCAAACTCAGATTCGCACCACGCGTGCTGTGGTTCGATCCGAGCGGCACCGAGCCGCTCAAGGGCGCACAGGTCATCGTCGAGACCGAGCGCGGCACCGAGATAGGCGAGATCGTCGAGGAAGCGCACGAGGTCGGCAAGGGTGAGCTCGCAGCTCCCCTCAAGCCCGTCGTGCGCATAGCAGACGAGACCGATCTCGCGCACGCCGCCGCTCTGATGGACGACGAGCGTGCCGCCATGCCCGTGTTCCGCGAGCTCGTCGAGAAGCACAAGCTCGACATGAAGCCCGTGGCCGCCGAGTTCCTCTTCGGCGACGACAAGGTCGTCTTCTATTTCTCCGCCGAGGAGCGCGTGGACTTCCGCGAGCTCGTCCGTGACCTCGCTTCACGCTTCCGCCAGCGCATCGACATGCGTCAAGTCGGCGTGCGGGACGAGGCTAGGATGGTGGGCGGCCTCGGCCATTGCGGTCAGCAACTGTGCTGCGACCGCTTCAGCGGCGATTTCCAGCCGGTCTCCATCCGGATGGCGAAAGAACAAGACCTGCCTCTCAACCCCTTGAAAATCAGCGGGCTGTGCGGCAGACTCATGTGCTGTCTGCGCTACGAGTACGACGCCTACAAGGACTACAAGTCCCGGGCGCCCAAGCGAGGAGCGATGATCGAGACCCCTCTGGGCGAGGGCAAGGTCGTCGAGCTGAACACTCCGCGCGAGACGGTGACGGTGCGCATACCGGAGGCCGGCAACATGACGGTGCCGCTCTCGGTCATGGAATGCGGATCGGGCAAGGGTTGTCCCTGCTGCATCAAGCGCGAGGCGCTCGAGGAGTCGGGAGTGGTGCTTCCGGCGAGCATCTCCGCTCAACTGGAGCGGGATACGACCGCCGAGGAGGCGCCGGCCCGCAAGCCGCGCCAGGAGCGCAGCGAGCGGCCCGAGCGCGGCGGCAGGTCCGACCGGTCCGCCAAGGACAGGCCGGACCGCAAGCGCGGCGGCAAGCCGCGCGAGCAGCAGGCCCCCAAGGCCGATGCTGCACAGAAGGACAAGGCGTCGGAGGCTCCCAAGGCCGCTGACGCCAAGCCGAAGGCCCCGGGAACGGGCCGCAGGCGCCGCAGACGCCGTTCGGGCGGCGGCGGCGAATCGGCGGGTACGGACGGCGGCGCCTCGTAGGGTCGCGTTGATAGGCCGACGTAGCTCAGCTGGTAGAGCAACGCACTCGTAATGCGTAGGTCAGGGGTTCGAGTCCCCTCGTCGGCTCCACGAACATCAATGGGCGGCCCCACGGGGCCGCCCATCGTCATGTCCCACACAGTGTCGAGGGCTCACGCCCCGACTGCGGAGGCGTCTACTCCACCCGGAACCCGGCGAGCGAGTCATCGAGGTCGCGCGTCCTGCGCACCACGTCGTCGACGGCGCCCTCGACCTGCCGTGCCGCTGCTGCCGTATCCGCCGCGGCCGCGGAGACCTGGTGCATCGCTTGGACCACTTGCTCTGAAGCGGCACGCTGCTGCTCGGCAGCGGCGGCGATCTCTCGGGCGGCGGATGTCGTCGCCGACATCTTGTCGACGATCTCGGTGAAGGTGTCCTCGGTCCGGCGCCCGCGCTCGGCGGCCTCTCCGATGCGGCTCTCCTGGTTTCCGGCGGCGCTTGTGAGGGCATTGCTGCCGTCGCGGATGGTCGCGAGCAGCGACTCGATCCTGGCAGTCGACTTCGTGACCGACTCTGCGAGCGTTCGGATCTCGGTGGCGACAACGCCGAAGCCCTTGCCGGCCTCGCCGGCCCGCGCAGCTTCGATGGCTGCGTTCAGCGCGAGGATCTTGGTCTGGGCCGCGATCGAGTCGATGATGCCCAACACCTCACCGATGTCCGCGGCGCCCTCTGCCAGGCTTTCGGCAGCGATGCGCGTGTTGCCGGCGTCGTCACGGATGGAGACGACGTCTTGGATCGTCGATTCGAGACGGCCCTGTCCGTCCTGCGCTGCTTCGAGGGCGTCTTCGGCCAGATGCAGCACGCGCTCGGCTGATGCGGCGACAGAACGATAGGTCGCCGCCATCTCCTCGAGTGTGGCGGTCGTCTCACTCACAGCCGACGCCTGGCGGTTCGAACCTTCGGCCTGTACCGCGGCTGCGTGGCGGATCTCGCTCGCCGCGCCGTTGAGGCTTGCAGATGTCGCCTTGGCGCCCCGAATCAGACCGGCCAGGGCCGTGCCCATCTTGTTGAACGATTCGCCGAGCCTGATGATCTCGCGGCTGCCTCCGAGCGGCACGTCCGTTCGAAGGTCACCGTCGGCGATGCGCCCGGCGCTGTTCTCGAGATCCGACAGCGGCGCCGAGAGGCGTCTGGCGACCGTGAACGCGATCGCGAGTGCCGCACCCAGGCTCAGGACGAGAGAGATCGTGAGCAGCCGAAGGTATGCCGTACGGTCCGCGATGAGCGGCTCCATAGGGATGCCCACGAAGAGCATGCCGATCGTCTGGCCGGTGGGCGAGGGGATCCGGTCGTAGGCGGTGTACATGTCCTTGCCCACGACCTGGGCGCGCCCGCGGAAGGGCTTGCCGGCTTCGAGGGTCATCTCTCTGACCGGGTCCGAGACGACGGTGCCGTACGCCTTCATCCCGTTCTCGCCGGTCACCGTGGTCGCGATCCTGACCTCGTGTTCAAAGATGGTCGCGGCGCTGTCCGAGGAGGACACGATCGCGTCGACCAGGGTCGCGGAGCGGTTCTGGGGGATCACGGACATGAGCGCCCCGAGAGGCTGCCCCGCTTCATCCGTGACCGGGACCACCGTGACCAGAGCGAGCACGTCATCGAGTTTCGGATGTATGACGGTGCCTGCCGCGGTCTCCTTGACCTCGATCGCGGTCTTCTCCGCGAGTCCGAGCGCCTCGATCTCCTGCGCGGGAACGAGGTCCCAGATCTTGGACGTCCGGCCGATCAACGCCTCCCGGAAGGGAGAGTATGTGGCGCGTGAGACGGGACTTGCACCGAGGCTGCCCGCAAAGGGCGCTCCCGACCCGTCGAGGGCGAGCAGATACGCGCCGGTCCGTGCATCGACCGCGCCGCCGAGGCGTTCGTTCACCGTCTTGGCGTCACGCTTCGCGAACGCGGTCCTGACCTGAGGGCCGTTCGCGATGCCCGCGAGCAGTGCGGCTTGCGTGTTCTGCCGCTCGTTCACAAGCTGGTATGCGCGTTCCATCCGCGTCTCGACCGAGCGGCGCCCTTCACGATCGATCGCGTCGCTGAACGACTTCACACCCACCCATGCGGCGGCCAGCGCCGGTACCACGGTGATCACGACGAACCACATGACCAGCCGCTGTGCCAGGGTCATCTTGCCCATGTTCAGGAACTTCATAGGTTGCGAGGCCTTTCGTTGCGGTCAGTGCATGAAACATCGGCCGAACATGTGGGTCACTTGAACCGGATATGGGGTCGTGTCCATATTCTACTGTGCCAAAGCCGCGGACGCTTCGCCCGAGGTGACAGGACGCGGGTCTGACGTGCTGGATATACCCCCTATGGTATGCTGTGCGCGTCTTGAGTGCGCATGCCGTGTTGTGATACGGTGTCCCGAACTTTCGACGCCCCGAGCGGGAGAATCCTGCCTGTGGGCGTTGTCGTATCCTGGGCGATGCGGCGACGGCATACCCGCCGGCACGGGTCGGTGCAGCGTCGGAGGTCGGGTAGGGACCGGGACTGGACGGTATATGTCGTTGGACTACTTGATACTCGGCATGTTCGCCGTCATCGGCGTGCTGTTCGTCGCGGCCACTGTCACCGTCTCGAATCTGTTGAGCCCCTCCAAGCCCTCGGAGGCCAAGGGGACGACGTACGAGTGCGGATCGGAGCCGATCGGCCCCCCCTGGGTGCAGTTCCGGGTCGGATACTACGTATACGCCTTGCTGTTCGTGGTGTTCGACATCGAGACCGTCTTCCTGTACCCGTGGGCCGTCGCGTTCGGCCGGATGGGCGTGTTCATCCTCGTCGAGATGATCGTGTTCATCGCGATCCTCGCCTTCGGACTCGCTTACGCGTGGAAGGAGGGGGCGCTCTCATGGCGATAGACCGTTTCACCGGCGAGCACTCGATCGCCTTCATCCGCAGCGAGCAGCTCTTCGATCTCGCGCGCAGCCACTCTCTCTGGTACATGGCGTTCGGTATCGCGTGCTGCGCGATCGAGGGCCTCATGAGCGCTTCGGGCCCGCGGTTCGACTTCGACCGCATGGGCGTGTTCTTCCGTGCGTCTCCTCGGCAGGCGGACGTCATGATCGTCGCCGGTACTGTGAACCGGAAGATGGCGCAGACCGTCAAGCGGCTCTACGACCAGATGCCCGAGCCCAAGTGGGTCGTCGCGATGGGCGCGTGCGCGAGCACGGGCGGTCCGTTCCGCGAGTATCCCAATGTGGTGATGGGTGTGGACAAGATCGTGCCGGTCGACGTCTACATCCCGGGGTGCCCTCCGCGTCCCGAGTCCGTGCAGTACGCGTTCATCGAGCTGCAGAAGAAGATCCGCGAGCGGACGGAGGAGCGCCTTGCTGCCCGACGCGACCGTGATTAGGCACATACTTACGGCCGCCGGCGTGGCGGCTGAGATCGACGAGGCCGGGATCGGGGTCGTCGCCCGGGTGCCCCTCGATGCGAACGTCGAGGCGCTGTGCGCGCTACGCGAGTCGGAGCTCGATTTCAGGATGCTGCTCGACATGCTCGGTGCCGACACGGGCGAGGGCATAGAGATCACCTATCACCTGCGCTCGCTCTCCCGCGACGAGGAGGTCTACGTCAAGACGACCGTCGCCTACGACGGTTGTCTGCGTTCGGTGTGGAACACCTTCCCCTCGGCGCTGATGCCCGAGCGCGAGAGCGCCGAGCTCCTCGGCTTCAAGCTCGACGGGCACCCGAATCCCAAACGCCTGCTCACCACCGACGGCATCGCGCCGCTGTTGCGCAAGGACGTCTTGGTCAGGACCGCCGAGGAGGTGCGCGCCCGGTGAACGATGCGTTCGAGGCGCTGACCTCCGTCGACATGCTCGCCGCCGAGGGTACGCACGATCCCGGTGTCCCGCCGGCGGGCATCCGCCGCGTGCCCACGGGGGTCGACGGGCTCTCGACCGAGCATCTGATCATCAACATGGGGCCGCAGCACCCCTCCACGCACGGCGTGCTCCGCATGATCGTGGAGGTGGACGGGGAGGAAGTCGTCGCGGCCGAGTCATCGATCGGGTACCTGCACCGCGGGATAGAGAAGCTCGCCGAGTCCAGGCGCTTCGACCAGCTCGGCACGCTGATGGACCGCGGCGATTACGTGAGCGGCATCCACGGCGAACAGGCTGCCGCACTGGCGGTCGAGAGACTCATGGAGATCGAGGTCCCTGAGAAGGGCCGCTGGATCCGCTCGATGATGGCCGAGCTCACGCGCATCGCGAGCCACCTCGTGTGGTTCGGCACCTTCGGGCTCGACACGGGCGCCATGGGCCAGTTCCTGTACGCGATGCGCGACCGCGAGGCGATCCTCGACATCCTCGAGGCCGTGAGCGGCCAGCGGATGATGTTCAACTACGTCAGGCCCGGCGGCGTGCTCGCCGATCTGCCCGCCGGGATCGACCAGAAGATCCTCGCGTTCTGCGACGGGTTCGACCGCTACCTCGAGGAGCACCACGCGCTTCTGGGCGGCAACGAGATCTTCCAGATGCGGGTCAAGGGCATCGGCGTGGTGGACCGCGACATGGCGCTCGCGTTCGGCATCACCGGCGCGAATCTGCGGGCCTCGGGCGTCGGCTTCGATGTGCGCCGCGAGCGTCCGTACGACGCGTACTCCGAGCTCGAGTTCGACGTGCCCATCGGTACGCGCGGCGACGCGTGGGACCGCTACATGGTGCGTATGGAGGAGATGCGGCAGGCCAACCGCATGGTGCGCCAGGCGATCACCGGCATGCCCGAGGGCGAGTTCCGCGCCAAGGCCCCCAAGGTTCTGCGACCGCCGGCGGGCGAGGTGTTCGCCTCGGTCGAGTCGAGCCGTGGCGAGACCGCGGTGCACATGATCACCGACGGCGGCACGAGCCCGGCCCGTTACCACTATCGCGGACCCTCGCTGTACGCGGTCCAGCTCCTCGAGGAGCTTCTGCCCGGCCACCTGCTTGCCGACGTCGTCATGATGATCGGATCGCTCGACATCATGCTCGGGGAGGTGGACCGGTGAACCCCGTGCTCGTGGCGGTCCTCCGCGTCCTTGCCGCCGTGGGCCTCATGCTGGCCAACGGCGTGGTCCTCATCTACATGCTGCGCAAGGTCCTGGGGCATCTGCATCTGCGACTGGGACCGATACACGTGGGGCCCAAGGGGATCCTGCAGACGACCATGGACGTGCTCAAGCTCCTGACGAAGGAAGACATCACGCCGAGCGGTGTGGACCGCGTGTTGTTCTTCCTGGCCCCCGCAGCCGTGTTCGCGCCGTCGCTCATGGCCTACGCCGCCCTGCCGTTCTCGGAGAGCTGGAAGATCACGAGCCTCGACACCGGGCTTCTCTACACGCTCGCGGTCGCCTCGCTCGTGCCCATCGGTGTGCTGATGGCCGGCTGGGCCAGCTCGAACAAGTGGTCGCTGCTGGGCGGCATGCGCGCCGCCGCGATGCAGATCGCCTACGAGGTGCCGCTGCTGCTCGCTGTGCTGCCGGTCGTGATGTTCGTGGGCTCGCTCAACCTCGGCGAGATCGTCGCGGCGCAGTCCGGGACATGGCTTGCGGTCGTCCCGCGCTGGAACATCCTGTTCCCCGCGTTCTGGCCGACGTTCCTGTTCTTTGCCATCGCTGGGCTCGTCGAACTCAACCAGACGCCGTTCGACATGTCCGAGGCGGAGTCGGAACTGGTCGCCGGGTTCGCGAGCGAGTACTCGGCGATGAAGTTCGGACTGCTGTTCCTTTCCGAGTTCTCCAACCAGTTCGTCATGTCGGCGCTCGGGGTCACGCTGTTCTTTGGCGGATGGATGCTTCCGTGGGTGCCGGCCTCGTGGTACGAGGCGGTGCCGATACTGGCGCCGGCCGTGTTCATCATCAAGACCTACATCGGCATCTTCGTGATGATGTGGATCCGCGGCACGTTCCCCCGCGTACGCATCGACCAGCTCATGTCCATGGGCTGGAAGTGGCTCATCCCGGCGAGCCTCGGCTGGCTCATGATCTGCGGAGTGCTGTTCAAGCTCTTCGCGCTCGGGCCGGGGGTGGGCTAGATGTGGGGCAAGGGACTCATCACCGGGCTCGCCATCACCATGCGCAACATGATGCGGCCGACGATCACCGTGAAATACCCCTACGAGCGCCTCGAGCTTCCCGAGCGCGCGCGTTGGTCCGTCGCGCCCAAGTACGACGAGGACGGGGCGCACAAGTGCACGGCCTGCATGACCTGCGTCAAGACCTGCCCCGACCATATCCTCGATCTCGAGGTCGAGGTGGCCGAGGACCGCTCGAAGCACATCTCCCACTTTCGCTATGAGATCGGTGCGTGCATGATGTGCGGCCTGTGTGTCGAGGCGTGTCCCTTCGACGCGATCCTCATGAGCCATGACTACGAGCTGGCGGTCACCGACCCGGCGGATCTCACCGTGGACCTGCTCACGGACACCGACGCCGTCAAGCCGCGCCGCGAGCCGAAGGGGGGCGACGATGCCTGAGACCGTCAACGGGATAGCCTTCGGGCTCCTCGCGTTCGCCGCCGTCGGGGGCGCGCTCGGTGCCATGGGCTCGCGCAACGTGGTCCACGCGGCGTTCTGGATCCTCGAGGTCATGCTCGCCATCGCGGGCCTGTACCTGCTGCTGTCCGCTGAGTTCCTCGCCCTCGTGCAGGTCTTGGTCTACGCCGGGGCCGTCTCGGTGCTGCTGCTGTTCGTCATCATGCTCACGCTGCGTCGTCGCGAGGACGCCGTACGTCCCCTCGACGCGTCGGTTGCCGCCGGGGCGCTCACGGTCGTGTTCGGCGGGATCATGTACGCCGGCATCGCCCGGTTCTCGCCGGCGCTGCCCCCGATGCCGGACTCGGCGCCCGACGTGGCCGCGTTCGGCCTGGCACTGTTCACTCCCGACGGCGGCTGGGTGCTGCCGTTCGAGATCGCCTCGCTGGTCCTGCTCGTCGCGCTCGTCGCGGCGGTCTGGTGGTCCGGGGAGGGTGGTGAGTAGATGCAGGTCGGACTAGGAGCGTTCCTGGGACTTTCCGCCGTGCTTTTCTCCATCGGCCTGTACGGTGCGGTCTCCAAGCGCAGCGCCGTGATGGTGCTCATGTCGCTCGAGCTCATGGCGGCCGCCGTGAACCTCAACATGGTGGCGTTCTCCCGCTTCCTGACACCCTCTGCGATGACCGGGCAGTTCTTCGCGGTCTTTGCGATGGTGGTCTCCGCCGCTGAGATCGGGCTCGGGCTCGCGCTCGTGCTCGCCATCTACCGGCGTTCGCGTTCGATAGAACTGTCGTCCATGGAGAGGCTCAAGGGGTAGCGGTGACCTACGTCTACGCCATACCGCTGCTCCCGGCGCTCGCGTTCGCGCTGTTGGCCCCGCTTTCGGGCGCCGCCCGCAACCGCATGCGCTGGGTCTCCGTGGCCGCGATCCTCGGCTCGCTCGGGCTGAGCCTCGCCGCGTTCATGCGCGTGTGGCCGGGCGGCCACGAGGCGGTCGTGGAGCCCGTGTTCCACAGGGTCTTCGCCATCGCGCAGATCGGCGGCGTGCCGTTCGATCTGGGGATCCAGGTCGACCCGATCACCGCCGCTATGCTTCTGGTGATCACGATCGTGGGCGCGTGCGTGCAGGTCTACTCGATCGGCTACATGCACCGCGATGCGCGCGTCGGCTGGTACTATGCCGTCCTCTCGCTGTTCACCGCGGCCATGCTGTTGCTCGTGCTCGCCGACGACTTCCTGCTGCTGTATCTCGCGTGGGAGGTCATGGGGTTGTGCTCGTACTTGCTCATCGGGTTCTGGCACGAGCAGGAGGCTCCCCGCCGCGCGTCGATCAAGGCGTTCCTCACCACGCGCGTCGGCGATGTCGGCTTCGCGATCGGCCTGTTCGCCATGTACACGACGGTAGGCTCGTTCGCGTTCGCCGACGTGCTGTCGTTCGACTGGTCGCCCGCCGTGGTCGGCGGCGCGGCCACGGTCGTGGCGCTCGGGCTCCTCTTTGGCGCGATGGGCAAGTCGGCGCAGGTCCCGCTCCATGTCTGGCTTCCCGACGCGATGGCGGGCCCGACGCCCGCCTCCGCGCTCATCCACGCGGCGACGATGGTCGCGGCCGGTGTCTACCTTGTTGCCCGCGCGCTCCCGATCTTCGAGGCGAGCGGCACCGCGATCCACATCACGCTCATCGTCGGTGCGCTGACCGCGCTCGTGGGCGGACTGATCGCCACCGTGCAGCACGACATCAAGAAGGTGCTCGCGTACTCGACGATCTCGCAGCTCGGCTACATGTTCATCGCGCTCGGCGCGGGCGGCGCGACCGCCGCGATGTACCACCTCGTGACCCACGCGTTCTTCAAGTCGCTGCTGTTCCTGGGCGCCGGCGTGATCATCCACGCGTATCACACGCAGGACATGCGTGAGATGGGCGGGCTGCGCAAGTTCCTGCCCACGACCACCGTGACCTTCACCATCGGCTCGCTGGCGCTTGCCGGCGTGTTCCCGTTCTCGGGCTTCTGGTCCAAAGACGAGATCCTCACCGTGCTGCTGCACGAGCACCACTACGTCGCGTTCGCGGTGGCGCTCGCCGCCGCGTTCGTGACCGCGTTCTACGTCGCGCGCCTGTGGTTCCGCGTTTTCGCCGGCCCGAGTCAGGCCGAGGAGTTGCACGAGGCGCACAAGGAGATGCTCGCGCCGATGCTCCTTCTCGCGGCGATCACCACGGGCATCGGATTCACCGGCCCGATGTTCGGCGAGTTCCTGGGTCATGAGATCCCCTGGCCTGCCATCGGCACGGCGGCTCTCTCGAGCGCGGTGGCGCTCTCCGGCTTGGTGCTCGGGTGGTGGTTCTACGGCCGTACGACCGTTGTGGTCAACACACGCACCGTCAAGGACCGTGCGGGCTACTTCTACGAGGCGCTCGCGGCCAAGCTCTGGTTCGATCTGACCTACGACCGCCTGCTCATCCGGCCGTTCATGCGTCTGGCCGCGGCGATGGCCGTGTTCGACCTTCGGCGCATCGACGGCGTGGTCAACGGCGCGGCCCGGATGTGGGCGCGCATCGCCGAGGGGTCCTGGACATTCGACGGCAGGATAATCGACGGCGCCGTCAACGGGCTCGCTTCGCTCACGGTCGCGGCCGGTTCCTCGGCACGCAAGGTCCAGTCCGGACGCATACAGTCCTACCAGCGCCTCGCCATCGGCGCGCTGGTCATCCTGCTGCTCGTCATCGTGATGAAGGGGTAGACCTGATGCTTTCCGCCATCATATTCCTCCCGCTCGCAGGCGCGGTGCTCACGGCACTGCTCGCCACAAGCCGCCCGGGCGCCGCCAAGTGGATCGCGCTCGGGGTCACCGCGGCCGACCTCGTGCTGGCGTGTGTGGCACTGGTGCGCTTCGATGTCGCAGCGGGCTTCCAGATGACGGAGCGCTTCGAGTGGGTGCCGCAGGCCGGGATCCAGTACTTCCTCACGGTCGACGGCATCTCCATCGTCCTGCTCGCGCTCTCGGCGCTGCTCACCATGCTCGCGGTACTCGCGAGTTGGAAGGTCGAGAACAAGCCCGGCTTCTACTTCAGCATGATCCTCCTGCTCGAAGTCGGTATGAACGGTGTGTTCTGCGCCGAGGACTTCGTGCTCTTCTACGTGTTCTGGGAACTCGTGCTCGTCCCGATGTACTTCCTGATCGCGGTGTGGGGCGGCCCGCGCCGTCAGTACGCGTCGATCAAGTTCTTCCTCTACACGCTGTTCGGCTCGGTGTTCATGCTCGTGGGCATCCTTGCGCTCTACCTGCACCCGCAAGGCGGCACGTTCGACATGCTCAAGCTCGCCGAGTCGAACCTGCCCGCGCAGTTCCAGTGGTGGGTGTTCGCGGCGTTCTTCTTGGGCTTTGCCGTGAAGGTCCCGGTCTGGCCGTTGCACACCTGGCTGCCTGACGCGCACGTCGAGGCGCCGACCGCCGGCTCGGTCCTGCTCGCCGGCATCATGCTCAAGATGGGCACCTACGGCTTCGTGCGCGTCTCGCTCCCGATCCTGCCGCAGGCGGCCGAGTCGTGGGCGTGGTTCATCGCGCTGCTCGCGGCGATCTCGATCGTCTACGGCGCTGCGGTGGCGCTTGCGCAGACCGATCTCAAGAAGCTTGTGGCGTACTCCTCGGTGTCGCATATGGGCTTCGTGATGCTCGGCATCGCCTCGGGGACCGCGGCCGGTCTGAACGGCGCGGTGACCGTCATGGTCGCGCACGGACTGATCACCGGCATGATGTTCCTCATGGTCGGCATGGTCTACGAGCGTACGCACACCCGTGTGATCGCCGAGGTCTCCGGGTTGTCCAAGCAGGTCCCGGTCGCGGGCGGACTGCTCGCGTTCGCCTCCTTCGCGTCCCTCGGCCTTCCCGGACTCGCCGGGTTCCCGGGCGAGTTCCTCTCCCTGCTCGGCGCGTGGGAGTCCTCGCTCGTGCCGCACTGGATGACCGTCGTCTCGGCCGTGGGTGTGCTGCTCGCCGCAGCGTACATGCTCTACATGGTGCAGCGGGTCGTGCTCGGTGAGCCGAGCGAGAAGGTCGCCAGGATCACCGACCTGGGCCGCCTCGAGATCGGCATCCTCGTGCCGCTCATCGCGCTCATCTTCGCGATCGGTATCTACTGGTCGTCACTGCTGCGCTACGTCGATCCGGCCGTGACCTCGCTGCTCGCCGCGATGGGGGCGTGAGCATGACCGGCTACCTCCAGCTGCTGCCAGAGGGGCTCCTGCTCGCCGGGGCGCTCGTCGCGCTGTTCGGCGAGTTCCTTCCCGGGCGTGACCGCACCGCGGCGCTGCTCGGCGCGGGCCTTGCGCTCGCGGCGGCGGTGGTTGCGGCCTACGGCGCGGTCGGGGACACGCTCTTTGGCGGGCTGCTGTACTTCGACACGCATGCCCGGTTCGTGCGCGTCGGCGTGGCTGCGCTCACCGCGGTTTGGCTGCTGTGGTTCGCGGACCGGGGGATCCCCGAGGAGCGCGGCCGCGAGGCGGTCGCCCTCGCGCTCGCCTCGGCGACCGGTGGCGTGCTGCTTGCGGCCTGCGCCGACCTGGTGACGCTGTTCATGGCGCTCGAGCTCTCGACGATGCCCGCCTACGTGCTCATGGGCTACCGCCGCGACGACGTGCGCGGTCTTGAAGGTGCGCTCAAGTACTTCCTGCTCTCGATGCTCACGAGCCTCGTGATGCTCTACGGTCTGTCGTTCCTGTACGGCATCTCGGGCTCCACGGCGTTCGGCGAGATCGCCCGCGCTCTGCCCGGCGCGGGAACGCTCGCGCTCGTGGCGGCGGTGCTCACCTTCGTGGGCGTGTTCGCCAAGCTCTCCGCCGCGCCGTTCCACTTCTGGGCGCCCGACGCCTACGCCGGGGCCCCGGCCGCGAGCGTCGCGTTCGTCTCGACCGTTCCCAAGCTCGCCGGCGCCGCCGTCATGGTGCGTCTCGCCGCGGTCGTCGCACCCGGCGTCCCGCAGCTTGCGACCGTGGTCGCCGTCGTGGCGGCCGCCTCGATCGTGCTCGGCAACCTCGCCGCGCTCACGCAGCGTGACCTCAAGCGCATGATGGCGTACTCGGGCGTCGGGCATGCGGGCTACCAGCTCGTCGCGCTGGCAGCGGCGATCGCGCTTGTCGCCGAGGGCTCCGAGGCCGTGGCGCTTGCGGCGGTCCTGCTCTACGCGCTGGCCTACGCGGTACCGTCGATGGCGATCATGTTCGTGGTGGCCGAGGAGGGCGACGCGCTCGAGGACCTCGCCGGCTTGTCCGAGCGGCGTCCCGCGGCCGCGTGGGGCGTCTTTGTCCTGCTGCTCTCGCTCGTGGGTATCCCGCCGCTCGCCGGCTTCGTGGGCAAGCTCTACCTGTTCGGCGCCGGTCTTTCGGCCTCTCTTCAGTGGCTCGTGGTCGTGGCGGTGCTCGGCAGCGTCGTCTCGGTGGGCTACTACTTCAGGATCGTCCGCGCGATGTTCTTCGGCTCCGGTGCGGACCTGCCGGCCGATGCCGCCGAGGAGCTCGCCCCCAAGCCTGACGCGCCCGTCGCCTCCCCGGCCTCCGCAGCCGCGCTCGCGGTCTCGGTCGTGCTCACGTTCCTGCTCGGTCTGGCCGCGGGTCCCGTCCTGCGCTTCCTGGGCGTCTGATCCCTGCCCGCGCGCTCACCCCTGTGGTGATACCGTGAAGGCTCGCGCGCCGCGGGTGAGCGCACTCTCGCGCGGGGTACCATCTATGCGGCCGGGCACGCGTCCGGCGTATCACGTCTCTTGATCGGGAGGATGGGTCATGAGCGACGAGAGGTTCGTCGATCCCGACGGGTTGCCGCCGGTGCCGGATGCGGCGCCGCTGCAGTCGGAGCCCGACGCGGCCGAAGGCGACGCGATCGCCTGGACCGCCGATCCTGACGCGCATCTTCCCGAGGTCGAGCACCGCGCACACGTTCCCGCCTACGAGGTCGAGAGCGCGCCGTTGCCGGTCTGCGACATCGACACCCCCGAGGGCGAGGCCTGCGAGGAGCCGGCGATCGCTCGCACCTGGTCGGGCGCGGCTGTCGTGACCTCCGCGGCGCTCGGCGCGCTTGCGGGCGCGCTGCTGGTCGCGGCGACGCTCGTGTGGCTGTTCGGCGCGTGGCCCGGTTCCGTCCCGTTCTCCTCGGCGAACCGGGGCGCCGCACCCGATGCGCGCTCCAACCTCACGATCAACGCCGACACCAACGTCGACGCGGCGGTGGCCGTGGCCGAGAAGGCCAATCCGTCGATCGTCAACGTGACCATCGAGCAGCGCGGCTACGATCCGTTCACCGGCGCCATCGGGTTGTACGAGGCCGGCAACGGAAGCGGCGTGATCCTGCGCTCCGACGGCTACGTGCTCACGAACAACCACGTCGTCGATGGCGCGGACCGCATCGTGGTCACGGTCGGCCCCGACGACATGGAGGCCACGGTCGTGGGCACCGATGCGCAGACCGACCTCGCGGTCCTCAAGATCGAGGGCACGGGGTATCCCGAGATCGAGGTCGGCTCCTCGGCGGACCTCAAGGTCGGGCAGTTCGTGGTCGCCATCGGCAGCCCGTTCGGGCTTGAGAAGACCGTGACCTCTGGCATCATCTCGGCGCTCCAGCGCTCCAACGTCGCCGAGAGCAACAGCGGCAGCACCGCGTACACGAACCTCATCCAGACCGACGCGGCGATCAACCCCGGCAACTCCGGCGGAGCGCTCGTGGACTCGCAGGGCCGTCTCATCGGCATCAACACGCTGATCCAGTCGACCTCGGGCTCCTCGGCGGGCATCGGTTTCGCGATCCCCGTGGACTACGCGATGGACGTCGCGCAGCAGATCATCGACACCGGCAAGGCGGTCCACCCGTATCTGGGCGTCTCGACCTCGACGGTCGACGAGATCACGGCGCGCCAGTACAACATGCGCGTCACCAAGGGTGCGCTCGTGCAGTTCGTGGAGCCCGGATCGCCCGCTGCCGCCGGCGGACTCGATCGCGGCGACATCATCATCGAGATCGACGGGCGCACCATCGAGGGCACCGAGGACGTGTTCGCGGCGGTGCGCGCGCGTAAGGTCGGCGACACGGTCTCGGTCGTGGTCGTCCGCGGCGACGCGCAGCGCTCGTTCGACGTGCGGCTCGCGTCGGATTCGTTGCGGTAGACGGATGCGGATCACGCTCATCGCCGTCGGGCGACTCAAGGAGCGGCATTTCCGGGATGCTGCCGAGGAGTACCTCAAGCGCCTCACGCCGTATGCGAGCATCGACATGATCGAGGTGCCGGACCGCGACGTCACCCGCGACGAGGCCCGTGCGCTGGCCGAGGAGGGGAGCGCGATCCTGCGCGCCATCCCCGAGAGCGCGCATGTCGTCGTGCTCGAGGTGGGCGGTACGCAGCGCAGTTCCGAGGAGTTCTCGGCCTGGCTCGCCGAGGGCATGCTTTCGGGCCGCTCGCACGTCGCGTTCGTGATCGGCGGAGCCGCGGGGCTTGCGCCCGAGGTCCTGTTCCGGGCCGACGGGCGCATCTCGCTCGGCCCGATGACGCTGCCACACCAGCTCGCGCGCGTCGTGCTGCTCGAGCAGGTCTACCGCGCCTTCCGCATCATGCGCAACGAGCCGTACCACCGGTAGGGCTCGTTGACTGGTCGCCTAGATGCGGTCATACTCGTGGTATGATTGCGGGTATGACTCTCGGAGGCGAACGCGCATGACGGCCAAGGTCACCATATCGCTGCCCGATGAGCTTCTGGAGCGCCTCGATCTTGAGGCGGCCACCCAGGGCGTGCCCCGTAGCGAGCTTGTCCAGGAGTCCGTCGCCTCGTACTTGGGCAAGTCGGCGCAGGAACGCGAGCGTGAGGCGCGCAGTGCGCGCGTGCTCGAGGCGGTTGACGGCATGCGCACGTTCCACGACCGCCATCCGGTCATCGACGAGCGCACAGGCGTCGACATCCTGCGCGAGGTGCGGGACGCCGATGACTCCACGCCCGTGCGTGATGTGCGCCTGGAGCGCATGAGATGAGCGCCGAGCAGGGCCTCTATGTGCTCGACGCGTCCGTCGGCGTGAAGTGGTTCAAGCCCGAGCCCGGGCACGAATCTGCGCTGGGCCTGTTCGATCTCGCACTCTCCGGCGAGATCGGCCTCGCAGCGCCGGTGCACTTCGTCCATGAGGTCCTTGCTGTGGTGAGGCGGCAGTTCGGCGCCTCGGCGCTACCCGAGGCCTGGGACCGGATCGTGGCGTGTGGAGTCGCGGTGATCCCGCTTTCCGACGAGGTGGTCGCCGAGACCGCGCGGCAATGCGAGGTGCTCGGCTGCTCGTTCTACGACGCGCTTGCGCCCGCGTGCGCGACCATTCTGCACGCGACGCTGGTGAGTGCGGATGTTCGAGCGCATGGGGCATACCCGGGTGTGCACCTGGTCGGGTGAGCCCGCGCGCATGGTGTTGCCGGTGAAGGGGGTCTCCGGGCGGCGGCCGCGCCGTGCGCACCCTCGCGCGCTGCGGTATCCTGTGTGCTCACTGATTCCGTCGTATCAAGGGAGCACGCACCCGTGATCGAGACCCTCACCATCCTCGTGCAAGACGCGCTGCATTCGGCCTGCGAGACGGGCGAGCTCGCGCTCGACGAGATCCCCGTCCCGTTCTTCGAGCGTCCGCGAGATGTGAGCCACGGCGACTGGGCGACCAATGTCGCACTCAAGAGCGCCAAAGCAGCGGGCATGCCTCCTCGGCAGGTGGCCGAGGCGATTGCCAAGCGCATGGCGGGGCACCCCGATATCGACGCGATCGAGATCGCCGGCCCCGGCTTCATCAACATCCGGCTCTCAGCCCACGCGCTCCAGCGCGTCCTGCGCGACGTGCGCGCGAAGGGTTCGGCGTACGGTTCGCTCACGCTGGGCGCGGGTCGCAAGGTGCAGGTCGAGTTCGTCTCGGCGAACCCGGTCGGGCCGATGCACGTGGGTCACGGACGTTGGGCGGCCCTGGGCGACGGCATCGCTCGTGTGCTCGAACACGCGGGTTACACGGTCGAGCGCGAGTTCTACATCAATGACGCCGGCGTCCAGATGGACGTCTTTGGCAAGTCGGTGGCGGCGCGCTACCTCGAACTGTGCGGGCAGACCGTCGAGTTCGCCGAGAACTGGTACCAGGGCGCCTATATCACCGAGATCGCCCGCGAGATCCTCGAGGCCGAGGGCGAGGTCTGGGCGACCAGGCCCGCCGAGGAGCGCGAGGCGCACTTCACCGCGACGGCCGAGGCGCAGGTGCTCGAGCACCTCAAGCGGGTGCTGCACGGCATGGGCGTGGACTTCGACGTGTGGTTCTCCGAGCGCACCCTGCACGCGCCCGGCGCGGACGGCGGACCGAGTGCCATCGAGCGCGGGATCGAGACGCTGCGCGACGCCGGCTACATCTACGAGCTCGACGGGGCGATGTGGTTCCGCACCACGGACTTCGGTGACGACAAGGACCGTGTGCTCAAGAAGGCCGACGGCGACTACACCTACTTCGCCGCCGACATCGCGTATCACGCGAACAAGTTCGACCGCGGCTTCGACCGCGTGATCGACCTGTGGGGCGCGGACCATCACGGCTACGTCAAGCGGATGCAGGCCGCCGCGGCGGCCCTCGGCCATCCCGGTCAGCTCGAACTCGTGATCGGCCAGCTCGTGAACCTGTTCCGCAACGGTGAGGCCGTGCGCATGTCCAAGCGGACCGGCGAGATGGTCACGTTCGAGGAACTGCTCGAAGACGTGGGCCCCGACGCCGCGCGCTACTTCTTCCTGCGTCGCTCGACCGACCAGCCGCTTGACTTCGACATCGAGCTCGCCAAGCAGCAGTCAAGCGACAACCCCGTCTACTACGTGCAGTACGCCCACGCGCGGATCTGCGCGATCCTGCGCAAGGCCGCAGGGGCCGACACCGCCGATACCGACGTCGACATCGCCTCGACGGTCGCGGCGCTCGTGTCCGAGGACGCGAAGCTCGGCCTGCTCGACGCCGAGTCGGAGCTTGCGCTCATGCGCAAGCTCGCGGAGTTCGAGGAGGTCGTCGAGGTCGCGGCCGTGAAGCTCGCTCCCAACAAGCTCACCAACTACGCCGAGGAACTGGCTGCGTCGTTCCACCAGTTCTACACCCAGTGCCGCGTGGTCGATCCCGATGCGCCTGAGCTCTCCGCCGCGCGGCTGTATGCCGTCGACGCCACACGGATCGCGCTTTCGACGGTGCTCGGTCTCGTGGGAGTGAGCGCTCCCGAGCGGATGTAGTGCTTGCGCAGGGAGCGACTTAGCGTATACTAACTCGCAACACAGGGGAGGCAGGGTCAGCGACCCGCGCCGATGGAACGAGGAGAGCGACATGGGTAGACCGTCAGCACCGCGCCCGCCCGCGGTACCCGATCAGAAGACCGCCGCCGACCTGATGTCGGTGCTGCCGATGACCGCCGAGGTCAAAGACGGTCATCTCTGGATCGGGGGGGTCGACACGGTCGGACTCGCCGCCGAGGCGGGCACCGCGGTCTACGTCATGGACGAGGCGACCATCCGACACCAGCTTCAGGAGTACGTCCGCTGGACGACCTACCACTGGCGCGACGTCGATGTGGTCTACGCGGGCAAGGCGTTCATGTCGGTCGCGATGTGTAAGCTCGTTGCCGAGGAGGGCTGCTGCCTCGACGTCTCGAGCGGGGGAGAGCTCGCGTTCGCTCGGCGTGCCGGGTTCCCAATGGATCGCATCTACGTCCACGGCAACAACAAGACCCCGGTCGAACTCGTCGAGTGCCTCGAGGCCGGCGTGGGACACATCGTGGTCGACAGCTTCGAGGAGATGGAGCGTCTGTCCGTTCTCGCGACCGAGCGCGGCCTGACGCAGAGCATCCTGCTGCGCGTCACCCCCGGCGTGGAGGCGGACACCCACGACTTCATCATGACCGGCGCCGAGGACTCCAAGTTCGGGTTCGGCCGCAACCAGGGTCTTGCGATGCAGGCCGTCAAGCGCGCGATCGAGCTGCCGGGCATCGAGTTTCGGGGCCTGCACATGCACATCGGCTCGCAGATCTTCGCGCTGCACAGCTTCGCGAAGGCCATCGAGGTCATCGTCGAGTTCATGCGCGAGATCAAGGACGAGACGGGCGTCGAGGTCCGCTTGCTCGACACCGGCGGCGGTCTGGGCATCGCCTACGGGTTGCCCGACGAGCCTTCCACGATCCAGGACTACGGCAAGGTCGTGGTCGACGGCATCAAGGAGGAGTGCGAGCGTTGGGGCCTCACGGTGCCGAGGATGGCCGTCGAGCCGGGACGCTCCATCGTGGCCAACGCGGGAGTCACGCTCTACACCGTCGGCTCCATCAAGGAGATCCCGAACATCCGCACGTACGTGGCGGTCGACGGAGGCATGTCCGACAACATCCGCACCTCGCTTTACGACGCGCACTACGAGGCGCTGATCGCAAACAAGGCCGATCTGCCCCGGGAGATGGTCGCGACGGTCGCGGGCAAGCACTGTGAGAGCGGCGACATCGTCGTCAACGACGCCCCGCTGCAGTGTCCGGAAGTCGGGGACATCCTGTGCGTGTGCGCGACAGGAGCGTACTGCCAGTCCATGAGCAGCAACTACAACAAGCAGGTGCGCCCCGGTGTCGTGTTCGTGCGCGACGGAGGCTGGCGCTGGGTGGTCCGCCGTGAGACCTACGAGGACCTCATGAAGTGCGAGGAGGCGTAGTGGCCGAGCTCGACCCTCTCGAGTACGACGAGTTCGGAGTCAAGCACGCGCTGTGGACCTCCGAGACCGTCAACGCCCGGCTCGCATCGACCTTTGCGGCCGCGGACATCCCGGCGGCATCCGTGCTCCTGGGCGCGCTCGTGGGCGAGGACCCGTCGGGGGACTCCGAGATATCGCAGATCGCCACCGCGCGGCTCATGGTCGACGCCATCAAGGTGAGCGGTGGGGACCTGGCCAAGCTCTCGATGTGGGTCCAGGCCGCGCGCGTGGACCCGCGCGATCTGATAGCGGCGGCCGAGTACCCCCGCGAGCTCCAGGAACACAGTGACAGTGCGCGTCAGCAGGACTTCGCCGAGTACGTCATGTGGGCGATGGGTGGCGCCAACTAGCGCGATGTGCACTGCCGAGGAGCCCGGCGGCGCCGACCGGCCCCATGGGGTCGGAAGCGATTGTGGATACTGTGGATTCTGTGGAAAACCGCAGGTCAGACGCCGTTTATCTCGCCGTTCTGCCGCTCGGCACGTTTCACGCGAAAGCGCTTGCATCCCGCATCGAGGGGGTGCAGTATTCGTTATGCGAGGTCGTTGAAGAACTCGGATGGGCTAGAACCGCAAGGTGAAGGTTCGTTCGGGGGACGCAGCGGCCTCGCACCTTTGTGCCCCCGTCCGGCCTTGTGTCCGCGTCCGGCCCTAATCTTCGCGCGGCGCCCCGCCCTTGTGGCAACGGGTGCACGTGGCGGACGCGTACCCGCTCGGGTGGCAGTACGCGCACGGGAAGCTCTTGTAGGAGTGTTCGCCCGTGTTCCCCCGGTGCCTGAACACCGTCTTGGCGAACGGCGTCTGCACGTTGTGGCACGAGTCGCACTTCACGCCCGTGTAGTGGTTGGCCGGCGGCTGGTGGCACTCGCTGCACACGAGAGCGCCGCGGTGCACGAACTCGGCCCCCTTGAACGTCGTGCCGGGCTTGTGGCAGGTCGCGCACGGGAGATCCGTCTTCACGTGCTCCTTGGGCTTCTCGTGGCAGTACTGGCAGCCGGCTTTCTCCATGGCATGGCATGCGCCGCAGGAGACGTCGGCGTGCCCGGCCGGTACGCCGGGCTTCTCGTCGACAAGCTTCAGGACTCCGGTCACGGCGTCCGCGGGCCGGTCACTGTACGCCGAGGAGAGCACACCCGCACTCGCGAGCGATGCGAACGTCACCGCATGTCCGGTGCTCGGGTGGCACTCCTGGCATCCGCCCGCGGCGGCGTGCGCCGCGTGCGTGAATCCCGGCAGTGAGGGATCGGGTTCGGGCACGGTCTCATGGCACGCGGTACACCGGTGGTCGGGGACCTCGGCGGTGTACGCGGGGTAGGCGGGTTTGGTGGTGAAGTGGCTCCAGACCTCTTTGAGCGCCACGAACTTGTGCGCCATGCGATTGCCCAGCCCCGACTCCACGTGGCACTCCAGGCAGCTCGTCTCGGCGTGGGGGCCTTGCGCCCACGCGTCGTAGTAGGGAGTCATCTCGTGGCACGTGGGGCAGAACTGCGGGCGTTCCGTATAGACCACCGAACCCGCGAGCACGCCTGCGAACACCACTGCGACCGCTATCCAGACCAGCGCCTTGTTCAACGGGAGGCTCCTTTCCTCGGCAGGTAGGTACCCCAAAGCGCCCCGCGCCGCCCGCCGATGCCGGAGGGACGCGGTGCTGAGCGCGCGACTCGCCGCGGACGCGGGCTCGGGTACAATAGCGTTCGCGTCGCTTGAGCGCCGCGCGATACTCAGAGGAGCAGGCATGCGCACCATCAACGTCGGCCTCATCGGCCTCGGCACCGTCGGTTCGGGAGTGGTCGAGATATTCGACCGCCATCGCGAGGACTTCGCCCGCCGCGCGGGCGTGGACATCCGCCTCACGCGCTTCGCCGACCGCACGACCGAGCGCTTCACCGATCTGGGTCTCGACCCGGCCGCCTGCTCCGACGACTGGCGCTCGGTGGTCGACGACCCCGCGGTCGACATCGTGATCGAGCTCATCGGTGGGACGGGTGTCGCCCGCGACGTCGTCATCGCGGCGCTGGACGCCGGCAAGAGCGTCGTGACCGCCAACAAGGCGCTGATGGCCTCCGCCGGCCAGGAAGTGATGGACCACGCGCAGGCGCGCGGGGTGGACGTCGCGTTCGAGGCGAGCGTGGGTGGCGGCATCCCGATCATCGGCCCGCTCAAGCACTCTCTGACCTCCAATGAGATCACGAGCGTCATGGGCATCGTCAACGGCACGACCAACTACATGCTCACGCGCATGGCCGAGGACGGGCTGGCCTACGACGACGCGCTCGCGGAGGCCCAGGCGGCCGGGTTCGCCGAGGCCGACCCGACGGCGGATGTCGACGGGCACGACGCCGCGGCCAAGATCGCGATCCTCGCCTCCATCGCCTTCAACAGCCGCGTGACGCTCGATCAGGTCCCGGCGGAGGGTATCCGCACCCTTGCGCCGATCGATCTCGCGTACGCCCGCGAGATGGGCTACGTGATCAAGCTGCTCGCCCTCGCGAACCGCACCGATGCCGGTGTGGACATCCGCGTGCACCCGACCATGATCCCCGCCGCGCATCCACTGGCGAGCGTCAACGGCGTCTACAACGCCATCTACGTGATCGGCGACGCCGTGGGCGAGACGATGTTCTTTGGCGAGGGCGCCGGATCCCTGCCCGCCGCCAGCGCGGTCGTCGGTGATGTGATCGAGGTGGCGCGCCACCAGGCCAAGGACTGTCTCGGGCTCGTGGGCTGCACCTGCACCGAGTCGCTTCCGGTGCGCGACATGGGCGATCTTGTGACCCGCTACTTCATCAGGCTGCAGGTCGCCGATGAGCCCGGTGTGCTCGCGACCACCTCGCGGGTGTTCGCCGATCACGGCGTGTCGCTCGCCTCGGTCATGCAGCCCGAGGTGGGCGAGGGCCGCACCGCGGAGCTCGTGTACGTCACCCACACCGCCTCCGAGGCCGCGGTCCGCGGAGCGCTCGCTGAGATCGGTGCGCTCGACGTCGTGGTCGCCATCGGCGCCGTCATCCGGGTCGAGGACCTGTAGGCCGATGGAACGGGTCACCATACGGACCCCTGCCACCAGCGCGAACGTCGGCCCCGGCTACGATGCCTTCGGTCTGGCGCTCGGCCTGTACAACACCTTCTCGGCGTCTCCCGCCGATGAATGGTCCGTCGAGATCACCGGCGAGGGCGCCGCGAGCCTGAGGACCGACGCCGGCAACCGCGTCGCCGAGTCCATGCGGGTCGCGTTGGCCGAGGCCGGCTCCGATATCCGGGCGGCGCACATCGTGTGCCGCAACGAGGTCCCGACGGGACGCGGACTCGGCTCCTCGGCGGCAGCCATCGTCGGCGGGCTGATGCTCGCCGACGCGCTTGCGGGCGGGGTGCTCGGCAAGGAGCGGGTCTTTGAGCTGGCGGCCGGGATTGAGGGTCACTCCGACAACGTCGCCGCCGCGACCTGGGGCGGGTTCACGCTGGGCTGGGAGGACGACGGTCCGCGTGCACGCGTGCTAGCGCCCGACTGCGGCATCGCGGCGATCGCCGTGATCGCGGAGTGGGAACTGCCGACCGCGCAGTCCCGCGGCATGCTCCCTGAGAGCGTCGCGCACGCCGACGCCGTGTTCAACGTCTCGCGCGCCGGGCTGCTCGTGGCCGGGCTCGCCACGGGGGACCGCGAGATGTTCGCCGCCGGGCTCGCCGACCGCCTGCATCAGCGCTATCGCGCCTCGGCGGTCCGCGACTTCGAACTCGTGACCGCGACGCTCATGGCGTCGGGCTGTGACGGGGCGGTGCTCTCGGGCGCCGGCCCCACGATCATCGGTCTCGTGATGGCCGAGGACGACGACCGGGCGCTCGAGCGGGCGCGCGGTGTGTGCGAGGCGGCGGCCCATCCGCTCTCGGCCGTCGGCGGTCGGCGGGCACCGCTCGCGCTTCCGATCGATCGCGAGGGCGCACGCCGCGTCTAGCAGGTGCGATGCGGCAGTTGACCTTTCCGGTCGCGGTCGGGGAATATAGAGTGCACCGCACCTTCCGCCGCCGTGCGCGGCGCACCTTCCGCGGAGGAATCCCATGGATGATCAGGGCCGTCAAGACCCGCCTCAGTACGCACCCGTCGTTCCGACGGCTCCCGCGCCCGTGCAGCGCAGCTCCTCGGCATGGAGATGGTTCGTGGGGATCATGCTCGTGCTCATCCTGGCGACCTTCGCCTGCTGCGGTCTGTCGTTCGCCTCGCTCGGGGCGCAGTCGGGACTGGGCGGCGACGTCGCGCTGGGTGAGTCCATCGCCGTGATCCACATCGACGGCGTTATCGCCGGGACCGGCAGCGCCGTCAACGGGGTCATCACACCCGAGGACGTCCTCTACCAGCTCGACCAGGCGCTTTCCGACGACAACGTCAAGGCGATCCTGCTGCGCATCGATTCGCCCGGCGGGACCGTGGCCGCCTCGCAGGAGATCGCGATGGAGGTGGCTTATGCCGCCGAGGAGAAGCCCGTGATCGCGAGTGTGGGCGACGTGGGTGCGAGCGGCGCGTACATGGTCGCCTCGCAGTGCGACGAGATCATCGCGCTGCCGACCTCGGCGGTGGGCAGCATCGGCGTCATCACCGAGATCCCCAACGTCGCCGGGCTGCTCGACAAGCTCGGGGTGCAGTTCACCGTGCTCACTGCCGGCAAGTACAAGGACGCCGGCAGCCCCTACCGGTCGCTCACGCCGACCGAGACCACGCTCATCCAGCAGGAGGTCGACAACGCCTACGAGGAGTTCATCACGATCGTGGCCGAGGGCAGGGACCTGCCCGAGGAGAAGGTCCGCGAGATGGCGACCGGGTGGGCGTACTCCGCGCGTGAGGGCGAGAAGCTCGGGCTCGTGGACACCCTGGGCACCTACAACGACGCCGTCGACCGCGCCGCCGAACTCGGCGGTATCGACGGCGATCCGGGCATCGTGACCTACGACACCACCGGGTACGGGGACCTGCTGAGCACGCTCCTCGGCGTCAAGAGCAGCCTGGACCGGATAGGCTCCATCGCGCCCGACATGGGCACCGACGGCAGGGCCGCGCTGCCCAAGTAGCGCTCCGAGGGGACGCCGAGATGACGCGAGTGGTCGCACTCATAGACGGAGAGCACTATCCCCCCGTGGTGCGCTTCGCGCTCGCGAGCCTGGCCAACGAGCACGAGGTCGTCGCGGCGGCCTTCGTGGGCGGCACCGAGAAGGTCGATCTCGAACGCGGCGCGGACACCTACGGCGTGCCGGTCATCTTCGCGCCGACGGCGGATGAGGCGCTGGCCGCCGCCATCGAACGATACGAGCCGTGCGCCGTGATCGACCTGTCCGACGAGCCGGTCGTCTCCTCGGCCGACAGGTTCCGCCTTGCGGGTATCGCACTCGCGCACGGTGTCGAGTACCGCGGCGCGGACTTCGCGTTCACGCCGCCGCGCTCGCGCCTTGCGACCCACACACCGACCCTCGCGCTCATCGGGACCGGCAAGCGTGTCGGCAAGACCGCGGTCTCGGGCTATGTCGCGCGTACGCTCTCGGCCGCCGGCCGCGACATCTGCGTGCTCGCCATGGGCCGCGGGGGGCCGGGCGAGCCCGAGCTCATCCACGGCGAGCAGGTGCGGCTCACCACGCCCGACCTGCTCGAGCTCGCGAGACAGGGCAAGCACGCGAGCAGCGACAACTACGAGGACGCGGTGATGAGCCGCGTGACGACGGTCGGCTGCAGGCGCTGCGGCGGCGGTATGGCGGGGGAGACCTTCTTCTCCAATGTCCCGGAAGGCGCGCGGCTGGCCGATACACTCGGCAAGGAGCTTATCGTCCTGGAAGGTTCGGGCGCCGCGATCCCGCCGGTGCACGCGGATGCCAGCGCGCTCGTGATCGGCGCCGGGCGCGGCATGAGCTACATCGACGGCTACTTCGGGCCCTACCGGCTCGGCCTTGCCGATCTCGTGGTGATCGCTTCCGCCGAGGAGCCGATCGCCGATTCCTCGCAGATCGAGGCGATGCGCCGTGCGGTGGCCAAGCAGCGCCCCGACGTGCCGTGCGTGACGACCACGTTCCGCCCGCATCCGGTCGAACCGGTCGAGGGCAGCCGCGTGTTCTTTGCCACGACCGCGCCAGAGGCCGTGCTCTCCAAGCTCACCGCACATCTCGAGGCCGAGTTCGGCTGCGAGGTCGTGGCCGCGAGTCCGCACCTGAGCAACCGCGCGCTCCTGCGCGAGGACATGCGGGCGGCGGCGGGCACCTACGACCTGCTCCTGACCGAGCTCAAGGCCGCCGCGATCGACGTCGTGGCGGCTGCCGGCGAGGACGCCGGGGTGCCGACGGTGCTCTGCGACAACGTGCCCGTGGCGACCGACGGCTCGGACCTCGGCGCGCTCGTGATCGACGTCGCCCGGACCGCGCTCGCGCGCGGCCTCGCGAGGCGGGACGCGTGATGGCCGAGAACAAGATCATCACGCTCTCGGACAAGGCGCACGGCCTGCCGTTCTCCAAGGGCCTCCTCGCGCAGTCCTTCACGGCGACCGGCATCCCGCCGGGCAAGGCCTACACCATCGCTACGGCGATCCAGACGGATCTGCGCGAGCGTGACGAGCTCTCGATCACGATGCAGCGCCTCAGGGCGCTTGCGACCGACTACCTCGAGCGCATGGCCGGCAGCGAGTACGCCGCCCGCTACCGCAAGCTCTACGAGCTCTCCAAGCTCGATAAGCCGCTCGTGGTGCTCATCGGCGGAACGACCGGCGTGGGCAAGTCCACCATCGCCACCGAGGTGGCACACCGGCTCGGTATCACGCGGATCGTATCGACGGATTCCATTCGCGAGGTCATGCGTGGTATCTTTACCAAGGAGCTCATGCCCGCGATCTATGAAAGCGCGTTCAACGCGTGGCGAGGTCTCCGAGTCCCGGTGCCGCACGGCGCCAACCCCGTGATCGTCGGATTCCGCGAGCAGACCGCCGTGGTGACGACCGCGGTCAAGGCGCTGATCGACCGGTCGGTGCTGGAGGGGGACAGCCTGGTTCTCGAGGGCGTCCACCTTGTCCCGGGGTATATCGACGCGAGCAACTTCAAGAACGCGCGCGTCGTGCAGCTTGTCATCACCGTCGATGATGAAGACGCCCATCGCAGCCACTTCTACATCCGCGAGGTCCAGACCGACGGCATGCGGCCGTTCGAGAGGTACCGGGCGAACTTCGGCAGCATCAGACTCCTCGGCCACTATGTCGAGGATATGGCCCATGAGCACGGCATCCCCGTGATCGTGAGCCACCAGTTGGACGTGACGATCGCCGATGTGATCGAACACATCGTCAACGCGGCGATCGAGGACGAGTACGACGCGCACGGCTAATCGGACGAGAGAAAGGCACGGCCACGTGAAGTTCTTCCTGGATACGGCGAACATCGCCGAGATCGAAGAAGCCGCGAGCTGGGGGGTGCTCTCGGGTGTCACCACGAACCCGACGCTGTACGCCCGTGAAGGCGGGAAACTCGCGGATTTCCACAACCACCTCAAGAGGATCTGCGAGATAGTCGACGGCCCCGTGAGCGGGGAGACCGTCGGCCTTGTGCGCGACGAGATCGTCCGCGAGGGCGAGGAGCTCGCCGCGATCGCGCCGAACCTCATCGTGAAGGTCCCCACGATGCCCGAGGGCCTCGCGGCCACCAAGGCGCTCTCGGCCAAGGGCATCAAGGTGAACATGACGCTGTGCTTCACCGTCCCGCAGGCGATACTGGCGGCGCGTTCGGGCGCCTCCTACATCTCGCCGTTCGTGGGCCGCTTCGACGACATCTCCGAAGACGGCATCGACCAGCTCTCGCAGGTCGTCACGGCACTGGGCAACTACGACTTCGGTCACGACGTCGAGGTCATCGCCGCATCGATACGCAGCGCGAACCACGTGACGCAGGCGGCCCTCATGGGCGCCGACATCGCCACGGTGCCGTTCGCGGTGCTCAAGAACCTCGTCAAGCACCCGCTGACGGACCGGGGACTCGAATCGTTCCTGGCGGACTGGGAGAAGGTCAAGAACTCATGAGCGCGAGACCCCGCAAGCGCGGCCGCCGTGGCGGTGGCCAGCAGGACAACCCGCAGCCCTCGATCACCAAGGTCGAGCTCGAAGCCAAGACCGTCGCCGAACTCCGCGCGATGGCCGCTGAGATCGAACTCGACGTCAAGGCACTCAAGAAGAAGGACGAGCTCGTCTCGGCCATCTTCGAGGCAAAGGTGAAGGCCGAGGGCTTCATCGACATCATGGGCGTGCTCGACGTCCTGCCCGAGGGCTACGGCTTCATCCGCACGAGCGGATACCTGCCCGGCGACAAGGACGTCTACTGCTCGATGTCGCAGATCCGCAAGTTCGACCTGCGTCGGGGCGACCTCATCAAGGGACAGGTCCGTCCGCCCAAGGACAACGAGAAGTACTCGGCCCTCCAGCGCGTCGATCTCGTCAACGGCCTGACCGTGGACGAGGCCCGCGGGCGCAAGCGCTTCAGCGACCTGACGCCGGTCTACCCCGACGAGCGGCTGCGCATGGAGCACGGCCCCGCGTCGATGACCGCGCGCGTCATCGACCTGGTCGCACCGATCGGCAAGGGACAGCGCGGGCTCATCGTCTCGCCCCCCAAGGCCGGCAAGACCACCGTCCTCAAGGACATCGCGGCGGCCATCACCGCCAACAACCCCGAGGTCCATCTGATGTGCCTGCTCGTGGACGAGCGTCCCGAGGAAGTCACCGACATGGAGCGCTCGATCCACGGCGAGGTCGTGAGCTCGACGTTCGACATGCCCTCAGAGAATCACATCGCCGTCGCCGAGCTCCTCATGGAGCGCGCCAAGCGCCTCGTCGAGGCCGGCTTCGACGTTGTCATCCTGCTCGACTCGATCACCCGTCTGGCGCGTGCGTACAACCTCGCGCAGCCGGCGTCCGGACGCATCCTGTCCGGCGGTGTCGACTCGACCGCGCTCTACCCGCCCAAGAAGTTCTTCGGCGCAGCGCGCAACATCGAGTTCGGCGGCTCGCTCACGATCCTGGCGACCGCGCTGGTGGACACCGGCTCCAAGATGGACGAGGTCATCTTCGAGGAGTTCAAGGGCACCGGCAACATGGAGCTGCGTCTCGACCGCTCGATGGCCGACCGCCGCATCTTCCCCGCGATCGACGTCGTCTCCAGCGGCACCCGCAAAGAGGAGCTGCTGCTCGATCCCGCCGAGGCGCCGTTCGTGTGGGGCCTGCGCCGCATCCTTCACGGCGTGGACTCGCCCGAACGCGCGATCGACATGCTCATCAAGGGCCTCAAGCAGACCGAGTCAAACCAGCTGTTCCTGACCAAGATGGCGCGCAGCGCCAAGGACAAGAGCAACGGTATCGATCTGTAGGCGGAGCCGAGGATGCGCTGCGACGCCGAGGAACGCGTCAGGTCAACGGCAACCTTTCCGAGACCATTGCGCTCTTGACGTTCGCTCGATGGGGGGGGCATTATTCAGTTGGCAGCCGAGGCAAGTTGGGTGACTAGCAGACTCGCGGTTGTGGGTGCGGCTCTGAATACCACGGCTATTCTCGGATGCGCTTGTGCACATCGACTCGGAGGTAGACTCGATGGGGTTGCGACGAGCAGTGATGGCCTGTGCGTTTCTTGTGGCGCTGCTGACGCCAGCGGTCGCCTCGGCCACGACTGGCACCTACATTCTTGGTGTCAGCACCGGACCTCTAGCCTACGGCGTGTATGGACAGGCCTACTGCTATCCGTGGCCCGAATGCCCCTACGGAAACAGCAAGCACGTAGAGTCGCTCTACGTCCGCGACTCTAGCGGCCGCTTCGTCGAAATCGGGATTGAGAACAGCTACTTCAGCGTTGACTGGACGAAGGATCCCGACAAGCCAGCGGCCGTCTTCGTGGCCTATGAGGACTTGCCGACGCTGCCCTACCGCTCGTACTACAAGGCCGCTGCGAACCCATCAACATGGATCGCCTTTGAGGTGAACAACCATCAGATGTATGCGCCGGGTGCTTCCTCATGGTATGCCGCCTGGAATGGGAACACGGTACTGCACGGACTCGCAATGCCTTCTTTCTGGAATGGCGAGGCGCTCGGTGCCTCTGAACGCTGGATCTCGGCAGATTCGCGTTCATCGTTTCGATACATGCAGTACAAACGTATCCAAGGCAACTGGGGCGGCTTCCCTGACACCGATTTTCGAGACTACGATTCCCTGTACGGGGCGGAAATGGTACCCGGGTTCACCAATCGCTTCTACATGGCTGGCGGCATCTAGGGGAACCGCCTGAGTTTCGAATGGAGGCACGAGGTATGTTGAGGAGACAGATCACCATCTCTGTGGCCGCGGTTGCCTGTGCGGTGTTGTTGGTTGGCTGCGCGTCGCGTCAAACGACTGCTGTGCGACCCACCGAGAACCGCTTCGGTCACACGAATGGCGTTGCACTCGAAGAATGGGAGAGTAGGGGAACCCCCTTCGACACGGTCGACAAGGCCTCCGCCGTCAACGCATACTCGATTGCACGGCTTCCCAAAGCGTCCGGACGAGAGTACCGTGGCGCGCTTCTCTTGGACCGGCTCGACCCGGCCGGGATGGCTCTTCCCGAAGATGCGAGACCGCTATTTCAGTTTATCGATGGAGTACGGTTCGAGCAGTGGCCGTACGCGAGCGCCGAGGAAGCCGAGCAAGTTGTGCGTGCAGCGGACACGAACAAGGCCAGCGGAGTGCCAACAACGCGTGAGGCCGAAGTGAACGGGCGCTTCGCGATTGTTGAAGACGCAAGTGTGCCTACAGATTCACTCGACGGCTCTGGTCAGCCCTCAGGTGCGTACGTTCCTCTGTCATCAGTGATTTGGTCGGATGGGAGTATGGTGTTCGCCCTGCGGGGGGATGGCGTGTCTGTGGAGGAACTGCTGAAGATCGCCGAAGCGATCGTGGTCCCCAGCAACATGGATTCACGATAGCTACTGTCGTCCACGCACTGGTTGCTCGAATTGGTAGGTTCAGAGGACGGGACTGCGAACGGCTGTTCGTTGGCCAGGCGAAGCCCGCAACGACTGGACACAGGTTGAAGTAGCGCGAGTTCACTCGTGTTTGCGCACATCCCTTCTGGTCAACGTGATCGCCTTCTGTTCATGGGTGGCATTGCCGCGTAGCAGGAGCGGGGTGACATTCCTATTCGCCTACCACGACCGCTCGCACCTCGCACTTCCCCCGTGGCATGCGCCGTGCTATCCTATCGCGGCTGTCCGCACCCGGTCGGAAACCGGGTGCATGTGAATGAAAGAGGTGACCGTTCGTGCGCGAGGGTATACACCCGGACTACGTCGAGTCGACCGTGCATTGCTCTTGCGGCAACACGTTCAAGACTCGCTCGACCAAGCCCGAACTCCACATCGAGCTCTGTTCCGCCTGCCACCCGTTCTACACGGGCAAGCAGAAGTTCGTCGACACCGGTGGACGCGTCCAGCGCTTCTCCGACAAGTTCGGCAACGCCGCTCAGGCCACGCTGGACAAGGAAGCCGCTGCCCGTGACGCGCGCATCAAGGCCGCCGAAGAGGCCGCCGAGGCCGCGCGTGCCGCCCGTGAGGCCAAGGAAGCCGAGAAGGCCGCCCGCGGCGCCAAGTACGAGGTCGCCGGTGCCGCCGAGGCCGCCAAGGCCGAGGTCGTCGAGGCTCCCGTCGAGGCTGCTGCCGAGGAGGTCGTGGAGGTAGCCGAGGAGGCGACCCCCGAGGCCGCCGAGGAGACCGCCGAGTAATCTCGGTACACGTGTAGCGCTGGTATCATGGGGAGGCGAGGCGACTCGCCTCCCTTTGTGCATCATGAGCCGGGGTGTTCCTCGGCAGATCTCGAAAGCGAGCCCATGGACGTCCGTCTGCTGTTCCACACACCCGATCCCGAGCGAGCCGTGGCCGTTGCCGCGCGCCTGTGCTACGCCCCCGTCGGCGCCGCGGAGCTCATGGAGGCCATGGACGACGAGTCGGTGCGCCGCGTGCTGCGCACGATCATGAACTCCGGCCACTACTCCACGCTCGAGCACGCGACCTACACGTTCGCCATCGACGGCGTCTCGCGCGCGATGACCCACCAGCTCGTGCGTCACCGTCTGGCGAGCTACAACCAGCAGTCGCAGCGTTATGTGAGCTATGCCGAGGACCCGAGCTTCATCGTCCCGCCCGCGGTCGACGCCGACCCCGCCGTGCGGGAGGCGTTCCTTGCCGGGTGCGCCTCGGCGTTCCTGAGCTACCGCGAGGCCATCGAGGCCGGCGTGGCCCCCGAGGACGCGCGCTACCTGCTCCCCAATGCCATGGAGACCAAGATCGTGGTCACCATGAACATCCGCGAGTTGCTGCACTTCTTTGAGCTGCGCTGCTGCAAGCGCGCGCAGTGGGAGATACGCGAGGTGGCGCTCGCAATGCTCGAACTCGCCGAGCCGACCGCTCCCTACATCTTCATGGACGCCGGCGCTTCATGCCGCAAAGGACCCTGCCGCGAGGGCAAGATGACCTGCGGCGACCCCTACGAGAAGGCCCCGAAACGTGACTGAGAACCCCGAAGCGACGCCGCTCGGCGCGCCTGCGCCCGCCGACCCCGTCGTGGAACGCATCGAGCACACGCACATCGGCGGCCAAGCCGTCCTCGAGGGCGTGATGATGCGCGGCAAGCACAACTGGGCGATCGCCGTGCGCAAGCCCGACGGTGAGATACACGTCGAGGACCACGAGCTCAAGACGGCGGTGACCACGCATCCCTGGCTCGGCAAGCCGATCATCCGCGGCATCTGGGGCTTCTACGAGACCATCGTGCTCGCGATGAAGGCGTTCGAGGTCAGCGCGGCGTATGCCGGGGAGACCGAGGAGGAGCAGCTTTCGGCCAAGGAGATCAGCTTCGCGATGCTGCTGGGCGTGGGAATGGCGGTGCTGCTGTTCATCGTCGCGCCGGCGCTCGTGACCAACTGGACCGTCGGGTCGGCCTCCGAGAAGCCGTTCATGTGGAACCTCGTCGACGGCATCCTGAGGCTCGTGGCGTTCTTCGCCTACATCTGGGGCGTGAGCCGGATAAGCGACATCCAGCGCGTGTTCGGTTATCACGGCGCGGAACACAAGACCATCCACGCGTTCGAGCACGGGCTGCCGCTCGAGGCGCCCGTGATCCAGAAGTACTCGACGCAGCACGTGCGCTGCGGGACGTCGTTCCTGCTCATGGTCATGGTGATCGCGCTGTTCGTGTACTCGCTGTTCCCGGTCAAAGCCATCGTCGCCTCGATGGGCGTCGATGCCAGGTGGGCGACGCTCGCCGTCGCGATCGGCATCCGCATCGTGTTCCTGCCGCTCATCGCCGGGCTGGCCTACGAGGTGATCAAGTGGGCGGGACGCCACGCTGAGCAGCCGCTTGTCCGGGTCTTGCTCTGGCCGGGGCTGCAACTCCAGCGCATGACCACGCGCGAGCCCGACGACTCCATGGTAGAGGTCGCCGTCGAGGCCATGAAGCGTGTCGTCGAGCGGGAGTCCGCCGAGCCCGCCTAGGGTTTCGGCAGGCGCTTTGCTATGGAGCCTCCCATGGAGAACATCGCAGAAGCCCAGACCGCGGTCGCGCAGGCGCCGCGGAGGACGGGCATACACCGCTTCAAGCCCCGGGCCAGCGCGCGCGTGCAGCTGGCCCTCGCGGCGTCTATGTGGTTCGTCGGTTCGATGATCCTGGGCATCCGCGGCGCCATCTGGCTCGGCGAGACGCGGATGTGGCTGATCTGGCTCGCGCTCTCGGTACTCATCGGCGTCGTCAAGGCGCGGCTGCTGCTCGATCGCGTCGCGCGCAAGGCCGCGGCCCGCATCGTCGAGCGCGGGCGCTCAAAGTGCGCCGGCGGCTTCCTCGCCTGGCAGTCCTGGGCGCTCATCGGCGCGATGATCGCCGGTGGCCATGTGCTGCGGCTGACCGCGACACCGCGTCCGGTGCTCGGCGTGCTCTACGCGGCGGTCGGCGTGGCGCTTCTCGTGGCGAGCCGCATCTACTGGACTGAGGCCATCCGCGCCGTCTGAGCGGCGGCGCGCCCTTTCTCGGCGTGATACAGTACCTCCCTGGGTGCGGCGTGTTTCCGCGCCCCTTCAGACGTTGGCCGGATACCGGAAAGACCGTGATAAGACATGCGTGAGAAGCTTCAGCAGATACTTGGCACCTACGAGGAGCTGACCGAGCGTCTCGGCGATCCGGCCGTGCTCGCCGACCAGAAGGAGTACGCGCGTCTGGCCAAGGAGCATCGCGCTCAGACGGCGCTCGCCGAGAAGGCCCGCCAGTACCTCGATGCGCGGCAGCAGCTCGACGAGGCCAAGGAGATGCTCAGGACCGAGAGCGATCCCGATCTCAAGGAGATGGCTGCCGAGGAGATCAAGGAGATCGAGGCGGGCATCCCGGCGATGGAGGAGGAGCTCAAGATCATGCTCCTCCCGGGTGACCCGAACGATGACAAGGACATCATCGTCGAGATCCGCGGTGGCGCGGGCGGCGATGAGGCCGCCATCTTCGCCGGCGACCTGTACCGCATGTACACGCGGTACGCCGAGACGCAGCGCTGGAAGGTCGAGGAGATCGACGCCTCGGAGAGCGATTCGGGCGGGTTCAAGGAAGTGTCGTTCCGCGTGCGCGGAGACAAGGTCTACAGCAAGATGAAGTACGAATCGGGAGTGCATCGCGTGCAGCGGGTCCCCGCGACCGAGTCGCAGGGCCGCATCCACACGTCCACCGCGACCGTCGCGGTCCTTCCCGAGGCCGAGGACGTGGAGATCGAGATCAACCCGGGCGACCTGCGCATCGACGTGTATCGTTCGAGCGGGCCGGGCGGCCAGTCCGTCAACACCACCGACTCCGCCGTGCGCATCACGCACCTCCCGACGGGCCTCGTCGTGCAATCGCAGAACCAGAAGTCGCAGCTGCAGAACCGCGAGGCGGCGATGCGGGTCCTGCGCGCGCGTCTCTACGAGCAGGAACTCGAGCGCCAGCAGGCCGAGCTCGGTGCGCAGCGCCGCAGCCAGATAGGCTCGGGCGATCGCTCCGAGAAGATCCGCACCTACAACTACCCCCAGGACCGCGTCACCGATCATCGCGTCGGTCTGACGGTCCACAACATCCCCGGCATCATGGCGGGCGACATCGGCAACCTCATCGACGCTCTTGCCACGGCTGATCGCGCCGAGCGGCTCGCGGCTGTCGGCCAGTAGCCGGGCGCCATGGGGGCAGACCGCGTCTGGACGCTCAAGGAGGCGCTCGAGTGGACTCTCGGGTTCCTCGGCGATAAGGGTGACGAGCACCCGCGCCTGAGCGCCGAGTGGCTTCTGTCCGCAGCTACCGGACTGTCCCGGGTCGAGATCTACGCGTATCACGATCGTCCGCTCTCGCCCGAGGAGCGCGCGACGCTCCGCGAGGGAGTGCGGCGACGCGCCGAGGGGCAGCCCCTGCAGTACGTGACCGGAGAGATGGCCTTTCGGCACCTGGTCGTACGTGTCGTGCCGGGAGTGTTCATCCCGCGGCCCGAGACCGAGGTGCTCGCCGGTCTCGGCATCGAGTTCCTGGCGGGCGCGGGTGACTCACCGACCGCCATCGACCTGTGTACGGGTTCCGGTGCGGTGGCGTGCTCCATCGCGCAGGAGCGGCCGGAGACCGCCGTGTGGGCGACCGACCTCTCGCCGCTCGCGGTCCGGACCGCCGCTGAGAACGCGGAGCGTCTTGGGCTCGCCGAGCGCGTGTGCGTCCTGGAGGGCGACCTGTTCGCGCCGATCGCGCAGGCCGAGAGTGCCGAGCGGCTCCTCGGCCATACGGACCTCGTGGTCTCCAACCCGCCCTACATCCCCAGCGCCGACCTGCCTGACCTGCCCGAGGAGGTGCTCGGGTTCGAGCCGCATCTGGCGCTCGACGGCGGCGCGGACGGGCTCGATGTCGCGCGGCGGATCATGGACGAGGCGCGCGCGTGGCTGCGCCCGGGCGGCATGCTCGCGATGGAACTTGATGAAGGTTGTGTGCAGAGTGCTGTCAAAGAGATGGCCAAGTGGTATGAAGATAGTAGAACCGTGAGGGACCTCGCGGGCCGGGACCGCGTTGCGACCGGCTACCTGCGCTGAGGGACCTCTGATGCCAGGGCATGGCACAGAACGGAGGCGGTCGTCATGAGCAAGGTGTTTCACATCGACCCGGAGAAGCCATCCGCGGAAGTCATCAATCTCGCCGCCACAGTACTACGGGACGGCGGGATTGTTGTTTTCCCCACGGAAACGGTCTACGGCATCGGCGCTTCGGCACACTCGTGTTTCGGTCCCAACGAGATCTTCGATATCAAGGTACGGCCCCTCGACAAGCCCCTGCCCTGGCTGGTCGAAGATGATGACGCACTGCTCGACAAGTACGGCGTGGACGTTCCCGAGTTCGCACACAACCTGGCGAAGGCGTTCTGGCCCGGAGCGCTGACGCTGGTGGTCAAGGCATCCGAGGCAGTGGGCAAGGACTTCCGCGCGGACGACGGCACCGTCGCGCTGCGCTCGCCGGACCACGAGGTCATCATGGAGCTCATCCAGGCCTCCGGCGGCCCGATCATCGCCACGAGCGCGAACACGAGTGGCGCGCCTGCGCCCGGCGCGTTCTCCGACGTCGAGGAGCGCATCATCGCGGCGGCCGACGTCTCTCTCGACGGCGGCGAGACCGAGCACAAGCAGGCCTCGACCGTGGTCGATTGCACCGGCGCGGCGCCGGTCATCATACGCGAAGGCGCCATCCCGACCGACGCGATCATGGAGGCGGCGGCGGGCGGGGCGTAGCCGTCCACCGAACCGAGCATCCGGACGCCGGGCCGCCACGGTCCGGTGTCCGTGTTCGTCCCACAGGCACGTGAGGTTGCGGTACAATCTCCACGCTCGTACACCCGTCGGAAGGACCTCCCCATGCGCGTCGCGATCGGCAGTGATCACGCCGGATTCGAGCAGAAGGAGCGCCTCAAGGCACACCTGGCCGCCGAGGGGCACGACGTCGTCGACCTCGGCACTTCCTCGGCCGAGGAGTCTGTGGACTACCCGGACTTCGCCGAGAAGGTCGCAAGGACCGTCGCGGCGGGCACCGTCGACAAGGGCGTGCTCGTGTGCGGCACCGGCATCGGCATGGCGATGGCCGCCAACAAGATCGACGGCGTCCGGGCAGCCAACGTGACCGATCCCGAGTTCGCCAAGCTCGCCCGTGAGCACAACGACGCCAACGTGGTTGCGGTGTCGGGGCGGTTCGTGCCCGAGCAGGTCAACGAGGAGATCCTCGACGTGTTCCTGGGCACCGGGTTCGGCGGCGACCGCCACGCCCGGCGTGTGGCCAAGATCAACGGGCTCGAAGAGAAGGACTGACGCGCCGAAGAGTGCGCTCGCGTATTCGAAACGAACGGAGCAAGAGGCATGACGCTAAAGTACATCCCCGGTCAGGACCCTGAGATCGCCAACGCGATCGACGCCGAGCTCGCGCGTCAGCGCGGCACGATCGAGCTGATCGCGAGCGAGAACTTCGTCTCGCCCGCGGTCCTCGAGGCGGCCGGCACCGTGCTCACGAACAAGTACGCCGAGGGCCTGCCGGGCAAGCGCTACTACGGCGGCTGCGAGGTCGTCGACGTGGTCGAGGACCTGGCACGCGAGCGCGCCAAGGAGCTCTTCGGCGCCGATCACGCCAACGTGCAGCCGCACGCGGGCGCGCAGGCCAACATGGCGGTGTACTTCGCCGTGTGCAAGCCCGGCGACACCGTCCTTGGCATGAACCTTGCGATGGGCGGGCACCTGACCCACGGTTCCCCGGTCAACTTCTCGGGCAAGTGGTTCGACATCGTGCCCTACGGGCTCGACATGGAGACCGAGACCATCGACTACGACGAGATGGAGCGCCTCGCGCGCGAGCACCGACCGCGCATGATCATCGCCGGCGCGAGCGCGTACCCGCGCGTCATCGACTTCGAGCGCTTCGCCGCGGTGGCCAAGGAGGTCGGCGCCGTGCTCATGGTCGACATGGCGCACATCGCCGGCCTCGTCGCGACCGGCGCGCACCCCAGCCCCGTCCCGCATGCCGACTTCGTGACCTCCACGAGTCACAAGACCCTGCGCGGCCCCCGCTCCGGGTTCGTGCTGTGCAAGGCGGAGTGGGCAGCAGCGCTGGACAAGGCCGTGTTCCCCGGACTGCAGGGCGGACCGCTCGAGCACATCATCGCGGCGAAGGCCGTCGCGTTCAAAGAGGCGATGCAGCCTGAGTTCAAGACCTACATCGACCAGGTCGTCGCGAACGCCCAGGCCATGGGTGCCGCGATGGTCGAGCGCTGTCTGAGGCTCGTCTCCGGAGGCACCGACAACCATCTCATGCTCGTTGACCTCCGTCCCGCGTCGATCACGGGTAAGGACGCCGAGCATCTCCTCGAGGAGGTCGGCTTCACCGTCAACAAGAACGCGATCCCCAACGACCCGGAGAGCCCGTTCGTCACGAGCGGCATCCGCGTCGGCTCCGCCGCGATGACGACCCGCGGGTTCAGCGCCGAGGAGGCTCACACCGTGGGCCGCCTGCTCGCCGAGGCGATCTTCAGGCGCGACGACGCCGCGGCGCTGGCGTCCATCCGCTCCGAGGTGCAGTCGATGCTCGACGCTCACCCGCTCTACCCCGAGCTCTAGGTCCCGTCAGCAGGCTTCTACCGCCGAGGAGGCGCGCACATGGGTTTCGATGCCGGGAAGTACCCGAACGTGCACGTGATGGATCACCCGCTGATCCAGCACAAGCTCACCATCCTTCGTGACAAGGACACCGGGGCCAAGGAGTTCCGGGAGCTCGTCAAGGAACTGGCGCTTCTCATCGCCTTCGAGGCGACGCGCGATTTCCAGCTCGCGGAGACCACGGTCACGACCCCGATCACCGAGACCACGAGCTACGTGCTCGCCGGCAAGAAGGTCGCCGTCATACCGATCCTGCGCGCCGGGCTCGGCATGGTCGACGCGATCCTCGAGCTCATGCCCGCGGCCAAGGTCGGGCATGTGGGCTTGTACCGCGATCCGGAGACCCTGCAGCCGGTCGAGTACTACTGCAAGCTCCCCGAGGACATCGGCGAGCGCGACATCCTGATCGTGGACCCCATGCTCGCCACCGGCGGCTCCGCGGCGGCGGCGGTGCAGTTCCTGCGCGACAAGGGCGCCCGCGAGATCAATCTGCTCTGCCTGATCGCCGCTCCCGAGGGTATCGAGGAGGTCGCCACCACGTGCGAGGACGTCAAGATCTTCGTCGCCGCCGTGGACAGCCACCTCAACGACCATGGGTACATCGTGCCCGGTCTCGGCGACGCCGGCGACCGGCTCTTCGGCACCAAGTAGCATCCGCCGAGGAGGCGCCACCGACATGCCACGCCCGTCCTGGGACGACTACTTCATGAGCATCGCCGAGCAGGTCTCGGGCCGTTCGACGTGCCTGCGCCGCTCCACAGGCGCTGTCCTGGTCAAGGACAAGCGCATCCTGGCGACCGGCTACAACGGCACGCCGGCGGGACTGGCTCATTGCGAGGAGGTCGGGTGCCTGCGCGAGCAGCGCAACATCCCGAGCGGCTCGCACCATGAGCTCTGTCGCGGCATCCACGCAGAGCAGAACGCGGTGATCCAGGCCGCCAAACACGGCATCGCCATGGACGGCGCGACGGCGTACTGCACGCATCAGCCATGCGTGCTCTGCGCCAAGATCCTGCTCAACGCGGGCGTCGTTGACATCGTCTACCGCGACCCGTATCCGGATCCGCTTTCCGAGGAGTTGCTCGCCGAGGCGGGGGTCGTTCCGCGCCGACTCGTACCCGTGCCATGTGCCGAAGGGCTCGCCGGGACCGATGCGTCCGTGCCCCCGGCCGCCGGAGCGGCCTCGTGAGCGCTCGCCACTACCTGTTCGTCATCGCTGCGGCCGCGTTCGTCACGCTCATCCTCACGCCCCTCGTTCGCGCATGGAGCATCCGCCGGGGACTGGTCGACGAGCCCGGTGGCCGCAAGGTCCATACGTACGCGATCTCCCGGCTCGGCGGGATCGCGATGTTCGCCGGTTTCGCGTTCGCGGTGGCCCTCGAGGCCTTCGGGGAGCGGCAGTTCGGTTGGGGAGGGGCGTTGCTCGCGCAGGGCTCCGCGGTATGGGGCGTGCTCGGCGGGCTTGTCGTCATATTCGCCGTCGGAGTGATCGACGACATCTACACCCTCGATCCCGGCCCCAAGCTCCTCGGACAGATCGTGGCCGCCGGTATCGTGATCGCGGCGGGCCTGCGTATCGACTTCGTGGGCAACCCGGCGGGCGGGGGACTCATCGCGTTGGGCCTGCTCGGCATCCCGGTCACGCTCGTCTATATCGTGGGCTTCACCAACGTCATCAACCTGATCGACGGTCTCGACGGGCTCGCCGCAGGTGTGAGCGCGATCGCGGCGACGAGCTTCCTGGTGCTCGCAGCGCAATCCAACCGGCTCGAGGCGGCTGCGCTCGCCGCCGCGCTCATCGGCGCGTGCCTCGGCTTCCTGCGCTACAACTTCAACCCGGCCTCCATCTTCATGGGCGACTCGGGCGCGATGTTCCTGGGGTTCGCGCTCGCGAGCATCTCGCTCCTCGGCGTGATGAAGTCGGTAGCGGCCATCACACTCGTAGTGCCGCTGCTCATCATCGGTGTGCCCATCTTCGACACCGCCTCGGCGATCGTCCGCCGTATCCGGCACAACAGGCCGATCCAGGAGGCCGACAAGGGCCACATCCACCACCGTCTCCTAGGCCGAGGATTCGACCAGCGACAGACCGTGATCATCATCTACATATGGTCCGCGGTGCTTGCCGTCGGCGGGTACGCGATGCGGTACGCGCCCTCGCTCATCAAGATCGCCACCTTCGCCGTCCTGGCGGTGCTTTCGGGCCTCATGGCGTACTGGCTGGGACTCTTCGAGGCGGCCCACCACCACGTCGAGGAGAGCCCGGACGAGTAGGTGTCGCAGGTCGCGGAGGGCGGGCGCGGAGTGGCCGCGACGCCCGGTGTTCGGACCCGCCGAACGGCCTTGTTCGACCCTGAACGTTCCTGTACGATAGGGCCGCTTTCCGAGACCCCCCGGTTCGGAATCTGTCGTGTGCGCGCTTTCGTGCGCCCGCGCGGTGTTCCGCAAGCCCCTTTCGGCTTGACGCGGTCGGTTCTTGGTCCGCAAGTAGAGCTGGGACACTGCAGAGGGGTAGTCAACTGTCTCCCACACCGGCCGATAGCCTCGTGACGCTGCTCTCGCAGCCGCTCGTAGCCGCCGCACTCGGGCTGGCTTGCGGTCTCGTCCTGCTTCTCGCTTCCCGGGCCAGTTTCGCGCGCATCGAGTCGGATGATGCCGCCCGCGGGATACTCCTTGCGGGTCTTTCCCTTGTCGGCCGTCTGTTCGCTGCGACGGTCGTTCTGTTTCTCTACAGCCGTTTCGTACCCGAAGGGTTCGCCGCGTTCGGGCTGACCCTCGCGGGTGCGTTCGTCGTTGGTTACATGGTGGAGCTGGTCCGCTACGCGGGCCTGCACAGGTATTCCCGGCCGGCTGCCGGGTCCAGGGATGGGAGGTAGGTAGACGCGTGAACCCGTTGGAGCTACTACCTGGAAAGATCGAAGAGCTCGTTCATGAGCTGTCGGTCTTGCCCTACAACAACATGGAGGGTCATGTCACGAGTCCGTGGACGCTGACCAACTACGTTGTGTGGGGTTTGGTTGCTCTCGTGGTCACGATGCTGATGTTCATCATCGTCGCGAACCGCGAGAAGAAGCAGATTGCGCTCGCCGCCCAGACCGGTGACGCCACGACCCTCGCCCCCGCGGGCAGGCTTGTGGGCATGCTGGAGGCCGGTGTCGAGTTCATCCGCGACATGGCGACCGACGTGATCGGCCCCAAGGATGGCCCGAAGTACGTGCCGCTGCTTGGCACCTTCTTCTTCATGATCCTGGTGTCGAACATGTTCGGTCTCATCCCCGCCGGCAAGTCCATCGGCGGCACCATCGGCGGCACGGTCGCCCTCGCGCTGATCAGCTGGCTCGCATTCGTGTGGATCGGCTTCACCAAGAACGGCGCGTACGGCTACCTCAAGAGCCTCATCCCCGAGGGCGTGCGCTCGATGCCGTTCTTTGGAAGGCTGTTCCTGGGCGGGTTCATCTTCCTGCTCGAGTTCATCTCGTACTTCATCGTGCGCCCGCTCACGCTGGCCGTACGACTGTTCGCCAACCTCTATGCGGGACACATCATCCTCGGTGTCTTCTCGGGCTTCGTGGCGCTGTTCTGGCCGATCTTCGAGAAGGAGCTCACCTGGAGCGTCGGCGGTATCGGCGTGGGCGCGCTCGCGCTGGTGTTCCTGATCCTGATGTACGCGTTCGAGGTCTTCGTCGCGTTCATCCAGGCCTACGTCTTCACGATCCTGACGGCGGTCTACATCCAGAGCTCGGTGCACGCCTCCGAGCACTAGTACGGTCACATGTCGGCAAGATGCCGGCTGGAAGCATGGTCATGTAAACCTGAAGAGATCAGGTTTCAACCTAGAAGGAGGATCTAGCAGTGGAAGGTTCCATCGTCGCTGTTGGTAAGGGTCTCGCATACGGCCTCGCGGCCATCGGCCCTGGTATCGGTATCGGTATCGTCGGCGGTAAGGCCCTCGAGGCCATGGCCCGCCAGCCTGAGATGGCCGGTCGTATCCAGAGCACCATGTTCATCGCCATCGCGTTCACCGAGGCGCTCGCGCTCCTCGGCTTCGTCCTCACGTTCCTTCTCTAACAGCTAACCAGGAACGGAGGTTTCGACGTGTTCGTAGAAATGGCATACGCCTCTGAGGCGGCCGAGGGCGCGAAGAGCGGCCTCGAGGCGACCCTGGGTTCGGTCTACCCGAACCCGGCAGCCGTATGGCCGACCTGGGTCGCGTTCATCATCCTGTTCGTCCTGCTGTGGAAGTTCGCCTTCCCGGCGATCATCGGCATGCTCGACAAGCGCGCCGAGGCAATCAAGGAATCCCTTGAGAAGGCCGAGGAGACCAAGGTCGAGGCCGAGCGTCTGCTCGAGGATTACAAGCAGCAGATGGCAGAGGCTCGCGGTGAGGCTTCCAAGGTCATCGAGCAGGGCCGCAAGGTCGCTGAGTCGATGAAGGAAGAGATCGTAGCCAAGGCCAACGAAGAGGCCGCCGCGATCGTCGCCAAGGCCCACGAGGTCATGGAAGGCGAGCGCAAGGCCGCCGTGGCCGAGCTGCAGGCGTCCGTCGCGGACATCTCCGTGGCCGTCGCAAGCAAGCTCATCGGCGAGCAGCTCTCCGCGGCTGATCACGCCAAGCTCATCGACAAGTACGTTGCAGAGGTGGGCGGCCTGAATGACAACTAGCGAGATCACAGGGGCCTATGCACGGGCCCTCTTCGACCTCGCCACCGTCGCAGACGCTGTCGACGCGACCGACGCCGCGCTCCGCACCATCGTGGAGACGGTGCGCGGCAACGTCGAACTGCGTGACGCCCTCGCGGACTCGGCCATCCCCGCGGACAAGAAGCGCGCGATCATGCGCGACCTGTTCGCCGAGGCCGGTTCACCCGAGGCAGTCGCCGTCGCGTCGACGATGGTGGAGCGTGGCCTGGTGGCTTCGCTCGGTGACGTGCTGACGACCTACGGCGAGATCGCCGAGGCCGAGCGCGGCATCGTGGTCGCTTCCGTGACCACCGCTGTCCCCATGGCCGATGACACCCGTGCATCACTGGTCCAGAAACTGTCCTCCGTGCTCGGTCGTCCCGTCTCGCTTCGCGAGAAGGTCGACGCCTCGATCATCGGCGGCATCCGTATCAACGTTGGCGGTCGCGTGCTCGACGGAAGCCTTTCCTCACAGCTCGACGCCATGCGTTCCGCACTTGCGACGTCTTCGCAGGGAGGTGAGGCGTAAGTGGCAGAGATAACTGCCAGCGCGATCCAGGACGTACTGAAGGCGCAGCTCGAGGGTTTCAAGCCTGAGGTGGACGTCCGCGAGGTCGGCACGGTTCTGCAGGTCGGCGACGGTATCGCCCGTGTCGACGGCCTGCGTGGCGCCATGGCCGGTGAGCTCCTGGAGTTCATGGTCGAAGGCGGCAAGGTCGTCTATGGAATGGCACTCAACCTCGACGAGACCGAGGTCGGCGCCGTCCTTCTGGGCGAGGTCACCTCCGTCAAGGAGAACGACACCGTCCGCACCACCGGCCGCGTGGTCGAGGTGCCTTCGGGCAAGGGTATGCTCGGCCGTATCGTCGACCCGCTCGGCCAGCCGCTCGACGGCAAGGGCCCGATCGCGGCCGAGGGTACGCGTCCGGTCGAGTTCCGCGCTCCCGGCGTCATCGAGCGCAAGGGCGTTCACGAGCCCATGCAGACCGGCATCATGGCCATCGACTCGATGATCCCGGTCGGTCGAGGCCAGCGTGAGCTGATCATCGGCGACCGCCAGACCGGTAAGACGGCCGTGGCGATCGACACGATCATCAACCAGAAGGGCAAGGGCGTCATCTGCATCTACGTCGCGATCGGCCAGAAGGCCTCCACGGTCGCCGGCGTGGTCGAGACGCTCGCGGAGCACGGCGCCATGGACTACACGATCATCGTGGCCGCCAACGCCTCCGACCCCGCGCCGATGCAGTACCTCGCCCCCATGTCGGGTGCGGCCATCGGTGAGTACTTCATCTACAACGGCGAGGACGGCAAGCCCGCGGGCAAGGACAATCCCGGGCGCGCGGTCCTGTGCGTCTACGACGACCTCTCCAAGCAGGCCGTCGCGTATCGCCAGATGTCCCTCACGCTCCGCCGCCCGCCGGGCCGCGAGGCGTATCCGGGTGACGTCTTCTATCTGCACAGCCGTCTGCTTGAGCGCGCACTCAAGCTCTCCGACGACATGGGCGCCGGTTCGCTCACGGCCCTGCCGGTCATCGAGACCCAGGCGGGTGACGTCTCGGCCTACATCCCGACCAACGTCATCTCCATCACCGACGGCCAGATGTTCCTGCAGTCCGACCTGTTCTTCCAGGGCATCCGCCCCGCCATCAACGTTGGTATCTCTGTCTCCCGAGTCGGCGGCGACGCGCAGCTCAAGGCCATGAAGCAGGTCGCGGGCTCGCTTCGACTCGACCTGGCGAACTACCGTTCGCTGGCCGCGTTCGCGCAGTTCGGCTCCGATCTCGACAAGGCGACCCAGGCCACGCTGAACCGTGGTGAGCGGCTCGTCGAGCTCCTCAAGCAGGGCCAGTACGTGCCGATGCCCGTCGAGAACCAGGTCGTCGCGATCTTCGCCGGCACCAAGGGCTACCTCGACGACATCGCGCCGGAGAAGGTCCTCGCATTCCGCGACGGACTCATCGCCTTCGTGGGAAGCGCGTATCCCGAGATCGGCAAGGCCATCGTGGACGAAGGCAAGATCTCGGACGAGACCTCCGCAGCGCTTGCGAAGGCCGTCGACGAGTTCAAGGCCCAGTTCACGGCCGGGGAGTAGCAGACATGCCCAACCTGAGAGACATCAAGCAGCGGATCGACAGTACGCAATCCACGCGTCAGATCACGCGCACCATGGAGATGGTCTCGACGGCCAAGATCAAGAAGGCTCAGGAACGCATCGAGGCGGCGCGTCCGTACGCGCTGTCCATGATGGAGGTTCTGGGCAACGTGGCCCGGTTCGCGATCGGCGCGCAGCATCCGCTGCTCATCGAGCACGACAAGCGCGAGCGGGTCATCGTGATCTCGGTGACCTCGGACCGGGGCCTTGCCGGAGCGTTCAACTCGAACATCATCCGACTCACCGAGTCACTGATGCGCGAGGAGAGCGCCGCCGGCGCCAAGGTGGACCTCGTCGCGGTCGGCAAGAAGGCGGGCGCGTACTTCCGCTATCGCGGAGTCGAGCCCATCGCCGCGTACCGTGACATCTCCGACAAGCCGACGTTCGCGGACGCCAAGTCGATCGCGGCACACGTCATCGGCGCGTACGCCGACGGCGAGTGCGATGCGGTCTACGTCGCGTTCAACCATTTCAAGAACGTCGCCGACCAGAAGCCCGAGATCCATCAGCTTCTGCCGATCGAACGTCGCGTGATGGCTGAGGCCGCCGAGGATGTCGAGGCAGCCAAGATCAATGCGGAGTATCAATTCGAACCGGACGCCGAGTCCGTGCTCGAGCTGTTGCTCCCGACCTACGTCGAGACGCTCATCTACCGCGCGCTCATGGAGTCCGCGGCCTCAGAGCACGGCGCTCGCCGCAAGGCGATGAAGTCGGCCACCGACAACGCCTCCGAGATGATCACGACCCTGACGCGCAGCTACAACCGCGCCCGTCAGGCCGCGATCACCCAGGAGATCGCAGAGATCGTGGGCGGCGCTGCCGCTCAGGAGGACTAGATGGCAGCCACTGAAACGAAGGATATGCACATGAATGTCGGACGAATCGTGAGAATCGTCGGACCGGTCATCGATGCCGAGTTCGCCGCGGACGCCATCCCGGCGATCTACACGGCGCTCAAGATCGACGTCGATACCCCGGTCGGACATCTCAAGACGATCGCGGAGGTGCAGCAGCACCTTCCGAACAACCAGGTACGAGCCGTCGCCATGAGTTCGACGGACGGCCTGACCCGCGGCATGGAGGTCATCGATACCGGTGCCCCCATGCAGATGCCGGTCGGCCCGTCCACGCTCGGTCGCATCTGGAACGTCATGGGTGAGGCCATCGACGGTCAGCCCATGCCCGAGGTGGAGGATTACTATCCGATCCACCGCCCGGCGCCGGAGTACGAGGAGCTCGTGTCCAAGACCGAGATCTTCGAGACCGGCATCAAGGTCGTCGACCTGCTCGAGCCCTACATCAAGGGTGGAAAGACCGGCCTGTTCGGCGGCGCGGGCGTCGGCAAGACGGTCATCATCATGGAGCTCATCAACAACCTCGCCATGCAGCACGGTGGTACGTCGGTGTTCACCGGCGTGGGTGAGCGCACCCGTGAAGGTACCGACCTGTACAACGAGATGAAGGAATCGGGCGTCATCGAGAAGACGGCGCTCATCTACGGCCAGATGAACGAGCCTCCCGGAGCGCGTCTGCGCGTCGGTCTGGCCGGTCTGACCGCCGCGGAGTACTTCCGTGACCAGGGCCAGGACGTGCTCCTGTTCGTGGACAACATCTTCCGCTTCACCCAGGCGGGTTCCGAGGTCTCGGCGCTTCTGGGCCGCATGCCTTCCGCCGTCGGTTACCAGCCCACGCTGGCCACCGAGATGGGCGACCTGCAGGAGCGCATCACCTCGACCAAGACGGGCTCCATCACGTCGGTCCAGGCGATCTACGTTCCCGCCGACGACCTCACCGACCCGGCGCCGGCCACGGCGTTCACGCACCTCGACGCCACCACGGTTCTGTCGCGTTCGATCTCCGAGCTCGGCATCTACCCGGCCGTCGACCCGCTCGCCAGCACGTCCCGCGCGCTTTCCGCGGACGTCGTCGGCGAGGAGCACTACCGCGTCGCCCGTGAGACCCAGCAGATCCTCCAGCGCTATAAGGACCTGCAGGACATCATCGCCATCCTCGGTATGGACGAGCTGTCCGAGGAGGACAAGCTGACCGTCTCGCGTGCGCGCAAGATGCAGCAGTTCCTCTCGCAGCCGTTCTTCGTGGCCGCGCAGTTCACGGGCATGGAGGGCAAGTACGTCAAGCTCGAGGACACGATCCGCGGCTTCGACATGATCGCCAAGGGCGAGTGCGACGACATCCCCGAGCAGGCCTTCCGCTACAAGGGCGGGATCGAAGAGGTCCTCGAGGCTGCCGAGCAGCTCAAGGCGACCGCATAAAGGAGCGCTGAAGCAATGGCACGCACACTCATGTGCGAGATCATCACTCCCGAGCGCATCGTCTACACCAACGAGGTGGAGATGGTGGTCGCTCCGACGATCGACGGCGAGATCGGCGTCCTGCCGCTCCACGCCCCGCTCGTGAGCGCTCTCAAGCCGGGCGAGATACGCGTCAAGTGGGATAACGACAAGGAGACCGAGTGGTTCGCGGTCGCCGGCGGCTACATCCAGGTCCACGAGGACAAGGTCATCATCCTCGCCGACCACGCCGTCGTCGCATCCCAGATCGACGTAGAGCGCGCGCGTCAGGCGCTCGAACTCGCCAAGGAGCGCATGGCTTCGTTGCCCGCTGAGGCTGACGAGGTCGAGCGCGACACCATGCAGGCGGAGCTCAAGTGGTGCGAGATGCAGCTCGAGGTCGCAGGCCGCCGCAAGTAGCCGTCGCGACAGCACCGAAAGCGGTGCATGGACTTCGCCAATGAGGCGGCGGCTCTCTTCGGGAGGGTCGCCGCCTTGTTCGTCCGGGCTACCGGCTCCGCGACGTGCGCTCGCCGAGGAATCCGTTCGGTGACGTATCGCGGCGTCAGGTTGCCGCAGAGGGTGTGGTTGGCTAGGGTGTCGGAGACATCCGACACGGACTGTGGATCGAGGTAGCGTGCGTTCGATCATCGTTTCCGGAGGTGCGCGCCTGACCGGTGAGGTCACGGTCGAGGGCGCCAAGAACTCCGCGCTCAAGCTCATGGCCGCCGCACTCATGGCGCCGGGGACGTCGCGGATCACCAACGTGCCCGATATCAGCGACGTGGACACGATGGCCGATGTGCTGCGCGGACTCGGCGCCGTCGTCGAGCGTTCGGACCACAGCCTGACGGTCGACGCCACCCGACTCACGTCGTTCGAGGCGCCCTACGAGATGGTCGCGCAGATGCGCGCTTCGATCGCTGTGCTCGGGCCGCTCGTCGCGCGACTCGGGCAGGCACGCGTGGCCATGCCGGGAGGCTGTGCGATCGGCTCGCGCAAGATCGACATGCACATCCGCGGTCTCGAGGTGCTGGGCGTGCATGTCGAGCTCGGGCACGGCTACATCCACGCCACGTCGCCCGAGGGGCTGCACGGCGCTCACGTGACGCTCGACTTCCCGAGCGTCGGGGCGACCGAGAACCTGCTCATGGCGGCCGTGGTCGCGAGTGGCCAGACCGTGATCGCCAATGCCGCCCGCGAGCCTGAGATCGTGGATCTCGCCGAGTTCCTGGTCGGAATGGGCGCGCGTGTCGAAGGCGCGGGTTCCTCGGTCATCACGATCGAGGGCGTCGAAGCGCTTCATCCGGTCGAGCACCGTGTGGTGGGCGACCGCATCGAGGCCGGGACGTTCCTGGTCGCCGGCGCTCTGGGCGGCGGCCCCGTCCGCGTGCGGGGCTTCGACCCGGCGCACCTCGAGCTCGTGCTGGACAAGCTCACGCAGGCCGGATGCGCCATCGAGACCCACTCCGACGGTGCGACCATCGCGCTTGACGGTCGCGCGACCGCCGTCGACATCCAGACGCTGCCGTTTCCCGGGTTCCCGACCGACATGCAGGCGCAGTACATGGCGCTCATGGCCGTCGCCGAGGGCTCCTGCGTCATCACCGAGAACGTCTTCGAGAACCGCTTCATGTTCGCCGAAGAGGTGCTCCGGATGGGCGCCGACGTCCGCATCGAGGGCCATCACGCGCTCGTCAAAGGTATCGCTCAGCTCTCCGGCGCGCCGGTGCGCTCGCCCGACCTGCGCGGAGGAGCCGCTCTCGTCCTCGCGGGGCTTGTGGCCGAAGGATCCACCGAGGTCACGGACGTCTACCACATAGAGCGGGGATACGAGCGCTTCGTGGACAAGCTCGCGACGCTCGGCGCCGACATCGAGACGCATGGCGAGCCGGAGGCCCACGGCGCCGACGGGTGCTGAGGCCGGACTGCCGGGCACGACAGTACGCGGCGAAAGCCGCAAAGAGGGGAGTCATCCATGCTGGACAGAGACGGCATCAAGGCCATCATCCCGCACCGTGAGCCGTTCCTGCTCGTGGACCGCATCGAGGAGATGGTGCCCGGCGAGCGCGCCGTGGGCTATCTCGACGTCACCGAGGACGCGTTCTGGGTCCCCGGCCATTTCCCGGAGTACGCGGTCATGCCGGGCGTGCTCATCGTCGAGGCGTGCGCGCAGGTCGGCTCCGTCGCACTGCTGGCTCTGCCCGAGAACGCCGGCAAGATCGGGTTCTTCGGCGGGATCGACAAGGTGCGTTTCAAGCGCCAGGTGCGCCCGGGCGACACCCTGCGCATGGAGTGCGTCATCACCAAGCGCCGCGGCCCCATCGGGTTCGGCGAGGCGTCCGCCTACGTCGGCGATGAACTCGCATGCTCTGGCGAGCTCATGTTTGCGATAAAATAGCGGGGTTTAGGGACTCTCACGTCACCGTTCGGGCGAGCGCCGCAGCTTGATGCGACCTGATGCGCCCGTGAGCAGGGGAAATGGAGCGATACAACTGATGTCACTCGAACAGCGTCTCAACGACGGCAGCGCTGTACTCGGCGTGGTCGGACTCGGCTACGTCGGTCTGCCGCTCGCCGTGGAGATGGCCAAGGCCGGACACAAGGTCATCGGCCTCGAGGTCTCCGAGGGCAAGGCCGCCGAGGTCAACGCGGGGCGCAGCTACATACCGGACGTCCCCTCCGAGGAGCTCGCACCGCTCGTGGCGGCCGGTCTCATCGTGGCCACGACCGATTTCGCTCGCGCGGCGGACGCCGACGCGATCGCGATCTGCGTGCCGACACCGCTCGACGAGATGAAGGCACCGGACACCTCCTACATGGAGAGCGCGGCCCGCTCGATCGCGCCGCACCTGCATGCACAGATGCTCGTGACGCTCGAGTCGACGACCTATCCCGGCACAACCGAGGAGGTCATCCAGCCCATCCTCGAAGCCCACGGCCTCACGGTCGGCACCGACCTCTACCTCGCGTTCTCGCCCGAGCGCGTCGACCCGGGCAACCCGGTCTACCAGACCAAGAACACCCCCAAGGTCGTCGGCGGCGTCACGCCCGAGTGCACGCGCCACGCGAAGCTCATGTACGAGCGCTTCATCGACACCGTGGTGCCGGTCTCGTCGACCCGCGCCGCTGAGATGACCAAACTGCTCGAGAACATCTTCCGCTCCGTCAACATCGCGCTCATGAACGAGCTTCTGCAGCTCTGCGAGCGCATGGACATCAACCTCTGGGACGTCGTGGACGCCGCCAAGACCAAGCCGTTCGGCTACATGCCGTTCTACCCCGGCCCGGGCCTCGGCGGTCACTGCATCCCGATCGACCCGTTCTACCTCTCCTGGAAGGCGCGCGAGTACGACTTCCACACCGAGTTCATCGAGCTTTCGGGCAAGGTCAACGAGTCGATGCCGTACTACGTGGTGCGCCGCACCATGGACGCGCTCAACATCCACAAGAAGTCGCTCGCAGGCGCGCGCGTGCTCATGCTCGGTGTGGCCTACAAGGCCGACATCGACGACATGCGCGAGTCTCCGGCGATACTCGTCGCCAAACTGCTCATGGACAAGGGCGCGGATCTCGTCTATCACGACACCTGGGTGCCGACCTTCGCTGCCGGCGGACGCGACGTCCCGCACGTCGACCTGAGCGCCGAGGAGGTCTCCTCGGCGGACATCGTGGTGATCGTGACGAACCACAGCGACACCGACTACGCGTCGGTCGTGCGCGACGCACAGCTGATCCTGGACACCCGAAACGCGCTTGCCGCGTTCGACGACAGCAAGGTGGTACGCCTGTGAGTGACGCGCCGGTACGTGTGGGCACCGTCGGCTTCGGCTACTGGGGACCGAACCTGGTCCGCAACCTCGACCGTCTCGGCGATGCCGAGCTCGTCGCCGCGTGCGACCTGTCCGAGGCGAACCTCGCCAAGCTCAAGGGGCTCTACCCCGGCGTCGAGACCACGACCGATCTCGACGCATTGCTCGCCGACTACGACCTCGACGCCGTCGTGGTCGCCACGAGCGCCCCGAGCCACTACGCGATCGCGAGCAAGGTGATCTCGGCCGGCAAGCACTGCTTCGTCGAGAAGCCGCTCACGCTCACCTCTGCCGAGTCCGAGGCGCTCGTGCGTATGGCCGACGCCGCGAACGTCACGCTCATGGTCGGGCACCTGATGGAGTACCACTCGGCCATCAACTGGATCAAGGACTACATCGCCTCGGGTGACCTGGGCGACGTGCTCTACGTCTACATGCAGCGCCTCAACCTCGGCAAGGTCCGCACCGAGGAGAACGCGTTCTGGTCGCTCGCTCCCCACGACGTCTCGATCGTGCTCTACATCCTCGGCGAGTCGCCCGACTACGTGAGTGCCAACGGCGCGGCGTACGTCACCCCGGGCGTGCAGGACACGGTGTTCGCGAACCTGCACTTCCCGAGCGGCAAGATGGCCAACATCCACGTGAGCTGGCTCGATCCGCACAAGGTGCGCAAGCTCACCGTCGTCGGCACCAAGAAGATGCTCGTGTTCGACGACATGGAGGCGACCGAGAAGATCTGGATCTATGACCGAGGAGTCGGGGCCCCCGATGCCGCCATGGCCTACGGCGAGGACCTGACGCTGCGCTTCGGCGACATCACGGTGCCGTGGATCCAGATGAGCGAGCCGCTCGCGATCGAGGTCCAGCACTTCCTGGACTGTTGCCGCTCCGGCGAGACCCCGCGCAGCGATGGCCGCGACGGCCTGCGCGTCGTACGAGTGCTCGAGGCCGTGGACGAGTCCATGGCCGCCGGCGGCGCGCCCGTCGAGACATCGGTGGAGGTCTGAGATGGCGGTACAGCCCAAGGTAGGCGAGTTCTTCGAACAGGGGATCGGGTGCATCGCGACCCCGAGCGTGGTCATCGGCGAGCACGTGAGCCTCGGTCACCACGTCGTTCTGGAGGACGACGTCGTCATCGGGGACGGCTGCAAGCTCGGCAACCACATCACGATATGCAAGGGCGCCAAGCTCGGTGAGGGCGTCGTGGTCGCGGACTTCGCGATCGTAGGCAAGCGTCCCAAGCTCTCGCCTCGCTCGACGGCCAAGACGACCGAACTCGACGGAGTGGTCGTGGGCGCCGGATCAAGCATCGGCAGCCATACGGTGCTCATGGCGGGCTCGACCTTCGGTGAGGGCTGCATCGTGGGCGACAACGCCGGCGTGCGCGAGCGCTGCACGATCGGGGACAACGTCGTGGTCGGCCGCAGCGTGACCGTCGAGAACGACACCGCTATCGGCGCGCGCACCAAGATCCAGAGCGGCGCCTACATCACCGCGTATGTCACGCTCGAGGAGGACGTGTTCATCGCCCCCATGGTCGTGACCACCAACGACAACTTCATGGGCCGCACCGAGGAGCGCTTCAAGCACCTCAAGGGCTGTACGGTGCGCCGCGGCGCACGCGTCGGCGGCGGAACGCACATCCTGCCGGGCATCGAGATCGGCGAGGAGGCGTTCATCGCCACGGGGTCGGTCGTGACACGGGACATCCCCGCCAGGACCCTCGTCATGGGCGTCCCGGCCAAGCCCGTGCGTGAAGTGCCTGCCGAAGAGCTTCTGGAGAACCAGTGACGCGAGCGTAACGGCTCGGTCACGAGTACCGCGCCCGAAACACGCTTGCGGCACCATACGATAGGTCGTACACCCGTATCTCGAAGGAGTCGCCCGATGGGAATCCCCCTGCTGGATCTCAAGGCGCAGTATCTGGAACTCAAGGACGAACTCGACGCCGCCACGTATGACGTCATGAGCAACGCCGCGTTCATCGGCGGACCCAAGGTCAAAGCGCTCGAAGAGGCCATCGCGGCGTACTGCGGCACCGAGTACGCGGTCGCGTGCGGCAACGGCACCGATGCGCTGTTCCTGATCATGGCCGGACTTGGCATCGGCAAGGGCGATGAGGTCATCACCACGCCGTTCACGTTCTTCGCCACCGTCGAGGCCATCAGGCACGTCGGCGCCATCCCTGTGTTCGTGGACATCGAGCCCGGCACCTACAACATGGACGTGAGCAAGGTCGAGGCGGCCATCACCGACAAGACCAAGGCCATCATGCCCGTGCATATCTTCGGCCAGTGCGTCGACATGGATCCGCTGCTCGAGATCGCTGAGCGACATGGCCTCGTCGTTGTCGAAGACGCGTGCCAGGCCATCGGCGCGACCTACAAGGGCAAGCGTGCAGGTTCGCTCGCCAAGGCCGCCGCGTTCTCGTTCTTCCCGAGCAAGAACCTCGGATGCGCCGGCGACGGTGGCATCATCACGACCGACGACGCCGAGCTCGCGGCCCGCTGCCGCAAACTCGCCCAGCACGGGACGAGCAAGAAGTACTACCACGACGAGTTCGGCACCAACTCGCGCCTCGATTCGCTCCAGGCTGCGATCCTGCTCGTGAAGCTGCCGCACCTGGACACCTGGAACGCCCAGCGCGCGGCCGGCGCCGCGGTGTACGGCGAGCTGCTTGCGGACGCCGCAGGCCTTGAGTTGCCGGTTGCTCGCGAGTATGGCGACGCCGTCTACCACCTCTACATCGTCAAGACCGAAGGCCCTGAGGTCGCAGCGAAGATCATGGCGGCGATGGCCGAGGCCGGCATCGGTACGGCGCTCTACTACCCGCTCGCACTGCACGAGCAGGAGGCGATGGAGAAGCTCCCGAACTGGGTGCGTCCGTCGCTGCCTGTCGCTGAGAGCTGCAACAACTCGACCTTCGCGCTGCCGTGCTTCCCCGGCATCACGCGTGAGCAGATCGAGGAAGTCGTCGCGGTCGTGAAGGGTGCGCTTGCGTGAGGAAGCTCAAGATCATATCGGTCGTAGGCGCACGGCCTCAGTTCATCAAGGCCGCTCCGGTGTGCAAGGCACTGCGTGAGAACCACGAGGAGTTGCTCGTCCACTCAGGCCAGCACTACGACTACGCCATGTCCGACGTGTTCTTCGAGCAGCTCGGCATCCCGAAGCCCGATTTCAACCTCGCGGTGGGTTCAGGCTCGCACGCGCGCCAGACCGGCGAGATGATGCCGATGCTCGAGCAGTTGTTCGTCGAGCAGCTGCCGGACCTCGTACTCGTGTACGGCGACACCAACACCACGCTTGCAGCGGGACTGACCGCGGCGAAGCTCGGGGTGCCCGTCGCGCACGTAGAGGCCGGTCTGCGCTCGTTCAACCGTACGATGCCCGAGGAGATCAACCGGGTCGTGGTCGATCACCTCTCAGACGTCCTGCTGTGCCCGACACGCGCCTCGGTCGTGAACCTCGAGGCCGAGGGCATCACCCAGGGCGTGCACCTTGTGGGAGACGTCATGCTCGACACGGCGCGCTTCTTTGCGGAGAACGTCGACTCGAGCGAGACCCTCGACACGTTCGAGGTCGAGCGCAACGGCTACTATTTCGCGACGGTCCATCGGGCCGGCAACAGCGACAGTCCGGCGCGCCTCGGCGAGATCGTCGAGGCCTTCGATCAGATGGACAGACCGGTGATCTGGGCCGTTCATCCGCGTACCCGCAAGAACCTCGAGGACTTCGGGCTGCTGGCCCGAGTCGAGGCGAGCGAGACCATACGCGCGATCCCGCCTGTGAGCTACATCGAGACCGTCGGACTGCTTCGCAGCGCGTGCGCGTTGCTCACGGACTCGGGTGGGATGCAGAAGGAGGCGTACTTCTTCGGCGTGCCCTGCGTGACCCTGCGCGAAGAGACCGAATGGGTCGAGACCGTCGAGCTGGGCTGGAACACGCTCGTGGGCGCCGACTCGCAGCGCATCCTGGGGGCGGTCGCCTCTCTCGAGCGCCCGTTGTCGCGCCCGGCGGTCTACGGTGACGGCAAGGCCGCCGAGGCGATCGTCGCCGCGCTCGAGGAGCGCTACGGAGGCAACCGGTGACCGATGCTCTCCATGATGGGCGGCGCGTCTGGATCGACATGACGAACTCGCCCCACGTGCTCGTGCTGCGTCCCGTGATCGACGAGTTCCGCCGTCGCGGATGGGACGTGACCGTCACCGCGCGCGAGTTCGCACAGACGCTGCCGTTGCTCGACCGCTTCGGGATCGAGCACACCGTCATCGGCAGGCACAGGGGTCGCAACATCGCCGCAAAGGCATGGGGCATGGCATCACGCACGTCCCAGATGATCGGGTTCGGTCGCGGCAAGGGCTTCCACCTTGCGATGTCGCACGCAAGCAACGATCTGCCGGTGGCATCGCGCGTGCTGGGTATCCCGCACGTGACGATGTTCGACTACGAGTTCGCCAAGCTTTCGCACTCGATCAACGTGCGCTTCTCGACCAAGGCGCTCATCCCCGACGCCATCAGCGTCGAGGCGCTGGCGCCCTATGGCGGCAACGAGCGCAACGTCGATCGGTATCCGGGATTGAAAGAGGAATACTACCTGGCGGACTTCGAGCCCGACGAGGGCGTCCTCGGCGAGCTCGGGCTCGACCCCGAGAAGGTGATCGTGGTGCTGCGGACTCCGCCGAGTATGGCCGCATACCACCGCATGGAGAACCCGGTGTTCGACGACGTCATGCGCAGGATCGCCGCGCGCGACGATGTCCAGGCCGTGGTGTTGCTCAGGACGCCCGACCAGCGCGCGGGAGTCGAGGAGATCGGCGCTGCGAACCTGATCGTCCCCGACAAAGTCGTGGACGCGCAGAGTCTCGTGCACTACGCCGACCTCGTGATCTCGGGCGGCGGTACGCTCAACCGCGAGGCGGTTGCGCTCGGAACACCCGCGTACACAGTGTTCCACGGAGTGATGGGGGCGGTCGACATCGACCTCATCGCTCAGGGCAGACTACATCGACTCGAGTCCGCCGAGGACCTCGAGTTCGTCAAGAAACCCGCGGCAGCGGGACGCATACGACGCGACGTCGGGGACCTGGTCGACAGGATCTCCGCAGTCGCCAAGCCCGCGTAGCGGGCAGGGACACGGAAAGCAGCATGGGGAAGCACTCGCCATCGTCAAAAGAGCCACGTGGCCCCCGCCGGAGTGCGAAGACCGGCAAGACCTCGCGCACGGCTCGCATAGACCGACTCGAGCCTTCCTCGACGTCGTCTGAGACTCCCACGGAGCACAGCCGCCGTAGGGAGCGTCCCGACTTTGGCGAGCGCCAGCGCAAAGCCAAGAAGCGCAAGCGGGTCATGCTCGGCTGCCTGACGGCGTTCGTGATCGCACTCCTGCTCGCGGGTGCGGCAGGCGCCTACTACATCTGGGATTTCCAACACCGTACGCAGAAGAAGATGGTGACGCCGGATGGCGATGCCGTCGAGGTTCTCAAGGAGAACGCGGTCGCCAAAGACGCCCCCTTCTACATGATCATCATGGGCGTGGACAACCGCGAGGGAGAGACCCGGGCACGCTCGGACACGTTGATCGTCGCACGGGTCGATCCGCCGCGCGAGAGGGTCACGCTCGTCTCGATCCCTCGCGACACGCGGGTGCGGATACCGGGACACGGGACCCAGAAGATCAATGCGGCGAACGCGTTGGGTGGCCCCGCCCTCGTGATCGAGACCGTTCAGGACTTCGTCGGGGTGCCGATCAGCCACTACGTGGAGATCGACTTCAACGGGTTCAAGGACGTCGTCGATGCGCTCGGAGGGGTCACGGTCGATGTCCCGCAGAAGATCCAGGATCCCAAGGCGGGCAACTACGATCCGGCGGCATACACGATATACGCAGGGGAGCAGAAGCTGACGGGAGCCCAGGCGCTGACGCTCGTGCGCTCGCGCGACTTCCCGCAGGGAGACCTCCAGCGGATCCAGAACCAGCAGCTGTTCATCAAGGCTCTCCTGAAGCAGACGCTGCAGGTGGCGAACGCGTTCAGGCTCCCCGGGATCGTCAATGCCGTGGCGACCAACGTGACCACGGACATGAAGGTCGGCCAGCTTCTCAGTCTGGCAAAGCAGATGAACGGCATGTCGGGCGATGCTCTCGAGGCGGTCACGATGCCGGGCACTCCGAAGTACATCGGTGGAGTGTCGTACGTGATCGCTGATGAAGAGGAGTTGGCGGCCACGTTCGAGCGCATCGAGAACGGGCAGGCCGCCGTGCCCGGCGTTTCGTCCGACGGTGGCCCCACTCCCGCGTCGACCACGGTCACGATCCGCAACGGCGCCGGCGTCGGCGGGGTCGCCCTTGATGCCTCCAATCGACTCCGTCGAGCCGGATTCGACGTCGGCGAGGTCGGGAACATGAATCAGTTCATGTATGACGAGACGCTGGTCGTGTACAAGAAGTCCAGAGACGAGGCCGACCTGGTGGTCGCCAGTCTGGGCAAGGGCAAGGTGATCTCGTCCAGGGGCATGTACTCGTTCGATACCGATGTCCTGCTCGTTGTGGGCAAGGACTGGGGCCCGCCGTTGCGCACCCACGTGAACCAGATCCCCAAGTAGTAGTGCTGCCATGGCTTGTCGGTTGCTGTGTGTCACCTTCAGCGGTCGGCTCCACACGGTGGTATGGTCTAGTCATGCACTGACGGGAGGTTCTCTGTGGTGTTTGGTTCGCTGGAGTGCTCTGTTCCCGTGCGATTCGCGAGGATCCTCGTGTCCGCCATGTTGGTGGTCGCCGGCACGGTGGCGCCGGCGGCTCCCGCCCTTGCCCAGTCCTCGTTCGTGATCCGAGGCCATGGTTTCGGTCACGGTATCGGCATGAGCCAGTACGGAGCGAAGGGGCTTGCAGAGCGGGGCTGGTCCTACACCGGCATCCTGGCGCATTACTACCGGGGAACGTCATTGCGCTCGCTGGCGAGCGAGCCTGTCGTTCGGGTCGCGTTGCAGAAGACGGATGTGCCGCAGGGATTCTGGACGGTCCGCGGGAACAACGCGGATGTCTGGGTGGACTACCCCGGGCGGACCAACTCCTCGGCGGTCTACTCGTCGGGCGGATACCTCGTGCTCCCCAAGGGGCAGTCGTTCACCATCTGCCCTCTCGGGTCAACCACGGCGATCACGATCCGCGATCAGAGCAGCGTCGTGAAGGCAGTGATCGCTGGCGATTGGGTGCAGGCGTGGGAGAGGGACACCACCAAGCCGCGCTATCTGGGAGTGCTGCAGATCGCACATGACTCCGGCCCGTTCGCGCGACCGAACATCCTGTATCCGGGCTCTGTGAGGTTCCAGCGCGGAACGACATCGGCCACCAACACGTCGCTTCACGCGCGCAACTATGTGTACCTCGAGGACTACGTTCGATGCGTGGTGCCTCGTGAGTCTCCGGCTTCGTGGGCGCGGGAGGCACTCAAGGCCCAGGCGGTCGCGGCGCGTTCGTATGCGTATGTCGGCCTTGGCGGGTCCGGCGCGTTCGACGTGTGGTGCACCACGTCGTCCCAGGTCTACAACGGCTGGGGCCAGTGGGACTCCTCGTATGGCAACGTGCGGCATGGAGATGACCCATGGACCACGGCCAAGGAGGGGGACTGGCTGTCCGATCCCGCGGTCGAGCAGACCGCGCTGCAACTGGTCGGATACGGTGACACCATCGTCAAGACCTACTTCCATTCGACTTCGGGCGGGCATACCGAGGACATCGACAAGGCGTGGCCCTCTTCGACGGCGCAACCGTACTATCAGGGCGTCCCCGATCCGTACGAGCACCTCGCGGGCGCGTCCTACGAAGACTGGGGGCCGTGGACCTACACGGCCGCCGAGGTTCGGACCAAGTTGCTGTCGGCGGGGATCCCGGCGTCTGCACTCCCGTCGGCCGTGACCGACATGCGCGTGGCCAAGCGAGGCGATTCAGGTCGCGTGATGGAGCTCGTCTTGTACGGTCCTGCCGGCGAGAGCCCCAAGACCCTCTCGGGCAGCACGTCGATGACGCGGGTGCGCAACGCTCTGTGCACCGGCAAGGACACCTGGTTCTACGTGGACCCCAAGAGTGTGCGGGTCTACGGCGATGATCGCTACGAGACCTCGGTGAAGCTGAGCGCCTCGGGCTTTCAGACGGCCGGCGCGGTCGTGGTAGCGAACGGCTCCAGCTATGCTGACGCTCTGGCGGCAGCAGGCCTCGCGGGCACCACGGGCGCACCGGTGCTGCTGGTTTCGGCGACTTCGGCGCCGTCGAGCGTGCTCGCGGAGATCCAGCGCCTTGGCGCGACCAAGGCCTACGTGGTCGGCGGCACGAGCGTCGTCTCCGACTCCGTCGTCGCAGCGATCCGGACCATCCCTGCGTTGGCCTCGGCAGGGCGGGTCGAGCGCGTCGCGGGCGCGAACCGCTATGAGACCGCCGCGAAGGTCGCTCTTCGTATCCAATCGCTCAAGGGGGGTGCGACTCTTCCCAGAGCCGTGCTCGTGAGCGGGACGAGTTTCGCCGATGCCGTGGCCGTCGCGCCCTTGGCCTACAGGAAGGGTCTGCCGGTCCTGCTGGTCAACACCTCGGGCGTTCCCGCACAGACGCGCAGTGCCCTCAGTTCGATCGGCGCCACCAAGATCCTGTCCGTGGGCGGCGAGGCCGTGGTCCCGTCTGCTGTGCTGGCGAGCACGGGCATCTCCTATTCTCGGATCGCGGCCGGGGCGAGTCGATACGACACGGCAGCCAAGCTTGCCGACTACATGGTGGCGTCCGAAGGGTTCACCTGGGACAACGTGCATGTCGCGAATGGTGTCACGCTGGCGGACGCGCTTTCGGCGGGTCCCTTCGCGGGCAGGAAGAACGGACCGCTCCTGTTCGCGACCACGTACGCGGCCACGGGCGACACGACTTCTCAACTCGAGGACCACAAGGGCATCGTGGATCACGCCTATCTCCTGGGCGGTGCCAGCGCCCTGAACAACGTGGTGGAGGCCCAGGTCGAGCAGTCCCTTCAGTGACCTGCGACGGGTGACGCTTGTCACGACCGGCTCAGGCGAAGCGTCCGGGGGGCCGATAATCACTGTGTAGGCTCGTCGGATCGAAGGGAACACCGCACCCAATGCGTACCGTAGTTCGAATCATGCTTTCGCTCGCGCTCATGACTGCGACATTCTCGGCGGCCACCCCCATGCCCGCCGCAGCCGCCGTCGACACATCCCTCAGCGTCGGAGTCGTGTACTCCACGAACACCTTCAACTGCATCAGTTACACCGGCTTTCCGCTGGGCGGTGCGTACTACACCGCACGATGCAACGACGTACTCGGCATGTTGTCGACCGAGTTCCCTCAGGCCACGATGATCGGCGACTCGGTGCTGAGCGATCTCAACCAGCTGCGGCGCTACGACGTGATCGTCGCTCCGCGGTTGCTCGCGCTCACCAGCGTGCAGCGCAACAACATCCGCGCGTACGTTGCCGAGGGCGGCGGATACGTCGGATCCTTCGGCAACTCTCGGTGGGACTATGTGGCCGGCCGGTCGCCACACCAGTACGAACCGGTCATCAGCCTGTGGCAGTTCAGTGACAGTTGGGACATGTCGCGCGCCTGGGAGTGGGGCGAGATGTCCGAGCTCTATCAGGTCAAGTTCGCCAACGACCCCCTGACCAAGGCGGGATACACCATCGCCGGCGGCTCCGCCTCTGCGCATCCGATCCTTTCGCGCACACTGGCGAGACCCGAGGTGACCTCGCTGAACATGGTCGCCAAGACGGCCGACTACAACGAACTCGTCTGGACCATGAAGGGCAACGACAATGTGACCCCGTTGCTGACATACGCCAACGCTCAGACCGACAGCGCTTCGTACCCTGCGAACGGCAGTCTCGCGGGGTGGGCGGCGCCGTACTACTTCGGCAAGGTCGTGTACTACGGGTTCCAACTGCACGATATGGCACGGTCGACCTACTACGCCGACACGAACTCTCTGAACACCGCGCGGGGGCTCATGATCGAGTCCGTGCGCTGGGCGGGCACGCGCGAAGCATACTGCCCGCCGCTGAAGTACCCCGTTCTGAGCGCACGAGGATGGTTCACGCGCGGCAAGCTCTATGTCGATGAGACCGTGACCAACAAGGGCGAGGCCCAGTTGCGCGGCTATCTCAAGGTTCGGATCTACAATCCCAGCGGCGGACTCGTCTTTGCCGGGACCGCCAAGAACCAGCAGGTGCCGCTGCCGCCAGGCTCCGCTTACACGCTCAAGAGCTGGCAACCGACGTTGGGCAACTGGCCCGCGCGGGGCACATGGAAGGTCGTATGCACATACGACTACTACGACTGGTTGCGCAACGGAACCGTGACGGTGAGCCGCACACTCAACATGTACTCGAACGGCAGCGCGATGGCCGACAAGGGGATGGGCGTTCAGACCTCGGTCGGAGGCAACCGCCCGGTCATCGGCGAGCAGATCGCGGGCGCCGACCGCTACGCGACCGCCGTCGCCATGTCCAAGCGAGGATGGCCGAAGGGGGTCGGCAGCAGCAACGCGGTGGTGCTGGCAACGGCGGCCAACTACCCGGACGCCCTCGCAGCAGCACCTTTGGCCGGCAAGCACAATGCGCCGGTGTTGCTGCTGAACCCCAATACGGTCGTGCCGTCCGTGCTCTCGGAACTGACGAGGTTGTACTCGGGAAGGTCCAGCGCCACCCTCTACGTCGTGGGCGGCCAAGGCGCACTCTCGGATTCGATCGTGGAAAGGTACCGGTCCGCTCTGGCCGGGACGGGTGTCGCCGAGATCGAGGTCAAGCGGCTTTCAGGCAAGAACCGTTTCGATACCGCTCGCTCGATAGCGCTCGAGGTCGGTGCGCCCGAGCAGGGCGCGTTCGCTGACACGGCGATCATCGCGAGTGGCGCCAACTACCCCGATGCGCTCGCGATGGGTCCCACCTCGGCGCGCATGCAGGTGCCCATCCTGCCGGTGATGCCAGGATACGTGCCCGCGGAGACGCGTGATGCCCTTGAGTCGCTCGGAGTGAAGCACTGCGTGATCGTGGGCGACGAGGGAGCGGTGAGCGCGACGGTCGAGGGCTGGCTCGAGTCCAACGGCTACCGTGTGCCGGGCGTGGCGAACGGTGCGGCGAGCGTGGATACGCGTCTTGCCGGCAGGAGCCGCTACGACACGGGTCTTCTGGCGACCCGCTACTCGATCGACATGGCCGGCTTCGATGACAGCTATGTCTATGTGGCGACGGGCAGGAACTGGCCCGATGCCCTTGCGTTCGCCCCCCTGGGCGGCGTTGACGGGCACCCGCTTGTGCTGGTCGACGGTACGGACCTGGCGTACTCCGCGAGTGCCGCCAAGTACTTCATCGATCGGTCCGACAGGGTGCCGTCACTCGGGTTCATCGGCGGCGACGGAGCGGTCAGCAAGTTCGTGCGCGGCAAGGTGCGGATCGCCCTCGACCAGTAGATGACGAAGTGGATACAGTCTGCGCGACCCGGGTGTTGCGGAGACGACGCGACGGGTAGACTGATGGTCACTCGTCCCCGTCTGCGTGGTCTCGCGCGCACTCCGAGGAGCTATGGCTGACACCCTGATCCGTGATCGACGCCTGATCGTACTGGTCGTGCTGCTGTGCGTGGCTCTTGGGATCGCCGCCACGCTGGCGTTCTTCGGCGTTGGAGCAGAACTGTCCGAGGAGCGGACCATCATCTTGTCCGTGCGGGTGGCCGATCTCCAGCACCAGGTCGCGGAGCAGCTCAAAGTCGGGGACACCGTGTTCGCGGATGCCGCGGGAATGCCGATCGGTGAGATCATCGAGGTGCAGGTGAGTCCGGTCATACGGGCCACCGCCGATGCTCAGGGTGAGTTCCATGAGGCCGAGGACCCGACTGTGGACCAGGCCATCGTCACTATCGAGGCCGTGGGACGCCAAGGCGACGGGATCGTCGCGCTGCACAATCAGGTGATCCAGAGCGGGCAGAGTTTCGATGTCGTGACCAAGGCGCTCTTCATGCGCGGAACGGTACTCAGTGTCGAGGTCCGCTGACACAGGCGCCCGGTCGCTCGCCAAGCCGCTCCTGTCGCCCTTCGTGGTCCTGATGTACATCTACATCGGGTATTTCGCGGTCGTCTACGGGCGCTTCTACCGATTCGTCTACTGGGACCTCATGAACCTCGGCACCCGCATCATCGGTGCGGTGCCCAGGACACCGACGTTGCTGCTGTACGTGTTCGGTGCGGTCGTGCTGTGCGCCGGCTTCCTGCTCGGGTCGATGGCTGCATCGGCCGTCGACCGCCGCACTCCGGCCCGGTATGCGGCGGCTGTCCACGGTGGGATCCGGCGTGTCAGCCGGAGAATCGAGCGGTTGCCGCTGGTCAGCCGATTCGGCGTGGGCTGGACGCTGTCGTTCGTGGGTTGGTCGATCGCGTTCGCGGCCAATCTCACCCAGGTGCGACTCTCTGGCGGCGCCAGCATCTCCGACATCGCCTCACGATGGGAGCAGAGTCCGGTGGTGGTCTTTGTGGCGGCCGCCCAGATACTGTTCGTGCCGGCGCTCATCGTCTTTTCCAGGACTCGCGCCCAGCGGGTCGTCGCCACAGGGGTGTTCATGGTCTCCGTCCTGGCGCTCGGGATCCTCGGTGCGCGCAACCTGCCGGCCAAGCTGATCGTCGCGACGTTCCTCGCCAGTGTCATCGTGGCCAAACCCCGCAACGTCCGAAAGATCGCCATCGCGTTCCTGGTGATCCTCGTCGTGGCCATGGCGATCGTCGGGGCCATCTCCAAGGCGGGCATCTATGGGGCTTCTGCGAGCCTCGGGCTGGTGGTCGCCCTGACGTACTCGGACAGTCTCGGGACGGTCTACAACCTGGATAAGATCGTTGCGCTCACGCCGCCTACCGGTGTGTTCCACGGGGTCCTGCTCAGAGACAGCCTGCTTTCCCTGGTCCCCGGTGTGGACGCCGAGTACGCGAGCTACCAGATCGGGAGCTACCTGGGTGGGAGGAAGTCCTTCCTGATCGACGGGGTCGTCGTCGAGCGGTCCGTCAGTCTTGCGCCGACGATGCTCGGTGCTCCCTATGCAGACAACGGGCTGTTCGGCGTTGCCGGTCAGATGCTCATCCTCGGCGGGCTCTTCGGCTACTTCCAGGGACGTTCCCGCAGAGCGCGCTGGACGATACCCTTCTTCGTGCTCATGGCGAGCTACGTGATCAACGGCGTGAATGCCGGCATCTATGGACCCAATGCGCTGTTCGCGGTCGCGTTGGCGATCCTGGTCGTGATGTTCGATGTCATACTCGGAGTCGGTGACGATCCGACTGAATCGCCCAGTGATGAGGGAGTTTCCGCATGAAGGCTCGTCGATCGATCGTGCTCGTATGCCTGCTGTTCGCCCTGTTCATGACCGGCTGCAAGGGCGAACTGCCGACCACCTCCAAGCAGACCACCCCGGTGCGGGTGACCATGCTGATGATGCGCGTGCAGCCTGAGGTCGCCGAGTCATTCGAGCCGGGGCAGGAAGTGCGCTCCAAGACGACAGGTGCCGTGATCGGCAAGATCGTCTCCGTGGAGGCCACGCTTGCCGTTCTCCCGTTGGGTGACGCGGCCGGCAACCTGCACGCGGCGCGTTCGCCGATCCAGCGCGACGTCGTGCTCACATTGGACGGCGAGGCGGTGGTCAGTGACGCCGGATTCGTGTTCGATGGTTCGACGCAGTACATCAATGAGGAACTCGTGTTCCTGACCCCCTATACGCAGTTCCTCGGCTTCATCACCAGTATGGAGCGCGTCGGGAGTTGATGTGGTGAGCGGGTCTGTCAATCAATCGGACGGACGCTCGGGACGTGGGCTGAGGTTGCTCGTCATCTCGAACATGTGGCCGAGCGAGGGTGACTCCGTCTTCGGGAGTTTCGTCGAGCGCAACGTGCGGGCGTTACGCGAGTCTGGTGCGCAGGTCACCGTGGTCGCCAACAGCGACGCGCGTACCGGTGGCCCGGCAGCCATGCGCAAGTACAGCATGCTGTGGGTCCGCGCATGGTTCGCCGCCCGCCGAGGACGCTATGACGCGGTGATCGGACACTACCTGTATCCCACGGCGGCGATCGCGCACTCCGCCGCGCGCAAGGCGCGTGTGCCGCTCGTGCTCGTCACCCACGGTACGGACATCCGCTCGGTCCAGCGGGACGACGGATTCGGGCGGCGAGGCAGAGAGGCGCTGAAAGCGGCGAGCCTGGTCATCACCGTCTCGCGTGCATTGGAGCGCACGCTGCGGAACGATCTCTCGCTGCCCGCCGCGGTCCCGACGGCCGTCGTGCACATGGGCATCGACGCCGATCTGTTCCACCCCGATGCCGGCGCACGCGAGAAGCTGTTCATCAGCCCCGACGAGCGCGTGGTGCTGTACGCAGGCAATCTGGTACCCACCAAGGGCGTCGACGTGCTCGCGGAGGCGTTCTTCGCGCTGCTCGACGCCGGTCTGGCTGACCGCCTCGTGCTCGTGGGCGACGGTCCGCTCGCGGCCGTGGTGCGTGCGCGCATCGAGGCGCATGCGGCGAGCTTCGAGCACGCGGACCCGACCGGGCGCGTCACGCTGACCGGTCGACTTCACCAGCGAGACCTCGCCCGGTGGATGGCCGCGGCGGATGTGCTCGTATTGCCGAGCCGCAACGAGGGGCTCGGGCTCGTGCTCCTCGAATCGATGGCGTGCGGCACGCCCTGTGTGGGCAGCGACGTGGGCGGCATCCCCGAGGTGCTCTCCGTGCCGTCGTGCGGTCGCCTCGCGCCTGCCGAGGACCCCGTCACGCTCGCAGCCGCCATCGCCGACGTGCTCGCTACGGGTAAGGACTCCTTCGGGCAGGCGTGTCTGGCCCGGGCGGCCGAACACAGCGCGGGACGCAAGGCCGCCGAGATGCTCGAGGCGATCGGGAAGGTGGTCCGCTAGATGATCAACCCCAAGGCCGAGGCCATGGCGCGTCGCGCCGCTGCGATGACGCTCGCCGAGGAGTTGCGCGCCGCTTCAGGCGGGGTCGAACCCAAAGCGCTCGTGATCCTCGGCAGTGGGCTCGAGGGCGTGGTCGGAGAGACGCGCGTCGTGTCGAGTATCGCGTTCGGCGACGTCACCGGGTTCCCGCCGCCGACCGTCGAGGGTCACGCGGGCCGATTCGTGTTCGGATACGCCGGCGACACGCCCGTGCTGATCATGCAGGGCCGCATCCACCTCTACGAGGGCCATCCCATCGAGATGCTCGCCGTGTACGTGCGAGCGGCCAGGCTTTTGGGCGCGGACACGCTCGTGGTCACCAATGCCTCAGGCGGCGTGAACCCCGAGTACGCGCCCGGCGACATCGTGCTCATCGAGGACCACATCAACCTCATGTTCACCAACCCGCTCCTCGGCCCCAACGTCGACGAGTTCGGCCCCCGGTTCCCCGGGATGGTCGACGCCTACACGCCCGAACTGCGTGAGCTCGCCCGGCTCGTAGCGCTCGAACTCGGCATCGGGATCCGCGAGGGTGTGTACGCGGGCCTGCGCGGACCGACGTTCGAGACACCGGCCGAGGTCCGCATGCTGCGGGCCGTCGGAGCGGACGTCGTGGGTATGTCCACCGTGCCCGAGGTCATCGTCGCGGCGCACGCCGGGATGCGGGTCCTCGGCTTCTCACTCGTGACCAACATCGCCGCGGGAAGCGGGCACGGGCATGAGGAGGTCCTGGCCACTTCGGCCGCGGCCGCTCCTCGGCTCGCCACTCTTGTGGCTGGTATACTGACCCGTCTGCAGTGAATACACGGGCAGCGCGAATCGCGCGCTCTCCCGCTTCGAGTCACATCTGAGAAAGGAACCATCATGGATTACGACGTCAAAGATCTCGCGCTGGCCGATTCCGGCAAGGATCGCATCGAGTGGGCCGACCGTGACATGCCCGTGCTCGCTGACATCCGCAAGCGTTTCGAGGCCGAGAAGCCGCTCGACGGCCTTCGCATCGCCGCGTGCCTGCACGTGACGACCGAGACCGCGAACCTCATGCGTACGCTCGCCGCGGGCGGCGCGGACATCGTGCTCTGCGCGAGCAACCCGCTTTCGACCCAGGACGACGTGGCCGCCGCGCTCGTCAAGCACTACGGCGTACGGACGTACGCGATCAAGGGTGAGGACACCGACACTTACTACGCGCACATCGACGCCGCCATCGCGCACAAGCCGCAGATGACGATGGACGACGGCGCGGATGTCGTCGGCCGCATCCACGCCCAGTTCCCCGAGGCGCTCGCCGACATCATCGGCGGCACCGAGGAGACCACGACCGGCGTGATCCGTCTTGCCGCCATGGCCGAGGACGGCGCCCTCAAGTACCCGATCATGGCCGTCAACGAGGCGATGACCAAGCATCTGTTCGACAACCGCTACGGCACCGGCCAGTCCACGCTCGACGGCATCATCCGCGCGACCAACCGCCTGCTCGCCGGTCGCACGCTCGTGGTGTCCGGCTACGGCTGGTGTGGCCGAGGAATCGCGATGCGCGCATCGGGTATGGGCGCGAACGTCGTCGTGCTCGAGGTCGACCCGCTCAAGGCGCTCGAGGCCGTCATGGACGGTTATCGCGTCATGCCCGCCGTCGAAGCGGCCAAGATCTGCGACATCTGGGTCACCGTCACCGGCGACGTCAATGTGATCGACGTACCGAGCTTCAAGGCTATGAAGGACGGCGCCATCATCTGCAACTCCGGTCACTTCAACGCCGAGATCAACATCCCCAAACTCCGCGAGATGGCCGTGAGCCACCGCGAGGTGCGCCCGCTCGTCGAGGAGCTCGTCATGGCTGACGGCCGCATGATCTACCTGCTGGCCGACGGTCGTCTCGTGAACCTCTCCTGCGCCGAGGGCCACCCGGCCAACGTCATGGACATGAGCTTCGCGAACCAGGCGCTCTGTGCCGAGTACATGGTCGCCAACGCCGCCGACCTCGAGCCCGGTGTCTACGACGTGCCCGAGGAGATCGATGCGAACATCGCCGCCCTCAAGCTCGCAAGCATGGGCGTCCAGATAGATACACTTACCGAGGAACAGGCAGCCTACCTGTGCTCGTGGGAAGAGGGAACCTGCTAAAGAGGCGGATGGATCGAGTCGCGGCGGCGGAGGGGTCTATGAGCGGAATCATGCGGATGAGAGCGTCGGGGCTGGTAGTGGCCGTGTGTGTGGCAGGGCTGCTGTGTTTGGGTGTGTGCGCGTCAGCGGCCTACGCGACGGATGTGCAGACGACAACCACCACGGTGTTCACTGGCCGGGTCGTGGACGAACTCGGACTCGCTCTGCCCGGCGCACTGGTCGGCATCTACGCACTTGAGAGCTCGGACGGCGCGAATCCGCAACTCAGGGGCTATGCACTGTCGAATGGCTCCGGCTACTTCACCGTAGAGGCGGTTGGGGATCCTCTGAGCGGCAGGTACTACTACCAGGTGACCGCCAACGGTCGCGACTCGAACACGTGGGGATACGCCGACAGTACGGCTTTGGGTGAGCTTCGTCTGTTTCCTCGCCCAGATATCCTCGTCGGCAAGGTCACGCGTCATGAAACGGGAGATCCGGTCCCACTTGTGCGCGTGGAGCTCAGCACACACAGCGGCTCGTGGGGTGGGGCCGCATTTGGCGGTCCCGAGGGCAGTTTCAATGTAGGTTGCGATACTCAACCGGCTGGAGCCGGCGTGTACACCGCCGTCCTGACCGACTACCAGGTGCCCGCGACTTTCACTGCGGCGACCTATGAGTTCTACTGGGCGCCTGGAATGGATGCCGTGGTACACGATTTCGTGGTCCGGGGTCCGATTCCGATAATGTCGGGCATCGTGGCCGATTCGGATACGGACTTGCCGATTGAAGGCGTTGCAGTGGATGCCAGCATCTTGGAGACGGACACAGGTCAGTATGTGTGGGGAGGCACAGAGTGGACCGATTCCGAGGGTTCCTACTCCGTGCGCGATGAGGCGGGTTTGGGTGCAGGAGAGTGGATGATCTCGTGGACCGCCCACCGCTACGCGAGTAGGACTGCGACCTTGACGTGGGATGGGGTAGATGAGCTGCCGGGAGACACTCGATTGGACCTGCGAGCTCCCAGTGTCACCGGTATCGTGACAGACCGCCTGACCTGTGAACCGGTGGTCGACGCAGCGTACGTCCTCGACTACGCGATGTTTGAGGACAACTGGTACGACCAGGACCGCGGTGTGAGCGATGCGAGCGGCTCCTTTGCCGCGTGGGGATACTCGGCGGGCCATTTCCGGCTCCGCGTGGATGCCGAGGGTTATGCTTCGCAGATCGTCGAGTTTGACTGGGATGGCACCACGACGACCACGCTTGTCATCGAACTGCTGCCATATGCGAAGGAAGTCGCAATCGAGGGTTCTGATAGATTCAAGACCGCGGTCGAAGCATCGAAGCTCGCGTTCCCCAAGTCAGGGCAGTGCAGTGTCGCGGTCGTGGCCTCCGGACGCAATTTCCCAGACGCGCTGGGCGCATCCTCGCTTGCGGGCGCTCTGGGCGGTCCCCTGCTGTTGACGGAGCCCGCGTACTTGCCGTCGTCAGTCTCCGACGAGATTGTGCGCTTGGGTTGTACGAAGGTTGTCATCGTCGGCGGACATTCCGCCGTGTCGGAGGTCACGGAGGCCGCCATAGACAAGCTTCCGGGTGTCGTAGTCGAACGTGTCGAGGGCGACAACCGCTATGCGACCGCTCAGAAGGTCGCGGAGCGAACCTTTGAAGAACTGGGCGTCGGATATGGCGGGGTCGTGTTTCTTGCCACCGGCACGAACTTCCCCGACGCATTGGCCGCTGCACCGCTCTCCGCCTCAGGTGGTGTGCCGATTCTGCTCGTCAAGAAGGATGACGTACCCGTCGAGACCATTGCAGCATTCAACAACATACAGCCAGGGCATGTGGTTGTGCTCGGAGGAGAGTCAGCCATAGATCGAGATGTCTTCGAGTTCTTCAGGGGCTACTTCCCGGGGATACAGCGAGTCTGGGGAACCAATCGATACGCAACTGCCGCCGCGGTCGCTCAGTTCGGCGTGAACAACCTCGGTCTACGTTGGGATGGAGTGGCTATCGCCACTGGCGCGAACTTCCCCGATGCGCTGGCAGGGGGTACCGCCCAGGGGCTTGCCGGGTCTGTGGTCATGCTGACCGATTCTGGCTCGCTTGCGGCGGAGCCGCGCACCAAACTCGTGACGAACGCGGCCGATATCGCCAAGGTTCGGTTCCTCGGCGGCAATAGTGCTGTTGCACCCGCTGTTCGACAGGAGATTCTCGACGTTGTCAATGCGAGCAAGAATCAGTGAAACGGACTCGGGCGTCCAGATAGATACACTTACCGAGGAACAGGCAGCCTACCTGTGCTCGTGGGACGAGGGAACCTGCTAAAGAATCGAGGATCGCGATGACCGCATATGTCGTAGGGGTCGGAAAGACCCGCTTCGGACCTTCGTCACACCCGATGACACGCTTGGCGCACGAGGCCATTCTTGGTGCGCTGAGCGACGCGAAGATGGGAATCGAGGAGGTCGACGCATTCATCGTCGCGAACTTCCTCGGCGGACCGAACGAGTCACAGCTGCATCTGAACTCCGTGGTGGCCGGGCTCTTTCCCGGGCTGAACCTGCCGGGCTGGCGCGTCGAGGCCGCCTGCGCTTCGGGCGGTGCGGCGCTGCATCAGGCCGTTAACCTGCTTCCCACGTACGGCACGATCCTCGTGGTGGGCGTGGAGAGGCTCTCGGGACGACCCGGCAACGAACTCACGCGCAACATCGGTATGGCCGGGGATGTCATCCTCGACCAGGCCCAGGGGTTGAACTTCCCGGCGACCTACGCGCTCGTGGCTCAGCGTCACATGCAGCGCTACGGTACGACCACCCGGGACTTCGAACTCGTGAGTCTCAAGAACCACGCGAATGCCCAGAAGAACCCGCTCGCCCACTTCCATCACAAGCGCGTGACACAGGCGGACATCGATGGGGCTGCGACGGTGGCCGAGCCGCTGCGCCTGTTCGACTGCTGCCCGGTCTCCGACGGGGCCGCGGCGGTCATCATCTCGGCCGAGCCGCGTGACGAGCGCAGTGTCCCGTTCATCGGCTCCGCGATAGCGACCGACGTCATCTCGCTCGGCCAGCGTGCCGACCACACGAGTTTCGCTGCGGGACGTGCCGCCGCCGGCGCAGCATACGCGCAGGCGGGCATCACGGCAGCCGACGTCGACCTCGCCGAGGTCCACGACTGCTTCACCATCGCCGAGATCGTCGCGATGGAGGACCTCGGACTGGCCGAGCCGGGACATGCGGTCGATCTCATCCGGGCGGGGGAGACCGCCATCGGTGGTTCGATGCCGGTGAATCCGAGCGGCGGACTGAAGGCCGGCGGGCACGCCATCGGCGCGACGGGCGTCGGGCAGGTCTACGAGGCTGCCAAGCAGCTCCGGGGCGAGGCAGGCGAGCGCCAGGTACAGGGTGCCCGCATAGCCGTGACTCACAACGTGGGCGGCGTCGGCGGAACCTGCGCCGTCCAGGTCCTGGGGAGGCTCTCATGATCACACGCGAATGTCCGTCTTGCAGCAAGACCTACTCCTACCCTCTGGAGGAGTGCACGTTCTGTCGCGTCCCCCTCACTGAGACCGAGACCAGCGGCGGCGAGGTCGTCGCGGTCACCGAGGTCAACGTGCCTTCGATCGGCCACGAGGATGTGCCGTACTGGTGCGCGCTCGTCGCGCGGCCCCAAGGTGGTTTCGCGGTGGTCAAGCGCGACCTGCCGACCATGGTCGGAGACACTCTGGCCTTCGGGTCCGCCGAGGAGGCCGCGACCTACACGATCGGTGTGGTCGGCTCCGGTGTCATGGCGCGCGGACTCGTCGAACTGTTCCTGGGCAGGGGCCAGAACGTCATGTGGGTCGGCCGGTCGCTCGAGCGGATCGGCAAGGCGCGCGACAAGGTCGCCGACCGTCTCGCGCGTGTGATGGACGAGGACCAGCTTGCCGCAGCGATGGCGCGCATCGAGGTCTCCGACTCGATCGCCGAGCTTTCGGGCTGTGACCTCGTGATCGAGGCCATCGTCGAGGAGGTCGAGCCCAAGCTCGCCCTGTTGCGTGAACTCGAGTCGGTCGTCTCATCCGAGTGTGTGATCGCGACCAACACTTCATCGCTTCCGCTCGATGTGCTGGCGCTTGCTCTTGGCGACGCGAGCAGGTTCGGAGGCATGCACTTCTTCAATCCTCCGACCCGTATGCGTCTGGTCGAGGTCGTGCGCGCCCCGCAGACGACCGACGCGACCGACGAGTTCCTCTACGAGCTCTCGGTCAATCTCGGCAAGATCCCCGTTCGTGTCGCGAACGGTCCCGGTTTCGTGGTGAACCGTGTGCTCATGCCGCTGCTCAATGAGGCGGTCCGGGCGCTCGAGGACGAGGCCGCGCCCGCCGAGGACATCGACGAGGCGGTTCGCCTCGGCCTGAACCACCCCATGGGCCCGCTCGCACTCGCAGACCTCATCGGTCTCGACGTCGTGGTGAGCATCATGGAGGACCTGCATTCGCGACTGGGCGACGAGGCATATGCGCCGCGTCCGAAGCTTCGCGAGCTCGTCGAGGCGGGCAAGCTCGGGCGCAAGACCGGCTCGGGGTTCTACGACTACACGCCACCGCCCGCACCGTAGGCGTCACGCGGGTGTTCCGGGTATCGAATGAGAAGGGCCGCCGGTGGCGGCCCTTCTTGCGTCATGCCAGGTCGTCGGCCGACCTCACCTACGCATTCTCGTCGGCTCGGCGGAGTCTTCCGGGAGCGAGCCGCTACAGCTTCAGGTAGATCTTGCGACGGTCCAGTTCGCCGGCGACCACGAACCACATGGCCACCTCTGCCGCGGACCAGAACACGGAGGCAACGGCGGCAGGCACGAAGGCCGACATCCACACGGCGGCGTCGGGGAACACGCCCAGGACTCTTCCCAAGACCACGAGCCCGTTCGAGCAGATGTAGATGAGCAGCGCGTTGCGCCCCATCGGGCCAAGCCAGTTCAGGTACTTCTTGTGACCGTTCAGGTCCGCCAGCCAGTACATCGCGACGAGCAGAAGGGTCATGCATCCCGAGGAGATGAGCGCGAACGTGGGCGTCCACAGTTGCTTGTTGATCGGCATCACCGGGGCGAGGGCGAGCGCCAGGACGATCCAGCCAGCCCCGATCCCGGCGAGCTGAGCGATGCGACGTCGGTCCTTGGGCCAGGCCACGAGCCACTGGCCTACGAACAGTCCGAGCAAGGCCTGGGCGCCGGAGCTGATGGTGCCGAGCACGCCCTCGGGGTCGTAGTGGTGGTCGAGGTAGGTATGGGCGTCGCCGAGCACCGTTCTGTCGATCCATGCGGAGATGTTCTCCGTCTTGGAGTCGAGATCGTTGGCGGTACCGCCCGGAGGCGCCACGAACAGCAAGATAGCGGCGTGGACGACCATCAGCGCCACGGCCCACGCGAGCACGGTGCGCATCGGCTTGCGGGTGAACGGCCATGCGATGAGCGAGGAGAGCGCGATGCGCTGCAGCACTCCCATGAAGCGCAGCGGCGCGAGCACGATCCCGCCTCCCGCGAGGCGGACGCTGTACTTCACGAAGTTCAGGCCCAAGCCGATGGCGAACAGGGTGGCTACCCGCCGCACGAACACCTTGGTCGCAGCGGCGAAATCCATCTCCTTCTTGCGGCTGACCGAGTAGGCCATCGACACGCCGGACATGAAGATGAACGCAGGGAACACGAAGTCCGCCAGGCGATAGCCGTGCCAGTCAGGGTGCACGAGGAACTGCGGCAGCGCGGAGATGATCATCGGGTGATCCATGAAGACCATGATCGCCACCACAAGCGCGCGGGCCGCGTCGAGTGAGACCACTCTTTCCTTCTTGGGCGCTGTGGATTCTGCGGGGGCGGTGGCTTGGCCGTTGGTCATGTCTTGGCAGTCACTTTCCTGTCGGGGGAGGTGTCTTGGGCCGGGTTCGTGAGTGGTATCATACGCGAATGTCCCAATCCAAACGCCCCATCGGCGGCGTCATTCGCCGCATCGTAACCATACTGATGATTGTGGCGGCGGTGTGCGTCGCGGTCGTGGCTGTTCTCAGCCTCACGGTCGGCATGCGTTCCTCTCAGGAGCCGCCGGTCGGCTCGGACACCGTGATAGTCGTGAGCCCGCATCCGGACGATGAGACCTACGCGATGGGTCAGTCCGTCGCCACACAGGCGATCGCCGGCAAGCGCGTCATCGGGGTGCTTGTCGCAGACGGCGACTCCAGCCGCTTCGTCGACTGGTGGATCGACGAGCACGGCAGAGACCTCGACGACGACGGGGACATCGACCGCTGGGACTTCGGGCTTGCCCGACGCGAGGAGTACAGGCGCGCGATGTCGGTACTCGGTACGCAGGAACTCGTGTTCCTCGGCGGTTCGGATTCTCAGGGTGCGGAGGGCTTCAAGGACGGCAGCGTCGATCCCGAGCGACTCGCCCGGGAACTGGATCGGCTGGCCGAGGAGTACCCGGACGCGACATGGCTCACCACCGGCAAGTGGACGTCGTCGGTCGAGCGGTTCACGCGGGGCGATTTCAAGAACCACCCCGATCACGCGGCCGTCGCCGATGCGGTCCACGAAGTCGCCGAAGCCCGCGACCAGAACGCGTTCTACTTCAAGGTCTACGTGTACTTCCTGCCACGATTCGCCCGGTTCGCATCCGTTCGAGTCGAAGGTGATGCCGAGGCGCGCGAGCGCAAGAACGAGGCCGTCCGCGCATACGAGATCATCGGTGGCACGAGCACCCCGGAGCTCTATCGCAACACACCCACCGATCCCGCCGAGTACATGATGAGGACCTCCGACTACTGGTAGACGCGTGCTTGAACTGGCGCATGACGTCTCTCACACTTACAGAGCGTGTTCGTCCCGCGATGAAACTGGAGCCCTGCACAATGAGCATCGAAGAGCGCATCCCAAAGACCATCTGGTGGGAAGACGACAAGGTCCGCATGATCGACCAGTCGCGCCTTCCCCTCGTCGGCGACGTACTCGAGTGCGACACCTACACGGGTGTCTGCATCGCGATCAAGTCGATGGCCGTCCGAGGAGCGCCCGCGCTCGGCGTCGCCGCCGCACTCGCCGTGGCCGCGTGGGCCTGGAACGAGTCCGGTGAACTCGAGACCCAGGAAGGCTTCTTTGCGACCCTCGAGGACGTCGTCCAGGAGATCAAGGACTCTCGGCCCACGGCCGTGAACCTGCAGTGGGGCGCAGAGCGCATGCGCCGGCTCGCGTACGCGAACGAAGGCCGTCCGCTCGACGAGATCCGCGAGCTCCTCGTCAAAGAGGCGCAGCTCATGATCGAGCAGGACGAGGAGCGCAACCGGCTCCTCGGCAAGCATGGCGCTGAGCTGCTCGAGCCCGGCACGCGCGTGCTCACCCACTGCAACGCCGGCTCGCTCGCGACGGCGTACTACGGCACCGCGCTCGGCGTGATCTTCGCCGCGCACGAGGAGGGCAAGATCGACCACGTCTGGGTCGACGAGACCCGTCCGGTCATGCAGGGTTCGCGCCTGACGGCGTGGGAGCTCATGATGGCCGGCATCCCTTGCACGCTCATCACCGACAGCATGGCCGGCAGCTGCATGAACCTGCGCGACGAGAACGACAAGCCGTTCGTGGACGCCGTGATCGTCGGGGCCGACCGTATCGCCGCCAACGGCGACGTTGCCAACAAGATCGGCACCTACCCGCTCGCGATCCTCGCGCACGAGCACGGCATCCCGCTCTATGTCGCGGCGCCGACCTCCACGTTCGACCTGCTGATCTCCGACGGATCGCAGATCCCGATCGAGCAGCGCCATGCCGAGGAAGTGACCGGCGTGGGTTGGTCGGCCGTGTTCGAGTCGCCGAGCGCCGAGGCGAGCCGTGCGCTCGACGCGCTGACCGAGGAGGGGCCGTACGCGTTCGACCTCACGCGTGGCCACGAGCTCGTGGTCACCCGCAAGGGCGGCGCGTTCCAGCTCGACGGCTGGGCGCGCATCGCCCCGCTCAACGTGCCGGTGTTCAACCCGTCCTTCGATGTGACGCCCGCCAAGTACATCACGGGCATCATCACGGAGCGCGGCGTCGCGCGTCCCGACTACGAGACCTCGCTCGCGCTGTTGGCGATGGGTTCCGGCTCGCGGCACGAGCTCGAGATCGACTGACGTCGCCCGGAAGGGGACCTGGACGATGGGCGTGACCGGACTGGCCGAGACCATCCTCGGTTTCGTCGCCATCGTCGGCGTCGGCTGGCTCATGCGCCGCGTCGGTCTGCTCAAGCGCACCGACGCGCACGCGATCAACGCGGTGATCATCTACGCCGGTCTGCTGGCGATGATCTTCCGGGCTGTCCACGGCGCACACATCGGGCCCGACCTCGCGATCGTGGCGGGCGTCGCGTGGGTGGTGTTCACCGCGACGGCCCTGCTCGCCTGGGTGCTCACGCGTGTTCTCGCACTCCCGCGCCCGGTCGCGGGCGGCTTCATCCTGGCCGCCGCGCTCGGCAACACCGGCTACATCGGCTACCCCGTCTCCTCGGCGCTGCTCGGCGACGCCGGGCTCGTGCGCGCGATCTTCTACGACGTGTTCGGCACGGTGGGCGCCCTGCTGCTCGTGGGGCTGTTCGTGGCGCAGCGGTTCGGGGATGCACAGGAGTCGCAGCGCATCAACCCCATCGGCGAGGCTCTCCGCTTCCCGGCGGTCATCGCGCTCGCGGTCGGGCTGCTGCTGCAGCCGATCGCGGTTCCGGACCTGGTAAGCACCGGGATAGACTCACTCGCTAACCTCGTGGTGCCGCTCATCATGATCTCGGTGGGGATCTCACTGCGTCCCGGGTGCATCCGTGAGCAGGCCGGGCCGCTGGCCGCCCTCGGCGTGCTCAGGCTCGTGCTTGCGCCGATCGTGGCCCTCGGCGTCGGTACCGCAGTGCTCGGGGACCCCGCGGCGCTGAGCCTCGTCGTGCTCGAGGCGGGCATGCCGTCGATGATGCTGACACTCGTGGTGGGGGAGCGCTTCGGACTGGAGACGGACTTCATCGCGGCCGCGATACTCGTCACGACCGTGGCCTCGGTCGTCACGCTGCCGCTGATGCAGCTGTTCGTGGGCTGACGCGTCCCCGAGAGGGGACCGTGTGCTGCTCGACGCCCTGCTCGAGATCATCGCTCCGACGCGCTGCGCCGGCTGCGACCTGCCCGGCGCCGTGCTCTGCGATGCGTGCCGCGCCCGCTCGCGCAACGTCGACCGTCGCTGGGCGTGCCCGCTATGCGGCGCGCCGTTCGGGACGCTCACCTGCACCGAGTGCTGGGACCGCGAGCACGCGTTCAGCGCGGCCATCGCGCTCGGCACGCTCGAGCGCCCGCTCTCGCGCGTCATCACCATGTACAAGGACGCCGGCGAGCGCAGGCTCGCGGGCGAGCTCGGCGGGCTGCTCGCCGACGCGCTCGAGCCCTGGCGCGGCTGGGGCGACGCCGTGGTCTGGATCCCCTCCTCGCGCGCCGCCATCGCCCGGCGCGGCTTCGATCACGCCGAGGAGCTCGCTGCCCGGACCGCCTCGCGGCTCGCGCTGCCGCTCGAGCCCGCGTTGGCGC
>CAZMFQ010000011.1:0-110689 GCA_964565645.1 uncultured Eubacteriales bacterium
TCGTGGGTCATGACAGCGCGAGGCCTGCGGTTCACAGGTTAAGCGCAGACACGTTCGGCAGGCAGGTGACCCAGCGAGTGTCGAGACAGAAGTTCGCATCGCCGCATGTACTGCGCGCAGTTGTCCTCGCGGTGTTCGTCGCTCTTGTCACCATCTGCGTGCCCGGATGCGCCGGAGACTCGGCCACCCATTCTTCGTCGGTTGATGTGCCATCGCAGGTTGCGGATTCCCTGGCTGGCCAGACCATCGCATCCGCCGTCACGACTTCGACCGGTCCTGCCGCCGTCGGTCTGGGCGTGCTCGACTCGAGTAGCGGCTCTCGCGATGCGACCTTCGCCGTTGTGACGTGGGTTAGCGTCGACTCGACTCAGACGCGCTTGCTGCATGGCGGGAAGTACTGGGACGTCGTCAACGTCGTCGTTCGAGACAGCGACGGGACCACTGTCTACGACAATGGTGAGACGCTCTCTCAGTTGCGAGGCGGCGGCCCCGTGATCGAGCCTATCGGGGCGGGGACCGTGTTCACGCGCCGCTCCGTGTTCACCTTGGACCGCCCAGGTACGTATGAGGTTGTCGGAGTTGCCCGATTCAGCCTCGGCAAGCCGGGCTTGACGGGCAACACCCTGACTGCGGACCAGTTCGATGAGTACGCTGTGACAACGCCGCCGATCGCCTTGACGGTCAAGTGAGTCGTCGGCTGCTGCCGAACTAGCGCTTCGAGCAGACGGCTAGAACCGCTAGACTCATGAAAGCGCTGAGCCGCTGCTCAAGCGCAACACGTTAGAAAGCCACAGGAGGGCATTGGTGAACCGGGTCTTTGAGTTCGTCAGGTCACTCGCGCTCTTGGTCGGCTATTACGTGGTCTTCGGCCTATTGGGACAGGCCACCGCCATCGGCTTCATCTCGCTCGCTCAGGACGCGACGTCGATCAGTCTGATCATGTATGTCGCCTCTGCTGCAGCCGCGTTCGCTGCGCTCGCCTGGACTGCGTGGTGGTGTAGAACCGGCCATGCGCTGAACCCAGCCACCCGCTTCTCGCTCGCTGCGTTCGTCGCTTTCTCCTGCTGGCAATGGACAATCGTCGCACCCCCGGACTGGAACCCCATCCCGATTGTCGTCGGGACGGTCGCCTGTTGGGGTTCGGCGTTGGTACTGCTACGGATCAGTAGGCCTGCCGTGCTTTCTAACTAGCGCTTCGAGCAGACGGCCAGAACCGCTAGACTCATGAGAGCGCTGAGCCGCTGCTCAAGCGCAACACGTTCGATGGACGACAGGGGGCTTTGCATGCAGACAGCATCTGAGGCCGTGTCGTCTGAGGCAGGCGTTGTCGTCGAGGGTCCGTACGATGTCACTCCCATGCGGTCGTTCGCTGTGTTCCTCGGGGTCATCAGCGTCCTGTTCACGCTGTGTTCCGTGGCCGTTCTGTTCGTAGTCGACTCCGCGATCGGCCGCGCCCTCTTCTCGGTGGTGGCCATCACCTTCGGAGGACTCGGGTATCTCAGCTTCTCGGCGCCGCATCGCGGCAACCGGTGGCAGTTCGACGATCACCGCTGGGCGGAGAGCGACCCAATCAACGGACGGACCCGGGAGATAGAGTGGCAGCGGGTCAGGCGAGTGAGGTTCTTGCAGGTCGAGCATGCGCGATTCATCGTCGTTGACCTCTCGGACGGTCAATCGGAGAACGTGGCGCTCGGACTGCTTCGTCCTCGGATGGAGGCAGAACTGGCGCGGCAGTTCTGTCGGTATGTCGCGCCGGACCTGGTCGACTCCGAAGTGCTTGCGTTGTCAGGCGGAGCCTGATGCGAGGTGCGCACAGGGTCGACGCCAGCCATCGAACAAAGGCATCGAGCGGACGGCGTCAGGTAGTATCAACCTGAGCGGTCTTGACCGCCGCTCATGCCTAACACGTTCGACATGCTGTGGTCGCTCAAGGGGGATTCGTGGCATCACCACGCTGGTGGAATACCGAGCTCCACAAGACGTCGGTGGCGTTCTACGCGCTCCTGAACACTTTCGCATCGGCAGGCGTTCCCTGTCTCTTCATATACGCCGGCTGGTTCATGGAGACACTCAGGGGCGAACCCATTCCGCAGGTACCTCCGTGGATGATTCTCGTGTGTGCTGCAACGTTCGTGTACTACGTTGTCTGGCTTGACTCGCGCCTCCCTGCGGTATTGAAGTTGCGCGAGCTTGTTGTCGAAGACGGTGACTACATCTTCCGTGCGCAAGCCAATGCCGCATTCGGTGGTCGTTTTGGGCTTATGATCCCGTTGCTGGGACTGGCACGAGCAATGATGATCGGCCTCGCTTTGTTCGGGGTTGTGTTCGCGGCGACGTTCTTTGGGGAAGGCTCGGGCCTTGCCTGGCTCGGACTCGGCATGGTCTTGCTGGCCGGAGCGGGCAACTGGCTCTCGTATTCGGAAGAGCGGTTGGAGATGAACGCCGCACTCGATGCTTTCGCCAAGTCCCATGGGGCTGATGACGGGCCACTGCTCGATGTGGCGACGGCTATTCGGAGCAGGATCGTGGTGCCCGGTCGTGAGTCCGCGTCTGATGTCGAACTAGCGCTTCGAGCAGACGGCCAGGAGCGCTAGACTCATGAGAGCGCTGAGCCGCTGCTCAAGCGCAACACGTTAGGCGTAGAAGGGCGAGTGACTTGGGGGGCGATCCGCGAAGCGATTCAGAGCGTGTCGAGGACTTCTTCTCCCAGGAGGAGGGGCCCGATGCGACGGGGCGCCCCTCGGGGGGAGCCGCGAGTGACGTCGTTCAGACCGTGCCTTCGCCCGGCTATCGAGTCGGTGTGAGCGCCATGTTCGTCCTCGTCCTTCTCTTGGACGTCCTCATCACTCCGCGACCGGACTCCTCGGCCTTTGCGGGAATGAGGCCGTCGTGGTTCGCGGGACTCGCGCTCTGCGCGTTCGGTCTGTGGGTTTGGCGCATGATGGACCGACGTACCGCCAGTATCACGCCGCGCGCACGAATGTACATGCTTCTCTCAATCATGCTGGGACCGGTCCTCGCGCGATTCATGACAGCACTTGGCCCAGACATCGCCGCATTCGTTCTCGGCTCACTCGCCGCAATCCTGATTTGGCTGGCAATGCTCATTGGTGCTCCACGTACCGCCGGTGAAGGATCCGGTCAATCGGCTCCTTCCGTCGTTGACCTGCTGCCAGCGCGCACGGTACTGAGGCCTCGCGACTTCATGGACTGGATCGGAGCGTTCCTGTTCACGGGAGCGGGCGGGTACCTGCTCGTGACGATCCCCGCAGCGCAGCCGGACGCGGCGGCGCGCATCCCGGCGTGGCTTGTCGGCGCCGCCCTTGCGGCGGTCAGCCACATCACCATGACGCAGTGGGGAAGTCGACGGTTGCGCCCGTTGCCGTCATTGTGGTTTCCCCTCATCTTCATGGCCCTGTTCGTGGGACTCGCACTAGCTGTCCGAACGGGGACGGCGGTCACACTCGCAGTTGATCTGTTCATCTCGTCCATCGTCGTGTTCGTCACCCTTGAAGGCGCGTTCCACATCTGGAGGTTGATCCGCTCACCCCGGGCGCAGCGCGTTCACGCCTAACAATGGCATCGAGCAGAACGCCAGGAGGTAGACTGACCTGTAAGGCATAGGGCGTCTGCTCATGCCAAACACGTTAGGCTGGCAAAGGGTGGGCTGGATGAGACTTGCGGTTGTCGCATTCCCACAGTTGGATCCGGAAGCCCTCGCTGCAGTCGAGTCCTTTCGTGCCCGTCACGACCCAATGGCGCAGCGTATCCAGGCGCACCTCACGATGGTCTTCCCGGCGGATGCCGATGCCGCTTCTTTGGCGGCTGAGATTCGCCTGGTCGCGGCTTCGAGTGCACCCGTGGACGTCACACTTGCTGACATCGATGTGTCGACCGGTATCGACGGCAGAAGCTACGTGCTCCTCGAGGCTGTCGGCGGCCGTCCCTCTATCGAGAAGATGCACGATCGGCTGTACTCCGGGATGCTCGCGGATCAACTTCGCCACGATGTCGAGTATGTCCCGCACGTAACACTGGCTGTCAGCGAGGACCCGGAGGAAGCCGCGAGGTTGGCAGATGGTCTACTCGCATCCTGGAGTCCTGTGTCGGGTCGCATTGTCGAACTCGTGCTCTTGGATCTTGAGCGCGATCCCTTCCGCACTGTCGAGGTGTTCTCGCTCGGCGGGTGAGGCAGCCTAACACGCGCTTCAACCTGATGAACCTTGGCCGTGTCAGGTATCGTGAGTAGCGACAGCGCGCGAGGCCTGCGGTTCACAGGTTAAGCGCAGACACGTTAGGCCGAATGGAGTGCCCATGTATCGCCGAACGCGTGCTCTGACTGCGACGGTTCTCGTCTGTCTCTTGCTCATAGGTACCGTAGCCTGTACCCGTAGCAGCGGGAGCGAAGGCTCGGAAGCGCCGGACGGCCCGATGATACTTGGCCCCTACTCCGCCGACGTGGCGGTTCACCTCGGTGACGTCACCATCATGGTCACTGATGTTCAAGTGCTCGAAGCAACCGCAACGGCCGGCTCATTCGTCTACGGGCTCTCAAACCGTCCGGGAGAAGCCGCACCAGAAGGCAGCCGGTTCGTCGACATCACAGTGCAGGTGGACGATCCGGCCCGACGATACTTCGAGGCCGGTGGTCTGTTCACCTCACCGGTGGTCTTGGCTGACGGCGAACGGGTCGAGGTCGGGGAGCGCGCACGTAGCGGTGGCGATAGCCCGCTCATCGAGGAGCGTATGGAGTTCGCTGTTCCAGAGACAGCCCGCGATGTTGTGTTGCAGCTTCCGCTTAGCGGGGAGTCGACGGCTGTCCCTTCCTTTCGCTTGTGGTAGATCGGCCTAACTAGCGCTTCGAGCAGACGGCCAGGAGCGCTAGACTCATGAGAGCGCTGAGCCGCTGCTCAAGCGCAACACGTTAGCGGGACGCCTAGACGCGTTTCGCGCTGTGCGAGCGGATCCAGTCCGCGAGTGTCGGCTCATCGAGTGTCCCGGAGGCCAGAGCGACCATCGTGGTCACTACTTCGGACTCCTCGGCGGTGAACTCGAGACCGTTGAGTCCCAGGAACACCGCCATCGCCACGAAGGCCACACGTTTGTTGCCGTCGACGTAGGGATGATTGCTCGACAGCCCGAACCCGTACGCTGCAGCAAGCCCGGCCAAGTCCGTCGACGGTTCATGCGCCAGCTTCTGGCGTGGGCGAGCGAGTGCGGATTCGAGCAGGTCCTCGTCTCGCAGTCCCGGCAGCCCTCCATGGGTGAGCAGCATGTCGGTGTGCACTGCGTCGATGACCACCCGCGTGACCCAGCGCGGTTCTTGTTTGCTGTGAGCCATGGGCTACTTGGCCAGTTCGCGCAATGCGTTGCGGTACGTGCGGGCCACGCTTGATGCGATCGCGAGCGCTTCTTCGGTGTCAGGATCGTAGGGGGTGAGCAGGATCCCGCGCTCCGTCTCGATGGCGATCACCGTGTCGCCGGCCTCGAGCTTGAGCCTGTCTGCCATGTCCTTGGGCAGCGTGGCGGCGATGGAGCCGCCGGCGCGCCGCAGTTTCACTCCCTGGGTCATCTTTGAGCCTCCGTAGATGGGTTGCATGGATTGTAGCATACTTGTGCTACACAACCGCCCGCTAACTAGCGCTTCGAGCAGACGGCCAGGAGCGCTAGACTCATGAGAGCGCTGAGCCGCTGCTCAAGCGCAACACGTTAGACCCACTGACTGCATTCGCCGCGAGGTAGGGACCCATGGATCTGCTTCCTCACGAGGACAAGCTGATGCGTTGTCTGCTCTCGGGTGATGACCCTATCCTGGCGGCCCTCCGTGCCCAGTACGATCAGGCAATCGTCGTTGATCGTGAGTACACCCGCTCGGGATTCTTCACGACGTTCCACGTCCCGCAAGACCTCCAGGCTGTCGTGCCTGCAGAGTTGCACATCGGCGATGTATGGTTCGATCGTGACGATGATGATGCTGGCGGGGAGGCGATCTTGTTCGTCAGTTCCGGACGTCTCGCCGTGCTCGAAGGCGTTGCCAGAAGTGGGGTCTGGCCGGAGGACGCGCTCGTAGGGGACATCCACTACTTCGGCGAGTCGAGAGACCTTGCCGCGTTGCGGGAGTCGTGGGGGGGGGTCTAACTAGCGCTTCGAGCAGACGGCCAGGAGCGCTAGACTCATGAAAGCGCTGAGCCGCTGCTCAAGCGCAACACGTTAGAACCACCACGACAAGTCACGATGTCAGTCATCGGCGGTATGATGTTCTCGTGAGCATCGAACCCCCTGTGAGGTGAACTGCGATGACCATCGAAGAATTGAAGCGCGAGGCACTGCGGCTCGACCCATCGGGTCGTGCTGATCTCGCCCGCGAGCTGCTCGAGAGTCTTGATGACCTACCTGAGTCGGAAGTCGAGCGCCTCTGGCTTGAAGAGGCTGAGCGCCGCCGGGTCGAGGTTCAGTCCGGCAACGTGACTCCGGTCCCGATGGATGAGGTCTTCGCAAGAGCGCGGGCAGCTCGCGCATGAGCCACTCGGTTGCGTTCGAGCCCACCGCCTCTCTTGAGCTCAACGAGGCGGCAGACTTCTACGACCTAGAGCGCCCTGGTTTGGGTACTGAGTTCCTCGACGCAGTCGAAGCCGCACTCATTGTCGTGGCAGACACGCCGGCCGCGTTCCCGATCGAACTGGGCGAGACGCGCAAGCGCGTCATCAGTCGATTCCCATACTCCATCATGTACTGGTTCGATGACGCTACCGTGCACGTTTCAGCCATCGCGCATCACAGGCAACGACCCCGGTACTGGGGTGACCGTCCTTAGCTGTCGTGGGGTTCTAACTAGCGCTTCGAGCAGACGGCCAGGAGCGGTATTGTGATGAAAGCGCTGAGCCGCTGCTCAAGCGCAACACGTTGGGCAGACCGATGTGGCGGCGGGCAATCGCGGGATCCAGCAGCCTCACGCCTGAGCGCAAGCCATGAATGGGAGCTAGATGGACTTCAGCAGTTGGCCAGCTATGGCTTACACGGTCTTGCCGGTCGTCGCATACGCGGGACTCCTGATTGGCGGGGTCTTCGTAGTCTATCGCCTCGTCACAGGGGCCTGGCACCCGGCGACCGCGGTTCCCATGGGATGGGCGTTATGCCCGGTCGCGCTCGTCAGTGGCATGATCGTGGCCACCATCGTGACTCCGGACTGGAACCCAATCACGATGTTCGTCTTCTGGATCCCATTCTTCACAATCGGCGCGTGGGCGCTCTACTTCTCAGTGTTCACGCAGCGCGGTCTCGACCGGGCGAAGGCCAGTCGGCGTGCGCTTCTATTGTCAGTTCCTTCGCTGCTCCTGGCCCCCTTGGTTGCGATGGCGGTACTGCTGTTTCCGGGTCTGTGATGGGCCATCGCTGGCTTGCCCAACTAGCTCTTCGAGCAGACGGCCAGAACCGCTAGACTCATGAAAGCGCTGAGCCGCTGCTCAAGCGCAACACGTTAGGTAGGGCGTAGATCGACGGGGGGCATTCGGGTGATGCGAGGCCACTTGTTTGGACTGGATTTGCGCCTACTACTCCTGCTTGGCCTCAGCTCCCTGGTACTGCTTGCATGTTCACCCGGCTCACCGCCACGGCCCCAAGAGCAGCCGTATCGTTTTGATTCTGTTCGCTGGAAGCAGTCAATGCCGCATTCGCGCGATCTGGCGCAGGAGGTCATCGACAGGAGTCTGGTCAGTTCCATGACGCCCGAGCAGGTCTTCGAGTTGCTTGGTCCACCTGACTCATCTGCGATACCGGCGGACCTAGCTCCGGGGGACGAGTACCGAATCGGATTCTCGGTGGAGGCCACTCACGGTGTCGGGGAACTCGACTTACGCTTCTTGGGCGGGCGAGTGGCAGAGGCCGAACTGCACTGAATGCTGAGCGGTTGACGGCGCCTACCTAACTGGCGCTTCGAGCAGACGGCCAGGAGCGGTATTGTGATGGAGGCGCTGGGCCGCTGCTCAAGCGCAACACGTTAGGACTACCAAGGGGAGCGCATGACACGTGTGGCAGTAGCGAGTCTGATCGCAGGCGCTGCCTTCCTCGTCATCGTGCTTGATGCTGGCGCGGGTCTTGGGGTTGCAGAACACCTGATGATTCTCGCGATCGTAGTGGTAACCGGAATCGGCCCGTTCGCGTTCGGTGCGGTTGTTCGGCTGCTGTGGAAGTCGGATGACGTTCCGCAGGCCCTTCCTTGGCTGTTCGCCGTTGCGCTCGGCCTAATCCGGTATGTTGCGCCTCAATTCGGCGGGCTGACAGTCTGGGCTTCAAAGCCCATCTCGGTACTGATGACCATCGCGCTGGGCGGTGCGTTTGCTGAACTAGGAATCGCTAGCGCTACCGCGATGCTGCGGCGTCGCGTCTTGCGTGATTCGGCGTCGTCTGAGTCCTAACTAGCGCTTCGAGCAGACGGCCAGAACCGCTAGACTCATGAGAGCGCTGAGCCGCTGCTCAAGCGCAACACGTTAGACACCTTTGGGGGACAATTGCGGCGACTCGGGGTAGTGGCGATCGTGTTCGTCGGTCTGACTGCGATCGCGCAGGCGATCACGACCCTGGCGGGCAATGCCTGGGCGTTTGTTGCCCTCACCGAACCGGCCATCGAGAATGTCCTCACGGTCGTTGGGCTTGTGGCGAGTGTTGTCCTCTCACTTGCGTTCGGATTCGTCCTGCTAGCCAAGCGCCATCGGCTCGCTGACCGGCTTCTCGATGACACAGAGGTCGATTTCGCCATCGACGGAGTGACAATGCTCCGAGTCGCGGTGATCGTCTTTGGACTGATACTGCTTGTCGGCTCAGTTCCTCGGCTGGTCAGTTCTGTGAGTTCGTGGGCAACCCAAGTGGCTCTAGAGCGTTCCTATGACATGGAGCTCACCCAAGAAACCGGTGAGTACTGGTCCATGGTCGCAAGCGCGCTGATCGGCATCATCGAAGCAGTGGTCGGCGCCGTCTTCCTTGTGCGCTCGCAATGGCTGGCTGAGCGCCTGTGGTTCGGTGCGCGGCCCGTCGCTGTCGCTGCCTCGCCCTCGTCCAATTGCCCAAGTTGTGGAGCCGGGTTCGACCCCGACGACTACGTGGACAGGGCCAACGCACGCTGCGTCGAATGCCGTGAGCTGCTATTCCCAGAAAGTGTCTAACTAGCGCTTCGAGCAGACGGCCAGGAGCGCTAGACTCATGAGAGCGCTGAGCCGCTGCTCAAGCGCAACACGTTCGACAAACGATGAAGGGCGGTGAGCTTCGCAGTGAGTCTACCCCCGACTCCACAGCGCACCACGCCTGGATTCTCGTTCTCAATCGTCGAGCGCTCTCTTCGCGACTGCATTGCCGATCGCAAGTTTGGCGCGCCGGAGAAGGTAGTCGCCGCGGAGTTCTTCGGCGGCGAATGCGCATTCTGCGGGGCAACGCCAATCCAGCGTTGGGACCATCTGGTGGCCGTGTCGCAGGGCGGGGACACCGTACTGGGAAACATGGTCCCCGCTTGCGCACAGTGCGACGATTCCAAGCGACATCTCCCGTTCGATGACTGGGCCCTCGGGGACTCAGCGGGGTCACCGCGCTCTCGTGGCGTGTTGGATCTCGAAGCGAGACTGGATCGGATTCGTGAGTACGTCGCCGTGTACGGCTACGCGGCGCGACAGCCGGAGCAACGTCTCACTCCAGACGAGCTTGAGCAGTACGAGTTGATCCGGCTTGAGTTACAGCGCCTTCGCCGTGACGTCGATAAGTTCATCGCGATGCATCGTGAGGCGTCAGCTACGGAATCCGCGTCCGGCTGATCGTTGTCGAACTAGCGCTTCGAGCAGACGGCCAGAACCGCTAGACTCATGAAAGCGCTGAGCCGCTGCTCAAGCGCAACACGTTCGACAGAACGCGATGGCTCCCTCGGCGAGAAGGCAGGCATGCTTTGGTGGCAGACGTGGGGCAGGATATCGAAGGCTCGGGTGCCGCGATAGTTGCCCGACCGTGGTATCCCCCGTTCCTCGCTGGCTTGCTCACCGCATCGATTTCGCTCGCAGCCTCATGGGTGGCGATGGTCGTGGTAGGACTACATGGATTGGCCTCGTATGCCTTCATCGTCTGCGGCGCGCTCATCTCTTGGGGAATCGGAAGTGCGCTCTCGCGCATGCGAGGCCTTGACGATCTGGACCACTGGCCCCACTGGCCGCTCAGCCTTGGCACCGTGCTTCCCCTCTTCGGATTCATCGGCTTCACCTACATGAGGGTCGAGTGGTTCGGATGGCACGAATCTGTGCCGATGGAGTCGGTGTTCTATCCCGCACTGGCATTCTCAATCGCCATGAGACCCGCGGTGAAGTTCAGACGCGCGGGGGGCAATGTCAACTAGGGCGTCTTGTCGAACTAGCGCTTCGAGCAGACGGCCAGGAGCGGTATTGTGATGGGAGCGCTGAGCCGCTGCTCAAGCGCAACACGTTCGACCGAATGAGGGCTCATGAAACGCCTGGCAGTAATGCTCGCCATCGCCTGCGTGCTTGCCGCAAGTGCACTCGCATCAGGATGCGGATCTACTCCTACTGCAGACGACACCGAGGCCGCCTATGGCCTCGACCCAAGCCAGTTCCAGCCCGAGAGCGAACCGATCAAGGCCTCGATGCCCCGGCTGGAGTTCGCCGGGCTCGTCGATCTCACGGGCGATGAGGTATCCGCGGGGACCCAACTCGCCCCAGAGGACTACACCGTATTCTCGACCGGGAGCGGTGTGACCTCGATCCAGTGGGTCCTGGTGATCGAACAGCAGTCCACTCAGCTCTGGATGACCCTCGATGATGAGAGCGCCTCAGAGGTCGAGTCATGGACGACGGCTCATGTCGGCGAGCCAATGGTGCTGATAGCGGATGGCGAGGTCGTTACGAGTGCAACGATTCTTGAGCCCATCACTGGCGGCAGCCTAGCCGTGGACATGGAGGCGGGCCAAGACACTCGCGAACGACTTGAAGCCCTGGTTGTCCGGGGCGAGTAGTGCGTGCGAGATCACATCGGTCGAACAAGCGCTTCGAGCAGACGGCCAGGAGCGCTAGACTCGTGGAAGCGCTGAGCCGCTGCTCAAGCGCAACACGTTAGCCGGAGTCGAAGGGAATCCTCCGATGACTAGCAAGCATAGAGTGGCCCTCTTCGCCACAGCGCTCGTGCTTGCAGCGCTGATGCTCACAGCCTGCACCTCATCGGGCGAGCCTGAACCCGCAAACGCACCGGAGCCCTCGGGAATCGAAGGCGTGTCCCTGATGCTGGGTGGAGGCGGAGGTTTCGCCGACACTGAGACCGCCTCGCAAGGACGACCCTACGCAGGCGATATCGAGATTCACGAGGGCGAGGTGTCAGGTGAACTTGTGACGACGTGCACGGCTGACGAGTCCGGAGTCTTCAAGGTCGATCTTCCATCGGGCACCTACACACTTGTTCAAGTGAGCGCTGAGGGCATCGAAATCGGTGAGCCGGTGACCGTTGCGGTCCGCGCGGGCGAGTACGCGACTGTCACACTGACGATTTCCGCTTTGTAGTTGCGACCCGGCTAACACGCGCTTCCACACTGACAAGATGAGGCCCGCGAGCTACGCTCGACAAGACGAGGCAATAACGGCCTCATCTTGCAGGTGAAGCGCAAACACGTTAGAACGAGGGGGAACATGTCCAAGGCTAGCGATGCCTTTCAGAGCTCGATCGGTGATGCCAAGGCGCTACTCACCTACTTCGACGGCCTGCAGAAGTCATCGCCGGCCGACGGCGAGGTCTTGAAACGTGCCGGTCTCATCATGGCTCTCACAGCTTGGGAGACCTACGTCGAGGATCGTGTTCTTGAGGAAGTCACCGCCCGCCTGAAGGTCATCGAGGGCAGCTACGCCGGTAAGTTCGTTCATGCACATCTTCAGGAGGAGCTTCGTCGGCTGCATAATCCGACGTCCGATAGGGTTCGGAAGCTCTACCACGAGTTCCTTGAGCATGACGTGACCGCGACCTGGGAATGGGCGAACTACAAGTCGGCTGACGCCAAGAAGACCCTCGACAAGCTGATCTCGACGCGAGGCGACGTCGTTCATCGCTCCAATCCGCCAGTGGTTGGCTGTCCACCAGCACCTCACCCTGTGAAGCGGGATGACCTCGAAAAGGCGGTCCGCTTCCTCGAGGGACTTGTCGAAGCGACTGAACGCGGACTCGCCAGCTAGCTGCGGCCCCGTTCTAACTAGCGCTTCGAGCAGACGGCCAAGAGCGGTATTGTGATGAAAGCGCTGGGCCGCTGCTCAAGCGCAACACGTTAGATGGAACCTGGGGGTTCGGGGTTGCAGGGAGAACCGCTAACGACAGCCGCATGGAGCAGCATGGTAGCTCCAGTCATGAAGCTCGGAGCGGACGGCGAAGTCGCCGCGTTCCTCGGCACCGGGTTCGTGGCGGCGACTACTAGGCCCGTTCTCATCACCGCTAGACATGTGATTGCAGACAATCCGCTTGGCGCCGGCGAGAAATACTACGTGTACTTCCAGACTGACGATGGCGTCGACATTAACCGCGCCGGAACTGAGGCGACCCTGTCACAGCGATACGATGTCGCCGCACTCCCACTCGGCGACGTCCCGGGCGTGCTCCCGCTCTTCCTCGATCCAAGCGAGATTCCAATGAACGAGCAGGTGACGTGCCGCGAGTACAGCGGTAACCACTTCCGCTTGGACCGTGAGACAGGCAAGCGGATTGCGAAACTCAGGCCGCGCAATCACGTGGGCAATGTGATGTGCTGGTACACAAGCGACTTTCCTGAGGCTCGGCCGACGCCGAGTTGCGAGCTATCGTTCCCCGCGCTACAGGGTGCGAGCGGGGCGCCGGTTGTGCGCGATCGCGGACTTCACGTTGTCGCGATGTTGGTTGCCAACATTGAGCAACAGCTCGCACCGGCTCAGGTTCTCAGAGTCGATGGTGTAGACGGGGCCCCTACAGAGGAGGTCAGCTACTTCCTGCCTTCGGGGAAGGGACTCGTGGCAAGCGCCATAATCGAGTTCCTCGAAGAGGAATGCGGCTTGACCTGCACCACACCTCCACCGCTCTATCTTCCAGGGGAACTCATCTGAGCGTGTGCATGCTGGGTCCATCTAACAAGCGCTTCGAGCAGAGCGCCAGGAGCGGTATTGTGATGAAAGCGCTGAGCGCCTGCTCAAGCGCAACACGTTAGGCACAACTACTTCAAAGGGAGTCGTTTTGGGGCGCTTCGGTGACGATCCTCACGCCTTCTTCGGCCAGGTGTACTCAGATGTCGCCCCATGGGAAGTTGGCGGTCCGCAGCCGGACATGGCTCGTATGCTTGAGGACCATCCACCCGCGAATCCGGTGCTCGACCTCGGCTCTGCCACCGGCGATCTGGCCATCAGTCTGGCTCTGGCGGGTCATGAAGTCGTCGGGCTCGAGTTCGTACAGGCGGCTGTTGACCAAGCGCGCGAGAAGGCAGCCGTTCTGCCGCCGGAAGTGGGCGCGCGACTGCGCTTCGAGGTCGGGGACGCTACTCGTCCGTCCGCTCTCGGGGTGGAATTCGGCACCGTGCTCGATTCGGGGTTCATCCACCTGCTCGACCCGGAGGAGACCGACCGCTTCGTCGCAGACCTTCGCGAAGCGATTGCGCCCGGCGGTCGCTACTATCTTCACGAGTTCGCGATCGAGTTCCCGATCGACAACGTACCGCGAGCGATCACGGAGGATGAGATCCGCGCCCGGTTCAATGAGAACACGGGATGGCGTGTCGTTGAGGTGAGGTCAGCCGTGTTTCACAATCGCGTCGCGCAGCCCACGGCTGCCATAATCGCGTGTATCGAGAGGCTCGCGGACTGAGAGCGTGTACCTAACTAGCGCTTCGAGCAGACGGCCAGGAGCGGTATTGTGATGAAGGCGCTGAGCCGCTGCTCAAGCGCAACACGTTAGAAGCACACAGGGGAGGCTCATGGAGATCGGGCGCGTTCGAGAATCCGACCTGGATGCCATCGCCCGGCTCCACATGCACTTCTGGGGCGAGGCTTCGGACGTACCTGCTATGGCCGAGACGCTCACGCGACTGGAGGCCGATCGCGATCATGCACTTCTGGCGGCGCGCCTCGATGGCGTGTGCGTAGGCACCGCGACGGGGGTCGTCTGCCACGGATTGTATGGGGGCTCCGACTCCTATCTTGTGATCGAGGACGTCGTAGTCGACCCCGCGTGTCGTCGGCAGGGGATAGCGACCGCGCTCCTCGGCGAGTTGGAGCGTTTCGCTCGTGAGCATGACTGCAACCAGATGATTCTACTCACTGAGTCTGTCCGCGCGGATGCGTCCGCGCTGTATGAGTCGGCCGGCTTCGAGTCCCGTTGGACGGGGTTCAAGAAGAAGCTCTAGCGTGGCTTCTAACAGGCGTTTCGACCCGATGAACCTTGGCCGTGTGAGGTATCGTGGGTCGTGACAGCGCGCGAGGCCTGCGGTTCACGGGTCAAACGCAGAAACGTTCGACAAACGATGAAGGGCGGTGAGCTTCGCAGTGAGTCTACCCCCGACTCCACAGCGCACCACGCCTGGATTCTCGTTCTCAATCGTCGAGCGCTCTCTTCGCGACTGCATTGCCGATCGCAAGTTTGGCGCGCCGGAGAAGGTAGTCGCCGCGGAGTTCTTCGGCGGCGAATGCGCATTCTGCGGGGCAACGCCAATCCAGCGTTGGGACCATCTGGTGGCCGTGTCGCAGGGCGGGGACACCGTACTGGGAAACATGGTCCCCGCTTGCGCACAGTGCGACGATTCCAAGCGACATCTCCCGTTCGATGACTGGGCCCTCGGGGACTCAGCGGGGTCACCGCGCTCTCGTGGCGTGTTGGATCTCGAAGCGAGACTGGATCGGATTCGTGAGTACGTCGCCGTGTACGGCTACGCGGCGCGACAGCCGGAGCAACGTCTCACTCCAGACGAGCTTGAGCAGTACGAGTTGATCCGGCTTGAGTTACAGCGCCTTCGCCGTGACGTCGATAAGTTCATCGCGATGCATCGTGAGGCGTCAGCTACGGAATCCGCGTCCGGCTGATCGTTGTCGAACTAGCGCTTCGAGCAGACGGCCAGAACCGCTAGACTCATGAAAGCGCTGAGCCGCTGCTCAAGCGCAACACGTTCGACGGAGGCTACTCGTTCAGCGGGTCCGCAGGTCATCGCAGAGGGAGGGTTGATGGCCGCACAGGAGGCAAATCGGTTCTCCCTCGCAGATGAGCGTCAGACCGTGACGTTCGTGCTGCGCGGTTGGGAGTTCCCTGAGCGACCTCAAGAGGGTACCGGCGGGTTCGTCGTATTCGGAATCGAGGCCTCCGGTGAGGCGTCGTGGACGGTCGCTGAGTTCACCGGAGCGTACTCCGACGACCTTCTCCACATGTGGCGGATGCTTCGCGCGTGGGCGGAGGTACCTATCACCACTGACGGAGCAATCGGATCCATGGAGCCGGGCCTCGTTGTCGAGGCGCGCCCAGCTACCGGAGGCGCTGTGCAAGTCGACGTGCAGGTCGATGGGAATCGTGCGTCCGTGACCGTGAACTCCGACGACCTCGGCCAGATGGCCGCTTGGCTCAAGGCTGAATTCTCTCGCCTCATCCCAGAGGAGCGATTCGTCCCAGCTCCCGCGCCCTCGCGGTTCCTCGGCATCGTGGTCGCGCCAATCGTCATGTGGTCGCTCGCCGTATTCATTGCCGTCGGACGGGGTTTCATTTGGGTCTTCGGTGGCCGCCCGCGTCGAACTAGCGCTTCGAGCAGACGGCCATGAGCGGTATTGTGATGGAAGCGCTGGGCCGCTGCTCAAGCGCAACACGTTAGACGCATTACCGTACGAGTCAGTGGCAGATGGTAGATTGGCACGAATGAGTGAACGAGCAACATCCGTCACACCGCATCTGCTCACATGGGCTCGTGAGCGGGCAGGTCTCTCGCTGTCCGATGTTGCAGAGTACATCTCAAAAGACCCGGCGGATGTCGCTGCCTGGGAGGCAGGCGAGGCTTGGCCAACCTTCAAACAGCTCGAAAGACTCGCAGACGGCCTCTTCCACCGTCCGGTCGCGCTCTTCTTCTTCCCTGAGCCGCCTGAAGAGCCACCAACCCAGGAGGAGTTCCGCACTCTTCCAGACTTCGATATTCAGGACCTGCAGGCTGATACGCGGTATGCGGTTCGGCTTGGGCGATCCTATCAAGAGTCACTGCGTGAGCTGACTGGAAGCGCGAACCCGTCGTCACGCAAGCTCTGGCGCGATATGAGGCTATCTGCTTCATCGGACATAGTGGCCGCAGCGATCGAGCTCCGTAAGTACCTCGGCGTCTCGTTGGATCAACAAAGAGCATGGGGCAGCTCGGAGAACGCGATGGCCGGCTGGAGAGCCCGCATCGAAGATGCAGGTGTGTACGTCTTCAAGAGGTCATTCAAACAGCGTGAAATCTCTGGATTCTGTCTGACCGATGACGAGTTTCCGATCATCATGGTCAACAACAGCAATGCCTTCACCCGCCAGGTGTTCACGCTATTCCACGAGGTAGCACACATACTCTTCGGCGTTAACAGCATAACCACGGTGGATGGTCGTTTCGTTGACCACATGTCCGGCGCAAGCCAATCCGTAGAGGTTGCATGCAACAGGTTCGCAGCTGAGTTCCTAGTGCCTGAAGCCGCCTTTCCGTGGAACGCCGTTAATCCGAGTGATCCACTCACCTCGATCGCCCCAATCGCGGCACGATTCAACGTTAGCCGTGAAGTCATTCTTCGACGAATCGCTGACAAGGGGCTCGTGGATGCCGATACGTATCGCAAGTGCGTTAGCGAGTGGGCCGCCGCATCGTTGAACCGTCCGCCGGGTGGTGACGGAGGCAATTACTACAACACGCAGGCTGCCTACCTTGGGGATGCTTACCTACGGCTCGCCTTCTCGCGCTACAGGGCCGGGGTCATCAGCGTTGCAGATCTCTCGGAGCACCTCGGCGTCAAGGCGCGGAACATTGCCAAGCTTGAGGACAAGGTGGCGAGCAGAATCTGATGTCCTCGATCTACGTCTTTGACACCAACTCATTCAGGGTATTTGGCAACTACTACCCAGAAGCCTTCCCGTCGTTTTGGATGAGCATTGAAGACTTGGTGCGAGATGGAAGAGTGATTTCGTGTAGCGAGGTGGCCAAGGAGCTTGAGCTTCAAAGCCCGTCAGAGCACCTGAATCTCTGGGTTGGTGGCCACGGCGAGCTCTTCTCGGACCCCTCGTCTGCCGAGATGCAAGTGGTCGCCGATGTCTTCCGTGTACCTCATTTCCAGCAGCTGATCGGAGAGAAGCAGCGGCTGAAAGGCCTGCCGGTCGCGGATCCGTTCTTGGTTGCCCGGGGCGCCGTTTTGGGCGGCTGTGTGGTCACCGAAGAGGTGCTGAAGCCGCACGCCGCCAAGCTTCCGAATGTTTGTGAGCATTTCAGCGTAAGGTCGACGAACGTTCAGGGCTTCTTGGCTGAAGTGGGATGGAAGTTCTGAGCGTCTAACAAGCGCTTCAACCTGACGCGCAGAAGCGCCTTCGCGCTTCGCGCAGTAAGCTGCAGGCGCGCAGGTTAAGCGCAAACACGTTAGACATTGACGCAGGTAACGGGAGCCATGAAGACCACCTCTCGGCCGATAGTCGCCCACACAGAATCCGGACCGAAACTGCTGTCGGTGCCCTGGCGTAACGTTCCGCTCCCAACGGGCGGTATGCCCACTCGCCGTGACATCAGACGCGGCTCTCCTCGGCTCGTCATCGAGTTGCCACTCACCACCGGCGGACAAGTCGTCTTGGCTGGCGTGGTCTGTGCGTTCCTTGGCTTAGGGACGCTCCTCATCGTCCGACTGATCGATGGCGGAGTAAGCAGGTCGGACACACTCTTCGTCGCCGCACTCGAGCTGTTCCTGTTTGTACTGATAGTCACGGCGGGGGGTCTTTGGTCAAAGCGGGAGATCTTCGAGATTGACTCACGCTTCGTGACTGTGACGCGTGGCGACGCCCTAGTCGGATTCTCTCCGCGAGCTCAGTGCCTCGACGCGTGGCTGCTCCCTGTGCCCAAAGGTCGTGGTGCGCGCATCGCCCGCCGCCTCGTTGCAGCTCCACGGATCGCACTCGGGGTCGATGGCGGGTCCTATATGCTGTTTGGCGCAGGGGTATCCGATCACGCGGCGTCAGAGGTGCTGTCGCTTGTTGCAGGTTTCATGGTTGAGAATCCGCCTGAGCCCGGCTTTGATTTCGCAGTCGAGAGCGGTGCGCGATGAGGGATGGTCATCCTGCGTGTCCCGACGGCGTCATGTCTAACCCCGGCTTCGACCCTGACAAACCTTGGCCGTGCAATGTAGTGTGGGTAGCGACCGCGCGAGGCCTGCGGTTTGCAGGTCAAGCCGAAACACGTTAGATGCACCACTCGTCTTCAGCGGTGAGCATTCGGACCATCAGCAGGTCCTCGTCCTGCTCGCCAATGGTCGTGAAGCCGAGTCTCGTGTAAAGCCTGGACGCGGGATTGTCACGGTCGACGCTGAGTGAGGTCTTTGCGTATCCGGCTGTCGCCAGTAGGCCGAACAGACCCCGCATCAGACGCGTCCCGATTCCTCGGCCGCGATACTCCGGCAGAAGCGATACCGCGAGCTCCGGTGTCGCACCATCGACATAGCCGTATCCGCGCGGTTCGCCCCCGAGTACGCGGGCCCATGCGACGCCCACCACTCGTCCGTCCGCATCCGCGACAAGCCCGTAGTCGTCGGGGCATTGGCCAAAGGCGTCGACGTATATCCTCACGCCCGGCTCGTCGACGACGCTGCGCGGTATCGGCTGAAGGGGGTCACGCTGGTGGACAGCGAGGTAGAGGAACCCCCTTAGAAGCGGGTAGTCCCTGGGCTCGATCTGCCTGATGGTCACTTCGTGCATGGTTGTCGCCGCCTCGCTTGATACTGGCAGTCCGAATCATACGTCGAACCGGTCCATTGGCATCTAACTAGCGCTTCGAGCAGACGGCCAGAACCGCTAGACTCATGAGAGCGCTGAGCCGCTGCTCAAGCGCAACACGTTCGACAGAGACGAGACAGGCTTGGCCAGTTCCCGGTACGTGCCGCTCACCGATGTGTGGCCCGCACACGGACTCGTTTCGGTCGTTCTCGCATGTCTTACTGACGCAGGGTTCCATCCGCTGTCCGAATGTGACTCGCGCGGCTGGTTCTACGTTCGTGGGTGGCCACTGGGATCCCAGCGACCGACCACTCTCTGGGTCCCTGAGCAAGAACGCGATCTGGCGCTGGCCTTCCTCGACGCACCATTTGATGCTGAAGAACCCGAGGTGCTCGAATCAGCGGGCCTGTGGGCCTGGGTCGCGGCGCATCGGCGTGGAATCTTCGTAGCGTGGCTCGCAATGATCCTGCTGAACGGCATGTAGACCACCGCCGGCGCGTCGTGCAATCGCGTCCTTGTCGAACTAGCGCTTCGAGCAGACGGCCAGGAGCGGTATTGTGATGAAGGCGCTGGGCCGCTGCTCAAGCGCAACACGTTCGACAGAACGCGATGGCTCGGTCGGCGAGAAGGCAGGCATGCTTTGGTGGCAGACGTGGGGCAGGATATTGAAGGCTCGGGTGCCGCGATAGTCGCCCGACCGTGGTATCCCCCGTTCCTCGCTGGCTTGCTCACCGCATCGATTTCGCTCGCAGCCTCATGGGTGGCGATGGTCGTGGTAGGACTACATGGATTGGCCTCGTATGCCTTCATCGTCTGCGGCGCGCTCATCTCTTGGGGAATCGGAAGTGCGCTCTCGCGCATGCGAGGCCTTGACGATCTGGACCACTGGCCCCACTGGCCGCTCAGCCTTGGCACCGTGCTTCCCCTCTTCGGATTCATCGGCTTCACCTACATGAGGGTCGAGTGGTTCGGATGGCACGAATCTGTGTCGATGGAGTCGGTGTTCTACCCCGCACTGGCGTTCTCCATCGCCATGAGGCCCGCGGTGAAGCTCAGGCGCGCAGGGGGCAATGCCAACTAGGGCGTATTGCCGAACTGGCGCTTCGAGCAGAGCGCCAGGAGCGATATTGTGATGAGAGCACTGAGCCACTGCTCAAGCGCAACACGTTCGACGGAGGGTGTGGCGCACGGAGTCGAGACGTGAACCGGTCGGCGCCCGCGGCGACGTAGCTCGACGACGGGTTCACCTTCCTTCCAGCGACCCCTCGAGACCGTCCAGGATAGGCGGACCCCAGGGACGCTCGTGTGGCACAACGCCCTCACGCCCATTGTGACCGTGATCTCGCGCGCCGCCGACTAGGACATCCTCGAATCTCCAGACTCCCGCGAATCTGCACTTGCATCTTGATTCTAACAGCGTTAGAGTGGACTCTAACAGCGTTAGAATCCCGGCGCATACGCCGAGATTCGAGGTCCAAGGGAGCGATGATGAACGCACGTGCGACCCGCAGTGGTGAACCGCGCGACACCCTGACTCGCGAACGCGTGCTACGCGCCGCGATCGAGTTGGCGGACGAGCGCGGCATCGACGCGCTCACCATGCGCGAGCTCGCGAGGAAGCTCGGCGTCGAAGGGGGCTCGCTCTACTACCATGTCGCGGGCAAAGGCGACCTTCTCGACGGTATGACGGATCTCGTCGCGGCAGAGATCGAAGTGCCCTCGGGGTCCTCGGACTGGAAAGAAGCCATGCGGCGGCGCGCGATCTCCGCGCGCGACGTCTTCTCGCGGCATCCATGGGCGAGCGGAGTCATAGACTCTCGTGAGCACAGCGGGCCGGCCCAGCTGGCCTATGCCGACCGTGTCCTAGGAACGCTGCTCGCGGCCGGTTTCACGCCGCGGGCGGCCGCCAACGCGTTCCTGATCCTCGACAGCTACATCCACGGCTTCCAGCGCCAGCAATCTAGTCTGGCACTACCTGAGGGTGTGGAGACGTTCGACGTCGCCGAGGAACTGCTCGCGGAACTCACGCCCGACGCGTACCCGTCTCTGCTGACCATCGCGGCCGACTTCGCTACGGACCCGCACGACGAGACGAGCCTTTTCGAGTTCGGTCTCGATCTCATCCTCGACGGTCTCCAGCGCTCGCTCGAATCCCAGTGATCCCCCGCTCAGCGCTCGGCGCCGCCGGCGTCGCGCGAGCGGCCGAAGAAAGGAATGGCGTCATGAATGCGATCGTCCAAACCGGCTACGGCTCCTCGGATGTGATCGAGTGCCGGCAGATCGACAAGCCCGCACCGGGTGACGGGCAGGTGCTCGTCCGCGTGATGGCGACCTCGCTCGCGGCGGGCGAGTACTTCGGCATGCGAGGCAAGCCGGTCCCGATCCGCTTGTACATGGGGCTTCTCAAGCCCAAGCCCGGCTTCGTCGTCGGCATCTCGTTCGCGGGGGTCGTCGAGTCCGTCGGCGGCAAAGTGACCGAGTTCCGCCCGGGCGACGAGGTCTACGGCGAGTGCCACGGCTCGTGCGCCGAGTTCGCGGTCGCCGATGTCGGCTCCATCGCGCCGAAGCCCCGCAACCTGACGTTCGAGCAGGCGGCGGCGGTGCCCACGTCCGCGTGTACGGCACTCCAGGCCCTCCGCGACCACGGCAAGGTCCGCCCGGGACACAAGGTGCTCATCAACGGCGCGTCGGGTGGCGTCGGGACCTTCGCGGTGCAGATCGCGAAGGCGCTCGGTGCAGAGGTGACCGGGGTCTGCAGCACGGGCAACGTCGAGATGGTCCGCTCGCTCGGCGCCGACCACGTCATCGACTACACAAAGGAAGACTTCACCAAAGGCAGCGCGCGCTACGACGTGATTCTGGACAACGTGGGCAGCCACTCGCTCTCGGACACCAGGCGCGTGCTCGAGCCCGACGGGCTGCTGCTGCCGAGCAGCGGGCACGCCGGTATGAGTTGGGTGATCGCCGCGGCGATCTCCTCGATGTTCGTCCGGCAGCAGGGTCGGGTCTTCATGGCTCTCACCGACACCCAGAGCCTGCTCGCGCTGAGTGAGCTCATCGAGGCCGGCACGGTGACGCCGGTCATCGATAGGACGTATCTGCTGAGTGAGACCGCGCGCGCCTTCGAGTACCTGGACGAGGGACATGCGCGCGCGAAGGTCGTTGTATCCGTGGCAGCGAGCGCAGCATGAGCGCTTCTGCCGGAGGGGGCGTGGGAACGATGGTCGATGTGAGGGTCATCCTGTCGGCTCTGTGGGGATCCCTGATGCTGGTATTCCTGCTTGGGGACGTGCTTCGGATCTTTGCGGGGGACTACACGGCGGGTGAGCTGGCGGGCGTCCCGGCGTCTCAACCGATGTGGGTCGGTGTCGCGGCGATGATGTCGACTCCGATTCTGATGATGGTGCTGTCTCTCGTGGTGCCGTATCCGGCGATCCGGTGGGTCTGCATCGTCGCGGCGGGCGCCTGGGTGGTCTTGAACCTTATGGGCCTGCCGTACCCGGGTGCGTACGACAACTTCCTTATCGGCGTCGGCGTCATCGTGTGTGGGGCGATCATCTGGTACGCGTGGACGTGGTCGGTGGTCGGATAGCAGTGGTCACGCCGTCCAGCATGCTTATGTGTCAGCGGCGCAAGCCGCCCGGCGCTTGCGGGGTACGGCGCTGTCGTGCAAGAAGCGTGTCGCCCCATTGGCGCACGCACATCCGGTGAGGCGCCGGGTACTCCAATCACCCAGACAATCGCGCAGAACGGCCAGGAACGTTAGACTCATGAAGGCGCTGGGCCGCTCAAGCGCAACACGCTAGCCATAGCCGGGAGGCGTTCGTCGACGGGGGGTCGCGGCGATGAGTGACAGGAATCCGAATCCGAACGACTGGAATCGCGACTACACCGTTGGCACAGGCCGCAGCCCGGTGATGTTCTGGCTGGGCATGGGCTTCATCCTGCTCGTGTTCGGCGGCGCGGCGATCGGCTACTTCTTCTACTGAGCGCGCGTGTCGTGAATGGCATGGCTAGAAGGCGTTTCGACGCGATTCACCTTGGCCGTGTGCGGTATCGTGAGTCGTGACAGCGCGTGGGGCCTGCGGTTCACGGGTCAACGCACAGACGTTGGCGGGACGCCTACACGCGTTTCGCGCTGTGCGAGCGGACCCAGTCCGCGAGCTCCGGCTCATCGAGTGTCGCGGAGGCCAAGGCGACCATCGTGGTCACCACGTCGGACTCCTCGGCAGTGAACTTAAGACCGTTCAGTCCCAGGAACACTGCCATCGCCACAAAGGCCAGGCGCTTGTTGCCGTCGATGTAGGGATGGTTGCTCGACAGCCCGAACCCGTATGCCGCCGCAAGTCCGGCCAGGTCCGTGGACGGTTCATGTGCCAGCTTCTGGCGTGGGCGCGCCAGTGCGGATTCGAGTCGGCCCTCGTCTCGCAGCCCCGGCAGCCCTCCGTGGGTGAGCAGCATATCGGTGTGCACCGCGTCGATGACCACCCGCGTGACCCAGCGCGGTTCTTGGTTGCTGTGAGCCATGGGTTACTTGGCAAGCTCGTGCAATGCGTTGCGGTACGTGCGGGCCACGCTCGACGCGATCGCGAGCGCTTCTTCGGTGTCAGGATCGTAGGGGGTGAGCAGGATCCCACGATCCGTCTCAATGGCGATCACCGTGTCGCCGGCCTCGAGTTTGAGCCTGTCCGCCATGTCCTTGGGCAGCGTGGCGGCAATCGAGCCGCCAGCGCGCCGCAGTTTCACTTCCTGAGTCATCTTCAGGCCTCCGTCGATAGGGTCACACCGATTGTAGCATACTTGTGCTACACAACCGCCCGCTAACTCGCGCTTCGAGCAGACGGCCAGGAGCGGCGTCTTGATGGAGGCGCTGAACGCCTGCTCAAGCGCAACATGTTGGGCACACCCGGCTATGTGGCCACCCTCCGCAACTAGCGCCCCGCTAGGCACTGGCCCAAGGCATCCTGCTAGCCGGCGACGGGCGATGCTGCTTCGCTCTGCGCCTCGCACCACCTGGCGTGCATCGAATCGTAGTGCCCGTACATGAACGGGCAGCGCTTGATGCACAACGTGCACCCGTCCATCGTGCTGAAAGGCACCGCGCACTTTGCGTGGTCGATGAAGACCGGGCCGCCTTCGGGGGCCTCTCGCGGTTCCAGATAGATAGCGTCAGCGGGGCAGTGCTTCACGCAGGCGTTGCACGTGTCGCAGTAGTCGCGGACCCAGGAGTGGGGATTCTCCTCGGCGAACCGCAGGTTCTCGATGTCGGTGTAGACGGCGGCCAGTCGAACACGGGGACCGTAGGCCTTGGTGATGATCATGCCGTTCTTGCCGACCTCGCCAAGGCCGGCATCACGCGCAATGGGAACGAAGCTACCTTCGCTTCCCAGCGCCGGACCCGCATGAGCGTTGAAGCCGCGCTCGCGCAGGAAGTCAGACAGTTGGTTCACGACGTGACCCAGCTTGTAGTACGTGCGAAAGATCTCTAGGAAGGTCGGCACGCTGGGGGCCTGCTTGATCTTCTCGAAATCCATCTCCATCGTGAACACGATGGCGTTGGGATACAGGATGCTCAGGTCCTTGAAGATGTAGTCGGGGTTCACCCGCGTGTACCCGATGTCCGAGACACCCAGCGAGCGAGCGTAGTCCTCTAACTCAACCAGCGTCTCCGGCGCCACCTCCACGTTTCCGAGCCGCGGGTTCTCACGGATGCTCACGTTGGCCCTGCGCAACTCGCGAATGTTGATGGCCATCAGTCTCCAGATGCGGCCGATTCGTCTGACGCGGCCCCATAGGCTGCCGTAGTCCAGAATCACCAGTGGGACGAGACGGGGGTATCGCGCATTGGGTCCACTGTGAAGAGGATGGTCGCCTTCCCGCAGGTAGTGGTCCTTGTTGAGGAACCAGGGCGGGCGGCGGAACCTCTCGGAGAGCAGCGGTCGCTTCACGGTCGACCTCCTATTGAGTGGGGCGCCAGCGGGCGAGTAGCGCGTCCACGTGAAGCGGGATGAAGTCGCGCGAGACGATGCGGCCGGCGATGAACCTCTCGTAGAAGAACGGTCCGGCAATCAGCGACAGGGCCGTTTCGAAGGGCACGTCCATCGCGATGGTTGCCCGAGCCACCTCTCGCTGCAGCAGACGCATCATTTCGTCCTCGGCGTGCGCGAGTACCCCGTCGAGGAAGGAGCGCATCTCCGGTTCCCAGTCCGCACGTGCGATGAGCGATGACATCGCGAGGGCACTCGGCGATTCCAGTCGGGAGCAGAGCGTTTCGAGCATGAACACGAGGCCATCGCGGAGTGAGAGATCCTCGGGTACTCCAATCGACAGCGACAGCGCCTCGAGGGCCTCAAGCATGAGACTCTGGCGATCCGGCCAGTGTCGGTAGACAGTAGCGCGCCCGATACCTGCGCGCTCTGCCACACGCTGGTGGGTGATCGCCTCAGGACCATCCTCTTGAAGCAATTCAAGCGCTGCCGCGGTGACGAGTTCTCTTGTACGCTCGATTCTGGGGTCGGTGACAGTGAGGCCCATGGTGTACTCCAGAGAAAGGAAGGGAAGTCCGCGAATTATGATACAGGTTGTCTCGTTATGATACAAGACGTCTCATTATGCGTGATTGGCAAGCTGAGTGCGGGTGTCCAACAAACGCATAGACACCGACAAGCCGGTCGGGTGAGGTAGACTCAGTGGCAAGCGCGCAGGAGCCGGTTTGCGGGTCATGCGCAAACACGTAAGGCAGAGCGCTGGGGGGCGGAAAGATGCCAATACTGGGGGATCCGCAAGGCACGCAGGCGCGGGCGATTGATACCGAGCGCAAGTACCCCGCGGCCCGGGCCCAGGAGCCACCACCCTCCTACCGTCGCAAGCAGCTACTCGTGCTCGCGGCACTGATCGGGGTCCCGGCGCTGGTATACGCGTTCACTCGGTTGCTCGGTTGAGTGCCTGCCCAACTAGCGCTTAGAGCAGACGGCCAGGAGCGGTATTGTGATGAGAGTGCTGGGCGTCTGCTCAAGCACAACACCATAGGCATCCACGTCTGCGAGTCGGGTGATCCATATGTGCCGCAACATTCACGTTCTGTTCAACTTCGAACCTCCCGCGACCGACGAGGAGATTCGGGCCGCCGCCGCGCAGTACGTGCGCAAGATCAGCGGCTATGCCAAGCCGTCGGCGGCGAACGAGGCAGCTTTCAACCGTGGCATCGATGAGATCGCACAGGCATCCGCTCGCATGCTCGACTCTCTGGTCACAGCCGCCCCGCCCCGCGATCGTGAGCGCGAGGCAGAGAAGGCTCGTGAGCGGGCTCGTCATCGATTCGGTGATGCCTAGCGGGCGTTTCGACCCGATGAGCCTTGGCCGTGTCAGGTATCGTGAGTGGCAGCATGGGCCGCTGCTCACGCCGAAACACGTTAGGCGCAGGAGGGAGGGCTAGATGCGCGGGCTCGTGAAGTCGCTCCTCGTGATCTGGTTGGTGATGGGCCGCGGATAGAAGGCAACACGTCGGACACGATACGGATGGGTCTGGGGAGTGTATCGATGGCGGAGCACGAACAGGAGAGGGAGTACCTCCTGGCTGAGTTCAGCGAATCGTTCCAGCATCTGGGCAAGCTGGATGACCGTCGATTCGAGATCCTGCAGTTCTACTCGGCCTTCATCGCTGCCGTGGTTGCCGCCTCGGCAGCGATACTCGGCCTCGAAGCCCTCTCATCCGCGTACCGGGTCGTCGGGGTCGCTTCCCTGCTCCTGGTTTCAGCGCTCGTCTCGTGGGCGATCGGACAGGTGCTCCGGAGTGAGCGGGCGGCGACCGAGCGCTACCGAAACAAGCTGAACGCGATTCGTTGCGTGCTTCTGTCGGGGGAGCGCTCCCCTGAGATGAACGAGTTCATCGCGAAGGGAAGCCGCATCTCGATCGGTCTGACTGACATTGCGCACAAGCATCTGCGTTTCTGGGACATCTTCTTCAGGCAGAGGCACTGCACTGCGCTCTACATCAAGGTGTTGATCGACGTCGGGTTCGCCCTTTCGCTGGTAGCGGCGATCGTTCTCCTGCTGAAGGCCTTCATCTAGTCCGAGCTCGTGCCGAAAACCGGGCTTCAAGCGGACCGGCGAGAGTCTGACCCGAGGAGGCGCAGAGCCGAGGCTGAGCCGCGATCACGTCGACCTCAGCCCGCAGGAAGCATCGCGAATCTCGCAGTAACGGGAACAGACTCCACAGACATACCTACTGAGGAGGGGCTCTGTGAATCCGTTCTGCACCTTCATGGCGTCTACCGCCGGTCGCGCTACTCGCGTCGTAGCAGGCGTCGCACTCGTCGCACTGGGTCTACTGGTGATCAAGGGCACCGCTGGGATCGTCGTGACGGTCATCGGTCTGGTGCCTTTGGCGGCCGGGGCACTCGACTTCTGCGTGTTCGCTCCTCTCTTCGGCTGCCCGATGAGCGGGCCGAAGATCCGCGCGGGCAAGTAGCGCAGACCCCGCAGTCTTCCCGGCCCATCACCACGCTCGGCGCTGATGGACTTCTCCGCGCGAGCAGGCGCTGCCAGCGGAAGCGACGGGGAATCATCGGAGTATCAGTCAACTCACGACACAGAGGTGAGAGCGATGGCCGATACGCGAAGGAAGTCCCCAGACCCCGTCGAGCCGGTGCTTCTGGCAGGCGGCAATCCTCAGATAGCCAAGGCAGACGGGGATGCCCCCGTGCAGGCATACATCGCCGCGATGCCGGGATGGAAGCATGATGTCGGACGCCTCCTGGACACGCTGATCGTGCGTGTGGTGCCGGATGTGAAGAAGGCCGTGCGCTGGAACTCGCCGTTCTACGGTGTGGAAGGCCGGGGCTGGTTCCTCAACTACCACTGCTTCGACAGGTACGTGAAAGTGGCGTTCTTCGGCGGTTCATCGTTGAGTCCCCAGCCGCCAGGAGAGTCCAAGGACGCGAACGTGCGCTACCTCAACATCTACGAGGACGGGGAGTTCGACGAGACGCAGTTCACCGACTGGGTCGAGCAGGCAAGTCGACTGCCCGGATGGGATGGCTTCTAGACGCGCCGGAGCGGCGCCCGCGCCGGGTGCGTCTAGTCCCCGACGAGTCGACGCCGCCCAGGTGACGTTCACATCTCGTCAACGCGTGTCCCGCGTCCGCGCTCCCTTTGGCTAGTGTGAAGAGGGGAGGTGACCTCATGGAACGGATGCTCTCTCGGATCGTGCTCGGCAGTGTTCCCCCGACCGGGTTGCTGCTGGCAGCATGGTGGTGCACGTATCTCCTTGCGGGAGACAGCCCGTGGATCCCATGGGCCGCCACCGCAGGCCTCGCGACCGGGCTGCTGCTGGACGTGACCGCGCTCAGATCGTGGACGGGCGCGTTGTTCACACTTCCTTCTCGCTCATTGGCGCTGCTCGCCGTGTTCTACGCTGTCATGATCTACGGCTTCTTCATGGGTCTTCCCGTGCCCCTGCTGCTCATCCCGTTGGTCTGGGGCTTCGTCGCTGCCCGACCGGTCGGCGACCGGGCAGGGCATCCCGCGGCGCGCGTGGTGGTGGCCATGCGAGGATCAGCACTCATCGTCTTCGGCTTGTGCTGCGCGACCGCCGCGCTCGCGTTCCGCGAGCCTTCCATAGCCCGGCAGGTACAGGGCATGCTCGGACTGGGCTTCACGCCGTCCATGCCGCTTCTGGTGGCCGCGTCGATCCTGTGCGGGGTGGCGCTCGTGGGCTGCTCGTACGGCATCGCACGTTCCGTGGGGATGTGGGCGTCGCGAGGCCCTGCCGTCCGTCCGGCGGCATTCCGATGATGGCGGCGGGTGGGGCGGAGTCATGGAGCCCCGACGAGTACATGCGCTTCGGCGATGAGCGGACCCGCCCGTCGGTCGATCTCGCATCGCGTATCGCGGTCGATCGGCCTTCGACCGTCATCGACCTGGGCTGCGGTCCCGGCAACAGCACCCGGGTGCTCAGGCTGCGCTGGCCTGAGGCCACGGTGATAGGCATGGACAGTTCGCCGGAGATGATTGAGGCAGCGCGCGCCGAGGAACCGCGGCAAGAGTGGATCCTCGGCGATATCCAGCGTTGGACGCCCCCATCCGCGTTCGACGTCGTGTTCTCCAACGCGGCGCTTCAGTGGCTACCCGATCACTGCGCTTTGGTGGAACGACTCTTCATGGTCGTCGCTCCGGGTGGCGCCCTCGGCTTTCAGATCCCCAGCGTTACGTTCGCTGCCGTCCGGGAGCTCATACACGACATCGCCCTCGACGGGCCGTGGACGCACAGGATGGAGGGCCCACTCGGTGAGCTCACCATGGAAGCGCCGGGAGCGTACTACGACTGTCTCTGTTCGCACGCTCGGTCCCTCGACATCTGGGAGACCGAGTACTTCCATGTCATGGATTCCGCGCCGGCCATCGTGGACTGGATCTCGAGTACCGGACTGCGTCCGTTCCTTGCAGTCCTTGAGTCCGAAGAGGAGGTTCGGGCGTTCCTCGCACGTTTGAACGAGCGTGCGCGCGAAGCCTATCCGCCGCAGAAGGATGGACGCGTGCTGTTCCCGTTCAAGAGGACGTTCGTGGTCGCATACCGCTAGCGGTCGGTTCGGCCACCCGGCCCGGCGACAGGTCGAGACGATCTGGGGAGGCGTGGGGAGGGGCTTGTCATGGATCTGCTCACAGACGTCCTGCTCCTGGTGCTCATTCTCGTTCTCGTGGAGGTGCTTGCCTCAGGTGCCGTGCGGATCTGGCTCGCCAGGCGGGTCGAGCTGCTCCGGATCCGATGTGGCCGGCAACTGCCTGTGGGTTCGTATCGGCTCGAGAGCGAGATCGGGATCCGGTTCGGCGTCGATGACACGACGCTCATCCTTCGGTTGCCGTTGCTGGACCCGGTCACCGGCCGCGTGATCAAGTACACCGGCGCCACGGATTCGTCGACCACGTTCTTGGTCGGAGGCGAGGCTGTGAATCCCGATGCCCTTCTGGAGGCATACGATGAATCGCTCGGACCGCTCGAGATCCGGGTATGGGAGGCAGGCAGGATCGCCGAGCTCGGCATCGCGGTAGACGCGCATCGGCCGCCCGCCACGATATGACAAGTTGTGTCAGCAGACGCTAGACTCTGGTGGCGGAGCTGCCGCTCTGAGCGCGGCGCTCAAAGGGTGGCACACATCCGACAGGGGGAGTGGATCACGTGACATCTGCAGTGCGCGTCGCGGCCTGGGGGTACGTGTGCCTGACTGCGGTCGTTGTGGCGTTCCAGGTGGCCCTTGCGCTTGGTGCGCCTTGGGGGGCATATGCGATGGGTGGCAGCTTTCCCGGACGGTTGCCCGCAAACGCCCGGGTCGCCTCGGTCGTCCAAGCGTTGTTGCTCGCCATGACCGCAGTCGTCGTCACGTCGCGGGCAGGACTCGCGTTCGCCGGCATGTCGGGCGCATCGGGCTGGCTGATCTGGGTCGTTGTAGGGCTGCTCTCGCTCAGCCTCGTGGGTAATCTCCTCTCCTCCTCGGCAGGTGAGCGCATGCTTTGGGTGCCGGTGCTCGTTCTGATGTTGGTGGCGAGCGTTGCCGTCGGCGTGATGGGTCGGTAGCGGACGATACATAGTAGGCAGGAGGCAGCATGCGCAAAGCCACCCGAGTGTTCCTGATCCTGGTCAGTCTTCTCAACGGCATCGCCGGCTTGATCTGCGGTGTGCTGTTCCTTGTCAGTCCCGACGGGAGTCTGATGGGATTCGAGCCGCTTCTGTCGGTGGTGAGAACGCTGCCGCTTGCGGACGTCTTCTTTCGCGACCTGACGTGGATCGGGATCGCCATGCTTCTCGTGCTCGGGATTCCGAACGCGATCGCGACGGTCATGCTGCTGCGCCGCAGCGCCCTGCAGTACACCGTGACTTTCGCGGCGGGCGTCTTGTTGCTGCTTTGGACCGGATTCGAGCTCGTGTTCATGTACAACGTCGCCGCTCTGGGGTACTTCATCGTAGGGGTTGCGTGCATCCTCGGCTCTGTGTCGTTGCGGAGGGAGTCCGCGCCTGCGGAAGGCTGATCGGTTCAGGATCGTGAACGGGGGCGCGACGTTGGACGACCGTGAGTGGACACCCGTCGACTTCGAGCACTACGACCATGTCGAAGGGCCCTTCTATCATGGGAGCAAGTCGGTACTGCACCCCGGCGACGAGCTCATCCCCGGATTCGGCTCCAACTTCCAGGAAGGCCGGGTCTCCAACAACATCTACTTCACCGCGTCGGTGGACACTGCCGCTTGGGGCGCGCAGTTGGCCACGGCACTGGCGGGAATCTCGGAGCGCGGCCACATCTATCTCGTCGAGCCGCTCGGTCCTTTCGAGGACGACCCGAACGTGACCAACAAGAGGTTCCCCGGGAACCCGACGCGTTCGTACCGTACGCGATCGCCGCTGCGAGTCATCGCTGAACTCGGGGAGTGGGAGGGGCACAGCCCTGAAGCGCTCAAGCAGATGCTCGATCATCTGGCGTACCTTCGTGAACAGGGGCTGGACGTGATCGAGGACTAGGCGCATCGCGCGCTACAATGGCCTGACGACGCCCGTCGGATGGAGCCCCGGTGACCCGAGCCCTTGCCATCTGCTACTTCTCCGGGACCGGGAACACCGAGTACGTGGTGGAGCTAGCGCGCGACGCGTTCGCCCGGGCCGGGGTAGCTGTCGACACCTTCCGCATCGAGGACCTCCGCCGAGGAGCAGACTCCTCGTTCGACCCCACCGCATATGACATGCTCGGGATCGCGCATCCCGTTCTGGGCTTCGACTGCCCCCGACTCGTCCGCGAGTTCGTGCAGGATCTGCCGCAGGCGATGGCTCAGCCGGTCTTCATCCTCAAGACCGCCGGTGACTATCACGCGGTGAACCATAGTTCCTCGCATGTGATCAAGAGGGTGCTCATCGCAAAGGGCTACGACCCGTTCTACGATGAGATCGTCGCCATGCCGTCGAACTGGCTCGTGGCATACGACGACAGACTCAACAGGGAGTTGGTGCGGGTGGCTCCCGAGCGGGTGGAAGTCGCGGTCCGGCACATCCTGGCCAAGGAGCGCCGAGCCCTCTCGAATCACTGGCCCGCCCGCCTCCTCCTCGGCGCGGCGAGTGTGCTCGAGGACCGCTACGGCGCCAGAGCCTTCGGGCGGTCGTTGCAGGCAGGCGCCTCGTGCACTCGATGCGGACTGTGCGCGCGCGAGTGCCCGAGCGGCAACATACGGCTGTCTGGGGGCACCGTGTCCTTCGGCGATGAGTGCGTTTGGTGCATGCGGTGCGTCTACAACTGTCCGGTGAGCGCGATCGGCAGCAAACGTATGGGCATCTTCATCCTGAAGAGGGGCTACAGCCTGGCGAACACGAAGGATCTCACGGCGGAGCCGATCGACTTCGAGGCTGACGGATTGCCCTTCTGGCACCGGTACTTCCGGCGCTACTTCGTCGAGTGATCCGCCGTGTTCATCGCTGTCGGGAGGGAGTCACTCCGTCATGAACGAAGCGCAGTTCGATCCGTCGCATCGAGCGGTTCTTGACGCGATGCTGCTGCGGGATCCGCGGGTGCGTGCCGGCAAGATGTTCGGGTATCCCGCGTACTACGCCGGTCGGAAGCTCGTGGCTTGTCTGTATGAAGGGGGAGTCGGCCTCAAGGTACCGGAGGCGCTTGCGACGCGCCTGCTTCAAGACGACCCGAACGTGGTGCCGTTCCAGCCTCTGGGCAGGCGACGCATGCGTGAGTGGATCCAGATCGATCTACGCCGCTCCGAGGACTACCGTGAGTACGCAGAGGTCTTTGCGCAGGCTGTCGAGTACGTCGCCGCGCTCGATCAGGTATGACGCAGGGGGCGACCGTGATCCTTCCCAAGGTGCGTGACCCGAGATTCATCACCATACGGCGCGGCGGAACGCTGCAGGACTCCGACCACGCGCTTCTCGCCGAGTGGGCGGCGACGTGCGCGGAGCACGTGCTGCCGCTGTTCGAGGCGGTCCGCCCCGACGACGCACGCCCGAGGGCCGCGATCGAGTCCGCGCGCGCATGGGCGCGGGGCGAGTTGCCGATGTCGCTCTCGCGTACCGCGGCCGGCAAGGCCAATGCAGCGGCACGGGCCCTCTCGGGCGCCGCGAGGCACGCGGCCTTCGCCGCGGGGCAGGCGGCGGCGGTCGCTCACGTCGCCGCTCACGAATTGGGGGCCGCAGCCTACGCGATCAAGGCCGTCCGTGCATCCGTGGAGGCCGACGAGAGCGAGGCGGCCGGCCGGCGTGAGTGCGCCTGGCAGCGGCATCAACTCCCGCCCGCCATCCGTGAGCTCGTGCTTGATGACCAGCGGCTGCGCAACACGATCTGCTGGTCGGTGTTCGACTGCTAGCTGCACGGGACCCGGAACTCGGCTACGACAGCCTGCGGCGGAACACGATCATGGCGAGCGCGTAGGCGATCAGCAGGACCCCGAGACACCAGGCGAGCGCTATCCAGATATCCGTACCAACGGGCTGTTGCGAGAGCAGGGCGCGGATCGCGTCGACGATCGAGGTGACCGGCTGGTTCTCTGCGAACGCCCGTACCGGGCCGGGCATGGTCTCTGTGGGGACGAACGCCGAACTCACGAACGGCAGGAAGATGAGCGGGTAGGAGAACGCGCTCGCCCCATCGACCGTCTTGGCAGTCAGGCCGGGGATGACCGCGAGCCATGTCAGTGCGAGGGTGAAGAGCGCCAGGATGCCGGCGACCGCGAGCCATTCAGCGACGCCTGCCCCGGAACGGAAGCCCATCAGCAGAGCCACGAGCAGCACCACCACAAGTGATATGCCGTTGGCGACAAGCGAGGTCAGCACGTGCGCCCACAGGACCGAGGTCCGCGCGATCGGCATGGACTGAAAGCGCTCGAAGATGCCGCTCTGCATGTCCAGGAACAGTCGGAACGCAGTGTAGGAAACCCCCGATGCGATGGTGATGAGCAGGATGCCGGGCAGAAGGTAGGCCACGTATGACTCCGAGCCGACATCGATCGCGCCGCCGAATACGTACACGAACAGGAGCATGAAGGCGATCGGCATGACGGTGGTCGTGATGATGGTGTCGAGGCTTCGGGCTATGTGCCGCAAAGAACGCCCGGTCAGGGTGGATGTGTCGGCGACGAAATGGGTGTTCATCGGCCCACCTCACTGTGCGGCGGGCGGGCGTCCTGTTCAGGGCCTTGCGCACCGACGCCCGCACCGGTGATCGCGAGGAACACGTCTTCGAGTGTCGGCTGCTTCTCGACGTACTCGACCCTGGCCGGCGGGAGCAGGCGCTTGAGCTCCGGCAGCGTGTCGTTGACCAGGATGCGGCCTTCATGCAGGATCGCGATCCGGTCGGCGAGTTGTTCGGCCTCGTCGAGATACTGCGTCGTCAGAAGCACCGTCGTCCCGCCCGCTGCGAGTTCCCGGACCGCCTGCCAGACCTCGAGCCGGGCTTGCGGGTCGAGGCCGGTGGTCGGTTCGTCGAGAAAGATGACCGGGGGGTCGCCGATGAGGCTCATTGCGATGTCGAGCCTTCGTCGCATCCCGCCGGAGTAGGTCGACACCCGTCGCGAGCCCGCATCGCTCAGCCCGAAGCGCTCAAGGAGCCCGTCGGCGATCGTGCCGGGGTCGGCGAGGTGCCGGAGCCGGGCCACCAGGACGAGGTTCTCGCGCCCCGTCAGGACCTCGTCGACGGCCGCGAACTGCCCGGTGAGGCTTATCGATCGACGCACCTCGGCCGGGTGTGTGGAAACATTGAACCCGTTGACGCTCGCAGATCCGGCGTCGGCCCGAAGCAGCGTCGCCAGGATGTTGACGATCGTGGTCTTTCCCGCCCCGTTCGAGCCGAGGAGAGCGAAGATGCTGCCGCGCGTCACGTCGAAGTTCACGCCGCGCAGGACGCTCACCGACTTGTACGACTTGTGCAGGTCCGCCACCTGGATCGCGGCGACCTCGGGTGACGACGGTGTCATGATCCGGTCCCGTCACCCTGCTCCTCGGCGCGCTCGATCGCGTCGGCAAGGCGCTTGCGCTCCTTGGCGATCCAACCTGGCTTCGAGTAGCTCTGTACGAAGGTCTCGGCGAACTCGACCGGGTCCTCGCCCACGATCTCGCGGATCGGCGTATGGTCCGCCGCCGCCTGCTCGAACAGGTCGGCGAGGTCTTCGAACATGGAGGCCGCAGTGTCGGCGTCGTCGGGGCCGCCGCTGTACATGAGGTACCGCTCCACCGCGTCGATGGCGGTGCGATAGTTCTCCGGCAGCAGCTTGGTCCGGGCCTTGTACCGGCGCCAACGCTGCTTGTCACCGATCAGCTTCGCGGCGAAATCTGAGATCGACATGGTCACATACCTCTTTCGTGAAGGTCTTCGAGCCGGCTGGCGAGGAAACCCCAGGTACTCCAGAACTCGTCGAGGTACGCCTGTCCTCGAGTGTTCAGTGAGTACACCTTGCGCGGGGGGCCCTTCTCCGACGGGTGTTTCTCGACGTCGACGAGGCCCCGGCGCTCGATGCGGACGAGCAGTGCGTATACGGTGCCCTCGGCGATCTCGGCGAAGCCCATCTCGCGCAGCCGTGCGGTGATCTCGTATCCGTAGGCGGGACGCTCGGACAGGATCGCAAGCACGATGCCCTCAAGGGTCCCTTTGAGCATCTCCGTTATCTGCTTGCCCACCGGACACCACCTCGACTAGGCTACTGAGTATGACTAGGTACGGCTACATAGTATCACAGAGTAGTGGATACGCAAGTCGCGATCCCGAAGCGCCGGCCATGATGCGGAGGTCCACGTGGTTCGCGTCGATCCGGTGAGTTCAGGCGCGGACTTGGAGGCGGTCCGTGGGATGTTCCGGGAGTACGCGGTCTGGATCGACCTCGACCTCGGATTCCAGGACTTCGAGTCCGAGCTTGCGACGTTGCCCGGCGCCTACAGTCCGCCCGGAGGGGCGCTCTTCATTGCTCGCGAAGGCGACTCCGTATCGGGTTGCGTTGCGATCAGGCCGTTTCAGCCGCCATCTGTCGCCGAGCTCAAGCGTCTGTTCGTGCGTCCCGAGGCGAGGGGGCTCGGAGTGGGTCGCGCACTGACCGAGGCCGCGATCGACGCCGCCCGCTCGGCGGGCTATGGATTCCTGCGCCTCGACACACTTCCGATGATGGGCTCCGCCCAGCGCCTATACGAATCTCTCGGCTTCTACGAGATCGATCCCTACCGGTTCAACCCTGTGTCCGGCGCACTCTATCTCGAACTCGATCTCCGCCCAAGCCGAGGAGCCTCCCATGACTGACACCTCGCGCTACTTCGACCTGAGCCTGGACTCGCTCCGCGCGATCGGGGCGTGGTCGGCCGAGTGTGCCGAGCGGGTGTTGCCGCTGTTCGAGGTCTGCGCGCCCACCGACCCGCGGCCCCGTGAGGCCATCGAGGGCATCCGCGAGTTCGCGGCCGGCGGCAAACGTGCGGCGCGCCTGCGAACGCTGGCGCTGCAGGCGCACGCCGCCGCGCGCGAGGTCGACGATCCCGCAGCGGCTGCCGCGGCGCGCGCGGCGGGCACGGCTGCCGCGAGCGCCTACACCCATCCGCTGGTCGATGTGCACCAGACCAAGCACGTCATCGGGGCGGCCGCCTACGCAGCGCTCGCACGTGAACTCGCGTCCGGCGATGACACCGGCGCCTCAGAGGCGGAGGTCCGGTGGGCGATCGAGCACGCCCCATCGGCGGCTCGCGACGTCCTGCTGCAGATGCCGGCCCGCCAGGCCGGCAAGAGCAGGCTCGACAGCATCCTGTTCGCGCTCGATGCGGGGATCCGGGCCACAGCGCCGGGTTAGTCGCCCAGGGTCTGGAGATACCCCTTCGCGGAGATAGACAACTCAGGAGGTGTCGACATGTCTGAGATAGTCGATTTCGCGAACGTCTCAACGGCCGGGCTGGAGTCCTCTCCGGTGGCCGACGCACTTGCCGGACTTCGCGCGAACGAGGCCCGGTACTACATGAACAAGTACAAGCACGCCTTCGCGGTCGTCCCTGCGGCGGAGAGCGCCGATACCCTGGAGTACGTGACCACGATCCTTCGGAAGGAGCGCGACATCGAGTTCGCGGCCAAGCCCCTTCAGACCTCGCGCTTCCAGGTGGACGGCATCAAGATGGCCTACGTCTTCTACGAGGACGGACTCGCCGTCAACGTCATGTACTCGGTCGACGACCCCAAGAAGCGAGCCGTCGGCTTCAAACTCTCGGAGGGCATGGATGTGCCCGCGGAACTCGAAGGACGGTTCAAGTTCGCCCGTCAGAAGTCCAAGTTGGCGGGCACCATCCGAGGATCGTTCTTCGTGATCAAGGGCGAGTACTAGCCTTCAGGCCGAGGAGAGCCCGAGCGCGTCTTGCAGGAACCGCATCTGGCTCTCGACGGCTGCGCGAGACACCGATGCCGCGGGCGCGACCGCTATGAAGCCGTGGCATGCTGCGTCGTACTCGGTGAACTCACACCGGACCCCCGCCTCCTGAAGCCGTTGCGCGTACGCACGGTCCTCCTCGAGGAACAGGTCGAGTGAGCCCACTCCGATCCATGCCGGCGGCAGTCCGCTAAGATCCGCCCGGCGGGCGGGCACCGCATACTCGGGGACGTCCTGCGATCCTGGCTCGCGGCCGAGGTACGACGACCAGCCGAAGAGGTTGCTGGCGTTGTTCCATACCGGATGATCCACGGCATCGAGCTCTCTGCGTGCCGCCGTCCTGTCGTCGAGCATCGGGTACACGAGAAGCTGAGCCGCCGGCCGGGGACCCGGCTGATCGCATATCCGCTGCGCGAGCGCTGCCGCGAGGCCGCCGCCTGCGCTCTCGCCGCCCACGGCGACGCGGGCCGGGTCGAACCCGAGCTCCTCGGCATGGTCCAGAAGCCACTGCCATGCCCGCCGGCAATCATCCAGCGCGGCCGGGAAGGGGTGCTTGGGGGCGAGCCGGTAGTGTGTGCAGGCCACGACGATGCCGAGCCGGGCGGCGAACTCGGCGCAACGCGCGTCGTCCTGGCGCGGGGCGCCCACGACGAGTCCTCCACCGTGCATCCACAGCAACGCCCCGGTCACCGCGCGCTTCTCGGGCACGATCAGTCGGACGCGCGCGGCGTTGCCGCTGTGCTCGCTGATGCGGACGTCACGCGGCCTGGGGCCGAGCGGCAGCCCGCCGAGGAGCCGGTACAGCGTCGCGGTCCTTCGTGTGACGCGCGGGACCTTCGTGGCTATGCGCAACTCCGGATCGAGGTTCATGGGCGCACGGATCCCTGTCGGGCCAGGATCCGCTGCAGGCCGTCGAGGATGATCTCGAGCCCGAACTCGAAGTCGGCGTCCGGATCGTAGCCGGAATGCATCGCATGCGACGCCATCCGGTGCAGATAGGGGTACTCCTCTGCCGGGATATAGGTCAGGAGCGCCTCGGCCATCTCCTCGGAAGAGGCGCCGTCGCCTGGCGACATGTTGAACTGCTGGATCCCGAAACCGTAGATGTAGCTGTCGAGCAGCGAGAACGCGCGTGCCGCGCCGTCGAGCGAGAAGCCCGCCCGGACCAGCGTGCCCAGGATGGAATCGAAGTAGTGCAGCCGCACCGGGCCGCTCGACTCGCGCGAGTCGAGAAGTGCCGGGGCCCAGGGATGCCGGCCGAAGACCTCGTGCGCGGATATCGCGCGGCGCCGCATGGCCTCGCGCCAGTCGTCGGCCTCGGTCGGCGCGTCGAGCTTCTCGACCACGAGATCGACCATGCCGTCGAGGATGTCGTCCTTGTTCGCGACGTGGTTGTACAGCGACATCGCCTCGACCCCCAGCCGTGCCGCGACCTCGCGCATGGTGACGGCGCCGACACCGCGCTCGTCGGCGATCTCGGCCGCCGTGGCCAAGATCCGGTCCCGGCTCAGGGGGGTACGCGGGGCCTTGCGGTCAGCGGGTATTCGGCTCGCTTTGGGCATCCTCACCTCATGACTTGACAGACTTACTAAGTAAGTCGATACTGCCGATATGACTTACTAAGTAAGTATACAGGAGGCGCCGGGGTGCGCAAGCCGACCCGGCATATGTGAAGGAGGATGCACGATGAACGGATCGACAGGTACGGAGACGCGGTCACAGCGGGTCGGGGGAGCGGCTGCGCTGTATCTGGCGCTCGCATACATCGCCGCGATGCCCTACTTCCTGCTCGCCGTCGACTACCCCGGCGCGAGAACCGTGGCGGACAAGGTCGCTCTGGTCGTGGGCAACTACGCGAGCATGTACGCGATGTACCTCGTGACGTACGTCTTCTTCGGGATCGTGCTCGGGGTGCTGGTGTTCGCGCTGTACGACAGGTTCAGGCCCGTCGCTCCGTCGGCCGCGCGCATCATGGCGGCCGTGGGGCTTCTGTGGGCGGTCGTGCTCGTGGCGAGCGGGATGGTCTTCAACCACGGGATGACCACGGTGGTGGGCCTGGCACGGACGGACATGGCGCAAGCGCGTGCGGTGTGGCTGGCGATCGAGCCGGTGGCTCAGGGACTGGGCGGGGCGGGCGGAGAGCTCCTCGGCGGTCTGTGGGTGTTGCTCGTGAGCGGACTCGCGATCAGGAGCGGCGCGCTGCCCCGGTCGCTCGGCTGGTTCGGCGTGCTCATCGGCGCTGCGGGCATGCTTTCGACCGTGCCGCCGCGAGCGCGGTCGCTTCGCCGGCGTAGTGCCCTCGGATGCGCCGCGCCTCGCGTCATCTGCGCCATCTGTGGGTACCTTAGGTGCGACACACGTCGCGAAGGAGTGGTGGCGGGATGGCGGAGTACACGCGTGACGAGGCGCTGGCGTTCCTGGATGCCGTCCGTCTCACCGTCGAGGGCAAGGTCGGGTTCAAGTGGATGGTGGCCAAGCTCTCGGACCTGAGCGCGTTCGTGGACTCCGTCACAGCGGAGAACGCGACGCTCAACGAGTTCGTCGACAGCTCCGGAACGCGAGAGCAGTACCAGGCGTTCCTCTCGTCGCGAATGTGATCCGTCCCCGGCAGGAAGGCGCCCGAGATGCCCGATCCGACCAGCCCCATCGACGAGTACATCGCCGGGTTTGCGCCCGAGGTGCGTGAGCGGCTCGAGCGCGTCCGTGCGATCATCGCGCAGACCGCTCCCGACGCCGTGGAGACGATCAGCTACGCGATCCCCACGTTCGACCTCAATGGCAAGCACCTCGTGCACTTCGCCGGGTTCGCGCATCACATAGGGCTGTACCCGATCCCCTCCGCGATGGAGGCATTCAAAGACGAGCTCTCCGCCTACAAACAGGGCAAGGGCTCGGTGCAGTTCCCCCTGAGCGAGCCTCTCCCCGAGGATCTGATCCGGCGGATCGTCGAGTTCCGGGTCGAGGAGAGCGTCCGCAAGCAAGCGAAATGAGGCGATGACGATGCAGGCGATCAGCCCGTTCTTGTGGTTCGATTCCCAGGCCGAGGAAGCGGCGGAGTTCTACACGAGCGTGTTCCGCAACTCCCGCATCCTGTCGACGACACGCTACCCCGAAGGTTCGCCGGGGGAGGCGGGAACCGTGATGACCGTGCGCTTCGTTCTGGATGGCGAGGAGTTCACCGCGCTCAACGGCGGTCCGATCTTCCGGTTCACCCCGGCCATCTCCTTCGTGGTGAGCTGTCCCGACCAGGCCGAGGTGGACCGTCTGTGGACCGTTCTCACCGCCGACGGTGGCGAGGAGGGTCAGTGCGGGTGGCTCACCGACCGCTTCGGACTCTCGTGGCAGATCGTGCCCGAAGGCATGTACGCGCTGTTCAGTTCACCGGACTCCGAGGCCGTGCGACGCGCCAACGCCGCCATGCTCAAGATGAGCCGACTCGACCTCGCGGCGATGCAGCGCGCCTTCGACGGCGAGGCGTGAATCGGGCCCTCACCGAGGGTACCGCTGACGGGTAGGCGTATACTCGGGGGTGTTGCGCGGCATCAGCGGCGCTTCGGCCGGGGTCCGGCCGACCTTCTCCTGCCTCTTCTGCCTCGACGGGTCGACAGCATCTGCCAACCGGTGCCGATGCCGATCCTGAGGTCTCGCGAAGGGGTGCGCCCTTCGGCGCGAACCGACGATCGACTGTCTCCGCGTGCGCCTCGATTCCGAGGTCTCGGCTCCGGGTGCGGCTGCCCCATCGTGAGATGTGGCGGTCGCTGCCGCCTACGTTCGGGGAGTCAAGATGTCGGATATCGATGCACGTTTTGAACGATCCACTGCGCGACCCACCACGGCCCTGCTGCTTGCCGCGGGGATGGGGAGCCGTCTGGCCCCCCTCACGGATTCGACCGCGAAATGCCTCGTGGACCTGAGCGGCGTGTCGATCCTGGAGCGCCTGTTGCGAGTGCTCAACAGCCAGGGCTTCACACGCCTCGTCGTCGTGGTCGGGCACGAGTCCGACTCCATCCAGGACTACCTGGGCGACCATTCCGGGGACATCCGGATCAGTTACCTGACGAGTTCCTGTTATCGGACCACGAACAACATCTACAGTCTGTGGCTCGCCCGTGGCGTCATCGACGAGCCCTTCGTCCTTCTTGAAAGCGATCTGGTGTTCGAGGAATCGCTGTTCGAGCAGATGCTCGTCCCTGACGCGATCGCCGTCTCCCGGCAACTGCCGTGGATGAACGGGACGACGGTGACGCTGGACGGCGAGGAGGGCGTCGGCGCCTTCTGTCTCGGCGAGATGAGCCGGCCCGACGCCACCCACTACAAGACGGTGAACATCTACAGCTTCTCGCGCGGCACGTGGCGCTCCATATGTGACCGCCTCGACACCTACATCGCCGCGAAGCGCACGGGCGACTACTACGAGTCGGTCTTTGCGGAGATGGTCGCCGAGGGCGCGCTCACGCTCGCCCCGGTGCTCTTCGATGCCGACAGCTGGTACGAGATTGACACGCTCGAGGACCTTGAGGCGGCTGCGAGCATCTTCCCGAGGTACTCGGAGACCATGAGGCGTGATGCCGTCGCGATGCTCCGTGCGGATGCGGGGGCAGCCGGGTGACGAGTCCCGAGCAGACCGCGCGCGCCGACCGGGTCGCCGAGTACGAGGCGCTCCAGACCGAGCACGGAGGGTACTGGCGCCACGGCTTCGTCGACCACGCGTATCTGTACAACCTGTACTTCCCGCCGGAGTCGCTGTTCGACGAGTTCCGCGAACGGCTTCACGACCTCGTGCTCAACTATCCGGTGGCGCAGAACGTGCTCGCCGGACTCCTCGGCAGACTGATAGGGCAGCCTCCCGAGCGCCTGGTCGTGGCCAACGGCGCCGCCGAGATCATCAAGATCGTCTCCGGACACCTGGCCACCCGTCTCATCATCCCCGTGCCGTCGTTCAACGAGTACGCGAACGCTTGTCCGCCCGGCGTCGCCGTGGAGTTCGTGTTGGACGCGCCCGGCTTTGCCCTGGACGTGGACCGCTTCGCCTCCGAGGCGATCGCCGCGGGTGCCGACCTCGCGGTCGTGGTCTCGCCGAACAACCCGACCTCTATGATGGTGCCGCGCGCCGACCTGGTGCGGCTGCTTTCGCTGCTCGAGGACCACGGATGCATGCTGCTCGTGGACGAGTCGTTCATCGATTTCTCCGGAAGCGGCCATGCGGAGTCGCTCGAGCAGGACCTCGCCGGACACCGGAACCTCGCCGTCATCAAGAGTGTGAGCAAGGCGTACGGCATCTGCGGCCTGCGCATCGGCTACCTCGCGACAGCCAACAGCGAGTTCGCCGAGCGCGTGCGTGACGGTCTGCACATCTGGAACCTCAACGGGTTCGCCGAGGAGTTCCTGCGTGTGGCCCCCGCTTACCGTCGGGAGTTCGTGGAGAGCTGCGAGGCGGTACGCGGCGACGCCGCGGCGTTTCACGAGCGCCTGAACTCGATCCCGGGCCTTCGCGTCTACCGGCCCGACGCGAACTTCGTCTTCTGCCGGCTGCCCGACGAGGCACCGAGCGGTCCCGAGGTCGCGCTCGAGCTGTTCGTGGAGCACAACATCCTGGTCAAGGACACCGCAGGCAAGACCATGCCCGAGGCGGACAGATACCTGCGTCTGGCCTGTCGTACGCGCCCGGAGAACGAGTCGCTCGCCGCTGCGCTCGCCACCATCCTGACCCGGGAAGCAAGCCGATGACCTCGCACAGGCACACCCCGCACCCCAAGCCGATGCTGTGGTTCGCGCGCGACCTGCCGAACCTGGTCTCGCTCCTGGGTCTCGCCTCGGCGCTTCTCGGCATCTACTACGCGATCCTCGGCGTGTACCCGGCCGCGATGATCGGGCTTGTCTGGGCGATCGCGTTCGACTGGCTCGACGGCAGGGTCGCACGACGGCTCAAGGGCCGCACCGGCGAGCAGTCCGCGTACGGGGCGAACCTCGACTCGCTCATAGACATCGTGAGCTTCGGGATCGCGCCGGCGATCGTGCTTCTGTCGGTCGGCGGCTACGACGCGTGGTACCTGCCGGGCGCGTTCATCGTCGTGGGCGGCGCGGCGATCCGCCTGAGCTACTTCAACGTCTTCGGCCTGGCCGACGACTCTACCTACCGCGGTCTCGCCCTCGACAACAACGTGATCCTGCTCGTCGCGCTCTTTGCGATCCGACCTTTGGTCGGCGGGCAGGCGTTCGCGATCGTGCTGTACGCGATGCTCATCGTCCTTGCCGCTCTCAACGTCTCGACGCTGCGGACGCCCAAACTCGGAGGCGATTGGTACTACGCGATCATCGCCTACGCCGCGGCCATGAGCGCCCTGTTCGCATGGCAGCTCGCGGCCTGACGAGCCCCGAATCCCGCCTCTTGCAGCATGTTTCCTCGGAATGTGTTAGTATCTGCGTGTGTGAGCCATTCGGGCTCACGAGATTGCGACGTGACAACCCGCATTCTGGCGGAAACGTCACGTCGTTTTGTTTTGCCCCACTACGGGGCGAGAGGATGGTTTGGCATGGCTGAAGGTAAAGTAAAGTGGTTCAACGCTGACAAGGGTTACGGCTTCATCGAGCGCGAGGACGGCGACGACCTGTTCGTCCACTTCTCCGAGATCCAGACCGAGGGCTTCAAGACCCTCGACGAGGGTCAGGCCGTTTCCTTCACGGAAGCCACTGGCCAGAACGGCAAGAAGCAGGCGACCCAGGTGCGCGCCATCTAGGTTTCGCTTTCGCGAATCGCTGTTGAGTCGGGCGGTCCCTTCGGGGGCCGCTCGATCTGCGTTGTGTGGAGGATGCCGGGACCCCGCTGCTGCTGCGCTCGCTCGCTATAAGCCAGATGGAACCGCAGAATGTGATAGTCTTATCGCACTGACTGACGCCCCCTGGAGGTCCAGTGCCCGAGCGCTCTCGACGTGTGGCGATTCTGGCCCACTGCCATCTCGATGTGAACACCAAGGTCCACGGCCTGGCTCGCTGCGCGGGCGCCGATGTCGACCTCGTGGCTCCGCTGCTTGCAGAGGGCGTCGGGATCATCCAGCTTCCGTGTCCAGAGGCGACGTTCCTCGGCATGTCGAGATGGGGCATGACCCGGGAGCAGTACGACGTCCCCGCGTACCGCAGGCATTGCGAGCAGATCCTTGGTCCGGTGATCGACACCCTCAGTGCGTTGGATGCCGACGGATGCGAACTGCTCGGGGTCATCGGCGTCGACGGCAGCCCGAGCTGCGGAGTCCGCCGCACGTGCGCGGGATACGGAGGCGGCGAGATCGAGCGGCTCTTTGCCGCAGGCGAGTCGCCGAGCGCCACTGACGCAGCGATGCCGGGCGTGTTCATGGAGGTCCTTCGGTCGCGGCTGTCCGCCGTCGGCCTGGATATCGAGTTTCGCGCTGTGGACGAGGGCGCGTGAGCGCGCCCGGGAACGAAGGGATCGACACGGAAATGCAGACGCACAAGAGATGGATCGCACTCATGGTGGCCGGATGCCTCATCGCCGCGTTGGCGCTGACGGGTTGCGGCGCCAAGGAAGCCGCCGAGGACAAGCCCGCGGGCGAGACCGAGACGGTCTCCGATGACTCGCTCGCCAAGGTGACCGAGGCCGGCACGCTCGTGGTCGGGTTGGCGCCGTTCTATGCGCCCTTCGAGTCCACCAATGAGCAGACCAAGGAGATCGAGGGCTTCGACATCGATCTCATGAACGCCATCGTCGAGAAGATGGGCGTCAAGGCCGAGTACAAGCCGGCCGAGTGGCAGGCGCTCCTCGGCGGTATCGAGAAGGGTGACTACGACGTCATCTTCTCGGCCATGTCCAAGAAGGAGGCCGCGGAGGCCAACGTCGAGTTCTCGGACGTCTACTACCAGCTGCCCGACGTCATCATCGTCGCCAAGGGCAACCCGGTGGGGATAGCGGACAAGGCGGGCCTCAAGGACAAGGTCGTCGGCGTGCAGATCGGTTCGGGATCCGAGCAGATCGCCGACGCCCTCAAGTCCGAGGTCGGATTCAAAGAGGTCAAGAAGTACAAGCTCACGCAGGACGCCATGAACGACCTGAAGGCAGGCCGTATCGACGCCGTGCTCGCAGGTCAGGCTTTCGCGGTCGAGCAGAGCAAGGTCGATCCGAGCTTCGAACTCGTGGGTGAGCCCCTCGAGACCGCCGATCTCGTAGGCGTGTTCGCCAAGGGGTCGACCACCCTCGTCGACGCGTTCAACGCCGCACTGGCCGAAGTCAAGGCCGACGGCACGTACGACCAGCTCGTGGAGAAGTGGCTCACGGTCAAGTAGTCCATCGGCCACACGTGATGTGCGTGAACCAGGGCGGCCTTGTCACGGGGGCCGCCCTGGACCGCTTTGGGAGGTGGAGAGATTGGGCAGCGCGCTGCAGTGGCAGGTCATAGGTGACTGGACGCCGGAGCTTCTCAAGGCCGCGGGGCTGACGCTTCAGATCACCGCCATGTCGTTCCTTGTCGCGCTCGTCGTCGGTCTCGTGGTCGGCACGCTGCGCAGCCGCACGAAGTGGCTCGGCAGACCCTTCGCGATCTACGTCGAGTTGTTCCGGGGTACGCCTCTGCTCGTGCAACTCTTCTTCATCTACTACGGGCTCGCGCAGGTGGGCCTGGTCCTGCCTGCCATGTTCGCGGCGGTCCTCGGGCTTGGACTCAACGGCGGCGCCTACATCTCCGAGATAGTCCGGGGGGCCCTGGCGGGTATCGACAAGGGCCAGTACGATGCGTCGCACGCGCTGGGCATGGGGTGGTTCGCGACCCTCGGCTGGGTGGTGATGCCGCAGGCGCTCAGGGTGGCGACCCCGCCGCTCGTCAACTCGTTCTCATCGATGCTCAAGGACACGTCCCTTGTGTCACTGCTTGCCATCACCGAGATGATGAACATAGCGAACCAGATCTACTCTCGTACCTTCCGGGCCTTCGAGATCTTCACCGTCGTGGCGCTCATGTACCTCGCGATGACCCTGGTCTTCTCGCTCGCGAGCCGCTGGCTCGAGCGGCGCCTGGCCGTCGGGCGCGCATAGGAGGGAGCGCCTCGAAGACCTCCTGACGACCGCGCGTCTGGGCATACACTGGATGCCGAGGAGCTTGAAGGGGGGCGGCTGTGCGACACCTGAACGATCGGACGGGCAAGACCTGGCACCAGCAACTGGTCGAGCAGAGGACCCTGGGTCAGCGCATCGCGGATGCGACAGCGCACACGCTCGGGTCATGGACCTTCATCATCGCGCAGACCGTGGCGGTGGCGGCATGGGTCGCCCTCAACGTCCTCGGCATGGTCAAGCATTGGGACCCGTACCCGTTCATCCTGCTGAACCTGATGTTCTCGGTGCAGGCCGCCTACGCCGCGCCGGTGCTGATGATGAGCCAGAACAGGCAGGCTGAGCGCGACCGTTACCAGGCCCAGGCCGACTTCGACACGAACGTGAAGGCGGAGGCCGAGATCGAGGATATCCAGGACCACCTTCATCGTATCGAGGACGCGATCGCGCGACTCGAGAGCGCGATGGCCGGCGAGCGCTGAGCGCCGCAGGAACGACCGGAACAGGAAGGCATCACATGGAGATCCGTGCTCCGAAGCGCGCCACCAGGACGTTCACCCAGCGGCTCGCCGCTCCGCCCGAGCGCGTGTTCCCGCTGCTGTGCCCGGTGCTCGAGGCCGAGTGGATCGAAGGGTGGGACCCGGTACTCGTGGTGAGCGAGTCGGGAGTCGCCGAGCCGGACTGCGCGTTCGTCACTGCCGCGGAGCCGGCCGACGCGATCTGGTACGTGACCCGGCACGAGCCCGAGAGCGGGTTCGTCGAGATGCTCAAGATCTCCCCCGGCGTGACCGCATGCAGGCTCAGCATCCAACTCATGGCCACCCGCGGCGGTACGGACGCGGACATCACGTACTCTCATACGAGCCTGGGGCCTGCGGGCGATGAGTTCGTGGACGGGTTCACCGAAGCCTACTACCAGCGCTTCATGCGCGACTGGGAAGCGCGTCTCAACTACTACCTCACCACCGGAGAGGCGTTGCGCCTGCCCTCGGCATAGCGAGCAGACGCCTGCCCTCGCCCTGGCGAGGCGAGCTCCGCGATGCCCGGGGGGCGCACCTCACGTATGATGGCGCGCATGGGATCCGGTTCCGACATACGCGCGCTCCTCGCACCCGGCACCGTGGTGCTCGGCCCCATGGCCGGTGTGACCGAAGCGCCGTTCCGCGGCATCTGCAAGCGGATGGGTGCGGGGCTCACCTACACCGAGATGATCAGCGCGAAGGGATTGCACTACAACCCCGACGGAGCGGTCTCCCGCTCGATGCTCACGTTCGATGCCGAGGAGACGCCCTGCGCGGTCCAGCTCTTTGGCGCCGATCCCGAGATCATGGGACCGCAGGCGGCGCGCATAGTCGAGCGCTATGGCGACGACGTCGCGCTCATCGACATCAACATGGGGTGTCCGGTGACGAAAGTGGTCGCCAAGGGCGAAGGCAGTGCGCTCATGCGCACGCCGGACCTGGCCGCGGAGGTGGTATCCGCGGTCGTGAATGCGTGCCGTGTGTCTGTCACCGTCAAGATCCGGTCTGGCTGGGACAACGGGCACGTCAACGCCGTCGAGTTCGCACAGGCCATGGAGCAGGCGGGCGCGGCGGCGATCGCCGTACACGGGCGCACGCGCGGTCAGTTCTACCATGGGGATGCAGACTGGGACGTCATCGCCCGGGTGAAGGCGGCGGTCGGGGTGCCCGTGATCGGAAGCGGGGACGTGTTCGGTGCCGAGCGGGTCGTGGCGATGTTCGAACAGACGGGCGTCGACGCCGTCATGGTCGCACGCGGCGCACAGGGCAACCCATGGATCTTCCGCGAGGCACGCGCGCTGCTCGAGAGCGGCGAGGCGACCGCTCCGCCGACGGCGTTCGAACGCATCGACCTGGCGCTCGAGCATGCACGCGCGTTCGTGGCCTTCGCCGGGGACGGTGCGTTCGCGCGCATGCGCAAGCACGTAGCGTGGTATATGCGTGACATGCCCGGTGCGACGCGCATCCGCGAACTCGCGTTCCGCGTCGAGAACCAGACGGAACTCGAGAAGCTCCTCGGCGAGTACCGGGAGTGGCTGTCCGAGATAGGGCACGGATCCGACGAGGAGTAGGGAGGCATCTGTGACTCCGAAGACGGATGGTGTGGCGGCGGCAAAGCCGGATCTGCGCACGAGGCTGCTGGGCGATCCCAAGGTGCCGTTGCTTTGGCCACTGGTGTGGCGTGCGCTCACGCTGCTCGTGGTGCTGGGGGCGCTCATCGCGGCCGTCGACCGCGTCGACATGCTGCTCTACGCCGTGTTCCCGGGATTGATCGCCCTGCTGGTGTCGGTGGTCCACCGGGGGCCGGGACGGTTCGTCCGCGGGGCCTCGGTCGGAGCCCTCGTGGCACTCCTGGGCGGGGCGGCCGTGCTCATCTCGGGCTCGTGGCTGGTGGCGGGCGTCGTCGCGGGCATCGTGTTCTTTGCCACGACGGCTGCCAAGGAGGTGCCAGCCTGGCGTGTCGAGCCGGACTTCGTGGCGCTCGGCTACGTCATCGCTGTCTTCGCCGGCAGCCTCATGGGTATCGGCAGCGGTGAAGTGTGGTCGGTGCTGCTCGCCGGAGTCACCGGTACCGCGGCAGGCCCTATCGTCGAGGCGGGTTTCTCGCTCAGCCGGTCGGCCGAGGAGGGCGCATCCAGCGTCGTCGGCACAACCGTATCGGTCTCCCTTTCGGATGCGGTGCCGCTGATGACCCGTCTCTCAAGTCCGGTGGTGCGGTTCGCGATCGTGCGAGGTCTGACGCTCGGTGTCGGGGTGGCGCTGATGACCGCGTTCGAGGCGAACCGCAACGTGGGGTGGGTGCTCATCGCCGTGTTCTCGATCATGCGCGCCGTTCCGGATGACACGGTTGCGGAATCGATCGGGCGTTCCGCCGCCACCGGGGTCGCCGTGCTGCTCGTGGGGGCGGCCAGTATCGTCTCGCCCAAGTACGGTCCGTTGGGTCTCGCACTGCTCGGGGTGCTCGCCGCGTTGCTCTACCTCGTGCGCAGCCGCTTCATCGCGACGACCGGAGGAACGATGGCGGCCATCGCGGCCGCTGGCGCTGCGAGCGGAACGTACCTTGAGTGGGCCGGTGCCCGCCTTCTGGATACGATCGTGGGCGCGGCGATCGCGATGGCTGTGATATTCATCGCGATGCCGATCGTGGACCGGCTGTCCGGCGACGCGCCAACCGAGACGCGCGCCGAGGAGTAGCGACAGGGCCGCCCGTCGTGATGACGGACGGCCCCGGAGTCGATCACAGCCATCGCGGGCCACACTCGCGCGTGTCCCAACCTAGCCCTGGTTGCGCTTGAGGTTCGCCTTGATCGCGTCGTGCACGTACTGCGCCATACCCACGTGGATCTTCTCGTAGGTCGCCGTGAAGCGCGGGTCGGCGATGTACATCTCCGCCAGACCGGCGTGCATCTCGTGCGAGCACGGGTAGAACCAGGTGTCGATCTGCAGCCTGTGCCGGTCGACCGCGTCCATCGCGCGCGGGTCGGTCGCCGGTACTCCTTCGTCCATCAGTGCGACGATGGCGAGGTTGATCTCCTCGGACTCGGCCTTGAAACGCGCCCAGTCGTCCTTGGTGTAGCGGGCCGTGCGGCGGGCCGATTCCTTGTAGGCGTCGGTCTCACCCCAGCGCTCCTTGACCTCGTCCTCGTACTCGTCGGGGTCGAAGTCGCCAAAGACCTCGAACTTCTCTTCTTTGGTCATGCGTATCCCTCCTTCCAGAGAGACCAGTGTCTTGTCGATCAGTCCCAGCATCGCCTCGAACCTGAGCGCCTGCTCGGCGATCAGATCTCGCTGCACGATGAGGGCCTCTCGGCGGTCGAACGCGGGATCGTCCACGAGATCGCGGATCTCCTCGAGCGAGAATCCGAGTTCCTTGAAGAACAGGACCGTCTGCAGTCGGTCCAGGTCCTCGTCCGTGTAGAGCCGGTAGCCCGCCTCGGAGCGCTCCGAGGGTATGAGCAGGCCGAGCTCGTCGTAGTGGTGCAGTGTGCGTATGCTCACGTTCGCGAGCCTGGCCACTTCACCGACCGTGTACGCCATCGCGTCCACCTCCTTCAGGGAGCAGCGTAGACCCTTACGTTACGTGAGGGTCAAGACCCATTGTGAGCGAATCCCGCAAATGGGTGGTTTGCCTGACAAAGCCTTCCACGTAGGGGTATAGTGGCGCTGTTTCCGGCCATGAGGGGGTCTTCATGCTACGCAGGCGCGTCGTTCCGTTCGTACTTCTTTCTGTGCTGTTCGTCCTTATGTGTGCGCAGACGGCGATGGCCGCTCCGAGCGCATCGTTCGGCGGACCGAGTCTCATGGGGACGGGCTACTACGTCTACTCCCAGACGACGGGCGATCTGAACAACGACGGCCACCCCGACCTCGTGGTGCCCATGTACAACTCGGGCAGCGACGGGTTCTTGAGGACGTATCTGGGTACCGGCGCCGGCGGTTTCGTCCCGAGCACCGTCGCCACTATCGCGGGATCCGAGGCGCAGCTTGCGGACCTCGACCGGGACGGCAGTCTCGACGCGGTCTCCATGACGATGTGGAGCGGCTCGGGGCACAGTCTCACGTTCACCAAGGGAGACGGCGCCGGCGGGATGACCTTCGCGGGCGCGTATGACAGCGGGTGGATGACCACCTACTACGACATCGGCGACTTCAACGGTGACACGATCCCCGACCTGCTCATCGGCACCGGCGAGATGGACAACGCCTACGTGTTCACCGGCGACGGGGACTTCACGTTCACGCAGTCGAGCGTTGTGACAGGTATCGGCTACAACTCCTGGACCTCGGACATCGGTGACATCAACCGTGACGGGAACCAGGACTTCGTCGTGGCGAACTACGGTTCGGCGAACCTCGACATCCGGCTGGGCGACGGTACCGGCGTCGGGTTCCTCGCGCTCCCGGACCTTCCTGTCGACTCGAACCCGACCAACGTGCGACTCGCCGACCTCGATCGCGACGGCATCCTCGACCTCGTCGTCGGCTACAACGGCGCGAACTACGTGAGCGTGTTCACCGGCGACGGTTTCGGCGACTTCACGGACCGCCGCGATGTCACGGCCGCCGCGGTCGCGATCAACGACTTCCAGATCGCCGACATGAACGTGGACGGGACGCTCGACATCGTGGTCGGCGGCACGCAGTTCGGCGGCGCCTCCTGGTCTGAGAGTCAGATGCGCGTGCTGCTCAACGACGGCGCGGGCCGGTTCCCGGTGCAGGTGACCCCACCGACCTCCCAGTACTGGGCCTACGGGCTCGGTGCTCTGAGCATCGCCGATCTGAACGGGGACGCGCGTCCCGACTTCGTCACCTCCAACGTCAACTCGAACGCGGCGAACAACATCGGTGTCCATATGAACACCTCGACCATCGACCACACGCTCGACCCGCGTGCGCGCGAGGTCTCGACCGGCACCCTCTACAGCCCCTACCGGCTCGCGACGGGCGACCTGGACCGCGACGGCAAGCTCGACCTCGTCGCCTCCAGCTTCAACGGGGGGAACATCGTTCCGATGCTCGGCGACGGACTCGGCGGCATGAGCCCCGGCGGCGCGTACGGCGGCCTCGATTCGCAGCTCTACGGACTTGCGGTCGCCGACATGGACCGTGACGCGGTCCCGGACGTCGTCACGTTCGACAACGTGGGGATGAGCCTGTTCACCGGCGACGGTGCGGGTGCCCTCTCGCTTCAGAGCCAGGAGCCCACGGCCGGTCTGCCGACCGGTGCGGTCATCGATGCGAACCGTGACGGCAACGAGGACGCATTGATGGCGCCTTGGTCGGCGTCATCAGCGCAGCTGCTCACCGGAGCCGGCGACGGCACGTTCGCCAACGGCGCCACCTTCGACCTCGGCACGAGCAACAACGCCGTGGTCGTCGCGGACTTCAACGGCGACGGGACCGAGGACGCCGTCACGGTCCCGGGAAGCGACGGCTGCGCACACCTCGCTCTCGGTGACGGCAACGGCGGCTTCACGACCTCGGTCTCAGGCATGGTGAGCGTATATGCGCCCAACGCGATCGCCGTCGGCGACCTCAATGGCGACAACCGTCCCGACCTTGCCGTATCGAGCTTCAGCGGCGTGCAGATCGTGATCAACGACGGCACCGGTCCCTCGATAGCCGGTCAGTGGCTGGCCGGCTCCGGACGGGGTGTCGCGATAGGCGACTTCGATGTGGATGGCAGCCTTGACGTCGCCTCCTGTGGCGACGACGGCATCGTCCGGTACTTCGACAACGATGGTGCCGGGACGTTCACTCCGGCGACGAGCGTCAACGTCGGCGTGCGGCTCTACGGAGCGGCCGCGGGCGACTTCGATCGCGACGGCAGGCCGGATGTCGCGTGCGCGGGCGAGTCCAACAAGGTCTACATCCTCACCAACGACACCGCCGCGCCGTACACGACGCCGGTCTTTTCGTTCCTGCCCAACGGCAACCTCGGCTGGTATGTCACGACCCCGACCGTGACGCTCGAGACCAACGAGCCGGCCACGACCGATATCTCGTTCAACGGTGCCGCGTGGGAAGCGTACAGCGGAAGCGTCACGCCGGTGGTGCAGGGGACGAACACTCTCTCTTTCTACTCGGCAGACAGCCTCGGTCACAAAGAGGCGACGCAGACGACAACGTTCAAGCTCGACTCGGTCGCGCCCTCAACAAGCATCGCCGGCTTGCCTGCGGGTCCGGCGAGCGATGACGTGACCTTCACGCTCTCGGCAACCGACGGCGGTTCCGGGGTCAATGCGACGTACTATCGGATCGGTTCGGGTGCACAGGAGTTGTACTCCACCACCGCCACGATCACCGCGAGCGGGGCCAACGAACTCAGCTGGTGGTCGGTCGACAATGCCGGCAATGTCGAGACCGCCCACACCGCGACCGTCACGATCGTGCGGCCCGAGCCGCCGGTGACCACGTCTGACAGCTACTCCACGGACGAGGACGTCGAGCTTGACGTCGCCGGCCCGGGCGTCCTCGCCAACGACACCGATCCGATGAGCGGGGAGATGACCGTCACGGTCGGCACGGACGCCGCGAACGGCACCCTGACCCTCAACGCCGACGGCAGCTTCACGTACATGCCCGACGCCGACTGGAACGGCGAGGACACCTTCACCTACATCGCACACAACGCCGCCACCGAGTCCGCGCCCGAGACCGTGACGATCACGGTCGCCGCCGTAGCCGACGCGCCGACCTCGGTCTCGCTCTCCAACGACTCCGTGGAAGAGAACATGCCCGTCGGCACGGGGATCGGGGCACTGACGGCCACCGACGTCGATTCCTCGGCGTTCACCTACGAACTCGTGAGCGGGGACACCTCCGCATTCAGCATCTCGGGCGACGAGCTTCTGACCGCCGAGGAGTTCGACTACGAGACCAAGTCGACGTACGCGCTCACCATCCGGGTGACCGATGAGAGCGACAACACGTTCGACCAGATCTTCACCATCTACGTCACCGACGTGAACGAGCCTCCGGTGGCCGTCGACGACAGTTACGAGACCACCACGGGCGTAACGCTCGACGTCGCGGCCCCGGGCATCCTCGGCAACGACAGCGATCCCGAGGGCGACGAGTTCCTGGCGCTGCTCGGCAATGGGCCGGCACACGGCGGGCTCTCCGTGAACGCCGACGGCGGGTTCAGCTACTCGCCTCAGGCCGGGTACGCGGGGACCGACTCCTTCACGTACCGCGCGTACGATCTGGACCTGAACGCGTTCTCGCAGTACGCGACGGTGACCATCACGGTCATCTCGCCCGATTCAGAGGCGCCGGTGACGACGTCGGACGCGCAGGACGAGTACGCGGGCGAAGCGCTCATCACCCTGTCGGCGACAGATGACGGCAGCGGTGTGGCCGCGACGCACTGGATCCTTGACGACGGAGCCGAGCAGACGGGCACCGAGGTCAAGGTCGTCACGACCGGGGCGCACACGCTCGAGTTCTGGTCCGAGGACACCATCGGAAACGTCGAGATCCCCAACACCGTCGAGTTCACCGTCACGAGCGACATCATCCCCATCGAAGGTGACGACCGCTACGGCACCGCCATCCGCACCTCGGAGGTCGCGTTCCCCGGTGGCGCCGACGATGCGGTCATCTGCCGAGGAGACCTGTGGGCGGATGTCTCCGGCGGTTCCGCGCTCGCGGGCGCCGTCGACGGTCCGCTGCTGCTCACCGAGCCTGACGCGGTCGCCGACGGGCTGCTCGATGAACTGGAGCGCCTTGAAGTGGGCCACGTGTACATCCTGGGCAGCGAGAACGCCATCTCGACCGACGTCGAGGACGCACTCATAGCCGTGCTCGGCGCCGATGGCGTCACCCGCATCGGCGGGGCGAACCGCTACGAGACCGCGGCGGCCGTGGCCGAAGAGACCGCGTCGCTGCTCGTGGACCAGGACCGCTTCGACGGCGAGGTGCTCGTGGCCACCGGCGGCTCGTTCCCCGACGCGATCGCCGCCGGCCCGCTCGCCGCGCGCCTGTACCGTCCGATCATCCTCACCCAGACCGACTCTCTCTCGGTCGAAGCGTCCGAGGCCCTCGAGGCCATCGGCGCCACCGACGTGATGATCCTCGGCGGTGAGGGTGCCGTCTCCGCGCAGGTCGCCGATGAGCTTGCCGACGTCCCGGGCATCGCGAGCGTCGGTCGCCTCTCGGGCGCCGACCGCTACCTGACATCCATCGCGATCGCCGAGTACGGCGTCTCGCAGGGTCTGGAGTGGAACGGCGTCGCGGTCGGCGCGGGAACGAACTTCCCCGACGCTTTGGCCGGCGGCGTGATGCAGGGCCGCTTCAACTCCGTCGTGCTGCTCACGCGCCCGAACGCGCTGCCTGCGCCGGTCGCCGACGTCCTGCACGCCCATCGCGACGAGATCGGGTTCTGCCGGATCCTCGGCGGCACGTCTGCGGTGAGCGAAGCGGTCCGCGTCCAGATCCACAACGCCCTGCAGTAGTCCCGAGCACGAACGACCGTCCCGCGGCCCCGGCGCCTCACAGTGCCGGGGCCGCGTCGCGTGGTGGTACAGTGTGTAGCCGACAGCACCGCTCCTCGGCAGACGAAAGGCGAAACGGCATGAACACCGGCATCGTCATCACGCTCACCGGCCCCGACCGCGTCGGCATCGTCGAGGAGGTCACGCGCATCACGCTCGCGCTCGGCGGCAACGTCGAGACGAGCCGCATGGCGCGACTGGGCGGGGAGTTCGCGGTGCTCATGCTCGTGAGCACGTCCGCCGACGACTCCGCGGTCGAGGCGGCGTTCGAGGCGCTCACGACTCAGGGCTACCGCCTCACGGTCTCGCGGACCGAACGTCCCGCGGTCGCCCCCGCGACGACATACCAGGTCGAGGTGCTCGGGGCCGATCACGAAGGCATCATCCATGAGGTCGCGCGCCAGCTCGCCGCCGCCGGCATCAACATCGAGTCGATGGAGACCGGCACGGTACCCTCGCCGATAACGGGGACCCCGCTGTTCGCGATGAAGGCGCTCGTGGCGGTACCGGCGTCGCTTCACGAGGCTACGTGGCTCGCGGCGCTCGAAGAAGCCGGACGGCTTGCGAACGTCGACGTGACCGTCACGTCGGTGGAGCGCTAACCCGCGTCCTCCTGGGCCATCCGCACCGGCCGCGATCCGTACCAGCGCAGCAGGCGCTGCGCCCGCTCCGCTTCCAGATGCACGATCCGGTGGCGCGCCCGTGCGTTGCCCGAGACCGAGTCCGCGATGATGGTCGCGAGCCCGGCACGCCGCTGGAACGGGTTCTGCGTGATCGTGAGCGACTGGATGCGCATCCTGGCGATGCGGATCCGGCTCCTGCCAAAGACCCCGACCTGCATCGTCATCGCCGACTCGTCGACACCGATCCCGGCCGCGCGCCATGCGAGCGCGCGCACCGAGGCGACGATCAGCGCCACGAGTACGACCACCGTGCCTCCCGCGGCGTAGCCCGGCGTCCACAGCATGCCGAGGACCGCCGTGAGTGCCGCGCCTGTGAGCAGCGTGAGCGCCGTCGGGACGAACAGGTAGAAGCGCACCGCGCGCGGCGGGAGTCCCGGGGCGACGGGGAACTCATCGGCCTCCGGCAGAAGCCCGTGCATGACTGCGGGGAGGTCCCGCATGCGCAAACCGGGCAGCAGCGCGGTCGACCCGCCTGAGGCCTGCTGCTGCTGGTGGCTGATGCCGGCCGTGTCCACATACACCGTGCACCTGCCGAGGAGCTTGCGCAGCAGCGGTTCCTCGACGCGCACCGACTGCACCCGGCGGACCGGGATGCCGGTCAGGCGCCGCTCGAGCAGGCCGGCCTCGATCTCGATGCGCTGTCCGCTCCGACGGGCCACGAAACCGAAGTCGCGGACGATGCCGGCGCCCAGGGCGATGAGCACCACGAGCCCGATGCCGGCCACGACCGTCACCGCCACGACCGGGACCGCGAGCGAAGCGGCCGCGCCTGCCGCGGACTCCACGCGCGACAGCCCGATGACCTCCACGAGCTGCGCGCCGGCGCCGAGGATGAGGGCGAACATGAGCGGCACGCGGTTGGAGGTGAGCGAGGCGATCACGAGTTCGATGAACGGCACGCGGTGCTCGTACTCGACGACGGCCGCGTGCACCTCCGCACCGCCGAACGCGCCGCGGAAGTCGCTCATGCGCCCGACGGGGTCCGCACCCATCGGCAGGCCCGCCGCGAGATTCCCGGCTGCGCCACCGGACGCTGCGGAGTCCGCCTCCTCGGCCGGGACGGGGGCCTGTTCGTGCCCGGTGTGCAGCAACGCCGCCTTGAGCGCCTCGGCCTCGGCCAGCGTGATCGCTCCGATCTTGGCCTCCGGCTCGTTGGAGCCGCCGCCCGCGGTCTGCACCACCACCTCGACGAGTCCGAGCATGCGCATGAACAGGTCCGCGCGGACGTTGACGCCGTGCACGCGCGCCACGGGGATGACGCTGCGGTGTCGGACCAGCAGTCCGCCCACGACCACGAGGTCCTCGCCCTGGATGCCGTATCCGAAGCGCGACCACGCGACCCACTGGGTCGCCACGCCGATGAGGACCGACAGCAGCATCAACCCGCCGAACAGGGCGATCGACGCGCTCTGTCCGATGCCGCTCGCGATGAACACGAAGAAGATGCCGACGGCGCTCTGCCACAGCAACGTGACGGAGCGGACGATCACGGTGGCCGGGTGGGTCCGCTTGAGCTCAGACTCCGCCATCGTCGCTCACCCGCGCGAGTGTGGCGATGCGGTCCCGCAGTTCGCCGGCCTCGGTCTCGGAGAGGGCCGGGATGGCGTGCGAGCCCGCGGCGGTCCATACCCGGACCTCCGAGAGGTCGAAGGCGCGCATGATCGGGCCCTGGCTCGTGTCGACGTGCTGGATGCGCGGCATGGGGATGACGGTGCGCTGGATGACGAACAGCCCGTGCTGCAACCGGACCTCGAGTTCGGTCACTTCCCAGCGCCAGCGTTCGTAGCGGATGGCGATCGCGGGGCCGAGCGCGATGACGACGCCGGCTAGCACGATGACGGCGGGCACGGTCCAGAGCACCGAGGGCGCTTCGACCATCGTGAGGATCACCGCGGTGATGGCCACCGCAAGCACGGCCACCGAGGTCCCGACGAGCGCCTGGATGCGCCAGACGCTCTTGGCCCTCGGATCGAGCTTGTTCGCTGGTGCCCCCTGGGTCTTCATGCGCACCATGGTATCCGATTGGGTCCGTGTCCGGGCAGGCTCCTCGGCGTACACTGGTCGATGCCGGATCCTCGACCCACGACCGGAGGCCCCCATGAGCGATAGTGACCGTCCCGATCCCATCGCGGTTGCGCGCGCCGAGACCCGCGCCGCGTTCGAGAACCGCGCGCTGTTCTACCTCCACATGTACGAGACGCTTGCCGAGGAGCTGGGCGCCGAGAAGGCCGCGGAGCTCATGAAGCGCGCCATCTACGAGCGGGGCCTCGAGGTCGGCGAGCGCTATCGCGAGGCCGTCGAGGACGGTGACCTCGAGCTTGTGGGCGAGCTGTTCTGCGCGGGATCACCCTGCGAGGGCGAGCTCTTCGAGCCCGGCGTCGAGGAGTCGGGGACGAGTCGCACGGTGCTGAGGATGACCGCCTGCCCGCTCGTGGACGCATGGCGTGCGCATGGCGTGCCGGAGTACGAGATCGACGTGCTGTGTTCGATCGCGGCCGCGGTGGATGAGGGCACATTCGAGGGTGCCGGGCTCGAACTCGCGTTCCTCGACCGCCTCGGGCGGCCCGGCTCCGAGAGCTGCCTGCTCGATCTCCGGCTTCGTTAGTCTGCCGGTGAGCGCGCGCGGTGCCTGACCAAGGCACCGGCGGGGCATAGACTCCTTGGACCACGCGAAAGGAGCCCGCACATGGATCGCGCCATCGTGGCAGTGCCCTCACAGACCCCCGCCGGCCTCGAGGCACCCAGATCATCACATTTCGGCAGCGCGCCGTACTTCATCGTCGCGCAGGTCGAGCAAGGCCGGATCACGCACGTCAGAGCGATCTCGAACCAGTCGGACACCCAGGGCGGACACGGACAGATAGCCCGCGCGCTCATCGAGGACGGACTGACCGACATCATCACCGCGGGAATAGGCCAGGGCATGCGCTCCAAGGCCGACTCAGCGGGAGTGAACATCTGGATCGATCGCGACTCCCCGAGTGTTGGCGAAGCGATCGCCGGGCTGCTCGCCGGTTCTCTGCCCCGGGCGACCGACGCCGACGTGCACGCGGGGCACCGCGCACACTAGTCATCATCGGGTTCTCAGATTCCCTCGGCACCCGCCTCGGGGCTATCCTGTTGCGGGGCGAACCATGCGAGGGTGGAGGTGGCGGTGTGTCACGCGACGAGGTTCTTGAGCGGTTGCAGCACAACCGGATCCGGTTCGATCAGCGTATCGCGAAGATCCCTGTAGAGCGCCTGGACGCGGCGCCTCCCGGTCGGGCGCACACCCCGAAACAGGTCGTGGCGCACATCACCTCCTACGAGGAACTCATCGTGGAGCGCCTCCGCGCCGCCCGCGTGGGCGATACGACAGCGTTGTTCCGCGACCGTGTGGGCTGGGAGGAGTTCAACGACCAGGTCTGGGCGCAGGCGGCCGGTCGTGACGCCGCCGAGGTTCTCAGGGACTCGGCCCGTGTGTTCGCCGAACTCGTGCATGAGCTCATGCTCGTGAGTGACGCCGAGATGAACGAGGCGACCGGGGTCGTCGCGCACATCGATCCGGCATGGCTCCAGGGCCGGACGCTCGCAGAGGTCATCGCGGTGGACGCGTTCGATCACTACCCGATGCACTACGACGAGCTCGATCAGGCCCTCGCCGAGGAGTGACGGTTCGCGACTATGCGAGCCAGTGGACCTCGCCGCTCGCGAGCTTGTACGCGGCGCCCTGCACCGCGACGCTTCCCGCGGGCACGTCCATACCTGCCACGAGCTCGATGAGCTCGGCCACGGTGTCGCGCACGTGATCGTCGACGGCGGCCGCGAGCAGCGCATCGTCGGCGTCGGCGGGAGCGAGGCTCGGGTCGACGTGGCTGACGTCGATCTTCTCCACGATCGGCGCGAGCCATCCGGGTGCATCGCCCGCGAGCGCCGCGCTCACGGCGCCGCAGTCCTCGTGACCGAGCACGACCACGACGCGCGTTCCGAGCTTCTCGAGCGCGAAACGGATCGAGGCGACGCTCGCCTGCGCGAGCACATGTCCCGCGGTGCGCACGACAAAGAGCTCACCCGGGCCCGCGTCGAACACGGCCTCTACCGGAACGCGTGAGTCCGAGCAGCCCACCACCACGGCCATCGGGTCCTGTCCTTCGAGCGAGGAGGCGCGCTCGGCGGCGGAGTAGCGTGCCGAGGAAAGGCCGGAGGCGAACCGCGTGTTGCCTTCGCGGAGCCTGGCGAGGGTGGCGGAGTTGTCCTGGGTCACCTGCTTCGTCCCTTCGGGTAGCGGCCTGCGCCCATGATAGCCGAGTGCGGCCGGTTCCCGCGTGGCATCGTGAGCGTGCGTCACTCCACGTTGATGAGCGCGTCGGTCGGCGCGTGCGAGTCGGTCAGAAGCGGGACGTCCGCGACAGGAACGGGCTTGTCGTACAGGTCGTCGGCGAACGTCTCGAAGCCTTCGATGGTCACGCGCCCGTCGAGGGCGGTGCGGATGCGGCGGTCGAGGGTCCCGGGGTCCACCGAGGCGTCCGAGGCGAGCACGATGGTGTTGCGCCGGATGTCCATGTCCTCACCGGCGCCGTACCCGATCGGGAACGCCCAGAGGTTGTCCCAGACTTCCGCGGTCGTCCTGTGCATGCTGCGGAACAGCTTGCTTCCGGGGCCCTCGACGGGGGAGACGACGTTGTAGGCGAGCACGCCGTCGGGCGCCATGTGCTCCTTCACCTCGCCGAGGAACTCCACGGTGGTGAGGTGGAACGGGAGCGAGTCAGCGTAGTACGCGTCCACTATGACGACATCGTAGGTCCGGTCGGTGGTCTGCACGTAGCGACGTGCATCCTCGGTGAAGACCTCGAGACGTTCGTCTTGCGGGAGCCAGAAGTACTTCTCGGCGACCTCGACGACCGCCGGGTCGATCTCGACCGAGTCGACGGTCATCTCGGGGTAGTCGCGCCAGTAGCGTTTGGTGATGGCGCCCCCGCCGAGACCGAGCACGAGCACGCGCTTCGCATCGGGCTTCACGCTGAGCGCCAGGTGCATGTAATCGGGGTAGCGGATCCTGCTCGTGAAGGGGTCCGACATGTCGATGGCGGACTGGTGTGAGCGGTCGAAGCGCAGGTGCCGGGTCTCGGCGTCCTCGGTCACGGTGATGCGGTGGTACTGCGTGTCGACCCGGTACAGGACCGTCTCGCCCTTCTCGTTACGCGCCGGGGCGGGCGCGACGCGCCAGAGCACGATCCCTCCGACGATCACGCCGAGGGCCACAAGCGCGACCGCGCTGACGGCCGTCGCGGACAGCACGCGGCGTTTCGGTGCGGCCGACTCCTCGGCGGGTACCGGAAGTCCGAGCGAGAGGAGCGCTGTGGCACAGAGGGCGAAACCGGTGCACACGATGAGCGGCTCGATCGAGAGCAGCGGGATGAGCCAGAACGAGGTGGCGAGCGTGCCGAAGATGCTGCCCGCCGTCGAGACGGCGTAGAGGTTGCCGGTCGAGCGGCCGAGGTGCGTCATGCCGCGGTCGGCGGCGAGGCGCACTCCCAGCGGCGAGACCGTGGCGAGCAGGAGTGCGGGCAGGAAGAACACCAGTCCGGCGGCGGTGAGCGAGCCCAGGCGCGGCCCGAGCTCCGCCGTGGCCGGCAGGGAGGTCGAGGCGATGACCGGGGCGAACACGGTCGCGAGCCCGGCGCCCGCGATCACGGTCGGCAGCACACGCCGCGGCCCGAAGTGGTCCGCGAGCTGGCCGCCAAGCCAGTAGCCGAGCGAGAGCGCCACCATGACGACGCTGATGACGCTGCCCCACACGTAGATGGAGTTGCCGAGGAACGGCGCCAGCACGCGCGCCGCCACGAGTTCGAGACCCATGAGTGCGGCGCCGCACAGGAACACGATCGCGTTGAGCATCCTTTGCCTCCTTGGGAGGTGGGTTCGTCGGCACAGACCCCCATCCTCTTGCGGATGCGGAGCGAGGACTCATTGTAGCGGCCGAACACAGCCTACCGTTCATCCGGTTGCACCTGCCGATGCTCGTGATTTCGGCTACGATATGAACGTGGCGCGCCCGGGGGACACGTGCGCGCGTTGTCTGCGGTGGAGGGAGCACTCATGCACGTGCAAGTCACGCGGCGCCGTCGTGCGCTCAGTCTTCTCTTGGTGATGGCGATGTGCGCTGCGCTGTTGCCGGTGATGCCGGCCGCGGCTGTGCCGGCCCCGACGATCTATGTCGACCCGGTCGGCGGCGATGACGCCAACACCGGCGCCTCGGAGGCCGAGGCACTCGAGACGCTCACATCTGCGATAGACGCCTCCGATCCGGGAAGCGCGATCGTCATGCTGCCCGGAACGTACGAGCTCGCGGACGCGATCCTGCTGCCCTGGCGACTCGACTTCGTCGGCCGCGACGGTGCAGCCGAGACGACCATCACCCTCGCAGGCGACGAAGGCATGTTCGACATCGAGTCGAACGCGTCGGGCACGACGTTCGAGGGCATTGCGTTCGTGGGTGCGAGCAACGTCGCGCATCCCGGCGGGGCGATAGCGGTCTCTGACGCCGAGTTGACGATCTCGGAATGCGTGTTCAGGGACAACTGGACGCCGGTCGGCGGCGCGCTGTACGCCGGCGGGGCGAGTCTGGTGATCGAAGACACCGTGTTCGACCGTAACGGTGATGAGACCACCACCACGCCTTTCGGCGCTGCGGAGGTGATTGACCGCGAGTGCTACGAAGGTGGCGCCATTTACGCGGAAGCGAGTGGCGTCACGATCACCGGCTCCACATTCACCGACAACGGCGCCTATTTCGTCGCCCCCGCGGTGATGTGCGCGGGCTCCGAGGCGATGGTCTCAGACACCACGTTCGATCATAACCAGGTCACCCAGTGGTTCGACATGATGGTCCCGGCGCCGAACGAATCCTTCACGTTCGACGGCGTTTCCGCGCAGGTGACGGGGCCGATATCGGACGATTCCGGGGCCCTGACCTTCGCGGATTCCTACGCGATGGTGGAGCGTTGCGAGTTCACAGAGAACCTCGCGTACGCGGGTGCCGGCGTCTTGGTTAGCGGAGGTTCGGTCGCGGTCTACCAGTCCGAGTTCCGCGACAACATCACCTATACCGGGGCTGCGGCTTTCGGTGCGCTGCTCGAGCCGCCGACGGTCGAGGAGTTCAAGGACAACGTCACATTCGACTCTGCGGCGCCTGTCTCGCCGCTTCGCGAGATGCCGCATCTCGTCGACCGGTCGCTGTTCACCGGGACGACCGGCGGCGGCGCCGTGCTGGGCTTCATGGGTGAGACCGGCATGGTCACCAACTCGCAGTTCGTCCAGAACGGGGAACCCGGCGATGAGCCGGACCTGTACACGGTCATCGGCACGTCGGGCGGGGCCCCGGTCCCGAACATCATCATCGATCTGGTCGACCCGGTCGACGTGTACAACTGCACGATCGCCGACAACTCAGCCGGCACGGGCGTGTTCGGCCTGGACATGCCAGTCGACGTGATAGACACCATCGTCTGGAACGGCTTGGGCCTGGATTCGGTCGTCACCGCCGGAGACGTCCTGGGCTGCGACCTCGAGACCGACATCCCCGATTTCTCGGCTCCGTCGTCCGGTCCGGGCGCGAGCTCCGTCTTCGGCTATATCAGCTTGTATCCCGAGTTCGTGGATCCCGATGCCGGCGATTACCGCCTCAAGCCGTTCTCCCCGTGTATCGACACGGGTACCGACGTGGTCTCCGAGTGGGTGACCGAGGACTATGACGGCGTGATGCGTCCGATCGACGGCGACGAGGACGAGACAGCCCAGTGGGACATCGGCGCGTTCGAGTACGACCCGTGGAGTGACACGCGCATCGGCGGCTCCGACCGCTTCGATACGAGCGTCGAGGTCTCCCAGCGTCACTTCCCCGAGGGTGCCGACACCGTCATCCTCGCGACCGGCCTCAAGTTCGCGGACGGCCTTGCCGCCGCAGGCCTTGCCGGTGTCTACGACGCCCCGCTGCTGCTGACCGACAGCGACGAGCTGCCCGAGGTGGTGGCCGATGAGATCGTGCGTCTGGGCGCTTCCGAGGTCATCATCATGGGCGGCACTCTCGCTGTCAGCGAGGACGTCGCCGACGAGGTCGCAGCCCTGGGCGAGATCACTGTCGACCGCATCGGTGGCGAGGACCGCTACGAGACCGCCGCTCTGATCGCCGATGAGATCGTGGCGGCAGAGGGTGACGGGTTCGGGGGTACGTTCCTGATCGCGCGCGGCGACCTGTTCGCCGACGCCTTGACGGCCTCGCCCGTTGCATATGCGAACCACATCCCGATCCTGCTGGTCGCTCCCGGCGAGCTTCCCGAGGCGACGATCGACGTCATCCAGGCGGCCGGTGCGGAGCGCGCGATCATCGTCGGCGGCACCGCAGCGGTGCAGCCCAAGGTCGCGACGCAGGTCGCCTCCATGGTGGCGGCGAGCGACCGCATCGACGGCACCGACCGCTACGACACGTCGGCGAACTTCTGTCAGTGGGCCTACGACAACGAGCTCGCTGACTGGGCTTCGGTCGGCATCGCCACCGGCGAGAAGTTCCCGGACGCACTGTCAGGCGGGGCCGGTATAGGCAGCCGTGGCGGCCTCGTCATGCTCACTCCGCGTGCGAGCGTGCACGCCTCCATCCAGAGCAAGCTCGAGGAGGTCGGCGGCGACGTCGATTCTCTTGAGGTGTTCGGCGGCGAGGGCGCTGTGTCCACGGATGTCTATGACACGCTGATCGGACTCGTGAATCCCTAGTCGTACATCACTGCTACCGATGGAGGGGCCGTCCCGTCAGGGGCGGCCCCTCTTCATGTACTGGAGACCGCACTCCTCGGCTGGCATGCCCTTGGCTATCATGTGCGAGGAGCCGCTCGAGTGCGCGTGAGGAGCTGAGATGCCTGAGTGTTCATATCATCCCGGCGTGGAGACCGAGGTCACGTGCGCGGAGTGCGGGCGTCCCATCTGCCCGAAGGACATGAAAGCGACGCCGGTGGGCTATAAGTGCCCCGAGTGCGCCCGGCCCGCGCGAAGCCAGTACACGTACGTCAAACCGCGACAGGCCGTCATGGGTCTGCTCGCCGGGCTCGCGGTCGGGTTCGGCGGGGCATGGCTGCTCGCGGGGCTGAGGCTCTCGTTCTTCCTGCTCGGAGTCGTATGGGGCATGGGCGTGGGCGAGGCCGTTCGCCGGGGTGCGGGCGGACACCGCGGCCCGACGGCCGCGACCATCGGTGTCGTCTGCGTGCTCGTCGGGGGGATCGCCGGAGGACTCGACATCCTCGGCATAGCCATGGGGGTCGTCGGCGTGCTCTCGGCGCTCTCCTGGAGCTGGGGACGATGATGCGCCGGATCGCTCTGTTCTCCGATGTCCACGGGAACTCTGTCGCACTGGACGCCGTGCTCGAGTCGATAGCCCGGGCCGGCGTCGCGGAAGTCTACTGCCTGGGCGACCTGGTGGGATACGGCCCGGACCCGCAGGGCGTGGTGGACCGGCTTCGCACCCTCGGGATTCCGACGATACAGGGCAACTACGACGAGGGGGTCGGGACCCGGCGCGGCGAGTGCGGCTGCTACTACGCCACCGACGAGGCGCGATCGGACGGAGCGGCGAGCTACGCGTTCACCGACACCGCCCTTTCCGATGAGGCTCACGCATGGCTTGCCGCGTTGCCCGCAGAGATTCGGATCGAGGAGGCCGGCGCTCGGGTGCTCCTGGTCCACGGCAGCCCGCGCAAGGTCAACGAGTATCTGCTGCCCGACCGGACAGACCGTCAGTTGCGCAGGCTCGCCGATGAGGCCGGCGCCGATCTCGTATGCCACGGACATGTGCACCTCGCGTTCCATCGCCGTATCGACGCGCACGACGAGCCGGGCGCCGGCGACGGTGGGGCCGCCCGCCCCGTCCACTACGTGTCCACCGGATCGGTCGGCAAACCCAAGGACGGTGACCCCCGGGCGTGCTGGGTCGAGCTCGTTCTCGGGACCGCGGACGAGGTCGGGTCGACGGTCGCCGAGGACCCGTCGACCGGCGCGCTCGGGACCACGGCGGTCTGGGCCGGGGCGAGGTTCCACCGCGTGGCCTACGACATCGAGCCGGTCGCGCGGGCGATGGAGGGCGCTGGCCTGCCAGAGACGCTCATCGAGGCTCTTCGGAAGGCATAGTCAAACGGTTATTTGACAATCAAACGCTGGTTTGATTATGCTCCTTGCATGAGTACTCCTGAGATCATGAAGGCGCTCGCCGACGAGAACCGCTTGCGGATCGTCGAACTGCTCGCCGACGGCGAGCGGTGCATCTGCGAGCTCGCCACCGAGCTCGACGCCTCCGACGCGCTCGTCTCGCACCACGTCAAGCAGCTGCGCGAGGTCGGTCTGGTCCGCACGCGCAGGCTCGGCCGGTGGCTGCACTGCTCACTCGAGTCCTCGGCGTTCGAGGCGATCTCGCGGGGCTTCGGCGTGCTGGCCCAAAGAGCACGCGATGCCGAGGAGCGCAACGCGTGCTGCGCATGTACGACCGCGGACGGCCGCGACGTCGCAGCCGACACAGCTGCCGCGACCTCGGCGAGAACCGGCGGCGCGGAGTACCCGGAACTCAAGGAGGAGATCTGGCCGTGAGCATGCAGGCTGACACGACGCTCACATTCGCCGATCGGCTGGGCGCGCTGCGGATGCGTCTGGATATCGGACGCGGCTCGTATCGCGTGAACCCCGGGCTCTATGAGATCGGCCACCCGACTGCGGGCTCGCCCGTGCTCGTGACCTCGAACTACAAACTCACGTTCGACCGCGTCCGCTCGAACCTGGCCGGTCTCGATGTCTGGCTTCTGGTGGTCGACACATTCGGCGTCAACGTCTGGTGCGCGGCGGGCAAGGGCACGTTCGGGACCGTGCAGGTCTCGCGTGCGATCCTCGAATCGGGGCTGGCCGAGCTCGTGACGCATCGCACGGTGATCCTGCCGCAACTCGGCGCCACCGGCGTCGCCGCTCACGACGTCAAAGCGTTCACGGGGTTCCGGGTCGTGTACGGACCCGTGCTGTCCGAGGACATCCCCGCGTTCCTGGCTGCTGGTATGGAAGTCACGCCTGAGATGCGGCTGATGCCGTTCGGGCTGCGTGACCGCCTGGTGCTCACCGGTGTCGAACTGTCCTTCGGCTTCAAGCCGCGCACGCTCGGTTGGCTCGCGTTGGCGGTGGCGCTGTCGGGCACCGGCGTCTGGGGCTTCTCGGCCTCGGCGCTGATCGCTCGGGGCGGCGCTCTCGTGCTCGCGGCATACACGGCGCTCCTCGCGGGCGCGCTGGTGACGCCCGCGCTTCTGCCGTGGTCGCCTTTTCGGATGTTCGCGGCCAAAGGGGCGCTCTTCGGCGCGCTCGCCGCATTCGGCGTCTGGGCGCTCGTTATGCCGCATGTCGGCGCGCTTGCGGGCGCGGCGCTCTGCATCGCGATGGTCGCCGCCGCATCCTACATGGCCATGAACTTCACAGGCTCGAGCACGTTCACTTCACTCTCGGGTGTCCAGGCGGAGATGCGCCGGGTGTTGCCCTGGCAGGTCGGAGGAGCGGCGCTCGCGGTCGTGCTCTGGGTCGCGTCGGCGTTCCTCGGCAGGGGGTGGTGAGATGGCGGGATTGCGCTACATAGATGAAGCGGTGACGCTCGAGCTCGATGTCGACAAGTGCACGGGGTGCAGGATGTGCACCAAGGTCTGCCCTCGCGCTGTGTTCGAGATGCAGGGGCAGCGCGCGGTCATCGTGGACCGCGGCGCCTGCATCGAGTGCGGGGCATGTTCGCGCAACTGCGCGGCAGACGCGATCGCGGTCGAGGCGGGCGTGGGATGCGCCGCCGCGATCATCAACGGATGGATCCGCGGGACCGAGCCGGACTGCGGCTCGGGCTGCTGCGGCTGAGACGGAAGGGACGAACATGGAAGTCAAGATCCTCGGAAGCGGCTGCGCGAAGTGCAACGAGATGGAGCGGCTCGCCCGGCAGGCCGTCGAGACCCTTGGGATCGATGCGACCGTCGAGCACGTGAGCGATTTCGGCGAGATCATGGCCTTCGGCGTGATGACCACCCCGGCACTCGTGATCGACGGCCAGGTGCGCATCGCCGGGCGCGTGCCCTCTGCCGCCGACATGAACGCACTGTTCCAGGGTGCCTCCGAGAGCGGATGCGGGTGCGCCGATGACCGGTCCGCGACGCCGCAGGGCAGCTGCGGCTGTGAAGGTGGTTGCTGCTAGGAGCGGCGGCTCCTCTCAGAGCCGTCCCGGCCAGCGGCTGCGGACATGGACATCTTCTATCCGCTTCAGTGGATCGCGGACAGGATCACCTACGACCTGATCGGGCTTTCGCCCGGAAGCAGGCTCGGCGCCGCCGTGGACTTCTTCTTCTACGACGTGCCCAAGATACTGCTGCTCCTGTCCGTCATCGTGTTCTTCGTCGCACTCATACGCTCGTACTTCCCGCCTGAGAAGACGCGGAAGTACCTCTCGCACTCTCGCGAGTACGTCGGCAACGTGCTGGCGGCCGCCCTCGGCGTGGTCACGCCGTTCTGTTCGTGCAGTGCGGTGCCGCTGTTCATAGGATTCGTCGAGGCGGGCGTTCCGCTCGGCGTGACGTTCTCGTTCCTGATCGCAAGCCCCATGGTCAACGAGGTCGCGCTCGTGCTGCTCCTGGGCATGTTCGGGTGGAAGGTCGCCGGACTGTACCTCGTCTCGGGGCTGCTCGTGGCGATCGTGGGCGGGATCGTGCTCGGGCGGCTGGGTCTGGAGAGCGAGATCGAGGAGTACGTGCTGCAGATCCGCATGGGGCAGGCCGAGGTGCCTGAGATGAGCCGGGCGGAGCGGTTGGCCTACGCGCGCGGCTACGTCGCCGAGATCCTCGGCAAGGTATGGCTCTACGTCGTCATCGGTATCGCTATCGGCGGGTTCATGCACGGCTTCATCCCTGCCGATGCGCTCGCGCGCTATGCGGGCCCGGGTAATCCGCTCGCGGTGCCCGTGGCCGTCGGGATGGGGATACCGCTGTACAGCAACGCCGCGGGTGTCATCCCGATCGTGAGCGTGCTTGTGGACAAGGGCGTGGCGATGGGCACGGTCCTCGCGTTCATGATGGCCGTGACCGCGCTCTCGATCCCGGAGTTCGTGATCCTGCGCAAAGTGATGAAGCCCAAGCTTATAGGGATATTCATCGCCATCAACTTCGTGACGATCACGGCGACGGGCTACCTGTTCAACTGGGCGATACCGCTGCTCACGAAGTGAGACTCGCGGCCGGCACCCCGGCCGACGTCCGCTCAGGCCAGTTGCCTGCGGCCGATCCAGCCTACGGTGCGGTTCGCGATCCACACGAGCGAGAGCATGACCGGGACCTCGACCAGCACCCCCACCACGGTGGCGAGTGTCGCGCCCGAGCTCAGGCCGAAGAGCGCGATCGCGACCGCGACGGCGAGCTCGAAGAAGTTCGATGCTCCCACGAACCCCGCAGGCGCCGCGATCGGGTGCGGCAACCTCCATGCCCACGACCAACCGTATGCGATCGCGAAGATCAGGTAGGTCTGGATCGAGAGCGGCACCGCGATCAGCACGATGTGGAAGGGGTTGGCCACGATCGTCTCGCCCTGGAACACGAAGATGATCACGAGGGTGGCGAGCAGCGCGGTGATGGTGACGGGTGCGAGCGAGGGAAGGAAGGTCTTCTCGAACCACTCGACACCACGACGCTTGATCAGCTGGGTCCGCGAGATCCATCCTGCCAGCAGCGGGACGACCACGAACAGGACCACCGAGAGGATGACCGTGTCGTAGGGCACGGTGATGTCGGTCAGCCCCAGCAGGAACATCACGATAGGCGCGTACGCGAACAGGATGATGAGGTCGTTGACCGCCACCTGCACGAGCGTGTACGCGGGATCTCCGTCGGCCAGGTACGACCATACGAACACCATCGCCGTGCAGGGGGCCGCTCCCAACAGCACGGCCCCGGCGAGGTACTCGCGCGCCAGGTCCACCGGTATCCAGCGCGTGAACACGATGTTGAAGAAGAACCACGCGATCGCGTACATGGTGAACGGCTTGATGATCCAGTTGGTGCAGGTCGTCACGATGAGCCCCTGCTTGCGTTCGCCGACGCGCTTGAGTGAGGCGAAGTCGATCTGCAGCATCATCGGGTAGATCATGAGCCAGATCAGGACCGCGACGGGGATCGAGATCTGCGCGTACGTGAACTTCGAGAGCCAGTCGGCGGTCCCCGGCCACGTGTTCCCGATGGCCGTCCCCGCTGCGATGCACAGCACCACCCAGACGGACAGGTAGCGCTCGAAGAAGCCCATACGCCGCTTCTCGGTCACGGTCGTCGCCAAACCTTCGCTCATGATCGGGCCTTTCGATCGTCGGGGCCGGACGTGTCGGCGGCAGGGGCCGAATCGGCGGCGTGCGTCGCGTCCTCGCAACCGGGGGCTGTGCGAACGATGGCGGTGAGTTCGTCGCGCAGCTCGCCCAGAACGTCCGGTACGAGGCAGTACACCATGCTCGTGCCGACCGGGTGCGAGCGGACGAGGCCGGCGTCCCTGAGCACTCGCAGGTGTTCGGAGACGGTCGACTGCGCCAGCGGCAGCTCGGCGAACAACTCCGAGCCGGCGCACTGCGGTTGCGCGGCGAGCAGACGCACGATCCGCATCCGGGCGGGATGCGCGAGCGCGCGCGCGATCCCGGACAGGTGTTCCTCGGCGGCAGACATCGAACCTCCATCGTCAATCGTAGATAGACGATAAAATGAGGCGCACACTGTGTCAACGCTCACGCTGCGGGCATCTGCACGCGACAAGCGTCGTCGTTTGCGGTACGAATAGAGTGGACCTACCGAGGGGGGAGGGCCGCGAGATGTATAGCCAGAGCGAAGTCGTCAATCTCGTGCTGGGCATCGCCATCATCCCGATCCTGGTCTCCAGCCGGCCGGGAATCCCGTCGCGCTTCACGGGCTGGTTCGTCGCCGCATACTGTTTCATGCTCCTGTCCTACGTTTCGACGGTGGCAGAGGGGTACTGGGCGCCCGCGGCGTTCAACCTCATCGAGCACGGGTCCCTTGCGGTCGCCGGCGTTCTGTTCGCGCTCGCGCTCGTGATGCGCAGGCGGGAACTCGAAGAGATCCTCGGGGAGCGATGATGGAGTCACTCGTCGTCGCTTTCGACACCGTGAGCGCCGTGGCTTTCGCGGTCGCATTGGTCTTCGCGCTGCGCCTGCCGCTGAGCCCCGGACGTGCGCTCGAATACGGCACGAAGCTCGTTCTCGTGGTGATGATGGCCCTCTACGTCTTCGTGGGTGTCTCGAACATCCTCGAGCACGCGGGCATAACCGCGCGCCTTGATGTGCTCGAGGACTACGCGGAGGTGCTGTTCGTCCCGCTCATCGCATACGCGGCGCTCTCCTCGGCGAACGCGGCCCGACTGCGCCGCGAACTGCGGACACAGCGCGAGCTTCGCGTGGAACGGGACTTCAGCTCCGCCGTGGTCGAGGCCACCCCGGTGGGCATCGTGTTCCTCGACGGGAGCGGATCGGTCGTGTTCGCCAATGAACGGGCCCGCGAGCTCCTTGGTGTCTCCGCCGAGGAGGCGTTCACCGGTGGCCCGGTGCTTATCGAGCGAGATGGCGCGCTCCCCGAGCCGAAGTCGCTGCGGGAGATCGCCGAGTCCGCTACTCTCGAGCCCCGGCGCTTCACGGTCATGGGCGTCGACGAACTGACCGTGCTCGCGGTCACCGGCTCACCGCTGGCCGAGGAAGGCGTCATCCTGAGCATGCTCGATGTCACGGCCCGCGTACTGCTCGACCGCGAGCTCGAGCAGTACCGGCGCGACCTCGAGGTGCTCGTCGAGCGGCGGACCGAGCAGCTGGTCGAGGCGAACATGGAGCTCGAGGCCGCCAACGCGGCCAAGAAGGCGTTCCTCGCCAACATGAGCCACGAGTTGCGCACGCCTCTCAACTCGGTGCTCGGTTTCGCGGGCGTATTGCTGCGAGGCACGGCGGATGCCTTGAGCGCGGAGCAGCGCAAGCAGGTCGAGATGATCCGGTCGGCAGGAGAGCAGTTGCTCGTTCTCGTCGACGAGGTGCTCGACATCGCACGTATCGAGTCGGGCCATGCGCAGCTCGAGCTCGGCGAAGTGGAACTCGAACCGCTCGTGCGCGGGATCTGCGACGAGTTCAGGGTCGCCGCGCAAGAGGGCGGGCTGGCGCTGGATCTCGAGACCGAGGACGTGCCGTTCGGGGTCGAGACCGATCCGGGGAAGCTGGCGCAGATCCTGCGCAATCTGGTCGCGAACGCGGTCAAGTTCACGCCCGAGGGCGGAAGGGTCTCTGTCATAGTGGAGCACGACGGGGACGACGCGGTCGTCAAGGTGCGCGATACGGGCGTCGGCATCGCCCCCTATGATCAGGAGCGCGTGTTCTCGGCGTTCTATCAGGCATGTCCCCCCGGAGAGGTGAGATCACAGGGAGCGGGTCTCGGCCTTGCCATCGTCAGACAACTCTCCGACGTGATCGGCGCCGAGGTCGTAGTGCAGAGTGCGCCGGGCTACGGCTCTCAGTTCACGGTGAGGATCCCCCGAAGCATCCCGGCCTCGGTCTCCTGAGTCTCGGGCGGTGTCCCGGGTGGAGTTTTCGTGGAGAACGTCGCAGGTAGGGACTATATCGTGCCCGATGGTGCGATATCTGCGATAGCACGTCTGTCATTGGCTCGCCGCTCCGGGAGCGGGCACACCGAGTACAGGGAGATTCCGATGAGCACGCCCACACGCAGGATCCTGGTGGTCGAGGACGAGAAGTCCATCCGGGACGCTGTGACCGCGTACCTCGAGAAGGAGGGCTACTGGGTCACCCCGGCGGCTGACGGTCTGGCGGCGCTCGAGAGTTTCGACAAGCACCCCTACGATCTTGTCGTGCTCGACCTCATGCTCCCCAAGATGAGCGGTGAGCAGGTCTGTGCGGAGATCCGCGACACGTCCGACGTGCCCATCATCATGCTGACCGCGAAAGGCGAGGAGGAGGACCGGATCTCGGGCCTGGAGATCGGGGCCGATGACTACCTCGTCAAGCCCTTCTCGCCTCGCGAACTCGTGGCGCGGGTGAGAGCGCTGTTGCGCCGGGCGCATGTGGGCGAGGAGCCTCAGCGGGACCGGCTCGTTTACGGCGATCTCGAGGTCGACGTCTCGGCGCACAAGGCGTTCCTGAGCGGGGAGGAGCTCGAACTGACCGCGAGCGAGTTCAAGTTGCTCACGACCCTGGCCCGCTATCCAGGCCGCGTGTACTCGCGCATGGAGCTGGTGGAGAAGGTCCTCGGCTATGACTTCGAGGGCTACGAGCGGACCATCGACTCGCACGTCAAGAACCTGCGCGCCAAACTGCGTGACGATCCCAAGGAGCCCACGTTCATCTACACCGTGCACGGCGTGGGATACCGTTTCGAAGCGCCCAAGCCGGCCGAGGAGTAGGGTCCGGTGATCGGACTCCCCCGCAAGAAGGGCCCGCACGGCACGCTCAGCCGTCGACTCGCGATCGCGTTCGCCGCGGTGGCGGCTCTGACGATGCTTTTGGCTGCGGGGATCCTGTGGTTCATCTGGCTCGGGCAGTTCGACGCATACGTCGAGGAGCAGCTCCAGGAGACCGCGAACGGCGCTGCCCAGATGCTCTCGAACTCCTACACTCAGTCCGGCGGATGGTCGCTCGACGCGTTCAGCCAGTTGCCTAGGTACGGCATGCTTTCCGGCCTTGCACTGCAGGTGCTCGATGCCAAGGGAAGCGTCATCTACGACGACTCCACGGCGCTCAACCTGCGAGAGCACGCGATGCTCGGACCACCGGTGAACGCCACCGACCCGCAGGGGCCTGTCGTGAGTTCCCCGGTCGTCACGGATGGCGACGTCGTGGGCCTGGTGCGCGTCTGGTCGCTCTCGCCGCAAGGGCTGCTCACCGACAACGACCTGAGGTTCCGGCGTTCCAGCGCGTTCGGACTCGCGGCCGCAGGCGTGTTCGCGGTCCTGTTCGCGTCGTTCGCGGGCCTATGGTTCGCCATGTCGCTCGTGCGGCCCATCGACCGGATCACCGCGACGGCCCAGGCGCTGGCGGACGGTGATCGCGACGCCCGCACGGGTTTCGACGGTGATGACGCCATCAGCATGCTGGGTCGTACGTTCGATGAGATGGCCGACTCGATCGAGGCTGACCGGGAGATGGAGCGTCGCCTGACCGCGGATGTGGCCCATGAGCTGCGTACACCTCTGCAGGCCATCCAGGCGACGGTCGAGGCCATGCAAGACGGCGTGTACCCCGCAGATCCCGAGCACCTTCAGATAGTGCGCGACGAGACGGTGCGGCTCTCGCGCCTCACTGCAGGCATACTTGAGCTCACACGGCTCGAGCGGGGCAGCGTGACCATGCGGTTCGAGATGATGGACGTCGCCGACCCGGTACTCGCTGCGCTTGACGCGCACCGGGCCCTGCTGGATGCCACGGGACTCGCGATCGATGAGCGCATCGAGCGGGGACTGCGCGTGCACGGCGACCGGGACCGCCTCGTGCAGGCGATAGGCAATCTGCTGTCCAACGCGGCGCGCTACTCCGCCGACGGCGGTACGGTGACCGTCGGGGTCAGACGTGACGGTGCACGTGCCCTCATCGAGGTCGCAGACACCGGCATCGGTATCGCCGAAGAGGACCTGGAGCGCGTCTTCTCACGGTTCTGGCGTGCGGATGCCGCGCGCGACCGTGCCTCGGGAGGACTCGGGATCGGGCTCTCGGTCGTGCGCGAGATCGTCGAACGCCACGGAGGTTCCGTTGAGGCGGCGCGCCGTGAGGGCGGGGGGAGCGTCTTCACCATCAAGCTGCCGCTCGTGGTGACCGCCTAGCGTCCCCGCTGGGGGACCGTCACCGGTCTCCCGTCACCCGCACCGTGTCCGCATCGGCCTGCACGGGATACGACTCGCGGACCGGACCCGTGATCCAGACCTCGACCTGCATGCCGGCCTTGAGCCCCTCGGCGTCGAAGGGCTTGTTCGAGGCGTCGATGACCTTGGTGCCCTCCGTGATGGTCAGAGCGGCCTTGTCCAATGTCGTGTCGTCGGCGACCGGGCCCTCGACGAGGATGGACCCGACGCCTCCCTGGCTGAAGGAGACGGACGTTATCGTGCCGCGGATCGACGGCGGACCATCGGGCACCGCTCCGGAGCATCCCGTGACAAGCGCGAGTGCCAATACGGCGAGTGCTGTGGTGATGATCCGGCGGATTCCCATGTCGACTCCTCGGCGTTTCGGGGCTTGTGCACAGTATGACGCCTCCGGTCTCACCGGGGTTCGTGTGCAGCTCCCATGGGTATCACCGTTGCAGTCGCATGCGGAAGGGAGCGGCATGGTCTTGGGATGGGAGATCCCCCTCGGCGCCGTGGTGGCGGGCGGGATCGCGCTGCTCGCGCTCGTCGTGTTCCAGATGCTCGTGGGAACGCGGGTCATCAGGTTCAAGGGTCGCACCCACATGCGGGTGCACAAGTGGGGGGCCTGGGTGCTGACGGCGTTCGCGTTGGTACACGCTTCGCTCGCGATGGTGTACGTCATGGGTTGGCGCCTCCTGTCCTGAGCGGTGTGCGACCGGTCACCGTCGACCCGGTCCGGCTCAGGGCTTCTGCGCGGCCGGCCGATACAACGTATGGACCGTGGACGGCGTCATGTTCTGGAGTGCCCGTGAGACTCAGAATCGCATTCGTGCTCATCGTAGCCCTGATACTTGCGACACCCGCCGGCGCGTTCGCGGGGCCGCCGGGCCCGCTTCTTCAGAAGGCCGCCGCCGAGGATCCGCTGCTCGCCGCGCGCCTGCAACGTCTTGAGGCCGACGCGCGCTCCCGGGGTGTCGACGCCCCCGCGGGTGCGTCCCTGACCGTCCTGCCGGACCGGACGGGCGCACCGGCGCTCTCGGTGACTCCCCAGGCCGTCACCTCGGGCGAACTCAGGACACTCGCCATCCTCGTGGACTTCTCCGATCATCCCAGCCAGGTGGCGGGGACCTTCTTCGACGATATGCTGTTCGCGGACCTGTTCGGTCCGGCGAGCCTGCGCGGCTACTACCGCGAGGTCAGCTATGGCACCGCCTCGACGCGGGGCGTGCTCGACATCGTCACCCTCGATGCCCCGTCCAGTCTCGGGTGGGTGCGGCTTCCGCAGACGCTCGAGTACTACGCCGGGACGGACTACGGCAGGGGAACCTACCCGAACAACTCGCAGAAGATGGTCGAGGACACCATCGCGTTGGTGAACCCCTATATAGACTTCAGTCAGTACGACAACGATCACGACGGCTACGTGGACAACGTCATGGTGATCCATGCCGGTGAGGGCGCCGAGTTCAACGGCCCGGTGGCCAACCATATCTGGTCCCACGCCTGGGCGACCCGTTCGCCGATCCTGTGCGATGGCGTGTATGTCTATCAGTACTCGACCGAGCCGGAGTACTGGAGCACGCCCGGCGACATGCGTCCCGGAGTCTACGCTCACGAACTCGGGCACACGCTCGGCCTGCCCGACCTCTACGACCGAGACCGTTCCAGTTCCGGTATCGGCGAATGGAGCCTGATGGCCTCGGGCTCCTGGAACGGCATCTCCGGGTACGGGGACAGCCCGGCGCGCCTGGACGCATGGTCCTCGGCCAGGCTCGGCTGGCTGCAACCGCAGACGGCGGTGGGATACAACGCACGTAGCCTGCCGTCAGTGGGCACCTCCCGCTCGGGCAGCGCATGGAAGGTCTACCCGAACGGGGGGACGAGTGGTTCGGAGTACTGGATGGTCGAGAACCGGCAGATGACCGGGACGGATTCGGCCATCCCCGGCAGCGGCCTGCTCGTGTGGCACATCGACGAGACCAAGTTCTCCACTCAGAACGACGACGAGACACACAAGCTCGTCGATCTCGAGGAGGCTGCCGGCGAACAAAGCCTCGACGTCAAGGCCGACCGAGGGACGGTGGATGATCCCTATCCGGGGTCGACGGTCAACCGGGCGTTCGACGGTTCGAGCATCCCTGATTCGAACAGATACTCGGGTGCTGCATCGCAGGTCATCGTGGACACGATCAGCAACAATGGCCCGAGTATGACCGCGAGGATCGGGTCCTCGAGCCAGAGCATGGCGATCGCGGGTGGAGCGGTCTACACCGCAAGCGCGTCGGTGACGGTGGGCTCCTCGGTGCCCAACGCGGTCATGATGCGAGTGGATACGGGATCGGGCTTCGGGGCATGGGTCGCGTACGCCGCCTCATATCCACTCACGCTCCCGGCAGGCGACGGAACCAAGAGCGTCACCATGCAGTACCGCAACGCGTCGCTCGTCACCATCGCGACGCTGAGCGATTCGATCATTCTGGACACCTCGGCGCCGTCGGTCTCCTCGCTGGCATCTTCATCACATCCCGTTGAGTCGACCTGGTATGCGAGCAACACGGTGACCTTCTCGTGGTCTTCCGCAGACGCGTTGAGTGGCGTGGCGGGCTACTCCTACGTGCTCGACTCAAGTCCATCGACGACTCCCGATACCACCCAGGATTCCGCATCGAGCTCGTTGCAGTTGAGTTCTGTCGTCGACGGGGTCCGCTACTTCCATGTCCGCGCTCGAGACAATGCGGGCAACTGGGGCCCTGCGGCCCATCGCACGGTTCGGATCGACAAGACCCCGCCGTCCACCACGACCTCGGTCAAGGCGATCAAGTACCTCGACGCCGTCTCGATCGGGTTCGATACCGTCGATCTCGCCTCGGGGGTCTCCGTCACGCACTACACGCTGGACGGCGGGCCCGAGAGCACGTATGTGGCTCCCATCGACGTGAGCGAGCTCGGGGTGCACACGCTCACCTATCACTCGCATGACGTCGCGGGCAACATCGAGAGCACCAAGCAGGTCGTGTTCTCGCTCGTTACGAGTCTGGATGTGAGCATCGTCCCCGTGCAGGGGAGCGACCGCTTTGAAACGGCCGTCAAGACGAGTGAGCTGGGCTTCGATGGCGGCGCTGAGACCGTGCTGGTCGCCACCGGGCGCAACTGGCCTGACGCGCTCGGCGCCAGCTCGCTGGCCGGGGCGCTCGACGCGCCGATCCTGCTGGTGGAGAAGTCCTCGATACCGCTGCCGGTGGCCGAGGAGATCGCGCGCCTCGGCGCGACCAAGGCGATCATCATCGGGGGCGTGGGCGCCGTCGATGACACCGTGAAGAGTCAGTTGATGCTCACCGGTTCGATAGCGAGCGTGAGCCGGATCGCCGGCACCGACCGCTACGACACCGCGCGCAAGGTGGCGGCGGCGACTATCTCGGCCATGGGTTCGGGATACGACGGCACGCTGTTCGTGGCCACCGGGCAGAACTACGCCGACGCGCTCGCCGCATCACCGGCGGCCGCGGCCAACGGCTGGCCGACGCTGCTCGTGCCTTCCGGAGCACCCGTTCCCGCGGCGACGCTGAGTTTCGCCGCCGCAAACGGGGACCGTGCGATCATCCTCGGCGGCACGAACGCCGTCGCCCTTGAAGCATGGCAGGGATTGTGGGACCTCTTCGGTACGTCCGGCGTGACACGGCTCGGCGGCACCGATCGCTTCGACACGGCGGTCAAGGTCGCCGACTGGTCGGTGGCCAACGCGGGCCTGAGTTACGCGGCAGCCGCCATCGCGACCGGGCGCTCACCGTACGACGCCCTCGCCGGCGGCGTGGTGCAGGGCTCCGACGGGTCCGTGCTCCTGCTCACCGAGAGCACCGCGCTCCCGACTCCCACCGCGGGGGCGATCGAGGACAACGCGGCGGCCATATTCGAGGTCAGGTTCCTCGGCGGGACAGGAGCGGTGAGCCAGAGCGTGAGGGACGCCGTGGAGGCGCTCGTCACCCCGTAGACTCGCCCTACAACCGGGCGTCGCTTTGGCCTACAATGACCGCGTACCCCGCCGCCCCTGTAGCACCTCATCGCCTTTCGGGCAGCGGCCCGACCCGCCGCGAGACAAGACCCGAAAGGAGCGACTGCCGTGACGCAGCCGCAGGGCCTCAGTCCCGATTCCCAAGGCAAGGTGCGCGACCTCTACGATCTCGGCGACGCGCTCTTGCTCGTCGCTTCCGACCGCATCAGCGCGTTCGACTTCGTGTTGCCCGACACCATCCCGTTCAAGGGCGAGGTGCTCACGAAGCTCTCGATGTTCTGGTTCGAGCTGCTCGGAGACATCGTGGACAACCACCTGCTCTCCACCGACGTGGCCGACCTGCCCGAGCAGTTCAAGCCGCACGCGGATTACCTGCGCGGGCGCTTCATGCTCGTGCGCAAGGCCGAGGTCTTCCCGGTCGAGTGCATCGTGCGCGGGTACCTCGCCGGTTCCGGCTGGAAGGAGTACCAGCGCTCGGGCACGGTCTGCGGTCTGCCGCTGCCGGCGGGACTCGTCGAGTCCAGCCGTCTCGAGCAGCCGATCTTCACGCCGAGCACAAAGGCCGAGATCGGCCTGCACGACGAGAACATCAGCTTCGAGCGTATGGTCGAGATCGTCGGCCCCGAGTACGCCGAGGAGTTGCGCGCCAAGTCCATCGCGGTCTACGCGACAGCCCGCGAGCACGCCGCGTCCCGCGGCATCATCATCGCCGACACCAAGTTCGAGTTCGGGCTCATCGGCGGGGCGGTCACGCTCGTCGACGAGGTACTGACGCCCGACTCCTCGCGATTCTGGCCTGCCGACGAGTACGCCGAAGGCAGGGGACAGGGAAGCTTCGACAAGCAGTACGTCCGTGACTGGCTCGAGACGAGCGGCTGGGACAAGACCCCGCCACCCCCGGCGCTGCCGGCGGACGTCGTCGAAGGCACCTCCAAGCGCTACATCCAGGCCTACGAGCTCATCACGGGCCGCAGGTTCGTCCCGGAAGGGGATGCATAGCACATGGCACGAAGAAGTGCGCAGAACCCGCGCTACCGCAAGGATGCGCAGGTGGGCAGCACCCGCAAGAGCGCCGCGAGCGCCAAGCCCAAGCGTGAGGCGGGCGTGGTCGCCAGCCCCTCCAAGAAGTCGGGCGCCAAGAAGCCGGTGCGGCTGGTCGACCCGGACACCCCGGAGTTCAAGCGTTGGCGCAAGATATGGCTCGGGCTGCTTGTGGCGGCGATCGTGTTCTCGCTCGGAGCCTACGCCCTGCGCGAGGCGCGCACCGTCAACACGCTCTCGCTCGCGTTCGCGTACTCCTGTCTGTTCTCGGCGTTCTACGTCGACCTGACCAAGATCCGCCGCATGCGACGCGAGTTCATGGACGAGCAGGCGGCCGGGGGCAAGAAGAAGTCCGAGAAGGCCGAGGAGCTCGCGGATGCGGCGACCGGGTCCGATGCCGCCGATTCCTCGGCAAGCGATGAGACGACCGTTGTGGACGCGACGTCCGCAGACGACGAGAAGGAGTAGCATGGCGCGCTACGAGATCTACGTGACGTACAAGAAGGGCATCTTCGACCCGCCCGGAGCGACCGCCAAGCGCGCGCTCGACAACCTGGGCTACGAGGGCATCGCCGACGTCAAGATCGGCAAGTACATCCAGCTCGAGGGCGATGTCACGGTCGAGACCGTGCGTGAGATGTGCGAGAAGCTGCTCGCCAATCCGGTCATCGAGGACTTCCGTATCGAGACCGGGCAGGAGGCGTAGCATGCGCTTCGGCGTCGTGATCTTTCCCGGCTCCAACTGCGAGCAGGACGCCGTTCACGCGGCGCGCCACCTCGGTTTCGAGGCCGAGTACGTGTGGCACGGCGACACGGACCTGTCCGGCTTCGATGCGATCGTGCTGCCGGGCGGGTTCTCCTACGGCGACTACATCCGCTGTGGCGCGGTCGCGCGGTTCAGCCCCGTCATGGGCGAGGTCGTGAGATTCGCCGAGCGCGGCGGTCCCGTGATCGGCATCTGCAACGGGTTCCAGATACTGACGGAGGCGCACCTGCTTCCGGGCGCGCTGCTGCGCAACTCGGGCCTCAAGTTCATCTGCAAGGAAGTCCCGCTGCGCGTCGAGGACAGCCGCTGCGAGTGGCTCGACCTCTCACCGGGCGCGATCGTGCGTGTCCCCATCAACCACAACGAGGGCAACTTCGTGTGCGACGAGGAGACGCTCAAGCGGCTCCAGGACAACGGGCAGATCGTGCTGCGCTATGCCGAGGAGGACGGTTCGGTCACGCCCGAGTCCGCCCCCAACGGCGCGCTCGACTCGATCGCCGGCATCTGTAACGAACGCGGCAACGTGTTCGGGCTCATGCCGCATCCCGAGCGTGTGGTCGATCCCGTGAGCGGCCGGACCGACGGGCAGCACTTCTTCACGGCCATCGCGCGCAGGGTTGCCGAGGTGGCCGGGTAGTGCACGGGAACCTCTCTTTGGCTGGCCCCGTGTACTGGCTGTTCCTCGGCGTGACCGCGCTCGTGGTGGGCCTCGCGGTATTCGTGCTCGTGGACCTCGCGCGCGCGAAGCGCCCGGCGTTCCAGGGCTCGATGCTCGCCCGCTCGCTGTGGGCGTTCCCGCAGGTGGCAGTGCTGCTGTTCGCAGTGCTCGCGAGCCTGCCGCAGGTCGTCAACGCATCCATCGGCGGCGTGCTCGCACTTCTGCTGCTGCCGGTCCTCGCGGTGCAGGTGGCCTACCTGCTCCGCGTCGTCTACCCGTCGCCCGCACGACTCGCCGCGCAGGTGTCCGAGGCACCGGCGACGGTCGCCACCGATACGTCGTCCCTTACCACGGAGGAGTGAGTGTGACCGTCTCCAACGAACTGACCGCTGAACTCGCCCCGAAGCTCGCCGTCGAGCTCGGCCTGAAGGTGGCCGAGTACGAGCACATCGTCGAGATCCTCGGCAGGGTGCCCACGGTGACCGAACTCTACATGTACTCGCTCATGTGGTCGGAGCACTGCAGCTACAAGCACTCGCGCAAGGCGCTGCGGATGTTCCCCACGACCGGCCCGTACGTGCTGCAGGGCCCCGGCGAGAACGCCGGGGTCATCAGCGTGGGCGACGGCTGGGCGGTTGCGTTCAAGATGGAGTCGCACAACCATCCGAGCGCCATCGAGCCCTATCAGGGCGCGGCCACCGGCGTCGGCGGCATCATCCGCGACATCTTCACGATGGGCGCCCGCCCGATCGCCTCGCTCGACAGCCTGCGCTTCGGCACGCTCGACAAGCCGCGCCAGCGCTATCTGTTCGAGGGCGCGGTCGCCGGTATCGGCGGCTACGGCAACTGTCTGGGCGTGCCCACGGTCGGCGGCGAGGTCTACTTCGACGAGGCCTACGAGGGCAACTGCCTCATCAACGCGATGTCGATCGGCCTTATGCGCGAGGAGCGCCTCATGCGCGCGGTCGCGGCGGGCGCGGGCAACCTCGTGCTGCTCATCGGCTCGACGACCGGCCGTGACGGCATCGGCGGCGCGAGCGTGCTCGCGAGCCAGGAGTTCGACGAGCGTGCCGAGGACAAGCGCCCCAGTGTGCAGGTCGGCGACCCGTTCGAGGAGAAGCTGCTCATCGAGGCGTGCCTCGAGCTGCTCGACCGCAAGTTGCTGGTCGCGCTCGGCGACCTGGGTGCCGCGGGCCTCACCTCCTCGGCAAGCGAGATGGCGAGCCGCGGCGGCGTGGGGCTCGATATCGAGGTCACCAAGGTGCCGCAGCGCGAAGAGGCGATGCAGGCGTTCGAGATCATGGTCAGCGAGTCCCAGGAGCGGATGCTCGCGGTCGTCGAGCCGTCGATGCTCGATGCCGCGCAGGCCGTGTGCACCAAGTGGGGCCTGACCTCCACCGTGATCGGAACGGTCACCGACACCGGCCGGTTCGTGGTGCGCCAGGACGGCGAGATCGTCGCGGACATGCCGGCGGCGACGCTGGCGGACGACGCCCCGATCTACGATCCCGCGATGGAGCGTCCGGCATACCTCGACGAGGTACAGGCGTTCGACCCGATGACGCTCGACCATCCCGCGGATCCGGTGGGGCTTTCCGCCGCGCTGCTGCGGGTGCTCGCGAGCCCCAACATCTGTTCGCGCAAGTGGATCTGGGAGCAGTACGACCACCAGGTCATGTGCAACACCGTGGTGCTGCCGGGCTCCGATGCCGCAGTCATCCGCATCGGCGATTCCGGCCGAGGAGAGATGACGAACCGCGCGATCGCGGTCTCCAGCGACTGCAACGGGCGCTACTGCTACCTCGACCCCTACGTCGGAGCGCAGATAGCGCTCGCGGAGGCGGCGCGCAACGTGGCCTGCTCCGGTGGCGAGCCTGCGGCGATCACGGATTGCCTCAACTTCGGCAACCCCGAGAAGCCCGAGGTCTTCTGGACCTTCTACGAGGCCATCCGCGGGCTGTCCGACGCCTGCAAGGCCTGGGAGATCCCGGTCATCAGCGGGAACGTGAGCTTCTACAACGAGTCGTTCGGGCAGCCCATCCACCCCACGCCGACCGTGGGGCTCGTCGGCCTGCTCGAAGACGTGAAGCAGCACTGCACGGCTGCCTTCAAGAGCGAGGGCGACGTCGTGATCCTCATGGGCGAGACCGAGAACGAGCTCGGCGGCTCCGAGTACCTCAAGATCGAGCACGGCGTCGTCTCCGGACGTCCGCCTGCGCTCGACCTCGATCTCGAGCGCGACGTGCAGGTTGCGGTCCGCGAGGGCATCCGGGCCGGGCTCGTGCGCAGCGCGCACGACTGCTCCGAGGGCGGCGTGGCCGTCGCGCTCGCCGAGAGTTGCCTAGCCGGCGGCATCGGCTGCGAGGTGCACCTCGAGGACGAGCTCGCGCCGGTCGCCACGCTGTTCTCCGAGACGCAGAGCCGCATCGTGGTCTCGGTCGCGGATGCGGACGTCGAGGCGTTCCTCGGCGTGCTGGACTCCCATGAGGTTATGTACAGCGTGCTCGGCACGGTGGGCGGGGATCGTCTCGAGATCGCCGGCCCGGACGGGGCGCTTGCGAGCGCGTCGCTCGACGAGCTGACGGCGGCGTTCGAGCCCACGCTCGAGGCCCTCGTGCACGGGCAGGTCGCGAGCGAGGAACTGCACGAGGGGTGACGGCGGCCCGCACAGCGCTTCGGGGGCTCGCGAGGTTGCTCGTGGTGCTGGCCGTCAGCGTGCTCTGCCTGCTCGCCGTCGGCTTCGACTACGCCCTGCTCCATCATGAGGTCGTCAGGCGCGGCCCGGCCGATTCGCGGGCGGTCGCGCTGACGTTCGACGACGGTCCCGACATGGGTCACACTCCCGCAGTCCTCGACATGCTCGCGGAACATGGCGCCCGGGCCACCTTCTTCGTGGTCGGCGAGTCCGCGGCGCGCCACCCGGACCTCATCGCGCGCATGCGGGCCGAGGGCCATGAGGTCGCGGCGCACACCGCGACGCACCCGCCGATGCAGGATTCGACCGCCGAGGAGCTTGCGCGCGAGTTCGAGGCCACAGATGGTGCACTTGCGGCGCTCGGCGTACGGCCCGCATGGTACCGACCGCCCCGCGGCGAGCTGTGTTTCGAGCAGAAGCGGCTGGCGCGCGAGTACGGCATGGGCGTCGCGCTGTGGACCCGGAGCTTCGAGCGCACGGAGTTCTCCTCGGCGGAACAGATGGCGCTCACCCTTGTGGCCGAGACGCGGCCCGGGGACGTCCTGCTGGCGCATGACGGGCGCCTCGACCGCTCGATGACCGTCGAGGCGCTGCCGCTGGTCCTCGACGGGCTGCAGGGCCGGGGGATCTCGGCGGTCACCGTGAGTGAGTTGCTCGCGGAGCGCTGAGCCGACGCCGTCCCGCTCATCTTGCCGTTCGTCGCGCGGTTGACCGTTAACCGACTCGGTAGTACCGTTCACGTTTACAATGCCCGACGTCAGCCGAGTAGGCGCGTTATTCCTATAGGGGATGTGGGAATCACCTAGCATCGCCATCCGGGACGGGAAGCGGGAATTTCGTGACGGCACGAGTACACGACATGTTCTCCTCGCGTGAGTTGTCGCTCCGCGGCGTCCGAACGATGCTGGGCGCCGTGTTCGTTCTCGCGTTGGTCTTCAGTATCGTCGCCTGTCTTCCGGCGTTCCATCTCCTGCACGGCGTGAGCGGATCCGACGCTTTCGATCAGGGCGTATCCGCGCCGATGACCGCCAAGTCGCTCATGACGGGGCTGCTTGTCGTGCTCGTGCTGGCCTGGCGGCACGCCTCCGATCGCGAGATGGGCTATCTGAGGCGGTCCGATCAGACGATCTCGAGTCTGTGGTCGGTGTTGGACGGCGCGCGTGAGGCTTTGGCGGCTCGCTTCCACAGACTGCTCGTGTCCCATGGGGTCGACATCGGCGCAGGTCCGGCTCGTGGAGAATCGATCGCGTCATGGACGCATCAACTCGCAACCCTTCGAACCCGCACGCGCGTGCGACCGGTCGGAGGGTTCTTTCTTGTCTTCATGTCGACACGTGCGCGTATCTGATGGCGGTTTCCCGGGGCGGACGCCCCCCATTGAGACCAAAGCGCCCAGGCGCTTGGAGGAAGTCTCGACAAGGACGGAATGCGGAAGAAGAGGTGGCACAGTGAGGTATCGAAGGTCCCCGAGAGTGTTGGCGGTGCTTGTGGCGCTGGCCATGGTGATCGGACCGGTCGTTCCGGTCAGCGCCGCGCCGGCGGTCAGTCCCACCGCCAAGGCTCGCATCGACAGATCCAAGTCCGTGAGCGCCAAGCGCATCACGCAGGAGCAGCGCGAGGCCGCGGCTGCCCGCATGAAGCTCATGAGCGCGTCCGCCGACGGAGCGGCGTCAAGCGCAGCCCCGGCACCCGGCCCCGGAGGCACGCCCGACTACTTCGGCACGACGCCGAACTGGGCCTATAGTCCCCAACTGCGCAAGTTCGTCGACAGCCTTCCCGGCGTCGGTCCCGAGAATGCGAACAACCTCGGTCAGTACCTCTCCGTGGCGCATCCCGACACGGTGACCTACCCGGGTTGCGACTACTACGAGATCGAGCTGCGCCAGTACACCGAGCAGATGCACTCCGACATGCCTCCCACGCTCCTGCGCGGCTACGTGCAGGTCAACAAAGGCACGGACGCGCTCGGCCTCAACACGATCGAACCTGACCCCATCCACTACCTCGGTCCGTCCATCTTCGCGACGAAGGGCCGTCCGGTCAGGGTCAAGTTCACCAACAAGCTCCCCATCGGCGAGGGTGGCGACCTGTTCATCCCCGTCGACACCACCTACATGGGTGCAGGCGCAGGTCCTGACGGAGGCAGCTACACGCAGAACCGCGCCTCGGTCCACCTGCACGGCGGCAAGACCGTGTGGATCAGCGACGGCACGCCGCACCAGTGGATCACTCCCGCAGGTCAGGAGACCACATACCCCGTGGGCGTGAGCGTCCAGAACGTACCCGACATGCCTGACCCGGGCGACGGCTCCATGACCTTCTTCTACGAGAACAACCAGAGCGCACGCATGCTGTGGTATCACGACCATGCCTACGGCATCACCCGACTCAACGTGCTGACGGGTATGGCGTCCGGCTACTTCATCACCGACGACACCGAGAAGGAACTGGTCTCCGACGGCGTCCTGCCTTCTGACCAGATCCCGCTCATCATCCAGGACAAGACGTTCGTGGACGCCTCCACGATCGCCACGACCGATCCGACGTGGAACTGGGGCAGCACGCCCGGCACGCCGCACACCGGCGACCTGTGGTTCCCGCATGTCTACATGCCCGCACAGAACCCCGCGATGGTCGACGGCGTGAACCCCATGGGTCGTTGGCACTACGGCCCCTGGTTCTGGCCGCCCACCGTCAACATCCCGAACCCCCCGGTTCCCAACCCCTACTACGATCCGACCAATGCGCCGTGGGAGAACGCTCTGGCGCCCGGAACCCCGGATGTCTCCTCCGGCATGGAGGCCTTCAACGACACTCCGCTGGTGAACGGGACCGCGTACCCGACGGTCAACGTCGACCCCAAGTCCTATCGCTTCCGCATCCTCAACGCGGCCAACGACCGCTTCTTCAACCTGCAGACCTACGTCGCCGATCCTGCTGCGACGTCGTGTGACGGTCGCCGCTTCACCGAGGTCCGGATGGTCGACGCAGCCCCGGCGCCGGACTTCCCGGCCGACTGGCCGACTGACGGACGCGTCGGCGGCGTGCCCGACCCCTCGCTCATGGGTCCCGACTGGATCCAGGTCGGCACGGAGGGCGGGTTCCTGCCTCAGCCGGTCGTCGTGAAGAACCAGCCGATCACGTGGGTCACCGACGTCACGCTGTTCAACGCCGGCAACGTCGACAAGCATTCCCTGCTGGTGGCCCCGGCCGAGCGCGCCGATGTCGTGGTCGACTTCTCCAAGTACGCTGGCAAGACGCTGATCCTCTACAACGACGCACCTGCGGCGTTCCCCGCGGGCGACCCGCGCTATGACTACTTCACGGGCGCTCCCGACATGACCGATACCGGTGGAGCCGCGTCGCCGAGGATCGGATACGGTCCCAACACGCGCACCATCATGCAGATCAAGGTCGCAGCCAAGCCTGCTGCCCCCGCGTTCGATATGGCCAAGCTGACCGCGGAGTTCACCTCGACCGCGAGTCACACCGGCGTGTTCGAGCGCTCGCAGAACAAGATCATCGTTCCGAACGCTCGCTACAACTCGACATACGACCAGTCGTTCCCGAGCGATGCGTATGTCCGTATCTCGAACACCGAGTTCACGTTCAAGAACCTCGACGACGTGAGTACGACCTTCCCGCTTCAGCCCAAGGCCATCCAGGACGAGCAGGGTGAGACGTTCGACGAGTACGGGCGCATGAGCGGGAAGCTGGGCCTTGAGCGACCGAGCGGTGTGCCCGGCGCGCCGAACTTCATGCTCTATGGCTTCTTCGACCCGCCGACCGAGGTCGAGCAATCAGTCGAGGCGAGCATGGTCCCGCTGACGCCGATCATGGGCGACGGTACGCAGATCTGGAAGATCACTCACAACGGCGTGGACACCCACCCCATGCACTTCCACCTCTACGACGTCCAGCTCATCAACCGCGTCGGCTGGGACGGGTTCCTGCGCTACCCGGACGACAACGAGCTTGGCTGGAAGGACACCGTCCGCGTCAGTCCGCTCGAGGACACCATCGTGGCCCTGCGCCCCGTCGTACCGACGGCTCCGTTCAACGTCCCCAACAGTTGGCGCCCGCTCGATCCCACCCAGCGTCTTGGTGAGAGCATGGGCTTCTCCACTATGAACCCCGTCACCGGACTGCCATATGTCACTCCCATCACCAACGAGCTCACGAACTTCTTCTGGGAGTACGTGTGGCACTGCCACATCCTCAGCCATGAGGAGATGGACATGATGCGTCCCGTGACCGTCGAGGTCACAAGCACGGTTCCGACAGCGCTCTCAGTCGAGGCCACGTTGGCCGCGCCGGGCGCAGGACTGGTCTCGTGGATCGATCCCACTCCGGCAGGCTCCGCATCGACCTGGGGCAACCCTGCCAGCGAGATCGGGTACCGCATCGAGCGCGCCTCTGTCGACGCTTCGGGCAATCCCGGCGTCTTCACGACGGTCGGTGCCGCACTCGCGAACCAGACCTCGTTCAGCGACACCGCCATCGGTCAGGGCAACACCTACCAGTATCGGGTAATCGCCTACAACAGCGCCGGTGAGACGACCTCCAGTGCCTCGCAGGTCGGTCCGGTGACGGACAACACGAGCCCGTCCACGACATCGAACATCGATCCGCTGTGGCATCAGAGCCCGTTCGCGGTCTCGCTCTCGGCGACCGACACGCTCTCCGGCGTCACCGGGACGCAGTACTCCATCGATGGCGGATCGACCGAGGCATACGGCGGCTCGTTCAATGTCAGTGGTCAGGGCTCCCACACGGTGAGCTACTGGTCCACGGACGCGTCGGGCAACGTGGAACCGGCGGTCGACATGACCGTCAAGATCGACGATGTTGCACCGGTCACCACCGACGATCACGTTTCGTCCTACGTCGCCGAGGCGGTCGTGAACCTGAGCGCTTCCGATGCGCACTCCGGTGTCAGCAAGACGCAGTACACGCTCGACGGCGGTCCCGCCCGCCCGGGCACCAAGATCACTGCGAACACTCTCGGCTCGCATCACGTGCACTACTGGTCCACGGACGCCGCCGGCAACGTCGAGAGCCAGAAGGACGCCGAGTTCGTGATCACGGCGCCCGCGACCGTCTACGAGTCGAATGCTGGCGCGGAGCGCATCGCGACCGCGCTCGAGGTCTCGCGCTCCACGTTCACGACCGGTTCGGCCGAGGCCGTGATCATCGCCAGCAGCGAAAGCTGGCCTGACGCACTCGTCGGCAGCTCTCTCGCGGGAGCGCACTACTCGCCGATCCTGCTCACCAAGCCCGGCGTGCTGTCGCCGGGGCTCACGCAGGAGATCGAGCGACTCGGGGCCAAGCAGGCCCTGATCCTGGGAGGCAAGGCCGCCATCGGGCTCGAGGTCGAGGCGTCGCTGCGCGACATCTTCGGCGCTGCGAATGTCACACGGCTGGGTGGTGCGGACCGCTATGAGACCGCGCGTCTCATCGCAGCCAAGACGATCGAGGCGATGGCATGTCGCTATGACGGCACCGCGTTCGTTGCGAACGGACAGGGCTTCCCCGACGCGCTCGGCGGGGCGCCGCTGGCAGCAGCCAAGGGCTGGCCGATCTACCTGTCCAAGAGCACGGGTCTCGGCGCGGCCAACGGCACAGCCATGCAAGGTAGCGGCGTCACGGACGCCATCATCCTCGGAGGCACGGCCGCAGTTCCCGCCATCGTGCAGTCCGACCTCGGTGCGCTCGGCATCAACGCCACTCGCGTAGGCGGTGCGGACCGCTACAAGACGGCCACGCTCGTCGCGCAGTACGGCGTCGACCATGCGGGTCTCAGTTGGGATCGTGCCGCGATGGCCACCGGCCTGAACTTCCCGGACGGATTGTCGGCCGGAGCGGCACAGGGCTCGTTGCGTTCGGTCCTGGTGCTCACCAAGCCTACGGTGCTCGATCCGTCGGTCGCCGCGGCGCTCGATGCCAACAAGGACTCGATCCGCACGTTCAAGTTCATCGGTGGGACCGCTGCCATCCAGAGTTCGGTGCGGACCGCGGTCAAGTCGCACCTGCACTAACGCAATGTGACACATGCTTGGAACAGGAGGGGCCCTGCGGGGCCCCTCCGCCGTATACTCCATGTGCCCGCTTACCGAGGTGCCGAGGAGTGCGCATGGATCTCAGCTTCGATGTGACGAGGGATGACTACGTCGCGTGGGCCGACCACTGGTCCCGCACCGATGTCGTCTGCGCGCAGATGCGTTCCGGAAGGGTCGCCCTCTCATTGGCGGGATTGGCGCTGGCGGTGCTGCTCGCTCTTGCGGCCTGCGACCCCGTCCTCAGGGTGGGGGGAGCGGTGGCGGGCGTGCTTGCGGCTCTCGTCTGGTGGATCGTGTACCCCACCTCATGGCGCAAGGCCGTGTCTCGTCAGACCCAACGGATGGTCGATGGCTCGACGCCTGCGCTCTTTGGCGGGCGCAGGTACTCGGTTGACGAGCAGGGCCTGCGCTTCAGCTCTCTGTACGGTGGCGGCTACTTGTACTGGACGGGCATCGACCATGTCGAGGTGGGTACGGACGGGATCTACGTCTATGTCGCTATGAACAGCGCGCACATCGTGCCGCGCCGGGCTTTCGGCGACGATGCGGCGTTTCAGGAGGCCTGGCAGCGTATCTGGGGATGGGCGCACGACGCAGGCCGGGCCTAGGCCTATGTTCTCGGCACGGTTGTTGCCCTATCATCCGTGCAGGTAGTCGATGTATCCAGGCACGCATGGCGATGTGGAGAATCATGGTCAGCCGAATCCCGGTTCTTGGTCGAGTCCCGCGCGTCGTACTTGCGCTCATTCTCGTGTGCTCCCTGGCGATCTCCGTGGCGCCCGTCTGGGCGGCCGAGCCGGCGATCAGCGGCATCGTCCGGGACGCCTCGACAGGGTTGGCGTTGCCGGGTGTCACCGTCGAACTGTTCGACTTCAGCTCCCCCGATCCCGAACTGACGCCGATCGCCACCGCTGTCACCGACGCAGCGGGCGCGTACTCGATCGATCCGGTCCCGACGGGTGAGTACTACGTGCTGATGTTCAGCAAGTCGGGGTACGCGCTCGACGCCCTGTTCGACTTCGCCTATTCGGGCACCCCGCTGGTCAAGAGCATCTCCCTCTCACCCCTCGATCCGATGCTTACGGGTGTCGTGACCGAGGCCGGTTCCTCGGCATTGCTCGAAGGGGCCGTAGTCGAGGTGTCGCAGTACATCGCTGCCGAGGACGGCTACATCTACATCGGCTCCGGTACGAGCGACGCGAACGGTGCGTATACGGTCTACGACGAGTACGAGAGCGGTTCGGGGACCTATGAGTACAGCGCACAGGAGACCGCGCATGTGAACGCCACGGGCAGCTTCACGTGGTCCGGCTCCACTCCGGCCACTCGGAACATCGCGATGCAGCCCGCCGATGAGATCGTGGGCGGGATCGTCACCGACGCCGACACTCTCGATCCGGTGGCTGACGCCCTGATCGATGCGGGCCGCTGGAACGCCGTGGACGAGTACTACGAATGGACCGGCAGCGGATTCTCCGACGCGACGGGCGCCTATCTGGTGCACGACACGATGGGCCTTGGGGCCGGAGACTACGAGTTCGCTGCTTCGGCTGATAGCTATCGCGTCGTGCTCGAGTACCAGACGTGGAACGGCTCGGACGTGCTCGTCCAGGACTTCGCGCTGGTGCCCCCGGCGGTCATCGCCACCGGCACGGTGACCGAGGACGGCTCGGGCACGCCGCTCGAGGACGCGGTGGTCGATGCTTCGCGCTACGACTCCGTCGGCGGCACATACGAGTGGGCGGGCACCGCATACACCGATGCCGGTGGCGCCTACACGCTCCTCGATGAATTCGGCGCGGGGGCGGGGACCTACGAGTTCGGCGTTTCGCGCACGGGCTACACCTCCCAAAGCGGCAGCGCGGACTGGAACGGCAGCGATGCACTCTCCTTGTCGTGGAGCCTCGAGCTCGCCCCTGCGATCGCGCAGGGTACGGTCACCGATGCGGCAAGCGGGGACCCCATCGCCGACGCCCAGGTCGACGCCGTCTTCTACAACCAGGCCGAGGACTGGTACGAGTTCGCGGGAACCACCACGACCGGCCCGACGGGTGCCTACACGGTCCGCGACGACATGGGCTACGGAGCCGGGGAGTACACCTTCTCCGCCTACGCGTACGGCTACGCGGATGGCGAGGACGCAGGCACCTGGGACGGCGCGACGGCGCTCGCCATCGACTTCCAGCTCAGCAACGAGACCGTCGCGGTCCCCGTGCAGGGCGCCGACCGCTTCGAGACGGCTGTGAAGGCCTCGCAGCTCGCGTTCCCCGAGGACGGTACCTGTGACGTCGCGATCGTGGCCTCGGGACGCAACTTCCCCGACGCCCTCGGCGGCGCGGCATTGGCCGGAGCGGTCTATGGCCCCGTGCTCCTCACCGAGCCCGGTGTGCTCCCCACGTCCGTCGCCAACGAGATCAAACGGCTCGGGGCCTCACATGTCATCGTGATCGGCGGCACTTCCGCTGTCTCCGCCGCGGTCAAAGACGCGATCGATGTGTTGCCCGGCGTCTCGACCGAGCGCATCAACGGAGTCAACCGGTACGACACGGCCGCCCAGGTCGCCAAGCGCACGGTCGATGAGCTCGGACCCGGGTACAGCGGTCAGGTCATCGTGGCCACCGGCAAGAACTTCCCGGACGCACTCGCCGGCGCTCCGCTTGCGGCGTTCTCGGGTACGCCCATCCTGCTCGTGGAGCCCACGGCCGTGCCGGCGCAGACCGCTGACGCCATCGACGTCATCGCACCGGACCAGGCGCTGGTGCTGGGTGGGACCGGGGCCGTGAGCGCCGCGGTCGAGACCCAGCTCGCTACGATGGTCGGGGGCGCCGCATCCGTGGAGCGGATCGATGGCGCGGACCGGTATCAGACCGCCGCGAACATCGCGCAGTGGGGCGTCGACAACTTCGGCATGAACTGGGACGGCGTCGCTCTGGCGACCGGCGCGAACTTCCCGGACGCTCTTGCCGGCGGCGCCGCTCAGGGCCTGTATGGCTCGGTCGTGTTGCTTACGAAGTCGACCTCGCTCGAGGCCCCGGCGCGCGTGAAGCTCGAGGACAACGCGGTCGGGATCCTCGAGGTGCGCTTCTTCGGCGGTCTGTCGGCGATCTCGCAGAGCGTCCGTGACGCCGTGCTCGCCGCCATAGACAGCCACAAGGGCGTCTGAGTCAGGGAACCGGAAGAAGGCCCGTACAGCATGGACAGCCGCACCACCCGCCTGCTCATCGCAGCCATCCTCCTCATCGCGCTGGCGGCCGGCGCCGTCTGGTTCGCGTTCGCGCGCACCGCCGAGGAGCCTGCCGCCCGCATCCCATCCGGCTCGCAACCCTCCGCCGTCACCTCGGTAGCGCCCGTCACGCCGCCCGCCGGATCGGCGGCCGGTACCGCGAGCGCAGGCTCGTCGGCGGGCGGACCGTCCGCGGACTCCTCGCGCACGCAGGCCCCCGCGACGCTGCAGCCCGCCGAGCCCGGCGCGCCGCTGGCACAGATCACGAGCCCGCCGCAGGAGAGCGTGTGGGCGTTCAAGCCGGACCGCTACGACGAGGGCGCACGGATCGAGCTCGAGTTCAGGCCCTACGGCACGGGCCCCGGCTCGCTCGGCGCGAGCGTGATCGCGCTCGTGGACTCCGCGCGGCCGCTTTCCGGCGGCGAGGTGCCCGAGCTTGCCGGACGCAACGTCGTGCTGGTCGTGGGCGACACCACCGTCGTCGAAGGCGGGACCTACCGCGGCGTCGGGGTGGTCACGCTTCGCGGCGACCGCTCGGTCGTGGTGCTGCAGAGCGCGACGCTCAGCCGCTGACGCCCAGGATCGGGAGCACGACGGTCCGCGTGCGCTGCGCGAGTTCGAGCAGGGACCGACACTGCTCCACGAACTCGGGGTTGTGCGAGCCCTTGGCGCCGATGCGGGCCAGCTCCTCGGCCACATCGATGAGCTCGGCAAGCTGCTTCTCGTTGCCGCACAGCACATACGCGCACGCGCCCTCGGGGTCGCGCTCGGCGATGCCGACGGTGTGGCGCATCATCGACTGGACCGACGCGTAGATCTGCGTCATGAGCGTGTCGGAGACGTCGTCGAAGAACCCGCCGTTGCGGGTCTCGAACACGATCATGTCGCGGATCTCGTGCAGCAGCGCGTGCACCTGGTAGAACAGCGTCGTCTCGGCGACGTCTGACTTGAAGGTCGTGGTGAGCTCGGGGTCGATCTCGCCGTCGAGCAGCATGGTGCTCGTGATGCGGTAGAGCTTGCGGTACTCGTCGAGCTGCTCGACGTATTTGCCGAGCCGGCGGTCGATGAGGTCGGCGTAGTACATGCGCCGCAGGATGTAGTCCTGCTTGACCGAGGAGATCTTGGCCACGATGACGCCGAAGAACGAGAGGCCGAGCACGACCTCGGCGCCGGCGAGCACGCGGGCGATCCCCGCGGGGCGGATGTCGCCGTACCCGAGCGATGTGAGCGTCACGACGCTGAAGTACAGCGCGTCGCCCGGGCCGATGGTGGCGCTCTCGCCGTATGTCGGCACGAGTGAGCCCGGAACCACCGCCGCGACCACCCAGTAGGCGAGCGCGAACATGATCGTGATGCCGAGCAGCGTGAGCAGCAGCCGGGTGAGCGAGACCTCGTTTATGAGCCGCAGGATGGTGCGCATCGGGCATCCTTTCCTCTGGGCACATGGTATCCTACGCGCGTCTGGCACGGACGCTTCGTGAAGGGTGCGGACGATGGAGCTGCTCACCGGACTCGGCCTGGCCATCCCCGCCGGCCTCAACGCCTACATCCCCCTGCTTCTCGTCGCCGTGGCACAGAAGATGGAGTGGATCCGTCTCGAGGACCCCTACTCGTTCCTTGGCCAGTGGTGGGCCATCGCACTCATCTCGGTGCTGCTCGTGATCGAGGTCGTCGCCGACAAGGTCCCCGCTGTCGACCACGTCAACGACGTCATCCAGACCTTCGTGCGCCCCGCCGCCGCCGGCCTCATCGCAGCGGCCGCAGCCGCCGGCAACCACTACGTGCACCCGGTCGTGCTCGTGGTGGCGGGCATCCTGCTCGCGGGCGGCGTGCATGCGGTCAAGGCGAGCGCGCGGCCGGCGGTCAACGCGACCACGGGCGGCGCGGGAGCGCCTGTCGTGAGCGTGCTCGAGGACGTGGCGGCCGTCGTGATGTCGGTGCTGGCGTTCGTGGTACCGGCGCTGTTGCTCGTGCTCGTCGCGGGCGTGGTCGTGGCGCTTCTCGTGCGCCGCGGGCGCAGGAAGGCCGCGCGCGCGGGAACCTGAGTCTTTCGCTCTCCCGCTGCACGGCGGACCGTGGTATCCTACGCGCGTCCGCACCGCCGTCACGGCTCCCAGGAGTGCGATCCTCCCACATGAGTTCCAGCCGAATCCGAGGGTCCCGCGTTCCCTCGACCACGGAATCACCCGCCGAAGAATGGGTGCTCTCCGAGCGCCCCGAACATCCCGAAGAGGCCTGCGGCGTGTTCGCGGTCTACGCGCCCGGACAGGACGTCGCGAGGCTGACGTACTTCGGCCTGCACGCGCTGCAGCACCGCGGCCAGGAGAGCGCGGGCATCGCGGTGGGCGACCACGAGACGGTCACGGTCACCAAGAACCTCGGGCTCGTGAGCAGGGTGTTCAAGGAGTCCGACCTCGACTCGCTCACCGGCGACGTCGCCATCGGCCACACGCGGTACTCCACGACCGGCGCATCGACCTCGTGGGAGAACGCGCAACCGCACCTCTCCGCGATCGGCCAGCAGATGATCGCTCTCGCGCACAACGGCAACCTCGTCAACACGACCGAGCTGCGCGACGACCTCAAGGGCAACGGCGTGCGCTTCCGCTCCACGACCGACTCCGAGGTCATAGCCACGCTCGTGGGGCACTTCACGCAGGAGCACAACCACATCCGCGAGGGCATCCGCGAGACCATGAAGCTCGTCCGCGGCGCATACGCCGTGGTCATCACCACCGAGGAGGCGATCTACGCCTTCCGCGACCAGTACGGCATCCGCCCGCTCGTGCTCGGCAAGCTCGACGACACCGGATGGGTGGTCTCAAGCGAGACCTGCGGGCTCGACATCATCGGCGCCGAGTTCGTGCGCGACATCGCGCCCGGCGAGATGATCAAGATCTCAGCCGACGGGGTCGAGGCCGAGCAGGCCGTCCCTGCCGAGAAGCCCTCGCTGTGTATCTTCGAGTTCGTGTACTTCGCGCGCCCCGACAGCGTCATGTACGACTGCACGCTGTATGAGGCCCGCCGCAGAATGGGCTCCTTCCTCGCCGAGGAGTCGCCCGTCGAGGCTGACCTCGTCATCGGGGTGCCGGACTCCGGCGTGCCGGCCGCGGTCGGGTTCGCGCAGGCGTCGGGGATCCCGTTCGGCGAGGGACTCGTCAAGAACCGCTACGTCGGCCGCACGTTCATCTCGCCCTCACAGTACCTGCGCCAGCAGGGCATCCGCCTCAAGCTCAACCCGCTCAAGCACGCGATCTCGGGCAAGCGCCTCGTGGTCGTGGACGACTCGATCGTGCGCGGCAACACGAGCCGCAAGCTCGTGCAGCTTCTGCGCGACGGGGGAGCGGCCGAGGTCCACATGCGCATCACCTCGCCGCCGGTCGAATGGCCGTGTTTCTACGGGATCGACACGGACACCCAGGAGCAGCTCATCGCAAGCTCGCATAGCGTCGAGGAGGTCCGCGAGTTCATAGGCGCGGACTCGCTCGCGTACCTGTCGCTCGACGCGCTCGTCGCATCCACGGGCGCCGACAAGTCCGGGTTCTGCCGTGCGTGCTTCGACGGCGAGTATCCCGTGGACATCCCCGAGTCGGTGCGCAAGGGCAAGCTCGCACACGAGCAGGGCTGCTAGCGGCCGTGTCGGGCGATCTGCTCGCTGTCGCACGCACAGGCGCCGTCTTGGCCGCCTCGTACAACCCGATCACGGCGGTCGTCTCCGCGTCTGTCGCGGCGGTCCTCCTCGGCGTGAAACGGCCTTCTCACACCGCATGGGTCTGGGCGGTCTCGGTGCTCGGGTTCGGCTGGATGTTCGGGGACGGGTTGCGGGTGCTCGCGAGGACCCGTGACGTGTTCGACGGCCTGTCCGGGATGCTCGCGCAGGGGGCGCCCGCCTGGCAGCAGTACACGGCGCTCGCCGTGTGGGCGGTCGGGGGGCTGCTGATCGGCTACCTGGCACCGCTTGCGGCCGGCGTGTTCGTGGGGCGGCGCGTGACGCACGGTACGGGGCGCGTCTCGGCGGGGAGCATCGCCGTGGCGGTCTCGCTCGCGCTCTCGGCGATCGTCGGCGCAGTGCTCCGCTAGTGTGCCGGCCGGTCGCGTTCGCGGTCGATGAGGTTGCGCGCCTGACGGTCGAGACTCCCGTCGCTCAGGGCGATGGTGATGAGTCCCGCGAGCAGGACCGTGAGTGCCGCGCCGCTGATCATGACCTGCATGTCGTGCTCCTCCACCTGCGCGGTCGCTCCTGCGCCCGCGTATCCCGTATTCCCCATATCGACCGTTTATCTCGGCAGAACACCCGTTAATCGACGAACGGTTCAGGAATATCGGTACGACATGACCGATGAACGGCGACCAATCCCGAAGCGCCGCCGGAATCGCTTCCGAGCGTCCGGCGCGGTAGAATGCACGGGTCAGCCCAGCCGAGAGGGAGCCCATGAGCGACACGCCTGAGAAGCGACCGATCACCTACCGCGACGCGGGCGTCGACACGGGCGAGGGCGCGCGCGCCGTCGAGCGTATCCGTGAGGCGGTCCGCTCGACATACCGTCCCGAGGTCATCGGCGACATCGGCGGTTTCGGCGGCCTGTTCTCGGCGGCCGCGTTCAAGGATATGCAGGACCCGGTCATGGTCAGCGGCACCGACGGAGTCGGCACGAAGCTCAAGCTCGCGCAGCTCCTCGGCAGGCATGACACGGTGGGCGTCGACCTCGTTGCGATGTGTGCGAACGACATCCTCGTGACCGGCGCCGAGCCCCTGTTCTTTCTCGACTACGTGGCCATCGGTCGCCTCGACAGCGCGCTGGTCGGCGATATCGTGGCCGGTATCGCCGAGGGTTGCCGGCAGGCCGGTTGCGCGCTGGTGGGCGGGGAGATGGCAGAGCACCCCGGCGTCATGCCCGATGACGAGTACGACCTGTCCGGCTTCTGCGTCGGCGTGGTCGATCGTCCCAGGATGCTCGATCGTGCCTCGGTGCGCCCGGGCGACATCGTGCTCGGACTTGCGAGCAGCGGGCTGCACTCCAACGGCTTCTCGCTCGTGCGGCGCGTGCTCGTCGACGGCCACGAGGACGAGATGGGACTGGAGCGCGTCGACCTCGGAGGCGCCACGCTCGGCGACACGCTGCTGACACCCACGCGCATCTACTGCGCGAGCATCCTGCCGCTGCTGCGCGGCGCGTACGGCCCCTCGGTCCGCGCGATGGCGCATATCACCGGCGGCGGCATCAGCGAGAACCTCGACCGCGCGCTGCCGGCCGATTGCGACGCGGTGGTGCACGCCGACGCCTGGAAGCCCGCGCGGATCTTCGAGCTCGTCGCCGAGGCCGCTTCACTGCCCGCCGAGGAGATGCTGCGCACGTTCAACATGGGTATAGGTATGGCGCTGATCGTGGACTCTGCCCGCGCTGCTGACGTTGCGGCCGAGCTCAGGGCCGCAGGGGAGAGCGTCTACGAGATCGGCGAGATAGTGGCCGGCGACGGGCACGTCCGCTACGCCTGAGGAGGGGCCATGTCCGAGAAGAAGCGTCTGCGCCTGGGGGTGCTTATCTCCGGGAGCGGGACGAACCTGCAGGCGATCATCGATGCATCCAAGGACCGCCGGCTCGATGCGGACGTCGTGGTGGTGGTGAGCAACCAGGAGGCGGCCTACGGACTCGAGCGAGCGCGCAAGGTCGACATCCCGGCGGTCTGGATCGACCGCACGGCCTACGACACCGTCGCCGCCTACAACCGCGCCATCCTCAAGGTGCTCCAGGAGCACGAGGTCGACGTCGTGGTGATGGCGGGCTACATGCGGCTGCTGGGCAACGAGGTCCTGGACGCGTATCCGAACCACGTGCTCAACATCCACCCGTCACTCCTGCCGAGCTTCGCGGGCGCGAACGGGATCCGCGACGCGTTCGAGTACGGCGTGCGGGTGACCGGCGTGACCGTGCATCTGGCCAACGAGCGCTTCGACGAGGGCGCGATCATCGCGCAGCGCCCGGTCCTGATCGAACCGGACGACACCCTCGCCACGCTCGAGGCCAAGATCCACGCGGTCGAACACGAACTCTACCCGGCGGCCATCCAGCTGTTCGCCGAGGGCAGGCTTTCGACCGACGGCGAGCGTGTGCACATCCTGCCGAGCGCCTGACGTGGGGTTTCATCACAGGTCTACAGCCTGCTACGATGCATGCTGACCCCCGACGGGGGTCGATCTCGCCAGCACATACGACGAGAGGATCCGTCATGACCGACCGTTCACGCAGGGTGCTCTCCGCCCTTCTCGCCGCCTCGATGCTCGCGGCCTTCGCCGCGCCTGGGTGTGCCGCCAAGCAGGACACCGGTGCCACCGACTCGCCGGAGACCAAAGTCACCCAGGTCAAGATCGGCTTCGCCGCCCCGCTCACGGGCGACAACGCGGTCTACGGCCAGGGCATGAAGCGCGCCGTGGAGCTCGCGTTCAAGGAGGCGAACTCCGACGAGGACATCAAGGCCAAGGGCTACGAGTTCGTCCTGCGAGCCGAGGACGACCAGGGCGACCCCAAGCAGGCCGTCAACGTGGCTAACGCGCTTGCCGGCGACCCGGATGTCGTGGGCGTCATCGGCCACTTCAACTCGGGCTGCTCGATCCCCGCGTCGACCGTCTACGAGAAGGCCGATCTTGCGATGATCTCGGTCTCCTCCAACCCCGAACTGACCGCCAAGGGCTACAAGGTCGTCAACCGGATCGTCGCCAAGGACGATGCGCAGGGCAAGTACGCCGCCAACCTCCTGATCGGCAAGAAGGGCATCAAGAAGGTCGTCGTCATCGACGACTCGACCCAGTACGGCCAGGGGCTCGCCGCCGAGTTCGTGAAGGTCTTCAAGGAGCAGGGCGGCACCGTGCTCGCGAGTGAGCAGATCCAGCCCAAGGAGGTCGACTTCTCGGCCGTGGTGACCAAGGCGCGGGAACTCGCTCCCGACGCCGTGTACTACGCGGGCGCTTACACCGAGGGGGCGCTGATCTCCAAGCAGATGAAGGAGGTCGGGCTCAAGGTGCCGCTCGTGGGCGGCGACCTGATCTTCTCGCAGGACTTCATCTCCATCGCCGGCCCCGCGAATGCCGAGGGCGACATCGCCACGATCCTCGGCCTGCCGCTCGAGCAGCAGCCGCGCGGTGAGGACTTCAAGGCGGCCTACGAGGCGGAGTATGGCGAAGCCCCGCAGGCCTACGACAGCTACGCGTACGACCAGGCGTGGATCTTCGTGCGAGCGGTGCTCGGGGCCGGCCCGGACCGCGCGGCGCTCGTGGACGCGGTGCGCGCCGGCAGCTACGACGGTGTCACCGGAGTGACCGAGTTCGACGCCAACGGCGACACCAAGAACCAGGTGATCTCCTGGTACAGCGTCGTCAATGGGGAGTGGAAGCAGGGCGAGTAGCCGGCAGAGGGTGGCGCGCTCGCTCCGAGCCGCTACAATCGACACACACGACGAGACACCGGGCCGCTTCTGCGGCCCGGTTCCGTTGGGGAGTTCGCATCTTGAGGGAGAGGTACCCATGGATCAGGTCAAGGTCAGGCGCGCGCTGGTTTCGGTCACCGACAAGACGGGCGTCGTCGAGTTCTGCAAGGCGCTGTCCGAGGAGTTCGGCGTCGAGATCGTCTCGACCGGCGGCACCGCCCGTGCGCTCGCCGACGGGGGCGTGCAGGTCAGACCGATCGACGACCTCACCGGGTTCCCGGAGATGATGGACGGACGCGTCAAGACGCTGCATCCCCGCGTGCACGGCGGGCTCCTCGCCCGGCGCGACGTGCCGGAGCACATGGCGGCTGCACAGGAGCACGGCATCGGCATGATCGACATGGTCGTCGTGAACCTCTACGCCTTCGAGGCGACCGTGGCCAAGCAGGGGGTCTCCGAGGAGGAGGCCATCGAGAACATCGACATCGGCGGACCGTCGATGCTGCGTTCGGCAGCCAAGAACTTCGCGAGCGTCGCGGTCGTGACCGACCCGGCGGCCTATGACTCCATCCTCGGCGAGATGCGCAGCAATGACGGAGCGACGCTGTGGGACACCCGCAAGGCGCTCGCGGTCGAGGTCTTTGCCAAGACGAGCGCATACGACTCCGCGATCTGGATGTACCTCTCCGACTACAAGGGCCAGGCGTTCCCCGATGAGGTCCGCTTCCGCCTCGAGAAGGTCCAGGATCTGCGCTACGGCGAGAACCCGCACCAGATGGCGGCGTTCTACCGGTTCATGGACGCCAAGGAGCACACGCTCGCCCGCGCGGAGCAGCTGCAGGGCAAGGAGCTCTCCTACAACAACATCCTCGACACGGACGCGGCGTGGACCGCGGTCCGCGAGTTCGAGGACGACATCGCGTGCGTCATCGTCAAGCACACGAACCCCTGCGGGACCGCGATCGCGCACGACATCGTCGTGGCGTACTCGCGCGCACACGACGCCGACCCGGTCTCCGCGTACGGCGGCGTCATGGCGTTCAACCGCCCCGTCCCCGCGTCGCTCGTAGAAGCGATCTACGAGAACGGCCAGTTCGTGGAGGTCATGATCGCACCCGGGTACGAGCCCGACGCGCTCGAGCTGCTCGCGCACAAGCCCAACATCCGGGTGCTCAGCACCGGCGGGCTGCGCACCGTCGCGGGCCACTACGACTCGCGTGCGGTCGAAGGCGGCATGCTCGTGCAGACGAGCGACAACGTCGCCGAGGACCCGGCGACCTTCAAGGTGGTCACCAAGCGCGAGCCCTCCGCCGAGGAGATGGAGCAGCTGCTCTTTGCCTGGCGCGTGGCCAAGAGCGTCAAGTCCAACGCGATCCTGCTTGCCAAGGAGTTCGTGAGCGTGGGTGTGGGCGCCGGCCAGATGAACCGCGTGAACTCGGCTCGCATCGCCGTCGAGCAGGCGGGCGAGAGCGCCAAGGGCGCCGTCTGCGCTTCCGACGCGTTCATGCCGTTCCCCGACTCGCTCGAGGTCTGCGCGGCTGCCGGCGTGACCGCCGTGATCCAGCCCGGCGGTTCGGTGCGCGACGAGGAGGTCATCGCCAAGGCCGACGAGCTCGGTGTCGCGATGGTCTTCACCGGCCACCGGCACTTCAGGCACTAGCGTGACGGCCGCGCCGCTCCTGGTCGTGTGGTTCACGCTTGCCGCGCTTGCGCTCGCGGGCATCGTCGCCGACGGGATGGCACTGCGCCGCGACAGCAGACGTGTGGTGTCGGGGGTAGCCCTCGGACTCAAGCTCGCCGTTGCGCTGGCCTTCGGCGTGTACTTCGTGCTGCTGCGGGCCGGCGTATTCAGCGGATGGCAGGACCTCACGACCTTCGCGAGCATCCTCGTGTTGTCGCTCGCCGCACTCGCGGTCTCACTCGTGCTCGATGTGGTCGTCGTCCTCAGACTGTTCCGGGGATCGCGGAAGTAAGAGCCAGGTAAGCACGTGAGGGCTACCTTCAGGTCCCCGACTCTGTTGCGGCATCTGGAGGATGTGACTAGAATAATGGTCATGACGGAGTATCGTTCATTGGCCGACGCAAAGGCGCACTTCTCCGAGATCATCGATCTCGTCGAGGAGACGCAGGAGCACGTCGTCGTCACACGCCGGGGCCTGCCTGCGGCGATCATCATGAGTCCCGACGAGTACGAGGGCTTGCTCGAGACCCTCGATATCCTCTCCACGCCGGGAGCACTGGAGGAGATCCGGGCCTCGCACGCGGAGTTCCTCGCCGGGAAGTACTACACGATCGAACAGATCGAAGAGGACCTGCGCAGGCGGAAGGAGTAGGGGATGCCGCAGTACGAACTGCGCGTCTCCTCTGCCGCTCGACGTGCGCTCGCGAGGCTCCCGATATCTCAGGCCGCTGCCGTGGTCGAGCTGATGCGCGGGGACCTGGCGGACGCCCCTCACAAGGTGGGCAAACCGCTTCATGATGAGCTCGCGGGTCGGCACTGCGCGAGGCGCGGGATGTATCGAGTCATCTATCTCATCGACGACGAGGCGCGCACGATAGATGTCGAGCGCATCGATCATCGCGCCGATATCTACCGACCGCGCTAGAAGGGAGCCACGATGCCGCAGGTCATGCCCGTCGCATTGCGTGAGACGATGCGCGTCCAGGACGGATGCGTGCCGCTGCTCGACCGGCACCTCGCCCGCCTGGAGGCCGGCGGGTGTCCCTGCGAGGTGGCCGAGGCGGCCGGCGCATCGGCCCGCATCGCCGCGCGCGCATGGTCCGGGCACTACGGGCGCATGACCCTCGTGGTCGGAACCGACGGCTTCTTCGAGATCGAGACGACGGATCGCCCAAGCACCATCGACGTCGAGGACGGCCCCGTCATCGCGATCGTGGAGTCCGAGGCGCCAGAGCTGCCCCCCGGCGCGGCGAAGCCCGCCGATCGCTCCGCGTGGGACGTGCCGCTCGAGACGGCCAAGCGCCTCGGCGCGGATGTCGCGGTGCTGGTGTCGAGCGACGGACACATCATCGACACGAGCCAGGCGACGCTATGGCTCGTCTCAGGCGGTCGGCTTCTGACGCCGCCGAGTCCACCCGCGCTCGCGGGCGTCTCGCGCGGAGTCGTGCTCGACGGCGCCCCGGCGCTCGGGATACCCGCCGAGGAGTCGCCTCTGACCCTTGCCGATCTCGCAGCGGCCGACGAGGTCTTTCTCACCACCGCAGTGGCCGGTGCCCGCGCGGTCCGCGACCGCGGCGGACCCGTGTCCCAGACCCTGCGCGAGGCGTTCGAGATGCTCTTCGGCGCCGGAGCCTGACAACACCCTGGCGCCGGAGCCTGACAGGACCGCGCCGGGCCTGATATCGTGCACATACCGGCGGCGTCCAGCAGGCGCCTTCGGGCCGCATGTTCAGCCCGCATGGGGCATCCAGCGGCAGCTCACACACAAACAGGACCCACGACATGCTGCCATTCGCGCTTCTCGACACCGCGCGCTATCCGCTCGCGCTCATACCCTCGGATCCGACGGGCTGGTTCTCCGGGACCTCGCTTCTGGCCGTCGACCCGGTCATGCGCCGGGTCGGCGTGAGTCTCGATCAGGCCGCCGAGGAGCTTGAGAGCACCTTCTCGGCCGAGCGGTTCGAACTGGCGGCCGTGCTCGTCGGCTACGACGGAACCGCCGAGGTGCGTCGATACGCAGGCGCCCTCTCACGTGGGACGGCAGGCTGGTCACCCCACGGCGAGGCGCCGGTCGTGCCCGATGCACCTTCGGTCGAGCGGCGGTCACGGCCCCGTCGGGCACGTCGGCCCCTGCTCGGCCATGCCGTCGCTGACATGACGCAGGCGGAGTGGACCGCCGCGGTGGGCGCGGCGCAGGAGGCCATCCGCTCAGGGGACGCGTACGTGCTGAACCTCACGATGCGCGTGACCGGCAAGCCGCGCCTGGCGCCCGCGGACGCGTTCGCGCGACTCGCGGACGATCCCGGCGCCCCGATGGCGGCGTTCTTCGGCTCACCGCATGACTCGGTCGTATCGGTGTCTCCGGAACGGTTCTGTGGCGTGTCGCTCGGCTATGACGGTTCGAGCCGACGGGCGGAGATATGGCCGATCAAGGGCACGGCTCCGCGGGGCTCGGACCCCGAGCAGGACGACGCACTCGCATCCGCGCTGGGCCGCAACCCCAAGGAGCGCGCCGAGCACGTGATGGTGGTCGACCTGGAGCGTAACGATCTGGGGCGCGTGTGCGATGCGGGTTCTGTCGAGGTGGAGCCGCTGATGGCGGTCTTCCCCACGCCGTACTGCCACCAGATGGTCTCGCGGGTATGCGGCGAGATGTGCGAGGACGCGAGCTTCGCGGACCTGCTCGCATCCGCGTTCCCGTGCGGCTCGGTCACCGGCGCGCCCAAGATCGCGGCGATGCGCCTGATCGAGGAGTTGGAGGCAAGCCCCCGGGGCGCCTACACGGGAGCGCTGCTCGTCGCGACTCCGGGGCGGCTCGATTCCTCGGTGTTGATACGTACGCTCGAGTACCGGCCCGACGGCAGCGCCGTGTGGGGCACGGGGTGCGGCATCACCGTTGAGTCCGATCCGGCGGCCGAGTGGCACGAGGCGCGGCTCAAGGCGAGCCCGGTCCTGGACTGAACCCGCGCGACCGGCGCGCGACGCCCTCCGGTCGCCGGCTACTCGGCGTCGTTCGAAGCCAGGTGCACCGTGGTCTGCGGGTAGGGGATCTCGATGTCGGCGTCGGCGTAGGCCTTGTGCAGGCGTTTGATGAACTCGGAGAGCACCGCGAAGCGCACGTCGTAGCGCTCGACGCGCAACACGACGCGCAGGTTGACGGCATGATCGCCGAACTCGAAGAAGCGGATCGGCGGGTCCCAGTCACTCACTGCGCCATCGATCTCGCGCTGCGCCGTGCGTGCGACGTCGGCGGTGATGCGCTCGACGTACTCGAGATCGCTGCCGTACGCGACGCCCACAGGAACCGTGACGCTGTGCTGTTCGTCGAGAGTGGTGAAGTTGACGACCCGCGACTTGGCGATCGTGGCGTTCGGCACGATCACGAGGTCGTTGGAGACCATCTCGATGGTGGTGTTGCGCCAGGTCACGTCGCGGACCCAGCCCTCTTCGCCGGTCTCAAGGCGGATGAAGTCACCCGGTTCGACCTGGCGGCTCATGAGTACCTGTATGCCGCCGAAGAGGTTCTCGAGGGTTGGTTGCAGCGCGAGGCCGATGGCCAGGCCGCCGACGCCGAGCGCGGTGATCAGCGGCGCGATCGAGACGCGGAGCGCCGCGAGCACCACGAGGGCGCCCACGACCCAGACGGTGCCGCGCGCGAGGTTCACGAAGATGGTGCTCGATGGCAGGGGGTTGTCCTCGCGGGAGGTCACGATCCGCACGAGCCGGCCCGAGAGCGTTGCGACCTTGGCGGTCACGACGACGATCGCCAGGACCTGCGAGGCGGTGGAGATGAACTGCGTCGCGCCCGGGGTCAGGTCGAGCGACGGCACGGTGAGGCGCACACCCAGCAGCAGCGCCGCGAGCGTTGGCAGCCAGTGGACGGCGCGGGCGACGGCCCCCGAGATCTGGTGCTTCGTCGTCTTGGCCCGCGAGAGCCAGACCTGATAGACGATGAAGTCCGCGACGAAACCGATGACGGCGAACGCGCCGACCCTGAGTGCCGCGGCGCCGTACACGTCGATGAGCGTCTGTGCCATCCGACATACCTCCTCGGCGGGTATCGTAGCATTCGACGAGCCCGGGACCCTCCAAGAACGTCGCCGTCGTGGAGTGCGGGCATCGGCGTTGACCCTCCGCGCCGACCACGATAGACTACGCTTCGCCCTGCGCACGGGCGGTGCCCGACCGCGGGTCGGGCCGTTAGCTCAGTTGGTAGAGCAGGGGACTTTTAATCCCAAGGTCATAGGTTCGAAACCTATACGGCCCACCAGTGCGAATACGCCCCCATCGTCTAGCGGCCAAGGACTCCGCCCTTTCAAGGCGGCAACAGGGATTCGAATTCCCTTGGGGGCACCATAAGACCGCAGGTCAGAGTGCCTGAGTGGCCCGATTTCGAGCGTGAAATCGGGCTACAAATGTCTTTGGGCTGAGAGCGGGCGCGGGGTAAAGGCGCAGCTCAGAGGGGGTGTAGATGCCCTCATGCGGCCAAATAGCAGTCCCTTTTGTCCAGAATCGGCGCTCGACTGAGTTGTTGCCCGATTTGTTGCCCGTTGTGCAGCTACTCCGTCGCCGTGAGCCCCCGGATCACCTCGTCGACGTGATGGCCCTCGACGCTCTCGTCAATCGCGAAGAAGCGTATGCCGAGAGGCTCAAGTCGCTCAAAGAGAGCCTCGATATGCACTCCAGGCAGCGGCGCGGATTCAACACTGGACACGACCTCCGCCCATTCCGCAGGCGCGTATTCACCGCCCCAGTGGCCCGAAGCCGAATTTGCCACGCCACAGGTCGGGCTCCCGTCGACCCCCACGACACCAAGGATCTCGTACCCGCAGCGCCGATACTCATGAACCTGTGCGAGGGTCTCATCGGAGAGCCGGGCACATAGCCCGCGGAATGCGACATTCTCGTACTGCTCTCGAGTCTGACCCCACCTACTCATGCCGCATGATCCCATCTCAGCACAGGGCATCTGAATAATCCCGATGCCGAGGGCGGCCAGCTGCGTGATCAACGGGTGCACTCCCGCGTACTGGGCGAGACCTTCTACCTTCGAGTTCGCGTTCAGCAGGCAGTGGCACACGAAGACGATTCTGCGACTCCTGGAATCCACCGGGTTTCGGCCCGCATCTTCTGTGGTCATCTCGATCATCTCCTCGTGGCTACCGAAAGGATTCCACTTGACGATTCAGATTGACATTCCTGATGACAACCATCAAGCAGGATGATACCTTGAGCGCACGGTCATGCATGTCGACCGACCGGCATCTGGTGAAGAAGGAGGCCTGCATTGAACAAGCGCATCGCACTCGTGTTCGTACCGGTGGGAATCGGGATCAACGTGATTGGTGGGCTGCTTGCCAGCTCGCTCAAGTTGCCCGTATTCCTCGATACGATCGGTACGATTCTCTCCGCGGCGATACTCGGCCCATGGTGGGGAGCGCTTACGGGGGGTCTGACGAACATCATCATGGCTCTCCAGAACCCGATGGATATGTGGTTCGCAATCGTCAACATCGCCGTTGGCCTCATCGTAGGCTTCATCTCCGTCAAGTTCGGGTTCCAGAAGTGGCTTGTCGTGCTCATCGCAGGTCTCATCGTCTCTGTCGTGGCGCCGATCATCGGTACCACAATTGCGACGTATGTATACGGTGGGCTCACCGGCGGCGGGCTCGACATCTTCGTCGGCGGACTCATGAAGGCCGGTGCCGACGTGTTCACGGCCGCGTTCATACCCAGGATCGGTTCGAACCTGGTCGATAAGCTGCTCTCGGTCTTCGTGGTGATGTTTGTGATCATGGCGCTTCCGAAAACGCTGAAGGGCTTCGCCGCGGGCCCGGAAGAAGCGTAGCTCTCGACATGCGTTTAGAAGCTCGTGTCTGCTAATGTGACAGGAGGGCTCCCGGCGTTCGAGCCGGGGGCCCTTCCGCATCCGATAGGGCTACGGGTCGTCCCCGTCGGCCCGCGGATGTTCCTCGCCGCCTGTGGGATTCTCGCTGTGGCACTGACACCGACGATTCCGGGTCTCGGAGCTCAGCTGCTCGTGCTCCTTGTGGCGGCAACCGCCACAAGGCTTCTCATACCTCTCGTGCGGAGTTGGAGGGGCGTTGCCTGGGTCTCGCTCTCTTTGCTGGTCATCTACTCATGGGCATATCCCAGCTCGACCGAGCACGTGTGGATCTTCGGCGTCCAAGGCTTTCTCGCCGGACTCCTTATCGTCATCCGCCTCCTCGGGTTCGTCTCCGTCATGTATCTGCTGCTGCTGTCAACGGGGCCGCTCGCGATCATACGGTGGGCCGGAGATGTGAACGAGGATCTTGGCATCATGGTCTCGCTCACGCTCAGTGTGCTGCCTGTGATGAAGCAGCAGATGGATACCACCATCCAGGCACAGCAGGCCCGCGGGATGGCCATGGGTGGGAACCTTGTGCGCAAGATGCGCGCCTACCTCGCCGTGTTAATCCCCGTCATCGTGAAGTCACTCGTGCGCGCCTACGGCATGGCTGTTCTGCTCCATGTCCGAGGGTACGGCTCCAGCCGTAGGGTGAAGCCACAGCGCAAGGTGACCTCGGGAGCCGTAGCGTGCTATGCACTGGGCGTGCTCTGGATTGTGGTTGTCGCAACGACTCGGCTGGTGCTCCGATGACTGACCGCGGCGCACGCGTCACAGCCGAGGGAGTCGGCTTCACGTACGCGGGTACTCGTACTGCGGCAATCGCAGGCATCAACTTCGTCGCCACCCCCGGCTCCGAGAACTGGATAACCGGGCCGAATGCGGCGGGGAAGAGTACTCTCCTGGAGATCATTGCGGGTGTTGTGCCCACGGTGATCGAGGGCAAGCTGACGGGACGACTGGATGTCGTCGGGGTCGGCACGGGGACTGCGGCCACTCCGTCGATGGTATTGCAGGACTCGGGCGTCTATCTGTTTCGCACCGTCTTCGACGAGATTGCCTTTCCGCTGGCCAACCGCGGGGTGTCGGAGGACGAACTGGAACCGGCAGTTCGAGGTGCGCTCGAAGTGGTCGACATCGCGCATCTCGAGGCTCGTTTGATGCACACGCTCTCCGGTGGTGAGCGTCAGAAGGTTGCAGTTGCGGCGGCTCTCGCGGTCGATCCAGACGTGCTGCTTCTGGACGAGCCCTTCGAACAGCTCGATCCTGCATCGGCCGATGAGGTTCTTGGACTCGCACGCCGGCAGGCCGCCCTTGGGACGACGGTGTTCATTGCCACCCGCGAGGCCGAGCACGTGCCGGAGGGCGCACAGCGGCTTCATCTTGTCGCGGGTGTTCCCCACCTTGATGATGCTGGGCCGAGGATCGCGTGTCGGCCCGCAGCCCGCCCCCTGGGGGGCCTGCTCCTGGAGATACGTAATCTCACCCACCGGTATGACTCCGGCGGTGGTGTCGAGGACGTCGATCTCAGCGTGCGTGAAGGGGAGTCGGTCGCCCTTCTCGGCCCGAACGGCGCCGGCAAGACGACGATCATGAAGCACACCATCGGCCTGCTCCGACCTGATTCGGGTGACGTGTGGGTGCTCGACAAGGATGCGAGTGACTGTGAGATCTGGGACTTGGCGCGCGATGTAGGACTTCTCTTTCAGAATCCCGACGATCAAGTGTTCAACAGACTGGTGGAGATCGAGGTCGCGTGGAGTCTCATCGCTCGAGGAATCGCTCGGGACGCAGCCGTTGAGCGGGCGCATGCGGTCATGGTGGAGCTAGCCATCGACAGGTTGGCGAAGGAGAACCCCCACGAAATCACTGCCTCTGAGCGACAGTTGGTGGCGTTCGCCTCGGTTCTTGTGGCGGAGCCCCGTCTCATCGTGCTCGATGAACCCACAAAGGCACTCGACGCCGATGCTGCAGAGACCGTCGTGTCTGCGGTTGAGCGACGACTTGATGATGGCGCTGGCGTATTGCTCGTCACACATGATGTGCGTTTCGCCGCCCGGCTCTCCAATCGTTGCGTAGTGCTGGCCGACGGCCGAGTGATTGCGGACGGGCCCTCGTGTGAAGTACTGGAAGATGCGAGCCTACTTCGTCGTGCGCGGCTCCTCACGTAGGGCTAGCGGCGGACAACTCGCTGCCCGATTTGTCGCCCGATTTGTCGCCCAAATACATGGTGACTGTTGGTACTCGTTGGTACCTATTGGGACTCGCCGCAGCTCCGCTGTA
>CAZMFQ010000012.1:0-61392 GCA_964565645.1 uncultured Eubacteriales bacterium
CCTCGATCTTGCTCCAGGCGCGCTCGTACTCGGCACGCTTCTTGGAGAGGATCAGACGACCGTCCTTGTCCTCCTTCTGGAGAACCAGGGCCTCGACCTCGTCACCGACGGAGACGATGTCGGCGGGGTTGGCATCCTTGCGGATGGACAGCTCACGTGCGGGAATGACACCCTCGGACTTGTAGCCGATGTCGAGAAGCACTTCATCGCGCTCCACCTTGACGATGGTGCCGGCAACCAGATCGCCTTCATCGAAGTCGGTCATGGTGCCGTCGATGAGAGCATGCATCTCCTCATCGGTGTACTCGGTCTTCTCTACAACCGAGTCGTACTCGAACTCACTCATGTCGGGTCGGCCCCTTTCATTCACGGGGCCCCATCGCATGCCGGTCGCCTACAGGTCCGAATCGTCGCCAACAGGTTCGAAATCGTCGCCTACAGAGCTGTCCATACATATCCGGGGCCAACAATACAGAGGTACGCCGAAGCAGCGCTGGCGCACCAGTGCAGAAGTATAGCGTGCAAGCAGGGAGAACGCCAGCAGGCGCACGGTCGCGCCGACTATCCCCTTCGCAGCGCCTTCCTGGCCCTCAATCTCACGACCTCGGGTCCTGCGGGCAGGCGGATGTAGTCCGCCGCACCCATCCTCAGGCTGCGGATCTCGTCACGCTCGTCCGAGCTCGCGGAGTACAGGATGGCCGGCGGCGCGTTCTCTCCGCGTGCGGCCCGCTCGAACAGGTCGAACCCGCCCATGAGTGGCATGTTCAGGTCCGAGAGCACCAGATCGAACCGACCCATGCAGAGGAACCCGAGCGCCTCGACCCCGTTGCTCGCCGCGCTGACTTCCCAGCCGAGCTGCCGCAGCACGGAGACCATGTACTCACGGTTGTCCTCAGAGTCATCCACGACCAACACGGTCGCGTGACCCGGATCGGTATCACCGTTGTGTGCGGTCGTGTCGCGCGCGATCTTCGCCACATCGCCGTACTCCCGGAACACGGCGGCGGCATGGTCGTCCAACGGCAGCAGTCCGGAGGCCACCTTCTCGGCGAGCGCCTCGTATCCCAGCACGCCCACGCGCCCCGCCACAGCATCGCGCAACTCCGCCACAGGCAGTTCCGAGCGCAGCGCCGAGAGCAGCACCGGCGTGACCGGGACGACATCGAACACGCCCGTCCGGCCCTTTCGACCGGTCCCGATGCAGACCGGACAGCCCTTGGCATCGGCGACGGCGTCCGGCGGAGAGGCGAAGTAGGTCTCGAGCAGTCGCTGCTCTGAAGGTCCGGGGGACTCCATGCTCCGACAGGCCGCACATGTGGTGCGCAACAGCCTTTGGCCGATCAGACCGGCGAGCGCATCGGCGAGCACACCCCGCGGCACCCCGTACTCCTCGAGTCGGCCTATCGCGGCGAAGACGTCGGGCGCCTGCATCGTGGCGACGAGCAGCCCGTTGCATCGAGCGTGCTCGATCGCCGCACGAGCGGTGGCGGCATCGACTATCTCGCCAAGGAACACAGCATCGGGACTGCGGCGCGCCGCAGACTCCAACAGACTGACCGCGGTGACTCCGGATCGGTCGTCCACCTGCTGCTGAGTGGCGAACGGTATCCGATACTCTATCGGGTCCTCGATGCTGAGCAGGGTCTTGGATGCGCCTGCCACACCGGAGAGCAGGGAGTTCGCGGTCGTGGTCTTGCCAGACCCCGCCGGACCTACGATGAGCAGCAGGCCGCGCGGATGACGCAGCATCTCCTGGGCGAGTTCGACTTGTGACGCACTCATGCCCAGATCGGCCAGAGAGCGCGCCGGACGGCCCACGGGAATGATCCGCGCGGACATGGCCTCCCCGTACTGGGTAGGCTCGGTGCCGATGATGAGATCGAACTCGTCCTTGCCGAACCCCACTTCGAGCGAGCCCCGCTGCGGGCGGCGCTTCTCGGCGATGTCCATGCCTGCCAAAGCCTTCAGGCGCGAGATCATCATGGCCGCACGATCGCCGCTGACCGCCACGACATCGTGCACGTCCCCGTCCACCTTGGCCCTGATCTCGGACCGGGTCGTACCAGGGTCGATCATCAGGTCCTCGGCATGAAGGCTGAACACCGTGGCGAGCACATCGTCCGTCGCCTCCGTGACGGCGCGCCCCTCGGCCGACAGCGGGTCGATCGGCCTTGAATGCGATGCGGGGTCGATCTCTATCCGGCTGCGCACCTGCTCGAGTGCGGCCTCGAACACCGCGAGCACCACTTCGGGAGCCGCCACCAGGATGCCGAGATCGGCCTCTGTGGCCGACGTGCGCTCAAGGGTCTGCATGAGGTCCCAGTCGAACGGATTGCTCAATACGAACGCGTCCCCGACGAGCGCGTTGCGCACCGGCACCACGAGGTTGCTCTTGCTGAACGGAGCCGGGAGCACGCCGAGCCGGACCTCTCGCGCGGGAATCTGGGTGACAACGCCGACACCCAGAGCATCACCCAGCGCTGCGGCGAGATCCGCCGAGGAGACACCGAGTCGCGTGGCGACCGTGTACATGGTCGCCGGCGTCATGGCGCCGAGGAACGCGCCGGCCTCGGGCCCGAGTGAGAAACGCCCGACGAGCGAGTCGCGGAATCTCGCGAATGCACCCGGGTCGATGCGCTCGGACAGCGGGACCTCGGCCTCGGACTCGGCAAGCCGTGCGAACGCGCCCGCGGTCTCGAGATGACGTGCCACCGAGGCTTTGAGCGTGACCGGCTCCAGTGGCTTCACGAGGTAGTCGACGGCGCCAAGGGCGAATGCGCGCGAGCGCTCCACCTCGCCGGTGACCGCGGTGAGGAACACCACGGGGATGTGCGATGTCGCCGGCGAGTCCTGCAGTCGTGCGCAGACCTCCACGCCGTTCATTCCGGGCATCATGTAGTCGAGCAGTATGAGATCGGGGCGCACAGTGGCTGCGGCCTCGAGCGCCGAAGGTCCGTCAGGCGCGGTGATGACCCTGTAGCCCTCCCCCTCGAGCGTGAGCGTGATCAGTTCGCGGATGTCGGCGTCGTCGTCGACGCTCAAAATGAGGGCTGCCGTGCGCTCCATCGAAGCCTCCCTGACGGGATCGGTCCACGTGGGTAGTTCGTTCCCCACGCCGACCTGGCTCTATTTGGCGGATGCCCAATCAGGACCGGCGGCCACACTGACGTCGAGCGGCACCGACAGCGACACGACCCCGCTCATCGTCTCGCGCGCGAGTGCGGAGAGCATCTCGAGCACCTCGGCAGGGGCCTCGAACACGAGTTCGTCGTGGACCTGGAGCAGCATGCGCGCACGAAGACCGCTCGCTCTCAGGACGCGGTCGGTCTCGATCATCGCCAGCTTCATGATGTCCGCCGCGCTGCCCTGCATGGGATGGTTCATCGCCGTGCGCTCGCCGAACGCACGCAGGTTGTAGTTCCCGCTCTTGAGCTCGGGGATCCGGCGCTTGCGCCCGAACATCGTCACTGCGAACCCGTCCCTGTGCGCCTCAGCGACGGTCTCGTCGAGGTATGCGCGCACACGCGGAAACGTGGCGTAGTAGCGGTCGATCATCGTCTGAGCCTCGGCATGCGGGATCTTGAGCGAGTCGGCCAGCCCGTGTGCACTCTGCCCGTACACGATGCCGAAGTTCACGGCCTTGGCCTTCGCGCGCATCCCGGGCTCGACCGCGTCGACGGCCACGCCGAAGACCCGTGCGGCGGTCGCAGCGTGGAAGTCGGCGCCGCTCGTGAACGCCTCGATGAGCCCCTCGTCACCGGAAAGGTGCGCGAGGATGCGCAGCTCGATCTGCGAGTAGTCGGCGGACACGATGAGGTCACCCGGCTCGGCAGGCACGAACGCCGCCCGTATCCTGCGGCCGAACTCCGTGCGCACCGGGATGTTCTGGAGATTGGGGGCACTCGATGACAACCGACCGGTCGCGGCGACCGTCTGGTTGAACGAGGTGTGGATGCGACCATCCTCGGCAACGAGGTTCGGCAAGGCGTCGATGTATGTGGACTTGAGTTTGGCCAACTCGCGATAGGCGACGATCTTCTCAGCGATCGGATGCAGCGGCGCGAGCGTGGCGAGCACGCTCGCATCGGTGCTGAACCCGGTCTTGGTCTTCTTCTGGGGAGGCAGCCCCAGCTTCTCGAACAGGACCTCCGCGAGCTGTTTGGGCGAATCGATGGTGAACTCGGTGCCGGCGAGCGTGTGGATCTCCCCGACCAGCGTCGCGATGCTCGCGGCCGTCTCGGTCGACAGGTCCCGCAGCACGTTCACATCCAAGCCGATGCCGGTCGCCTCCATACGCGTGAGCACCGGCACGAGCGGCATCTCGATCCTGCGCATGACGTCGAGCGAGCCGTCCTCTTCCAGGCGCCGCTCGAGCACGGGCGCCAACTCGGCGGCGACGCGGGCATCGATCGCCGCGAGGTCCTCGGGATCGGTAGCGAGCGGACGCGCAAGATAGTCGGCCGAGAGCGCCGGAAGGGCGTACGAGGACCGATTGGACTCAAGCAGATACGCCGCCACCCCGCAGTCGAACAGCCTGGCCGGGTCGACCGCGTCGAGCGACGACGCGCATCCGGTTTCGCGCACCGGACACAGCTCGTGAAGCAGCGCCTTGACATCACCAGCGGCGATGCGTGCGTCCCCCAGCAGCTTCGCGAAGACCTGTTCCGCGTCCCCGCCGCCGATGACCGCGACGCTCCCGTCGGATGCGACAGCGAGGTCCCGGCGCACCGCGAACAGTGACTCTCCGGTCCCGTCGTCGAGGCCGACGCCGAGCCAACCCTCGCGAGCAGACCAGGTACGCACCGCATCGAGAGCCGCCGGTCCGGCCAGCCGGGTCCAGGCCCCCTCCGTGTCGGCGCCGGCACGGTCGCCCCCGCGCACACTCCCCGACGTATCAACCGCGATGACCTCGGCCGAGGGTCCGGCACCTGAGCGCGGTGCGGCCGCACCCGCCGTCGCGAGCACCCTGTCGAGCAGGGTCGTGAACCGAAGCTCGCCGAACGCACGGGCCAACTCGTGCGCATCGAAGCCACCCCATGAGACGGCCTCGAGATCGATCTCCACCGGCGCGTCGGTGCGGATGGTCGCGACCGTACGGCTCACGCGGGCCGCGTCGGCGTGTTCGCGCAGGTTCTCCCCGAGCTTGCCCTTGATCCCGCCGGCATGCTCGAGCACCGCGTCGAGGGTTCCGTACTCCTGAATGAGCTTGGCGGCGGTCTTCTCCCCCACACCCGCCACTCCCGGGATGTTGTCGGACGTATCGCCCTTGAGCCCGAGGTAGTCCACGATCTGGTCGGGCCTGACACCGAAACGCTCGAGAACCGCCGCGGCGTCGTAGAGTTTGATGTCCGTGACGCCCTTCTGGGTCGAGACCACGGTGACGTTGTCGTCGATCAACTGCAACGCGTCGCGATCGCCCGTGACGAGCAGGACGCGCATGCCGAGCTCGGAACCGCGCGCGGCGAACGTGCCGAGGATGTCGTCGGCTTCCCACCCCTCGGCCTCGAACTGGGGTACCGCGAGCGCGTCCATGAGCTCCTTGACCATGGGGAACTGCGCACGCAGCTCCTGTGCCGTCGGGGGCCGGTGCGCCTTGTATTGCGCAAGTGCCTCCGAACGGAACGCGGGCCTGCCCTTGTCCCACGCGACCACCACGCCGTCCGGCCGCAGGTCGGCCACCATCTTGACGAGCATCGAGACGAAGCCGAACACGGCGTTGGTCGGGCGGCCGTCGGGCGCCGTCATGGTCGGCGGGAGCGCGTGGAACGCGCGGTGCATGAGGCTGTTCCCGTCGATGACGGCGATGGTGCGCTCGGCCATGGGGGCCCTTCCGGTCGGATGCGGCGCGCAACGGGAACATGCATGTTGCGACACCGACGATTCTACCCGAGCGCGACGACATTCCGGGGCGTGAGACACCATGGGCTTCTTCAACTGGGCGGCACCGATGTTCGGGCATTTCGCGGACCGGTGGTCGCCCGAGGACATCGAGCAGATCGCGGGCTGGCTCAGTCCCTTCCTTGCCGAGGAGCGGCGCGTGCTCGACGTCGGTGGCGGCACGGGCGCGCTCGCCCGCCGCCTGCATGACGCCGCCGGTGCGATCGTCACCGTGCTCGACCCCACCCCCGAGATGCTCCGCTACGTCCCGGCCGACGGCCCGGTCCGCTGTGTCATCGGGACGGCCGAGGCGATGCCGCTGCCGGACGACTCGTTCGACGCCATCATCGTGACCGACGCGTTCCACCACTTCAGGGACCAGCCGGGCGCGGTCGCGGAGTTCCGGCGTGTGGTACGGCCCGGAGGGGGCGTGATCGTGGTCGAGCTCGATCCGCGGGGCTTCCTGATGCGTACGATCGTCTTCGGGGAGAAGCTCCTCGGCGAACCCGGAGCCTTCTTCGAGCCAGGGCAGATGTGCGCGTTCATGGCCGAGCACGGGATCGTCGGCACCTGCACCCCGATGAGTGGCGTGAGCTACCGGTTCGTGGGTTCCATCGCGTGAGCGCAGGGCTCAGGCGAACAGCGGATGCACCGCATTGATGAGCAGCCCGATCGCAATGCTTCCCACGAGGAACGACGACGCGATGATCCAGGTGGCGCGCTTGCCGAACAGCGGCACCAGAAGGGCGATCGACGACAGGCAGATGCCGTTGCCCGCGATAGTGAGTGCGATGGCGTGGCCCACCGGCAGACCCATCTTCATGAGCGGCTCGAGTATGAGCACGTCCTCGCCCGAGCACAGGTAGATGGGCAGACCGATCCCCGCAGCCAGGACGAGCCCGATGAACCGTGAGGACAGGTACTTCCCGACGACATAGGGCGGCATGTACACCGTGAACAGCGCCCCGATGCTCACGCCGATGATCATGTAGGGCGCCAGATAGAGCATGAGCTCGTAGGCCAGATCGACGAAGGGCCGCTCGCCATCGAGGTTCAACCCGCCGCCGCAGCCTTTGCACGACGTGCATCCCCCTTCGGGGAGCTCCGGGTCGACCTCGCCCGCGAAACGCTCCACGAGCCACCCTGTGACCATGCCGAGCGCGAAGATCGAGACGATGCGCCACATGGTGTACTCCCAGCCGAGCACGCCGTAGGCGAACGGGATGACGAAGGGGTTGAGCACCGGCACCACCATCATGAAGGTCACGACCGCCCGCAACGGCACGCGCTTCGTGGCGAGGAGGCTGAAGCTGAAGGGCACGGCGGCGCAACTGCAGATCGGCAGGATCGAAGCGAAGACGCCGGCCCCGAGCATGCTCCTCGGCAGCCATCTGGAGCGCTTCTGGACTATCTTGACGATCGCGGCGGACAGCAGACAGCCGAGGATGAAGAACGGGATGACCTTGAGCGTGAACGAGACAAGGACGTGCAGCGCGGTCGCATCGTGCTCGGCCTTCTGGCCGACGCTCTTGACGCAGTACTGGCAGTAGATGAAGGCGAGGATGCCGACGACCACCATGACAGCGATGACCACGCGACGTCCGCGACGTGCGAGGTGCAGGCCTCTCGCTGACAGCCCGCGGTCCCACGCCTCGCGCAGAGCGGGATTGCGCTTGCGCAGCCACCAGATGAGGATCGTCGAGGCATAGGTGAGTGCGAGCGGGATGCCCACGATACCGAACGTGCTCTCGACCTGTTTGACGAACTCCGCCACGTGCCCTCCCGCGAAACGCCCGGCCGCCGCATCCTGTCACGGATGTTCGCGCCGTGGTAGGGGCGACCTTGCTGAAGTTCGTTACGAATGGACGAACTGCGGGGATTCACTGCGCCCGCGGCGTGTACGGCGGCAGATCGCCATATGCACGACCGGCTAGCCGTGCCAGAGGTAGCCGACGTTGCGGACCGTCTCGAGGCGCCCGGAGAGCTCGGGGCCGATCTTGGCGCGTACGCGCCGGATGTGGACATCGACGGTCCGGGATCCGCCGTAGTAGTCGCTCCCCCATACCCGGCGCAGCAGGACCTCGCGGCTGTACGCCCGGTTGGGGTGGGTGACGAGGAACGCGAACAACGCGTACTCGAGGTAGGTGAAGTCGATCGGGACGCCGTTGGCGTACGCCTGGTAGGTCGCGAGGTTGACGGTGAGTTCGTCGACCCGCACGAGCTCCTGGGCGGCGGCCTCCTCGCCGGGCCACACGAGCGCCCGTACCCGCGCGACCACCTCCTCGGAGGACGCACCGCGTACGATGAAGTCCGAGCCGACCGAGGCGGGCATCCGCAACGCGGGAAGGGCCTCCGGTTCCACCAACAGGAAGACCTTGGCGTCGAGCCCCGAGGTGAGTGCGCGCTCTATGATCTGGACCAGGGGCTCGGGATCGCGTCCGACGTCCACTACGACGAGATTGAACTCCTCGGCGGCAAGACGATTCGCCAGCTCGCCGTCGGCGCACTGGGTGATCATCACGTCGAGCGAGTCGAGGGCGCTGGCCGCCCAGGCGCGCGTGTGCGCGTCGTTGGACGCTATGAGGACTCGTTTCATGTGCATAGTCTACTCCGAGCGTCATCGTCCGCAGAGGCTTGACCTGCAAGTACTTCTTGATGGTATGGCCGAGATGTTGCCGTTGCGTTTCGCGAGCCCGTCCGATCCGGGACGCGATGCCCCGAAACGAACAGCGCCGGACGGGGATCTCCCCCGCCCGGCGCCGTTGCCGTGTGCTGTGGAACTGGTGCTAGATGACGCTCAGGTAGCGGTCCATCTCCCACGCGGTGACGTGCTTGATGTAATCCGCCCACTCGGCCTTCTTGTTCTCCACATAGAAGCTGTGGATGTGATCGCCGAGGATCTCCTTCATGGTCTCCGAAGCCTCGAACGCCTCGATGGCCTCGCCGAGGTTCTTGGGAAGGGTCTTGATACCGGCCTCTTCGAGCTCCGCGGGCGTCATCTCGAAGATGTCGTTGGTGGCCTCAGGCATGAGCTCGAGCTGCTCCTCGATGCCCTTGAGACCGGCGCCGAGCATGACCGCGAACGCGAGGTACGGGTTGGCCGAGGGGTCCGGCGAACGCAGCTCGATGCGGGTCGCGGCTTCCTTGCCGGGCTTGTACAGCGGCACGCGCACCATGGCGGAGCGGTTGGCCTGCGCCCAGGAGACATAGACGGGAGCCTCGTAGCCGGGGACCAGACGCTTGTAGGAGTTCACGAGCGGGTTGGTCACGGCGCAGAACTCGGGGGCGTACTTGAGCAGGCCCGCGATGTACCACTTGGCGATCTGTGAGAGGTGGCTCGGGTCGCTCGCGTCGTAGAACGCGTTGCCGTCCTTGGTGAACAGCGACTGGTGGGTGTGCATGCCGGAGCCGTTCTGGCCCTCGATCGGCTTGGGCATGAACGTGGCGTACACGCCATTGGCGTACGCGATCTCCTTGACGACCAGACGGTAGGTCATGACGTTGTCGGCCATGGTCAGGGCGTCCTGGTAGCGCAGGTCGATCTCGTGCTGGGACGGGGCGACCTCGTGGTGGCTGTACTCGACCGGGATGCCCATCTTCTCGAGCGTGAGCACGGTCTCGCGGCGAAGGTCGCTCGCGATGTCGAGCGGGGTCAGGTCGAAGTAGCCGCCGTTGTCCAGGATCTCGGTGCCCTGGTCATCGGCGAAGTAGAAGAACTCGAGCTCCGGACCGACGTACATGGTGTAGCCCATGTCGGCGGCCTTCTTGAGCACGCGCTTGAGTGCGAAGCGGGGATCACCCTCGAACGGCTCGCCGTTCGGCTTCATGATGTCGGTGAACAGACGGGCGACGCCCTGCTGCTCGGGACGCCACGGGATGACCTGGAAGGTCGAGGCGTCCGGGTAGGCGACCATGTCGGACTCCTGGATGCGGGTGAAACCGTCGATGGACGAGCCATCGAAGCCCATGCCCTCGTCGAAGGCACCCTCGAGCTCGGAGTCGGTGACGGCGAACGACTTCAGCACGCCGAGCACGTCGGTGAACCAGAAGCGGATGAACTTGATGTCCCGCTCCTCGACCGTCTTGATGACGTATTCCTTGCCCTTCTGCAGATCCATGAATCCGACCTCCTTGTCCGACGCGCCGGGCCATACCGGCGCGCCAACCTGAACAGCAATCCGCTCTGTGAGCACAATGGTAGTGGTCGTATGTTTCACATGTGTTTCGATTCCTACGTTTTCGTCATGTACCCAGCCCACAGGAAATCCATGCTTCCTGTCGTGTGCGACGGACCCCGGAGCGTTAGACTCGAACCTGTCGACAGGCCGATGGGGGGGACGGGCGGCACGATGACCCTTGCTTTGAGGACCGCTTGGAAGTCGAGCCGCATCCCCGAGTTCGCATCCCGCGCGTGGTCGCGGATCACCATCCCCGCCGAGGAGAAGCGCAGGCTCGTCTCCGTCGACACGCTCCGGGCCATCGCGATCGGCGGGATGATCATCGTCAACAGCGCGGCGGCAGGCACGGTCAACCCCGCCCCCTTCGTGCATGCCGAGTGGGAGGGGCTCACGTTCGCCGACTCGGTGTTCCCGTGGCTCCTGTTCGTCTCGGGAGTCGGAATGGCGCTTTCGATGGCGGGACGTCCCGAGCGTCCCGCGCTCAAGGTCTACACGAAGTTCGCGTCACGCGTGATCGCGCTCCTTGTCATCGGACTCGTGATGAACTTCTACAAGTACGGGGAGCCCCTGCGCTACATGGGAGTCCTTCAACGCATCGCTCTGGCGGGCGCACTCGCCGTGCCCTTCGCACGCAAGAAGCCCGTGTACGCGCTGCTCGGTGCCGCGCTCATGCTGCTTGTTCACACGCGGCTGCTGGTCAGCGCACACCCGGGAGCCGTCGTACCGGGTTCTTTCGGCGCCGAGGACTCGATCGCGTACTGGGTCGATGTGAGGTTCCTTGGCGAACATCTCTACCGGGGAGGGTTCGAGCCGGAAGGCCTGCTCGGGGTCATCTCCTCGGCGGGCCAGGTCATGCTCGGCATCGCTGCGGGAGGGTGGCTGCTGGCGTACCCGCGCAGGATGCGCGCACCCGTCGGACTGGCTGTCGCCGGAACGTTCATACTGATCGCCGGACTGGCGATGGAGCCCTATGTGCCGGTGATCAAGAGGCTCTGGACATCGTCGTACGTGCTGATCACATCGGGCTTCGCGGCGCTGCTGCTGGCCGGTCTGTACCTCGTCGGCGACGTGCTTCGAGGCGAACGGGTTCTCCTTCCGCTCACACCCTTGGGCAAGAACGCACTCGCCATCTACGTGGGCTCGACCGCACTGCTCGTCTGGATGCGCGGACACGAGTTCACGCCCGCCGTGGGGACACCCATGAACCTGCACAGCTACGTCTCCGTGTTCACCACAAGCGCGCTGGGCCCGACACTCGGCTCACTGGCGTACGCGCTGCTGCATCTGCTGTTGTGGTACGCGATCGCCGCGGCGCTCGACAAGGCACGGATCTACATCAGGTTGTGACGCGCGGCGCACCGCCACAAGAAGAAGGCCCCGGTCATCGACCGGGGCCTTCGTACGTTCACGCGCTTCCGTCTACCAGTGGTTGGCGACCCGGTTCGTGTGACAGGAACTGCACGTCGGAGCGATGGAAGCGGGTACCGGCGAGTAGACCCTGAAGCCGTCGACGACGATGAACGAGCCGCGCGCGGACGGGTTCTTGGAGAGCGGGCGCACGGTGACCGTGTGAGTGCCGGACGGCACATCGGCAGAGAAGACGACCACCTGGTGTCTGCTGATGGCCGCATAGGCGTCGAAGGTGCCGACGACCGTGCTGTCGATGAGCACCTCGGCCGTACCCCGATACGGATCCTTGTCCGAGACGATGTCCACCCGGGTGCCCGTGAACCGCGCACTGAACGTCGAGCCGGCCACGTTGTTGTAGCTCATCCGACCGGCCGAGTATCGGGAACTCGCCTTGATGCGCCACGTGCCCGTCACGCTGATGGCGTCACTCGTTCCGGTCGGGTCGTCGGGGTTGCCGCCCACCAAGTAGTTGAAGTCCTCGACCGCGACCGGGGAGCGACTCGCCGACGCCGCCACGTCGTGGCAGCCCGCGCTCGCGCACTGGTTCGATTCCACGGAGGCGGTGAGTTGATCCAGATCAGACCCGGCGATGCCGCGGGCGAGCTTGCCCCTCCACGCCGCGAACGCGGACAGTCCGGTCCCGCCTGTCGCGGAGTGTGACGCGTGCTGCACCGGCACCACGCCTGTGTGGCACGCGTTGCATGCGGCGGTCGCATGACAACTGGCGCACGTGTTGCGGATGCTCCCGTCGGGGTTCTCCAGACCGGCATCGGCCGCCCAACGCGGTGTCGCGTGGATGACGTGGAGCTCGGCGGGCGTGGTGTACTTCGAGCCCGATCGTGCGAACGACGCCCCCGACGTCGGATCCGCATACAGCGGCACCGCGCTCATGAGCGTGTTGCCCCAACCCGGGTGGCATGCGGCACCGCAGTTCGCGCCCACCTGATGGAACGGATGCGTGGCCACCAGGCCCGGCACGTGGCACTTGGCGCACGCCGTGTCCCGATCGACCGGTGTGCCGGCGTCGAAGACCGTCTTGGACGTCGCGAAGTCCGGCTGCGTGGTCGCGTGGCAGGCGAGGCAGTAGTTCTCGTGAACCGCGCGAGAGCCACCCGTGGCATGACAAGCCGGGGTGTCGCACGTACGATCCCAGGTCCCCGAGATCTGCGAGCGGGGTCCGCCGGGCAGGTGGCACACGTCGCATGTGCTCCCGGTCTTTGCCGACGTGGACTTCGCATGCTCGGCCACGAGATCGGTGGAGTGGCACGCGGTGCACGCCTTCTCACCGTTGGCCATCACGCCCGTGATCGCCGCGGGAGAATGCGGGTGGTCGCCCGTGTGACAGGCCGTACACGCCCGCTTGTGGTCCCTGATAGCGGCGAACACCGCCGGATCGGTCGAACTGTGGCAGATCTCGCAGTCCATTCCTCGGCGCGTGACATGTTCCTCATCGAGATTCCCGGAATGGCATGCCTGGCAGTTCTCGGCCATCGTGCCGGTGTGCGGCGCGACGTGATCGATGGGGTCGTGACACGCGGCGCACTGGGTGTCGTTGGAGGAGATCGCCGTCTGCACCCGCGCCACAGCGGATGTGTGGCACGTGTTGCATCCATACGCGACCCCGGCATCGGTCTTGCGCCTGGCGTGCTCGAACCGGAGTTCGTGCCGGTGACAGGGAGTACAGGTCGGCACCTCCGTGGTGTGACGCACCGTCTCGGGCGGATTCGGGTCCTGACCGTTGCGGAACATGGTGTGGCAGGTCTTGCAGGTCGCAGGATTGAGCCGGTGCGTCCAGTTCGGTGTACCGGCCGTGCTGTAGTAGTGGCACTGACAATCGTAGTACCGCGGATAGGGCGTCTCCTGATGGGTGGCGTGAACACCCATGTGACACACCATGCAGCGCTCCTCGGGATCCGCCGAGGGCGAGTAGCACACCGAGTTCGTGTGAGGAACGGTCGCACCGTGACACGTTCGGCAGTCGGCCTGCGCGTCCCAGTGCGGCATCTTGGGGCCACGCTCCAGCAGGAACGACGTGCTCGCGGTCGCCGTCGAACCTGCGGCATCCGTGACCGTGATCGTCGCGGTATGCGTCGTGTCGTCGCTCAGACCGCCCACGATCGCGCTGACCGTGTTGCCGATGGTCCCGTCGTAGGTGGACGGCACCACCGTGCCGTCGACCGTGACCTCGACGGTCGCGGGCATGGCGCCGGAGTTCACGAGCACATGCGCCTTGATCTCAGGACTGTCCGCCTCGGCGACTGAGCCAAAGACCGGCGTGAGGCCCGAGATCGAGGGTCCCGGCGGTACCACGTAGATGCTGTCGGAGAGCCACAGTGGCGAACCGTCCGCCTGGGTGTAGCAGACGTTGATGGTGGTCAGTCCGCTCGCCCAGGGGTAGGAAGTCCACCACGACGGCAGGTAGGCGTACAGTGGCGAGCGCGTGATCTCCACCGGCGAGTAACGGGTGGTGTAGGTGCCGTCTCCAAGTCCTCCCCAGCCGTTGTATCCCCACGTGAAGATCCTGCCGTCGTTCGTGGCGCCGACCGAGTGATACCGGCTCGTCTGGCCGAAGTCCGTGGTACCGGCCGAGTCGACGCTCACCCAATCGTTGCGCGCGCCGATCCTGACCGGAGTCGTACGATTGGTCAGGCCGCCGTCGCCCAGCTGGCCTCCGCTGTTGTTGCCCCAGGCCCACAAGGTCCCGTCGGCCCGTACCGCAAGCGTGCACCACATGCCCGCCGCCACCGTCTTCCACTGGTAGAGTCCGACGCGGGTCGGGGTCGGGCGATACGTGGTGGTTCCGTCGCCGAGCTGGCCGGAGCCGTTGGCTCCCCACGCCCACAGGGACCCGTCCGATCGGATCGCCACGGTGTGGTCGACGCCCGCCTTGGCCATGAGCCACTTCGTCCCCGGCTGAACGACCGTCGGGGTCAGGCGCTCGAGCAGGTCGCCCTGGCCCAACTGCCCGGAGTTGCCGAGTCCCCAGGCGTACAAGGTGCCGTCGCGTTTCAGGCCGACCGTGTGCGTGCCCCAGTTCGAGACCGAAGCCCAATCGCTGTCGAGCCCGACACGGACCGGCTCGATGTGGTTGCCCTTCGTGCCGTCGCCCAACTGCCCGTAGTCGTTGAGACCCCACGCCCACAGCGTGCCGTCCGCACGGATGGCGAAGGACACATGCATCCCGGCGGAGACGGCGACGTAGTCGTTCACGGCGTCGATACACACGGGACTCGGGGCCTGCTGACCGGGAATACCTATCTCGCCCTTGGAGCTGTATCCCCAGGTCCACAGCGATCCGTCGCGTGCGACTGCGACCGAGTGCTGATCGCCGGCGCTGTATTGGCTCCAGATGGTGCTCCCGCCGCCGAAATCGAATGCCGTGGTCCTGAACGTGAGGAGGCCGTCGCCCCGCTCACCCATGCTGCCGACCCCCGCGAACTCGACCGGGCCGTCCTCGATGTGGAGCATCGTGTAGCCGAATCCGGCGTGGACTTCCTGCCACTTGCGGCCGAGACGGACGTTGGTCGCACCCGGGACGACCGCCGTGGCCTTCATGTATGTCGAGGTCGTGCGATCCGCGCCGTCGTTGAGCACCATACTGGGCCCTGAAGCGGGAGCGATGCGGATGTCGTCGCTGCGCTGCAGCGTGTTCCCGGCGGCATCGGCGTAGGTGACCTGGACGGTGACGGGATCGGTGGTGTCCGGAAGCAACACGGGTACGCCGGCCACGTACCTCATCCAGCCGATCGAGACCGGTGTCTTGACGTAGTAGTCCATCGTGTTCGCGGTCATGTTGGCCAGGTTGGAGGCCAGACCGGCGCCCCGCAGGTTCCCCGACTCGGTCATTCCGTAGAGCGCGCCCGAACCCATCGCGATGGCCGCCCAGTCGTGTGCGGAACCTGCGCGCGTCGGCACCCATGCATCCGTCTGCGTGCCGATACCGAGATTGCCGTAGTAGTTGTAGCCCCACGCCCAGACCGAGCCGTCGGACTTCCTGGCGGCGCAGGCTGACAGACCGGCGGAGATGCTCGCCCAGTCGGTGTCGGTACCGATCCGGGTGGGCGCGTTGCGATTCGTGGTGTCTCCCAGACCGAGCACGCCGTAGTTGTTGCGGCCCCATGCCCAAATGGTCCCGTCGCCCTTGCGCGCCATGGCGTGCGAGCCCGAGCAGCTGACCTCGACCCAGTCGCTGTCGCTGCCGATCTGACCCAGGGTCGTGACGCGATACGTCGGATACTCGGTGCCTTGCCCGAGCTGGCCCTCCCAGTTGTACCCGCACGACCAGAGCGTACCGTTGCGCTTGAGCGCGAAGGTGCTACCTCCCGCAGCGATGGCTGCCCAATCGTTGTCGGTTCCGATCTGGACGGGAGTCAGATAGCGACTGGCTCCGCCCGCTCCCTGGCCCAACTCGCCGTTGGAGTTCGTGCCCCACCCCCACAACGTCCCGTCGCTACGGATCGCGAGTGTATGGGAGCCGCCGGCCGAGACAGCGGTCCACGTCCCGTCTATCGACACGGGCACCGGAAGCGAGACGTTCGTCGTCGTGCCGTTGCCGAGCTGTCCGGAAGCATTCAGGCCCCACGCGACCATCGTGCCGTCCTCGCGGATCGCGATCGTGTGATTGGAGCCGACTTCGACGCTCTTCCACTTCCAGTCACCGAAGACGCGGGTCGGCTGCATGCGGTACCCCGCCTGCCGCGCCCACGAGTCTCCGGTCTCGGTGCCGTCCCCGATCTCACCGGTGGAGTTGGTCCCCCAGCCCCACAGGGCTCCGTCGTCGTCGATCGCCATGACGAAACTGCCGCCCGAACTCACCTGGCGCCACTGGCCGGTCTCCGCGAGCAGGCTCGACGCACCAGCGACGTCGGAGATGATCATGGGACGGCGGGTCGGCGTCGTGGCGGCGCCGCCGTCGAGGCTCATGCTGCCCGTCGGCGGAGCGGTATCGAGCGTCACGCTGTCGATGAACGTGGCCGTGTTGCCGGCGCCGTCCCTGACGATCACGCTCACCGTCTTGAGTCCCTCACCGGCGGGCAACGTGTACGTGGATTCCCGCGAGTACGGGATCCACGGACCGCCGGCGACACTCATGTCGACCCCGTCGCTGGCGGGGTACACGTTGATCAGCATGCGGACGTCGCGCGCGGTGCTGTACTCCAGCCCGCCGTTGAGCAACATGTTGCCGGTCGGCGCCACGCTGTCGAGGATGATCGAGTCGGACAGCGTGATCACGTTCGAGGAGGCGTCCCGGTACTTGGCCGTGACGATCGACTCGCCCTGAGTCGCGGCCAGCGTGTAGGCGAGGCTCGCCGCATAGGGCTGCCAGTACTCGAGTGGCGCGGGCGATGTGTACTGTACGTCGGTCGTTCCACCGTTGCCCAGCGCGCCGGAGGAACCGCGTCCCCAGGCGTATGCGTCGCCCGTCTTGATGCCGAAACTGGTGTACTCGCCGACACCGCCCGCGATCCAATCGGTCGCAGTGCCTATCTGCCGAGGAGTGGCGCCCGCCCCCTCGGGAGACAGGCCCCAGGTCCACAGCGTGCCGTCCGGCTTGCGGGCGACCGAGTGCCCGCCGGCAGTCCAGATCTCCGCCCAGTCCGAGCCCGGTCCCGTGAAGAACTGCGTGAACGAGTCGGTCGTTCCGCTGCCGTACTGCCCCCAGTTGTTCCGTCCGCTTCCGATCCACGCCCCCGTACTCAGCTGGGCGAGCGTGTAGCCATCACCGGTGTTGACGTTCTGGTAGGTCCCATTGCTCGCCCCGACCTGCGTCGGGTACGTGCGCCGCGTGGTGGTCGCATCCCCGATCTGACCGTAGGTGTTGTCGCCCCACGTGTAGAGCTTGCCGTCGTTGGTCACAGCTGCCGAGTGGTTGAACCCGGCTGAGATCGCTTTGACGTTCGACATGATGTAGACCGGCGAGTAGTACGTGCTGGTACTGCCGTTCCCGATCTGGCCGGAACTTCCGCTTCCCCATGCATAGAGGGAGCCGTCCGTCCGGGATGCGAGGATGTGATAGCCGCCCGCCGACACGCTCGACCAGGTCGTCCATGTGTTGATCTTGGTGGGAGTGCCGTTGCTCTCGAACGTCCACAGCGTGCCATCGTTCTTGATGGCGGCGGCCGTCTGACCCACGGACACGCACTTCCAGTCGTTGTCCGCACCGACGCGTGAGGGCCTCGTCGCCACGGTGCTGCCGAGCGTTCCCCACGCCCAAAGCGATCCGTCGGTCGCGATGCCGCAGGCCCAGCTCGAACCGGCGTCGATCTGCTTGAAGGTCGGGCTGAAACTCATGTCGACCGCGTCGGTGACATTCGAGTTGATGGTCACGGCGGTCGATGCCGTGTAGGCCGCGCCGTTGTTGATGCTCATGCTCGCGTTGGGATCGCCGAGCACCGCGTAGGCCACCCCACCGAGCGCGATCACCAGCGCCACCGAGAGCGCCATCGCCCAAGGAACCGAGCGCAGTCCAAGGACCGCACGCCGAAGATACATGCTTCCCCCACATCTCCGGGCGGACGTGCCCCTGCACCCGCCGACGGACCGGCATCCGTACGCGCGCATGCGCGATACCCGAATATTACACGGCCTTAACACCACAAAGAAGTAGCAAACGTCACAATCTCCGCACATTGAAGGAGCGCCCTCCCGCACGGGGAAGGCGCTCCTTGAGAAGCAGTGTCGAACAGCGTCGCTACACGTACGTGTAGAGCTTCCCGTACGGGCGGTGAGAGATCGGCACGAGCTTGGTGAACGGCTGCGAGAGGACCTCCTCGGCATCCATGTCGAACGCCGCGCAGTACTCCTCGATGACCGGACGCAGGACCTTGAGGTCCTCCTCGTCGGCCGTGAAGATGCCGCACTCCTTGCCGACCTGCCACTGCTCGACTTCGCCGCGCAGGTAGATCGCGCCACCGTGCATTCCGGTGCCCACGTAGCCGCCCACGAGCGGCCCGTCGAACTGCGAGTTCACGCCCAGCAGCACGAGCAACCCGCCGGCCATGTACTCGCCGAAGAAGTCACGCGACTTGCCGCCGCAGACCATGATCGGCACGAGGCTCTCGTAGGCCTTCATGTGGATGCCCACGCGGTAGCCCACATCGCCCTTGATGAAGACCTTGCCGCCGCGCATCCCATAGCCGAGGACATCGCCAGCGTCGCCGTGCACGATGACCTTGCCGGCGTTCATGGTGTTGCCCACGCCGTCCTGCGCATTGCCGAAGACCTCGACCGTGGGGCCGTCCATGAACATCGCCATGTCCTGGCCCGCCGTGCCGTGGACCTCGATGCGGAGGTCCTTGCCCGAGATGCCCGTACCGATGTAGCGCTGACCGTTGACGTTCATGAGGCGGACCGTCTTGATGCCGTCGGCGAACGCCGCGCGGATCGCCTCGTTGACATGCTTGTAGTACACACCGGCGCACTCGATCGTGGCGACGTCACCCTCGACGGTCACCGTCGGATCGACCTGCACGTAGCCCACGATGGGGCCGGAATCCTTGACCTGGGTCATCGTGATCTCCCTCCCCTTCCTACAGTCCGGCGGGCTTGACGCCCAGGATCTCGCAGGTCTGCTGGTCCAAGCCCACGGCACGCAGACGCTCGCGGCTGCCGCGCAGCGACTCGACCGCGTTGACGCCGAGCGCGCCGAGGATCTCCTGCAGTTCATGGCTCCAGGCGTGCACGAGGTTCGTGAGCCTCTCCGCGCCCCACTCAGGATCGACCCGGCGGGTGAGTTCCGGCTTCTGCGTGGTCAGCCCCCACGAGCAACAGCCCGTGTGACAGCCCTGGCACAGATGGCAGCCCATGGCCATGAGCGCCGTCGAGCCGATGCCCACGACATCGGCGCCGAGCGCGATGGCCTTTGCGAGGTCCGCCGAGGAGCGGATCGAGCCCGCCGCGATGATCGAGGCCTGGTTGCGGATGCCCTCGTCGCGCAGGCGCTGGTCGACCGCCGCGATGGCGATCTCGATCGGGATGCCGACATGGTCGCGAATGATCTGCGGCGCGGCGCCGGTGCCGCCGCGGAACCCGTCGAGGTAGACATAGTCCGCTCCCGCGCGGACGATGCCGCTCGCGATGGCCGCGACGTTGTGCACGGCTGCGATCTTGACGCCGACGGTCTTGTAGCCGCTCGCCTCCTTGAGGGAGTAGATGAGCTGGCGCAGGTCCTCGATGGAGTAGATGTCGTGGTGAGGCGCCGGGGAGATCGCGTCGGATCCCTGCGGGATCATGCGGGTCTCCGAGACCTCCTTGTTGATCTTCTCACCGGGGAGATGGCCGCCGATGCCGGGCTTGGCGCCCTGGCCCACCTTGATCTCGATGGCGGCGCCGCGGTTGAGGTACTCGGGGTTGACGCCGAACCGGCCCGAAGCGACCTGGACGATGACGTTGTCCTGGTACGGATACAGGTCCGCGTGCAGTCCGCCCTCGCCGGTGTTCATGAGGATGCCGAGACGCTCGGCGGCCATCGCAAGCGACTTGTGCACGTTGAGCGAGACGGACCCGTAGCTCATGGGCGAGAAGATGATCGGGGTCTCGAGCTGGATGTTCTTGGCGATGCTGTCCCCGCCCTTGAGGCGGTAGCCGCCGTTGCCGTCCGGCTCGACGTCGACGCTGTCGGGCTTGCGGCCCAGGTAGGTACGCAGCTCCATCGGCTCACGGAGCGGGTCGATGGAAGGGTTCGTGACCTGGCACGCATCAAGGACGAGGTGGTCGAAGATGTTGCGGTAGGGCTTGTCGTTGCCCATACCGGTGAGCATCACGCCGCCGGTCTCCGCCTGACGCCATACCGCCTTGCGCAGCGCGGGGTCCCAGTGGTCGTTCGTGCGGTACGCGAGGTCGTTCTTCTGGATGCTGATGCAGTGCGCCGGGCAGTACGTGACGCAGCGGTGACACGCGCGACACTTGCTGTCATCGGGGATCGGGCGCTCGTTGAACGAGTACACACCCCAGCCGCACTGCTGCACGCAGCGGCCGCACTTGTGGCACTTGTCGTAATCGATCTTGACCTTGAACTCAGGCTGGATGAGGCTGATCGGCATCGCTAGCTCACCTCGACGGTTTCACAGGTGTTCTCGACGCCGGTCACGGCGCACGAGATCTCCGAAGCGGACAGGTGCAGGTCACCGTGGATCGGCCACTCCATGCCCTTCACGCGGGCGATGACCGGCTCTCCGGCCTTGGGGGCCCAGACCTGATCGGGAGCGTCGAGCACCTCGCGCATCGCGCTCTCCTCGGAGGCGACCATGACGCGCGTGCCCTGGCGGGCCGCCACGAGCGGGCGGAGCTTGATCCGGTCGTTCAGTGCGACCATTCCGCCGTTGAACCCGAGCACGATGGCGAAGGGGCCGTTGAGCATGCCCGGGCCGTAGACCGCACGCAGCGAACGCATCACGGCCTGCTCCTCGGCGGGCATACGGTCGATCTCGCTCCACAGCGGGCTCGCGAGCGCCTTGCAGGCGAGTTCGAGCGGGAGCTTGTGGCGGCGCAGCATGAGGTCGAACAGGTACGCGGCGACCTCGGTGTCGGTACCGAGCGAGCACTTGTAGCCGAACTGCTCGAGATAGCGGCTGTTGATGCCGTAGCTCGAGATCTCACCGTTGTGCACGATGGACCAGTCGAGCAGTGTGAACGGATGCGCGCCGCCCCACCAGCCGGGCGTGTTGGTCGGGAACCGGTTGTGGCCGACCCAGGTGTGGCCCTCGTACTCGTCGAGACGGAAGTAGTGCCCGATCTCCTCGGGGAAGCCGACGCCCTTGAACGCGCCCATGTTCTTGCCGCTGCTGGCCACGAACGCGCCGTCGACACTCGAGTTGATCAGCATGACGGTGTGGACGATGAAGTCCTCGGCCGACATCTCCGAGATCTCGAGCTTGTGCGGGTCGGGATTGAGGAAGTAGCGCCACAGCAGCGGCGCGTCGGTGATGCCCTTGGTCGGACGAGTGGGCATCGGCTCGGCGAGATCGACCACGAAGTACTGGTCGAAGACCGCCTCCGCGTCCTCCTTGGCCTTCACGTCGTGATACATCATGTGAAAGCAGAAGTGGTCGGGGAACTCCGGGTAGATCCCGTAGCCGGCGAAGCCGCCGCCGAGACCGTTGCCGCGGTCACGCTGCACGGCCATGGCCTTGATGGCCTCGACCCCGCTCATAAGCGTGCCGGACTCGTCGCAGATGCCCATGAGGCCGCAGCCGCCATGGATCTTGGAGGACGCCTCTTCGCTGTAGCTCGGACGCTCAAGGCCGAACACGCCTTCGCGGTCGGCGAACGTCGGCAGCTTGGAAGTGGGCATCCGGTCCAGAAGTGGGTTGAACGTCATGTCCTACTCAACTCCCTCGTCGGTGGTCGTCGGATCCTCGGTGGCGGTGCTCATGAGGCGTGCCACGGCGTCACCGCCGCTTTCCGGCAGTGGCCCGAGTCCGAGCTTCTTGCGCGCGGACTCCTTGGGCTTGCCGAGCTGCCCGGTCTCCATGAAGGTCTTGTAGCCGGCGGCCACGGCGTCAGGCGCGGCGCCGTTGCCGATCGCGAGCTCCTTGAGTGTCCGGAAGGTCTCGGCCATGCCGATCTCGGAGTGGCAGAGCTCGAGGCAGGTGTAGCACTCGAGGCACTTCCAGATGTTCTTGTCGGCGAGCACCTCTTCGATGTCGCCGCGCAGCAGGCGCCCGATGGTCTCGCAGGGATCGAACGTCGGGTCGATCTTGCAGACCGGACAGTCGTCCTTACACGCCTGGCATGAATAGCACTTGCCGAGGAGCGCCACGTCGAAGTCCTCGGCGAGCCGCTTCTTGTCCTGAGCACGCGCGCCCCACTTCTCGAGGAACGGCTCGACCGAGACACGGTGCATGTCCAGGCCGATCTCCTCGGGCGAATGGCCGTACGCGAGCGCGATGAGCTCGGAGAGATACAGGATCGGGACGTTGACGTCCTCCTTGTTGCGCTGAAGCGCGGCCTGGTTCAGGTCGAACTGCTGGAAGCAGCTCGGACAGACGACCACGAGCGCGTCGACCTCGTTGCGCATCAGATCGGTGAGCTTGCGGCGCGCGAACGCGAGTGAGCCCTCGCGCTCACCCACGCGGTCGAGGTACCCGCCGCAGCATTGCATCTTGGTCTGATAGTCAACGACCCGCGCGCCGAGCGCGGCGACGATCTCCTCGACCTTCTTGGGGTGCAGCGGGTCGTCCCACTTGACCGCCGGCTGCGGGCGCAGCAGATGGCAGCCGTAGTGCACGGCGATCCGCATGCCCCAGAACTGGTTGACGGCCTTGCTTGCGATGAGCCCGGCGCCCATGTAGTCCGAAAGCCACTCCGCGAAATGCACGACCTTGAGGTCGCCGTCGTAGTGCAGCTCCTCGGCGGCAAGACGCTCGTTGATCTCGTCGCGCTCGCGCCAGTGGGTCTTGAGGTGGCTCTGCGCTTCCTTGAACGTCGAGTAGCAGCCGTTGCACGGCGTGACGACGTCGAGCCCGGCCTTCTCCACGATGGCGAGGTTGCGTGCCGCCGCTGTGAAGAACGCTCCCGGATCGTTCGCCTTGACGAGCGTCCCCTCGGGACAGCATGTATGGCCATCGAGCTCGTGGACCGTGGCACCGAGGTCGTCGAACATGACGCGGGTCGACTTCTCGATGAACGGGAAACGCGCGGGGATGGTGCACCCCCAGAAGACCGCGAAGTCCTTCATGCGCTCTACCCTTCTGCCGTGATACTCACTGCACGCCCGGAAAACGAAAACGCCCGCCGAGGCCCTTGGGCCTGGCGAGCATCATTGCTCCTGCGTATGTCCGGCACGCCGTTGTGCCGAGTCCGAGGAGTATAGCAGGGCCGACGCGGGGCTGTCACGCCCCACGAAACATGTTGGAAACGCGGGAGGCCCGAACGCGGGCTACCAGTGCGTCCCGGCGCGGTCCGAATGACAACTGACGCAGTTCGGGGCCACGCTGGAAGGCACCTCTGTGTACGCACGGAAGCCGTCGACGACGACGTATGCCGCACGGGCGGAGGGATCCCGCTCCCCGGTCGGAGCCACGGTGACCGTGTGCGTCCCCGGAGTGACATCCACTGCAAAGACGATGGCCTGGAACCGGGTCACCGGCGCGTATGCGTCGAACTCGCCGACGACCACGCCATCGATCAGGACCTCGGCTTTCCCCCGGTACGGGTCGCGATCCGAGAGTATCTCGACGCGCTCGCCGGTCACTGTGGCCGAGAGTGAGGCGCCGGCGACGCCGTTGTAGCTCATCCGCGCGCCGGAGTAACGCGTCGAGGCACGGGAGCGCCAGGCCCCGACACTGGTCACCGCCGTGTTCCCTACGGCCGGGTCGTCGGGATTGCCCCCCACCGGGTGGTTGTAGTCCTCGACGGTGCGAGGGGCACGCTCGGCTGTCCCTTCGAGGTCATGGCAGGTCGCTGCCGCACACTGGTTGGTGTCCGCGTAGTAGGTCCGTTGTGACTGGTCCGTGCCCACGACACCACGCCCGACCACACCCGTCCACGCGGGATGCGCACCGGGATCCGTGGTCGAGTGTTCCGCATGTGATGCCGGAACGGCGCCCGTGTGGCACGCGCCGCACGCCGCGGCCGCATGACAACTCGCGCACGCGCTGGCCGACGTGGAGACCCCGGAAGGCCACCGGGTCGCAGCATGGATCGTGTGCAGGACCGCGGCGGGCGTGGCCTTGGAGCCCGCACCCGCGAACGAGGCGCCGGAGACGGCATCCACGTAGCCGGGCACGGCCGAGGTCCTCGTGTTGCCCCAACCCGGATGGCAGGCCGCACCGCAGTTCGCGCCGGCCTGGTGATACGGGTGGGTGCCAACGAGACCGGGGATGTGGCATGCCTTGCATGCGGTATCCCGGTCGACCGGATCCGCCGAGGGGAACGCGGTCTTTGACGTAGAGAAATCCGGCTGGTTCTCATCGTGACATGCGAGGCAGTAGTTGGTGTGGACCGCTATCGAGGACCCCGCGGAGTGACACGCAGCGGTGTCACAGGCGGTATCCCACGGGCCCGCGATGTCCTCGGCAGGACCGCCGGCCACATGGCACACGAGGCATGGATCGGCGTTCCCGCCACGAGTCGACTTGCGGTGCTCGAGATACAGGCTCGTTGAATGGCACTCGGTGCAGAGGTGACCGTTGCCCGCGTCGACGCCCGTGATCGCGGCCGCGGGATGCGGGTGGTCCGTGTGACAACCCTTCAGACAGCCGGTCTCGCCTGCGGCGACCGCGTCGGCGACGGCACCGCTCGCCGGATCGTGACACAGAGCGCAACCCGGGCGTCCCTGAGCATCCGCATGCTCGGGGACATCGAGCAGGTTGGAGTCGTGACAACTCACGCAGTAGCCGCTCTCGAACGTGGAGCCGTGTACCGCGTAGTGCTCGGTGCCCGCGACCTGCTCGTGACAGGTCAGGCAGTCCGCATCCTCGGCGGGTGAACCCGCGAGCGGTACCGACGTGATGCGCTCCAAAGAGACGTAGGTCTCCGACCAGTACTCGATGCCCTGCCCAAAGAAGGGGCCGGTCGCGTAGATGCGGTCATCCGGGTATGGGTCGACCGACAGTCGCACCGACGCGGCCGGCGCGAAGGTGACGTCCTCGGACACGAAGATGTAGCCAGCGTTGTACGGAGGCGGAACGGACACACCCGGGTACGGAGTGAGCGTCGGGTTGTTCACGACCTTCGAGTAGACCGTCTGCCACGTGCTGCCGTACTTGGCCTGGACCAGGATGGTGGCGTCGTCCTGAATGAGCGCCTGGACATGTGCCGAGGAGATGCCTCTGCCCGAGGGCGCGTCCACCGGCGGGTCCAGCCGGTCGTACAAGTGGTCATGGGCTGGCGTCTGGTAGTACGAGCGCGAGACATCTCGCCAGAAGCGGATCTTGGGCAGGTTCTCCCGCAAGGCGCTGATCGTCGGGTCGGGACTCTCGTGGCAGTCCGAGCATCCGACCTGTGCCGCCGAGGAGTTCTCGCGGCCCGGCGCGGCGTGCTCACGCGTGAGTACGCGCGAGTGGCACCCTGCGCAGAAGTCCGGTGACGGCAGCGTGGACTCGTGGTCACCGACGAGGTCATGTGCGAGCTTGAGTTCCTGGTCGATCGGGTAGCGCAGGGTCTGTGAGCCCTTGAGCCCCTGGTGACAATGGAGACAGTCGTAGCGATAGCGCGCGTCGGGCACCTCGTACTTGGTTGCGTCGTCGTAGTTGTTGTAGACGTAGGCGCGCCACGGCGGAGTACCCCTGGGCGCCATGCGCGGATGGTCCTCGGGCGCAAGGCGGTGATAGTTGATCACGGTGTAAGAGGAGACACCGTGGCACTCCGCGCTGCAGTTGCCCCCGACGCGGTCGAAGTAGCGCGTCGTGCCCCGCTGCACGAAGGAGATCGGCTGCGTGCCGAGCAGCTCGAGGGGCGTGGCCTCGGTCCACTTGAGTCCCCACGCGCCGTAGACCGCGGCAGCGCTCCAGGCGTTGCCCCATGCATGGCAGTTGGCGCACGTGTTGGGGCCGTAGTGCGGGCCGATGATGTGATCGGGCTCAGTCCAGTACATGTCGCGGATCCAGTGGGTCTCCTTGAACGCCAGCGTGTCGTCGACCGACGAGTGACACCCCTTGCATGCCGTCTCGGCGGTCGGGGCCATCTCGCGCGCGCCGCCTGGCAGCACCTGCGTGAAGCTCCATGACGCATCGGGCGAACGCTGCGCCGAGATGTTGGCGATGCTGGCAACGACGGCATGCGCCGAAGGATTCGCGTAGCCGACCGGCAGCAGGCGTGCGTCGAGGCTCACGCGAGCGGTCTTGCCACCGTTGGACAGGGCCACACCCGGTGTCACCGGCCGCCCGTCCACCGTCATCAGGACACTCCCGGCGTCGAGCGCGACAGCATCGGTGAAGGTCACTGCGATCTCCCCGATGTCTTCGCTGGTGATGACCGCACCCGCCGCCGGAAGGCATGAACCCCCGACAGGCACGGCTGAAGCCTCTCCCGTCCCCAGAAGCACGGCACCGGCACACAACGCGAAGACCACTACGAGCACCGACGACCACGAATGCTTGCCCAACTCGCATCCCCTCTACCGATCGCCCGATCTCCCCCATGGTGTGACCGAGCCCCCCGAACCTGAAAGCAGATGAATTATGTGAGTCACACTCGTGGTGTGACAATCATTAAGCGACGAACGGTAGGAACCCGCCGCACTATCACAAGACAGAAGGCCACCGCTCTCGGGTATCGAAGGTATATGGAGTCACGACCATCTCCCGCAAGGAGGCCCGGCATGGCCGAGGACCGCTTCCGCATCGCCCAGTTCTCAGACATCCACTGCGGAGACCCGCGCTTCGATCCCGGGCTCCTGACGCGCATCATCGACGAGATCAATGCCGACGAGCCCGATCTCGTGGTGGTTCCCGGCGACCTGACCGCGTCGGGATACCCCGACGAATTCATCGAGGCCAAGCGGCATCTCGACCGCATCGAGTGCCCGAACGTCGCCGTGCTCATCGGCAACCACGACGCCCGCAAGGTCGGCTACGAGATCTTCGAGGACCTCTTCGGCCAGAGGTACCGCACGTGGGACTTCTGCCTGAACATGGAGTGCGACCCGCAGGTGAGCGAGGACATCACGGTCGTGGGGCTCGACTCGACCAAGCCCGACCTCGACGACGGTGAGATCGGGCGGCACCGGCATCGCTGGCTGCGCGAGCAGCTCGCTGCCGCCAAAGGCTTCAAGCTCGTCGCACTCCACCATCACCTCGTGAGCATCCCCGGCACCGGCCGCGAACGCAACGTGGTCTGGGACGCCGGCGAGGTACTCGAGATACTCGCCGAGGAGAACGTGGACCTCGTGGTCGCGGGCCACAAGCACGTCCCGTTCGTGTGGCCGACCGCCGGCATGCTCGTGGCCACGAGCGGCACCGCGTCGACCTGGCGGACCCGCGGGTTCACGCCGCCGTCCTACAACATGATCGACGTCACACCCTCGCACATATGCGTCGAGATGCGGGCGTCGCGAGGGGACCACGAGTCACGGCGTGTCGATTACCCGAGGATGCCCGCAAACACGCGCCGTCCGATAGGCAGCCTGCCGACCGACAAGCATCTCGACGCGGTCGAACCTCCGCGGAGGGACTAAGGGTGTTCACGCGTGGCCGGACGTCCACGCGGCGACCGACCGCCCCTACTCGTCGACCTCGGAGCTGAGGATGACCGCCTCGGCGACTTCGCGAAGCGACTTGCGCTTGTCCATGGCGAGCTTCTGCAGGCGGCGGAACGCGTCCGGCTCACTCATCCCCCGCCCGATCAGGATGCCTTTGGCACGGTCGAGCACTTTGCGCGTCTGAAGGCGCTCCTCGAGATCGGCCACCTGCTCGGACAGGAGGCGGGACTCGGCGAACCGTGAGACCGCGACCTGCATCGCGGGGAGGATGTCGGCCTTGGTGAACGGCTTGACCAGATACGCCATCGCCCCCGCCCCGCATGCCTGCTCGATGTAGGCGGTCTGCGAGAACGCGGTCACCATCACGACCGGTGCGAGCGAGGCCTCCTTGATGGCACACGCCGCCTCGATGCCGGTCATGACGGGCATCTCGATGTCCATGAAGACCACGTCGGGACGCTCGCGCTCAACGAGTCTGACGGCCTCGGCGCCGTCGCGCGCTTCCGCGACGACCTCGTGGCCCTCCTCCTCGAGCATCTCCCTCAGATCCATGCGGATGAGGGCCTCGTCCTCGGCGATGACGACGCGCATCTTGGTCACTGCGGATCCTCCGGAAGCGGGAAACGGACGGTAACCGTGGTACCGCGGCCCACGCTGAACGAGAGCGTGCCGCGCAGGTCGTCGTGGACGATCGTCCGGACGATAGCCAGACCAAGGTTCGCCGACGCCTCGGCATCGAAGGCCGCGGGCAGCCCGATGCCGTCGTCGCGGACCGTGACGACGAGTTCGCCCGCGAGCCGGCGCAGCGACACCGTCACGACACCCTGCTCGTCGGGGCCGAAACCGTGCTCGATAGCGTTGTGCGTGAGCTCGGCGATCACGAGCGCGAGCGAGGTCGCGACCTGTGCCGGTACCGATCCGGTCGAGCCCTCGACCACGACGCGGATACGGCGGCCCTCGCCCGCGAGACCGCGGGCGACCATGTCGACGACCGTGTGCGCCGCCTCGGTGAAGTCGATGCGCTCCTCGGTGGAGCCGGCGAGGAGCTCGTGGACCACGGCCATCGATCCGACCCGCTCCATCGCCTCCGAGAGAGCGCGCCTCGCCTCCTCGGACTCGGAACGGCGGGCCTGGATGCGCAACAGCGAGGCGACGGTCTGCAGGTTGTTCTTGACCCGGTGGTGCACCTCGCGGATCGTCGCCTCCTTGACCTTGATCTCGGCCTCGCGGCGACGCGCGTCGGTGACGTCCTCCACGAGCACGAGCACGGAATCGCCGAGGTTGATGGTGCGGTAGCCCAGCACGCGATCCCCGGCCGCGACCTCCACAGCGGTCGCGCCGGTCGCATCCAGGACTGGGACCACCGCCAGCTTCGCTCCGGGAAGTCGGCTCGCCGAGGAGCCCGCGAGCGTGCCCTCGAGGCCCGCCAGACGCATGATGTTGACCGCGTTCGGGCTCGCGTAGGTGACCCGGGCGTCCTCTCCGATCATGATGAGCCCGTCGCCCGCGACCCGCATCGTGGCGAACGGTTCGCCGGTGTGCACGTCCGAGAGCGGGCGATCGGCCAGCACGCGCAGGAGCGCCTCGGCGGCGGTCATGAAGACCTTCTCCATCTTGCCCGGCGCCTCGGCCACCTGCGCGGCGATGTCCCTGATGACCACACCGTACGGCGCGGTGACCGGACCCATCGGGTAAGCGTGCGTCGAGTAGGAGATGCCGCGCGTGACGCGCCGGCGTGAACCGACCACGACGACGCCGTCCGCGAACGCCTGGTAGGCCTCCGGCTCGTCACCGTGACGCAGGCTCGCGCCCACACGGCTCGAAGCCACGGCGGCGATCGCGGTCATCGGTCGCGCATCGGCCAGCACCGACAGCACGCCCTCGGGAGAGGGTACGGCCAAAGAGACGTCCCCGTACCCGAGATCGGCTACGAGCTGCAGATTGTCCGCGACGTTACGCAGATGCCGTTCGGCGGTGTCGGGCGATTGAGGCTCTTCTGGGTGCATGCGGTAAGTATACGCCGAGTTCCCGGGGGCCCCGGACGAGTACCTCCTGCCGACGAACGGTCGACAGCACGATGCATACCGGATGCGAGCCGACATTCGGTAGCGCTCGTCGACCGTCTAGCCCCATTCTGTTGTGGGTATCGACCGTTTATCGCTCTCCACTAACCTTTTGTCTCCGATATGGCCGATAGGGAAATCAGGTGGGCGTCGTAAGGGCAGGAGTGATTCCCATGCAGGACCAGGACATCCGTAAACTGTTGAAGCGCGAGGGGCAGCTCAACGCGTTCTCCTACACGGTGATCGTCGTGCTTCTCGGCATGATCATCGTGCTGATCCTCGCGGCGATGACCGGCATGCAGATGGACAACGTCTGGGTGCTCGGCGACCAGATCGCACGCATCCTGTTCGTCGGGCTGATCCTCATGTTCGTCCTCTACATGGTCGACCAGCATCGCAAGCTCCGCGTCCAGCTCATGCAGGCGCACGAGGAGCTCGAGGTCGCCAACGACCAGATCATGGCCGCCTACGAGCGCCTCTCCTTTGCCCAGCACGCGGCGACCCTCATGACCTCCCTCGACGCATCCAACGCGCTCGAGAAGGTCCTCGGTGACTCACTGCGGCACTTCGGCGCTGATGCGGCGGCCGTCGTCGGCGACGACGTCACCCTCATCGCAGACGAGGGCCGCGAGCGCTCCGAGGTCCAACCCGCGATCATGCAGGTCGCGCTTGAGTCCGTGCGTGCGGGCAAGGCGATCGCGTCACGGCCCGTGGCGGCCGGCGGCGAGGCCATCGCGGTCCCGCTGCGGATACGCGGCGAACTCAAGTCGGTCGCATGTCTGTGGAGGTCGAGCGACTCGTTCAGCACCGACCAGCTCGAGGGACTCATCCTCATGGCGCGCATCATCGAGCTCTCGCTCGAGAACCGTATGCTCCTCGGCGAGGTGCGCGATCAACTCGCCGGAACCCTGAGCGTACTCTCGGCCCTCATCGAGCAGCGACTTCCCGACAGCAGGCGCCACGGCACGCGTGTGGCAGAGTATGCGGCCGGTATCGGACGGATACTGGGACTGACGACCCGCGAGGTCGGAGACATCCGTGTGGCGGCTCTGCTCGCCGACGTGGGCATGCTCCAGCTGCCCGGACGGCTCCTGGGCATCTCGGAGCGCGAGGCATCGATCGAGGACCTCACCATCCTGCGCATGCACCCCCTGCACGGGGCGCAGGTGGCACGCAGCGCGCATTTCAGCGAGCAGATCCAGGAATCGATCCACGCGCACCACGAGCTGCTCGACGGCTCGGGCTACCCGCGCGGCCTCAAGGGCGACCAGATCCCGCTCGGCGCGCGGATCCTCGCCGTCGCCAACGCCTACGACACGATGACCGCTGCGAGCAATCCGAGCGAGCGCATCAACCCCGTGCAGGCGGTGGCCGCGATCATGCGCGGCGCCGGTCGCCTGTACGATGCCGAGATCATCCGCGCGTTCCTGCAGGTGATCGGCCATGAGGTCGCCTCGGCGTCCAAGAGCGAGGCCGAAGGCGGCATCCCCGGACTCACCATCGTCCCGTCCGCCGAACCGCAGGACGAGGACGACGTGCCGACCCTGGTGTCGGCGGAGGAATCGGACGTACCCGGGAACGTGCAGGAGATCAGCCCGGCCTCGTCACAGCATGTGCACCCTGCCGCGTCGTACTGACTCCTTGGCGCGGCAATGCCCCAGGAGGGCGTCGCTACCTGCCCAGCGGCGCCCTCCGCCTTGCTCCGGATCGGCCCCGGCCCGCGCGTATGCGTGACGCCGGGGCCGTGTGCTTCCGCGCGGGAATCGGCTCACGTATAATCGGCGGCGCTACTCGACGCCCGGGTGGCGGAATTGGCAGACGCGTCGGTCTCAAAAACCGATGAGGGAAACCTCGTGCGGGTTCGATCCCCGCCCCGGGCACCACGAGAACCACAGCCGCCGCGACTACGGCGTGTCGGCGTCGCCGGAAGGCACCTCAGCGCGCCGGGCCGCCTTCTCCGCCCCATCCCCGTCTCCGATTGCCGCGCGTGCGAGTGCGAGGTTGGCCCAGCCGACCCGCAGCTCAGGCGAGAGCTCCACGGCGCGCTCCAGATCCGCGACGGCCTGCTCGTTCGCGCCGACGGCCAGATACACGCCTCCCCTGCCCAGATAGACCAGGGGGTCGGTGGGAGCAAGCGCCTCGGCACGGTCGTAAGCGCGGATGGCCGCGTCCGCCACCTCGGCGCCGTCCCCACCCTCCAACAGCGCCGCCGCGTACAGATCGCCTTCGTCCCGCGCGATCCGGTGTTCGCCGGGACGCAGTTCCTCGGCATAAGAAAGGGCCTCGATGCCGCCCGCGAGGACCCGCGTGTGGTCCTCGCCGGCCATCGCACCACGCGCCGCCACGCCGCGCGCCCATGCCGGGTTCGGGTCGAACGGCGCCCGAGCCTGCGCGGTCGCGAACGCCTCGGCGGACGCGGCCGCATCCGAGCCCGCGCGGGCGAACCCCTCACGGACGGCGACATCCGCGAGCAGGATACGGCCCGCCAGGGATGTGGTCGCGAGCGATGCGAGGAGCAACGCCGCGAGCGCAAAGCGCGCCGCGCGAACGGCCGACGCGCTGGGAGCCGAAGCGACCGGCGAGGGTCCGCCGGTCGTCGATGTCTGCGCGAGAGCGAGGGCCGCAAAAAGCACCGGCCCGGTTTCGAGCGTCAGGAAATGGAACTGCAGGCCGACGATCCCGGCAGCAAGCGCCGCACCCGCAACGGCCGCCTCCGGATGCTCAGAGCGCGCCCGCCAAAGCCCGAGGCCCGTCGAGACCACCAGTACCGAAAGGAGGCCCGCCGCGAGCGGTCCGGCGCTGAGCGCGGTCGAGATGACGACGTTGTGCGGGTCGGCGAGTGGCCGGTCGCGACCGAACTCATCGGCAAGCGGGAGCGTGGTGCGTGCCGCGTACGCGCGACCGTAGCCCGAGAGCCCGAACCCCAGGAACGGGCGCTCGGCGATCATGGGCACGCTCTCCCGCCACACCGCGACCCTGCCTGCGGCTGTGTCCGGCCGTGGGCGCGCGGCGAGCACGACCCCCCACGACGCGGCCGCCACCACGCACGCCAGGGTGAACACGAGCGCGCGCCGGCGCACACCCCCGGCGAAGACACCCGTCAGAAGCGCCCACGCCACAGCGGCCGCGACCACGGCCACGAGCGCCCCCCGCGAGACCGAGAGCAGCAACGCCGCCGCTCCGAGGCCTGTTGCCAGCATCCCGGCGATCCGCCAGGACCGCACTGTGTCCGTTCGGGCCGCATGCAGCGCGAACGGGAGCGCGACCGCGCACCACAGACCGAGATTCGAAGGGTTGCCGAGCGTCGAGCCGACACCGAGCGACGCCGCGAGACCCCCGCCTCCCGAAAACCCGGCCAGCCACTGGACGCACGCTACGGATCCGACCGCCGAAAGCGACACACTCGAGAGCCGTGCCGTCGTCCGCAGCGGCGCTTCGAGGGCCGCCGTCGCGACATACCCGCACACGACCATCGCGCCGAGCGCGACCAGCCCCGCCTCGTACCCGGGGTACGAGCCCAGCAGCGCGGCGCGGGGGTCCCCGGCCACCACGGTGGCGAGCACGACGGTCCCGCACAACGCGGCGAGCGCCGCGGCCGGCACTCCTCGAATCGACGCGAGGACACGAGATACCGCGTGCCGGTCGAACGCCACCCCCGCAAGCACGAGCGCCGCCGCCGCGCACGACAGGAGGTACTTGGCGGGCCCGTAGGGGTTGTTGGCCGCGGGCCAGACGGCGAGAGGCAGCAGCGCCATCGCGCACACGACCCCGGCACGAAGCAACAGGCGGGCGAGCCGGTCGCTACCCGGCTTCACTGACCTGCTCCATGTAGGGCACGAGCGCACCGCCGTTGGCGCGCAGGATCAACACGCCGCGATACGCGCCGCCGACCCTGACCGAACGGGCAGCGAGCGGCGATAGAAGCACCATCATGTTGGTGCCGGGTTCGAAGGTCAGATCGGAGGAGGCATTCGCCGGCTGAGCGGTCATGAGCATCACGACCAGGGCGCGACCGGCCGGGCGCGTCGGCCCCCACCCGTACGGGCGGAATGAGACGGCGAACCGCTCGCCGTCGGGGGCCGCGTCGGCCGAGATCACGGCGATCGTCTCCGCTGGTGGCACTGTGACCGTGGCAAGCCTGGCTCCGTCCTTGACGGTCGCACCGATGCCGGCGGCTTCCGGAGCCCTTGTGACGTCGGGTGAACCCTCTGTCGAGGAAGCCGCTCCCGTCGCTGCCGAAGCGCTCTCAGACGCCCCCGCACTCCCGGTCGGGACCGCAGAAGTCCCGGACCCGGGCCGCTCCACGCGCGTCGTACCTCCGCGCGTGAGCAGCGCGCCGAACACGAGCATCGCGGCGACTCCGAGAACCACAGCTGCGATCAACCATGCACGACGCGTCATACACCTCTCCGATCGGCTCACACATTCGCGGGGCCCCGCCGCAGCGGGGCCCCGGATCCGTCACGATCACACATGGCACTACTGGATGATCTGCTGCACCGAGTCCCGCACGGTCTGCGAGACGGCGTTGAGGCCACCGAGGTACCTGACCTCCTCGACCTGCGACTTGACAGCCGCCAGCTCCGCTGAGACATAGGGACTCAGCGCGGAGCTCGGCGTGAGCAGCAGCACGGAACCGTAGCGCCCCTGCAGAACGCCACCCGCGAGCGCGTCGGGGAAATTCTGTCCCGTGGCGAGCGCGAGACGGTTCCAGTAGAGTCCGGCGTTCGCGACACCGTACTCGGCCACGATGCATCCGGTCTCGTATCTGTCGGCGCCCGCGAGCCTGTCGACCCGCGCCGTGCCGAAGTAGGAGCCGAGGGACGTCTCGATCGCGGTCGGAACGACACCGGTCCCGCCCAGGATCGCGATGTCGGTCACACCGGCGGCCTGCATCGCCTGACGCGTCGTTGACGACAGGGGCTTTGTCTTGTCGACCAGATAGATCGGCCAGCTGCGCGCGGCCGCCATGGGCGAGGCCGCGAGCGCATCGGGGAAGTTGCCGCCGGTCGACACGAAAGCCATCCCGTCATACTCCGAGCCCAGGACCTCCACGGTCTTGGCGGCTATCGCCTCGGCCGTGCGATACCGGTCCGGACCGGACACCCTCAGGACGTTGGTCGGCCCGAGCAGGTCCTCGAGCGCCATCTCGACGTTCTCGCTCACCGCCACAGCGCCGCCCAGGATCACCGCGTCGGTCGCGCCGAGATCGGTGATCGCGGAGGCGACCGTTGCGGGCAGGTCGCTCGGGGTCGTGAGCAGGATCGGGCCGTCATACGCACCGGCGAGCGCGGCGCCGCCCAGGGCGTCTGGCCAGTTGTACGCGGTGGCGATGACCACGGTGTCGGCGCCCTTGGGGAACGCCACCTCGGCGGCCTTGATGGCGGTGTCGATGCGCGTGGCGCCGGCGACCGGCACCGGCAGGAACGAGTCCTCGGCAAGGATCTCGAACTCGACCGTGCGCACCGACTCCGTGAAGCCGAGTCGGTCGACGGAGAAGTACTGCACCGTATGCCAACCCAACCCACTGACGGTCACGCTCGTGCCGGCGGCATAGGGCGCCCCGTCGACCGAGTAGTAGGTCCCGTCGACGCCGACCACGTCGTCGTGAGCGTCGAAGCTGATCGTGGCGTCACCCTTGTAGCCACCGACGGCGTCGGTCGTCGTTACCGGTGGCAGCCCGTCCATGGTCTGCTTGAGCAGAGTCGACGTGCCGCCCAGCGGCGCCATGACATCCGCGGTTCCTGCGTCGATGCGGTTCAGGTAGTAGAGCGATGTGTACGCCGCGTAGTCGGGGTCGCTGAACGAGAACTTGTACGAACCCGTCGGCATGGGGTTCATCCACCACTGACCGTCAGAGCCCGGCCACGTGTACGCGTACGTCGACTGCACCTGCTGCCAGCCGTAGCCGGAGAGGTTGTACCAGACGTGGACCTTGATCGGCTGATCGAGGTTCGCCGAGGAGTCATCCAGGAAGACCCGGCCCTTGTACTCCACGCCGGGCGCGAGCGCTGCGTTGAGCGTGTAGGTGGCCGCGGGGCCGCTCAACACGAGCATCCCGGCGTCGTAGTCCAGCGAGACCTTGTTGTCGTAGTACTCGGTGGCGAGCCGCAGCGGGTTGGGGTACGGCGGGCTGAAAGAGACCTTGTACGTCCCGGCCGGGATGCCACCCATGTCGTAGGCGCCACTCGCGTCGGTCTTGGCGGTCGATACCTCGGTCCAGTACGGGTCGACGAACTCCCAGGTCTGCACCGTCGCGCCTTCAAGCGCCCCGGAGGGCCCGGTCACGGTGCCCACGAAATGGAACGCCGGTGTGAGGGTGTCGTTCACGAGCGTCGGGCCGCCGAGGATGGTCGTAACCGTGTTGGCGGTCGTCTCATCGGGCTTGTTGTCGTACCACGACGCCACGAAGTTCTTGGATGCGCCGAGATTCGACCACATCTCGTTGAAGGAGAGCTTGTACGTGCCCGACTCCACCGGCCAGCGCCAGGTGCCGCTCGCGTCGGTGACCGTCTCGGCGATGGAGTACCAGTAGTCGCCATCCACGTCGTAGGCGTAGATGCTCACCGGTACGCCGGCCCCGACCGATGCGGCTGTCGCCGAGTTGGTGAGCGCCCCGCCGAGGAGCACGCTGCCGGCCATGCGCGGCAGGTAGACGTTCCTGGCGGTCACCGTGCCGCCTCCTGACACGACGATGTTCGTGGCAGATAGAAGGTCCGTCGCGCCTCCGTAGTACTGATAGTCGTAGCCCTGGAGCACTGAGTAGACGAACTCCCCGTCGTCGTAGCCGTTGACAAGGACGCGATAGGTCCCCGCCGGGACGTACTCGAAGCGGTAGTCGCCGTTGGCGTCCGTCTTGGTGACCGGTACGTCGAATGCCTGGTTCCAGTAGGTGCCGTCGAACTCGTAGAGGATCACGTCCGCGCCCGGGATCTTGCGTGAGGTCTCGACCGCGTCGTACGCGGAGCCGGAGATCGAGCCGAACGTCGAGCGCTTGACCATCGCGGCGTTGACGCCCGTCTGCGCCGTGGTGGCGCCGAGAGTGATCGTGTTCGCGGTCCCCGCGCTCGACTTGTTGTTGTACCACTGTGTCGTGTAGAAAGCGCCCTCATCGAGACCCATCGTCACCGAGCCCCAGTCGTAGAACTTGACCTTGTAGGTCCCGGCGGAAAGCCCGCCCGCGAAGTAGCGTCCCTTGGCGTCGGCCGTGCGCCAGGCGACCGTGTTGCCGGCCGAATCCGTGATGTCGACATTGATGGTGCGCGGGAAACCGTCCAGGTCCTCGTTGTAGATGAACGCACCGCTCCCCGACTCCGTCACCGTGCCGGCGATCGAGGCGCCCTTGGCCAGCGCCGCGTCCACGCCCGTGCGCGACGCCGGGGCGGTGAGCACGATGTTCGTGGCCGATGCATATGAAGTGACGTTGTTGTACCACTCGCTCACGTAGACACTCTGCCGGGAGGGGTCCGTGTCACCGATGTCGTTGAACAGGACCTGGAACGTGCCGCTCGGCAGGCCGGTGATCTCGTAGGTCCCGTCGGTCCGCGAGAACGCCTCGCAGTTGTTGTCCTCGTCGAAGTTGGCCGTGACGCGGATTCCTTCGAGCGCCTCGCCGGTGGCCTGGTCCGTGACCTTGCCGCTTATGGTCGCGCCGAGTCCCAAGGACGCATTGATGTTGCTCACGGTCGCACCGGAGCCGAGGGTGATCCTGGTCGCGCTCGCCCAATCACGCGTGCCGTTGTAGAACTCCGAAAGGTAGACGTTGGGCGGGTACTGCACGAACTCGACGACGATCTGGCCGGGGGCGACATCGAGCGCGTAGGTGCCGTCCGCCTCGGTAAGCGTGTCGCCTACCCAGTCCATGAACGTCGGCTCCGCCGGATCGTAGCGATACGCGACTACCGAGATGCCCTCGAGTGGCGCCTTGTAGGCGTCGTCGACGACCTTGCCGGTGATGTGCCCGTCGGCCGCGAAGGCGACTGACGGCACCACCAGGAAGGCCGCACACAGGACGAGCGCCAGAAACGCGAACCGGACTCCCGAAACGGCTTGCGAGCGGTGCATGACTCCTCCAGATGCACTCAGATGGCGCGCGATCCCACTCGTGCGCTCACACGTGGATTGTGCGCCCGCGGAAAGCCGTTGGGAAGAGGCTACTCGCCCTGTCTCGCAGCGCGTCCCGAGATGCGGTACAGCGGCGCCGCGGCGGCGAGCAGCAGCGAGCCGACGAGGTATCCGAGCGGGATCGAGGTCCTCGTGGCGAACCAGCCCAGGGCCGGTTGACCGACCATGGCGCCCCCGTCCCCGAAGAACGCGTCGATGGACAGGACGGTCGCGCGCTGCGCGGCCGGTATCAGGCGGTTGATGAACGCCTGTCGCACCGGACCGGCGATCCCGAACACGATCCCGAACGCCACGAAGATCAACACCATGCCCGCGAACCAGAACGTCCCTCCGGCGGCGGGAGCCAGGACGCCGAGCAGGCCGATCACCGCGGTCAGCACCGCGGTGGCTCCGGCACACCATGCGAGCAGCCGTGCCGGGTCCGACCCGACGCGCGTGCGCATGACCCTGCCCACGAGCGAGTTGCCCACTACGCCCGTCGCGCCGAACAGCGCCGTCAGGGCGCCGGCGACCCACACGAGATCCGAGCGCCCGAGCAGCTGCAACGCGAACGGTTGCGAGGAGTAGAAGAAGTACAGCATGAACGCGCCCTGGAACGCCGATACGAACAGCAACGGCCGCACCGCGCGGTTGCGCCACCCGTACGTCGCCCCCGCGCGCGCGATGACGCGCGTCTCCTCGGCGAACCGGGAGGCCTTCAGAGGTCGCGGCTGGAACCCGATCTCGCGCATCGCCACGAACACGAGCGCGAAGGCCGCGAGCAGGATCCCCGCACGCACGAGGTACGGCAGCGCAAGGTCCGCCTGGCCGAGGAACCCGCCGCCGAGCGTCCCCACGAGCATCGCCACGCCGCCGAGCATCCCCGCTCGCGCAAAGACCTTCTCGCGCGGCATCTCGTAGCCGATGTGGTCGAGCGCGTCGATGAGCCAAGCATCCACGGCACCCGTCTGGCACGTGAACCCGAACCCGATGAGCGCCGAGGCGACCGCGAAGCCGGCAAACCCCCACCCGAAGCGGTCAGCCCCGACGTACATGAGCGTGGAAACGAACAGCGCCGCGATCCCGATGAGGTAGGAGACCTTGCGCCCGACCGTGTCGGCGATGACCCCCGTGGGGACCTCGAACACGAGCTGGCCGGCGCTGAAGATCGCGTTGACGACCATCACCTGGAACAGGTCGAGGCCGGCGCCGAGCAGGAACAGGGTGTTGACGCCCCAGATCACCGAGGTGGCGAGCGTGAACAGCGCGCCGGTGGCGTAGTACACACCCACGACACGCCGTCCCGTCGGAAGCCCGCGTTCGTCCATCCACACCTCCGCATCGCCTGAGGTGTTCGTTCCCGCGCCGCGGGTTGCCTAGCCCATCGAACACCTGTACGATACCCGATACGAACATGTGTTCGATTGCCTCTGGAGGTGCCCATGTCATCCGCCCCCGCGCCGGCTTCAGCCCTTCTCGCCGAGGAGCTGCTCCGCGACCTCGATCCCGCGCAGCGCACCGCGGCCGCGCACGACGACAGCCCGCTGCTGATCGTGGCGGGCGCGGGCACGGGCAAGACCGCGACACTCGCCCATCGCGTCGCGCACCTCATCGCCCGAGGCGCGCAGCCGGGACGGATCCTGCTGCTCACGTTCTCGCGGCGCGCCGCCTCCGAGATGCTGCGGCGGGTCGACGGCCTGCTCGCAGGTCCCACGATGACCGCGCGGGGAGGTTCGGCGGCAGGCGGGCGGATCTGGGGCGGGACCTTCCACGCGGTCGCGGTCAGACTGCTGCGGCTCCACGGCCGGGAGATCGGCCTCGATCCCGAGTTCACGGTGCTCGACCGGGGCGACGCCGAGGACCTCATGCACGCGTGCCGCACGGAGCTCGCGCTCGGCGCGGGCCGGAGGCGGTTCCCCCAGAAAGGCACGTGCATGGACATCTACTCGCGCTGCGTCAACGCACGCGAGCCGCTGGCCGAGGTGCTCGCGACACGCTTTCCCTGGTGCAAGGAGGACGCCGAGGACCTCGCCCGGCTGTTCGACGCGTACACGGACCGCAAGGAATCGCAGCACGTCCTGGACTACGACGACCTGCTCGTGTTCTGGCACGCGCTGCTCGGCTCCTCGGCGGGTGAGCGGGTCCGCGAACGCTTCGACCACGTACTCGTCGACGAGTACCAGGACACCAACGTGCTGCAGGCCGAGATCCTCTCGCTGCTGCGGCCCGACGGCACCGGGCTTACCGCCGTGGGCGACGACGCGCAGGCGATCTATTCGTTCCGCGCCGCCACCGTGCGCAACATCCTCGAGTTCGAGCGCCGCTTCGAGGGCGCACAGGTCGTGACGCTGGAGCGCAACTACCGCTCGAGCGCGCCGATCCTCGCCGCGACCAACGCGCTGATCGCGCAGGCCGAGGAACGTCGCGACAAGACCCTCTACACCGAGCGCGAGGGCGGCGCCCGGCCGGTGCTCGCGCGCTGCCGCGACGAGGCCGAGCAGACCGATTACCTCATCGAGCGCATCCTCGAACACCGCGAGCGCGGCACGCTGCTCAAGGAGCAGGCGGTGCTGTTCCGAGCGGCGCACCACTCCGCGGCGCTCGAGATCGAGCTCTCACGCCGCAACATCCCGTTCGTCAAGTACGGCGGGCTCAGGTTCGTGGAGATGGCGCACATCAAAGATCTCGCGGCGTTCCTGCGCCTGGCCGAGAACCCGCGCGACGAGGTCGCGGGCATCCGGGCGCTCACGCTGCTGCCCGGCATAGGGCCCAAGACCGCGCAGGGGCTCCTACGCACGCTGGGCGGGTGCGGCCACGACTTCGAGGCATGGGTCGGCTGGAGCGCGCCCGAGGCGGCGGCCGGCGCCTGGCCGGACTTCGTCGCGCTCATGCGCGGGCTCGCGGGCGCCGGCGAGGGGGACCTGCCCGAGCAGATCCACGCCGCGCGTACGTTCTACCTGCCGCTTCTGCGCATGCGCTACGACAACGCCGAGGCCCGCGCGCGCGACCTCGAGCAGGTCGAGGCGCTCGCCTCACGCTACCCGGACCGTCAGCGTCTGCTCGCGGAACTCGCGCTCGATCCGCCCGCCTACACCCAGGACCTCGCCGGTCCCCCGCTTCTGGACGAGGACTACCTGATCCTCTCCACGATGCACTCCGCCAAGGGCCTCGAGTTCGACGTCGTCTACGTGATCCACGCGGCCGACGGCAACATCCCCTCGGACATGGCCACGGGTTCGACCGAGGAGATCGCCGAGGAACGGCGGCTGTTCTACGTCGCGTGCACGCGGGCCCGCAACGACCTCTACGTGACCTACCCGGTGCGCTACTACACCCAACCGCACGGCCGGAGCGACACCCACGGGTTCGCCCAGCGGACGCGCTTCGTGGACGAGGCGGTCGCCTCGCTCGTACGGGAGGTGAGCGCGACACCGGAGTCGGAGGAGGCGGTGCTGCGAGCCGACGACGGATACGCGCAGGCGACGGACACCGCCACTGTGCGGCGCAACCTCAGGGCGATGTGGGGCTAGGGGGATCTCGGCGAGCGCTCTCGGTCTGGTGACATCGCCCCAGGCGATGCCCCGCGTCAGGCTATGCCTTGGCCCTCATACCCGTCGCATCCGCGGGGATGCGCCCGGATGTGCTTGAGCATGTCCTCGACCGAATCAGTGATGTGCACGAGGTCGATATCCTCGGGCGAGATGGTCCCGGCGTCGCAAAGCTGCGTGCGCAGCGCCTCGATGATCGGCGTCCAGAACGCCGAACCGACAGCCACGATCGGAAAGTGCTCGATCTTGTGCGTCTGCATGAGCGTGAGCGTCTCGAAAATCTCGTCCATCGTCCCGAACCCACCGGGCAGCACCACGAACGCGCACGAGTACTTCACGAGCATGACCTTGCGCACGAAGAAGTGCTCGAACTCGATGCACTCGTCGACATACGGGTTGGGTTTCTGCTCATGCGGCAGGTGGATGTTCACGCCGATGGACGCGCCGCCCGCCTCCTTGGCGCCGCGGTTGGCCCCCTCCATCACTCCGGGGCCCGCGCCGGTCATGACGGTGAACCCCTCACCCGCCAGCGCCGCCCCCACCTCGCGTGCGAGCTCGTAGTAGGGATGGCCCTCGGTGAAGCGCGCCGACCCGAACACGGTCACGACACGGCGGCTCGTGGGCATGAACTCCACCCCGCGCAAGAACTCCAGGAAGATGCGCACAGCGCTCTCGAGGTTGTCGGAGTGGCGCCTGTGGCCTGCAAGGAACTCGCTCTCCGCGCCTTTGGCCTGTTCGAGCAGCGAGGGCCGTGGCGGGGCTTCGTCGCGGCGCTCCGGCCCCTCGTATCCCCGCTCGCGATCCCCGAGCGGGGGCAGGTCGTCGGTCGGCGGGCCGTCTTCGATGTTCTCGTCGCTCACTACTGCTCCTCTTTACTGAGTCCGGTATCGGAGACCTCAACGACGACGCCGTTCTCAACGGTCACGAACACCATCGAGCCGTCCCCGTTGGTCCACGACATCATCGTCTTGCCGTCACCAACCGCGTCGGACTCGGTCGGAGGCTCCCCGATGATGCTCTCCGCCTCCTCGGCGGTCATGCCCGGCGTGAGCCTGCCCACCTCCTCGGGGGTGACGATCGGCGGGGCCTGTGAGTCCTTGATGGCCTGCGGCAACATCTCACACCCGCTCAGGGCGAGGATCCCGCAGCACAGTGTCCCGATCAACGCGGCACGGCGGGCCTGTCTGCCCGAGATGCCACTGAACGCTCCGTATGACCCCATCGCACGCCTCCCCTGCCGTGGACCGTCTTCCTAGCGTCCCGCGGCATCGCGCAGGTCGAGTATCTCGCATGAGGCCTCGAGCGCGCTCACGTGATAGAACGCCTCTTCGAGCGTCGCTCCCTTGGAGAACGGACCGTGCGAGCGCAGCACCGCGATGCGCGACTCGCGCAGCGCCTCGGCGAGCTTGACCGCCGCCTCGGCCGAAGCGACGGTCTCAGCGGCACTGACGACGGGGATCGAGTCGCCAAAGACGTAGAGCGACTCCGAGTCGATGGGTTCTATGTCCTCGGAGATGAGTGAGCGCCAGATCGTATGGACAGGATGCGCGTGCACGACGGCGAGCGCGTCGGTGGCGTGGTAGATCGCACGGTGCACGACGATCTCCCGGCTGCACACCGCGTCCTCGTCGCATGCATCGATCCCTGTGGTGACGATGTCGTCCCGGGACAGCCGGCCGAGCATAGAGCCCCGGCGTGTGATCGTGATGCGGTCGCCCTCGCGGACGCTCATGTTCCCGCCGTGACTCGAGATCAGGTGACCGACGTAGATGTCGCGACCGATGTCGCGGAACAGTTCGTACACACGCCCTCCTCGAACTCGGCTAGCAGCCGCTGTCCCTGTGCTTGAGCTTCTGGTACTCCAGCGCCCGCGCGAGCTTGTAGAAGTCGCTCTCGCGATCGATGAACCGCACGCATGTGCGCAGGGTCTCCGGGTCGATCAGGTCCCCGAACGGCACGTACTTGAGCTGGAGCTGCTTCTCCACGCTCACCATGTGCCCCGAAAGACCTTCCTCGACGAGCGCGCGACAGGCACCCGTGCCGAGCTGCGTGCCGAGGAGTACATCGAACGCCGCCGGCTCCGCGCAACGGGTCTCGTACCCGACCTGCTTGTGCCGCACCTTCATGGCGTGGCCGGTACGCTCGGCGTAGCGCTTCTCCGCCGCAGCGGCGAGCAGTCTGCCCACCTGCGCCGCGCCGAGAACCAGGTTGCCGTGCGAGTCGGTCTCTGAAGGCCGGTATGCATCGGAAAGCCGGTCCGCGAGTCCCTCGGCGATGCAGACCACCCCGTACTCGCGCCCGTCCGCAGCGCGCGCCTGCATGAGAGCCGCGAGGTCGTCGGCCGCGGCGTCCAGGTCGAACTCGCCGTCGTAGTCCTCGACCGACATCATCTTGGTCGCCTCGCCGGCGATGCCGGCCGCATACGTGAGCCATCCGGCCTTGCGCCCCATGATCTCGAGCACGTACCAGACCTTGGTCGACATCGCGTCGGCGCCCAGATTGCGTATCTGCGCCGCGGCGTTGTGTGCCGCGGAGAAGAAGCCGAAGGTCCAGTCGATGCCGTAATAGTCGTTGTCGATCGTCTTGGGGACATGCACCACACGCACCCGACGGAGCTCAGGCATGAGTTCCTGCATCTTGTAGATGTAGTTCGCCGTCTTGAGCGTGTCGTCGCCGCCGATGGAGACGAGCGCATCGACCTCGTAGGCGGCAAGCGCGTCGTAGACCGCACGAAGCTTCGCGTTCTTGGCCGGATCCGCGAGGTCCTCCAGACGCGATACGGGCTTGCCCGGGTTCGCGCGCGAGGTGCGCAGGATGATGTCCTTGCGGTTGCGGATGCCTGAGACATCATCGCGGTGGAAGCAGATGTAGTCCTCCCCGCGCACAAGCGGCGTCTCCGCGGAGCAACGCTCGAGGTTCTCATACCCGTCGTAGAACCCGATCACGTCGACACCGGCGTTCATGAACGCCAGTGTGGCGGCGGAGATCACCGCGTTGGCGGCCGGCGCAGGGCCGCCCGAGAACAGGATCCCGACGCGCTTGATGCCGTCCGATGACACGCGACCACCCCCACGGCTGCGAATGCGACTCTAGAAGTCCTTACCCCGCCACGTCGTCAAAGACCCCGATGGCGCGGAGCCTTTCGTAGCGCTTCTGCGCGATGGCGTCCGGCTCCTGCCCGGCCAGCGCGTCGAGGGCTGCGGCGATCCGCGCACCGACAGCGGCGAACGCCGCCTCGGGATCGTTGTGTGCGCCTCCGAACGGTTCGGGCACCACCTCGTCGATGATCCCGAGTCCCACCAGGTCCTCGGCGGTCATCTTGAGACAACCCGCGGCAGCCTCGGCGTGCTTGGAGTCCTTGTACAGGATCGTGGAGCAGGCTTCCGGACTGATGACGGAGTAGTAGGAGTTCTCGAGCATGATCATGCGGTCGCCGAACCCTATGGCGAGCGCGCCGCCGCTGCCGCCTTCGCCGATGCCGGCGACGACCACGGGGACGCGGACACGCGAGAGCACCGCAAGCGCCTCGGCGATGGCGAGCGCCTGTCCACGTTCCTCGGCCTCGATGCCCGGAAACGCGCCCGCGGTGTCCAGGAAGCTCACGATCGGCAGGCCGAAGCGGTCCGCCAGGCGCATCACGCGCATCGCCTTGCGGAAGCCCTCCGGATGCGGTGAACCGAAGTTGCGACGAACGTTCTCCTTGGTCGTACGGCCCTTCCGGTGGCCGAGGAGCACCACGCAGCGGCCCTCAAGCGTGCCGAACCCGGCGAAGATCGCCTCGTCGTCGCCGTAGAGGCGGTCGCCGTGCAACTCGAGCACGTCGGTGAACAGTGCCTCGATGTACTCGCTCGTCTTGGGCCGGTCAGGGTGACGCGAGATCTGGACGCGCGCCCAAGGGGTCAGGTGCGCGTAGGTGTCGTGGTACAGTCGCTCGATCTCCTCGGCGAGTGTGGAGATCTCAGCCGCGAGTTCGGGGTTGTCCGCAAGATCGAGTCTACGCAGTTCGTCGAGCTTCTCCTGAAGCTCCACGAGCGGGCGCTCGAACTCCATCACGAAGCGACGGGCCATCTAGCGCTCACCCCCCGCGGCCGCGGCGGGCGTGGCGGCGCCGAGATACGAGAGCACCAGCGCCAGCGTGTCGCGCAGTTCCGAACGCGGGACCACGGCGTCGATCATACCGTGCTCGAGCATGAACTCCGCGGTCTGGAAGCCCTTGGGCAGCTTCTGGCGGATGGTCTGCTCGATGATGCGCGGCCCCGTGAAGCCGATGCGCGCACCGGGCTCAGCAAGGATGATATCGGCGAGCACCGGGAAGCTCGCGGTGACTCCGCCGTAGGTGGGATCGGCCAGCACGGAGACATACGGCAGGTCGGCCTCGGAGAACCGCGCCGCGGCCGCGCTCGTCTTGGCCATCTGCATGAGCGAGAGCATGCCCTCCTGCATCCGGGCGCCGCCCGAGGAGATCACGAACACGACGGGCGAGCGCTGCTCAAGGCCGGCCTCGAACGCGCGCGCGACCTTCTCGCCCACGACCGAGCCCATCGAGGCGCCCACGAAGCGGAAGTCCATCGCACCGATGACCACGGCCCTGCCGTCGATGGTGGCATGACCTGTGACGATGGCCTCGTTCTGCCCCGACTGCTCGCGCGCCTTGGCAAGCGAGGCGGTATACGGCTTGGCCGCGTCGAACGCGAGCGGGTCGCCGGGCGAGAGCCCCGCGTCCATCTCGACGAAGCTCCCCTCGTCGACCAGTGCGGCTATGCGCTCCGGCGCCGAGATCGCGAAATGATGCCCGCAGTAACGGCACACCCGTTCGTTCTCGACGAGTTCGCCCTCGTAGATGATGTGCTTGCATGAGTCGCACTTGACCCATACACCGTCGGGCAGCTCGCGTGAGCCCGCCTCGCCGGTCGGCGTGTAGCGTCGACTCTCGCGGGCCTTGAACCAGTCTGCTATCGGCATGCCTGTGGGTACTCCCTCGGTGCTGCCGGGCGGATAGTCCGCCCGAAGCGTCCAGCATCGTGCGCCTATGATATATCGCGGCACCGCCCGAGTCGCCCCGAGCGGTGCCGCCGATTCTATGCGCGTACGTCCTATGTGCCCGATTCGGGCGCGCGTGCTACAGCGAGAAGTCCTCGCGTCCCTCAAAGACCGCGAGCGCACGGTCGGCGTCGTAGTCGGCGAGCGTGATCGCGCTGATGGCCTTGGTCAGGCGCACCGCCTCATCCAGGTCGCGCTGGTGGATGTTGCGGCCCGTCGCGTTACCGAGCGCCCCGCCGACGTGGATCTGCTCCCAAAGCTGGGTCAGGAACGTCTTGGCGTCCACGGTCGAACCGCCGGCGCACACCAGCCCGGTGCGTCCGCTGGCCGAGGAGGCCTCCTTGAGCTTGTCCGCCGAGGAGCCGGTCTCGTCACCCTTGGGCGGGTTGACCTTCACGAAGTCGGAGCCGAGGCACAGCGCGGTACCGGCGGCGCCGGCGATGAGGTGCGCATCCTTCTCGTCCTTGACGGCCTTGCCGCGCGGGTACATCCACAGCACCACGATCAGGCCGTTGTTGTGGGCCTCGGCGATGAGCTCGCCGGCCTCCATCATCATCTGCGACTCGTACTCCGATCCCAGATAGATGGTGTAGCCGATGCCGACCACGTTGACGCCGTTGGCGCGCATCGCAAGGACGGCCTCGAGCGAGTACAGCTGCGGGGAGTACGGATCGTCCTGGTGCTTCTCGGGATCCTGGCTCGTCTTGATGAGGTGCGTCTTGCTGTTCATCTTCACGAGATAGTTGATCTCGGGGTAATCGGCGGCGTAGGCGGCCACCAGGCCACGCTGGCCCGCCAGCACGCCACAGACGCCCTGCGAGCCGATCTTGAACAGGTGCTCCGGCTCGGCGTCCGCCGTCGAGATGCCCTCGCCGTAGAAGTCGTCGTTGAGATGCTCGATCTTCTGGTCGCACGCAAAGAGCATCAGACGACCGGTGCCGCGGGTGGCGGCCATGTAGTTGTCGATGTAGGTCTCCCGCATGTCTGCGGGCACGTCCGCAGGTACGCGGACCTGGTCACGGGTGATCTGGGGCATGGGACTCCTCCTCGAATCCTTGGTGCCGCGGTGCGTCGTCGCGCCGCGTCCGGCATCCCTCGTCGCGGCGTGTCGGATCCAGACCTCGCACGCCGCCAATACAGGGTAGGCGAAGCGGCGACGGTTTTCTATAGGCCCGACAGCGTCGCGCGCATCGCGCGATGCGGGGTGCCGGTCCTTCCGGAGAGGAACTCCTCGCCCTCGGCGGCGAATCCCAGGCGCTCGTAGAACCCGATCACATGGGTACGTGCGTCAAGGACGACCTCCGCCCGGCCCTCCTCGGCAGCCATGAGCATCAGCGCCTTCACGAGCGCCGCGCCCACACCCCTGCCCCTCCACGCCCGGTCGACGGCCACCTGAAAGATCTTGCTCTCGCCCCCGTCGAGCCAGATGCGCGCATAGCCCACCACGGTCCCGTCAGGACCGAAGGCCGCGAGGTGCCGGTAGATACGGCCGTCGGTGTCGGCCACGAGTTCGCGCGGAAGCCCCCACTCCGAGTACAGCGCGTCATAACGGATCTCGGCCGCCTCGAGATAGGCGGGCGTGCCGGGGGAAACGGGGGCGATGCGAAACAGGGACGAGTGGTCGGAACCCATGCGAGCGATGCCTAGAACGGCATCTTCTCGCCGAGGACCTCCTCGGCGGCAGAACGCAGCGACGTGATCTTGGTCGCGTCGTCAGGAGTGGTCGAATTGATGATGGAGAGGAAGAACCCGGCCTTCATGCTGATGAGGCCCTTGGTCTTGAAGTCATCGAGCCCCTTGCGGGCGATGACCTGCTCGACCGCACTCACTGCCTGATAGAGCTGACCCACAGTGCTTGGCACCCCCTTGGGCTGACGCGGCGCCGGTTGACGCGTCTACCCGATACATCGTACTGCGTTAATGAAACCTTAATACTGCTCGTACCAAAGTATCCCACATGCTGACAGACGGCGGAACGAGAGCGACAAGCGGTCGTGTGGCTCCCCCAGCCCCACTCACCCCCGATACCGGTTCGTGACCGGCATCCGACGGTCCTTGCCGAACGCCTTGGGCGTGATCTTGATGCCCATCGGTCCCTGGCGTCTCTTGTACTCCGCGAAGTCTACCAGCCTACTGACCTTTTCGACCATACCCCTGTCAAATCCCGCTTCGACTATCGAATCCACCGAAAAATCCTGCTCGACATACATAGCCAGAACCGCGTCGAGGTCCGCGTACGGAGGCAGTGAGTCCTGATCGACCTGATCGGGCCGGAGCTCCGCGCTGGGGGCCTTCTCGATGATCTCGACGGGGATCACGACGCCGTCGCGGTTGCGCCACTCCGCGAGCTCGTAGACCCGCGTCTTGAACACGTCCTTGATCGGAGCGAAGCCGCCGACCATGTCTCCGTACAGCGTCGAGTACCCGACCGAGAGCTCGCTCTTGTTGCCGGTCGCGAGCACGAGCCACCCGAACTTGTTGGACAGCGCCATGAGCAAGGAGCCGCGCACGCGCGCCTGAAGGTTCTCCTCGGTCACATCGGTCTCGCGACCCGCGAAGGCGGGAGCCAGCGCCTCGACGAACGCCGAGAACGGACCCTCGATCCCGATCTCCATAAGGTCGATGCCGAGGTTGGCCGCAAGCACACGCGAGTCCTCGACGCTACCCGCCGAGGAGTAGCGGCTCGGCATCATCACCCCGTGGACGTGTTCCGGGCCCAAGGCGTCGGCCGCGATGGCCGCCGTGAGCGCCGAATCGATCCCGCCCGAAAGGCCGAGCACGACGTCAGAGAAGCCGTTCTTGGCCACGTAGTCGTGCAACCCGAGCACGAGCGCGCGGTAGACCTCCTCCTGCGGTCCCGGCACGGGAGCGGGCGTGTCCGCCGCGCCCAGCCTGGCACCGGGGGTGAAGTCCGCGATGACCAGGTCCTCAGCGAAAGACGCACCGCGAGCCACGACCTCGCCGCCCGGAGAGATCACCACGCTGCGGCCGTCGAACACGAGCTCGTCCTGGCCTCCCACGAGGTTGCAGTACGCGAGCCAGACGTTGTTCTCGCGGGCGCGGTCACGCAGCATGCGCTCGCGCTCCTCGCCCTTGCCCGCGTGATAGGGAGAGGCCGAGATGTTGAGGATGGCGCCGGCCATCTCGCCCACGAGCTCCTCGGCGATCTCAGGCACCCAGATGTCCTCGCACACGGTGATCCCGAACATCGTACCGCCGAGCTCCACGAGACCGGGCGTCTCGCCGGGCTCGAAATAGCGCTCCTCGTCGAACACGCCGTAGTTGGGCAGGCGGCGCTTGTGATAGATCTGCAGGACCCGGTTGTTGCCGCACAGGGCGGCCGCGTTGTAGAGGTTTCCGCCGACGCGGTCGACGAACCCGACCAACGTGGCATTGCCGCACGCTCCCGCCACGAGCTCGAGCGCGTCGAGCTGCTCCTCGACGAAGTGCGGGCGCGCAAGCAGGTCCTCGGGCGGGTAGCCGGTCAGCACGAGTTCGGGCAGCAGTATGAATCCGGCGCCCGCGTTCTGCGCCTCGGCCACCGCGGCGATGGCCTTGGCGGCGTTGCCCTGAATGTCACCGACGGTGGGGTTGATCTGCGCGAGTGCGATCCGCATCGATGCACCTCTCGAATGGCGTTTCACCTGCGAAGGAGCATACCACTGACGATTCGAGTCGTATACCCCATGGGGTATCAATGCATAGCCGCAGGGTATAGACCGACCAAAGGACACCCCGCGGTCATCGGAGATTCCCATGAAGGTCCTGATAGCAGGAGGCAACGGCTACATCGGTCGTCATCTCAGTGCGGCGCTCCTGCGCCGAGGAGACCGCGTCGTCTGGCTCTCCCGGACTGTGGGCCGATTCGCCGAGGACGGCCTGCGGCATGAGGAGTACCACTTCGACCCGGTAGGATCGCCCGCCGACCTCACATGGCGCGAGGCCCTGAAGGGGGCAGACGCGGTGGTGAACCTCTCCGGCGCGCCGATCGCGAGCCGCTGGAACGAGCGGGTGCGGCAGGAGCTCTACGACAGCAGGGTGGAGACCGGGCGTGCGCTCGTCGACGCCATCGCCGCCCAGCCCGACAACGAGCGGCCCGAGGTCTTCGTCACCGGCTCGGGCGTCGGCATCTACGGCGAGCGAGGCGACGAGTTGCTCGACGAGCGCTCCACGCCCGGCGAGGACTGGCTCGCACAACTGGCGGTTGCGTGGGAACGCGAGGCACGCCGGGCCGCCGAGCATGGCGTGCGCCACGTCCTGGTGCGCACGAGCGTGGTGCTCGGCGACGAAGGCTTCCTCCCCAAGATGCTCCTGCCCATGCGGCTGTTCGCCGGCGGACCCGTCGGCTCGGGACGACAGTGGTTCCCCTGGATCCACATCGACGACATCGCGGAGGTCTACGCCTTCGTCATCCACGAGCGCAGCGTGGTCGGCGCAGTCAACGCCACCGCACCCCAGAGCCTGCGGATGTCCGAGTTCGCGTCCGCGCTCGGGCGGGCACTGCATCGGCCCTCATGGTTCCCGGTACCGCTTGCTGCGCTGCGCATCGTCCTGGGCGAGGTGGCGCCCTACACCCTGTTCAGCCAACGAGCCGTACCGGCGGCGCTTCAGAACGCAGGGTACGAGTTCCGCTACCCGACCATCGACGGAGCGCTCTTGGATCTCACTGCCTAGGATCCGCCGGGTGCAGTCTGCTGCTAGTCCTTGCCCTTGGGCTTCGCTGGTTCGACCACCAGTGTCGTGATGTCGACAAGGTTCTCCTTGTTGATCTCCTTGTAGTACCACTTGCCGTCGAGGACCGAGTAGATCAGGTCCTTCTCGCCGCCTGCCGTGATCGTCCGCGTCTTGCCCTTGTCGGTCTTGACGACCATCTGGTAGCCCTTCTCCGGACTCACCACGATCCGGTTACCTGAGGGCCTGTAGATCGCCCGGTCATACGCCTTCGACCAGACGTCCGGATCGAGCCCGAGATCGATGAAGTTGTACGGGAACTCGCTCCTGGGCCACTTCTTGTGCGTCTGGTAGTACTGCGAGATGAGCTTGGACATGTTCGTGCTGATCTGGGTGAACGAGAACCCGAGCCCCGTGTCCTGGTCCTCCTCGGGGAAGAAGTGCACGGAGCAGCCCATGCTGCGTACCGGCCTCTGGGCCGAAGGGGTGTCTATCCATCCGTACACGCCGCCGGACGGGCATTTCGGCACCTGCTTGATGTAGTCGGGTGCAAGGCTCACGAGCGCGGCGGTCCAGTCGCCCTTCTGGAGGTAGTAGACGTAATCCGCACGTTCCATCAGAGCGCGGTTGCTGGAGCACGCGACCGCCGAAGCGCGCTTGCCGGATGCGAAATAGTTCGGCATCACGATGAACAGCAGCGCGGTGATCACAAGGATAACGGACATGAGTTCCACGAGACTGAAACCCTCGTCGGAAGCCAGCGTCGTTCGGTATCGCGCGGAACGCGAGCCGCCCGTGCGTGTGTGTGTTCCGTCAACCATCGAGCGCATCATGGCGCCACCGCCTCCGGAATGGGTGACGCTGGGGTCACCTTCAGTTCGGCCAGGTCATGCTCGCCCGGGTTGGGACAAGAGATGGTCGGAAGTCCCTCCCCCGACTTGTCGACCACGTACGGTTTCGCGCTTGCGGGGCAGTACAGCCCGATCGGTACCGGGGCTCCGCTCCGCACGGCGACCGACGCCTTCCAGAGGTTGGTGACACAGCCGTCACAGTCGCCGGCTGTGGTGACGGGACCCGAACGTTTGGGCGGTTCGGGAGCGGTCGCGGCGATGAGCATGGGTGCACGGACCGCGATGATCGCGATACACACCGCGCTCACGGCCAGAGAGATCGCCACCCGCATGCGACGCTTGCGCACCTCGGTGCTGTCCCGCGCCTCCTCGGGGTCGACGGCCTGCTGCGCGCGCTGCTCGATGACATCCTCGGCAGCGCTGATCGCGCAGGCGTTGCACAACCCCGCGTAGCCGGGCTCGTCCATCGATGCCCCGCATCTTGCGCAGGCGTGCTCGTGTTCATGCGTCTCTGTACTCATGGTCCTGCCCTCCGGCGATCCGAAAGCGCCGCCCTACTCATGGATTCGGCATGCTCGAAAACCGCCCGAACGTCCGCGCGACGAACGGTAACCCTCCGAAACAGCAGGAAGGGCCGCCTTTCGACGGCCCTTCCGGGTCAGGATCGGTATCCGGCGACGCGCCGGGGCTACGGCAGGAGCAGCGCCGAGATCGTGTCTTTGACCGACGCCGTCACGGCGTTCGCTCCGCCGAAGACCTCCACGGTCCCGATCTCGGGGACGTGGTCCTCGATCGCTGCCGCGGTGTAGCTGCTGAGCACACTCCTCGGCGTCAGAAGCAGCACGCCGCCGTTGGCACCGGTGCCGACTCCGCCGGCGAGGCCGTCGGGGAAGTTCGTCCCCGTGGCCATACCCACGAAGCTCCACGTGCCCCAGCCTTCGGCGGCGCCGTACTCCGCCACCTCGGCCGCGGTCGCGTAGCGGTCAACGCCTCCCGCACGTTCGACCCTGGACAGGCCGGCGGTCGCCTCGGGAGCGAGCGAGACCGCGCTCGTCTGGCCGGCGATGAGCATCTCGGAGAAGCCGAGCTCATCGATGACATCCGAGGTCACCTGCGGCATGACGGTCGGCCCCGTGAGCAGGATCGGGATGGACTGGCTGTACGCGAAGGGCGAGAGCGCCAACGCGTCGGGGAACGTGTCCCCACGGGCCAGGAAGCAGATGTCGGTGAAGCCGTCGCCCTCGATCGCCTCGATCTCACGCGCCACCTCGGCGGCGGTCGCGTAGCGGTCGGCGCCGAAGACGCGGTCGATCGAGACTCCGGCGAGCGCATCCACCTCGCTGGCCACTGAGGCCGATATCGCGTCGGTCCCGCCGATGAGCACGACCTGCTCCGCCCCGAGACGACCGATCTCATCGGCCACCGCCTCAGGCAAAGCGTCGTGTCGGGTGAGCAGGAGCGGTGCGTCGAGCGCGCCCGCGAGGCCGGAAGCGGCGAGCGCGTCGGGGAACCGCTCGCCGGTGGCGAGCAGGACCGTATCAGCGCTCGGGAAGTTCTTGACCGATACGTCCACGGCCGTCTGGTAGCGGTCGGCGCCCATGGCCCGGTCCGTGTAGTCGACCAGGAACGACCACGTGTCATCCAGGCTGTCGCCGTCGACCGACGACAGGCCCTCGATCACGACGTCGTAGGTCTCCATGTGTGCCAGACCGTCGTCAGGCGCAAAGGTGATGCTCGCCGATGCGTCATCGTAGGCGATGGTACCTGCGATCGGCGACCCGTCGAGATCGACATGGAACGTGGACGCGTCGAGCGCGTCGGGGTCGACGCGCTTGGAGAGCTGCACGACCACCGGGACGTCCGGCGCGTGCACGGTGTCGGCCGATGCGGGCGCGGCCGCCTCGACCTCGAACGGATAGCGCAGCGTCACGGGGACCTGAACGGCGCCGGGGGCCTCGGTCGGGCCAAGGTAGACGATACCCTCGTAGGTGCCCTCACGATCCGCGAGCGCTGTGCGGTCCTTGGTCCAGTCGACATCCATCGTGAAGCCCTCGCCCGCGCCGATCGCCCCTGAGGGGATCCCGGCCAGGTCGAGGTCGTGGCCCATGGGGCTCGAGACCGAGACGTCGAAGGTCTGCGTGCCGGATACGCTGTAGCCGTAGACGTCGATAAGGTAATCGCCGTCAGTCGGACGTTCGATGCGGATGCGCTCCTCGTCCGAGGAGGTCTCCGACGCGCCGACGGCGCTCCACGAACTGCCGTTCCAGCGATATAGATACAGGTCGATGTCCTGTCCGGGGCACGCGGTGCTGATGTCCAAATACGCGGCGTCGGTGAGCGTGACCTCCTTGTACCAGTCGTCGCCCTGCGCGATGGTGTCCGACTCGTCGGCGCGACGTGTCAGTCCGTAGGCCTCGACCGCTACCCCGGTGAGCGGAAGCGTGTAGGTCGTGAAGTCGACGGTCTCCGCGCCCGAGGTGGCCGAGGAGACGATCGGCAACGTGCTCGGTGCGACCGAGATGACGCCCGCGGCGCCGGCGAACCCGGAGCTCGGGGTCTTGCCGTCGTAGAGCACGTTGTGAAGCATCACCTGGTTGAGGCCCGCCGACAGCGGCCCCGCCACCCACTCCTGGGTAGTCCCGGAGTTGGTCTGGAACGTCCAGATACCGGCGCCGATGTTGGTGTTGGCCGAGCCGCCGGTCAGGCCAAGGCCATAGGGGCCGAACGTGGCCGGGTCGTCACCGGAGAACACATCCTCGGCGGGACCATAGAGCAGGGTGTCGTTGTCGGTCGCGTGATCAGTGACCGCACCGTTGTCGGGCCAGGTCGTCTTGACGAGCCACGCGGCCCCATCGGGAAGCGCGGTCTCCGACGAGCCGTCGGCGGAGAAGAACCGCCAGTCGCCGGATTCGGCGCGCCAGTTCCAGTCCTGCGCCCCGTACATCTGGTTGTTGGGCATGATCGCGTCGACCTCACCACCCGCGTCAAGCTGGCCGAACTCGAAGCCGTACGTGGGTGAGACGACGTTCATCACGACCGGTACGACGGTGGTGTTCGTGCCGTCGGAGATGCGGTACTCGCCTTCGTAGACGCCGACGGGCGTGGAGGCCGGGATGTCCGCGGTCATCGTGAGCGTCGTCTGCGCACCGCCGGACAGCCCGACAGAGCCGGTCGAGGCACTCAGCCACGGCATGTCGGCCCGCGACCAGAACGAGAACTCCACGGTCACCGTGGTGACCCCGTTCGAGGCGACGCGGGCGTTGTGCTGGAGACCGAAGAAGACGCCGTCATGCATACGGTCGAGCGGCGTCTGCACGCGGACCTCGTGCGCATTGGCGAAGTTGTTGTGGTAGGTGAAGCGCATGTACTCGCCGGAGTCGATCTCGCCCTCGTTGACGTAGCCGTTGTCGTTCGCGTCATCCCAGAGCGACATGCTGCCGTCCTGGTCCTTCCAGTCGTAGATGAGAGGTCGGACCGTGTTGTGGGTCGAAGCGTTCGAATCGAAGTCCCCGGTCGGCGCGAACTCCTCGAAGTCCTGCGTCACCCGAGCGACCACGAGCTCGGTGCCCGGCGGGACCATGTCGGTGATCTCGGTGAGGTAGTCGGGCCGGTTGAAGTCGTACGGGCTCTCCTCGGCGGAATCGAGCGTGACGGCCATGGTCGTGACCGAGGTGCGCTGGTACCAGGCGTCGCTCACAGTGAGCGATTCGGGTGAAGCGCCGGTGTTCTCGAGCGTCAGCCCGGAGGTGTAGCTCTGTCCCGCGTGGACGGTGTTGGCGAACGAGAGATACTCCTCGCCGAGGAAATCGCCGGGCTGCCAGAACGCGGGCGAGGCGGCGATGCCGCCGTTCTGCGAGGCGAGCGCGGCGCTGCGCCCGGCGTCGATCATCCCGGCGCCCTGGGTGAGCGTGTCGTAGTTGAGGTCGCGCGCGCCGTTCATGAGCAACCGACGCGCGGTCTGCCAGTCGGGCCACTCGCCGTTCGCGTCGTAGTAGGCCTCGTAGACCAGGGCGAGGTTGCCCGCTGCGACAGGGCAGCTGCGGCTCGTGCCACCCCAGATGTCCCACGAGGACGCGCCGTTCATGTCGAACATGTTGAGCGGCACCGCTCCCGAGGAGTACGCGCCGTCGGCGAGGATGTGCGGCGCAAGCCCTCCTGCGGCGGTCGGTCCGCGGTTCGACCAGGGGATGACGTCACCGACGGTCACCTGGTCGATGTCGTCGATCGAGTCCCAACCGCCCGCCGCGCCCATCTGCGTCGATGCGCCGACGGCGATACCGGTCGCGGGGGTCGGAGGCGAGTTGGTGCCGTAGCCCGGCGCACCGTTTCCGGTCGAGAACAGGAACGCTGTGTTCGGGTTCACGTAGGTGTTGAGCGCTGTCACGTAGCGGGAACGGTAGTCCCAGGAGTCGGCGTCGTCATCGGATTCGCCGTAACTGTTCGAGATCACCTGCACGTCGTCGCCGGTGCCGGGCATCTCATCGAGCCCGAAGGTCACGTAGTCGTATGCGGCGAGCGTCGAGGCGAAATGGTTCCAGTAGATGTCGGCGATGGCGACGAGACCCGAGTCGCGCGCCGCACCCTGGACGATGCCCGTTCCCGGACCGCCCGCCGGCTTGAACGCGGGGTAGTCGCCGTAGACCGACGGGCCGTCGCTCAGGCCCTGGCCGACGACGTTGGACGAGCACAGCGTGCCGTGGTCCTCGCCGTCGTTCAAAGCGCCCATGAAGCAGACCATGTCGCCGGAGCCCGGCTGAGTGGGCGCGTCGCCGTACATGAACTCGAAGCCCGGAGGCTGGTTGGTCCCGTCGGCGATCCAGTAGACCATGCCGCCAGAGATGTCGGCGAGCCCGTCGGGAGTCCAGACGTTGTCCACGTTCCAGATGTCGATGTAGGAGACCGGCGAGTTCTTGGTGCAGGGCTTCTCATAGGAGAAGTCGTAGTCAGGATAGAGGTCGACGTAGACCGTGTCGTACACGCCGGCGGTGTTCTCATCGGCGACAAGGATCATCGGGAAACGGCCGACGGACCAGTAGTAGTTCTCGTCCCACAGGTAGCCCATGTGGTACACGCCCGAAACGCTCGTACCCGGCGTCGTGATCGCGCGCCCGTTGAAGGTAGGTGCGCTTTCGGTCATCGTGGCGCTCGTGTCCGAGAACCAGGTCGCGCCGTCAGCCACGTACGTATCGCCGAAGAACGCGTCGTACGCGTACAGGAGCAGGGAGAACGGGTCGAAGGCCTGGGGCCAGCCGTCGTAGGGTGACGACGGATCCTCGATGACGGCCTGCGTGTCCATGAGGTCGGGGTGCCCGAAGTCGCAGCTGTCGTCAGCGACGGCGACCTTGACGCCGGTACCCGTGTAGCCGAGGTCCCATGCCCCGACCGAGTTGTGGCCGAGCTCGCTCACGTCGTACCAACCGGTCGCCGCACCGCCGTCATACGAGATCGGCGGCTCGACGATGCGGGTGCCGTCATCGGCGAACTGCGAACGGAACTCGTCGAGCACGCCGGAGTCCTTCGCGCCGGCGAGCTTCTCGTTGAACTCGGCGGCGGCCTTCTTGCGCTCGAGCGTCGTCTTGGTCTCGGTCGTGCCGCTGTCGGGAACGACCGGCGGCTCACGCCGACCGTTCTCGTAGACGTAGGCGACGTCCTTGCCCGAGGCGATCTTGGTGAGCTTGTTGATCGCGGCCTTGCCGACCCACAAGTCGTTGGAGTCGTCCGCGCGCAGCTTCATCTTGACCGCGCGGGTCATGTCCTTGGGCGCAGCCGATCCCTTGGCGGCAAGGACGGCGATATCGACGACCTCGCGACCCAGCCGGTCGGTCCGGCCCGCAACGGCGACCTTGTCGCGCAGCTTCGCGTCCATCTTGGAGGCGAGGATCTCGCCGGATGCCGTCGTGACACGCTGTGGTCGCTTGGGGACCTCCCCCCGCTTCGCTGGCGCCGCGCCGGCAGGCAGCACCGCCACCATCGACACGATCATCGCTGCGACGAGCAGCATCGAAAGCCACGAACGGAAGGAACGCTTGGCAGACATTCGGATTCCCCTCTCGCACCTGTACGCGACGTCACCCGTCCCCCAAAGACGGGCGGTCTGTATCCGGGTGGGTGCGAAGAGTGCTGCGAGGGAGAGTGCGGCCGAGCGAGGGACCCGGGTAAGGCCTCCTCACACCGTACTGCTCGAAAGGCGACCCCTGCAATCGCGAAACCGATGAATCGCACGAACTCGGCGACGAACGGTCAGACCCCGCGTACGACCTGCGCCAATTCAGCGATGAACCCGCCGAGGAGTGCCGCGTCGTCCTGACGCTTCACGATCGCCGAACCCACGATGACGCCATCGGCGAGCCGTGCGACCGCTGCGGCATGCTCGGGCGTCGAGATCCCGAACCCGACAGCGACCGGCAACGATGTATGCTCGCGGACCCGCGCGACGGTCTGGGCGAGTTCAGGCGGAAGCTCCGCACGCTCGCCCGTGATGCCCGTGGTCGAGACGCAGTACACGAAGCCGCCGGAAAGCCGGCCTACCAGTTCGAGACGCTCGGGCGTCGAGGTCGGCGCGACCAGGAACACCGTGTCGAGCCCGCTCGCGGCCTCGAGCCAGGGGTCAGCGACATCGGGAGGCATGTCGGGGACGATCACGCCGGAGATGCCGGCGGCACGGATGCGCTCGGCGGCAACGTCGTAGCCCATCTGGTGGATCGGGTTCACGTAGGTCATGAGCGCGACCGGCGGTGCGTCGTCCACCCCGGGATCGCCGAGGAACTCGGCCGCGAGCTCGATGGCCTCCGAAAGTCCGAACCCGCAGTCGTTCGCGCGCATGGCTTCGTTCGCCGCTCGCACGATGACGGGTCCGTCAGCAAGGGCATCGGTGTACGGCACACCGAGCTCGATGAGGTCGGCCCCGGACGCGGCCACCGCACGAAGCGCCTCAAGGCACCCCGCCCTGTCCGGGTATCCGGCCATCAGATAGCACACGAGCGCCGGTCGCCCGTGAGCGAACGCCCGCCTGAGACCGGCGGATCCAGGGGCATCCCGAAGCGAAGACTCCGCAGGCGGGGCGGACGCCGCAGGCGTCAGGGCCCCCGCCGAGGACCCTGAGCGCAGGGATGCGCTTGAAGCCGCCGAGAACGCGTCGCGATCACTCACCGAGACCCGCCTCCCTTACGATGTCGACGTCCTTGTCGCCGCGACCGCTCACGGTCACCATCACCGTCGCGTCGGGACCGAGCTCCTCGGCGATACGAGGGAGCAGTGCGAGCGCGTGTGACGACTCGATGGCGGGGATGATGCCCTCGGTGCGGCAGAGCTGCTCGAAGGCGGAAAGCGCCTCGTCGTCGGTCACCGGCACGTAGGTCACGAGCCCCTCGTCGTGCAGGTAGGCGTGCTCCGGACCGATGCCGGGGTAGTCGAGCCCCGCGGAGATCGAGTAGGCCTCGAGCGGGTTGCCGCGTTCGTCCTGCAGCAGGTAGCTCATGAAGCCGTGCATCACGCCGGGCTTGCCCAGCGCGATCGAGGCGCCGGTCAGCGGCGAGTCGATCCCCTTGCCGGCCGCCTCGGCGCCGTACAGGCGCGGGCGCTGCTCGTCGGAGATCCGCACCAGGAACGGGTAGAACGTGCCGATGGCGTTGCTGCCGCCGCCGACGCATGCGACGACCGCGTCAGGCATCGGCAGATCGCGCTCGGCGAACTGATCGATCGACTCGTCGCCGATGATGCGCTGAAGATCGCGCACGATGGTCGGGTACGGGTGCGGCCCGAGAGCCGAACCGAGCACGTAGAAGGTGTCGTTGACGCGCTCGACCCAGTGCCGCATGGCGGCGGTCACGGCGTCGGCGAGCGTGCCGGTCCCGTCGTCGACGGGCACGACCTCGGCACCGAGGAGCTTCATCTTGTAGACGTTGAGGGCCTGCCTGCGGATGTCCTCGGTCCCCATGAACACCGCGCACTCCAGACCCATGAGCGCGGCCGCCGTCGCCGTCGCAACGCCGTGCTGTCCCGCTCCCGTCTCGGCGATCACGCGCTTCTTGCCCATGCGCTTGGCGAGCAGGCACTGGCCGACGGTGTTGTTCACCTTGTGTGCGCCGGTATGGTTGAGGTCCTCGCGCTTGAGATAGACGGCCGCAAGGCCCACAGCCGCGGCGAGCCGGTCGGCGCGATAGAGCGGCGTGGGCCTGCCCACGTAGTCGCGAAGGAGCGTCGCGAGTTCGGCCGCGAAGGCGGGATCCGCCTTGGCACGGGCGAACGCCGCATCGAGCTCCGTGAGCGCGGGGACGACCGTCTCGGGGACGTAGGCGCCGCCATACGGGCCGAAGAACCCGAGCGCATCCGCCTGGTGGTTCCTAGCCGACATCGGCGGCCTCCTCATCGGCCCTGCGCACGGCGGCGCAGAACGCACGTATCGCGTCATGGTCTTTGATCCCCGGGGCGCTCTCGACGCCGCTGGAGACGTCGACCGCATAGGGGTGGAGTGCGGCGATGCCGGCGCCGACGTTCTCGGCGTTCAGGCCGCCCGCGAGAAACAGAGGAACCCGTCCCGGGAGCACGGGTACGGTTTGCCAGTCGAACGTCGTACCGGTGCCACCCACGGTCTGCGAGGAATACGTGTCGAGTAGGATGGCAACGGCGTGCTCCCGAACGGATTCCACAATATCTACATCAAATTCCGTGCCGACGCGCAGGGCACGTATCACCGGAGCGGGGGCCGCAGCACACCTCTCGGCCGACTCGTTGCCATGGAACTGCAGGTAGGACAGGCCGATCTGCTCCGTGGCACGCGCCACGAAGGATTCTTCGGCATCCACGAACACGCCCACGACGCTCACGAGCGGTCCGACCGCAGCGGCGATCTCGGCCGCGCGTTCGATACTCACCTGCCGAGGAGAGGGCGCGAGCACGACGCCGATGGCGTCAGCGCCCGCCTCGACCGCCGCGACGGCGTCGGCCGGCCGGGTGATCCCGCATATCTTGATGCGCGTGCGTGTCATGCCGTGGTCTTTCATCTCGGGGAGGAGGCGGGGCCGCCAGGCGGCCCCGCCCCGGGGATGTGCGTCGTGCGATCGTGCGGTGGTGCTACTCGCTCTCACACAGCGTCGAGCCGGCGGCGAAATCGAAGTCGACGAGGTCGCCCGCATTGTAGGCGGCGTAGGCGGCGAGATCGAAGTGGCCGTGACCGGAGAGGTTGAACAGGATCGTGCGGTCCTGGCCGGCGGCCTGGGCCTCGAGCGCCTGGTCGATGGCCGCGCGGATCGCGTGGCTGGACTCCGGAGCTGGCAGGATGCCCTCGGCGCGCGCGAACTGCACGGCCGCGGCGAAGCATGCGGTCTGGTCGACGGCCACCGCATCGGCCTCGCCCTCGTGCACGAGCTGCGAGACGAGCGGAGAGTCGCCGTGGTAACGCAGACCACCGGCGTGGATGCCTGCGGGCACGAAGTCGTGACCCAGGGTGTACATGAGCATCTGCGGCGTCATGCCGGCCTCGTCACCGAGGTCGTACTTGTACTCGCCGGC
>CAZMFQ010000013.1:0-55922 GCA_964565645.1 uncultured Eubacteriales bacterium
TCGCCGGCGTCCATCCCCGTCAGCTGGCGGTAGAACTCCGTCCAGATCGCCGAGGAGAAGGTCCCGAACACGGCGCCGGGCACGAGGAGCACGAGGAACAACAGGAAGCCCAGGCCGGCTGCGAGCGGCCAGAGCCCCGAGACCGCCGCGATCGCGATCACGAAGCCGAACACGCCGGCGACGATGCCGACGGCGAGTCCGTAGGCGAGACCCACCCCGACGGTGAGCAGCCACATGACGAACAGGTCCTTGAACCGCGTGCGCATGTCGGTCCACGCGAACGAGATGGAGCGCATCGAAGGGTTGGAGCCAAGTACCGCATAGCGCGTCGCAAGGACCTCGAGCAGCCCCACCACGAACCCGAGCACGATCAAGACGATGAACGCCAGGATGGACCCTCCGCACAGCGAGAAGATGCCGGTCGTGGGGTCGTTGCCGTTGACGAGCGCGATGATGATCGGGGCGAACATGACGCCGAGGAGCGCCAGGAGCACGATGGTGAACGGCAGGTAGAGCGCGAGATCGATCAGGAAGATCCGCCACCAGTTGCGGAAGCCGACCGACCACCCGTCGGCCGCGCGTACCGGGCGACCCTCCTCGGCCTCGTTGACCAGATGGATGAGGCCGCCTCGCGCGGCGATGCTCACGATCCACATCGCGAGTACGAACAGGAACACAAGGATCCCGACCACGACGATGGCGACGAGATACGGCGCGATGTTGTCGAGGGAGTTCTGCAGGGTGGCCGGGTCGAGGTTCTGGAGCTCCTGGGAGTTCGTGGTGTAGTTGGTGCCTCCCCCGCCGCCGCTGCCGACGCCGCCTGCGAACAGGCCGAACAGCCACAGGATGCGGTAGCGCCACGTGACGTTCCATGCTCGTTTGAGGATGCCGCTGTAGTCCATCTCGATCACTCCTCCGGTTCGGCCGGTGGTGCCGCCTCGGGCTCGGCGGCCGGTGGTGCGGCCTCGGGTTCAGGGGCCGGTGGCGCCGCCTCAGGCTCGGCGGCCGGTGGTGCGGGGGGCGCCGGAATGCCCGCTGCGACCGCAGGCGGTGCAGGCGGAGGCGGCAGCTCCACGCCGGTGTAGGGCGGCTGGGGTGCACCGGGTATCGACGCCGGCTCCTCGGCGGGCATGTAGCGCACCGGTTGCGCCACGGGGACCTTGGGCTCGACGACCTCGATCCCGAACAACTGGCGGTAGAACCCGGTCCACACGTGGTAGTTGAAGACCATGAACGGCAGCATCGTCGCGTAGGTGAGCACGATGGCCGCGATGTAGAAGATCCCCATGCTGCCGAGGAACGCCGTCGGATCCGCTGTCGACGAGGGGTCCGGCGCGTTGGCGAACATGATGAACTGGAACGGGGTCAGAAGCACGCTCGTGACCATCTGAACCGCGTAGTACAGGCCCGCGATGATGATCCCCATCACGAAGACCTGCTTGAAGCGGTACCGCAGCGCGTCGCGCGCGCTCGCGAGCGCACCGAACACGCCCGAGCCCGAGATCACGATCGCGCGCACCGCGATCGCCTCGAAGGCCACGCCGATCATGACCGCGATCGTGAGCACGAGCAGCATGAGCGCGTAGCCGCAGCAGAAGGCGGCGATGAACCCGCCGGCCGCAGAGTCGGGCGAGGAGTCCATGAGCGAGATGATGCCGAAGAGCGCCGCGAAGCCGACGGCGCCGACGATCGTGACCGCGCCCCACACGATGATGTCGAGTCCGGCCACCCGTGGCAGGAAGCGCATGCCGGCCCGGAACCCGTCGCCGAACCGCACCGGTCTGCCCTCGAGCCCCTCGTTGCTCAGGTGCACGAGCGCGCCGTTGTAGAGCAGGTACAGGACTGCCGAGAGCAGTCCCAGCAGGCCCACCGCCGCGAACAGGCCGACGAACACCGCCGGATTCGGCGCAGTGTCGCCCAGGCCCGTCCCGAGCAGCACCACGAACCACAGGACGATGGCCGCGACGCCGAGGCTGTAGCCGAGCGCGAGCCAACCCCACATCGCCCAGGAACGCCAGGTCCTGCGCCATGCGTCGGCGAGTATCTTGCCGTACCGGATCACGGGCTCCTCCTCCCCAGGAATGGTCTTCGGCTCAGGTCGTCGTGATGAGTTCGTACGCGCGTGTCCCGAGCCCCAGGGCCTCGCCGTGCGCCATCGCCATGGTGCCGTCGATGCCGGTGATGCGAGCGAACTTGTCCTCGCCCTCGCCCATGCCCTCTCCTCGGCTGTCCGGAAGACCGGCTGCGGCCGTGACGAGGTCGTACGCGGCCTGGTCGATGGCTATTGGATCCGTCGACGCGAGGATGCCGATGTCGGGCACGATACTCGCGTCCGAGAAGTTCCAGCAGTCGCAGTCGGGCGAGATGTTCGTGAGGAACGAGAGGTAGACGACCTTGCCCTCCTTGCCGGCGAGCGCGCCGGCGGTGTGCTCGGCGATCTTCTCCTGGATGGCCTCCGGGGTGGTCTTCCACTGGGTGGCGATGGCGGCGTACGGACAGCTCGCGACGCACTCGCCGCACCCGTAGCACACCGAGAAGTCGACCGTGGCGACGCGGTCGGGGCCGATGGTGATGGCGTCGACCGGGCACCACTTCACGCAGCGGGCGCACGCGGTGCACTTCTCCGCCGTGACCTCCGGCGTGAAATCGGAGTGCATGCGCTGCTTGGCGCTGCGACTGCCGAGCCCCATGCCGACGTTCTTGAGCGCGCCGCCGAAACCGGTCGCCTCATGGCCCTTCACGTGCGTGACCACGACCATGGCGTCGGCGTGGACAGCCGCAGAACCGATGCGCACGCTCTCGAAGTGCTTGCCGCCCGTGATCGGGACGTCGACCGCCTCGCGGCCGTCGAGACCGTCCGCGATGATGATCGGCGCCTCGACGGTGGCGTACGCGAACCCGTTATGGACCGCGCATGACAGGTGGTCGACCGCGTTGAAGCGCTGACCGCGGTACAGGGTGTTCGCGTCGGTCAGGAACGGCTTGCCGCCGGCCTGCTTGATGCGGTGGACGATCTCGCGCACGAAGATGGGCTGCACGAAACCGGTGTTCCCGCGCTCGCCGAAGTGCAGCTTCACGGCGACCAGGTCGTCGGCCTCGATCGCATCGGCGAGCCCGGCGCGCTCGAGCAGCGCGCCCGCCCGGACCACGAGCGACTTCTTGGTGGTGGTGCGCATCGGCGCGAAGTAGACCTTGGCGCGCGGTCGCACCTCGGCGACGACCGGTTGCGGCGCCGGGGCCGGCTCGTCGTATCCGCCGAAGAGCGTCGCGGGGGCCTGCGGGCGCTCCGCGACGGTCTCCTGATGGCGAGCGGGTTCGGCTGCCTGCACGGCGACAGGCGCGGGTTCGGGCTCGGGGTCGGCCTCCTGCGTCGGTTCCTCGGCGGGGACGTCCGCGACGGCCACGGCCACGGGAGCCGCCTCCTCGGCGGCATCGGGCTCGGGCTCCCCGAGCGCCGCGCGTGCCGCGCGCATGTCGATCGGCCGGTGCGCGAGCGATGCGAGCGCGTGCACCGTGAGCAGCGAGCCCTTGAGCCCCTGGGCCGTCTTGCCGCGCTCGGCGAGGTAGGTCACGACCTCGTCGGGGACCTCGAGGTTCTCGCGCTCGATCTTGCGGCGCAGATACTCGATGCGGTCTTCGACGTTGGCAAGTTCCTCTGACACGGTTCCTCCTCCTAGCGGGCGAGTCCCTCGCGGGAATCGTGCTCGTCGAATGCGAGTGCCGCAGCGCCCAGCAGCCCGGCGTCGTTGCCGAGTTCGGCCTGCACGACGCGGACGTCGCGCCTGCCCGCAAGCCCTTCCTCGGCGATCACCTGTGCAGCGCGCTCGACCATGAACCCGCAGGCCTCGCCGATACCGCCGCCGACGACGATCATCTGCGGGTTGAGCAGGTTGACGAGCCCCACGAGCGAGCGGCCGAGCACGACCCCGGCGTCCATGAGCAGGTGCGTGGCGGGCTCATCGCCCATGAGCGCGGCCTTGACCACATCCTCGGCGGTGATCGTCTCGATGTCGCCGCCCGCCTGGTCCAGGATCGCGCGGCCCTTGAATGACTTAGCGAGCTCGCGCCCCTTGGCGGCGATGGCGGGCCGCCCGAGATAGCTCTCGATATGGCCGGTACCGCCGCACGGGCATGGCGGCCCGTCCATCTGCACGACCATGTGGCCGACCTCGGCGCCGAGCCCGCGGGCTCCGCGATACGGCTCCCCGCCGACGAACATGCCGCCGCCGACGCCGGTGCCGAGCGTGATCATCAGGAAGTCGCGGACGCCCTTGGCGGCGCCGAACCGGAACTCGCCGAACGCGGCGAGGTTGCCGTCGTTGTCGATCGTGACCTGCTGGCGGACGCGCGACATGATGAGCGCGCGGACATCCACGCCGGCAAGCGGCAGGTTCGTGCAGAACTCGACGCTTTGGCGCAGGAAGTCGATCTGCGCCGGCAGCCCGATGCCCGTACCGGCGATCTCGCTCGTGTGCACGCCCGAAGAGACCTGCTCGATGAGGTCGATGATCGCGTCGACGACGGCGAACGGGCCGCCTTTGGGGGTGAGTACCTTGGCTTCTTTGACGGTGCGGCCCTTGCGCTCCACCAGGCCGGCGGCGATACGCGTGCCTCCGACATCGACGCCGACGGCGTACGACGTTCGCATGTGCCCTCCCTCGGAATCAGGGGCGCCGCTGGGGCGCCTCCCGCATCATATCAGTAGTCCCAGAGGATACCCCGCTGGTGGATGATGCCCATGTGGATCATCTTGCGCATCATCTCCTGCTCCGAGACACCGAACAGCCGGGCGAGGTAGCGATAGTCGTTGAACCACTTCTGCGACTGGTCTATGACCATGAACGCCGGGGTCAGGAGCTCGTCGGCGACGGTCTCCGCGTCCGGGTGGTCGCCGATCGTGCGCTCGTAGGTCGCCTCGTGATCGTTGAGCACCACGATGATGTGCCCCATCGAGTGCGCGAGCGCGCTGCGACGCGCGTACTCGTCCTTGGTGGAGTTCACGAGGATCACGGGCATCCCGTCCTCGGCGATGATCGCCGAGGAGAAGAACGGCGGCATGACGGCATAGCGAACAGGGATCCCGTAGCCGAGCGCGAGATCCTCGATGGGTACCGGCGGCTCGAAGAACCCGGCGTCCTTCAACGCCTTGTCTGCGAGGCTGCGGTAGTATGCGTCACTTCTTAGAGGCACACACCTCTCCACGTCCCGTGGCCGGGCGATTCCGCCCGACTTCTCTATGTATCGGCCGAAATCCCGGTCCCATCATCCCCGAATAACGCACGCGACGTGCGCCACGTCACGCAAGACCTGCCATTGGAAAGCCGATACTAGGGGTAGCATTGTCTATGACGGTACATCCCCTAAGGAGGTTTCGTGGAGTCCGAGGGTCATCCCTTGGCCGAGGAACTCGTCCGCCTCTTGGCCGGAGCGGCCAACTCGGCGCGCCTCTACCCGCCGTCGAGCGAGCTGCCCGCCCAGGCGGTCGCGCGCTTCACCGACCGCGCGAACGAGATCACCGGCAACCTCGGGCCCATCCGTTACCGCGTCGACCCGCACGAGTTCAAGATCGGCGACACGCCGCTCGGCTCGGGCCAGAACCAAATGACCGTGTTCGCGGAGACCCTGCACGCGATGCAGGTCGGCCAGCTCGTGATCGCGCCCGGCATAACCGCCGAGGAGGTGCGGAGCTTCGTCACCATCGCCAACGCCGAACCTGCGGCCGTACGGCAGCAGGGCGTGCGCGCACTGCTTGTGAGGGCGGGCGTCACGCACATGGCGGTCATCGAGGTCACGCTGCGTTCGACCGGCGAGGAGGGCCTTCTGGGCCTGGACCTCACGAACGCCCCGCTCGAGGACATCGGGCGTGAGACGCTCGCGGTGGCCGAGCAATGGTCGCGCACGGCGGCTGAGGGCGAGGGCGTTGACGTGGTCAAGGAGGCTATCGAGAGTCTCGAGGAGGCGACGCGCAACATCGCGGCCCAGCGCGTGGCCGAGGCCCTGCTGCGACTCGATGAGGCCACCCGGATGCGTATCCTCGCGCTCTCGCTGCGCGCCGATTCGACCGGCAAGCGCATGACCGGCATGTTCGACGCCATCGCGCGCATGAACCCCGCGGCCCTCGCGCGGCTCCTGTCGATCGTGGCAGCCCAGGCCGGGACAGAGCCCTCGCGGCTCGCCGGCGCCATGGAGCTGCCGCCTGAGGTCGCCGAGCAGGTGATGATGCTCCTGGCCCCGTCGCCCAAGACCGAGGCCGAGTGCGGCGTCCCCGCCGAGGTATCCGCCGACGCGATCGTCGAAGACCTCTCCGCCGATGACGACAAGCGAGACCTACAGCGCCAGATGACCCTGAGCTCGCCGAGCCTCGCCTCGGGCAGGGCGCTCGCCACGACTGTGGCGGTCTCGCGCATCCGGCCCGGACTCGAAGCCGTCTCCGCCATCGCCGATGCACTCCCCCGGGCCGCGCGCGACGGGGCGTTCCAGTCGACCCGCGAGGCGTTGCGCCGCCTCGACGAACTCGAGGCCGATCCGGCCCTCGCACTGGAGGTTGAGCGGGCACGCGCCACGCTGCAGGACCCGGAAGTGCTCGCGGACGTCTGCGCCGCACCGCTCTCGGACTCCGATGCGGCGATCGCGGGCGAGATCCTCAAGGCCGCCGGTGCCGCCGGCGGCGAGGCGCTCCTGGGCTTCTATCTGAACGCCGACGAGTCCCAGCGCTCGCTGTTCGGCCCGGTGGTGCGGGGCATGGGCGAACCGCTGCTGACGGCGGCCGGTCGGCGCATGCGGACCGAGGACTCCAAGACCGTGATCGGCATACTCAGGATGATGCCGATGCTCGGCGACAAGCGCGCGGTGCCGGTGCTCACACAGGCGCTCGACAACCTCGATGCGGCGGTTCGGCGCGCGGCGGTGACCGCGCTGGCGGACTTCCCCGGCGGCGAAGGCAAGGCCGCGCTCGCCAAGGCGCTCTCGCACTGGGACCCTGAGACGCGGCGGTACGTGATCCGCGAGATCGGCCGCGTGCACGCCGACGAGGCGTTGCCCGCGCTCGTCCGCATCCTCGAAGATATAAACTTCCTGGAAAGGAACCACGAGTTCAAGAAGGAAGTAATCAAGAGCCTTGAAGCACTCGGTTCGCCCAAGGCCATCCCGGTGCTGCGGCGCTGGGCGAACCGCCCGTTCGTGTTCGGCCGCAAGAACAAGGAGCTCAGATTCCTCGCACGCAGGGCCGTCGAAGAGCTCTCCGCCGAGGAGACCGTGAACAAGGGAGCGATGCCACGTGACTGAGTCGACCGGACCCGAGATGGAGAACCTCGAGTCGCCGGAGGAGATGGCGGCTGAGAGCGCCTCTTCGGCCAAGGTGCCGTTCTCGACGCCGCAGAAGCTCGCCAGGGCCAAGGAGCTCGTGCGCGCGCTCGCGGTGTCGCATACGAACTCGCAGCTCTACCCGGTCACGCATCCGCTGTTGGGCCAGTCGATGGACGAGCTCGGCAACGCGGTGCAGAGCCTGTCGGAGTTCGGGTTCCTTGAGGTCACCATCAACCTCTACAAGTCGACGTTGTTCGTGGAGAACCAGGTCTTTCCCGAGGAGTCCGTGACCTACCGCAAGCTCGTCGAGGACCTGCTTGAGCGCGGCATATCGGCCATCACGTTCGCCGAAGGATTCACCCGCGCGGACGCCGAGGCGCTCGTGGGGCTGCTCTCGGACACCAAGATCCACGACATCGACGCCGCCAAGATCTTTCTCGAGACCGCGGGCGCGAGGCACCTCACCGTGGCCGAGACCACCACGCTCGACGAGACCGACCGCGAGGCGCAGCAGCGTGAGAACAAGGCGCGGGCACGCGAGATCTACGATGAAGGCGCCGTGGCGATGCGCGACGTCGAGACGCAGGTCAAGCTCGGCAAGGTCTTCGAGGTCGAGCCGCTGCAGCGCGTGGTCAACTCCCTGCTCGACTCGCTGTTCCACGACCCGGCGGCGGTCCTGGGCCTGACGGCCATCAAGGGGCACGACGACTACACCCTGAACCACGCGATCAACGTCTGCATCCTCTCGCTCTCGCTCGGCGCCGCGCTCGGGCTCGACGCCGACACGCTGCACTCGCTCGGACTCTCCTCGCTCCTGTACGACCTGGGCAAGGTCCGGATCCCCGAAGACATCCTGAACAAGCAGGGCCCGCTCACGAGCGACGAGTGGCAGATCGTCAAGAGCCACGCGACCGAGGGCGCCGACCTCCTCAAGCGCATCCAACTCGTGGACCAGATGCCGATGATCGTGGCCTACGAGCATCACCTGCGCCACGACATGCAGGGCTACCCGGAGGCGGAGGCCGCGCAGGAGCAGCACCTGTTCAGCAAGGTCGTAGCGCTCTGCGACGCGTACGACGCGATGACCACGCGCCGCCCGTTCCGACGCGAGATCCGTCCCGACAAGGCGCTCGCGGTGCTCATGCAGGGACGCGGCAAGGCCTACGACCCCTCGCTCACCAAGGCGTTCGTCGCGATGCTCGGCATCTATCCCATGGGAGCGGTGGTCAAACTCGACGACGGCACGACCGCGGTCGTGTTCCGCGTCAACAGCGACGACCTGCTCAATCCCCGCGTCAAGACGCTCGTGGATCCCGCCGGACGCTGGTTCGACGACCCGGAGGTCATCGACCTGCGGCTCATGGACGCCGACACGGGCGCCCACGCGCGGACCATCGTGGAGGCGGTACCAGCCGCCGAGGCGGGCATCGACGACGTCTGGCAGTACCTCTAGGCGCTAGAGCACGCCTCTGAGCAGCGAGTACGCGATCGACCACATCACGACCCCGATCGCGGCGTCGAGCACCCGCCACGCGGCCTTGCGCGCGAACAACGGCGCGAGGAGCCGGGCACCATAGCCGAGCCCGAAGAACCACAGCGCCGAGGCGGTGCACGCTCCGAGCACGAACCAGACGCGTGCGTCGGACCCGTACTGCGCCGCGATGCTTCCGAGCAGGACCACGGTGTCGAGGTAGACGTGCGGGTTGAGCAGGCTCACCGCGAGGGTCGTGAGCAGCACGCCGCGCAACGTGGCCCCGGGTGCGGCGCTCGACTCCTCGGCGGACAGGGTCTGGGGCCGTAGCGCCGAGCGGAACGAGAGCGCGCCGTAGACGCCCAGGAACGCGGCGCCCGCCCATGCGGCGATGACGGTGACCGACGGGAACATCGCGATGAGCGTCCCGAAGCCGCCCGCGCCCATCGTGATGAGCGTCCAGTCGACCGCGACGCAGACCGCGCACACGGCAAAGACGTGCTCACGCTTGAGGCCCTGCTTGAGGACGAGCGCGTTCTGCGCGCCGATCGCGATGATGAGGCTCGCACCGATGGCGAGGCCCGCTATGTATGCCGAGGAATCCACACGCGTACTCTGGCGGTTGCGCCGTAGGGTGTCCAGACGGCATCACGCCGGCTATCCGCTCGACCAGCGCACGATCTCCTCGGCGATGTCCTGTATGGGGAGTATGGCGTCCGCAGCATCGAGCGCCGCGGCCGCTCCCGGCATACCGTAGACGACGGAGGTGGCCTCGTCCTGCGCAATGGTCCTTCCCCCCGAGTGACGGAGCTCGAGCAGGCCCGCTGCGCCGTCGGCGCCCATGCCGGTAAGCAGTATGCCGAGGGTCTTCGCACCCGCGACCATGGCTGCGGAGCGGAACAGCACATCGACCGACGGACGGTGGCGATTGACCGGAAGGTCGTCGGTGACCACGGCATGAAGACCGTCCCGGTCCTGACGGACCATCACGTGACGATCACCGGGAGCGACGAACGCGCTTCCAGCAACGATGCGCTCGCCCCCGACCGCCTCTGAGACACTCAGACTCGACAGCTCGCCGAGCCGGGTCGCGAACGCCGCCGTGAAGCGCGGGGGCATATGCTGCGCGACCACGATACCCGCGACATCCGGCGGGAGTTGCTCGAAGACCAAGCGCAGCGCCTCCGTGCCGCCGGTCGACGCCCCGATCACGACGAGTCGTTCGGGGGCACCCTGCGGAGGTCGACTCTTGCGCGCTGGCCGCGAAGGCCGCATATCGGGCGCGCGCGATGCGGGATGCCGGTCCATGCGGGCCGCCGCCGCGGCGCGCACTGCATCGGCCACGCGGACGCGAGACTCCTCGAGGAAGCCGATCGTACCGACGCGAGGCTTCTCGATGAGTTCGACCGCACCGCGCTCCAGCGCAAGAAGCGCCTCGCCTTTGCCCGGGCCGACGAACGATGAGCAGATGATCACCGGGAGCGGATGCTGGCGCATGATCTTGGCGAGGAAGGTCAGTCCGTCCATCCTCGGCATCTCGATGTCCAGGATGATGACGTCGGGTGCGTGGCGTCGCATCGACTCGACCGCCTCGTATGGGTCGGCCGCCGTCCCCACCACCCGGATGTCGGGTTCAGCGGACAGAAGGCGTTCGAGCGTCCGTCGCACGACCGCGGAGTCGTCGACTATGAGCACCCTGACGGGAGCGGCCGCACTCACGGCCGGCGCCGGTACACCGCTGGCGCCGCCAGATCGAACGGCGCATCGAATCCTTGCAGGGTCTCCGCATGGCCGAGGAACAGGTATCCCCCGGGTCGCAAGGCGCGCGAAAGGCGTGTGATCACCTTGGCCTGCACCTGACGATCGAAGTAGATGAGGGCGTTCCGACAGAACACCACATCGCACTGGCCGGCGAATGGCGCCGGATCCTTCACGAGATTGGCCCGCGCGAACCTGATGTGCCTACGCAACTCCGGGACGACGCGATACTCACGACGAGTGGGGTCTTTCGATCGCAACAGGTAGCGCTGCCTGTGCGCCTCCGGGACCGGGGCGATGCGCTCAGTCGAGTAGACCGCCCTGCGCGCCGTCGCAAGCGCGTCGCTGCAGATGTCCGTACCGAAGATCGAGTAGTCCGGACCCCCGTGTTGCGCAAGGCGGTCGGCGAGAAGCATGGCGATGGTGTAAGGCTCCTCGCCCGTCGAACACGCCGCGGACCAGACGCGCAGCACTCCGTGCTCCAAAGCCGGCTGGACCGCGACCAGTCTCGGGATCGCCTCCGCGATCAGGAAATCGAAATGGTCGCTCTCCCGAAAGAACTCGGTCTTGTTCGTGGTCAGCGCGTCGACCAGCCTAGGGCGCTCCACGACACTCATCTCGGAGTCCAGCGCATAGCGGATGTACTCGGAGTAGCCGTCCACACCGAGCGCCCTGATCCTGGTTGCGAGCCGTGCCTGGACCATCTCGCGCTTGTGCTCGCTCAGATGGATCCCGGCCTCATCGCCCAGGAATGAGACCACCCGCATGAAGTCGCGGTCCGTCAACGTGTCGACGAGCTGGAGCACGTGCTATGACGCCCCCTTGTCCGCACCGCGCTTGAGACCCCGGGGCTTGGCCGAGACGGGGTCATCGGCCACGCTGTCGCGCAGCGCGATGATCTCATCCGCCGAGAGAACCCGGTCGATGTCGAGAACGATGATGAACTCCCCCTCATGCCGGGCCATGGCCTCGATGAACTGGGTGTCCAGTTTCGTGCCCATCCTGGGGGGCGGCGACAGATCCTCCGGCCCGACCTCGAACACGTCGCGCACCGCGTCGACCAGGGCTCCGAGCACTGTGGTCTCGCCATCGACCGAGACCTCGGCGATGACGACGCACGTGTCCACGGTGACCTCTGTGGCCGGCAGGCCGAACTTGACCCGGAGGTCGACCACCGGAACGACCGAACCCCGCACGTTGAGTGCGCCGCGCATGAACGCGGGCATCCGAGGGATCCGCGTCGTGTCGGTACGGTCCAGGATCTCCCTGACATGGGAGACGCTGACCGCGAACACCTCGTCGTCGAGGACGAAGGACAGCAACTGGCTGACGGAACGCCCGTCGTCGTATGCGTTCAGAGTGCTCATCGCGATGCTCCTCGGCCGCCGTCAGTATCTCTCGAACTCGCTGTCGAGCGCCTCGTTGTCGTCTTCCAGGACGATCTGCACCCCGGCATCGGCAACACCCGGGTCCGTAGCGCGGAAGCCGGGCTGGTCGGAGGATGCTGCAGCGTCTTCAGCCTTGGGACGAGCGCTTCTGCGCTCGGCGCGGAAGAAGGAGATCGCCTCTCGCAGGCGCTCGGCCTGTGCGGCGAGTTCCTCGGATGTCGAGGCCATCTCCTCGGAGGAACTGGCGTTCTCCTGCGCGACCTGTTCGAGCTGGAACAGGGCGCTCGCGACCTGCTCCGCCCCGCGCCCCTGCTCGGCGCTCGCGGCCGTGATCTGCTTGACCAGGTCCGCTGTCTGGCGGATCTCCGGGATGATCTGCCCGAGTTGCGCGCCGGCGGTCTCAGCGATCTCGACGCTGGTGGAGGCGAGCTTGGTGATCTCCGCAGAAGCCACCTGACTCCGCTCGGCGAGCTTGCGCACCTCTGCGGCGACGACTGCGAATCCGCGGCCATGCTCGCCCGCACGGGCGGCCTCGATCGCGGCGTTCAGCGCGAGGAGGTTGGTCTGTCGCGCGATGTCGTCGATCACGACGATACGCTCGGCGATCGACTTCATCGCCGCGACCGTGCGACCCACGGCCTCGCCGCTCTCCTCAGCCGACGTAGCCGAGCGCATCGCGATACGCTCGGTGTCCGTCGCGTTATCGACGTTCTGGCGCACCGTGGCCGCCATCTCCTCCATCGCCGCCGAGACCTGCTCCGCCGTCGCCGCCTGTTCTGCGGCGCCTTGGGCGAGCTGCTGGCTTGCGGAGCTCGTTTGAGCCGCGCCATCGGCCACACCGAACGAGATCCCCTGGATGTCGAGGATGGCGACGCGCAGACGCTCCGCCATACTGCCCATCGCATCGAGCAACTGCGATATCTCGTCCTCACCTCCGGCAGCGACCTCGACCGTGAGGTCACCGTCCGCAAGCGTCCTGGTCACGACCACAGCGGCATCGAGCGGTATCACGATGCTGCGGGTGATGAAAGCGGCGACGAACGCGGAGACGAGTACGAGCAAGACACCGGTCCCCAAAGTGACCATCACGGCTCGCTGGAGTTGGGCGTTGAAGGTTGCCGATGTCTCATCGAGTTCGGCGGCCGTGACCTCGACGAGCGTCGCGAGTGACTCGTCCAACTGGAGTCTGATCTCATCGGCCGAGTCCGAGATCTCATCGATGGCCTCAGGATCCTGCTTCCCCGCGATCGCAGGCAGCAACTGCTCCTCGATCATCGCCAGATAGGCGTCGAAACCGGCCTTGATCGCTTCGCCTTCCTTGATGTCGGCCTCTTGGTCGGCATTCTCGGCAAGGATCTCGAACCGTGCGTCGAAATCGGCCGTGGCCTCGGCGATGGGCGCCTGCGCCGCCCCGGCATCCTGGTCGATCATCGCCTCGCGGATCGCGATCGCGATCGCGCGCTCATCTGAGCGCAGCTCGCGCGCCGAGGTCGCCTCGGAATACTGGTCCTGCAGTTCCTGCTCAAGCTGATTCAGTGAATTCAGGGTGAACCAGACGTTCGCGCAGTACGCGACGACCAGAAGGACCACCAGGCCGAATCCGAGTCCTAGTCTCCACCGTATCTTGAGATTCGCGAACTTCATCACTACCTCCGTCTAGAAGCCGGTACGCGCCGCTCGGGCGCCGGGACCACGCGTCGGATGCCCCAACCCTAGGGGCCCCCTTTCTCCGCAGTGCCGGCGGATGAACCGCCGAGTATCAGTCGTGCCTGGACTCCGGACAGGCGCTCGACCTGCCCGACATCCACGATCAGGGCGACCGAGCCGTTGCCGAGCATCGTCGCGCCCAGGACACCCTCGGTTCGCCTCACCGCTCGACCCAGGGTCTTGATGACGACCTGCAGACGATCGACGACGAGGTCGACGACGATCCCGAACCTCTCACCGTCGATGTTGGCGATCACCGCGATCTCCTCGGCCGGCATACCTCCCGGCACACCGAAGAACTCGCGCAACCGAACGAAGGGCACGATGTCGCCACGGACATCGAGCAAGTCGCGGCCATGCTGCTCCCAGCCGGCGTTCGTGGAGAGCTCCACACACTCCTCGATGTTCGCAAGCGGAAGCACGTAGACTTCGTCGCCGGCGGCCACCAGCAGGCCGTCCACGATCGCGAGAGTCAGAGGCAGACGGACGGTGACCGTGACGCCGGCGCCGGAGCGTGCCTCGAGCTCGACCGAACCCTGCAGGTCCTCGACGGTCGTGCGAACGACATCGAGACCGACCCCACGTCCGGAGACCGCGGTGACACGCTCGGCCGTTGTGAATCCTGCGCCGAACACGAGTTCCGCGAGGCGCTCGGGAGATATGTGCTCGTCGGGCGTGATCTCGCCCGCGGCGACCGCCCGCTGCCGCACGGCATCGATGTCGATTCCCCGCCCGTCATCCGAGATGCGCACATACATACTGCCACCGGAGTGGAACGCACCCAGGCGGATCGTGCCGCGCTCAGGCTTGTCGGCCTTCCTGCGCTCGGCCGGCAGTTCGATGCCATGATCGAGACTGTTGCGAATCAGGTGGAGGAGGGGTTCTTCGATACGCTCGATCACGCCGCGGTCGAGTTCCGCGGTACCACCCTCGGTCTCGAGGACGACATCCTTGCCGAGTTCCTTTGACAGATCACGGACATAGCGGCTGAGTCTGCCGAACATGGTGCCGATCGGAACCATCCGCATCCCCAACACGCTCTCACGCAGCCCATGCGTGAGTGCCCCGAGTTCCTCGGCGATATCAATGAGGCGCTGATCGCCCGATTCTCCGACCGCATCACGGAGCCAAGCCTGCGCCGTCACCATCTCACCGACCAGATTGACGAGCTCGTCGAGCCGCTCGTCACTCACGCGGACGCCGCGGCCTTGTGTGCGGGCTCGCGTGGTAGCGGCCGAATGCGCGTCGTCGTCTCGGGGCGTGGCGTTCGCAGAGACCTCCTCGATCGTGTACTCGCCGGTGTCGAGGAACATGAGAGCGTCCTCGATCGTGGGCAAGCCCTCTGCGGTGCGCAACATGATCTCGAAGTACAGGTAGCACTGGATCGGGTCGATCTCCTCGAGCGGCGGCACGCGCGTGATGTCGACCACGACCTCCGCCGACCCGAGTGAGATGAGCTCATCCAGGATCCCTGCGGGATTGACCCCGCGGCCGAACAGATCGCCGCGCGGGTGCAGGTGGATGCGGTAGAAGGCCTCGCGGCCGCCCTCCGAGTCGTCAAGAGCCGGGGCCGGCGCTTCCGGGTCGCAGTATCCGCCGGCGGCGTCAGCCGCGAACTCCTGCAGTCGGTCCATGAGTACCTGCGTCATCGCGCGAGTCGATGTCGCCTGCTCCTGGGAACCGCTTACCAGGTCCGCGATCGCGTCTCGCGCCCGCAGGGCGAGACCCACCAGGTCGGCATCGATCCGCAGAGAGCCCTCGCGCGCTCTGGCAAAGAGCGTCTCCACCTCGTGAGCAAGGCTCGCGGCATCGCGATAGTCATACATCGAGCAGGTGCCCTTGATGGTGTGCAGAACCCTGAAGGCCGAGTCGAGTAGACCAGGGTCACCTGCGCCTGACTCGAGCGCGAGCAGCACGCCCTCGAGTTCACCCAGCAACTCGTCGACTTCTTCGTGAAAGACCTGGAGCAGGTCCTCTTGAGCGCTCACAGGAACCTCCGGGCCATGGCGGTCAGACCCCCGACCTGCGCAAAGCCTTGAGCAGGCTCTCTTGCTCGATGGGCTTTTGCAGCACCCCGGTCACTCCTGAGCGCTTAAGCGTGCTCGCGACTTCATCGCGGCACTCAGTGGTCAGCACGAGCACCGGCGTGAATCGATGCGCTTCGGTCTGGCGGAGCGCATCGATGAACTGATAGCCGTTCATCACCGGCATGTTGAGATCGGTCAGGACCACGTCCACGTGCTTCGCGGATATGATCTCGAGCGCTTGGGATCCGTCAGCGGCCTCCACGCAGTCAAACCCGGAACTCGTGAGCATGAGGGCGACCGCCTTGCGCACGGCCGTGGAATCATCGACCAGCAGCACCGTCTTACCTGACATGTCTTCTCCTGTGTCCCTGATACGTGACCGCCTACCTGCGCGGCTCCTCGCATACGCCCGGAAAGACCCTGGCATTCAACCCCTGGGGATCGATGAGTTCCATGGTCCTCCCCGCTGACTCGAATGATGTACGCGCCGAGACGATCAGTTGCGCGACGGCGGCGTCCATCGATGAGGCGCCGCTGAGATCCAGCCGAACGTTGCGAGAATCGGCAAGAGCCGAGAGCAGAGCGGCATACACCTCGGATACGTCTCTCACCGACGCGGCCCCCGTGATCGCGATGCGTGCGGCACCGCTCGTGCGACGTACTGTGACCCCCAACACGACTCCCCCGACGATGTGTCTCAGAATGACTATCGCCCTAAAGGTGATTGGCCTTTAGATAAATTCAGAAAATCGCCCGATTCCGAGATCCAGCATCCTGCTAGCCGATCGGGTCCCCGAAGTAGCGCCAGTACAGGAGCCAGAACGACATGGTGCCGCGCAGGTGCGGCGTGTACTTGTACAGGGAGTATGTCGAGGAGTTCGCCGGGCGGACGAGGTTGCCGTCGATGTTCATCTCGATGCCCGCGTGCCAGGGGCCGGCGTTCTTGTCGAGCTTCTGGGCGCCCCACCAGATCTGGTTCCCGAAGCCCTGGTACTGATAGTAGGTACGGCTGTCGGCCTTGCCACATCCCATGGCCCAGTCATACGCGTTCTGGCTCGGACTCTTCTTGGAAAGCAGCGATTGCTCCTTCTGGAGCGAGACGAGGATGACCTTGGGACTCACTCCCCATCCGGCGCCGGCTTCCGCGATCATCTGCGCCGCGGACTTCTCCACGCCGTTGTGGTCCTTTGCCCGGTAGGTGGCCAGTGTTCCCGGCTGCTGCTCGAGGAAGGACTGTATCTGCTCGACGCTCATGGCGCCTGCGTTGCGGTAGTTCGCGTCCGAGATGAGGATGTCGGGGTTGTAGGCGGTGCCGGGTGCGCCTCCCGAGTACACCGCCTGCGTCTCGGCCACACGGATCATCTCTGCGAGGTCGGCGCCGATGGCGGTCGCCTTTGCTTGCTGAGCATCGATGTCGGCCTCGATCTTCTGCTGTTTGAGTTCTGCTTGTTCGTGCAGATCGGAGAGCCGCTGTTCGCGGACGCTCAAGCTCTCGTGCAGAAACGCACTCTCGTTGCGGGCGAGGCGTAGCTCGCTCATGAGCCGTGAGTCGTGCGAGTTGATAGCGCTCACATAGTTGAGCCGCATCATGAGGTCCTGGATGGAGCGCGCGTCGAGCAGGATCTCGAGCATCCCGACCTGGCGGCCGCGATAGACCTCTACCGTCCGGTCGATCATCGCCTGCTTGGTGCGTTCGAGGTCCGCATCCGCCTGCGCGATCTCTGTCGCGACCTCGGAGATCTCGACACGGGTGGACTCGAGGAGCCGGGTGAGCTTCAGGTAGTCCTGGACCTCCTCGGCGAGAGCGATCCGCATCTTCTCCAGTTCGGCGCGCGCCGCGGCCTCCTCGGCCTTCTTGGCCTCGATGGCGGCCGTGGTCGGCGGCGTCGCGGTCGCGGGTGCGCCGAACGCGGACGGCACGATGCTCACGAGCATCGCGACGACCACCAGGACGCTTGCACTCCGTCCGACTCGACGCATGATCAGGGCGCGCTCCCGACTTCGGTCCACCACAGGGTTGCGGGTCCGCTCGAATTCCAGCGCATAAACGATAGCATGCGCCACCCCACCTGCGGAAACAGTCACGGTGCACGCGTAGGGCCGCCCCGGCGGCGTATCGAGACCGCTAGCGCGGAAGGGTCACGGTGAACGTCGAACCCGTGCCGGGCTCACTCGTCACGGTGAGCGTTCCCCCGAGCATCTCGACGAAGCGCCTCGAGAGCGCGAGGCCGAGTCCCGCGCCCTCGGACTTCGCATCGCCGTCGACCGCGACCTGATAGAAGTCCTCGAACACATGCTCGAGGTCGGCGGCGGAGATGCCGCGCCCGGTGTCGATGACACTCAGTGATATGACCCCATCGTCGCGGACCCGGAGTGTCACGCTTCCCGCGTCGGTGAACTTCACCGCGTTGCCCAAGAGATTGAGCAACACCTGCCTGAGACGGACGCGGTCTGTGCGCAGGTCGGCGATGTCTTCAGTCACGTCCAGGAACAGGTCGAGGCCCTTGCGCTCCGCGATGGGCCGCACCGAATCGATGACCGCCGCCAGGAACGGCGCCGCCTCGATCTCGGTGTACTGGACGCGGGTGGCGCCGGACTCGACCGCGGACAAGTCGAGGACCTCATCGACAAGCTCGAGCAGGTGCTGCCCCGAGGTGTTGATCATCTGAATCTGCTTGACCTGCTCCTCGGTCAACTCGCCGACCATGCCGGCCGCGAGCATGCCGGAGAAGCCGATGACCGAGTTCAGGGGAGTCCGGAGTTCGTGGCTCATGGAGGCGAGGAACCGGTTCTTGGCGCGCGTGGCCTCGTCGAGCCGCAGGTTCGCCTCCAGCAGCTGCTGATTGCGCTCCATGAGGCTCTGGGTTCGCTCGCTGACGCGCTGCTCAAGCTCCGCGTTGAGACGGAGGATCTCCTCCTCGGAGCGCTTGCGCGCGGTGGCGTCGTGGATGACCGAGAGGACGCACTGCTGGCCGTTGATGGTGACAAGCGCCGAGGAGACCAAGCCGGGGAACAGCTCACCCGAGGCGCGCACGAACCGGCACTCTCGCTCGGAGACCGCGCCGTCCCGCGCCAGGTCTCGTAGGAGCGCATCGCGCTCGTCGTTGTCGTGCCACAACCGCAGCTCGACCGCCGTTTCACCGAGTGCCTCGTCGCGCGTGTAGCCGCTCAGGTCGGCGAAGCCATCATTGACCTCGATGATCCGCCCGTCGGGGAACGAGCTGAGGATGATGGCGTCAGGCACCGCGTGGAACGCCGCGGCGAATCGGGCCTCGCTGTCCTTAGCGCGCGCTTCGGCGACTTCGCGTTCGGCGATATCCCGACGGAGTTCGCGCTGCAGATAGCGCCCCACCATGAGCAGAAGCGCGAACGTCAGGAGCATGTAGAGCAGGGCATATGCGAGGATCGCGAGCGTATCGGGCGGACTCGAGCGGAAGAGGTCCTGAGAAGTCTGCTCGCCCAGCGTGACAGCGATCCTCCCGATGTTCGTGACGCAGAACGCCACGAACACGAGCCCGGCTCCTCGGGTCACGTTGCGCATATCGGGCCCGGTCCGCCCGAGCATGAGCCATGCCAGCTGTCCGCAGAGTACGATGAGGCCAACGGCCATGTTGATATTGCGCGCGTGCAGATTCGGGTCCACGTACATGAAGTACGCCTGGACACCACTAAAGGCCACGAGGTACAGCCAGTTCTGGAGCTGCGGCCCCTCGCGGCCCACGAACCGCTCGAGCCCGATCAGCAACAGGATCGTACCGAAGATTATCAACACGTTCGCCACGATGATCGACACGAAGTCGGGAATCAGGCCCCGGAGCGCGATGAGCAGCATCGCCACGAAGTGGAGTACGAAGTCGGCGAGCCAGAGATCGATGCCCGCGATGAGCGTACGGCTGCTGCGCCACAATGAGCCCATCACACCCAGGCACAGGGCAGCGATCACGGCGTACACCAGCACCACGGTCCTGGCATCGAGGATGTCTATCGCGTCCGCCTCCCCCGCAGATCCCGAATGAGCGCACCGTGGCTATCGCGCGCCTGCACGGTAGATACCCCGAACGGGCCCTGCGGCGCGTGATGCATGTGCGCAAGAAGGGAGCCGCCCCGCTGGGACGGCTCCTCGGCGGTTCGTATGGTGGCCAGAGACGGACTTGAACCGCCGACACGCGGATTTTCAATCCGCTGCTCTACCAACTGAGCTACCTGGCCATGCAGTGCTGGAACATGGTACTCACCGCCGCTCGGACGGTCAAGGCGCGACTGAGACGTCAGGCCCGCCCGACGTGCGCATCCGTCACGGCGCCAGAATCGCCTCGACCTGGCTACGCACGGCCGCGCTCACCGCGGCGGTCCCGCCGAAGATCGACACACGCTCGATCCCGGCCGCCTCGTCGGTGAGCTTGGCGCCCACCGCGGGATTGAGCGCATCCGGGGGCGTGAGCAGCAGAACGCCGCCGCGCGAACCCATCGCGGCGCCGCCTGACAGCGCGTCGGGGAAGTTCACGCCCGTCGCGAGTCCGACCTGCGCCCACGAAGCCTCGCCGAGATCGTCGACCACGAACGTCGCGAAGTTCAGTGCTGTGGCGTAGCGGTCAGCACCGTCCTTGCGCTCGACGGTGCCCACGATCGAATCCACGTCGGCGAAGACGGCGCCGTTGACCGCCGAGGTGCCGCCGAGCACGTACGCCGTCGCGGGAGCGGCGCTCTGAAGCGATCCGCGCACCGTGGTCGGGAGCGCGTCGGTCCTGGTCAGGAGTATCGGGTAGCCGTTGGCGTACGCATACGGCGCCGCCGCAAGCGCGTCGGCGAACTTGTCACCACGAGCGATGAGCGCGACGTCCGTGGGGCCGCCGTTGAGGTTCACGATCTTGTTCATGACCACAGCGGATGTGGCGTAGCGGTCGGTGCCGGAGTAGCGGGTCGACGTCGACACCCCCGTCACGAGCTTCGCGTCGTCGAGCACCTCGGCCGAGATCGCCGCGACGCCGCCCACGACGGCGAACTGCGTCACGCCAAGGCGCATACACTCATTGCGGAACGCACGGCCGTCGTCTGTGAGGAAGCCTCCGTCAAGGATCTTGGGAGGCAGCAGCAGCAACGGCGCATCGAGCGCACCGGCAAGGCCGGACGCGCACAACGCGTCGGCGAAGCTCGTGCCTGAAGCGAGCACGGCGGTACCCGAGGAGGCGAAGTTCGCCTTGCTGATCTCAAGCGAGGTCTCATAGCGGTTGGATCCGGAGAGACGCACCGTGCTCGGATCGGAGATGCTCCACGCGAGGTTGTAGTTCGCAGCGGAGATACCGGTGTTGAGCTCAACGAACACCGTCCCCGCGCCCCCCGGCGGACAGTAGTAGGACTTGGTGACCGAGTTCGTCCCGCCATCGAGCGTGTTCGCGCCCCACGTGGGGACGTCTCCCCAGACGGTCGTGGTCCCCGCCGGATAGGCATACATCGAGAAGCCACCCACGGGGTAGGCGGTCGACGCAGCGCCACTGCCGGCACTCAGGGTGAGCGTGAGCACCTCGTCGTCGAGCAGGTCGAAGCTGTAGACGTCCGAGGGGTCTGTGCGCCAATCGAGCGAACCCGCGACAGGCGATGCGCCCGGGCTCGTCGCACCCGCGACGTCATCGTCGCCCGAGCGCGTGTACTTCTGCCATGTCAGGGTGTACGCCCCGTAGGCAGGATTCTCGTCACCCCACCACACGACCAGGTAGTACGTGCCGCCGGCGCTGTTCGAGGTGGCGGTGTGGATCCTGTCGTGCGTCGCGTCCCACGGCAGTGACTGCTCGATGAGACCCTCGTAGTCGTAGACCGTGGAGCCGGTCGAATCGAACAGCTCCATGTAGAAGGATCGACCCGCGGGCATGGCGAGTTCGGCGGAGAAGACCTGTCCGGGAGCCATCGTGAAGCTGTAGACGTCGACGTAGTCGTCCGCGTCCGGGTTGAGCGAGGAGGACACCGGTGAAGCGCCAAGTGCCACGCCGGGGATGTCGTCATCGGCAGCGAGCGGCAGGACGCCACTGGCCCGGATGCCCGGACCCCGTCCGAGTCCCGCCGAAGAGCCGACGCTCGAGTCGGTCTGAGCGGGCGCCGCGAACGCGGCAGCGGGAACGAGCGATACCGCAAGGATCACGGTGACGAACAGACGCAGACAGCGCGAGACGTGACGTTCCAAGGTGGTCCCCCAGTCGACGATGGATCAGTGGTTATGAGTCTAGAGTATGGAAAGCTATGGCAGAAGTGCTCTCACCGAATCCATCACGGAATCCGACACGGCGGAAGCGCCCCCGAGCACGATGGCCATGCAGCCCGGGCCGGCATTCGCATCGATGGCGTCGGAGGCGGGCGCCGAGAGCTCCGTCCCCGCGGTCAGCAGCAACGCGCCACCGCGGGTGCCGAGAGCCGCGCCGCCGGAAAGCGCGTCGGGGAAGTTCGCTCCCGTGGCGAGCCCGACTCGCGACCAGTCGCCCCAGCCCCTGTCGATACCGTCGGATGCGACATGCGCGGCGGTCTGGTAGCGGGTCGCGCCATCCATACGGACCACGTCGGTGGTACCTGAGTTCAGCGCATCGAGCGCCGAGGCCACTGCGGTCGAGACCGCACCCGTACCGCCGGCGATATAGACGCCCGCGATGTTGTAGGTGTCGAGGTATGACTTCGAGAACCCGTCGAGTGTGCCCGACGGGGTGAGCAGGATCGGCATCGCCTGCGAGTACGCGAACGGCGAGACCGCCAGCGCGTCGGCGAACGAATCACCCCTGACGACGAAGGCGGCCGTGGAAGCGGAGCCGTTGATCTCATCGATCTTGAGCGCCACGTTGCGCGCCGTCTCGTAGCGCGTCGATCCCGGGATGCGCTCGAGGCTGGCCACCCAGCTCTCGATCTGGCTGTAGACTGCGTCGCCGACCGCCGAGGAGCCTCCGATCACATACGCGTCCTTGGCGCCCAAACGCGTGATCTCGGAGTACAGAGCGGCCATTCGTGCGTCGTCGGCCGCGGCGGTGGGCGGTACCAGCAGGACCGGCGCGCCGAGCGCGCCCGCGAGACCCGCTGCCGACAAGGCGTCGGGGAAGTTCGCGCCGCTGGCTATCACGACCGCGGTCGAGGTGGTGAAGCTCGACCTGCTCGCAGCGGCCGACGTGGCATAGCGATCAGTACCGGAGAGCCGGACCGCGTCCCCGACGCCGGAGTCCAGGGCCCAGTCCAACACGTATGCGCCTATCGCGCCGCCCTGCGAGCTCACCTCGACGAAGTAGCGACCGTCACCTCCGGGCGGCACGAGATACGCGATCGATTCGGTCGCTGTGTCGGGTGCTTTGGAGCGTGTGACGAGATAGAACTCCTCCTTGCCCGGGTCGGCCGTGGCGACGTCGGGAGAGTACAGGGAGAGGTCGAAGTCCATGTACGCCGGCGTGCCGCTCAGATCCAGCGTGAGGACCTGGTCTTCGGCAAGATCGACAAAGAAGCGGTCGACGTTGTCGAGTCCGGCGTTGAGGTCGCCCGTCTGCTGGATCGGCGCGAGACCAGGCGCGAGCGCGAACACGTTGTCGTCGGCGACGCCCGCGTACGCGCCCGCCGGGACCGCCAACCCGGCGAGAAGCGAGATCGCGCACGCGACGCGCACGAGGGTTCCTCGGCGAGACAGGATGGTGTTGATCACGGTCGACTCCCCTTCTGATCGTCCTAGAACGCTGGGCCTGAGAACGTGTCGAGCAGCATGTGCACGCCATAGCTCACGGCGCTCGTCCCGCCGAACACGTACGAGCGCAGGATGGCGAGGTCACTCGCGAACCAGTAATCGGAGCCGGCAGGCATGGTCCCCGCCCAGTCGAGCAGGTACGGCGAGACGGTCGTGCTCGGCGTCAGCAGGATCGGTGAGCCGGCGAGACCGCAGAAGACGCCGCCCGCAAGCGCGTCGGGGAAGTTCGTGCCGCACGCGACGCCGATGCGAGCGAACTCGAGGGTCTCGAGCGCGTCCGGTGCGGCGACGGTGCCGACCTGCGGGGAACCCGTCTGGGTACCCGTGGCCCAGACCGCGAAGTCGCGGGCGGTCTCGTAGCGCGTGTCCCCGGCGATCCTGCGCACATGGCTGCTTCCGCCGAGGAGTGTCGATATCTGCGTCGCGACCGTGTTGCTCACCGCGGTCGCCCCACCCACGATCACCACGTCCGTGATCCCGAGATCGGGGTCCTGGAGCGCTGCCGTCACGTCGGGGTCGAGCGTCTCGGCAGCGGTCAGCAGCACAGGGGCGCCGTTGCGCGCCGCCATGGGTGACGCGGCCAGCGCGTCGGGGAAGTTGCGCGAGTTGACCACGAACGCGACCGATGAGGTGGGTGCGAGCTCGGCGGCCTTGCCCGCCACGGCTATCGCCGTCGCGACGCGATCGGCGCCGTAGACCCGGACCGGCGTGGCCCCGAGGCCGGTGATCGAGGTCAGAACGGCGGTCTGCACGGCCGCAGGGCCGCCGAGCACGTAGACCGTGTCCGCGCCGAGGCGCTTGATCTCGGCCGCCACACTCGCCGGAAGTGCGTTCGCCGGCGTGAGAAGCACCGGTGCGCCAAGGACACCGGCCAGGGTGCTGCCGGCCAAGGCGTCGGCGAAACCGTAGCCGTTGGCGAGCACGACGGCGCCGGAAGCGGGCGACCGCGACTGGAAGCGCTCCCTGCTGATCGCGACGGCCGTGTCGATACGGTTCGCGCCCGCGAGACGCGTGAACTGCCCGTTCTTGACCCTGAGCGTATAGCGACCCTCACCCCCGACGAAACCGGCGGGCAGATCGGGATTGCCTTCGTACTGGTAGTACGGCCGGATACGCACGTAGTACGTGCCTGCCGCGTCCGGGACGAACGAGAGCGACGCGGAGGTCATCGAGAACCACGGGCCTTCGTCGTTGGCGACGAGCGCAGCCGGATCGGTCTCGGTGAATGCGGTCGCCTCGATGCTGGGTCCCAGGAGCGAGACGTCGGTGGGGTCCACGTCAGCCGAAGAGGCGGCCGGACCGTAGAGTTCGATCACCGGGTCGACGAGTCCGTCGACGGCGGCCGCCTCGATGATGTAGCTGTAGCCGGCGTCGATGTCGGTGGAGGTGACGGTGAACTTGATCCAGTCCTCGTCACTCGTGGCGGTGACGTCGTTGACGGTATCGAACGTGTGACTCTCGGTGGACGGGGCCTCGCCGAAGCCGCCGGTGGTGCCGGCCTCGTCCATAGCGGTGGTCATGTCACGCGCCGTCAAAGGAGTGTCGTCGCCCGCAGCCGCCTCATAGACGTCGGTGGCGTACGCGTAGGCTGCGGTTGGGCTCATCACGACGGGAAACGCCAGCGTGAGCGCCACGAGTACCCTCAGGGAGATGGAACGCCTCAGCGCCATCACCGTCCTTCCGCTTGAGCGACCGAAGGCCGCGAACATCTGCGCGCGGACACCGAACCGGCGCCGCACCCCACCATCTTATACCGAGGAGCCGACCTCGGTGTGTCTTGTCGGTGACGGATTCGCAGGACGCGCGTAGTGGCAGAATGCTTGCATGTGGACTTCGCTCATGGGACTCTCCGCGCTCACGACATGGCTTACCGCCTCCCCGCTGCGCATCGCACTCGCGGTGGCATCGGTGGCGTTGCTCGCGTTCATCACCTACTCGAGTCTCGAAGCGCGCTACGTACGGATCACGCGCGACGAGATCACCTCGGAGCGCGTCCCGGCGGAGTTCGACGGCGTGCGGATCGTGTTCCTCGCGGACATACACGCAGGGCGGTTCATGGGACCACGCGGCATGGCGGCACTCGTCGACAAGGTAAACGCGCTCGACCCCGACGTTCTCGTGCTCGGCGGCGACTACGTGGGCGGCCAGGCGAACGGCCCGGAGACGTTCTACGCGCAGGCGCCCCGGTTCGAAGCGGCCCTCGGCAAGTTCGCGGTCATGGGCAACCATGACGCCTGGGAGGGCGCGACCCGGGCGCGAGATGGACTCGAGGCCTCGGGGTTCGAGCTGCTGCAGAACTCCTCGGCGATGGTCCGGAAGGGCGATGTGGAGATCGCGGTCGCCGGCGTCGAGGACCTGGACACCGGGAGTCCCGATGCGGGTGCTGCGGCGGCCGGTATCCCCGCCGATGTGTTCGCGCTGCTCGTGAGCCACAACCCCGACGTGTTCGCCACGCAGCTCGACGGCCCGGGCCGCACATGGGACCTCGCACTCGCGGGGCACACGCACGCCGGACAGCTCACCGCGCTCGGGATGATGGCGCCGATCGTGCCCTCGGCGTACGGGCAGCGGTACCGCGCGGGCTGGGTCCGCGAGGAGGGCACGCCGATCCTCGTGACGCATGGCGTGGGCGTCGTGACTCTGCCGCTGCGGTTCTTCGCTCATCCCGAGATCCACGAGATCACACTGCGACGTCCCTAGGACACCGACGTCCCCGGGCACAAAGGTGCGAGGCCGCTGCGTCCCCCGAACGAACCTTCACCTTGCGGTTCTAGCCCATCCGAGTTCTTCAACGACCTCGCATAACGAATACTGCACCCCCTCGATGCGGGATGCAAGCGCTTTCGCGTGAAACGTGCCGAGCGGCAGAACGGCGAGATAAACGGCGTCTGACCTGCTGTTTTCCACACAATCCACAGTATCCACAATCGCTGTGGACGCTACGAGCCCGCGTCCCGCTTCACAAAGCGTGCCCAGCGCTCGTCGACCCAGGACTGGATCTCGGCGACGTTCTCCTCGGACATCCCGCGGAAGCGGCCCTGCGTGGCCACGTACTCGGCGACGGTCGCGCGCAGCCCGGCCTTGGCGAGCGCGGAGGAGCGACCGGTGAGCCGGAACACGCCGTCCTCGACCTCGTAGAGCACCACGAGTCCCGCGTCGACCGCGAGCTTGCCGATCCGCACGGTGTCCTTGGGGTCGAAGGACCAGCCGCTCGGGCAGGGCGTGTTCATGTGGATGTAGCGCAGTCCACAGCGCGTGCGCGCCTTGGCGACCTTGTCGTAGACATCGGTCGGGTACGCGGCCGAGGTGCTCGCGACGTATCCCACGTTGTGCGCCTCTATGATCGCCGGGAGGTCCTTGGGGTTCTCGCGCTTGCCCGCCCACGTGGTGGTCGTACGCGCACCCTGCGGCGTCGAACCCGAGCGCTGCGTGCCCGTGTTCATGTACGCCTCGTTGTCGTAGCACAGGTAGATGAAGTCCTCGTTGCGCTCAGCGGCGCCGGACAGCGCCTGGATGCCGATGTCGGCGGTGCCGCCGTCGCCCGCCATCGCGAGCACGGTCATCTCGTCCGCGCGTCCGGTGGCCCGCAGCCCGGCCGCGATCCCGCTCGCGGCCGCGGCCGTACTCGGGAACGCCACGTTGACCCACGGCACGTCCACCGACGACGTGGGATACATGCCGCCCAGGACCGTCAGGCAGCTCGCCGGGTTCACGAGCACCAGCTTGCCGTCGAGTGCCGCCGTGATCTGCCTAAGGGCGATGCCGATGCCGCATCCCGCGCAAGCGCGGTTCCCGGGCAGAACGAATCCGGTGTCGGGAAGATCGAGGATGCGGGTCATCGCGCGCCTCCCGTCAGCTTGAGGTTGATCCATTCAGCGGGACGCGCGGTCACGCCGTCCTCCAGGTCCTCCACGGCCCTGCGCACGGTGTCCGCGAGGTGCTCCGGGGTCGTGTCGCGGCCTCCGAGACCGCTCACGGTCCCGTACACCACCGGCGCGTCATCGACCCCGCACAGCGCCGCCTTGAGGTCGGTGCAGATCGGGCCCTCGTAGCCGTAGCTCAACGCCTTGTCGAACACGATCGCCAGGCGGCGCCCCGCAAGCCTGCGGGCCAGCTCCTCGGCGGGGAAAGGCCGATAGCAGCGTATGCCGAGGACCCCGGCGCGCACGCCCTCCTCGCGCAGCTGTTCGGCCACCAGCGTGAGCTGCGTGCCGATCGAGCCGGCGGCCACGAGCACGATCTCCGCGTCGTCGAGCAGGTGCTCCCAGAGCAGCCCGCCCCAGGTGCGGCCGATCGCGGCCCCCCATTCCTCGTCGACGCGCGGGACCACCGCGAGCGCTTCGAGCAGGGCCGCCTGGTGCTGCGCGCGGAACTCCATGTACGCGGGCCTCATCGTGCCCTCGGCGTCGGGGCGCGGGTCGGCCATCACGACGGGGCCGACGTTGCGCGGATCGCCCGGGTCCACGATCTGCAGCGCGCCTGCGCGCGGCGGCAGGAAGCCGTCGACCGCGCCCGGCTCGGGAAGCTCGACGGGCATGACGGTGTGCGAGAGCAGGAAGCCGTCGTAGCAGACCATGACCGGCACGCTGAGCTCCTCGGCGATCCGGAAGGCCTGGGTGGTGGTGTCGAGGATCTCCTGGTTGTCCCGGCAGTAGAGCTGCACCCAGCCGGCATCGCGTACGCTCATGGAGTCCTGCTGATCGTTGAGGACGTTCCACGGGGCCGCCATGGCGCGGTTGGCGATGCACATCACGATGGGCAGTCGCGCTCCGGCGGCCCACCAGACCTGCTCGGTCATGTACGCGAGCCCGTTGGAGCTCGTGGCGGTGAAGGTCCGCGCGCCGACGGTCGAGGCGCCGATGCAGACCGTGAGCGCAGAGTGTTCCGACTCCACCGCGACGAACTCAGCCGGCAACTCGCCGGACTCGACCCACGCCGAGATCTGCTCGACGACCGGCGACTGGGGGGTGATCGGATACGCCGCCACGACCTGCACGCGCGCCAACTTGGCCGCGGTGGCCGCCGCATCGTTGCCGGTCATGACCTGCGCTGTCCCTGTGCTCACATGTCCTCCTCGGGGTGCGGTGCACCCGTCCGCTTGCGGCCCGCAGGCCCGATACCCCTTGCGTCGGCATCAGCGCGGGGCTCGCCCGTACGGTGACAAACGCCGCCGGGCGTCTCACAATGCTTGGCAACACCTGCAACGACGCCCGGATCGGAGTCCCGGCCATGGCGCACCTCGAACTCAGGGACGAACTGCTCTTCGGCGACGCGGAGACCGACGGCCAGCATCGCGAGCTCATCGCAAGCATCGACCGCCTGGGCGACGCGATCGCCGCCGGCCACGGTCAGGACGCGCTCGAGGCCACCATCGAGGATATCCTCGGCTACGCGCTCGTGCACTTCGCTGCCGAGGAGGCGCTCATGGAGCGCGCCGGGTACCCGGGCCTGAGACGCCAGCGCGAGGTCCACGCCGCGTTCGCCGCCGAGGCCGCCGGGCTGTTCCAGGCGTTCCAGACGGGGACCGCCGTGTCCGCCGAGGAGCTGCACGAGAAACTGTCCGACTGGCTCGCCGAACACGTCGAGACCCTCGACCTGCTGTTCGCGCGCTTCCTGCGCGCGGAATCCGAGTCCGGCGGCCACTAGAGGTCGCACACCCCGTGCTCGGCCTCGGGCACCATCGCGATGGCGCCCGACGGGCACTCCTGTGCGCATATGCCGCATCCCTTGCAGTACACGAGATCGAACGTCGGCGGCACGCCACGGGCGATGCACGAGTCGGGGCAGTGCGCCCAGCAGATCTGGCACGTGACCTTGTCCTGCTTCACGGCAAGGCAGACCGACGCGTCCATGACCGGCCGCTTGGAGCGCCAGTCGCCGGTGCGCCCGGCCTCGCCCACGCTGGGCCGGGACATCGAGATACGGTCTTTGGTCTGTTCGATCGCCATGGTTCTCCGTCCCGGTCCTAGGCCTGCGTACACTCGTAGGCGATCCTGGCGGCTTCGATGTTCTTCTTGGCCGCCGAAGAGCTGAACGCCTTCGCGATCGCCGCCTCGACCGAGTCCATCGTGATGAGCCCGGTAGCGCTCGCTATGGCTCCGAGGATCGCGGTCGAGACCATCGGCTGACCGCCGACTATGAGGTCGACCGACTCGGCGGCGCCGGTCACGTCGCTTCTGACCACGCGGATGTCGTCACCTAGGCCGAGGTCGGCGGCGGACTTCACGGTGTTGATGATGATGGTGCCGCCCGGGCGCATGCCGGCGGTGGCGTTGCCGACCTCCAGCAACGAGTCGTCGAGCACGACCACGATGTCGGGCTCGGTCACCTGCGAGAGCACCCTGATCGGAGCGTCGTCGAGCCGCGTGGATGCGGTGATGGGCGCCCCCCGGCGCTCGGCGCCGAACGACGGCTGGGATGTGACGCCCGCGAAGCCGCTGCGGTAAGCGGCATCGGCGAGGATCTTCGCACTCGTCACGGCGCCCTGGCCCCCACGACCGTGCCAACGGATCTCGTGCACGCGTGTCCCCGTTCTTCTGGCTCGTCCCGAACGCAACGATGATACATCGAAGTGGGGCATACTGAACCCACAACGTCCCTGATCGAGCTGATCGGAGCGAACATGAGCGGGCCGAAGCCCCAACCCGTGACGTCTGCGCTCGCCGATGCCCCGGCGGGACTACGCAAGACCGGCGTGCGCGCGTGGCTGGTTCTCGGGATCGCGGGCGTGGTCGCCCTTGGAGCCTGGTTCGTGAGCACGACCGCGGGACTGACGATCCCGCTCATAGTCGCGGCCATCGTCGGCATCCTGTTCGCCCCGACCGTCGACATCCTTGAGAACCACAGGGTCCCGAGGGCCCTGGGGGCGTTCATCGTGCTCATCGCGCTGATCGTGGTGGTCGTGGGCACGGTCTGGATCACCGTGAGCGGAGTGCTCACCCAAAGCGCGCAGATCGCCTCCTCGATAGACTCCGCGTTGCAGAGTCTGAGCGACTCGCTGCACAGGTTGGACATCCCCGCGGAGATGATCCCGAGGATCGCGGACAGCCTCAAGGGTGTCGCCGGCAACGCCGCGGGCGGCGTGCTCTCAGCGTTCTCCTCGGGCCTTTCGGGCAGTGTGGCATTCCTGTTCGGCACGTTCCTCGGCGTGTTCATGCTGTTCTACATGCTCTCGGACTGGGCGACGATCGTGCGCTGGTTCGCCGACCACCTCGGACTTCCGCGAGACCTCGGTGAGGCCGTCGTGCTCGACGGCGTGCTCGCGGTGCGCCAGTACTTCAAGGCCGTCACCATCTCGAGCTTCGTTGTCGGCGTCGTGATCGGACTCGCGGTCTGGCTGCTCGGACTCCCGCTCGCGATCCCGATCGCGCTCGTGACGTTCCTGACCGGCTACATCCCGTACTTCGGCGCCATATTCTCGAGCGCGTTCGCGTTCCTCATCGCGCTCGGTTCGGGCGGCATCCAGCAGGCGATGATCACGCTCGTGGTCATCCTCGTGGCGCAGAACCTCATCCAGACCATCATCTCGAACTACTACACCGCCGATGAGCTCGACCTGCACCCGCTCGTGGCGCTGATCTCCACGCTGCTCGGAGGCACGTTCGGCGGGCTGCTCGGATCCGTGCTCGGAGCGCCGATCATGGCGCTCTCACTGCGGGCGAACAAGCGCTTCAAGGAATATGGCGGGATGGCCGAGGAACGGCCGAGCGCCGCATCCGAAGATCCGGACACGGCGCTCGGTACGTAGCGTTCGGTCGGGGCGAGGCTAGCGTCTCACCGCGCACTCGTCGTCGGTCTCCTCGCCGCCTTCGGCCTCACTCGCAAAGACCTTTACGTCCGCCAGACCAAGCTGCTCCGCGGCCATGTCACGCAGCTTGTACTTCTGGATCTTGCCTGATGCGGTCTGCGGATACTCGTCGACGAAGAACACGTACTTGGGCGCCTTGTAGCGCGCCATCCGTGCGCGGCAGAACTCCTGCACATCGCCCTCGGTGATCTCCGAGCCCGCAAACTTGACGATGAATGCGCCCACGACCTCGCCGTACTTGGGATCGGGAACGCCCACGACCTGCACGTCTTTGACGCCGGGCATCGTATAGAGGAACTCCTCGATCTCGCGCGGGTAGATGTTCTCCCCGCCGCGGATGATCATGTCCTTGATGCGGCCGGTGATGCGGTAGTAGCCGTCCTCGTCGACGGTGCCGAGGTCCCCGGAGTGCAGGAACCCGTCCGCATCGATGGCCGCCGCCGTCGCCTCGGGCATGTTGTAGTAGCCCTTCATGACGTTGTAGCCGCGGCAACAGAGCTCACCGGGCACGCCCGGCGGGCAGTCCTCGCCTGTCTCGGGGTCGATGACCCGGACCTCGACCTGGTCGTGCTTGCGCCCGACGGTCTCGCACTTGCGCTCGAGCGTGTCGTCGGTGGTCGTCTGCGTGAACACCGGCGAGGTCTCGGTGAGTCCGTAGCAGATCGTCATCTCGCTCGCGTGCATGCGATCGATGACCTGGCGCATCGTCTCGATCGGGCACGGCGAGCCCGCCATGATACCGGTCCGCAGCGAGGTCAGATCGAACATGTCGAACATCGGATGGTCGAGCTCGGCGATGAACATCGTCGGCACGCCATAGAGCGCGGTCGCACGCTCCTTCTGGATCGCGGCGAGCACCATGAGCGGGTCGAACTGCTCCACACCCACGATGGTGGCACCGTGGGTGAGGACCGCGAGCACGCCGAGCACGATGCCGAAGCAGTGGAAGTACGGCACCGGCAGGCAGACCCGGTCCTCGGCGGTGAAGTCCTGACGCTCGCCGATGTAGAAGCCGTTGTTGAGGATGTTGCGGTTGGTGAGCATGACGCCCTTGGGGAACCCGGTCGTGCCCGACGTGTACTGCATGTTGATCGTGTCGTCGGCGCTCTGACCCGCGCGCGCCTCGGTGTACAGCTCGTCGCCGGCGTGCTCGCCGAGCAGCAGCAGCTCCGGCATCGCGTAGAACCCGCGATGCTTCTCGGGTCCCATGTAGATGAGCGACTTGAGCATCGGGAACTCCGCCGAGGAAAGGCGGCCACGCTCCTGGGTCATCGTCTCGGGGATGAGCCCGCGCACGATCTCGACGTAGTTCACGTCGCGGAACGAGTCGATGATCACGAGCGCCTTCATGTCGGACTGCTTGATGACGTAGGCGAGCTCGTGGCTCTTGTAGACCGGGTTCACGGTCACGAGAACGACGCCTATCTTGGCGGTCGCGAACGCGAACGTGAGCCAGTCGGGCACATTGCGCGCCCAGATACCGAGATGATCGCCCTTGCGAAGCCCGATCTCGAGCAGGCCCTTGGCCAGGTTGGTCACGCGCTCGTCGAACTGCTTGTAGCTCCAGCGCAGGTCCCGGTCGGGGTAGACGATGAAGTCACGGTCGCCCTGCTCGGCGACGACGTTGTCGAAGTACTGGCCGATCGTGAGGTCGGTATGCAGCTCCATGTGTCCCGCCCTCCCTACGCCGGGGCGTAGACGACGGCGAGGATCTTCGCGGCGTTGCCACCCGACGCGCGCAGCTGGTGCGGCACGATCGAGTCGTAGTAGATGCTGTCGCCCGCCTCGAGGACGTGCAGGTCCTTGCCGTACGCGATCTCGATGACGCCACCGAGCACGTAGACAAACTCCTCGCCCTCATGGCTCGACAGGGTGTGATGGTCGGCGCTCACCGGACTCACGTCGATCAGGAACGGCTCCATGTGACGCGAAGCCTTGCCGGGCGCCAGCGAGAAGAAGTCGAGCACGCCGGCGTCGCTCGAGGTCTCGAGTGACTTGATGCGCGCGGCCTGTTCGGCGGCGTCCTTGCGGGTGACGACCGGACCGACGTTGGTGTCGTCGTCGAGCAGGGTGCCGAGGCGCACCCCGAGTGCGCGCGTGATCTTGATGAGCGGGGCAAGCGACGGAGCGATCTGCCCGCCCTCGAGCCCGGTGATGACGGCGGCGTCGCACTCGCAGCGCTCCGCGAGCTCGTCGACCGACAACTGCAGCGACTCGCGCAGCGTGGTGAGCTTGGATCCGATGCGGTTCTCCTCGGCCATGAAAGTCCCTCCCCTGGTCCCGTGTACGCGCGCGCGACGGGCGCGCCGAAAGAGAGTATACACAGCGGGTGGTGTCGCAGGATGGGTCGGCGACGTCTCGGGTAGGAACCCCGTATACCGCCACGACACGACGGGGGTCCCGATGCCCGATATCGAGCCGCGCTTCAGAAAGCTCCGAATCTACAACCTCGTCATGGGGTTGTTCCATTTCGCGCAGGGAGTCGCGATCGTCGCGCTCGCGACCGACTTCACGCTCCCCATCACGGCGAGCTTCATCAAGGGCCCTCCCGGTACGCCGCCCGGGGCACCTGAGACGCTGTTCGATTTCCCGCTCGGCTGGGGAGTCGCCGCGTTCGTGTTCCTCTCGGCGCTCGCGCACTTCACGATCGTCTCCCCGGGCGTGTTCCCGTGGTACGTCAAGAACCTCAAGCGCAATCGCAACTACGCGCGCTGGATCGAGTACTCACTGAGCTCGTCGCTCATGGTGGTGCTCATCGCGCTGCTACCGGGGATCTTCGACGCATCGGCCCTCATCGCGATCTTTGGCGTGAACGCGTCGATGATCCTGTTCGGGCTGCTGTTCGAGCACTACGAGGAGCCGGGAAGGCCGAACTGGATGGCTTTCTGGTTCGGCTGTCTGACCGGCATCGTGCCCTGGCTCGCCATCGGCCTGTACATCTGGAGCCCCGGCTCGGTCGCCGAGCCTCCGGGGTTCGTGTACGCGATCTTCGTGTCGATGTTCGTGTTCTTCAACAGTTTCGCGATCAACCAGGTGCTGCAGTACAAGCAGGTCGGGAAGTGGAGGGACTACCTGTTCGGCGAGTCCGTCTACATCTTCCTGAGCCTGAGCGCGAAGTCGCTGTTGGCCTGGCTGGTGTTCGCGAACACGCTCATCCCGACCTAGGTCGCGTGCGAGCGCAGGCAAGTCCGAGGCGGTCCGCGCGTGCGGGCCGCCTCTGCTACAGGCCGAGGAGCCGCTCCGCGTTCCCGCCCAGGATCGCGTCGCACTCCTGGGCGGACAGGCCGATGCCGCGCAGATACGCGATCTCGACGCCCGCGTCGGTCCAGGGGCCGTCGGAGCCGAACAGCACGCGCTCAACACCGTGCGAACGGACAAGGCGCACGAACTCCTCGTCGGGCAGGTGCGTCATGGTGTATGCGGTGTCGAGCCACACGTCGCGCCCCTCGAGCACCTCCGCGACGCCTCGCCACTGGCGGAATCCGCCGAGGTGGGCGAGCACGAGCGTGAGGTCGGGCCACTCGTCCATGAGCTCGGCGAAGGCCTGCGGCGTGCCGCGCACGCCGGGGTGGATGATGTCGGCGCCCGCGTGCAGGAACGCGATCATCCGGTGCTCGACGGCCGCGGCCCAGATCTCCTCGAGCCGGGGGTCCTGCGGTTCGAACTCCTGATGCTCGGGGTGCATCTTGAAGCCCGTCAGCCCCAATGCGGCCATTCGGGCGATCTCCTCGGCAGGGTCCTCGAAGTCGGGGTGCATCGCGCCGAACGGCACGACACGGTCCGAGCCGATCCGCGAGACCCAGTCGTTGATCGGGCGCACCTGATCGGGCTTGGTCGCGACCGGCTGGACGACCGAGACGTCGACCCCGGTGCGGTCCATGGCCTCCACGAGCCCCGCGACCGTGCCGTCGTGGTACACGGCGAACCCCTCGCTCTTTGCGACGAGCGCGGCGATCGCCGCGGGCGCGAGGGCGTCGGGAAAGATGTGCGTGTGCATGTCGATGATCCGGCTCATCTGATGAAGGATAGCGCAGCGGACGGCGTCCGCCATACTGATGGCGAGGGTATGTATGTGGTGGATGCGGAAACCCGAACGAAAGGGCGCCCGGAAATGCAACGCGACAGACAGAACTACGCGCTCCAGACGATCTTCTCGTTCTTCCTGGGACTCATGGTGCTCGCGTTCATCGGCATCGGAGTGAACACCTTCTACGAGTCTCCGGGGCAGAAGTACGACAAGCAGTTGCAGGAGCTCTACCGCCAGCAGGGCGAGGTCAGCCAGAAGGCCGTCGGCGACATGACACCCGCGGAGAAGTCCCGCTACGACGAACTCCAGACACAGATCGACGACCTGCAGGCCAAGCAGCAGGCCGAGATGGACGTCTGGGCCCGCAACACGAGCATCGTGCTCATCCTGTTCGCGACGCTCGTCATGGGGGTCTCACTCGTCCGCAGCGAACAGTTGCGCGTGATATCCAACGGCCTGCTTCTGGGCGGACTTCTCACGATGGTCTACGGGGCCGGATGGGCGATCTTCGCCGGTCAGTCGATCGCACGTTTCGGCGTGATCGTGTTCGCGCTCGCGATCACCATCGGGCTGGGCTACGTGAAGTTCGTGCGCCAACGGGAAGAGGCCGCCGAGCTGCAGTCCGTGCCAGCGGCGGCCTACGTCGGAGCAGGGGACGTGGGCGACCTCGCTGCACGCGTCAGCGCGCTCGAGAAGCGAGCGGCTGCTGCGGCGGCGGCGCTGGGGGCCGACTCCTCGGCGGACGAGCACCCGCGGGGCTAGGCTCAGACCACGATCTCGTTGGACTGTTGCGGCTTGTCGTCGTAGACGAACAGCGACAGGAAGAACGACACGACGCTGATCACGATCCCGCCCCAGAACGCGGGCCAGAACCCGTCGACCACGAAGCCGATGCCGAACCAGTTCTGCGCGATCCACGACGAGAGCCACAGCGTGAACGCGTTGATGAACAGCAGCGCGAAACCGAGCGTGACCACGACGAGTCCGCAGGCGAGGAACGCGAGCAGTGGCCGCAGGTATGCGTTCATGAGCCCCAGGATCACGGCGGTGATGGTCACGGCGAGGATCGCGCTCGTGCCTTCGAGACGGATGCCGGGCACCACGAACGCCGCCACGATCAACGCGATCGCGGTGATCAGCCAACGAAGGATCAGTCGCATCTCGAACTCCTCCCGAGCGCCGTGCGCCCTACTCCGGTGATTCCAATTCCACCTTCACGACCGCGGCGTGCTCCAACGGGATGACACCCCCGCCATACCGTTCGGTCCAGACCTTGGTCGTCTTGCAGCCGAGCAACACGAGCCTCGACGAGTAGTTGAGCCATATGAGCAGAACGAACACGGAGCCGGCCACGCCATATGCGCTCGCCCCGCTGCTCCAGCTCAGATACCTGCCGAACAACCATGTACCCACAGTCCACCCGAACGCGACGGCGAGCGCCGCGACCGACGCAGCCCGCCACGGCACGCGCGCGTCCGGAAGGAACACGTAGAGCACCGCGAAGGACGCTCACGCGAGCAGGAACACCGTGAAGGGCGACTGCAGCACTCTCAGCACCTGTTCGAGCAGCCCGCCGAGGAGCCCGGCCGCCACGACACGGCGCAGCAGCCCGGCGATCGCCGCCACCACGGCGGTGACCGCCAGCGCGGCCACCGGGATCAGCATGACGCTGAACCGCCGCACCCTGGTGAGAAAGACCGTCCTGTGGTCCGCGCCCGGCTTGACCTGGACGCGCCACATCTTGTTGAACACGAACTGCATGTTCACGTAGAAGACGCCTATCGCCCAGAACAACACGATGAAGCCGAGCGTCCCGGCGGCGGCCGTGGATGCCCGCGCCTCCGCGGCACTCACGGCGATGTCGCGCACGTAGCCGCCGAGTTCCGGTCCGAGCAGCTCGCTGAGGGACTCGAACAATGCGCCCCCGGGTTCGAGCGCCCCCAGAGCACGTGTGCCGAACGCCGCCAGGAGCACCAGAGCCGGAGCTATCGCGAACAGGATGTAATACGCGAGAGCGGCGGACAGGCGCGAACCGCCGTCCTGGGTGAACTCGCTCCACGTCGACACCGCGTGGTCGAGCCACGCGCGGCGCTTGGGTCGAGCGGCCATGGCGCTCATCGCATCGACTCCCGGTGTGTGTGGCCGATATCGCGCATCACAACATGCTGGAAGCCAGCCGCGCCGCGGAGTCTCTGAAGACCTGCAGGCCCGACAGGCCGTCGAGCTTCTCAAGCGTGATCTCGTCGCAATGCTCGAGATCCGCAAGGAAGATCCGCTCATGCTCCTTGGCGAGCTCGGGGTCGTAGAACCAGGTCATCAGCTCTTTATGCAGTTCAAGGCTCCGAATATCCAGATTCATGGTCCCGATACAGCACAGCTTGGAGTCCACGGTCATGGTCTTGGCGTGGAAGAAGCCGGCGTTGTACTGGAATATGCGGCCCCCCGCCTCAAGCACGGGCCGGAAGTACGACTCGGCCGCATACCACGCGATCTTCTTGTCCGGCCAGCCGGTCATCATGAAGCGCACGTCCACGCCGGAGAACGCGGTGTTGATGATCGACTCGTAGATCGCGTCATTCGGGACGAAGTACGGCGATTGTATCCACAGCCGCTTGCGTGCGATCGCCATGCCCACCTCGTGCGCGCGCCGTGCGGGCTCATAGGGGTTCTCGACACCGGTCGCGACCGTCTGTGTGAGCGAGCGGGTCTGGCCGACAGGATACTCAAGCGGGAAGAACCGCTCGGTGAACAGGCTCTCGCCCGTCGCCTCGTGCCAGCGCGTCGCGAAGAGCTTCTGCAACTCGGCGACCGCCGGACCGATGAAGCGCACGTGGGTGTCTCTCCACGACGGGTACCGCGAGCCGCCGTCTATATACTCCTGGCCGACATTGATGCCCCCGGTGTACCCGCGCACACCGTCGATCACGACGATCTTGCGATGGTTGCGGTAGTTGGCCTTGCCGAGCTGGGTCACGTCGTACTTGATCCTGGCGCCGGCATCGGAGAGTCGCCGCAACTCGTCCTTCTTGTACTGGATGTTGCCGATGAAATCGTTGAGCATCCGGACCTCGACGCCGGCCTGCAGCCGCTCGTAGAGCACCGCGGTGAGCCTGGCCGTCAGTTCGTCGCGCTCCCATATGAAGTACTCGATGTTGATGGTGTCGGTCGCAGCCGAGAGGTCCTCGATCAGCCTCGCGAACTTCTCCTCGCCGCTCGGCATGATGTCGACGTCCCAAGCGGGCAACGGCGTCGCGCCGTCGGAGTTCTGTATGAGTCGTGGCAGGTGCTCGTAGTCGTTGTCCCGTGCCCAGGTGAACGCTTCGGCCGATTCCTCGGCGTACTTCTCGCGGATGCGCGCGAGCGTGGGGCCGGCGATCTCGGCGATCTCCTTGATCCACGCGCTCTTCATGGTCTTCTTCTTCCAGTTTCGGCCTGCGAAGAAGTAGAAGACCAGACCGAAGCCCGGGAATGCGAAGAGCAGGAACAGCCACGCGATCGTCTTGGTGGGATCGCGCTGGTCGTTGATGAGCACGATCACGATGGCGATCCAGTACAGAAGGAGCACCAGGCTGCCGACCAACGGCAGCAGTGCGACCACGGCACCGCTCATGAATCCCCCTCGTCCGACGCGTGCCCGCGCATGTCCATCGCGCGGCGTGTTCCCAGTCTACTTACCGCCAGTGACACCACGCTCACCAGATAGAGTTGCCCGACGATCGCCTCGGCCACCGCCAAGGCTCGCGCGACGTCAGCCTGCGGGGACAGGTCGCCGTAGCCCAGCGTCGAGAGCGTGACGAAGCTGAAGTAGATCCCCCCGGATATCCCCTGCCGCCCCTGGGCGAAGGCCGCGCCGGTGAAGCTCTCCACGAGTGTATAGGCGAGACCGAACATGACCCCGAGCAACACGTAGACGACGAGCAGGCCCATGACGAGCTGCAGGTTGACGTGCCGGTACGTCGCGAGCCTGCGCACGATGGCCGCGATGGTCGCAACCGTGAGCGCCACCCAGATCGCGAGGGTGTACCTAGCGCCTGCGCTTCCGCCAAGCGCCGCAACGACCCCGGCCACGAACGCCAGTGAGATCAGCACCGAGCCGGTGGTCGACAACTTGCGACTGACGCCTGAGACCCTCAGCGTCACGATCAGCGCCACGACCTGCAGAAGCCCCGCGAGCGCGGCCAGCGGCGAGACGACCGGAGAGCCGGCGATGATGAGCCCGAGTACCGATCCCAGCACCAGAAGGAGGGCGATACCGTAGGCGTCGCGGACCTGGCGCTGCTCGCTCGGCGTGTCCTGGATGGGATGCTCCGTCACGGTGAGGCCTCCTTGGCGCGAACGGGTCCGTCCGATCCTCGTACAGGCTGTGCGCCGAGGAGTTCCACCAGGAGCACCCACACCAGATACCCCGCCGCGATCCACATGATCTCCGCGGCGGTGCGCGGAGCCGGCAGTGCAAGCAGCAACAGGGCGGCGGCCGCGCCGCCGGCAGCCCTCAGGCCGGGCTTGCGCGAGGCGACCCACGCACCGAAGGCTCCGAGATCCAGACGCGAAGCGATGCCTCCCAGCCCCCCGGACAGGCCGGTGCGCACCGCGATGGCCCACTTGGCGGGTCCGAGCACGAGGGCGCCCAGCCACAGCACCGCTCCGAGCGCAACCGCCGCACGGTTCGCCGAGATGAGGTCGCGGAAGACGATCGCGAAGGCCGCTTGCGCGGCCGGCGCGGGGATCGAAGCGAGTCTCACGAGTTGGGCGGTCGCGTAGTACTGGCCAAGATAGACCGCCTGGATGGGCAGGATGGTGAGCAACGCGAGTGCTCCGCCCAGCCACAGGACGGCCTTGCGCCGGTCGGGGGCGATGACGATGGCGATGAGTGCGAGCACGAGGCCGACGAACGGCATCGCGTACGCCGTCCGACTGACCACGTCCACGACGCGGGAGGTACGGGCCAGTGTCGGTGATTCATAGATGACGATGCGCTTGTCGATCGAGCCCGTGGGTACGTCGGCCGCCAACCCGAAGCCCGCGTCAGCCACGCGCATCTTGAGTGCGTCAGCGAGTCCCCCGACATCGAGGCTCAGCGTACCCGCGGTGAGATCGACGACGTCGCCCTGCCGGCCGGTGATCGCAGCCACAAGACCGGCGTGACTCTTCCTGTTCATGTCCTCCCACAGCGAGGCGAACCGGTCCGAGCGCACCAGCGAGACGGACTGCTTGCGGATGAAATCGTCGACCGCCGAGCCGATCGGCGCCGCGATCGACTCCAGGCTGCCCGGCAGGATGCTCTCGAGGCGTCCGCGCGCGTCCACCTTCTCGATGAGCGCCTGCGACGCGGAGTCGGCGATGGCGTCCTGGATATCGGGATCCTGCGCGAGCGGCGCGACGGTCCGTACGTAGAACTCGGTGTCCGTGACCATGCGGTTGAGCCAGATCGCTGAGACCGAGACCGCCAACACAAGCGCTGCCACGACCGCCATGATCAGCGCCGCGGTGTTCTTTCGGTCCTTGGGACCTGCCGCGCCCTCGTCCCCGACCCGCGAAGCGCCATCCATACGCGATCCTCCCAGAGTACGAACCCGGCCGCGCGCACTCCCTCGGCCTGCACAGGCTATACCCCTTCACAAAGCGAAGGCCACCTCGAAGGGTGGCCTGCGTGGGATTCGTATGGCGGGAGTGACGGGGCTCGAACCCGCGACCTCTGGCTTGACAGGCCAGCGCTCTAACCAGCTGAGCTACACCCCCGTGTCTGCGTGCGACACAGCGGACGTATTGTAACGAGCGCGATGCGGTCTGTAAACATGCGTCTCATCGCTGCCGCCCCGTGCGGGACCGGGCGGGTCGAAACCCCCGCTCACGGGTACAATCGGACGTGAACCACCCGGCCCGGACCCTAGGAGACCGAATGCCCCAGCCGGACACCCGCTCAGACAAGATCCTCACGATGGCCACCAAGGGCAAGCAGGTCGTGGCCGGAGTGCTCCTCGCCCTCATGTTCCTCGTGGTCGCTGTCGCGACCGTCGAGCTCGTCTACGTGGTGCTCTCCGAGATCATGACGAGCATCCGCTCGCCCGAGGGCAACTTCGTCCTGTCCGAGACGGGGCTCTTTGGCATATTCGGCCTGTTCCTCAACGTGCTGATCGCCGTCGAGCTCATCGAGACGGTCGAGGTCTACTTCCGCGAGCACCTGCTGCACGCGGAGACGGTCATCCTGGTCGCCATCATCGCGGTCGCGCGAAAGGCGATCCTGCTCGACCTCTCCAAGTACGGCGCCACGACCGTGGCCGCACTCGCGCTGCTGATCGTCGCGCTGGGCGTCGCGTACTTCATGGTCCGCCGAAGCTGCTCGCTGAGCCTGTGACGAACCGCCGAGGAGCCGACAGATTGAACGATGCCGCGACAACACTCCGCACGCGCATCGATTCGGCGCTCGCGAAACGCGACCGGCCCGCCGCCGTGATGGCCGCGCTCGATGCGGTGCGCTCTGGCGAGGTGGGTATGATCGAACTCTACGACACCGTGCTCTCCCCGCTCCTCGTGGACACGGGCAGTGCATGGCAGCACGGCACCACAGCCGTCTGGGAGGAGCACTTCGCGAGCGCGACGGTGCGCACCATCGTCGAGGCCCTGTACCCGGACGTGATCGCAGGCGCCGGGCAGGCGGGCTCCAACGGCCGCACGGTCCTGCTCGCGTGCCCGCCGCAGGAACAGCACGACCTCGGTCTGCGCATGCTCGCGGACCGGTTCATGCTCGCCGGGTGGAACGCGGTCTTCCTGGGCACGGACACGCCCGTGAACGAGATCTGTGCCGCCGCCCGTGAGCTCGCCGCCTCGCTCGTGGTCCTCTCCGCATCGACGCACTTCAACCGCGTGCACCTGCGTGCGATCGTCGACCGGGTCAAAGCGGGCGTGCCGGGTGTGCGCGTGGCGGTCGGCGGCCCCGCGTTCGCACTCGACCGCTCATGGCCCGCCGACGAACTGTTCGATCCCGCCGAGATCGAGTCGCCCCGGGATGGGGCGTAGCGCATGCTCGCCTTCCGCATCGCATCCCGGTTCCTGCGAACGAGTCCGGCACAGTCCGGTCTCATCATCGCCGGCATCGCGGTCGGCATCGCGGTGCAGATCTTCGTGGGCTCCCTCATCACGAGTCTACAGGCCAACCTCGTCGACCAGACGGTCGGCAGCTCCTCGCAGGTCACGCTCACCGCACCCAAGGACGGCGACCCGGTCGTCTACAGCGATGTCGTGCAGAAGGTCGTGACGACCGACTCCCGCGTCAAGCCGGGCGCGATCGCCCCCGTGCGCACCGTATCCGCCCTGTACGCGAACCCCGACGGTGACGCGGCACCCCTCAACCTCAAGGGCGGGCGCCTCGCCGAGATCGACGCGATCGCCGACCTCAAGGCGCGCACCGTGCGCGGCACCGCCACGCTCGGCACCGGCGAGATCATGGTGGGCACGGACTTCGCGGACAAGTACGGCATCGCCGTCGGCGAGCAGATCGGGCTGGTGCTCGCGGGCAACCGGACCGTGCAGCTCACCGTCACCGGCATCTTCGACCTGGGTTCCGCCGCGATCAACGAGCGTCAGGCCTACGTCGCGTCCGACCTGCCGAGGAGCCTGCTCGGCTGGCGCGCCGACGAGTACTCCGCGATCGAGACCAAGCTCGCAAACCCCTTCGATTCCTCGGCGGTCACCGCTTCATGGACCGCACGGCTCAAGGGCATCAAGGTCACCGACTGGCAGGTCGCCAACGCGGACCTGCTCACGGCGCTGCAGTCGCAGTCGAGCTCGAGCTACATGATCCAGGTGTTCGTGCTCATCGCGGTCGCCCTCGGCATCGCCTCCACACTCGCGATCAGCGCGGTGCAGAAGACGCGCCAGATCGGCATCCTCAAGGCCATGGGTATGGGGGACCGGGCATCGGGCCGGATCTTCCTGTGGCAGGCGCTGATCCTGGGGGTCGCGGGGTCGCTCTCCGGGCTCGCGCTCGGCTGGCTGCTCATCTGGAGCTTCAGCTTCGTGCCCGTCTCGTTCTCCATCAGCATCGAGCCGACGTTCGCGGCGATCTCGGCGAGCATCGGCATCCTCGTGGCGATGCTGTCCTCGATCATCCCGACGCGAAAGACCTCGCGTCTCGACCCGATCGAGGTGATCCAGAGTGGCTGAGTTGCTACGTGCCGAGGACCTCGCCAAGACCTACGGCTCCGGCGATGCCGCGACCTACGCGCTGCGCGGCGTCTCGTTCTCGCTCGACGAGGGTGAGTTCGCGAGCATCATCGGCCAGTCCGGCTCCGGCAAGTCCACGCTGCTGAACCTCCTGGGCCTGCTCGACACTCCGAGCGCGGGCGCCGTGACGTACCGCGGCCGCGACGCCGGGTCGCTGTCCAAACAGGCGCGGGCGGACCTGCGCAACGGGCTCGTAGGATTCGTGTTCCAGTTCCACTACCTGCTGCCCGAGTTCAGCGTGCTCGAGAACGTCGTGATGCCCTCGCTGATAGGCGGCCAGGCACTCGACCGCACGCTGCGCGAGCAAGCCGTCGAGACGCTCGGGATGCTCGGCCTCGAGGGCCTGGAGTCCAAGAACGCCAACGCGCTCTCGGGCGGCCAGAAACAGCGGGTGGCCATCGCCCGGGCGCTCATGAACCGACCTTCGCTCATCCTGGCCGACGAACCGACCGGCAACCTCGACACCGTGAACACGGAGGCTGTCTACAAGCTGTTCCGCCAGGTCAGCGCCGAGACCGGCACCGCGTTCCTCATCGTCACCCACGACCGCAACGTCGCGCAGCAGACCGATCGCGTGCTCGAAGTGACCGACGGGCGGCTCGTTCAGGACGTGCGCAACAGCTACCTGCCGCCCGAGACCGGCTAGAGGCCCAGCCCCAGCTGCTCTCCCCCGCCGGGCACGAGCCTGCCGTCGACCGGCGCGGGATCGCCCGTAGGAACGCCTTCCCGCCGAGGAGCCACGATGTCGCCGAGGATCTCGGCCATCTCACGCCCGTTGCGCGGGGCGTAGTCGTACTTGCAGTTGTTGAACATCACGTACGTGCGCTCGGTGTCCTCGGCCAGTTGGCGGAGCTGGAACGCGCGTTCGGCGAGCTCGTCGTGGGTGTAGAGGTAGTCGAACCGCTCCGCGGCGCTCGCGGTGCGGGCGTTCCACATCTCGCGGTTGCGCCCGTGGAACCGCACGTACCCCAGCGGCGCGGTCGCGGCCGTCACCGGCGGCATGGCGCTTCCGTCGCGCATCTGCGGGGCGTCCACGCACACGTAGGTCATGCCCCGGTCCGCCAGGAACTTCATGGTCTGGCCGAGGTGCCGGCCGGTGACCCAGGAGGCATGGCGGAACTCCACGAACATGGGCAGCCCGTCGAGCATCTCCTGTGCGAGTTCGATGCGCTCGAGGTTCTCGCGCATGTGCGTCGGGTCGAGGGCGGTGACGTACGGCGGGTACTGCATGAGCACGCCGCCGAGCTTGCCGGCCTCCCGGAGCGGCGCGAGCTCCGAGACGAAGATGTCGAACGCGTGCTCGACCATCGCTGAAGGCGCGTTGCGCACCCGCCCGTGCGAAGAGAGCTCGTAGGGATACTCGCGCAGATCGGGATGCAGCGCACGCTCGTCGACCTCGTGCCCGGTCATGAGCCCGTAGGCCTTCATGTGGAACACGAAGCCCTCTGGTGTCCGGCGCGCCCAGTTCTCCGCGTACTCGCGACGCGGAAGGCCGTAGAAGGTCGAGTCCACCTCGACGGTGTCGAACCGCTCGGCGTAATAGCGCAGCCGCGCTTCCGCCGAGGAGACCTTCGGCGGGTAGTACGCCTCGATCATGGTCTTGTCGGTCCACGAACACGTGCCGACGACTACGTCACCCATGCAGGCAGTCTACCCGAGCGGCCCGCGGCCCGTCTCAGTCGCGCCCGCGCGGCGCGACGGGCCTACTCGCCCTCGAGCGGGGCTATGTAGGTGATCGCGGGCAGCGATATCGCCAGGAACGGCACCTTGTCGCCGACGCGGTAGTGCTGGCCGCGCTCGGTCACCTCCACGTCGGAAAGACGCAGGAAGCGCTGGCCGTACGCGTTGACGTAGTCGGAGAGCCGCTGACCCTCCTCGGTCACCGGCTTGTGCAGGTAGCCCTTGAAACTACGCTGCTCGGTCTCGACCAGGACCTTGATCTTCTGGTACTCCACTTCGGGCACCGCAACTCCTCCCCCCGAGGTTCGCTGTGTGGAGCCTAGCACAGCGCGGGTATCAACCCCCTACGGGACCCGAGATGAGGAGAACGACATGAAGGCGACCGTTGATCGCGACCTGTGCATCGGGTGCGGCCTGTGCGAGGACACCTGCCCCGAGGTCTTTCGGCTGGAGGACGACGGTATCGCGATAGTCCTTGGAGATTCGGTGGCCGAGGAGCTCTACGGCCCGGTCCGCGACTGCGTGGACCTGTGCCCGGTGGAGGCGATCTCGCTGCAGGAGTGAGCGGATCGTGGCAGTGGGCTATGCTGTGAGCACGGCGAACCACCCGGGGTGAGGAGAGCACGATGGCAAAGGCCGCCTACTGCGCAGCGTGCGGCGCGAACGTATACGTGACCGACGACGGCACCTGTCCGCAGGGACACGCCCCCGAGAACCTTTCGAACTTCTACGAGGCCCCCGACCTGAGCCCGGCCGATCACGCGGTGATGGACGCCACCGCCCCGGTCGAGAAGCGCAAGACCAACAGGACGCTCATCATCGTGCTCGTGATCGTGGCGCTCATCATCGTGTGCGGCATCGGCTCGTGCGTCGCCGGCGTGCTCGGACTGGCCGCGTTTTCTGACTCGGGGACCTCGACGACCGAGGAGCTCGTGGACACCGGCGCGTCGATCGAGGCGAGCGCCGACGCGAACTCGCTCATGCCCGGCGTGGACCTCTCCTCGGAGCTCTACGCGGTCGCCGCGCACTTCTTCCCCGCGTTCGGCCCGACCGGCTACTACCTCATCGGCGACGGCACCGACGACCCCGTCGAGTTCCAGGTCATCGTGGCGGCGGACGAGATCCCCGCGTTCAAGATGGCGTTCTCGGCATACCGCTACAGCGGAGCCTCGCTCTCAGCCGACGACGACCCCGCGTGGTACTTCGCAACCGACAGCGGAGCCGTGTGGGAGCGGCTCGCCGAGGACGACACCGAGGGCGCGACGCTCTACGACTTCGCTGGCGCCGATCCGATGCTGTCAGCGGAGAACAGCGCGCAGATCATGGCGCAGTTCTCCTCGGCGCATCCCGGAATGGTCCTCACGGGCATGGACCTTGTGAGCAACGTGGAGATCGCGCTCGTGGGTATCAGCGAGGGCGAACTCGAGGGTTGGGACGGCACGGCGACGAGCTTCCGCTCCACATGGAAGAACGACCTGGCTTCCAGCACGTGGTCTGAGACCGGCTTCTCGGCCGACGGCCAGTAGCGACGAGCCCGATGGAACCGTTCGATCCACGCGCCTACACGTTGCCCGAGACCGACGACGAGTTGCTCGGCGAGTGCGACGTCCAGGTCTTTCGCTCGAGCGGGCCCGGCGGCCAGTCGGTGAACACCACCGACTCCGCGGTGCGCCTCGTGCACCGGCCGAGCGGCATCCGCGTCCAGTGCCAGCGCGAGCGCAGCCAGCTGCGCAACAAGGAGATCGCGGTGGCGCGGTTGCGCGAGAAGATCGAGGACCTGCAGGCGCAGGCGACGCGCGCTCCTCGGCGGGCGACGAGGCCCTCGAAAGCCGCCAAAGCGCGCAGGCTCGAATCCAAGTCGCGCACGAGCACCAAGAAGCGACTGCGCAGGCCTCCGAGCGAGGACTGAGCCGGGGCGCAGCTACTCGAAGAGGTCGAGCGCGCGCATCTGCAGGATCGCCGCCGCCAGCCCGCCCGCGAACAACAACGCGGCGAGGCCGACGGCCGCAATCGACACGGCGCCACCGGCGGCGAGTGTCGACGGGAGCGACCACGGCAACACCCGCGCAAGCTCGAACCCACCGAGCGCGATCGCGCCAGCCTGGATCACGATGCCGAGGGCGATCGCGGGCAAGACACCCTGGAACCGGATACCGGCCCATGCCACGAGCGGCAGCGTCGCGATGGCCGCGAGCGTGGAGGCGAGCGCGGCGAGAAGCGGGACCGCCGGACCCGGATCGAGCGGTGAGGTCGCGAGTACCGCGTGCGTGGCGAGGTCGACCGCCCACCCGGCGGTCCCGAGCACGAGCACGGAAAGCGCGATGATGATCAGCCGCGAGACCACGATCGCTTCGCGGCTGACCGGAGCGGTGGCGAGCAGATCGATCGCGCCGTCCTCGAAGTCGCGTCCGAACAGGTAGGCGGTCATCACCAGGTACGCGAGCAGGGCGAGCGGGACCGCAAGATCGGTCGCACTCATGTCGGGCCGCGCGAACGGCAGGTCGGGAAGCTCGGTCCTGCCCACAGCGGCGCTGATCCACGCAAGCACGCGCGCCACGACGGACCCGCCCACCACGAGCAACATCGCGAGCCACACGAACACCGAGCGCCGCAGGCCCGCCAGCTCCGATGCGATCAACCGCCCGATCACCGCGCGTCCGCCTCCCCCTGCGAGAGGCGCTCGAGCAGGTCCTCGAGCGTGCCGGTGTTCACGGCCAGCCGGGTGACGCCGATGCCGGCGGCCACCAGCGCCGAGTTGATCTCAGCGATCCGCGTCCCGGGCACATAGACCCTGATCAGGTGCTCCTGGCACACGGCGAAGTCCGCGAGGCCGAGCTCCTCCTCGAGCACGAGCGCGGCGCGGGGCGGGTCGGTGACCACGACCTCGACGTGCTCGCGCCCCCGTTCCCGCAGGCCGACCCGGTCGAACCGGGCGACGAGCGCCCCGCCACGCATGACCGCCACCTGTGAGGCCGCCTCGACGAGACCGTCAGCGACGCGTGTGGCGGCGAGTATCGTGACCCCGCGCTCGACCGAGAGCATGCGCAGCAGGTCCAGTACCCGTCGCCGTTCGACACCGCCCAGACCGCGCGTGGGCTCGTCGAGCACGAGCAGTTCGGGGCTGTGCGCGACGGCGCGCGCGATCCCCAGGAGACGCCGGTCGTCGTCGCTGAGCTGGCTTGCAGGCTCCTCGGCAAGCTCCCGTATGCCGACGAGCTCGAGTGCCCGACGCGCCGCTTCGGCGTCACGCACGCCGGCGAGCGCCAGGCTCGTCTCGACGTCGCGACGCACGGTCACGCCGCGTCTGGTGGGGGGATCGGCGGGCAGGAAGCCCACACGCCCGAACAGCCGGTATGCGTCCGGGCCGACCGCCTCCCCCATCACACGAGCCGAACCCGTGTCCGGGTGCGCGATGCCGAGGAGTGTTCTGAGCAGCGCGGTCTTGCCGGAACCGGCCTCGCCTACCACGGCGTAGAGATCGCCGCGCTCGACAGACAGCGACACGTCATCAAGAAGGACCCGCCTGCCCGATGACTTGGACAGGCGGATCCCTTCGATGACGGGTGCGGACGGCATCCTAGCCGGCGAGGGGTTCTGCGACCACGGTCTCGGTCGCTTCCGGCTCGGGCTGACGCATACGCAGATAGAACGAGGTCCACGCGGTGTTGCGGAAGGTATCGTAGACCGCCTTGATGAGCATGCCGGTCGCGATCAGCACGAGCAGCGCCGGCAGGACCAGCCACAGCATCCCCGTCCCGCCTGCGACCACAGCCGCGGCCACGACGAATCCGACCACGAGTGCGACCGGGATGAACACGATCGCCGATGCGATACCGGCCGCGATGTTCACCAGGATCATCACGAGCCACATGCTCGCGACCCCGCGCTTGGCCTTCAGGTCGGCCCAGGTGGCCTTGATCGAGTACAGGGCACCCTCGTCGTCGAGCACGGCGTGGCGCAGCGCGACTTCCTCGAGCAGGCTCACGATCACCGCGACGACGAACGTGGCGATGCCCACGAGCGAGAGTATGAGTCCCATACCCACGAGCCCGGCGGTGGCTGCCGAACTCCCCGCACCCGATATGAGCGCGGGCACACCGAACGCGGCGAGCACGAGCAGCGCCAGCAGTCCCAAGCCGAGGAGCGGCAACGCGAGCAGGAAGCCGACCGAGAACACGCGGCCCCACAGACGCCACCCGCTGCGCCATCCGGCGCCGGCGCTGGCGGGACGGCCCGCGATGGCTTCACGCGACTGGTCGATCAGGCCGCCGCGCGCGGCGATACCGATGGCCCAGAGCACCAGGCAGACGACGATCAGCGCGAGCGCCGCGAACGCCAGGAACACCCACCACTGCTCCGCCGTCCCGAGCGAGACGCCGAGCTGGCGTCCGGCCTCATCGAGACCGCGCTGCAGGGCCTCGGTGGGCGTGTGCACGTTCTCCCAGCCCGAAGGCAGGCCCTGCGAGTTCCCGGAGCTCGACGAGTTCGAGTGCCAGTTGCTCGACAGCCCCGCGCTCCCTCCGGCGAACAGGCCGAGGATCCACAGGCGCTTGTTGCGCCGCGTGACATCCCAGGCCTCCTTCAGAATCCCCATATAGTCCATCGTTCTTCTCCTCTCAGTCATGCCGACCACCTTCGGGCCGGCACGAGTCCGATGCGACTCTCTGCATCGATACTCCCAAGAAGAGCTGACGTGGCGTGGACGCAAACCATACGGAACTCATACGTTCTCCGGGGTGTTCTGAGTCGGGACGCTCGGTGGGAACAGCAGTGTCACGGAGGTACGTTCCCCGGCCACGCTCCTGACGCGAAGGGTCGCGCCCATCCGGGCGCTCAGCTCGTGCGCGATCGACAGACCGAGGCCCGCCCCGCCTCCGGGACCGACCGACGTCCCGCGCTCGAGCAGTTCGGGGACGCCCTTGGGGAATCCCTCGCCGTCGTCCCAGACCGTGACCGCGCAACCCTCGGCGGAATGCTCGACCGTCACGCCCAGGCTCCGCATCGAGCGCGCGTGCTTGAGGCTGTTGGCCACGAGGTTGCCGATGACGCGGCCCAGTGCCGCCTCGTCGGCCATGACCACACACGTCGCCTCGGGGATGCCCGCCACCACGTCGATCTCCCGCGAGCGCAGGTCGAACTCGAAGCCCAGCAGCGAGCGGCGGGCGACCTCGCTCGCGTCGACGGGAACGAGGCTCAGGCTCAGATCGCCCGCGTCGAGCCGTGCGAGGTAGAAGAGATCGTCGGCCAGACGCGAGAGTTCCGCGGTCTTGGTCGCGATGATGGCGAGGTGTCGCTCCGGGTCCTCGCCGAGCCCGCGCTGCAGCGCGTCGACGTAGCCGGTGATCGAGGTGATGGGGGTCCGCAGGTCGTGCGAGAGGTTGCTGATGAGCTGCGTGTGCGCCTGCTCGCGGCGCAGAGCGTCCGAGCGCGCCTCCTGCATCGCGTCGGCGAGCCGGTTGACCGCGGTCGCCAGCTCGGTGACCTCGCTCGGGCCGTGCGTCACGACGCGGTGCACGAGGTTGCCGCGGGCGAGCTCGCCCAGGCCGTCGATCACGGGCTGCATGGCCGAGCGCCTGCGCAGCCGGTCCGCCACATACGCGATCCCGAGCGCGAGCACGGTCGCGAGCGCGAGGCCCACGATGATGACGGTGGCCGGTATCACGTGGCCGCGTCCGCGTTGAAGCGGTAGCCGAGGCCCCACGCCGTGCCGATGAGCGTCGGGTTCGAGGGGTCCTCCTCGATCTTGGCCCGCAGGCGGCGCACGTGCACCTGGACGGTCGCGAAGTCGCCGCCGAACTCCTCGTCCCAGACCTGCTGGTAGATCTGCGCCTTGGTATACACACGGCCCGGATGCGCGGCCAGGAGTCGCAGGATCCCGAACTCCGTAGCCGTGAGCTCGACGGGGACGCCCCTCACGCTCGCGGTGAACGTCGCCGTGTCGATGCGCACGGGACCGGCGCACACGATCTCATCGGCCGCTGCCTGGCCGGCAGCACCGCCCTCGCGCTTGCTCGCGGAGTACCGGCGCAGGTGCGCCTTCACGCGCGCGACCAGTTCGACCGGCGAAAAGGGCTTGGTCATGTAGTCGTCGGCACCGATTCCCAGGCCGACGGCCATGTCCACATCGGAGTCCCGAGCAGAGAGCATCATGATCGGGATGTCGGAGCTCGAGCGGATCCGACGCGCCACCTCGTAGCCGTCGATGCCCGGAAGCATGATGTCGAGGATCGCCATGACGTGCGCCGAGGAGTCGAACAGGTCCACGGCGGTCTCCCCGTCGTGCGCCGTATCGACCCCGTATCCCTCGTTCTCGAGATTCATCGAGACGACGTTGACGATCGTGTCCTCGTCATCGACGACGAGTATCCGGCCCTTGCCGTTCACCCGATGCCCCCTCCGGACGCACCCGCTACCGTGCTCAGTCTACCCTCTGCGCCCCGCGCCTGCGCCACACGCACGCGAACGGCAGAGGCCCGGTCGGCTGTGCCGGACCAGGCCTCTGGGTTTCGGTATCTGGTGGGCGATGAGGGATTCGAACCCCCGACCTCTTCCGTGTAAAGGAAGCACTCTCCCGCTGAGTTAATCGCCCGTCGACACGACTGCGCGTGCGCGGGACATTCTACCACTGGTGCCCCCAGAAGAATTCGAATCTCCGTTTCCGACCTGAGGGGCCGGCGTCCTTGGCCGCTAGACGATGGGGGCATGGTATTCCTCGGCAGGAAAGCGGATGAGCCTTAGCGCTGCCTCGAGGAAGGCGGCGCGACCGAGTCCATCGCGGCGAGCAGGCGTTCGGCGAGATCCCGGGCCTGATCCGGAAGGTACTCGTAGCCTTCGGCGATCCGGTATGTCCCCGCGACATGGCTGATGACGACCGGCCCGGAACCGAAGGTCCACAGCGCCCCGCGGTCCTTGCCCCGAAAGTACGACGTCTTGGGCTGCTCGAAGGTGATCTCTTCGACCGCCTCCCATGGCAGCGAGATGTAGCGGACCTTCCTGCCGAAGATCTCGCGCCGCACCTCTATGTGGTCACCGAACACGATGATCCGCTCCCACCCGAAGAGCGACCACAGCGCAGGGATGCCGGCGAAAGCGAAGATGCCGATCGCGAACAAGAAGGCTTCGGAGTTGCGCGTGAAGGCGAAGATCAGCAGCGCCCCGATCGGCAGCACGAGAGCGGGGATCTTGTTCGTCTCGCGCGTCGACGGGACCGACTCCACGGAAACGGGCGGCGCACTCGTCGGCGAAGCGGCGGGCGCGAGGCTGGGGCGCGCGGGGGTCGCGGAGGCGGGAACCGCGGGCGAGGGCATCGCGGGTGACGCCGCGGCGGGTGGCCGGCTCGCGGTCATCGGTCGGGCGCCCGGTTTGGGCGCATCGGGTGGCGGCCCCAGGAGCGGGTTGCCGCTCGAGGGCAGCGCGAACCCGCAGGCGGAGCACATGAGCTGCTTGCGGGCCGTCTTGGCGCCGCACATCGGACACTTCGGCATCTCAGTCCTCCCGGACCGTCGGAAGCGGTGAGCCGAACAGCACCTCGCGCAGCTGCCGCGCGATCGCCTCGGCGGTCGCGCGGTCTTTGTAGAGCGACTGTCCGAAGCGGATGTAGGCGTTGGGGGTCTGGATGCGGATGGGGCCCTCGGAGAACGACCAGACCTCCTGGTCGCGGTCCTCGGGCTCCGCGAGCGCCTCTATGCCGCGCGGCTTGGGAAGCAGCTCGACGGCCTCGACCTCCTGCCGGGGTACGGAAAGCCGCTTGACCGTAACGCCGAACAGGCGCCGTTCAAGGCGCAGCTCGCTCGCGTCGACGATCACCCACTCCCAGCCGAACGTCGAGAACAGGTCGTGCGTGATGAAGGGGACGAAGATCAGCAGGACCACACCACGGGTGATCAGATCGACCACCGCGGCGAGAAAGACCGCGATCACGATCACGAAGATCGCGAGCTTCCACCACTGGCGCGTGCCGGGTATACGCACCTCGAGGTGGTTCACGCCGCACCCGACCCGTAGCGCTCAAGCACGGCCTCGGCGCAGCGCATGCCGTCGACCGCGGCCGTCATGATGCCGCCTGCATATCCCGCGCCCTCGCCGCACGGATACACGCCGCGCAGGTTGGACTGGTATGAGTCGTCGCGCAGGATGCGCACCGGCGACGACGAGCGCGTCTCGACCCCGGTGAGCACCGCGTCGGCCGAGGCGAACCCCCGCAGACGCCGGTCGAACACCGGAGCGGCCTCGCGCAGAGCGCCCGCGGCGAACGCGGGCAGGCAGCGCGCCAGGTCGGTCCACTCCACGCCGATCGGGTAGGTCGGCGCCACGCTTCCCGGCCCTGTCGAAGCCACACCCCTGATGAAGTCGCCGAGGAGCTGCGCCGGGGCCCGGTAGCCTCCACCGCCGAGCTCGAAGGCCGCCCGCTCCCAGCGGCGCTGGAACTCCACGCCCGCAAGCGGGTCGTCGCTGCCGAAGTCGGCGGGGACGACGTTGACGAGGAACCCTGCGTTCGAGTTGGCCCCGTCGCGCGCGAACCGGCTCATGCCGTTGCTGACCACACCGCCCGCCTCACTCGCCGCGGCCACGACCTCCCCGCCCGGGCACATGCAGAAGGTGTACGCTGAGCGCCCGCTCGCGAGGTGGACCGAGAGCTTGTACTCCGCCGCACCGAGCGCGGGATGCCCCGCCGCCGAGCCGTACTGCGCGCGGTCGACCGCCAACCGGTCGTGCTCGATGCGCACTCCGATCGAGAACGGCTTCTGCGCCAGGCGCGCGCGACGGCGCCCGAGCATCTCGAACACGTCGCGGGCACTGTGGCCGGCGGCGAGCACGAGCGCCTCTGCCGCGAACTCCTCACGTCCGCGCGCACTCTCGGTCACCACCCCGCGGAGTGCGCCGTCATCGTCGAGGTCGATGTCGACCAGACGCGTCCCGAAGCGGACCTCGCCGCCGAGCGACTCGATCTCGAGCCGCAGGCGCTTGACCGCGCCTGTGAGCTGGTCGGTCCCGATGTGCGGCTTGGCCTGCCACAGGATCTCCTCGGCAGCGCCTGCCGCCACGAGCGCCTCAAGAACGCTGCGGATCCGGGGATTGTGGGCGTTGGTGGTGAGCTTGCCGTCCGAGAACGTGCCCGCACCGCCCTCGCCGAACTGGATGTTGGACTCGGGGTCGAGAACCCCGTCGCGCATGAACGTCGCGACCGCGCGGATGCGCTCGTCGACCGGGGCTCCCCGCTCGAGCACGATGGGCCACGCTCCGGCTCGCGCCAGCGTCAGAGCGGCGAACAGCCCGCCGGGACCGGTACCGACGACCACGGGGGAAAGCGCGGGCGGCGAGCCGAGACGGGGCACCGACGACGCGGGCTCGGGGACTGCGAGGTAGACGTCGGCGCTGGCGAGCCGCTCGACGACCTCGGCCTCGCTCGGCGCCGCACCGGCCGCAAGCGTCACGCCGAGCGTCGCCACGAAGTGCACGTTGCTCTTGCGGCGCGCATCGACGGAACGCTTGATCACGCGGATCGGGCCGAGCAGCTCCTCGGCCAGCCCGAGCCGCCTCGCGACGACACTCCTGAGTACCGCCGAGGAGCCGGGCGTGCCCGCCGAGAGCGGCAGGTCGAGGTTGCGAATCTCGATCACGCGGGGCCGTCCGTGCTTGAGCCGCCTGCGGCACGAGCCAGGGTGCTGCGGGCGGCGTCACGCCCGGCGACGATGCCGGACGCCCAGGCCCAGTGCAGGTTGAAGCCGCCGCACCGGCCGTCGACATCGAGCACCTCGCCGGCGGCGTACAACCCGGGCGCAAGGCGCGACTCCATCGTGGCGGGATCGAACTCGGCGGTCGATGCGCCGCCGCGGGTGACCTGCGCCTGGCGTGGGTCTCCGATGCCCAGGACGTCGAGCCGAAAGCCCTTGAGCAGGCCCGCCATGCACGCCGCGGAGAGCGTCGAGGCCGGCGCGGACGGATCGGCGCCCGCCGCGCGCAGCACGGCGTCGGCGACGCGGCTGTGCAGCATCCCGTCAAAGAACGTCCCCGCACTGCGCCACCCGAGCGACGCGAGCCTGGCCTGAAGCATCTGCTCGAGACTCTCCGGCGAGATGTCGGGCAGGAAATCGATCGCGAGCACGCGCCCGGCGTCGAGCGCGCGCGAGAGGTCGAACACCATGATGCCGCTCACGCCGTACTCCCGGAACAGGAGCTCGCCGCGCTCGGTCGCCACGGGCGCATCCTGCTCGTCGAGAAGGCTCGCGGCACACTTCACGCGGACTCCCGAAAGCCCCCGGATGGGCGCGGTCTCGGTCTTGAGCGGGCCGAGGACCGGCGCACACGCCGTCTCCGTGTGGCCTGCCTGTGCGAGCACCGGGCTGCCGCCGCCGCTTGCGACGATCACGGCATCGGCGTCGAGCCGCACGCCCGCGCTCGATGTGATCTCGAACCCGCCCGCGGGCGCGGACGCCACCGAGGCGACCTCGAAGCCGTAGCGCTCCTCGACACCGAGGTGCGCGATCTCGAGGCGCAGGACCTCGAGCACGGAAGCCGCGGCGTTGGTGACCGGGTAGATGCGCCCCTCGTCGTCGGCGTACGTCAGCAGGCCCAGTTCGCCGAAGAAGTCGCGGATGGCGGGGCACCCGTACGCGGCGAGCACCGGCTCCACGAACGCGGGATCGTTGTACGCGGACGGCGCGACGTGCAGGTTCGACAGGTTGCAGCGCCCGTTGCCGCTCGCGAGGATCTTGCGCCCGACCCGATCACCGGCCTCGGCCAGCGTAACTGCGGCGCCGGCGCGAGCCGCCGAAGCGGCGGCGCACAGACCCGCCGCGCCGCCGCCTACCACAAGCACCCTGGGCTGTC
>CAZMFQ010000014.1:0-52661 GCA_964565645.1 uncultured Eubacteriales bacterium
AGGTGAAGCTCGCGCCTGAGACCGGATCGGTGTATGCGGGCACCGCGGTCATCAGGGAGTCGCCCCACCCTGGATGGCACGCCGAACCACAGTTCGCACCTGCCTGGTGGTACGGGTGCGTCCCGACGAGACCACCGATGTGGCATGACTTGCATGCCGTGTCGCGGTCCACATCGGGCACCGGCATGCTCATGAACGCTTCATGGCATGTAAGACACCCGCTGTTGTCGGCAGCCATCGCGCTCCCTGAGAACGCGAAAAGCGCCGCGACAAAGAAGATGGATGCACCAAGAAGTCGGCGAGAAGCGCACGGTTGCATCGTTCGTCCCCTTGAGTCTGCCTGTCCGAGCCCCTCGTAGAGCCTCCCGCCGATACTGCTGAAACGGATCGCGTGTCGGCGTACATCTATCTTAAGGCGAGGTCGGTCAGAGGAATCGACGGAAGGACGAACGCGCGTCCAGAGCAAATGAACTGCGGATACTCGCGCCCTCGGCGGACTACTGCGGGTAGTGCGCGTTGACGTGGCACGTAGAGACCAGGCAGGAGTTGGTGTTGGTCTGCTGATGCGGAGTCCGAGTCGACAGCTTGAGTTGCGTCAGACGGTCGAGCCCCTCGACACGCGCGCCCGCGGAGACGGCGGCGTAAGCGGTGCCGTTCCACCCGTTGCTGGTGTTCGACGGAATATGGCAGGTAAGGCAGAACTGTCGGACCCCGGCGGCACTGGACAGAGAGAGTTCTCCGGCGGCATCGCCCACGGCGATTGTCGTGGTGGAACTCGTCTGCGTGACCACAAGAAGCCCGGTGCCACTCGCAGAGCCATGCGGGTTGTGGCAGTCGTAGCAGGGCAGCGAAGATCCTGCAGGGAGGGTGCCGGCCTCTACCGTCTTGTGGCCGTAGCGGGCCACCGAATTGCTCTTGGTTCCACCCGCCGCGATGGGATAGTACGTGGCGACATCGCTTGCTGCAGGGCCATCGGCGTCATGGCAGGTGAAGCAGGTGCCGAAGTTCGACTGCGTGAAGATGCCTCGCAACTCATCATATGTGTTCGAGGTACCGTGGACATCGTGGCAGTTCTTGCAGTCCCCGCTCGAATAGGAGGACCCGGGCCACACCACAGTGCCGGCCCCGCGATGGATCCCGTTCGTGGCGTTCTCGTAAGTCGAGAAACCAGGCCAGGTCCCGTCCACCGGGTAGCCCACTGAATCACGCGCGAAGGTGGGATACGCGGCGTCCGCCGCGTTATGGCATGCCTGGCACACGGAGTTGTCGTTGCCGTCGATATCCTGACCGAGGATCCGGTTCTTCCCGGCGACCGTGTCGTAGGCGCCCAACAGCTTCGGATACTCCGAGCCGTGATTGTCGTGACACACGGCGCAAGCCTGTGGGCTGGTGATCGAACCGTTGACGGTCCAGTGCCCGCGAGCCGCGTTGACGGCCTTGTCGTTCTCCGCACCGGTGAGAGTCACGGTACTCGGCACATACACGCTGCCGTTCGAAGTGTATGCGGGGGCGCCCGAATCATGACACCTGAGGCAGAAGGTCGCCCGCTGAGCGGTCGTCGTGTAAGAAAGCGTGTTCAGCGTATTGTCCGGGTCGGTCACGGGTGAGGCCGACGAAACGACGTGCACGTTGTGGCAGCTCTCACACTCCACCGAGTTGCCCCCTGAGGCCACCACAGGATGCTTGCTGAGGAGTTGGAACTGCGTCCATACCCGCTCTGATGCTGCACTCATGCCGGCCGCATCGTACCAGTCGCGGCCCACGACGGACTTGGTCGTACCTCCCGCGGAATCGTCGGTACGCGAATGACAGCGATAGCAGTGTGACTCCTGCAGCGATTCTGACACGGTAGCGCCGAGCGCAGACAGGAGCCTGCTACTCGCCGACCAATGCGTGCCGAAACCGGCCCCGGCCTGGAAGTCCTTAGATTGCTCATCGTTGTGGCACTTGGAGCACTCGGCCTTGAACGAACTCGAATCCCCGAACTGAGACTCCACCTGGTACCGGTGTGCCGAACTCCCGTATCGAGCGCTGTTGATGGGTTGCGTGACTGACGTGCCATCACTCAGCTGATTGCTCGTGTCCTTGACCATCGGTAGTCCGTGACAACTCGTGCACACCCCGCCCATCAGAAGGGCGGTGGAGAAGTCGGTGTTCGTCGCGGTCCCGCTTGAATACGAAGGATACTGTGCCCTCAGATTCGCCGCCTGCTCCGAGTTGAACTGATCGTGATCTACGTGGCATACGGTACAGAACAGGTTGCTCACGCCTGAGGTCGGATACGTCCCGGCAGGACCCGGAGCAACATCGCCGTCCTGATATGCGCCGTTGTTGAAGTTGCCGCCCAACACATGGTGATACGCGGAGGTCCGTTGAGCCCCGGTCTTGGCGCCGAGACCGTCCTCCATGTAGTCCATGTACGCGGCGTGACAGTCGTAGCACGGAACACCACCGTCGGAGATGCCGCCCGTCGGATTGTGCACGTTGCTGCCGCCCGCAGCGTAGTTCGAGCCGTGGCACTGATAGCAGGAATGGATGTCCCCCGAGGAGTGCCCAGTGACGACGGGTAGGTGCAGCATGGAGCCATCGGATCCGTCCCTGCGCAGCCCTTCGACCAGCTGCGCCCCGACTGCCAGGTATGTGGATGTCGAGCTGTTCCAGATGAAACCGTTCGACGAACTGTGACACGAGAGGCAGAAGGCGCGCACAGACGATGCCGAGTCGGTGTCCAGATCCTGCCCAAGAGCATCGGATATGAGTGATGCGTTGTTCCGACTAGAACCATGCGGGTTGTGGCAGTCGTAGCACGGCAGCGGAGAGCCCACGGGAAGCGTTCCGCCGGCGGTCTTGATCCGGTGACCCGAGCGCTCTTTGCCCGAAGTGACGAACTGTTTGATATCGACAGGCAACGTGGTGAACTCGCTCCGCAGGACGCCGCCGTGGCAGTCGAAGCATGAGTCGGCATAAGCTCCGGTGCTCTGGTCTTCGGCCAGCGTGTCAGAGGTCGTGGGCGTGAAGCGCTTGAGGAGGCCGTCATACTTGTTTGCTGCGCGATGCGAAGCATGGCAGTAGAGGCAGTCACCGCTCTGGCGCACGGTGCCGGATGCGGGAATCGACGCGTGCGCGTTCCGTGCCGGATCCGCGTACACGGAGGCCCCCGCGAAGGTACCCGCGACGGGATACCCTGAAGCGTCCCGCGACGGCGAAGAAGGCGCGGGGTAGACCCCTTCATACCAGTCGACCGCGTCATTGTGACACGCAAGGCACCACGCGTTGTCGGCTTTGGGGATCGGTACCCCGTTCACCGATTCGGCGGGCAGCCCGGGCCTTGCCTCCGGAGCCTTGTGAGCGGTATGGCATCCCGAACAGCGGTCGGTGAGGTCACCCGCCGAGCCGGAATCCTCGACCGAATGCCCGCTTGAGAGCGCGAACGAATTCTCCGCCGCTGTCTTGACGTTCGGCCCGCCCTGACCGTCGTGACACGCGTAGCACACCGCGAGTTCACCCGGGGCATCGCCCGTCTGGCGCATGAGTCCGCTTGTGCTCGCAGCAACGTGGGGGACATGACACAGAGCGCAGTACTCACCACCCGCCGCACTGTAGGAGAGGTGGGGTGACGACGAAGTCCATGCTGCGACCACGGGGCCCGCGTCAACTGAGCGGGCTGAGGAGTTGCGGGCCGCATCGAACGCGCTCACTGAGTAATAGTAGGCCTGACCGGGCACTCCCTCGGAGTCGGTGTACGCGGTGCCGGCGACCTCACCAAGAAGCTGCCAAACGCCCGACGCACCGGCCGAACGCCAGATGTAATACCCTGCGACGGCCTGATCGTCCACAGAAGGGTCCCAGGACAGGTCCGCGACCACGGGAGAGGCGGCCCCGGGCGAGGCCACCAGCCCGGTCGGAACGCTCGGCGGCTGGGTGTCAGCGAACGCCATCGACGGGGATGACGCGAGGCAAAACATCGAGAGCGCGATCATCATGACGCACGCTCCCACTATGCCCGACGTCGCGGACCGATGCATGCATCCTCCAGGTCGAAAACGATGCTCGTTCATTGCATGCCGAAATCCGCCAAGACAGCGCCGAACACCTTCAGGGCGCACTCCGACGAATACTGAGGCAATCATATTCAGGTAGCAGGAAGAGTGCCACGACGCCGAGCGTGCGATTGGACAGGGCAGGGCGTCAGAAGGACAGAACGAGGTAGATCACGACACGCGCGGGAAGAAGGGGTTCGCGCGGCGCTCGCGACCGATCGTACTCTCAGAGCCGTGGCCAGGGTGCACCACAAGCTCATCGGGAAGGCCCGCGAGTTTGTCACGGATGGAGGCCGAAAGCGCTCGCGAGTCCCCCCGGGGGAAGTCAGTCCGCCCCACACTGCCTGCAAACAACGTGTCTCCCGTGAAGATGTGTCCGGGGCATTCGATGCATATGCTTCCGGGGGTATGGCCCGGCGTCGCAAGCACCGAGAGCTCGAGTCCGGGAAGAGACAACCTATCGCCATCGACGAGGATCCGCGAAGCGGGAGGCGCAACCGCCTCGAAGCCCCACATCGCCCCACCGGTGCCCTCCGGATCCGTGATGAACCCAGCGTCGTCCCTATGGACCGCGATACCCGCCCCGGATGACTCCACAAGCTCCTCGGCCGCCCCCAGGTGGTCGAAGTGGCAATGCGTCAACACTATGATGCCCACCTCTCGCCCACCGACAGTAGCCAGCAGTTCCCGAGCGTCGCCTGCCGGATCCACGACCAGGAGCGGCGCACCCGGTGAAGCGGAGATGAGATAGCAGTTGGTATCCAGGGGCCCGAGGACCAGCCGCTCGATGTTCACTTCGCACCCTTCTTGCGCGCATGGGCCTCGCCCGGGAGCATGCGCTCGGCCTCGAACACCCCGTCGATGCTTCGGACCGAGCGCAGCAGCGACTGGAGCTGGTCCATATTCCCGAGTTCGAACAAGAAGCGCTGGGTGGCGATACCATCGCGGGATGTGGCTATTGAGGCGGAGAGTATGTTCACGCCGGCCTCAGCCAGCTTGGCGGAGACCTCCTGCAAGAGCCGCATACGGTCGACCGCCTCGATCATGATCTCGACCTGATAGGTCGAGTCCTGGCCCCTGTCCCACTCCACGTCGATCAGGCGTTCCGGCTGATTCAGCAGATCGCGAGCGTTCGGGCAGTCGGCGCGGTGCACCGAGACTCCTCGGCCACGGGTCACGAATCCGACTATCTGATCGCCCGGGACCGGATTGCAGCAGCGGGCAAGACGGACGAGCACGTCGTCGATGCCCTTGACGCTCACTCCCCCGCCCGTCCGTCGCCGCTTCGAGCGCGGAGCCAGCATCGGCTCGGTAGGCAGCAGACCCTTCTGGTCGGGCTCCTCTTTGAGTTTCGGGTCCTCGACGGACATGATCTTGAGCATCTTCCCGGCCACCTGCTTGGCCGAAGCCTTGCCTGCCCCGATGTGCGCAAGGAGGTCCTCGGCCGACTGGAAGTTCATCTCCGTGCTGACCTCATCGAGCGCACGCATGGTCGCCCTGCCTGAGAGGCCGAGGCCATGCTTGCGCATCACCTTGCCGAGTTCATCGCGCCCGTGCTGCAGATCGTCCTCACGGCTGGCCTTGGAGAAGTAGGTGCGGATCTTGGAGCGTGCCGATGAGGTCTTGACGATGTTGAGCCAGTCCCGGCTCGGGCCGGAGCTCTTGTTCGTGAGTACTTCGACCTGATCGCCCATCTGCAGCTCGTAGCCGAGAGAGACTATCGAGCCGTTCACCTTGGCGCCGACGCAGTGGTGACCGACCTCGGTGTGGATCGCGTAGGCGAAGTCGATCGGGGTCGATCCGCGGCGGAGCGAGATCACGTCGCCCTTCGGCGAGAACACGAAGACCTCGTCCTCGAACAGGTCGATCTTGAGGGCCTCCATGAACTCGCGCGGGTCCTTGAGCTCGGTCTGCCACTCAAGCATCTGCCGCAGCCAGGCGAGCCGCTCGTCGAAGCTCTCGTCTCCTCGGCGGTCCTCCTTGTAGCGCCAGTGCGCCGCTACGCCGTACTCGGCTGTGCGATGCATCTCCTCGGTCCGTATCTGGATCTCGAGCGGACGGCCCGCCGGGCCGATGACCGTTGTGTGAAGGGACTGGTACATGTTGAACTTGGGCATCGCCACGTAGTCCTTGAAGCGACCCGGCACAGGCTTCCATATCGAGTGCACCGTGCCGAGCGCCCCGTAGCAGTCTTTCACGGAATCGGTGAGGACCCTCAGGGCGATGAGGTCGTAGATCTCGTTGAAGTCCTTACCTTTGTGCGACATCTTCTGATAGATGCTATAGAGGTGCTTGGGGCGTCCGGCTATCTCGGCTCCGATCCCGACCGCACCGAGTTCCGACTGCAACTGGTCGATGACCTGCTGCAGGTAGCGTTCACGGGCCTCGCGGCTTTCGGCCACCATCTTCTGGACCTGGTGGAAGCGTTTCGGCTCAAGGTAGTAGAACGCCAGGTCCTCGAGTTCCCACTTGATGCTGGAGATGCCGAGGCGGTGCGCGAGCGGGGCGTAGATCTCCATCGTCTCGATGGCCTTGTCCCGGCGTCGCTCGGGAGGCAGCGCGGAGAGCGTACGCATGTTGTGGAGGCGGTCCGCAAGCTTGATGAGGATGACGCGGATGTCCTTGGCCATCGCGATGAGCATCTTGCGCAGGTTCTGGCTCTGCGTCTCCTCAAGCGACGCGAACTTGATCTTGCCGAGCTTGGTGACGCCGTCAACGAGCGCCGCGACCTCTTCGCCGAACCTGCGCTTGATCTCTGAGAGCGGGACCGAACTGTCCTCGACGACGTCGTGGAGAAGCGCGGCCTGCAGGGTCGCCGTGTCTAGATGGAGTTCGGCGAGGATCAGGCAGACCTCGACAGGGTGCACGAAGAAGGGCTCGCCCGACTTGCGCATCTGGCCTTCGTGGGCTTGGCGAGCGAACTCGTAGGCCTCATCGAGGCCCGTGAGATCGACGTCGGGGTTGTACTCGCGGACCTGCTTCTCGATCCGGTCCAGACTGGCGGGCATCTACATCCTTTGCGCTCGTGCCCGGACCGGGGCTGATCGCCGCTCGATTCTGGGCTAGTTCTCCACGACAGTGTAGGTGATTGTCGTAGTATACGTGCCCGCGTCATAGTCCCAAGGCACATCGAGCGACAAGTCGAACACGTAGGGGTGACTCCACGTGGACACGCCGCCCACCGAGTCGTGGACCGCCACACCTGCCGAGGAGAACTGCCGGATCCCATAGCTGGCCCAGCCACTGGTCACGAAACCCAGTTGCCCGATTGGCATCGTCGGAGTCGACGCCCCGGCATCGGAGTTCACGAAATCGGTCCCGGAACACGTCAGCTGATAGCCGAGCGAACCGAGCCCGCCGACGGTGACGGTGATCGCGGACGGGAACGTGCTCACATTGCCCGGCTCGAGGGAGCCGAGGTCGAGCGGTCCACCTGCGATGGACATCCATATCTGCGCCTGCGGAACGGTGATGGTCGATGCAGGACTCTGCGCCGACGCGTTGCCCGCCACGTCGACGGCAGCGACGCTGTACGCATAGGTCTGGCCCGCAACGAGGCCGGAGTCGACATAGGCGCGTGCGGAGGTCGTTCCCACCATCGAGCCGTCGCGGTAGACGCGATAGTAGGCGACGCCGGAGACGGTGTCGGTCGATGCGCTCCACGTCGCTTCGACACTGCTCGTCGATAGCGCGCTGCTTCCCACGAACGCGGGCACGCTCGGCGCGGTCTTGTCGATGCGCACCTGTGAGGTCTTGGCCGTCTCTGCGTTGCCCGCGGCGTCAGTCGACCAGTATGCGATCGACGTCGTCCCCTCGGTCGAGACGAGGAACGGCACCGTGTAGGCCTGTATGGCACCGCCGTTGATTCGATACGATGTCCCCGCCACGACCCCCGGAGCAGGATCGGTGGCGGACAGAGTCACATTCACGTTGGCCGTGCGCCAGCCCGTCGGTGCGTTCGTCGTGGTCGTAGGGGCCACTCGGTCGATGCGGAACGGACCGATGCTCGCGGCCGCAGGCGCCCAGTTGCCCGAGCCGTCCACCGCGCGGATGTTGAAGTACCAGATGCCATCGGCTTGAGCCGCTGTGAGAGTCGCCCCGGTGGTGTCTGAGGTGGTGTCGGGCAACGCGGCCGCGTTCTGGGACCAGGAATAGGAGTATCCGGCGACCCCCGATACGACGTCGGCGGCCCCCGACCAGTTGACGGTGACGCTGCCGACAGTGCTCCACGCCCCGGCCGTGTGGGTCGAACTCGTCACGGTCGGGTTGCTGGGGGGCGTCGTGTCCTGAACCAGGATCGACTGGTTCGCAGTGGTGACGGCCCCCCTGTTGTCGGTTGCCGTCCACGTGACGTTGGTGGTGCCCAACGGCAGGAACGCGGGCCTGTTATGCGTGAGACTGGAAACCGTGCCGTCCGGATCGGTAGCCGACGCGTCCCCGGCTCCTGTGTACCCCGTGTAGCCGCCCGCAGCGTTCGCTTCCAGGGTGCGGTCGGTCACGGTGATGACGGGCGGCTGGTTGGGCGACTGGCCGTTGCGGACCTGCCACACGTAACGACCGAGCTGGTTGTCGGGACTCATCGTGTTCTGGATCAGCGAAGTGGCCGAGTTCGAGGTGTCCAGAAGCGTGCTCGCCCCAGTCGTGCCGGATCCCGGAAGCTCGTCGCCTGTACGGTTGGCACGCGCCCAACCGACTCGGGCCTTCTGGTTGCCTGACGCCTGCCCCACGTCCCACTGGACCTTGTCGTAGTTGTACATGAAGTCGAAGTTGCCGGCGCCGGTGTCCGAGCGATCGACCAAGACCAACTGGAACGAGTTGGGTGTGCCGTTCTGGTTGCTGTAGTAGCCGACATCGATCCAGTTGACGAAGAAGGCCGGCCGGCCGTTCACGAGCGGAGGATTCGCCGTATCGCTGTACGTGCTCTGGCCGCCGGAACGTGTATCGACGTCGGCCCAGAACACGGCCATCGCATCACGACGGAGCCGATTGAGAGCAGTCGAGGGAGTGTACGCCGTGTACGAGGAGCCGTAGGTGACGATACCGTTCTGGTTGATGTAGATCTGCGTATAGGTGGTGCCGCCCCAGTTCATAGCGAACGGCAGGTTCACGACCTGCACCGTGTTGTCGTCGCCGCGGGGAACGGTGTTCGCATCGTAACCAGGAGGAGTCAGGACGGCATTCGGGCCCTCGGCGTACGCCCGCAAGGGAGTCCCGACGATCGAGGCCGCCGCACACACGAACACAAGCATCCCCCAGACAAGGAGTCGCCGAGCCCCTGTGCTATATGCGCCGTACCTCATGTACCCGCCTCGTGTAGCCTGCGTCTCGCGAGCTACACCTTCGCCATCCTTTCCTTCCCGACGATTCGTACATCGTCGGCCACCCGCACCATCAGGTGTCGGTATCAGATTACCCGAGCGTAGGTGCAATCGACGAATCCGGCATGAGCGGACGGTTGAACCGCTCCAACAAGACCCCGGACGCCGCAGACAGCACCCACTTCCTGTACTCGGCAAACTCGGCCTGCTCCTCAAGCCCCTCGGCATATCTGACGGACTCGGACAACTCGAGTCGACGATCCGGCGCGGGTGGCACTGAAAGCCGCCGCAGCGCGCCATGACCCCGCGTCTCGAGCAGCCCGAGCTCCCGAAACACCCCCACTCCGGTCGACGCGGCCTTGTCGTTGAGACGCGCGCCCTTGAGCAGCGCATTGGCCGCATCGGCGATCTCCTGGTTCGTCATCTCGAACTCAGGGCCGGTGCCGCCCTGCCTGTCCCGCAGCACCCGATAGACAGCGGCGAGCTCGTCGCGCGAGGGGGCTCCGGTGGCGAGCACCATCTCGTTGACCTTTGCATCCTTCTCTCCGAACAAGACGTGGATGCGTGCAGGTGCCCCGTCGCGGCCGGCGCGGCCGCACATCTGGTTGAACTCGACGTCGTTGAAGGGGAGATGGTACAGAACGACATTGCGGATATCGGGGATGTTGACGCCTTCGCCGAACGCGCTTGTCGCGACGACGACCGAAAGATCGCCGTCCCGAAACGCCCGTTCGACGGCGTGTCTCGCGGCCTTACCCAGACCGCCGTTGTAGAACGCGACACGCATCGCGAGTTCCGGCACCCGTTTTCTGAGCATCTTGGCCAGCCGCACCGACTGCTCCCGTGAGTTGACATAGACGATGGCCTTGCCCCCTTTGGAGGCGAGCGCCGCGAGATACCCGTCCTTGTCGGGCATCCCTCTGCGGTCTTCGACGATCAGGTTCTCGCGGACCGTCGCATCAAGGATGAATCGCTGTATACGCAGTGTGTCCCGGATCACCAGGGCCTCATCGGTGCCCGCCGTCGCCGTGACCGCAAGAACGTCAGGATCACCCAATGCATCGATCGCCTGGCCCAGGCGAGCGTATGCGGGACGGTGTCCCGCGCGGGACATCCCCACATGGTGTGCCTCATCCACGACCACGAAGCCGACCCGGCCAGCATCGGCGAATCTGGCGACGTGATGGTCGAGGAACTCAGGTGTCGTGAGCAAGACGTCGACAGTGCCTTGAGCCAGGCCCGCGAAGACCTCGTCGCGCCGCGTCGGGGAGGACTCGCCGGTGATGGTACACACGCTGAGTCCGACCGCCGACAGGGTCTCGTCCAAATGGAACGCCTGGTCCGCCACGAGTGCGCGAAGCGGGAACACGAACACGGAAGCGACTCCGTCACGAATCGCGCGCCGCGCGGCGTGCAGATGGAAGATGAGTGACTTTCCCCTGCCTGTGGCCATCACCGTGAGGCAGCGTTGCCCGCTCGCGAGCGACTCGAGCGCCTCGCTTTGAGCCGCATGGAGCGCCTTGTCGCCGATGAACGCGGTGACCAGCGCCTGCTCCAAAGCCGCCGGATCCAACGCGGCGAGTTCGTCCCGGATGGCCCGCCGCTCCTCGGCTTGGACCTGGGCGTCCAGGGCAAGGTCCCGCCTTGAGACCAACACGTTGACCCCGAGGGACTGACCGTCCTCTCCTCCTGTCACGTCGGTGACCTCGACGTCGTACTCGACGCCCGAGTCGATCGCCCCGGACAGTGCCGCGGCGAGTCGCCGGTTCAGGAAGCCGACCTGATCGCCGTACCGATCGAACAGGGCGATCGCGTTTTCGTCGTAGGGGTTGTCGGGCTGGCGCTCGATCCGCAACGGCTCACCGACGGCGAGCCGCTCCACCAGCGCCTGGCGACCCTCGAACGTCACACCCGCCAGTTTGGTATGGAAGGACTCCGCGTCTTCGATCCCCGAATACTCCTCGCGCGCAAGGATCTCATCTGCGCGCTCGAACAGATCGGCGACGAGCTCGGCTGCAGGTGCGTACTCACTCACAGCCGGATGGGGGCGGTAGTCCCGCACCATCAACTGCACGCGAGCACGGCCTCGCCACTCGTCCGCGGACAACTCGTACGCCAGATCCACAGGCGTGTCGTGGTCCGCGGCCAGATCGATATCGCGACACCGGAACGCGATCGCAGGCACACTGGCCACGCCGTCGAATGCGGTGAAACGCAGGTGGTTCCCGGTCTTTCCAACGCGCTGGCGCGCGTTCATGAACACCCCGTCGGTGCAGAACAACGGTCGAGGGTTGGCCTGACCGAACGGCTCGAGCAGTCTGAGCTCTGAGACCAGTTCGACACTCACATCCTGGAGATCCAGCCGAGCCTCGCAGGTCTTGCGCGACTCGAAGGACTCCTCGGGGAGCCGACCCAGGACTTCCAGAAGGCGCGCCTTGAACGCCGGGAGATCGTCCGCGCGTACGGTCAGACCGACCGCCGCCTCGTGTCCCCCGAAGCGCACGAGCAGGTCAGAGCACTCCGAAACCGCCGCATGCAGGTCGACCGAGCCCGCAGAGCGGCCCGAACCTGTCGCCAGGCCGTCTTCCACGGCGAACATGATCGCAGGCACGCCGTGCACCCCGACCATGCGGGAGGCCACGATGCCCTTGACGCCCTCATGCCACCCCTCGCCCGCCAACACGACCGCGCGATCGCCCTCTGCGAACTCGGTGCGGGCCATGGCGGTCGCGGCGTCGAACAGATCCTGCTCCACCGCCTGCCTCACCCGGTTATGCTCGTCGAGGGCCAGAGCAAGCGCCTCGGCCTGCACTGGGTCGTCGGTCAGGAGGAGGTCGAGCGCCAACCCCGGGTCGGCCATGCGACCCGCAGCATTCAGGCGAGGGGCAAGCGCGAATGCGACATTGTCCGCACCAAGAGTCGCGATCTCGACGCCAGCGACGACGCTCAGCGCAGCGACCCCGACATGCGGGCGGGTGCGCGTCCGGTCGAGGCCGTCGGCGACTATCGCGCGGTTCTCGCCGATGAGCGGAACGATGTCAGCCACCGTGCCGAGCATGGCAAGGTCCGTCAACCCACGCCACACGTCCGGCTGACCGAGCAGCGCGCCGGTCGCGGCCACGAGCTTGAGCGCCACTCCCGCGCCGGCGAGTATGGCCCCCGGACAGTCCTCGCCCAGCTTGGGATTCGTGACGGGGACGCCGACCGGCACCGAATCGCCGGGCTCGTGGTGATCGGACACGACCACATCCACACCTGAGCGCAGCAACTCCTCGACCTCGACGCCCGCGGAGATGCCGCAGTCGACCGTGACGATGAGCCTGGCGCCGGTCGCGATCACTCTCGCGACCGAGGCCTCCGAAAGCCCGTAACCCTCACGGAAACGATTGGGCACGGTGGCGCTGACGTCGGCGCCCAGGGCTTCGAGGCCTCGCTTCATGAGGGCGGCCGAGGAGATGCCGTCCAGATCGAAGTCCCCGAACACGAGGATCGACTCTCCGGCCCTTATCGCCCCGGCGATCCGTTGCGCGGCACTCTCCATACCGGGGATGCCGGCCGGATCGAGCCACTCCCGATCGAGGTCGGGCTCGATGAAGCGTCGCGCCTGCTCGGCAGAGGAGATCGACCGGTTCGCGAGGATACGTGAGACGGTCAGCGACAGGCCGGTCGCCTGTGCCAAGGAGGAGGCGCGCGACTCGTCCACCTCGGCGAGTCGCCAGCGTCCCGGTCGTGTATCTGTATGCGCGTCGGATCCCATCATCGGCATGGTAGCGCAGAGGGCCGACACCGGATGGGGCCGACCCTCTGCGTGAGACTCATGTCCCGAAGCCTAGGAGGCCTCGAGGTACTTCTTCTTGAGTGCCGCGAACTTGGGCTCGCGCTCCTTCCACATCGCGTACAGAGGAGACGCGACGCCGATCGAGGAGTAGGCCCCGGCGGCAAGACCGACGGTCAGCGCGAACGCGAAGTCCTTCAGGGTCTCGCCTCCGAACAGAAGCATGACCACGACAGGGATGACCGAGGTGATCGTCGTGTTGAGCGAGCGCACGAAGACCTCGTTGATCGACTCGTTCGCCATCTGCATGAACGTGTTCTTGCGCAGGTTGACGGAGTTCTCCTTGATGCGGTGGAAGACCACGATGGTGTCGTAGAGCGAGTAGCCCAGGATCGTGAGCAACGCGGCGATCGTGTTGGGTGTGACCTCGCGGCCGACGATCGCGTAGATGCCGAGCGTGATCAGGATGTCATGGACCAGCGCGACGACCGCGGTCACCGACATCTTGTAGTCGAAGCGGACCGACACGTAGAGCAGGATCGCGAGGATCGACAGACCGAGCGCGAGCATCGCGCGGTTCGTGACGTTCTTGCCCCAGCCCGGACCGATCGTCGTGACCTGGAACGCGTCACTGTCGAGCTTGACGATCTTGGAGACCGCGATGGCGTCGGCCGTCGCCTGATCGGGGCTTGTGACCTCGGTGCGGATGGTGAAGCCCTGCTTGCCGCCCACCTCGACAGTCTGGATGACGGGATTCGTCACGCCGGCCTCGTCGAACGCGGCGCGCATCTGCTCGATGGTGACGTCACCCGAGTTCGGGACGTCGATGACCGTACCGCCCTGGAACTCGATGCCGAACTTCAGGCCGACGGTCGCTAGCGCGATCAGCGCGACTACCATGAGGAGCGCGGAGACTCCCAGCATCACGAACCGGTACTTCATGAAGGGGATGTGGAACCTAGCCATTCGCGACACCCCCCTTCGTGCTCGATGCTTGTTCGACGCGTTCCACCTTGGGGATCCCCCAGAACCCGGGGGCCTTGGACAGCACGTTCTCCGCAAGGAACATGAGCACCGCACGCTTGTACAGGACCATCATGGCGATGTCGCAGCTGATACCGATCATCAGGGTCAGCGCGAAACCGCGCACCGGGCCGATGGCTACCGAGAACAGCATCAGTGCGGAGACCAGCGTGACGAGATCGGCGTCGACGCTCGTCCAGATCGCGTGGATCGAGCCGCTCTTGGCCGCCGCGCGGATCGAGCGGCCCATCCGGATCTCCTCGCGGAAACGCTCGAGGATCAGGATCGAACTGTCTGCCGCCAGACCGATCGTGAGCACGATACCGGCGATACCCGGCAGCGAGAGGGCGAACCATCCGAAGGCCGAGAGGGCGGCGAGTATGCCGAGGAACACCGACGCGAACACGACGAGGGCGGAGACCGCCAGCACGCCGAGCCCGCGGTAGAAGATGATCAGGTACACACCGACGAGCGCGAGACCGATGCCAGCCGCGAGGACGCCCTGACGCAGCGAGTCCTGGCCAAGCGTCGGCCCGACCACACGGGACTCGGAGAACTCGAGGGTGACGGGCAGCGCGCCCGTCTGGAGCACGGTGCGCAGGTTCTTTGCTTCCTCCGGCGTGAACTTGCCGGAGATCGAGGTGTTGCCGCCCAGGATGGGCTCGTTGACCACAGGGGCGGACTGCACGACGCCGTCCAGGACGATGGCCACCTGCTGGTTGACGTGGCTGCTGGTGTAATCGCCCCAGATCTTGGCGCCCTCGGTGTTCATGGTCAGGTCCACGGTGAGCTGGCCGGTCTTGGAGTCGGTGCTGATGACCGTGTTCGAGACCACGTCACCGGTCATGAACGGAGTGTAGGTGCCCTCCACGAGCTTGACCTTGTCCTGTCCGGACTGGATGGCGGCCAACGTCGTGGTGTCCGCGATGCTCGCCACGTCCACGAACTCGAGCTGACCGGTCGAACCGAGCACCTTGAGTGCCTGATCGGCGTTCTTGATGCCCGGCATCTGGACAAGGATGGAGTCCGCGCCCTGCCGCTGGATCGTGGCCTCGGACGCGCCGAGCCTGTCGACCCGGTTGCGCACGATGATCTCCGCACGATCCATGACGTCGTTCGTCACGGCGGTCGCGCTGGTCTCCTTGGCGGTCAGGATGACCGAGAGACCTCCCTGGATGTCGAGCCCTTGGGTGATCTTGCGCTGGGGTGGCCAGAACAACACCCAAGAGCCGATGACCAGCAGCGCGATCACCACCAACGCGATCGCATTCCGTTGCTTCGGGTCCATTCTCACTCGCTTTCCTGTGCAGCCTTGTCGAATACCGCCTTAGCGCGGTCAGATACCGGTTCGTGCAAGAAGCCTACAAGTCGGACGCGTCGGGCTCCTCGGCGACCTGAGACGCGTCAGCGTCATCAGCCTCGGGGAAGGCGGGCACGTCCTGGGTGATGCGGCCGATCGAGAGCTTCTCGAACTCGATCACCGTGTCGTCGTGGACGCGCAGCAGCACCGTCGAGTCGTTCACTCTGACGACCGTCCCATGGATACCACCCGCGGTGATGACGTGATCGCCTTCGGAGAGCGCCGCCAGCATCGCCTGCATCTCCTTCTGGCGGATCCGCTGCGGCCGGATGATGAGGAAGTAGAACAGCGCGACCAACGCCACCACGTACACGAGCATCGCGTTGTTCACTGCCTGAGCCTCCAGCCGGTCCGCGGACACACCGCGTCCCCGGGGGGCGCGGATTCACAATCCAGCATCATACCACCGGGCTGACGTGGCTAGTAGTCGTCTGCGCCCGGCCCGTCGAGCCATTCGCCGAGGAACGCCGCATAGCGCCCTTCGGCGACGGCGGTCCGCGCCCTGGCGGTGAGGTCGAGCAGGAACGCCAGGTTGTGCACCGAGATGAGGGTCGATGCGAGCATCTCCTTCATCTGAACGAGGTGCCGCAGGTAGGAGCGACTGTAGCTCGCACACGTCGGACACCCGCACGCGGGGTCCAGCGGGCCGAAGTCGCGCGCGTACCGGGCGTTCTTGAGGTTCATCCGGCCCTCGGAGGAGAACGCGGTGCCCGTCCGCGCGGTGCGCGTGGGCAGCACACAATCGAACATGTCCACCCCCGCACCGATGGCCTGAAGGATGGTCGTGGGGTTGCCGACTCCCATGAGGTATCTCGGCCGGTCCGCCGGCAGCGCAGCGCAGACCTCAGGAAGCGATTCGAGCATGAGCTCGTGCGGCTCACCCACCGAGTAGCCGCCGATCCCGTAGCCGGGAAACCCGATATCGACAAGCCGCTCGATGCTCTCCTTGCGCAGGTGCGGATACAGACCGCCCTGCACTATGCCGAAGAGTGCCTGATCCTCGCGCATGTGAGCGTCTTTGCAGCGTCTGGCCCACTCAGCACTTCGGCGGACCGCCGTTGCGACCGCCTGTTCCTCGGCGGGGTATGGCGGGCACTGATCGAGCTGCATGATGATGTCGGCGCCGAGGTCCTCCTGCACGCGCATGTTGTCCTCGGGGGTCCATCGGTGCCATGCGCCGTCGACGATGCTGCGGAAGGTGACCCCGTCGTCATCGAGCTTGAGCGTGTCGGCGAGCGAGAAGATCTGGAACCCGCCCGAGTCCGTGAGAATGGCGCGGTCCCAGTTCATGAACCTGTGCAGCCCGCCGGCATCGCGCACGACATCGCTGCCCGGTCGCAGAAAGAGATGATAGGTGTTCGCAAGGAGCACCTGCGCACCTATCTCATGCAACTGCGGGGTGGTCACCCCCTTGACCGTGGCGCGCGTGCCGACCGGCATGAAGACCGGGGTCTCGACCGGCCCGTGAGGCGTATCGAACGTCCCGCGTCGGGCCGAGCTCGCAGGGTCGGTCGCATGTAGAGTGAATCTGAACTCAGGCATGCGGACGATTCTACCCGAAGCCGTCCCTGCGCTATGCTTCTTGCGCCGGACTCCTCGGCACACGTGAACCTTTCGGGCACCCTCGACGTCATAAGAGAGGCAGGGCATGGTCGCAGCGCGACCCAGAGACGACCGTGAACTCGTCGCGGCCGCCAGAGACGGCGACGTGGCGGCTTTCGAGTCGCTCGTCCGCGCCCACGCGGACGCCGTGTACGGTCACGCCCTGCGGTTCTTCGGCGATCCACAGGCTGCCGAGGATGTGATGCAGGAGGTGTTCGTGAAGGTCTACCGCTCCCTCGGGAGCTTCGATGAGCGTTCGGCCTTCTCCACCTGGCTGTTCCGGATCACGCGCAACGTGTGCCTGGACATGTTCCGTGCCGGCAAGCGCCGTCCGGTGCCCGTCGACCCGATCGACCTCGTGGGCGGGCAGAGCCCCGACCACGCGCAGGCGGTGGTCGACGCGGCCGCCGTCGAAGAGGCCATGCGCGCGCTCCAGCCCGAGGACCGCGAGGCGCTGGGCGCAGTGACGCTGTTCGGGCTCTCCTACGCTGATGCCGCGACCGAGCTCGGCGTGCCGGTCGGCACCGTGAAATCACGGGTGTTCAGGGCGAGGCGCACCCTCCTCGCCACCCTGGGCCTGACCGGAGGTGAGCGTCCGTGAAGCAGGAATGCAGACACGCTCACGAGGTCATCTCGATGGCCTACGACGGCGAGCAGGTGACCAACGAGGACCTTCGCATCGCCAAGACCCACTGCGCGTCGTGCGCGGAGTGCGCTGCGTTCGTCGGTGGCCTGGCGCGCGTACGTCAAATCCCCGCGCCCCAGGCATCGGAAGGCGCCATCGACCGCGCGATGGTCGCGGTCAAGCGGGACATGGAACGGCACGCGGCGCAGACCGCCAAGGCGCACCGCGACGCTGCGGAACGCCCGGCCGACGTCGCCGACGACTCCACCCCGGTCGCGCGCCTGAGGCGCTCGTGGACCGTGTGGGGCGGCTGGGCGGCGGCAGCGGCTGCCGTGATCGTGGCGGTCGGCGTCATCACGGCGAACGGCGTGCGGTACATGAACACCCCGGTGGACAAGTCGGCGACCGAGGCGGCGTTGACCGCTGGACAGCAGGCGACATACGGCGCACCCCCCGCGGCCAGCGGACAGGCATATCCTCCGCAGGCTGACTCCTCGGCATTGAGCAGGGCCAGCAAGTCGGCTCCGGGCTATGTGGTGTTCCAGGAGTTCGTCTACCTGGTGGATACCCAGCCCCGCAGCCTGACCGATGGTGCGGCACTGCTCGGGTCACTGCCGAGCGACCTGGGGTCGGGCACCGTCCTGGAACGCGACATATACGCTGGCTCCACCCCGGGCAGCATCGTGATCGGTGAGGACCGGCGCAGCGGCTACGCGGCGTCAGCGGTCGTGCGACAGTTGGGCGGGCGCTCCTACGGTCTGAAATCGGCGCAGTTCACCGAGTACGGCGTGTGGCCCACCCTGCCGGGCATGGCGCAGCCCACCGCCGCCGATGGCTCACCCGTGTTCGAGGAGTACGGCGCGGACGACGCGGGCGTGACGATCTACGTCATCCCGGGGACCGACCCGACCAGTGGGTTCGCCGTGGCTCCCGGAACGGCAGGCACCGATCCTGCTGCGGGCAACCCGAACTGGACCTGGTGGGCTCCGCTCAGGTGATCAGCATCGCGTCGCCGAAGGAAAGAAAGCGGTAACGCTCCTCCATCGCGATGTGATATGCGCTCATCACGAGTTCACGACCAGCGAACGCGCTCACCATCATCATGAGCGTGGAGCGTGGTACGTGGAAGTTCGTGACCACCGCGTCGACGACGCGGAACCGGTAGCCGGGCAGGATGAACAGGTCCGTCGGACGCTCCTGAGCCAGAACCGCTCCGGCCTCGTCGTCCCACGCGCTCTCGAGCGCCCGCACCGAGGTCGTCCCCACCGCAAACACGCGCCCACCGCGCTCGCGAGCATCGTTGACCGCCTCGGCGGCGCGGGCGCCCACCCTGAAGTGCTCGCTGTGCATGCGATGGTCCGCGGGATCGTCCTCGGCGACCGCACGGAACGTGTCCAGTCCCACGTCGAGTTCGACCTTGGCGATCCTGACCCCCGCAGCCTCGATGCGCTCCAGCAACTCCGGCGTGAAATGCAGTCCGGCTGTCGGCGCGGCCGCTGAACGCTCGTCGCGCGCGTAGACGGTCTGATACAGGTCGGGGTCCGCCACGGATCGGGTGATGTAGGGCGGCAGCGGCATCTCCCCGATCCTGTGCACGACCGAGAGGAACGACTCGTTCCCAGCGACCGTGAACCGCACGAGCCGGCCTCCGCCGTCGTCGACCACATCGACGATCAGACCTGTGAGTTCGCCTTCACCGAATATGATCTTGGCACCCGGCTTGAGGCGCCGGCCCGGCTTGACCAGACACTCCCAGGTGTTCTCGTAGCGCTCGCGAAGCAGGAGGACCTCTGCCGCCCCGCCGGTCTCGTCCTTGGCGCCCTTGAGGCGGGCGGGCAGGACCTTGGTCTCGTTGAGGACGAGCACGTCGCCGGAGCGCAGGTACTCTGGGAGGTCGCCGAAGGTGCGGTGGTCGATCTGTCCGCTCGCCCGGTCGAGAGCCAGTAGACGGCAGGAGTCGCGCGGCACGGCCGGCTCCTGTGCGATGAGCCCCGTCGGCAGCTCGTAATCGAAATCGTCGGTACGCATGACGCTCCCACCCTTGGTCGGGCAACCATGTGTCGCGAGCAGGATACAACAACCCACGCTCCGCCGGTCGCGCGCCGACCCGTCCTCGGGTACCATGCACTCCATGCGCCGCACGAAGTACTCCGCAGCAGATCTACACGTTCACACGACCGCCTCGGACGGGACCGCCTCACCGCGCGAAGTCCTCGAGTGGGCGTCCGAGCGCACCGACCTGGCGGCGATCGCGATCTGCGACCACAACACCGTGGACGGCGCCCTGGAAGCGGCCTCGTTCGCGAGCGAGTATCCCGTGGAGCTCATCATCGGCCAGGAGGTCGAGTCCTCGGACGGGCATATCCTGGGTCTGTGGGCGCCGCGACTCGTTCTCCCGGGCAGATCTGCCGCCGCGACCATCGCGGACATCCACGCGCAGGGCGGCCTCGCCGTGGCCGCGCACCCCTTCGCGCCCCGCTGGTGGCACAAGCACGGCCTGTGCCGCGGAGAGCGCGAGGTCTACGACTCCTGCGCCTACGATGCCGTCGAGGTCGCCAACTCCACCCCCCTGCTGTTCCTCGCCAACTTCTTCGCGCGTGGGTACCAGCGCGGCAACAAGGCCCGACTAGCCGCCACGGGCGGGAGCGACGCGCACATGCTCTCCGTCATCGGGACCAGCCGCACTCTCTTCGAGGGTTCGTCCGCCGAGGACCTGCGTCGCGAACTCGAGGCGCGGCGTACCCGCGGATGGGGCCCCGCCTGGTCCCCCACGCGCACCGTTCGCTACGCGCGCAAGGTCCCCGAGATCAAGGCCCGGGACGCCGACCGCAAGGCACGCGAGGCCGCCAACGGTATGGATCGTTCCTGCTGCGAGGACAGGACCTGCGAACCCGGGAAGTGACCGCGGACGCGGCCTCTAGCGCCGTCGCGCCTCACGACGCGCCGCCCGCTGCTCCTGCGCTTCGACCCGCGACGGTTCACACCCGCAGTAGTTCTGGCGATACATGCCCGCGTCCCGGGAGCGCCTCGTGGCGCTCGGATACCGGTCCCTGAAGTCGCACGCGAGATAGGGCACCCCGTGCTCCTCGGCAGCGGCGTTCCCGGCGTCCGTGACACCTTCGGGATCCTGATAGGGACTCACGGTGAGCGTTGTCGTGAACCCTTCGAAGCCCTCGGCCGCAGCGAACCGCGCCGTCTCGCCAAGCCTGAGGCGCCAGCAGGCCCGGCATCGCGCCTTGGGGTCGTCCCGAAGGCCCGCGGTGGCGCGCTCCCATTCCCGCGGTTCATAGGCGCCTTCGACGACGCGGATACCGAGGTCGGCCGCCCAGCTGAGCATCGTGTCGCGACGCAGCTCGTACTCGGAGCGCGGATGGATGTTCGGGTTGACGTAGTAGACCGTGACGTCGTGCTGCGCGGCCAACGCCTCGAAGGGCTCGATGAGGCACGGCCCGCAACACGCATGCAAGAGCAGTCTCATCGGCACACCTCCCGGTCCATGATACGCCGTGCGGCGACCCGTCTCATGACGTGAGGTACGGCACGGCGATCGTCGTGACCCCGAACACGATGAACGCGACTCCGGAGATCCGCGTGAGCAGGCGCTCGGGCAGTCTGGCGCCGAGGAGTCTGCCTACGGCGATGGCCAGCGCGTCCGCGAGCACCATGCCAACGGTCGAACCGAGGGTGACTCCCCAGAACCGTGCCGCCTGGGAGATCTCCTCGGCAGGTACGAGGCCGATCCTCGCAAGGGTCTCGGCGATAGCGGTACCCGAACCCTTGAGCACCTCGAGGAGCGCCCCGCCGGGATCGGCGGCGATGGTGATGGTCATGATCTGCGTCTTGTCGCCCAGCTCGGCGAAGAAGAACGCGACCGCGACCGCCAGCACGGGTCCGTACTTGGCTCCCCTGCCGACGGCGGCGTCTTCGTCTTCGACGGTGTCACCGCGCAACGTCCACAGGCCGAAGAACACGAACAGGACCCCGCTGACCCAAGGCAGCACGCCCTCGGGGATCAGTCCGCCCGCGAACATCCCGAACGCCGTTGACACGAAGTGGACCAGGAACGTCGCGCCGAATATGCCGACGAGTACCTGCCACGCCTTGTAGCGCGTCGCCAAGACGAGTGCGAGCAGCTGCGACTTGTCGGCGAGCTCGCCGATCATGATGAGCACTGCAGAGATCACGAAGGCGTAGAGCACCGGAGAGGACTCCTGTTCGCTTGCGGTCGATGCCTGGTCAGTACGTTCACGCGTGGTCAATAGAAAGAGGGCGGCCAAAGGGCCGCCCTCGCAAGTCCGTACGCGATGCCGAAGGATCAGCCCTTGCGGACGTTGCTCGCCTGCAGCTTGCCATTCTGGCCGGTCGTGATCTCGAAGACCACGGACTGGCCCTCCTCAAGGGTCTTGAAACCGTCCATCTGGATCTCGCTGAAGTGAACGAAGAGGTCCTCGCCATCTTCACGAGAGATGAACCCGTAACCCTTGTCCGGATTGAACCACTTGACGGTACCTTCGGGCATGCCAATCCATCCTTCCGCCCCCGCGGCTGCGGGGTCACACTCGTGCGACCGACCATAGATCGCGCAACGGCGTCCGTCCGGCACGGTCACTGTCTTCGCGGGACCACATCGGCCCGCGAACGATTCTGTCACAGCGCAAACTGACAGGCAACAATTGGCTCCCGTGCGAGCGTGATGAACCGACGAACGGCGATGCGCCTACTCGGCCGGCGCGGATCGCCTGTTCTGTATGACGATCGCCGCGACGAGGATGACCACTGCGACCGCGAGCAGTCCCAGCAGGATCGGAAGGAGCCCCGGCGAGCCCGACGTGCCCTCGATCCCGAGCCGCCTGTAGCGGACCTCCACCCGCGAGGTGTCGCCGGGTTTGAGGACCTGATCGGTCAGCGTGTAGAGCTTCTCCCCCGAGGAGTTGGTCTGCGGGTCGCCCGGCGCCTTCGGGGAGATGCGGACTGCTTCCACTCCAGCGGGCACCCTGACAGCGAACGAGACCCCTGCAGAGGGAACGCTCTGGGTCCAGTCGAGTGCGGTCACGATGTCGTCGCCGTCGATATCCACGGCCCCGATCGTCGCGTCGAACTGCACCGCGCGTGTGGTCTCCACGGTGAACTCGACGACCTTGCCATCCGCGACGTCCTTGACGGTGAACTCGCGCTGCACGTCGTTCGCAGGATCGGCGCCGGAGATCTCGCCCGACCAGAACACCGTGGCGCCGGGCGGCAACGGCAACTGCACCGTCGCGGGAAGCGGCACCTTCGGGTCGAGCTCGACGCCGACTATGACGACATTGGTGCTCGTCTCTCCCTCGGGCCAGAACTGGACGTAGATCGTGGTGTCATCGAGCTTCACGGGCGCTGCGGACGCATGCGCCGGTACGGCGAACAGGAGCGACGCGAGAACGAGGAGTGCGCCGAGGCGCGAAAAGGACCTGGACATGCGAACAACCGCCTTACCCTGGATGCGATATCGACCGGGCGCCGGCCCGGAGACCCTATTCTAGCCGACTCGGCGCCGCGACGGCGGAACGGTCGAGCGACGAGACCGCCGAGGAACACTCCGCACATCCGGCCCCGGTCTGCCACCACCCCATCGCCCACCCGGTGCCGATGAGCGCGAAGAACAGGGCCACGCTCGCCACGCCGACGGCGACCGGCCGCAGGATCTCGTTCGGTGCGCCCGAGGACAGGCGCATCGTGCCCGGCACGGGACACGCATCGACGCACTCGGTGCACATCGTGCACGACTGATCGCGGACCACGCGCACGCGGTCGACCTCGATCCGCGAGGGACATGCGCGAGCGCACAACGAACAGTCGATGCAGGACTCCTCGGCACGGCGGACCTTGATGTAGCCCACGGCACCCAGGCCGCCGACGATCGCTCCGAGCGGACACGCGTACAGGCAGAAGAACCGCTCGACAAGCACGCCACCCGCGACAGTGAGGACCACCAGCACGATGGCCGTCACCGACTCGAACTTGAAATGGAACAGCGCCCGGTACGGGTCGTATTCGGCGAACCACAGCGCGAGGTACTTCGCGCTCATCCACACGATGAGACCGAGGACGACCCAGCGCAGGTACCTGAGCCAGGCGTGCACCCGTGCCGGCACGAGGTACGTGCGGCCACCCATCAGCTTACGGCCGACCCAGGCCAGGAAGTCCTGGACGGCGCCGAACGGGCACAGCCAGCCACAGAACGTGGCGCCCATGCCGAGCGTGAGGACGATCAGTGCGCCGAGGAGCACGAAGTTGCTCGTGCCCACCTTGCGGATGAATCCGGTCCCACCCAGAAGAGACGGCAGGGCCTCGATCGCCCCGAAGGGACAGAACGAGTCCAGCGGCCCGGCGCCGCCCGCGACCCCGACGAGCTGATGGCGTATGCCGACCCAGGCCACGATACCGACCATCGCGAATTGGATCAGGTGTCTGAGCGTCCTCGCGGACGGTCTGCGCGGCGCCATGTATACCTCCGGGGGCATCGAGTCGGACTCGCGCTGAAGAGTATACGGGCCTTGCGACCTATCGTCACCGAACAGGATGTGCGGATGCTGTGAACGCGGGTGACGTCAGTCCCGCTCGAGGGTGAGCCGGGCGGCGGCCACCGTATTGGAGAGCAGCATGGCGCGCGTCATCGGCCCCACGCCGCCGGGCACGGGGGTGATGGCTCCGGCGATCGGCTCGACCGCGTCGAAATCGACATCGCCCACCATCCCCTTTTCCGTCCGGTTGATGCCGACATCGATCACCACCGCCCCGGGTTTCACGTAGGTGGCGTCCACCATCTCTGGCCTGCCGACGGCCGCGACTAGGATGTCCGCCTCGCGACAGACGCCCGGGAGGTCGGCGGTGCGCGAGTGACACACGGTCACCGTGGCGTTCGCCTCAAGAAGAAGCAGGGCCATGGGCTTGCCGACGATCGATGAGCGGCCGATGACGACGGCCCGCTTGCCCGCGGGGTCGATTCCGTAGTGATCGAGCATCTTCATCACGCCCCACGGCGTGCATGCGCGAGGCGCGGGAAGCCCGCGCACGAGCCTGCCGAGGTTGGCGGGATGAAGGCCGTCCACGTCCTTCTCGCGACTGATCCGCGCAAGTGCTGCCTCCTCATCGAGGTGTTTCGGCAACGGGAGCTGGACGAGGATGCCGTGTACCTCGGGATCGGCATTGCACGTGTCGATGATCTCGTTGAGCTCGTCCTGCGTCGTGTCAGCGGGACGTCGGAGATCGAGGCTGCGGATCCCGACCTGCTCGCAATCCTGCTCCTTCATCTTGACGTAGGAGTGGGACGCGGGGTCGTCGCCCACCAGCACCACAGCGAGACCGGGAACGACGCCCGCGGCCTTCAGGCGGGCCACCTCCTCGGCGACCTCGGCCTTGACAGCAGCCGCCACCCGTTTGCCGTCGATGATCTGAGCCATCTAGAACAGTCCTTTCACGTTGCCTGCAGCGTCGATGTCTATGTTCTCTCCGGCAGGTCGTACCGGTAGGCCGGGCATGGTCATGATGTCACCGCACAGTGCGTAGAGGAACCCGGCGCCCGCCGAGAGACGTACGTCTCTGACAGGAAGGGTCCAGCCGATGGGTCTGCCCTTGAGTTCCGGGTCGTGCGAGAGCGACAGGTGCGTCTTGGCCATGCAGACCGGGAGGGCACCGTACCCCATGCGCGTGAACATCTCTATGCTGCGACGAGCCGAATGGTCGAACTCCACGGCGTCAGCACCGTAGACCCGCTGCGCGACCTTCTCGATCTTGAGCTCGAGCGAGTCCGAATCCTCGTAGACGAAGCGCATCTCCGCCGACCCCGAGGCGCACGCGTCCTCGACGGCCTCAGCGAGCCGCACTCCGCCCGACCCGCCGTCTGTGTGAAGTGTGTGCGTCACCGCGGCATACGCACCCGCCGCTCGTGCCGCCTCGATGATAAGCGCATGCTCCGCCTCGGTATCCTGCGGGAAATGGTTCACCGCCACCACGACCGGCACGCCGAAGGTGCGGACGTTCTCGATCTGCTTGATCATGTTGGGCAACCCGGCAGAGACCGCGTCCAGATCCTCGGACAGCAGACCCGGGTCGAGGGGCGCACCGGGGCGGACCGAGAAGCGACCAGAATGCATCTTGAGCGCACGGACGGTCACCACGAGAACCGCGCAGTCGGGCGCGAGCCCGCTTTGGCGACACTTTATGTCTATGAACTTCTCGGCGCCCATGTCGGCGCCGAAGCCCGCCTCGGTGACCACGAAGTCGCCGAGCTTGAGCGCGATGCGGTCCGCAACGACGGAGTTGTTGCCGTGCGCGATGTTCGCGAACGGACCGGCATGGACGAACACCGGCCCGCCCTCGATGTTCTGCAGGAGGTTCGGCTTGATGGTGTCGCGCATGAGCACGGTCATCGCGCCAGCGACCTTGAGGTCCTCGGTGGTCACGGGTCGTCCGTCACGGGTGGTGCCGACGACGATCCGGCCGATCCGGGCACGAAGATCCTGCAGGTCCTCGGCAAGCGCAAGGATGGCCATGAGCTCACTCGCGCTCGTGATGTCCCAGCCGCTCTCGCGCGGCACGCCGTTGTTGCGTCCGCCCAGCCCGACGACGGCCTCCCGCAACGCGCGATCGGAGATGTCCACGACGCGCCGCCAGGTCACGGCGTGCGGGTCGATATCGTGGGTGCCGTGGAAGAGGGCGTTGTCCACGAACGCGGCACACAGGTTGTGTGCCGCACTGATCGCATGGGCATCACCGGTCAGGTGCAGGTTGATCGATTCCATCGGGAGCACTTGTGAATAGCCGCCGCCCGCCGCTCCGCCCTTGATGCCGAAGACCGGTCCCAGCGAAGGCTGCCGGATGCAGGTCACGGCCCGGTGCCCGCGCTTCGCGAGCGCCTGCCCGAGGCCGACGGTGGTGAGGGTCTTGCCCTCTCCGAGCGGCGTCGGCGTGACCGCGGTGACCAGGACGTAGCGCCCGTCAGGCTCGTCCCGCAGGCGGTCGAGCACCGACAGGCAGACCTTGGCCTGCACGCGTCCGTACGGCTCGAGTTCGTCGGGGAGGATGCCGGCGGCTTCAGCGATCTCGCGTATCGGCAGAACCGTCGCCGCGTGGGCGATCTCGATGTCTGAGGGCACCGGCGCGCCGGTCGGTCGGCTCACACTCAGCCCTTCACGATCTCGAGAAGCCGCTTGAACTCATCGGTTCCCGCACGTGCGACCGCTTCGTACATCACCGACTCGGAGCTGGTGATGACCACGCCCGCGTGGCGCATGCGGTCGAGGGCGGCGTCGTGCATGGACGCGTCGCGAGAGCAGCAGGCGTCGGCGGGCACCTGGACCTGGACCCCGGAGCCGGCCAGTGCGAGCGCGGTCTGAGCCACGCAGATGTGGGTCTCCATGCCCACGAGAACGACCTGCCGCCTGCCCGTCGCGGACAATGCCTCGACGAAGTCCTCCTCGGATGCGCAACAGAAGGCCGTCTTGTCCACACCGGTCACCCGTGCGCCTGACTCCGCGAGTCCGAGGAGTACCGACTCCAGCTCCTCAGCGGTCGGCCCGAGCCCCTTGGGGTACTGCCGGGTGAGGATGATCGGCGCGCCGACGAGCGCCGCGGCCTTTGCGAGGCGGATCGCGGCGGACACCACCTGACCGCGCATCTCCATCACGTCCGCAAGGCGCTCCTGTATGTCGATCATCACGAGCACCAGGTCATCGCGATCGATGAGAGTCTCGCGCGGAGAGAGCATCACTGCCGCCGTTCGTCGTCGCTGCCGGGGACCTCAGATTCTACAAGACCCGAGCCCGTGCGTGCATCCGGGCCCGCATGCTCGGGGTATAAACCATCTGCCACACAGACGTATCCCGTAACCGAGGAGGAACCCATGAGCGATGCTCCCATACTCACACCGTTGAACCTGGTCGCCGATCTGGATGCCGCAGGCGACTTCGAGAAGAAGCACACCCCGCACATCGGGACCGAGGCCGTGGACGGAAAGACCCGCATCTGGGTCAAGACCGGGCACTACGTGGCCCACCCGAACCAGCCCGATCACTACTTCCAGTGGATCGAGGTCCTTGCCGACGGAAACACCATCGCGCGCTTCGACCTCTCGCCCGTCGCCACCGACCCGCACGTGTGCGTCCACACGGACCTTCCCGTGGGCACTGTCGTACGGGCCGTCGCGTACTGCAACCTGCACGGCGTGTGGGCTGCGGAACGCACGCTCTGACAAGCGGCCGCGGCAGCGTCGCCGAGACGGGCGGCGCTGCCGCGGCCCCACGTCGCGCAGTCTACCTGAGCGGCGTCGCCCCGCCCTCTGCGCCGAGGACCTCCTGCAAGCGGCGATACCGCCGCTGCTCGCGCCGGTCGATCGACGGCGACCCGCTGGTCGCCACGTAGAAGATGCCGTCGTATGAGGGGTCACCGTCCGCCATGAGGTTCGAGTTGGTGACCATGGTCCGCAGCGCCTCGAGCATCGGCCCCGGGTCCTTGAGCAGAAGCATCCCCTCGGCATCCGCCTTCTCATAGCTGGTGCGCTGCAGGGCACGGCCCCACGCCGTGACGATCCATGCCGCGACCGTGACCGCGATCCACGTCAGCGCGATGACCAGCGCCGCGAACAGCGCCATCGCGATCGCCCCGAGACACCCCTCGGCGGAATCGCTGTCCATCCCGTCGAACAGGCATCCGCCGCCGTCCGCGCACCCGTCGAAACAGCCGTCACCGACGCATCCGTCGGCGGCGCCCCACGCACACGCGTCGGCCATAGCGCCCGCTCCGTTCTTGGCGTTGCGTATCGCCTTGAGCGGACCCATCAAAGCGGCGAGCGCCGTTCCGAACAGGATGTCGCCGGCCGCGATGCGCGCGGTGAGGGTTGCGATCACGGCCATCTGCTGCGACTCGGTCAAGGTGGCGATGAATCCGCGGGTCACCCCTATCACCGGCCGTGCGCGATTGGTCCCGATCGCACACGCATTGAGCGAGTCCGTGTCGAAGACGATCACCGACGGAGCCGACGGAAGTCCGGCTGCCAGCGCCATCTGCTCCACCCCCCGCCGCACACCGGCGATCTGGGACGGGTCGACCTCGATCGCGGCGAAGCGATTACGCACCCAGTCCTCGGCGTTGGAGAGTTGGACCGCGGCTACGAGCGAGCCGAGAACGAGCAGGACCGCAAGCCCGATGCCGGCCACAAGCGCGAGCTGCGACCAGTAGCCGGAGAGCGCGGGATCGTCGATCACCCACAGTGCCCCGCCGATGAGGCCCCCGGGTACGCCGATGAGTGCAGCTGTGAGCAACAGGGCAGAGCCGCCGACGAACAGCACCACGAACGTGGTGAGTTTGACCCTGTTCTGGTCCACGCGCACCCACAGCGCCTGGTGGCGCAGCGGTCCGGGGGCTTGCTGATCCGCCATCGACGTTCCGTTCCTCGGCCTGGCCAAGTATAGCGCTCGCCCATGGTCGTCACCGAACGGCATGAAGGACGACCCGGGCGAGGTCGTCCTTCATGGAACCCGGCCTCTGGGAGCCGGGCGGAACACCGATGGATACCTTCGTTCCCGCAGTGTCCTTGCCGTAAACTTCGTTATTCCGTTCACGATTCCTGCAAAGCGGCTGAGCCGGCGCACACGCAGGAAGGGCGGCCCCTCGCGGGACCGCCCTTCCGGACTGACGTTGTCAGCAGGCTCTACGCCTTGTTGACGTTGCTCGCCTGCGGCTTGCCGTTGCGACCGGTCGTGATCTCGAACGAGACGGCCTGGCCCTCGTCGAGCGTCTTGAAGCCGTCGCCCTGGATCTCGCTGAAATGGACGAACACGTCGTCCTGGCCCTCGACCTCGATGAAGCCGTAACCCTTGTCAGCGTTGAACCACTTAACGGTACCCTCTGCCATTCTTGACTCTCTTTCCGCCCCCGATCGGGGCAAACAAAACGCGGCGCTCGAAGCCCCGCTGCACCACTACGGTGCTGACATTCCACGGGACTTCACGCCGCGAACGTCCGGACCGCCTATTGGCCCGTTGGGGAAAGTGTACGCGAACATCATGCCCGATGGAAAGTGGCTGCTCAGCGCAGGGCGGCAAGCTGCGAAGGCGACATGCCGAGGAGCCAGCCGCGCACCAGGGCGCCGCTTGTGAGCACACGGTTCTCGTTCACGTGAGACGCGATGTCGCCGGTCGTGTGGTAGAGCGGATCCTCACGCCACTCGAGCCATGCGGAAGGGATACCCGCACGCTCGAACGCCTCGTGGTCGCTCCAGCCGTAACGGCTCGGATCGCGCAGGTACGGGAGTGCGACTCCCGTGATCAGGCCCCGCCCCTGGAGTGATTGCACCGCCGTCGGAGCGGCAGCACCGAGGTTTCGCACATTGAAGGTATCTCCATACCCGACCATGTCCACAGAGATCATCGCAGCTATGCGCGTGCGCTGAGCCGCATCGATCGCATCCACGTACCCGCGAGAGCCGAAGTGGTGATCATCGGGGGTCGCGCCTGAGATCTCCTCGGCACCGAACGCAATGAAGCGGACCGTCGGCGTTACATCGGCCTGAGCAAGGATCCGTGCTGTCTCCAGCATGACGGCGACACCACTGGCGTTGTCGTTGGCCCCGCGTGACGGGGACTTGGAATCGATGTGCGCCCCGATCACGATGACCTCTGAAGAGGTCCCTTTCCTCTCTGCGAACACATTGCCCGAGACTCGGCCGCCGGGGATCGCGATGCGTTGCCGCCCGATCGTGTACCCCCACGAAGCGAGTTGCGCGGCCACATAGTCGAGCGCCTTGGCCTCGGTCGCGCCGCCGGCCTGGCGCGGCCCGAATCCCGCGATATCGCGCACGTGCTGCATCGCCCGAGCCGAGTCGAACCGCGGCGCCCGCATCGCCATCAGCACATCCTGCCGCGCCACAGGGGTGACCGCGTTCGGGCCGCCAAAGACCCGCAGTGTGGCGACGGCCCCCCGCTTGGCGTACCACCAGTCGGCGGAGGCAGCATTGAGAGTCCTGCGAGGCGCGAGGAGCAAGGGCGCGCGACTTTGGGCCAGGAGCGGTCCCGCCGCCAGGGCATCGACAAGGGTGTCACCCGAGGCCAATCCGGGCTCGGCGAGACTGAAGCCTGAGTACTTGACCGCCAGGTCAGCCAACCGCGCCGCGGTCTCGTACCGGGTGGCGCCTTCGACCCGATCGATGTTCGCCGCACCGAATTCACGGGAGAGGGCCGCACGTATCTCCGGCGACACCGCCGCATCTCCGCCGAGCACGGCGAGTTTCGTCACGCCGGCCCGGCGCATCTCAGCGATGACGCTGCCGGCGCTCGGAGCATCGATCAAGTACAGCGGTCGCCTCGTCGCGATCGCGAACGGGCCGGCCGCAAGCGCGTCGGCGAACACGCGTCCGCTCGCCACGAGAGCCTGTCCGCCCCAAGACGGAGGCATCGCGTCGATGGTCTCTGAAGCGACGACACCCGCGGTCTCGTAGCGGTTCGCCCCTTCAAGACGACGGATCTCCTCGGCGTCGGGCACCGCCGAGACGATCCGGGCATACACGGATTCCGAGATCGACGCGGTACCGCCGAGTATGAACACCGCTCGCGGTGAGAGCCGCTTGAGTTCGTCGAGCGTCGCCTCGGTCACAGCCTCACGGTCCGCGAGGAGGATCGGGCCTCCGGACGTGCCGGCCAGCACGCCTCCCCCAAGGGCATCGGCCGCGGTCCTGCCGTTACCGACCACTACGGTATCGGCTCCCGCCGGATACGCGACACGGGAGATCGCCACTGCCGTCGCATAGCGATCAGCGCCTGAGATGGTGGTCGAGGTGGCCGCCGCCGGGACCACAGCGTCCGGCATCAAGGAGCCGGAGCGTATCTCCTCGGCGCCGGAGGCAGCAGGGCCCACGACGAGACCGGTAAGGAGGATGACGCCCAGCGCCGGCGCCAGGAATCTGCGTGCTGTCCAACGTCTGCGCATCGTCACGGATTCTCCCCGGCCTCTGTTCTCGGTATCGGCCACCGGCGCCGACGATCCGCGCCCATGATACCCGAGCGCGATGTCACGACGCTTCCCGACACGGAGCAAGCCGCGCGCCACGCGAACGCCGCTCGCTAGCCGAGTTCCCCGATCCACTGACGCAGCGTCCTGAAGAAGTGGTCCCTGCCGTGCCGCTCGTACCACGGCACGTGACCGCATCGATGGATGCCGATGTAGGCGAGTTGCGGGATATAGGGTCGCAGTGAATCACGGATCATCTGACCGGGGTGCGGATCGTCGTCACCGTGGACCATCAGCACGGGGCACGTGATCGCCCCGAACCTGATCGGCTCGATACCCTCGCGCTGCAACCGGATGACGTCGGCCCAGGTCTCCTCGTGGCCTGCCGCATCCGGGGTCGTGTCCGAGATGGTGACGCCGATCGGATCGACCGCCTGCGCGCGTTCGATGGCGTCACCGAGCTGGCCGAGGAGTGCATCCCGCCACGACGCGTCGTCCGCCGCGGCCAACCGCCGCTCCAGATCGGACACTCGTGCGACGCCCTCGGGCCCGAGCGCCGCCCGGGTCCTGCGAGCGTGCTCCTCGCGGGAGGCCTCATCGTAGGCCCCGCATCCGACCAGCACGACCGACGCGACGGTTCCCGGGTACAGGGCCGCGTAACTCAGGGCGAGCATGGCTCCGAACGAGTGGCCCACGTATGTCGCCTTCTTGGGCGCAACGCGGAAGAGGTCCTCGGCGTGCTGCTCCACGGTGAGCGGAAGGATCCCTGCGCGCCGCAGGATGGGCTCGCGGACCCTCGCCCAGGGAGCCATCGATGCGGCAAGCGACGCGACCGATCCCTGCGCTCCGGGCCCACCGTGCAGGACCACCACCTCGGGCCCCTGCTTTCCGTGCTCCCGGACCTCGATCGCATCCACCGGCATACCGCCCCCGTTCGGTTCAGAAGAGCCCGTCCTGTCGCTTCGTGTCAGCCGCCTGCGGCGCCTGAAGCCCGAGATGCTCATAGGCCCGGGGGGTGGCCTGTCGGCCCTTGGGCGTGCGCACAAGGAAGCCGAGTTGGAGCAGATAGGGCTCGTATACGTCTTCGAGAGTGTCGGGCTCTTCTCCTACCGCAGCCGCCAAGGTATTCAGGCCGACCGGACGCCCGGAGAACCGATGCGCGAGCGCGTCGAGGATCGAAAGGTCCATCTTGTCGAGCCCCATGTGGTCGACTTCGAAGAACGCGAGCGCCTCGGCGGCGACATCCTCGGTTATGTGCCCGTCATGCCGGACCTGCGCGTAATCGCGTACTCGCTTGAGCAGGCGGTTCGCGAGCCGGGGTGTTCCACGGGAGCGGCGCGCTATCTCAGCGGCGCCGTCGGGCTCGATCTCCACGCCCAGGATGCCCGCCGAGCGGGTGACGATCGCCATCAGCTCGGCGGTGTCGTAGTAGTCGAGCCTGAACGACATGCCGAAACGGTCGCGCAGCGGCCCGGTCAGCAGGCCGGTGCGTGTGGTCGCGCCCACAAGCGTGAACTTGGGAAGCTCGAGGCGAAGGGAGCGCGCCGCCGGACCCTTGCCGATGACGATGTCGATCGTGCAGTCCTCCAGCGCCGGATACAGGACCTCCTCGACCACGCGGTTGAGGCGGTGGATCTCATCGATGAACAGCACGTCACGTTCCTCGAGATTCGTGAGTATTGCGGCCAGATCGCCCGCCCTCTCGATCGCAGGGCCGCTCGTGGTCTTGATCTTGACGCCGAGCTCGTTCGCGATCACGGCGGCGAGCGTCGTCTTGCCCAGGCCCGGAGGACCCGAGAGCAGGATGTGGTCGAGCGACTCGTCGCGCTCCCGCGTCGCCTGGATGAGCACGGAGAGGTTCTCTTTCACCCGTGACTGTCCCAGGTAGTCCTCAAGCCGCTTGGGACGCAGGGAGCGGTCGATCTCAAGGTCGTCAGGGGTGTGATCGGCCGAGACCAGCCGCTCCGGCTCCTCGGCCCACTCGCCTGAATCGCTCTCCCATACCGTCGACATGCCCTACGCACCTCCCCCGAGCCGCTTGAGTGCATGACGGAGGACCGACGATGTGTCGTCGCCGGAGCCCTGGAATCCGGTGAGCGCGGAGGTAATCTCCGCCGAGGAGAAACCCATCTGCAAAAGCGCCTCACGCGCATCGGCCGTCACATCCGCCGGGACGCCGATGGCCGACCCGACGGCTCTCGGGCCTGCAGCGAGCTTGTCCTTGAGATCAAGCACCATGCGTTGCGCGGTCTTCTTGCCCACCCCGGGGACCGAGCTTATGGTGGCGATGTCCTCCGACGTGATCGCGGAGACGAGCACATCCGCGGGCAGACTTGAGAGCGTGGCGAGCGCGACCTTCGGTCCTACCCCGCTCACGGTGATGAGAAGCTCGAACAACCTGCGCTCCTCGCGGCTCTCGAATCCGAACAGCGACATCTCGTCCTCGCGGACATGCAGGTGGGTGTACACCGTCACGGTGTCGCCTTCGGCCGGCAGCGCCGAGAGCGAACCGGACGGCATCGCGAGCAGATAGCCCACCCCCGCCACTTCGAGGACGGCATGTGTCGGCGTCTTCTCGGCCAATCGGCCCGTGAGGAACGCGATCATCGGACGGCCGCCCCGCTCGCGCGCCGGGCCCGTACCGCGACCCCTCCGCAGGAGAGATGCGCGTGACAGATGGCCGCAGCGAGCGCGTCCGCGGCATGATCAGGCTCGGGATCATGGCCCAGCCCCAGGTGCGTCCGGACCATGTATGTCATCTGTGCCTTGTCCGCGGTCCCCGTACCGGCGACCACGCCCTTGATCTGCACGGGACTGTACTCGCCAAGGCCCAGCCCGTTGCGGGAAAGAGCCAGAAGCGCGACCCCCCTGGCCTGGCCGGTGGCGAACGCGGACTTGGCGTTGGCGCCGAAGAACACGCTCTCGACCCCGCATTCAGTCGGAAGGTAGCGCGAGACGACTGCCGCGATCTCGTCGTGGATCGCCGCCAGACGATCGGGTGTCGGATCTGTGGAGTCGGTGGTGATGCAGCCGTACGCGAGGCACCGGTGTCGGGCTCCGGTCGTCTCGATGACACCCCAACCGGTGTTCGCGAGTCCGGGATCTATGCCGAGGATGATCACGCGGGCCCCTTCGAACATCGCCGAATCGAACATATGTTCAGGGTAGCGCACGAGCCTTGGCAACGTCCACTTCGAGACATCACGCATGACAAACAGGTTGCGACCCCGAGCGGCGGTTACTCGAGCGCTGCGGCGATCTCGTCCGTGAGCTCCATCGTGTGATAGACGTTCTGCACGTCGTCGCTCTCCTCGAGCACATCGACGAGTCGCAGGACCTTCTTGGCGGTCTCCACCGTCACAGCGGTCTCGTTGACGGGCACCATGACGAGTTCCGCGCCCTTCACGGGGACGCCCGCCACCTCGAGTGCCTTGCTGACGGCCATCAGATCACCGGGCGCCGTCGAGACGATCCACTCACCGTCGCCCTCTTCGAGGTCGTCGCCCCCGGCATCGGCGACCAGCATCATGAGCTCTTCCTCGTCAGGTGCGCCCGCGGCCTCGATGGTGATCTGACCGCTGCGCTCGAACTGGAAGGCCACAGAACCGGTGGCGCCGAGGTTGCCGCCTGCGCGGGTGAACGCGCTGCGGACATCCGCGGCAGTGCGATTGCGGTTGTCCGTCAGGGCCTCCACGTAGATGGCGACGCCCGCCGCCCCGTAACCCTCGTAAATGACCTCTTCGTAGTTCGCGCCATCACCGGCGCCGAACGCCTTGGCGATCGCCGTCTCGATCTTGTCCTTGGGCAACGAGTAGCTCTTTGCCTTGGCGATCGCGGCCGCAAGCGACGCGTTGTTCTCAGGGTTGGGGTCGCCGCCGGTCTTGGCCGCGACGGTGATGATGCGCGACAGTTTGGAGAACAGAGCGGAACGCTTCTTGTCCTGCGCCGCCTTGCGGTGCTTGGTTGTCGCCCATTTTGAGTGTCCGGACATGATCAGCGCCCTCCCACGACGGAATCGATGAAGTACCGGTGAACCCGCGGGTCGCCGGTCAACTCAGGGTGGAACACGGTAGCCAGCATGTCGTCCTGGCGCGCGGCCACGATCGCGCCGTCATGCCGTGCGAGCACCTCGACGCCGTCGCCGACCGACTCGATCCAAGGGGCGCGGATGAACACACCGCGATACTCGTCGGGCCCTTCGACACCGTGGAACTCCAGATCGGCCTCGAAACTGTCGACCTGACGGCCGAACGCGTTGCGACGAACAGCGATGTCCATCAACGCGAGCGAACGCTGGTCTGCAACCGCGTCGAGCACCTCGCGCGCGACAAGGATCGCGCCGGCGCAGGTGCCCCAGATCGCCATGCCCGCGCCGTGCTGCTGCGCGATCGGATCGTAGAAACCGTAGGTATCCATGAGCTTGCCGATAGCAGTGGACTCGCCGCCCGGGATGACGAGGCCCGAGAGGTCCGCGAGCTGCTCGGGCTTGCGCACGGGCACGGCGGTGACCTCGAGCGCCTCGAGCATCATGATGTGCTCGCGGAACGCTCCCTGGAGTGCAAGAACGCCGATACGCATGCTACCAGCCACGCTCCTGCATTCGCTCATCCTGGGGGATCTCGGAGATGTTGATTCCCACCATGGGTTCGCCCAGGTTGCGCGAGACCTTGGCGATGACCTCGGGATCCTCGAAATGAGTGGTCGCCTCGACGATCGCCTTCGCGCGCGCAGCGGGGTCGCCGCTCTTGAAGATCCCGCTGCCGACGAACACGCCGTCGCAACCCAACTGCATCATGAGCGCTGCATCGGCCGGGGTCGCGATTCCCCCGGCGGAGAAGTTGACCACAGGCAGACGACGGTTCTCGGCCACCCATTTCACAAGCTCGTAGGGCGCCTGCAGATCCTTGGCCGCGGTGAACAGCTGCTCGCCACGAAGTCCCGCGATCCACGCGATCTCATCGGTGACCGTACGCATATGGCGGACCGCCTCGACGACGTTCCCGGTACCGGGCTCGCCCTTCGTACGGACCATCGCGGCGCCTTCGGAGATGCGACGCAGCGCCTCGCCGAGGTTGCGGCACCCGCACACGAACGGCACGGTGAAGTCATGCTTGTTGACGTGGTGCTCCTCATCGACCGGAGTGAGGACCTCGGACTCGTCGATGTAGTCGACGCCGAGAGACTGCAGGACTTGGGCCTCTACGAAATGACCGATGCGACACTTGGCCATCACCGGGATCGAAACGGAGTTCACGACCTGCTCGACGATCGTCGGGTCCGCCATGCGTGCCACACCGCCGGCAGCGCGGATATCCGCGGGAACGCGCTCGAGCGCCATGACCGCCACGGCACCCGCGTCTTCGGCGATCTTGGCCTGCTCGGCGTTGACGACGTCCATGATGACGCCGCCCTTGAGCATCTCGGCCAGGCCCGTCTTGACGCGAAGCGTGCCGATCTCCCTGTAGTTCTCAGCCACGAGCATGTCCTTCCGGTCGAAGCGGGCCGAAGGCCCGGGAACGTGCATGTAGGGTAAGGATTGTACCCGCACCATCAGAGGGCAACAACCGCCGGTCGGGTGCTTGCAGAGCCAGGCCGAGGAGCGTGCTCCCCGCGACACTCACTGCATGCTTATGTTCACGCTGGTGGGAATGACCTCGAACCACGTGTTCCCGGGCGCAAGCCGGATGGGAGTCCCGTCTGAGGCCTTGAACACGGGCGGGGCTCCGGCTGTGGCACTCCAGGTCCCGTCGAAGCGCATGCCGTTCCTGAAGACCGTGGCGCGGTTGGAGCCGACCAGTTCGATGTCGTACGTCGTGGAGCCGGCCACGTCACGCTTGGCGGTGGCGTCCATCTTGGCCCACATCACCACTACGTTCTTGGCGGTGATCTGCTTGCCGGTCAGAGCGTCGCTGTGGACCTTGCCGTTGTTGACCCTGGCGTAGACGTCTGCCGCAGGATCCCACGTCCACTGCGATGTGTTCGCGGTCGAGAACGGGATGGTGATGCTGGTGATCGACGGCGTGCCTTCGATCGAACGTGCGAACTGCAGGGGCCGGATAGCCTGTGTTGCGGGATACCCCCGCTTGACACCTTCCTCCCGGATCTTCGAGAGCGTGACATAGAGGTTGTGCGGAGCGGACCGCTGCGACGAACGACGATACCCGTAGGTGACGCCAAGGTCCTGCGAGAGATTCTGGAGGCCCGCCCTCTTGACGGCGGAGTTGACCTGACCGCTCGCGCCGGAGAACACGAACAAAGGATCGTACTGGGGCACGATGGAGATGTCGGACAGGCGCGCGGAGCGCACCGGACCGACCTCTCCTGGATCGGTCGAGTGGAACATGCAGTTGAAGCGCGTGATGCCGCCCTCGGTGATCGACTCGTAGACCACGTCGGCTGACTGGATACCGGACTGTGGACGCGCCTGAGGCGAGTTCTCGATCTTGACCGACACGATGCGCGTGGCCGCCGGTGCTCCCGGGCTCGGAGCGGGGAGCCCCGTGAGGGGCCACACGACCGGATCCTCGGGCTTGGCCACGGTGCGCTCGGACTCGGCGAACGGCCACGCGGAGGATATCTCCGCTTTGCCCTTGCACCCGGCCAGGAGCATCCCGGCACCGATGCATGCGACGACCAGGACCAACAGCCCCGAACGGATATTCACGTATCTGCGGTTCCTCAACATGTGTCCTCCTAGATTCCTCATCCGAAGATACTTGCGCTCACCCGGTCGGTAAACCGTCAGTCCCCGGTCGTTCTTCTGCCGTTACCGCGCGGCAGCCCGTCACAAACACGAGGGGCCGAGCCGGGCACGCGCTTGCCGCGGTGCCCGACCGTGGTTAGCATGAGTGTCGTCCTGCACGAGACGGCGACAGGCCGAAATGCCCTGCTACCTGCTGCACATCATCGAACAACCGGATCCGCACGCCTACGCGGACCCGGATCTCAAGGACGTCGTGGGGCAGTTCCCCAGGTGCTTCTGCACACAGTGCACTCCGCCAGCGCCCCTCAAGGCGGGCGAGATGGTGAAATGCCTGGAACTCAACGGCCCGTGCTGGAAGCCGAGCGACCGCATCTGCCCCTAGTCTCGCGCCTCGGTCTCGTGTGACTCGAGACGATCTTGTGCTTGCGATGCGGGAACATCCGAGCTCCTCGGCGTCGCCCTGATCGCAGCGAAGATGAACCACGAACCCGCGATCATAAGGGGGATGCTGAGCAGCTGCCCCATGGTCGCGCCACCCCAGAGGAAGCCGAGTTGCGCGTCCGGCTCGCGAAAGAATTCCACGAAGAACCTGAACGCGCCGTAGCCGAACATGAACACCCCGAACATGAATCCGTCCGGCCGCTTCCGACGTGAGAGCCATACCATCACAAGGAACAACACGACGCCTTCGAGCAGCGCCTCGTAGATCTGCGACGGGTGGCGCGGGATCGTGCCAGCCCCCGGGAACACCACGCCCCAGGCCACGTCGGTGGTACGCCCCCACAACTCGTCGTTGATGAAGTTCGCCAGCCGCCCTAGGCCGAAGCCGATCGGCGCGCCGACGGCTGCCATGTCGGCCAAGCGCAGGAACGGCACCTTGAACCGCCGTGAGACGAGCAGGCCCGCTACGACGATGCCGAGGAACCCGCCGTGCCACGACATCCCGCCGTTCCAGATGCGGACAACCTGCAACGGGTCGGACCGGAAGGTCTCCCCGCCGTAGAACAGAACGTATCCGAGCCTGCCGCCGATCAGCACACCTAGGACGCAATAGAGCACGACCGAGAGGATATCGTCGGCCGTGAGCCCGACGTCCCAGCGCCGGTTGAGCCACGCGAACAACCACCCGGCAGCCGCGAAGCCCGCGATGTACGCGAGCCCGTACCAGTGAACCGCGAACGGCCCGACCTGGAACAACACCGGATCGATCGCGGGATACGTGAACACCGCCACTACATTGCCTCCAGCCTGCGAATACGCTCGTCGATCGGCGGGTGTGTGTTGAACAGAGCGTTAAGGCCCTTGCCCTCGCGTATGTCTTTCAGCGGATTGTAGATGTAGAGCGACTCCGTTGCCTTGTTGGCGACGCCGAGCTTGTTCGTGTCTGCGGCGATCTTGCGCAGGGCGTTCGCAAGCCCCTCGGGGTAGCGCGTCAGAAGCGACCCGTTCGCATCCGCAAGGAACTCCCGCTTGCGGGATATCGCCATCTGGATGAGCGCGGCGAACAACGGCGACAGCACGAGCAGGGCAAGAGCGACGATAGCCAGGACCATGCCGAGCGGTCCAGAACCGTTGTCACCGCTGCGGCGCCTGCCCCCGCCCCAGAACCATGCGCGAAGCACCCATTCCGACAACAGAACGACCGTCCCGGCCATCACGGCTGCCAGAGTCTGGACCAACGTGTCGTAGTTCTTGATGTGCGCCATCTCGTGCGCGACGACACCCTCAAGCTCGAGACGGTCGAGTTTCTCGACAAGCCCGCTCGTGACTGCGATCGCCGCATGATCGGGATTCCTGCCCGTGGCGAACGCGTTGGGCGCCGGATCGTCGATGACATAGGCGTTCGGCACCGGCAGGCCCGCCGCGATGGCAAGCCCCTCGACCACATTGACCAGGTAGGGATCGGTCTGATTGTCGACCGGCCGGGCCCGGCTGATCGCAAGCACTATCCTGTCCGAGTACCAGTACGAGCCGAACGCCGAGACGAAAGCGAACGCCACGGCCAGAACGAGACCGCCGGCGCCCCAGTTCGTGTAGTAGCCGAAAGCCCATCCGACCGCGAGAACCAGAAGAACGAACACGGCGACGAGCATCACGCTCTTGAACTTGTTGCTGGATATCTGATCGTACATCTGTGCCCCTCACGCAGACCGCCGCGACCCGTGAACGGGCCGCGGCGGTGAATCGAGACAGCTTCTGGACCCTATTGGAACGACACCTTGGGGGTCTCCTTGGCGACCTCTTCGATCTCGAAGTACTCGCGCGCCGCGAACCCGAACATCCCGGCGAAGATGTTGGCCGGGAAGCTCTGGATACCCGTGTTGAAACTCATGACAGAGTCGTTGTAGAACTGGCGCGCGTACGCGATCTTGGACTCGGTACCGGAGAGTTCCTCCTGCAGCATCATGAAGTTCTGGTTCGCCTTGAGATCCGGATACGCCTCAGCGACCGCGAACAGCGACTTGAGGGCACCGGACAACATGTTCTCCGCCGCACCCTGCTCGGCCACGCCGCTGGCATTCATGGCCATGTTGCGCGCCTGGGTGACCTTCTCGAGCGTTCCGGACTCATGCGCGGCGTAACCCTTGACCGTCTCCACCAGATTGGGGATCAGGTCGTACCGGCGCTTCAGCTGCACGTCGATCTGCGACCATGCGTTGTCGACGCGGTTCCGCAGCACGATGAGCCTGTTGTACATGGCGATCACCGCAACGGCGATGACCACGAAGAAGAGGAAGACCCCTCCGAGACACATCCACATATCGCCAGACCCCTTCCGCCCGCTCGGGCACTCAGGCCACTCCGCCCCGGTAGCGCGGTACGCTACACTTGCGCTCCGTATCCGATGGTAACAGAAGCGACTCTGCGATGATTCCCATCCACGACGAGAACCCCACACGGCGCTTCCCCTGGCTGACGGTCACTCTGATCTCAGTGAACATCGCAGTGTTCGCCTACGAGCTCACGCGCACGCCCGCGCAGCTCACCGAGCTGATCGGTGCCTGGGCGTTCGTCCCGGCGGGCCTCGCTTCCCTCGGCACCGCCGGGCATGCCTTCGTCACGGTGTTCGCGTCGGCGTTCCTCCACGGCGGAGTGCTGCACATCGCAGGGAACATGCTCTATCTATGGGTGTTCGGCAACAACATCGAGGACCGGTTGGGGCCGCTCGCATTCGGTGGGTTCTACGCTGCATGCGCGTTGGGCGCTGCCGCCGCGCAGACTATGGCCACCCCTGCGTCACTCGTGCCCATGGTGGGCGCGAGCGGGGCGATCGCCGGCGTGCTGGGGGCCTATCTGATCCTCTACCCGCGGGCGCGCGTGGTCACGGTGGTCCCCGTGTTCCTGTACCTGGAACTGGCCGCGCTGCCGGCCGGTTTCGTGATCGGCTTCTGGTTCCTGCTGCAGATAGCCCAGGGAGTCACGTCCCTCGGGGGAACGATGCAGGGGGGCGTCGCCTGGTGGGCGCACATCGGAGGGTTCGCTACAGGCGTGGTCCTCGCCGCGCCGATCGCGATGCGCGACACACTCGCACGACGGCGCAGGCGCACCGCGTCGCGCCGGGCCCGCTAGTCCCGAGGGACGTCCAGTTCGCGCAGCGCGTCCTCGACGTCGACCACATCGGCGAGCTGACGCCTGAAGTACTCGCAGTACGCGTCGATGCGCTCATCCTCGGCGACCTCGACGACGAGCGGCTTCGTGCCGGTCTCGCGATCAGAGCGGGCGTCAGCCTCTGCGGCCATAGCGACGAGACTCGCCAGCGGAGCGACATAGGAATCGTTGTCGGCGGCCATGGCCTCGATAGCGGCCATCAGGAAACTGGGGATGCGTACGGTCACGCTGATCTCACTGCCGCACTCAGGGCAGGCGAATATGACCTCGGCCTCTTCGGGCTCGCGCAGAACCACCGTATCGATGTCCTCGACCGTGACCTCGATGGGGCCGTCGACGGGACATGTGATGACGAACTGCATGGTCCTCGCCTCCTCTTGAAGCGCTCGACCCCTACACCATCATTCTACCGCGAGTGCGCGAGGTCTACTCGGTTCTGCGACCTACGTCACGCAAGAATCGCGCCAGCGGTCATCCCGAACCTGCGACATGCTACCATTTCGTGCCATGCCTGATCCTCACGACACCCGCGCGCATACCCGCACCGCGCGCTTCATCCGCGGTGTGCGTCTCGGTGTGCCCATCTTCCTGGGGTACATGCCGGTGGGCGTCGCGTTCGGGGTGATCGCGGTGAGCCTTGGCTTCTCCCCCCTGCAGGCGTGTACCTGCTCCGCCACCGCACTCGCCGGAGCGGGACAGTTCATAGCGTTGTCGGTGATCCGAGCCGGCGAGGGCATCTTCGGAGTGCTCGCCGCCACGACGGTGGTCAATCTCCGCTACGTACTCTTCGGTGCCACCATCTCACCCTACCTGAGCGCTCTGACACTCCCGCGCCAAGCCGCCCTGGCGTTCTTTCTGACCGACGAGACGTTCGCCGTCAACGTGAGCGACCATCGATCGGGGACTGCGACGGGCTGGTCCATGCTGGGCGTCGGCGTGGTGGCCTGGACCGGTTGGGTGCTCGGCACGCTCCTCGGCGCGGTCGCCGCGGGTTGGATAGGCGATCCGACGCGGTGGGGTGTCGACTTCGCCATGCCGGCGATGTTCGTCGCGCTCCTGATAGCGCTCGCCGAGGACCGTCGACACGTCCTCGCCGGACTGATCGCGGGAGCGATCGCTCTCGCGCTCCCCGCCGCCGCTGCCCTGGGTATCGAGATCCCGAGCTCATGGTTCATCATCGTCGCCAGCGCGGGTGCGGCGACCGTCGCGACGCTCCTCTTCCCTGCCGAGGAGCCCCGATGAGCGATACGTTCATATGGAGTGTTGTCGTCGGGATGGCGCTTGCGAACTTCCTTGTGCGCTTCGTCCCGATCGCCGTGGTCTCCCGCATCGATCTTCCGCGCCCGGTGATGCGCTGGCTGTCGTTCATCCCGGCCTCTGTGATGGGCGCGCTCGTCGCGGGCGAGGTGTTCCGCCCGGGCGGGACATGGTTGCAGCCCATGACGAGTCCCTACGTGTGGGCGGCCGTGCTGACAGCGGGTGTATACTGGCGGACCCGCAGCTTCCTCGGCGCGACGCTCATCGGCATGCTCGGATTCGTGGCGTTGCGCTCGTTGCTGGGATAGACTGACCCGCGAAACCTCACGCACTTCGAAAGGACCCCGTCGTGGCCCGAATCCGCCCGTTCCATGCCTGGACCTTCAAGCGCTCCTCGGCGGACGTGACCGACCTGGTCGCGCCCCCGTATGACGTCATATCGCCCGAGCAGCGCGAGATGCTGCTGGGCCGGTCGGAGCGCAACGTCGTCGCCCTCGAACTGCCGGAGGGGCCGCTCGACCCCGAGGTGACCGGCAACCGCTACGAGACGGGCGCCAGGCGCTGGGAGGAGTGGACCCACGACGGCACGCTCGTCCGCGACGAGGCCCCCACGCTCTACGTGCTCGAGCAGCGCTACACCCTCGGCAGCCGTGAGATCAGGCGACGTGCGTTCATCGCGGAGGTCGGACTCCACGCGTTCGACGAGGGTGTCGTGCTGCCACACGAGCGCACGCTGCCCAAGGCCCTCGGCGACCGCTTCAAGCTCCTCGAGGCGACCGCGGCAAACCTCTCGCAGGTCTTCGGGCTCTACCCTGATCCCGAGCGTGTGACGGATCGGGCCTTCGAGCGGGCCATGGCCGGCGATCCGACCGCGTTCGCCACCGACGACGACGGCGTCGAGAGTCGCCTGTGGGCGGTCACTGAGCCCACGATCATCGAGACGGTGACCTCAGCTCTGGCCGACAAGCAGATCTTCATCGCCGACGGTCATCACCGCTACACCGTCGCACTCGCCTACCGCGACCAACGCCGAGAGGCCGATGCCGCGATCGGCGCCGCGCCGATCGACCCGGACTACGACTTCGTGATGATGGCGCTCGTGAACATGGACGACCCGGATCTCGTCGTGCTGCCGACGCATCGCGTCGCCGACGCGCCCGGGGAGTTCTCCGCCGAGGTTTTCTACGCCCGACTCGGCGAGTCGTTCGAGGTGAGTGAGCTGCCGCCCGGACACCCCGCCGGTGCCCTCGACGGCATCGAGCGTCCCGCGTTCCTGGTCAAGACTGCGGCCGACGAGCGCCCCCGGCTCGCCGTCCTGCGCCCCGATGTCGACCTCGACGTGGCGATCCCGGGCCCGCACTCCCGGGCGTGGAAGGAACTCGACGTCACCGTCCTGCTCGAACTGGTGCTCGACCCCATCATGAACATACATCCCGACCGCCCCGAGACGCTCGCCCGATTGAGCTTCGTCAAGGACGCGCACGACGCGTTCCGGATGACGGCGGACCACGACGCTGTGTTCGTGCTGCGCTCGACGCGGATGGACCAGATGCGCGCGGTCTCCCTCGCCGGGGAGGTCATGCCGCAGAAGTCCACCTACTTCTACCCCAAGCTGCTCTCCGGTCTCGTCATGCGCGGCATCGAGTAGGTTCGCGCTCAGCTCCGGTCGCCCTGGTCGCGCAACGCCCCGCCGACTCCGCGCGGCGTGAGCCAGACACGCCTCGCGCACGCGTGTCCCAGCCGGCACTCCTCGCATAGTGGGGCCTTGGGACGGCAGGTCTCCCGGCCCACGAGCCATGCCGCGAGGTCGAGCGTGCCGGGCGCGTTCGGACACACCCGCAGCGCGGCCGCCTCGATCGCCTGTGGCGTGTCCTCGTCCGCGAGCCCGGTGCGCAGGAACACCCGCCGCACCTGCACGTCGAAGGCCACCTGGCCGCACTCCATGCCCTGAAACGGGATCCCGAAATGGCGGTGCAGGATCTGCACGGCCATGACGGATTTCTTGCGCCCGATCCCGTCGAACGACGTCAGACGTTCGGTCACCTCGATGACATGGGAGCCCGGCGGCCAGACGTTGGAGGCGTCGCCGCCGTACTCGGAGAGCAGCCGTGAAGCGGCGGCGCTGATCCATCGAGGCATCGTGTTCTTGAATCGATGAAGCATCGGCGGCGCCTGGAACGCCGCGAGCACGGCCTCAGGGTCACCCGCCAGCATGTCGAGGTCCAGGGTGCCCAGACGACGTCGCAGCTCCCACGGCCCGGCCCACGCGCGTTCCGCGGGAATCCCCTGAGTGAACAGGATGCCAAGGAGCAGGGCGTTCGGATCGTCATGCAGAAGGGCGTCCGCGCGTTCGTCGCCCGTGAACGACGATCCGGTCTGCGCAGCGCCGTCGGCTTCGAGCTCCATACCATAGGCGAGAAGCGCACGGCCCACCTCATCGGTGCTCCACGCGTTGGGCTTCTGACCCGAACCCCTTGCGGGGTCCGGCGCCTCGCCGAGGTCTGCGGACATGCCGAATCAGTAGCGCATCGACTGGTGCTTGATCTTGTGGATCAGGACTTCCCGCTCCTCGGGAGCGTACGCCTCGCCGAACTTGTCGAGGCTCTTGATCTGCGCGCCGAGCATGACGCCGTTGGCGATGCGGTGCGCTGCGTACAGGAAGCAGGTGACCGCACTGGCCATGAACAGGTCTCGCACGAGTCCGTACAACTCGTCCCACTCGTCGTATGCGGGCATCGGGAACCTCATGGGCCCTCCTCGAAGGATGATCGGATGATCGCGGCGTGTGCCGCGTACACTCAATCTACCCCGAACGCCCCTCGGCATCGCACATCGTCGTCGAACAGGGCGCAGGCCCCGCTACTCGCCCAGCCGAGGACCGTTCTTGAGGAAGAAGCCGCAGAACGTGCAGACGTCCTTGATGGCGGCGGAGCGATCCACGCTGGGGTCGAAGACCAGTGCAGGATCGGTAGTCAGCTCGTTCTGAGCCCGGTCACACTGCGCGAACGCGCACTTCGTCGGGCAGTTGTCGTTGAGTTCGTTGGGATGCGGGCACTCGCCCTGCATCTCCTCGTCACATCCGCGCTGTTCCCAGCACTTGGCCATGAGCGTCCTTCCATATGGATTGCCGGTAGAGCCGATGATACTATGACCGGACGCAACGAGGGGTTCCCGATGACCGGCCCTGCCGCCCAGACAGCAGGAATCGTGCCCCCCGTGCAGTATCGGGTCATCGGGAGGTTCATCCATTGAGTAGCGAATCGCGTCATGACTACACGACCGTCGTCGCCGGGGCCGGCCCGGCGGGCGTCATGGCCGCCCTCGAGGCGTCCAAGCGCGGGCCCGTCCTGCTTGTCGACTCCGTCTCCCTGCCGCGCGACAAGAGTTGCGGCGGGATGCTCAACGAGTACGCGCAGGAGTTCCTGTCCGAGTTCGCCGAGGTGCCCCAGGAGATGGTCCTGGGCCCATCGCATGTGAACTTCCGGTACTGGGACTGGGACCGCGATATCAAGAAGCCCACGGAGCTCCGATTCCTCAACGTGGATCGCAGGAGGTTCGATGACTGGCTGGTCTCGCTGCTGCCGGATAACGTCGAGGTCATGGGCTCCCACGCCGTCACCGGATTCAGCCAGGACGAGCGTGGCGTCGATGTCACGTTGCGGAACGGCTCCGCGGACTCGATCCGCTGCGCAAACCTGATCGGAGCGGACGGCGCGCGTTCCGCGGTACGACGCACGCTCGGTGCCGGAAGCATCGCTACCTACATCACGCTCCAGGACTTCGTGAAGCTCGAGGGCGAGTATCCGCCGTTCTTCGACTGCATCTACATGCGCGGCGTCGGTGACTGCTACGCATACGCCTACATCGTGCCCAAGGGTGATACCGCCATCATCGGCTCCGTGTACTACCCCAAGACCAGGCGACCGCACGAGAAGCACGACCAGCAGCTCGACGTGCTGCGCAAGGCGCTGCCGATGCTCGGCGAGAGCCTCAAGCGTGAGGCGAGCGTCGCCCTGTACGTGCGCGGGACCGGCGACGTGGTGCCGGGCACGGGACGGGTCCTGCTCGCAGGCGAAGCCGGCGGCTTCATGTCGCCGACATCGGGCGAAGGCATCTCGTATGCCATGAACTCCGGGCTCCTCGCGGGAAGGGCGATCGCGGCGGCATCCGACGGCGAGGCGATGGGTGCCTACACCGCGAGCACGGCGCACATAGCGGCGAACATCCACCGCAAACTCAAGTGGCTGCCGTTCATGGAGTCCGAGTGGGGCAAGTACCTGGCCGGCTTCGTGCCGACGCCCATCGTGAGCCGGATAACCAAGGGCTTGTGATCCGGCCCCTACCCCTCGAAGTTCTCGAATGAGCGACTGGCGGTCACGTCTGACTGCCCCTGGTACTTGCTGCCCAGGCCCGGGGTTCCGTACGGGCGATCCACCGGGGTCGTCATGTGCGAGAAGGATATCTGCCCGATGGCCATGCCGGGCATGAGCACGATCGGCAGGTTCGCCACGTTCGACAACTCCAGTGTCAGGCGCCCGTCCCAACCCGGATCGACATACCCGGCCGTGGAGTGGATGAGCAGCCCCAGACGACCGAGGGAGCTCTTGCCCTCGAGCCGCGCGACGATGTCGTTGGGCAGGACGATCCGCTCGGTCGTCGTGCCCAGCACGAACTCGCCCGGATGCAGAACGAACGGGTCCTCTGCCGAGGACTCGACGAGCTCCATCAGACCGTCCTGCTCACGGCTCGGGTCGATGTAGGGGTACCGGGAGTTGCGAAAGACCTGGAACCGCGAGCCTAGGTGCAGATCGACGCTGGACGGCTGGATGTCTTCCGGGTCGAGCGGCTCTATGCGGATGCGCCCCTGGAGCAACTGCTCTTTGATGCTGTGGTCTGAGAGAACCATGCCTTGCCCCTTCTCGACGAGACGGCCGCGCCCCGGGGTCCGAGTCGCGGCCGTCGTCGAATCCTCTAGTCCCGGATCAGGCGCACTTGGAGAACCCGCAGGCCCTGCAGACCGCGCATCCGCTCTCGTGCTCGAGCGAACCGCCGCACTCCGGGCATGCACCTGACAGATAGTCGAGCTTCTCGCCGGTCTTTGAGACTCCCTTACCCGCCTCGCCGGTCTCCATGTAGGTGAGTGCGTGCTCCATGACGATGCCGACCGCATCCGCACACGAGAGCACCTTGCCGCCCTCGGTCCAGCTGGGGCTGGGGCACCGGATCCCGCGAAGGTGCTTCAGGACCGCCTCGGGGTCGACCCCGGCACGCAGCGAGACCGAGATCATGCGAGAGAGCGCCTCGGACTGGCTCGACGCGCATCCACCCGACTTGCCCATCTGGGTGAACACCTCACACATGCCCTCCTCATCCCAGTTGACGGTGACATAGAGGTTGCCGCACCCGGTCTGGATCTTCTCGGTACGGCCCTGGGTCACCATGGGGCGGGGCCGCGGCTCGATCTCACCGGGGCGGACGTACTCCTCGGCAGTACCGGACTTGCCGGACCTGCCCGTGGTCAGGACCTGGTTGTCCTTGCTGCCGTCGCGATAGATGGTCACGCCCTTGACGCCGAGCTCGTTGGCGAGATCGTAGACGTGGCGAACGTCTTCGGCCGTGGCCTCGTTGCCGAAGTTCACGGTCTTGGACACCGCGTTGTCGGTGTACTTCTGGAAGGCCGCCTGCATCCGGACGTGCCACTCCGGGGTGATGTCGTGCGCGGTCACGAAGATCCGCTGGACGTCGGACGGCACCTCGTCGATGTCGTGGACCGAACCGTGGTCCGCGATAAGCGCCATGAGCTCAGTGGAGTAGAAGCCGCGCTTGACCGCGATCTCCTCGAAGATCGGATTGACCTCGATCAGGCGGTCGTTGTCCATGACCGTGCGAACGTAGCTGACCGCGAACAGCGGCTCCACGCCGCTGGAACAGTTGGCGATGATCGAGAGGGTACCCGTGGGAGCGATCGTGGTCACGGTGGCGTTGCGCATCGGGCCACCGTCGGGGCTGTCGTAGACGGAACCCTCCCAGTTCGGGAAGTTGCCGCGCTCCTCGGCGAGCTTGCGAGAAGCCGACTTCGCCTCCGCGTTGATGAAGCCCATGACCTTCTCGCCGAGCGCGACCGCCTCATCGGAGTCATACGCGATGCCCATCTTGATGAGCATGTCCGCCCAGCCCATGACTCCCAGGCCCACCTTGCGGTTGCCGCGGGCTAGTTCGTCGATCTTGGCCAACGGATACTCATTGACCTCGATGACGTCGTCGAGGAATCGGATGCCCCTGTGCACCACATCCGCAAGACGGTCCCAGTCGACCTCGGTGCCGTTCTCGGTGAGCGTGAGCATCCGGGAGAGGTTGACCGACCCAAGGTTGCACGCCTCGTAGGGCAGGAGAGGCTGCTCGCCGCAGGGATTCGTGGACTCGATCTCGCCGAGCGCGGGCGTCGGGTTGTCCCGGTTCATGCGGTCGATGAAGATGATGCCGGGATCGCCGGTCGCCCAGGCCATCTGGACGATGAGCTCATAGACCTCGCGCGCATCGAGCTCGCCGGCCGGCTCCTTCGTCCGGGGATTGTAGAGTGCATAGGCACCGCCGGCCTTGACCGCGTCCATGAACTCCTCGGTGAGTGCGACCGAGATGTTGAAGTTGGCGAAGTCCCCGTCGGCCTTGCACTTGATGAAGGTCAGGATGTCCGGATGGTCGATGCGCAGCACGCCCATGTTCGCACCGCGTCGCGTGCCGCCCTGCTTGACCGCCTCGGTCGCCTGATTGAAGACGCGCATGAACGACACAGGACCGCTCGAGACCCCTTGCGTGGAGCGCACCTGGTCGCCGCCGGGGCGCAACCGCGAGAAGGAGAAGCCCGTACCGCCCCCGGACTTGTGGATCAGGGCCGTATCGCGCACGGCGCCGAAGATCGACTCCATGGTGTCCTCGACGGGAAGCACGAAGCATGCGGACAACTGCTGCAGCTCGCGCCCGGCGTTCATCAGTGTCGGCGAGTTCGGGAGGAACTCCAAAGACGTCATGAGGTCGTAGAAGTCAGCCGCCACTTCGGCGACCTTCGCTTCGTCGCCCCCGAAAGCGAGCTCCGCGGACGCGATGTTCTCGGCGACCCGCACGAACATGTCACTCGGCTCTTCGACGGGCTCACCGGCCTCGTCCTTCTTCAGATACCGCTTCTGCAGCACCTTGAGTGAGTTCGGTGAAAGGATCTCGTCGATGGTACGTGAGTACCCGGTCTTGCGCGCGGCGTCAGGCATGCCCGCCCCTCTCTGGTGTTCCCTCGGTTCTTCAGTGCCGAACGGGCCCGACAGGGCCCGTCAGTGCTCCTCCACAATATGTTGCGTTCTGCATCTTACCGCATCCCACATATAGTGCGTCAACGAACACACGACGAACGGTATGGAACGTCGCGCGAGTGGCTCTGACGACCTACCGAGCGAGCGTCGTCCGCCGAGGAACGGCCCTCACGCACCCCAAGACGCACAAGGGCCCGCCCCCGACGGGAGCGGGCCCTCTCGCATGGCACTTCAAACGCTAGACCGGCTCGACCCTGACTACCTCGGGCACCTGCTCCTTGAGCACGCGCTCGACGCCATTCGCGAGAGTGAGCTGAGACATCGGGCATCCTCGGCACGCACCCACGAGCTTGACCTTGACCACGCCGTCGTCGCCGACCTCGACAAGCTCGACATCTCCACCGTCAGCCTGCAGAGCCGGACGGATGAGATCCAAAGCCGCCTGTACTCTCTCCTCCATGCGCACGCTCCTTCTTCATGCCGGTCTTGAACAAGATCGGCGATTCGTCTCGGATGTGAGGGATGATACCACAATCCTGACCTATTCAGTCGTTTATCAGATGCACGAAACATGCCAAGCGGCAGGGCGCCACCGAACGGCGCGGGTCAGGCGAGTTCGATCGTGGATCCCAATCCCGCTGACCGCAGGCCGTCCCGGTAGAACTCCGCATGCTCCAGCGCGCAGACGATGACCAGGGCGACGCCCGATTCGTGGGCCTCGAGCATGATCTCGTGCGCCGCGGTGGCGTCAAGCCGAGGAACCACGCGCAGCAGGGTCCTGACCACGTGGTCCATCGTGTTCTTCTCATCGTTGTGCAGCATCACGCGGTATCGAGGAGACAGCGCAGCCGCCTGGCCGGCGCCAGCCTCCCTGTTGTCGGTCACCCGCATCGCGCACCTCCCGTCGATCCTGAAGGGCCCACAAAGGCGAAGAACCCGTCGCCTCATGAGGGAGGATCCAGGTCCGGGTACCACAAGAGCCGTTGGATGCGTTCAGCGGCGTCCTACTCTCCCACGGACTACACCGCAGTACCATCGGCGCTGGAGGGCTTAACTACCGAGTTCGGAATGGGATCGGGTGTACCCCCTCCGCCATAACCACTGAGCACATCCGACAGCTCTCATCGGAATATATTCACTTGTGAATGCCACATCCAGGGGTGCCTGCACCCTGAATGCTGCATAGCGCGATCACGTCACAGAATGAGATCAAGACCTCGGCCTATTAGTACTGCTCGGCTGAACGCATTACTGCGCTTACACCTGCAGCCTATCAACCTCGTAGTCTACGAGGGGCCTTACCTGGTTAACCCAGTGAGAGACCTCATCTTGAGATTGGCTTCCCGCTTAGATGCTTTCAGCGGTTATCCAAACCGAACGTAGCTAACCAGCGGTGCCGTTGGTCGACAACTGGTACACCAGAGGTTCGTCCATCCCGGTCCTCTCGTACTAGGGACAGCTTCTCTCAAGTCTCTTACGCCCACGGAGGATAGGGACCGAACTGTCTCACGACGTTCTAAACCCAGCTCGCGTACCGCTTTAAATGGCGAACAGCCATACCCTTGGGACCTACTTCAGCCCCAGGATGCGATGAGCCGACATCGAGGTGCCAAACCCTCCCGTCGATGTGGACTCTTGGGGAGGATCAGCCTGTTATCCCCGGAGTACCTTTTATCCGTTGAGCGACGGCCATTCCACTCTGAGCCGCCGGATCACTAGAGCCTAGTTTCCTATCTGCTCGACTTGTAGGTCTCGCAGTCAAGCCCGCTTATGCTCTTGCACTCTACGAACGATTGCCAACCGTTCTGAGCGGACCTTACGCGCGCCTCCGTTACATTTTAGGAGGCGACCGCCCCAGTCAAACTACCCACCTGACACGGTCCCCGACCCTGATTCAAGGCGCCGGGTTAGATCACCAATCTGACGAGGGTGGTATTCCAAGGTTGGCTCCACCAGGGCTTGCGCCCCAGCTTCATAGCCTCCCACCTATCCTCTACACGTCAAACCAGTGACCAATGTCAAGCTGTAGTAAAGGTTCACGGGGTCTTACCGTCCTACCGCGGGTAAT
>CAZMFQ010000015.1:0-41035 GCA_964565645.1 uncultured Eubacteriales bacterium
TGGTCGCGGGGACAGGATTTGAACCTGTGACCTTCGGGTTATGAGCCCGACGAGCTACCAGACTGCTCCACCCCGCAATTCAAACCGCCTCACGGCGGAACGACAGATTACTACGCGGCGGCCTTCGGTGCAAGTCTCGCCTCCTCGACCGATGGAACTCCTGTGGAGAATGTGCCGACTCGGCATCCGCTTTGCATGATGCGGGTAGTGTTCAGTTAAGCGATGGGCGAGGCCGATACAAGATACTGGGCCCGCACGAGTGCGTCGACCCGGCCGGCGCGGCCCGATAGTGGCTCTGACCTGCAGATTCGTGCTATGATGTTTAACTGGATTCACATCGTCCGACGTCTTGGCTTCCGCCAGGTCGGACGTGCCCCGGCTCCGAAAGGTTCGCGTGTGACGAAAGCACGGCTCACGGCACTCATCCGCCGCGGCGGCGCAACAGCGCTCGCCGCAGTTCTGCTGTGCTCGGCACCCGCCTACGCGGTGCCCGCCGTGACGACCTCCACGCCTGACGCCACGACCACGGTCACCCCGAGCCCCCTGCCCGATCGGCGCACGCCGACCGAGGACACCTCAGCGATCGATGTGCCCACCAACGCCCAGACCGAGGCGTTCCGCCGCGAACTGGCCGCCAAGCAGGCGCGTCTGGACGAGTTCATGGCACAGCTCGACGAGCTCGACCGCGAGCTCGCCCTGGCCGCCGAGGCCTACAATGCGGCGGTCGACCGACTCGAGTCCACGAAGTCCCAGGTCGCTGAGAACGAGGTCGACCTCGAAGACGCCAAGCAGGCCTACGCGTTCCAAATGGATCTGCTCAACAAGCGCGCCAACTCCATCTACAAGCAGGGCACGCTCGCGAGTTTCGAAATCCTGTTCGACTCGAAGTCGCTCTCCGACTTCGTGGCCCGCGTGAAGTTCCTCAACACCATCGGGCTGGCCGACGCCGAGGTCGCCAGCGCCCTCGAGGGCCAGAAGACGATGGTCGAGAAGAAGGCCGCCGACCTCAAGGACGCCGCCAAGCAGGCCGAAGCGCTCGAGTTCGAGCTCAAGGCGCGCCAGATCGAGGTCATGCTCCGCATCCAGGAGCGCCAGGCCATGCTCGCCTCGGCCCAGGGCGACCTGCTCGAACTCCTCGACAGCCAGGCCGGACGTCGCCAGACCGAGGAGGCCGCACTGCTCAAGGAGATCCTCTCCGGCGTCAACCAGGCCGGCGTGGTCGTCGAGCCCGGTTCGCCGGTCGAGACCGCTCTCGCCTACCACGGTGTCCCCTACCTCTGGGGCGGCGCATCGCCCTCCGGCTTCGACTGCTCCGGACTGATCCTCTACGTCTTCCGCCAGCACGGCGTCGAACTGCCGCACTACTCCGGCAGCCAGTTCTTGATGGGCGAGAAGGTCATGCCTGCCGAGTTGCAGCCTGGCGATGTCGTCTTCTTTGGGTCGCCGATACACCATGTGGGCATGTACATCGGTGGCGGGTACTTCGTGCACGCCCCGAGGACCGGTGATTTCGTCAAGATCTCCGCCCTCGCGGGCCGCTCGGACTATGCCGGTGCCCGCCGCTACAACTGGGTCAAGCGCACGACCCCGCCGTTGGGAGCCACCTCCACCGGTATCGACCCGCTCGCAAGCACTCGCTAGTAACCCCACCACGAGCACGAGCCCGACGCGCGACGAGAGGCCGCGGGCGTTCGACTGTTGTATACGCACGCCCCGAGGGGTAGTACCTGTATGGCGCTTCGCGTCGACAGGTCTGAGGAGGAGCACAGCATGAGGGATATCATCGCGGCCGCGATCGACGCGGCTGTGTTGGCAGGCGCGACCTACGCCGACGCCCGCGTGGTCGACACGCGACAGGAGGAGATCTCGGTAGAGAACGGACGCGTCGAAGGCGTCGAGTCCTCGGCATCGTTCGGTATCGGCGTCCGCGTCATCGCGCAGGGCTCCTGGGGCTTCGCCTCCTCGGCGGATGTGAGCGAACGCGGAGCGGCGGAGACCGCACGGCAGGCCGTCGCGATCGCCAAGGCCTCGGCGCTGTGTGCCGGCGCTCCAGTCGAGCTCACACCTGTCGAGCCGGTGACCGACCGCTGGTCCGGGCCGTGCGAGATCGACCCGTTCACCGTCCCGCTCGAGGACAAGCTCGCCGTCCTCCTCGCCGCAGACGAAGCGCTCCGTGCCGAGGAGGCCGTCAGACTCACCAAGGCGCAGTGCGGCTTCTACCAGGTCCACAAGTGGTTCGGCTCCTCGGAAGGCGCGTTCATCGAGCAGGAGCACACGGAGTCGGGTGCGGGGATCGTCGCCTACGCCATCGGCGACGGCGAGGTCCTGCCGCGTTCCTATCCGAACTCGCACGGCGGCGGCTGGCGCCAGGCGGGCTGGGAGTACGTCCTCGGCCTCGATCTTGCCGGCAACGCGCCGCGTGTGGCCGCCGAGGCTGCCGCGCTCCTGTCGGCAGAGACCTGCCCGAGCGGCGAATACGACCTCATCATCGACGCGAGCCAGCTCGGTTTGCAGGTGCACGAGTCCATCGGCCACCCGACCGAGCTCGATCGCGTGCTCGGCGACGAGGCCGCCTTCGCTGGCACCTCCTGGGTCACGCTCCCCGACCTCGGCACGCTGCGCTACGGCTCCGAGCACGTCACCGTGACCGCCGACGCGACCGTCGCGGGCTCGCTCGGCTCCTTCGGCTACGACGACGAGGGCGTCCCCGCCCAGCGCGACGACATCGTGCGCGAGGGCATGCTCACCGGGCTGCTCTCGAGCCGTGAGTCCGCCGCCGCCATCGGGCGCACGAGCAACGGATGCATGCGCGCGGATGGGTGGAACCGCATCCCGCTCATCCGCATGACGACCGTCTCGCTCGAGCCGGGCACGTGGTCTTTCGACGACCTGATCGCCGACACCGACCGCGGGCTCTACATCGAGACGAACAACTCCTGGTCGATCGATGACAAGCGCCTGAACTTCCAGTTCGCGTGCGAGATCGGCTGGCTCATCGAGAACGGGAAGCGCACCAAGATGGTCAAGAACCCGAACTACACCGGCATCACCCCGAAGTTCTGGAACAGTTGCGACGCGGTCTGCTCGGCCGACCACTGGTCGGTCTGGGGGCTGCCCAACTGCGGCAAGGGCGAGCCGATGCAGGTCTCGCACGTGGCCCACGGAGCCGCTCCCGCGCGCTTCCGCGGCGTCAGCGTGGGGGTGGGCCGATGAGCCGCCACACAGAATCCGCCCGGGAGCTCGCACTGCGAGCAGTCGCGTTCGCATCAGCCGCGGGCGCCGATGAGGCCGAGGCCGTCTCCTCGGCAGGTACCTCCGCACTCACCCGATTCGCGGGCAACCGCATCCATCAGAACGTTGCCGAGGAGAACGCGTCGGTCTCCGTGCGCGCGGTCGTGGGCACCCGTGTCGGCGTCGCAGCCACCAACCACACCGACGACGCGGCGCTGCGCGCATGTTGCGAGGCCGCGATCGCCGCGGCCGGAAGCGCCCCGGCCGATCCGAGCTTCCCGGGCCTGCCCGGTCCGCGCCCGGTCGAGATCGTCGACCGCTCGAGCGACGCGACGCGCGCGTTCGGGCCAGAGGCTCGCGCCGAGGCGGTCGCTTCGATCGTGAAGCAGTCGTCGTCGCGGGGACTGACCGCGGCCGGCGGCGTCAAGACCTCCGACGAGGCGGTCGCGATCGCGAACTCCCACGGCGTCGACGTGGCCCAGGCGGTCACGGGGCTGCGGGCCACGGTGCTCTCGATGAGTGATGCGGGCGGCTCCGGCTGGGCGTCGTTCGTCTCGCGGGACGCCTCCGAACTCGCGCCGGTCGCCCTGGGTGACGAGGCCGCAAACCTCGCGCAGCGCTCGCAAGGCGCGCAGGACCTCGAGCCCGGTGAGTACACCGTCGTGCTGGCGCCCGAGGCCGTCGCGGACATCGTGGAGTTCCTCGGCTATCTGTCCTTCGGAGCCAAGGCGGTCGCGGAGCAGCGCTCGTTCATGTCCACGCGCCTCGGTGAGGCTGTCGCCTCAGAGCTCGTGAGCATCGCCGACGACGCGCTCTCCCCGCTCGCCAACGGACTCGTGTTCGACTTCGAGGGCCAGCCCAAGACGCGTGTGCCGCTGATCGAGGCCGGCTTGGCCACCGACTACGTCACGGACTCGTACTGGGCTGCACGACTCGAGCGGGCGAACACCGGGCACGCTCTGCCCGCCCCCAACAGCTACGGACCCATGCCGCTCAACATGGAGATGGCGGCCGGCGACGCGAGCCTCGAGGACCTCATCGCCGGGGTTCGCCACGGCGTGTACGTGACGCGGTTCCACTACGTCAACGTCGAGGACCCGATCCCGGCGACGCTCACGGGCATGACCCGTGACGGGACCTTCATGATCGAGAACGGCCGGCTCACCCACCCGCTCAAGAACCAGCGCTTCACACAGAGCGCCGTCGAAGCGCTTGCGCGGGTGCAGGGTGTCACGAGCGAGCGCCGCTACATCGGCACGGAGACGAGCCCGGTGCTCGTGCCGGGGCTGCTCATCGCCGGGTTCAGGCTCACGGGCCAGACGAGCTAGCGGCCAAGTGTCCTGAGACGACACGAACCCCGGCGGATGCCGGGGCTCGTAGTTGGTGCAGTCCCGAAACTGTGGAGGGGCGCCACCGAGGGGAACTGCTCCGGTCAGGAGGCTCGTAGATCCTGACAACTATTGTATCGGTCCCGGAATGCCCGCACTTGATACCGAATTGGTGATACGGCGCACTGAACACCCCCTGTGACCTGCGTCACAACAGACGAGCGGTCGTCAGCGCGCGGCCTCCTCGGCGGCCTCCTGTGCGGCGATCATGTCTTTGACCTTCATGAGCCGCGTGAGGTTGGAGCGCTCCGCCTCGTCGAGCTTCATGCCGATCTCGCGGATCGCCTCGGTGAGCTGCGGGATGAGCACGTGCTCGAGCGCGTTGACACGCCTGCGCGTGCGCTCGATCTCGGCGGCGAGCAGCTCGATGGCCTTCTCGCGCTGAGCGAGCTCCACGAGCTCGGGTGCGAGCGTCGCGAGCGAACCGAGCGCCGCATCGAGCACCGCCGGTGTGGAAGCGAGCGAGTACGCCCCCGCCTCGCGCAGTTCGCCGAGGACCATCTCCGGTATGCGCACGCTCATCACGTTGCGCTCCGTCACGGTGACGAGGTCGGCCGGCGATCCCGCGGCGAGCGCCTGCGCGAGGCCCACGCGGCCCGCCTCGCCGCGCGAGACGGCCATGAGTCCGTACGCGCCGGCCAGTTCGCGCTCGACGCGCGCGCGCAGCTTGCGGGTCTCACCGATGCGCGCGAGGAACTCCTTCATGAGCTCGTCGAGCTTGTCTTTGAGCAGCTTGTGCCCACGCTCGGCGACCTGCTTGCGGCGGCGGAGCTTCATGAGCTCCATGCGGTTCGGATTCACGCGCATCTGAGCCACGCTAGATCACCGCCAGCTTCACAAACGCGAAGACCAGGATGCCGAGCACGATCGCGTAGTTTGCGGCGCGCAGCGCGATGACGGCGCCCGAGGGCTGCACGCCCCACGAGCGCAGCGCGCGCACGCCGATGACCTGCAGCACCGCGAGCAGCGCCGCAAGGCCCAGGAGCACTATCCAAAGCACGGTGCTCACGCCTCGACTGCCTCCTCGGCATGCTCGACGACCGCGTCATCGGCGTCCATGTACTTCTCGATGTACTCGTCCTTGATGCGCTTGAGCTCGGTGCGCGGCAGCAGCTTGACGAGGTCCCAGCCCAGCGCGAGCGTCTCCGCCACGCTGCGCTCCTCGTGCTCGTCCTGCTGGATGAAGCGCGTCTCGAACGCGTCCGCGAACGCGGCGAACGCCTTGTCCGCATCGGACAGCGCCGCCTCGCCCAGGATGACCGCGAGTTCCTTGGCCTGGATGCCTCGGGCATACGCGCCAAACAGCTGGTTGGAGAGGTCAGCGTGGTCCTCGCGCGTCTTGCCCGGGCCGATACCCTTCTGCTTGAGTCGCGAGAGCGACGGCAGGACGGCGACCGGCGGGAAGATGCCGCGGCGGTGCAGGTTGCGGTCGAGGATGATCTGGCCCTCGGTGATGTAGCCGGTGAGGTCCGGGATCGGGTGCGTCTTGTCGTCCTCGGGCATGGTGAGGATCGGGATCTGCGTGATCGAGCCCTTGCGGCCCTTGATGCGGCCGGCGCGCTCGTAGATGGTCGCGAGGTCGGTGTAGAGGTAACCCGGGTATCCTCGGCGGCCCGGCACTTCCTTGCGGGCCGCGGAGACCTCACGCAGCGCCTCGCAGTAGTAGGTCATGTCCGTGAGGATGACGAGCACGTGCATGTCGCACTCGTAGGCGAGGTACTCGGCAGCGGTGAGCGCCATACGCGGGGTCGCGATGCGCTCGACGGCCGGGTCGTCGGCGAGGTTCAGGAACATGACCGCCCGCTCGATGGCGGCGGTGTTGCGCAGCTCGCTCATGAAGAAGTCGGCGTCTTCGAAGGTGATGCCCATCGCCGCGAACACGACGGCGAAGTCACCCTCCATCTTGGCCCCGACCTTCTCAGGGTCGCTGGAGCGCTCGAGCACCGCGGCCTGACGCGCGATCTGCGCGGCGAGCTGGTTGTGCGGCAGTCCCGACGCGGAGAAGATCGGCAGTTTCTGGCCGCGCACGAGCGGGTTGAGGCCGTCGATCGAGCTCACGCCCGTCTGGATGAAGTCGTCGGGGAAGTCGCGCGCCGTCGGATTGATCGGCGAGCCGTAGATCGAGAGGCGCTCGTCGGGCAGGATCTCGGGTCCCCCGTCGCGCGGGCGGCCCAGACCGTCGAAAACGCGTCCGAGCATGTCGCGGGAGACGCCGAGCGTCAGTCCTCGGCCAAGGAAGCGGACCTTGGTCTGCGAGGGATTGGAGCCCTGCGTGCCCTGGAAGGCCTGCACGAGCGCAACGTCCTCGTTGACCTCGAGCACGTTGCCGAGCGAGCGGACGCCGTTGGGGAACTCGAGCTCGACGAGCTCACCGTAGGTCACGTCCGCGACGTTCTCGACCAGCATCAGCGGGCCGACGATGTCACGTGTTGTCATGTACTCGCGTTCCATCTAGCGCACTCCCTCCTCGGCACCTTCGGAGACGAGTTGCGTCTCGATGTCCGAGGCGATCTCGGAAAACACGTCCATCTTGTCCTCGGTCAGGTACTTGGCCCGTGCGATCCGCTCGCGGACCGGCGCGGTGAAGATCTCCTTGAGCGACGCCCCGGCGCGGTGCGCCTCAAGCGCCTTCTCGTGGAACAGCAGAATCGTCTTGAGCAGCAGGTCCTGCTTGGCGAGCGAGGTGAACTGGTCGTCGTCGCGGAACGCGTTCTGCTGCAGGAAGTCCTCGCGGATGGACTTGGCGGTCTCCATGAGCACCTGCTCCTCGGGAGAGAGTGCGTCGACGCCCACGAGGCGCGCGATCTCGGCGAGCTCGCTCTCGCGCTGGAGGATCTCCATGCAGCGGTCGCGGCGGCCGCGGAACTCCGGCCCCACATGCTCGCCCCAGTACTTCGTGATCTTGTCCATGTACAGCGAGTAGCTCACGAGCCAGTTGATGGCCGGGAAGTGGCGCTCGTATGCGAGCCGGTCCTCGAGCGCCCAGAAGACCTTCACCACGCGCAGGGTGTTCTGGACGACCGGCTCGGAGAGGTCACCGCCGGGAGGCGAGACCGAGCCCACGACCGAGACCGAGCCGATGCGCTCGGCGGTCTCGTCGGACTCGTGGCCCGCAGGCTCTGCGATGCCGGCGGCGGCTTTCTCCGCGGCGGCCTCCTCGAGCGAGACGCTGCCCGCGGGCAGCGGTCCGCCGAGCGTCGCGACCTTGCCGGCGCGCTCGTAGAACGCGGCGAGCTTGGTGCCGAGGTAGGCCGGGAAGCCCTCCTCGCCGGGCATCTCTTCGAGGCGGCCGGAGATCTCACGCATGGCCTCGGCCCAACGGCTCGTCGAGTCCGCCTGCAACACGACGTTGAAGCCCATGTCGCGGAAGTACTCCGCCATCGTGATACCGGTGTAGACGCTCGCCTCTCGCGCGGCGACCGGCATGTTCGAGGTGTTGGCCACGAGCACGGTCCGCTTCATGAGCGGCTCGCCCGAGTACGGGTCCACGAGCTCGGGGAACTCCATGAGCACGTCGGTCATCTCGTTGCCGCGCTCTCCGCAGCCGATGAAGATGACGACCTCGGCGTTGCTCCACTTGGCGATCTGGTGCTGTGTGACGGTCTTGCCCGCGCCGAACGGTCCCGGGATGCACGCCACGCCGCCCTTCATGAGCGGGAAGAACGTGTCGATGACGCGCGTGCCGGTCACGAGCGGCTCGTCGACCGACAGCTTGCGGTCGTATGGCCGAGGAATACGCACGGGCCAGGTCTGCATCATGAGCAGGTCGGCAGTGCCGCCGCCCTGAAGCGCGACCTTGCCGACCGGCTGCTCGACGGTGTAGGTCCCGCTCGCGATGCTCTCGATGCGACCGGTGACACCGATCGGCACCATGATGCGGTGCGTGATGACCTCGTTCTCCTGGACGATACCGATCACGTCGCCCTGAGCGACCTCGTCGCCCGGCTTGGCGGTCGCGTGGAACACCCACTGCTTGGTGCGGGAGAGTCCCGGCGCGGTTATGCCGCGCGACAGGAACGCTCCGGCCTGTTTCTCGAGCTCGTCGAGCGGCCGCTGGACACCGTCGTAGACGGCTCCGAGCATGCCCGGCCCCAACTCCACGGAGAGCGGTGCCCCGGTCGAGACGACCGGGTCGCCGGGGCCGAGGCCCTCGGTCTCCTCGTAGACCTGGATCGAGCAGCGCTTGCCGCGCATCTCGATGATCTCGCCCATGAGTCCCTCGTCGCCCACACGGACCAGGTCATACATCCTGGACTCCGTGAGGCCCTCGGCGACCACGAGCGGGCCGGCGACTTTGACGATCCTACCCTGCTCCATCTACTCGTCCTCTTCCCGGATGAACACCGTAGTGCCGAGCGCTCTCTCGATCGCCCGGTCGAGCTTCTCCTGACCCACACCGCCGGGGCTGCCGGCGCCGGGTATGACCGTGACCGCGGGGATGGCGCAGTCGACGATCTCGGCCGCGAGGTCCCCCACGGCCGCGAACACGGGCTCGGTCGCAAGCACGACCGCATAGAGCCCGCCGGTCAGTTCGGTCCATATCTCGCGCGCCATCTCGGGCTGCTCCACCGAAAACACCGCGAACCCGAGCGGCCTGAACCCGGCCACACTCGTGGCGTCCCCCACGACCGCTATGCGCGTGGGCTCGGTCATCACGCGACCTCCCGCAACCGACTGCGCAGAACATCGGTGCTCACACCTGCGAGCTTGCCCACGAGCAGAGTGCGCACCGAACGGGTCTCGGCCTCGCGCGCCAGAACGTAGGCGAGTACGGGCTCCGGGCCGACGGCGATCATGCGCGCCACCCGCAGACGGCGGGTGATCGCGGCGTCCATAAGGATGTCGAACGCCGAGGGATCGACGATGGTCTGCGGATCGATGCCCCGAAACGCGTGCGTGGCGGCCAGGCGCTGGCCGGCCTCGGCAAGCGGCAGGCGGTGCCACGCGGCGTACTCGGCCGGTGCGATCGTGCCGCCCGGCGCTATCCAGCGCGCGATGTCCGCCTGAGGCAGGTCGCGGACGCGGCCACGCACGAAGGCGCGGGTGTTGCGGATGTCGACCCCGAGCCGGCCCATCTCGCCCAGGAACCGGCTTCCCGAGCCGAGCGCGATCTCGAGCAGCTCCGCCTGCATCGCGCGGTCGACGACCGGGTCGATGTCGTCGAGGACGATCGTTCCGTCGTCGGAGGTGACCTCGGCCCGCAACGCTGTCTCCACCGTCGCGAGCGTGCGAGGCAGTCCCGACGCGGGGCCGGCGAACAGCTCCGCAGGCACCGACCCGAGCGGGCCGATGAGTTCGGCTGCGGGGATGCCGAGGGCCTCGGCCTTCAGACGCCCGCGAAGGTTGTCGTAATCATGCAGCGTGCGGAAGTACCGCACGATGTCGCCTGGCAGGTTGGCGCTTTCGAGGAAGTCCTTGTACAGCGCCACGAGCCCGGCGTCGAGCGCACGCTCCACGTCCTCGGCGGTCAAGGCACCTTCGAGCATGCCTCCGTAGATGGTCTCCGAGAGGATCCGGCGCTGCTCAGCGAAATCGTGGGCGTCGAGCAGGCGCTCGAAGTAGGAGCGCTTGAGCAGCCGGGTCTCGAGCACGCGCACGCGCCCGACGGCGTAGCCGTAGCGCAGCGAGTCGTATATGGAGACGGCTCCTGGCATCGGGGCTACTCGTCACCTCCGAACAGCGTGGCCGCGGCGATCTCCTCGAGCTGCGAGCGAGATCCCTCGACCAGCGCGCGCGCGGACACGAGGACCGACATGCGGTCACCCTCGAGCAGCAGTCCGCGGTCATGATCCGGCGACGCATCGCCGATGGCGGCGGTCACGCCCGCCGCCCGCAAGGCGGGCTCGAGCACGTCGGCAAGCCGCTTGGCATCGGCGAAGCCGGGCCTCACGACCTCGTCGCCACGGGCCACCCTGGCCGCGGCCGCGGCAAGGAAGGCCGCGTAGGCGGCGGCGTCCATCGACTCGACGCGGGTGACGGCCTCATCGAGCGAGCGCTCGATCAGCACGCGCTTCTCGGCCAGAACGCGGTCGCGGCCCCGCAGGCGCGCGGCTGCGATGCGGGTGCGCGCGTCCTCCTCGGCCTCGTGCGTGGCTTTGGCGAGCGCGGTGTCAACGCCGGCCTCGGCCGCGTGAGTCGCGTCGGCGCGCAACTTGGCCGCCTGCTCCTCGGCGGACGCGACGATCGCCGCCGCTTCGCTCTCGGCGTCGCGGTCTATCCGGTTGAGTATGTCGGCGAGGGCCACGGTTCTACCTCGTGACGTACAGCAGCATCAGGATCGTCACGACGAGCGAGAAGACCGCGTAGGTCTCGACGAGCGCCGGGAAGATCAGGGCCTTGCCGGCGTCCTCGTCGCGACGGGCCACCATGCCCGCTGCGCCGACGGCCGTCAGCCCCTGGTAGATGCCGGAGAACAGGCACAGGAACGTCACCGGCAGGCAGGCGTAGAACACGCGCAGGCCCTGGGCCGCGGTCAGATCTGCGGTCCCGCCGAAGATCCCCGTGAACACGAACACGAGGATCATGGTCACCAGGCCGTAGATGCCCTGGGTGCCCGGCATCGCTGCCAACGGCAGGAGCTTGCCGAACTTCTCCGAGTCCTCGGACACGATGCCGGCTGCGGTGTTGGCGATCGACGTGATGCCGATCGACGAACCGATGCCACCTCCGATGGCGGCGAACGCCGCCCCGAGGTACGCCCAGTCCAAGCCGGTCATGCCCAGAATGGTCTCCTTCACGAGCGCATGCCTCCTTCCTGCTCCCCCGCGGAACGCGGGCGAAGCACCAACTGCTTTGAACGGTGGGCGAACGGCGCGAACGACGTGCCGCCGCCTTCGTAGAACTTGCCGAAGAACTCCACGAACTGCAGGCGCGTCGGGTGCACGAACGCGCCGAGCAGGTTGATCACGACGTTGAAGGTGTGGCCGACCACGAAGATCAGCACCGCGAGGACCCAGCCGAGGTAGGGGATCCCGCCTGAGAGCTCGGCCAGGCGGTTCATCGCGTCGCCTACGTACAGGCTTGCGAGCCCGAGCGCGGCCAGACGCGTGTAGGACAGGAAGTCGGAGCCGTATCCGATCATGCCGTACAGGCCGAGGAAGCCCTTGAGCGGCACGAGCGCGATGTGCCATGCGGGCACGCGGCGGGCGAACACGCCGATGATGCCGCCCTGCAGGAGCATGAGCTGGATGGCGCCGAACGCAAGAAGCGGCATCGCGAGTCCTGATCCGATCACGCCGGCCATCGAGAGCGCCATACCCACGAGGCACAGCACGAACACGAGCGAGCTGCCGGGTCCGGTGACGGCGTCTTCGCGATCCCCCGCGCGCCACGAGCCGATGAACGCGAGAACGACGCCGACGCTCACGTGCACGACGCCGATCACGACGCACACCCCGAGCAGCAGCATGAGCTCCGAGCCGGGATCGATGAGGGGCTTGTACTGGAGGAAGCCCGGAAGCTTCTCGAGCGGCAGCGCGAAGTAGCTGCGCGTCAGGATCCCCCAGATCGCCGAGGCGATGCCGCCGAGGACCAGCAGATCCATGAACCGCTTCACGCCCGGAGCCACATCGAGACGCGTCTTGATGAGCCACGCTCCCACGATCAGCATCACCCCGTAGGCGAAGTCGCCGAGGCACATCCCAAAGAACAGGAAGAAGAACGGCGCGACCACGGGTGTCGGGTCGAACGCGAAGTACTTGGGACGGCCGTAGAGGTCCGTGAGCACCTCGAACGGACGGATCAGGCGATGGTTGATGAGCTCGACGGGGACGTCGTCCCCCGCCTCGGGGGCCTCGAAGCTGATGTCCACGTCGGAGCCGATCGGGGCCAGTGCCTCGATGAGTTCGCCCTTGCGGCGCTCGGGGACCCAGCCCGTGACCATGAACGCGCGCTCAGTGGCGTCGAACCGCGAGCGGATCTCGACCGCGTCCAGATCGGAAAGCAACGCCTGGACGAGCGCGAGCGCCTTCGGGTACTCGGCGGCGAGCTCGTTGGCGCGCGCGGACGCCTCGAGTTGTTCGACGTCGAGTTCGACCAGGCGCGCGCGCACGGTCGCGAGCTCCTCGGCGGGGTAATCGGAAAGGCCCGGGAACGAGGCCTCGACGAAGTCCTCGAGCGCGAGTGTCGAGCGCACGAGGGCCGCGCTCTCGCAGTGCGCCATGACGACCCAGGCCTCGCGCTCCACGGCCTGGCCGACCTCGGCCACGGTGACCTCGGCGACCGCCTCGCGGAGTGTCTGCCGGATCTCGACGGCATCACGCGCCGGCACCGTGCCGGTCGCCATCGTCACGTGCTCGGTGCCCCGCCACTGCGAGATCTGCAGGCGCAGGTCCTCCCACGGGAGCAGGTCGTGCTCGAGCTGGCGCAGGCGGACTCGCTCTCGCTCGATGGAGGCCAGATGGTCGGAGATGCGCGAGCACTCGTCGTAGAGGCGTTCGAACTCCCCGTCGGCCGAGAGCGCCTCGTACTCGTCGAGGCTCAGGTGGATCTTCTCGGAGACGAAGGTGCCGAACGCGACATCCGCAACATGGAACCTGCCGAGGAAGTCGCGCACGAACTGCGCATCCGCGATCTGCTGCTCCAGGGAGTGCAGGCGCTCGGGTGCGATCGCGAGGGCTGCCACGCGCTCGTCGTCGATCACACTCGACGTGATCTCGATGACGCCGGCCTTCTGCAAGCGGTCGATGACGTCGTCAGCGACGGATCCGTGACCGATGACGGCGACTTTGAGCATGCGGGCTATTGCCACGCTCGGGTCACCCCACCAGCTTCGCGACGACCGCGGCGGCGGCATCGGCGATGCGGCCCTCCGCTTCGCTCACCATGGACGCGAGCTCGGCCTCAGCGTCACGCTCGACGGTGGCGGCCTCCGCATCGGCGGCACTCAGGATGGTGGCGCGTCGCGCCGAGGTTTCTTCTTTGGCCTTGCGGGCCGCGGCGGTCGCGATGAGTTCGGCCTCGGCGACGGATTCCTTGCGGATGTCACGGGCCCGATGCTTCGCATCGCCCACGGTGCGCCTTGCGGACTCCTCGGCGCGCAGGATCTGCTCGAGCTTCTCCATGTCCCGGTAACCCCATGCCCCTCGTTCGGTGTCTGTGGGATTGTAGCACTCGCAAGCGTGCGAGAAAGGGGTTCGTGCATACTCGAAACAACACCCGACAAACGGCACCGAGCACGTATAATCGCGGAAACGGAACGCCGGTTGCTGAAGGCACCACCATGCCGCTCCTCGAATCACCAGATCACAGGCGCATGCGCAGCCTGAACGCGCGCAAGGCACGCCGCCGCCGCACGGTGCTCACCGTGCTTGGCGTGACGCTCGCCATCGTGCTCGTGGCCGCGGGCGCCGCCTATGCGTGGCGCACGTACGCACCCGGCTCGGGAAGCGAACGCGCGGCGGACGGTTCCGTCGACGCGGTCGCGACCCCGGCCACCGGCGATGCGGCCTCCGCGGCCGCGACCGAGGCGGTCTCGAGCGTGCCAACGACGCCGCCGGCACCGAGCCGCACCGCGACGATCAGCATCACGGCTGTCGGCGACATGATCTTCGACCGCAAGGTCAAGGCGCTGGTGCAGAGCGCGGGCGGGCTTGCGCCGCTGCGGCACGTGAGCACGATACTGGCCGATGCGGACATCACCGTGGGCAACCTCGAGAGCCCGCTGTCGAGCGGCGGAACGAAGAACACCGCGAAGGATGTGACGTTCCGGGGCGATCCGCGGGGCATCGAGAGCCTGAAGGCGAGCGGCTTCGACTTCCTGTCGCTCGGCAACAACCATGTGCTCGACTATGGACCTGAGGCCCTTGCGGACACCGTCGCATCGCTCGACGCCGCAGGGATCGGCCATGCGGGGGCCGGCGCGAACCGTACCGCCGCCTACGCTCCGGCCGTGCGTGAGGTCGAGGGCGCGAAGGTCGCGTTCCTGTCGTTCTCACATATCCTGCCCGCCGGCTTCGTCGCGACCGACTCAAGGGCCGGTCTCGCTGCGGGACGCAACAATATGGACGATGTGACCGAGGCGATCAGGGCAGCCAAGGCCGACAACGATTATGTGCTCGTCTCATTCCACTGGGGCGTCGAATACAAGGACAACGCCAACGGAGACCAGGTCAGAGACGCGCGCGCGGCGATCGACGCCGGCGCCGATATGGTCCTGTCGCACCACCCCCATGTCATACAGGGTATCGAGTTCTACAAGAGCGGACTGATCGCGTACTCGACCGGCGATTTCGTGTTCGACCACTACTCGCGCAAGACCGGCGAGGCCTTCATCCTCGACGCGAACCTCGGCCCGGACGGCGTGACCGATGTCGTGGCGACCCCCGTCTACCTCGACTCCAGCGGCGCTCCCGCGGTCGTGACCGGCAAGGACGCCGACGTGATCCTCAAGCGCCTCGCGACGATCTCATCCCCTCATGGGACCAGCGTATCGATCGCCTCTGACATCGCGAGGATCGCGCCGTGAGCCTCGAGCCCCAGCGGCCCCGCCGCCGCAGCGGCCGCCCGCGGGGCGGCACGCCCCTGCGCAGCGCCACACCTCTCGGCGCGCAGCGCGGCACCGGTATCACGCTGCGCGGGGGCGACGTGCGCGATCGCAGACGCCGCGCCGCCCGCAAGCGGCTCGCCGTCGAGATCGCGGTGGTGGCGGGCGCGGCGGCGATCGCGCTCGTGATCGGCTGGCGCGCCACCCTGCCCGCCGCGGACCCCAAGCCTCAGGGCGCGCCTGCCGATGTGCCGCCCACCGAGGAGATCGCGGTCACCAGGGCCGACCTCGCCGACCCGACGCCGTTCTTTGCCAGCTACCGAAGCCTGCACCTCTACCTGCCCGTACCGGTCGCATCGCTGACCGAACTCGCGTTCCACCAGGCCTCAGGTGAGACCGCCATACACATGGATTCGTTGCTGCCCGACGCGAACATGAACGTCGTCGCACAGAACCACGGAAGCGGACGCCAGGTGCCGACCTCGACGGTGGGCCCCGCCGTACTGACGGGCTCGGTGCTCCGGATGTGGCGGTCCAACCGTCACGGCGCCCCGGACACCGCGGCCGACATCGGTGCGGCGCCTGGCACGCCGGTCTACGCGCCGGTCACGGGAACCGTCCTGAAGGTCCGCCCCTACCGCCTGTACGAGAAGTACGACGACTACGAGATCCACATACGGCCCAACGGGTGGGACGAGGTCGACGTGGTGGTCATCCACGTCCAGGACCCCAAGGTGGAACCGGGTGACCGGGTCATCGGCGGGATCACGAACATCGCGAGCGTGCGCAAGCTCTCGGACCGTGTCACCCCGCAGATCGCCGCATACACGAAGGACGCGGGCGATCACGTGCATGTGCAGCTCAACGAGATGCCGGTGCCCGGCAAGATCACTGCCGTCGACGGGTCCTGATCACCGATGTCGCGGCCGGCCCGGCGGAAGGCGTCGCGCTACTCCTCCGACGGCCCGCCTGACTGTTCGGCGTCCACCCTGCCCACGAACCCGCGGAACCGCCGATCGAACTCATAGCGGACGAGACGCACCTTGCGCTCACAGCCACGGCATTCGAGCACGATGTCCATGCCGACGCGCTGGACCTCCCACTCGTTGGCGCCGCATGGGTGGCCCTTCTTGAGTCGCACGATGTCGCCGACACGCACCGGCGTGATGGGGAGCGCCATGGTTCTCCTCGGAATACATAGTCCGTGTAACGTTCCTCAACGTGAGCAGCAGCGCACCTCGCTACCGCTGTCCTTCAGTCTACGCTTGCCCGAGCGCTGCCCGCTGGGTGCTGGTATCGGCACTCCGGGCGTCCGTCCTAGTAGTCTGCGATCCCTGTCTCCTCCGGACGGAGCACCGGGACCGGGGTGGCGCTGCTCGCCCAGGAGGTGAGCAGCGCGGACTCTACTCCAGTCCAGTGACCTCGTATGCGCGAGAGGTACACGCACCCGCACTGGTTGTGAGGGTACGGATCCTCCGCCTCCCCGCGCCAGAGGGAGACGTCGGTGCCCAGACTGCCCGGCGCGCTGCATTCCCACTCGTAACGGAGTTGCCCCCACTCCTTCGTGGACCATCCGGGCACAAGAGAACGAGAGACGACCCGGAAGTGGATCGGCAGGCCGGACGCGTCTGAGGAGGCGGCCGCTGCGAGCACTCGTGCCGCAGCACGGTCGACGCTCTGCGTGCTGTCGACGGACTCCACGATGGCGCGGATCTGCCAGCTCGCGGGAGCCTGTGCGTCTCGGGTGACCGTGACGGATGTGAGAGACGATCCGAGAGCATCGCGAACGGTCTCAGCGATGACCGTCTCAGGATCGTGTCGGAGCTCAGGCGTGCGCGTGTCGGCGACCTGACAGGCCGAAAGCACCAGTGCCAGCGAAAGAAGTGCGAATCCCAGAACGCCCCTCACGGTCTCGCCTCCTTGCCCACATTCGGTCGTGCCAACCGCACTCACGTGCACCGCACGACCACACTCGCATAGACCGGTTCGCGCAAGATACATCGTTGCGCATCTGCACCGCTACGGTATAAGGGAGTATATCCCGAGGAGGAGGCGCCCCATGCAGACCCCCGCAATCCTGTCCGTGCTCGGTGAGGACCGCGTCGGAATCGTCGCCGCAGTCTCACGCACGCTTGCCGATGCGCACGCCAACATAGAGGACATCCGCCAGACGATCATCAGCGGGATCTTCTCGATGACGATGCTCGTCACCGTCGACGAGGACTCGCTCGGATTCGACGCCCTGCAGTCCCGACTCACCGAGGTCGGCGCGGACCTGGGCGTGCAGATAACCCTCCAGCGCGAGGACGTCTTCCGCTACATGCACCGGATCTGAACCGCCGGGCACCCCCGCCGGCCCACGCACGCGACCACTGGAGCACCCATGCACATCTCACCCGAGGAGATCGTCGAGACACTGCTGATGGTCACCCAGCAGAACCTCGATATCCGCACCGTCACGCTCGGCCTGTCGCTCGACTCCTGCGCCGGCAGCGACGTCGATCGTGTGGCGCAACGCATCTATGACACAGTATGTGGCCGCGCCGAGCACCTCGTCCCTGTCACAGAGGCCATCGAACGGGAGTACGGCATCCCGATCATCAACCGACGCATCGCGGTCACCCCTATCGCCCAGCTCGCGGCGGTGTGCGATGCGACCGACGTCACCCCCCTTGCGCGTGCGCTCGACCGTGCGGCGGCACAGGTCGGCGTCGACTTCATCGGCGGATACTCCGCTCTCGTGCACAAGGGCATCGGCGAAGGCGACCGGCGCCTGATCGACTCGATCCCCGAAGCGCTCTCGACGACGGAACGCGTGTGCAGCAGCGTCAACGTTGCCTCGACGCGAGCCGGGATCAACATGGACGCGGTCCTGCGGATGGCCGAAGTGGTGCGCGAGACCGCCGAGGCCACGGCCGAGCGTGACTCGTTCGGCTGCGGGAAGCTCGTGGTGTTCTGCAACATGGTCGAGGACAACCCCTTCATGGCCGGCGCCGTGCACGGAGCCGGAGAGCCCGACGCTGTGGTCAACGTGGGCATCAGCGGTCCGGGCGTGGTGCGCGCCGTGGTGGCGGGACTTCCCGAAGACGCCGACCTGACACAGGTCGCGGAAGCGATCAAGGCGACCGCGTTCAAGATCACGCGCGCCGGCGAGCTCATCGCCCGCGAGGCCGCCCGCCGCCTGAACGTCGAGATGGGGATCGTGGACCTCTCACTCGCACCCACCCCCGCCGAGGGGGACAGTGTGGCCGCGATCATCGAAGCCATGGGCGTGGAACGGTGCGGCGGCCCAGGCACCACCACCGCGCTGGCCCTGCTCAACGACGCCGTGAAGAAGGGCGGCGCGATGGGGACGTCGAGCACCGGTGGTCTGTCGGGTGCGTTCATCCCCGTCTCAGAGGACGCCGGGATGATCCGCGCCGTGCGCGAGGGCGCACTCACGCTCGAGAAGCTCGAAGCGATGACGGCGGTGTGCTCGGTGGGGCTCGACATGATCGCCATACCCGGTGACACGCCGGTCGAGACCATCGCCGCCATCATCTCCGACGCGTGCGCTATCGGCGTCATCAACTCCAAGACGACCGCCGCCCGCCTGATCCCCGCCATCGGCAAGACCGTGGGCGACACGCTCGAGTACGGCGGTCTGTGGGGCTCTGCGCCCGTCATGGAGGTCAATTCCTGGGCCGGGACCGGGCTCGTACGCCGAGGCGGACGGGTGCCCGCACCCCTCGGCTCTCTACGCAACTGACGCGGCGGCCCGACCGGGACCACCCACACTCCAGCGCGAAATACGACCGTTCGTCGCCGGCGACCCCTCCGCTCGGTATCGCCGTTCATCCTTCTGTCGAGTCTGTGTTGTGCGCTGCGTCACCGTTGCCGAAACCCTGATTGGGAGTCATCAGCAATCATTTCGGACTCATACAGAAGCCGGAAGAGAAGCCAAGGAGGAACGTAATGAAGAAGTCAGTACTGTTCGGAGTCCTCATAGTCGCCATGCTCTTCGGCGTCGTGGGTCTCGCAGGCGCGGACGTCGTCACCTACACCGGCCCCGCAGCCGGTACGGTCACCGTCACGGCCACCGTCAACCCCAAGATCGCCCTCACGATCGACACCCCTGACGCGGCCCAGACCGTCGACTTCGGCACCATCGATCCCGAGACCGCGGCCAGCGACAGCGTCGACCTCACCGTCAAGTCGAACAAGGTCTACGACCTGACCGTCGGCGCCCCCGCGGGCGACGTCTCCGAGCTCGGATTCGCCAACGATCTCGCCAGCGCGACCGGCGAGGCCAAGGGCACCAACAACTACACCGACAACTACTCGATCAACGCGCCCTACACCACGGATCCCGGCGACTACACCGTCACGGTGCAGTACTCGGTGGCCCAGCAGTAAGGACCGACTCGCAAGAGTTCGCACGGATCACAAAGACCCCCGTTCGGGCAGGACGGGGGTCTTTCGTGTGCCGTGGTTCCGGCGCGACGGCAGCGGCGTGTTCCACCGGTCCGGGCGAATCGAATCCTAACGATCCGAGCCGAAGTCGAGGTCGAGCGCGTCCTGCTCCTCGGCCACCTCGGGCGCGGGCGTGACCGGCACCTCGACCGCCTTGGATGCGGGCGCGGCAGGCGCCTCGGCGTCGGGATCGTAGTACGAGTCGTCGCGCTCGGTGGGTCCGGGCACGGGCGCGGCATCGGGCGTAGAAGGTCCGCTGTCACGCCGACGGCGACGCGTGAACAGGGCCGAGATCCACACGACCAGACCGAACAACACGACGGCCACCGCGATGAGCATCCAAAGCGGGATCATCCACACGGTACGCGACTCGACGACCTCGGTCGGGGACGTCGCGCCCTGCTCCAGGTACTGCAGCCGCACTTCGACGGTGTGCGGGCCGAAGACTGAGGCCACGCTCGTGACCTCGCCCGAGACCTCGAGGTTGGCGCCCGCATAGACCGGGGTGTCGGAAGCGACCTCAGCCGAGACCACCTCGCGTTCGTTGCGATCGAGCAGCGCCACCGTGCCGCTGAGGCGCTCGTTCACGTTACCCGTATTGTTGATCGTGAACTTGTACGGAACCGCCGTACCGACCTGGAACGCAGGGACCTCGAACGGTCGGATGTCGATCTTCTCGATGAACTGGCCCTTCACGCGCAGCTGCACCCGGGCGCCGATGCGGCCCGAGACCTGCGATGCACTGCCAGCCGACTCGGGCAGAAAATCGAACATCTCAAAGAACATGATCACGTTGTGGTCGCCCGGGGTCGCGTCGCGCGGGGGCGAGAAGTCGAAACGCACCGGCACACGCTGGCCGGGCGCGAGTTCCACGTACGGGGTGTTGCCGACGGCCTTACTGTCCTCGGGCATGTAGACGCGCATCCATGTCGCGGGGCTCGAGAGTATACTGGCACCCTGACGCTCCGGAAGCGGGAAGGTCTGCTCGCCCTTGTCGTTGATCTCGACGTCGGCGACGTACACGAGGACCTTGATGTCCTCGTCCCCGTCGTTGATGACCACGATCTCGCCGGAGCCCGTCTGACCCGGATCGATCTCGAACGCGAACGATCCCGAGGACAGTGCGAGGGTCTTCTCGGCAGAGGCTGTCGCGGGGGCTATGAGCCCGGCACACAGGGCCGCGCAGAGCAGGAGCCCGAACCAGCGGGCCGATCCGCCGCTCCGCAGCATCAGATGCCCACCGCCTCGCGGAACTGACGGGCCTGGCGGCGCGCCACCGGGACGTGGGTCTCGTCCCGATCGGAGACCACGACGACGTACGCGCCGTCCACGCGCAGGATCTCCTTGATCTTGTTCAGATTGACCATGAAGCTCCGGTGCACCCTCACAAAGGACTCCTTGGAGAGCCTCGACTCGAGGTCGCCGAGGGTCAGGTCGACGAGGTACTGGTTCTCGAACGTGTGGGCGTAGGTCGACTTGTTGCGCGCCGAGAGGAACACGATGTCCTCGATCGACAGCAGGACTGTGCGACCGCCCTTGCGAACGGCGAGCTTGCGGAAGTCGCCTTCGCTTCCCCCGACGGCTTCGCCGGTCATGCGGCGAGAGCCTTTGGCGAGGCTTTCGACGCGGGCGGAGAGTTCGAGCATGTTGAAGGGCTTGCTCATGTACTGCTGAGCACCCTGCTTGAACGCGAGGATCTTGGCGAGGTCCTGGGTCTTGGCCGTGAGCATGATGACCGGGACATCAGCGGTGGCGGGGTTGTTGCGGATCTCCATGAGAGCCATCCAGCCGTCCACCCGCGGCATCATGATGTCCAGGACCACGACGTCGATCTGCTCGCGGTTGAGGACCTCGATGCCCTCCGCGCCGTCCGCCGCGCCCAGGACGCGCATGCCGTCCGCGCCCAGACCCATCTGGATCATCTCGACGATGGACTCGTCGTCGTCGATGACCAGAACGGTGATCGTATCGCTCACGACTCTCTCCTGCCACCCAGGGACGAACGGTCATTGCATACGCTCATCTGCCCATCCTGCCACTCAGTATAACCGATGAGCCGTCGGTAGTCGGCGCGGGGATGGGAGGCAGGGCCTGACCGGCGCACCGGCTCGGTCAGCGGGCATCCGTCAGCGGTCGCGAAGCCAGCCGTCCATCGCCTGAGCCGCCCGTTTGCCCGCGCCCATCGCGAGAATGACGGTCGCAGCACCGGTCACGATGTCGCCCCCCGCGAACACGCCGGGCATGCTCGTGGCTCCCTCTTCGTCTGTCACGATGTAGCCGCGGCTCGTGAGCTCGAGATCGGGGGCGGCCTTCGAGAGCAGCGGGTTGGCACGGGTGCCGACCGCCATGATCACGGTGTCGCACTCGATCACGAAGTCGCTGTCGAGCACACACACCGGAGCGCGCCTGCCGCTCGCATCGGGCGCGCCGAGCTCCATGCGGGTCGCCACGATCCCCGTCACGAACCCGTCATGGCCGCGGATCTCGAGCGGCGAGCAGAGCATCTTGAACTCGACGCCCTCCTCCTGGGCGTGGTGCACCTCTTCGCGGCGCGCGGGCATCTCGTCGGCGGTACGCCGGTACACGAGAAAGACCTCCTCGGCGCCGAGACGCAAAGCGGTGCGCGCGGCATCCATCGCGACGTTGCCGCCGCCCACGACCGCGACCTTGCGGCCGCGCCACACCGGGGTGTCGGCCTTGGGGAACTCGTAGGCGCGCATCAGGTTCACGCGGGTGAGGAATTCGTTGGCCGAGTAGACACCGTTGAGGTTCTCTCCGGGGATACCCATGAACACCGGCAGACCCGCGCCGTTGCCCACGAACACGGCGTCGAAGCCTTCCTCGGCGAGCAGCTCGTCGACGGTCACGCTCGCGCCGACGACGATATCGCACTCGATGGTCACGCCCATCTGCGAGAGCATCTCGATCTCAGCCTCGACGATGGCCTTCGGGAGCCTGAACTCCGGGATGCCGTAGGTCAGCACACCGCCGGGCGCGTGCAGCGACTCGAACACGGTGACCTCGTGGCCGAGACGGCCGAGCTCGCCAGCACACGCGAGCCCTGCGGGGCCGGAGCCGACTACCGCACAGCGCTTGCCGGTGGGTGGCGCCACGACCGGCACGCAGCGGTGCCCGATATCGCACGCGAGATCGAAATCGCCGAGCCAGCGCTCGAGGCGGCCGATCGCGACCGGCTCCCCGCGCTTGGCGAGCACGCAGCTCGCCTCGCACTGCTCCTCCTGCGGGCAGACGCGGCCGCAGACCGCGGGCAGCGCGTTGCGTTCCTTGAGCACGGCCACGCCGTCGGCGTACTCGCCGTCGATTATGTGGCCGATGAACGACCTGATGTCGATGTTGACGGGGCAGCCGTCGATGCAGGTCGCGTTCTTGCACTGCAGGCAACGGTTCGCCTCAGCGAGCGCGTCGGCCTCGCTGTACCCGAGGGCGACCTCCTCGAAGTTCTGCGCGCGGGCCGCGGGCGCCTGTTCCGGCATCGCGGTGCGCGGCTCGCGCGATGGGCGGCGGCGGGGCTTCTTGTCTACAGATGACATGAGCACCCCTTGCTGAAATCCGCGTCCGCTTCGCGCTCGACGTCGGAGTAGATGCGCTGACGGCTCATGAGTTCCTCGAAATCCACGGCCCAACCGTCGAAGTCCGGCCCGTCGACGCAACCGAACTTGGTCTCGCCGCCGACCGTGACACGACACGCGCCGCACATCCCGGTGCCGTCGACCATGATCGGATTGAGCGAGACGGTGCACGGCACACCCTGCTCCTTCGCGGTCGCCGCGCAGAACTTCATCATGATCGCCGGACCGATCGCCATCGCGTGATCCAGCTGGCCCGCCTCGGCGAGCCGCTTGAGCGGCGCGGTCACCAGGCCCTTCTCGCCCGCCGACCCGTCATCGGTCACGACGATCAGCTCGCGCAACCCAAGCGCCTCGAACTCCTCGCGCAGGATGAGCAGCTCCTCATTGCGCGCGCCGAGCACGACCGTGACCTCGTTCCCCGCGGCCACCATCGCGCGGGCGACCGGGTAGGCCACCGCCGCACCTACGCCGCCGCCGATGACCGCCACGCGCCCGACGCCCTCGACGTGCGTCGGGACGCCGAGCGGGCCGACCACGTCAGCGAGCGAATCGCCCACCTCGAGGTGCGAGAGCTGGTGGCTCGTCTTGCCGACCCGCATGAAGATGAAGCGCACCCAACCCTCCTCGGCGGACCAATCGGAGAACGTGAACGGCACACGCTCGCCGTCCTCATCGATGCGCACGATCAGGAACTGACCCGCCCGCACCTTGCGTGCGATGCGCGGGGCCGACACGCCGAACTCGAAGACGCTCTCCGAGAGTTGGCGCTTGTGGATGATCTGGAACACGAAGCCTCCGGTGGGACCGGGACGGACACAGACCAGAAGTATACTAGCCGAGGAGCGGCGCCGTATACGCGCCGTGCGGGCGGATGCGCGTACATCGCGCAGGCGAGAGGGGCGACATGGCACGGACGTTTCGTGACCCGCAGGAGGAACTGGAGTTCATCGGCCAGGTCGAAGACGAACTCGCGCATCTGAACGCCGAGGGCGTCATCGGGACGGAGTGCGTCCGGAACGCCACCGCCCACTATGAGGCGCGCCGCGCCGAACTCTCGAGTGCGCTGGCGGGAGGCGGGCGGATATTCTCGGCCGAAGCGATCGCCAAGCGCGGCACGGTGTCGTGGGTCGCCTGGATCGGCGTCGCGATCGTGCTCGCCGCTGCTCTCGTGTTCACCGAGCAGGCCTGGGGCGTGCTGCTGCGGCCCGGGCGCCTGGCGGTGCTCATGGGCTTCACTGTCGCACTCTCAGCGGGGGCGTGGCTCTTGTACGGCAAGCTCGCGATGCGCAAGACGGGGCTGGCGGTGCTAAGCGCGGGCGAGGGCATGCTTCTGATCTCGATCGCGTACGCGTTCGACATGTACGGGTTCTTTGGGCACGCCGGCATCGGACCGGCCGACACGACAGTGATCCTTGCCTTCGGCGCCGCGCTGTTCGCGGCCACCGCATGGAAGCTCGATGAGCCGTGGATGTTCTACGTGGCCGCGGGTCTCGCCGTCGGGGCGACACAAGCGGGCATCGAATGGGGCCTCTACACGTTCCGGAAACCCCTCGACGCGTACCTGTTCGATCAGAAGCAGTGGGACCACATCACGTATGTGACCGGCTGGTACACCCTAGTGTGCAACACGCTGGCATCGCTGCTCCTGATCGGCGCGGGCTGGCTGTACGCGGTTCGCCGCGACTGGCACCACGCCAACCCGCTCGTGTTCTCCGGAGTGCTGTGGCTCATAGGCACCTTCGCGTTCATCGAGTCGAGCCTGTTGCCCGGCGACTACGACGGCTTCATCGCGCTGGCACTTTCGATCGGGCTTCTGTGGCTCGGACTGGCCCGCCAGAAGAAAGCGCTCGCGATCGCGGCGACCGTCGGGTTCACCGCTGCACTCGTGCGCGTCGAGGGCGAGTTCTTCGACGACTTCGCAAGCCGTTCGGCGACTCTGGCGGTGCTCGGTCTCGCTCTCATCGTCGCCGCCGTGCTGTTCGAGCGGCGGCGCAAGGAGATCCTCGGCAGACTCGGCGAGTGGCAGTGACACGTGGCCGGCTGACAGCCGTTGCGCTCGTGCTCGCGCTCGCACTCGCCGTCGCGGGGTGTCGCCCCGCCCCGACGCCCCTGCTCGACTCCCGCGAGGCGCTCGGGACCGTCGTGAGCGTGACGGCGTATCCCGCCGGCGACGCCGACGACGAATGCGTCCACTCCTCCATCGAGGGCGCATACGAGAAGATGGCGGCCGTCGAGCGGGCGCTCGACGTCTACGACCCCGCCTCGCCGATCGCAAGGATCAACGCGAGCGGCTCAGGGACGCTGCCTCCCGAGGCCGTCGCCGTGTTCGCGGCGCGTGACGATCTCGGGGTGGCCGAGGAGTTCTCCCCCTTCCTGCTCGAGGTGGTGCGGCTGTACGACTTCGAGGGCACCGGGACGGTCCCGGCGGCCGCTGACCTTCACAAGGCGCTCGTGGCTGCGGAGGGCTGGCGTGTCACCGGAGCGCGCATCGAGAGCGGCGCTGACAGAGTGCCCGCGCCAAGCGACCTGTCCCCCGCCGGCCTCGACTTCGGCGGGGCCGCCAAGGGACTCGCACTCGACCGCGCCGCCCGTGCGCTCGAAGAAGGATTCGTGAGCGCAGCGCTCATCACCGCCGGCAGCACCACCGTCACCTTCGGCGAGAAGCCCGACGGCGAGCCCTGGCGCATCGGGATCGAGGATCCGCGCGACCCCGAGGAGGTCGTCGCCACCATCGAGGCGCCCGGCGGCGTCACGGTCTCGACCTCGGGCGATTACCAGCGCTACTTCGAGATCGACGAGGTGCGCTACCACCACATCCTCGACCCGGTCACCGGCAAGCCCGCGCGCGGCCTGCGGTCCCTGAGCGTCATCGGCGCCGAGACCGGCCTCGACTCCGACATCCTCTCGACTGCGCTGTTCGTCATGGGCGAACAGAAGGCGAAGGCCTACGCCGAGGAGCATGGCCTCGGGCTCGTGACCGTGAACGACGAAGGCCGGGTACTGATCGTACCCGGCCCCGCGGATGCTTCCTGGCGGATCGTCGAAGCGACCCGGTAGCGGCGCCCTCGCACCGCTACTCTTCGGCGGAACTACTCGCCGATCATGCCCTTGATGACGCCGTAGACGACCGGGACCTCGTAGTACTCGGAGCCCAGCGTCTTGATGAGGGCGATGACCTCGAAGACGAACACGACGATGCCGGCGGCCCAACCGACGTACGGGATGAACCAGCAGATCATCGAGACGACCGCGAGCGCCAGGGCCTGATAGCCGTGGAACTTCACGAACTTCTCGTCCTTGTACGGGTCGATCAGGATCGCGATGAGCGCGACCGGCCACACGAGATAGCCGACGGCAGCAAGGATCTTGCTGGTGTCGGTCACGGGGCCGGGGCGGCCACCCATGTCGGCCGCAGGCGCGGGCGCAGGCGGTGCTGCGGGAGCGTACCCGGCGGGCTCGGGAGCCGGAGCCGCGGGGGGCTCGGGGGCCTCAGGTGCGGGAGGTGTCATGCCGGTGTTCTCATCCATTGTGTTTCCCCTCTACTGCGTGCATGCCCAGATTCCATCGGCACGACGGCATCATGCGCGTCATGCCTCGTTGAATATACACCCTAGGACTGCTACCATCTAACACTGGTAACGCGCCTTCCGGGGCATACACCTTATTCGTCGCAGCAGGCCCGCCGGAGGAACCACAGCATGATACGTAGCCGCGCATATCTCTCCACATTCCTCGTGCTCCTTCTGTCCCTGTCTCTCGCCGCCCCGGCACTGGGCGCGACCTCGGCCGAACTCGAGGCGTCCAGGCAGAAGGCCGCCGAAGCGCGCAAGGCTGCGGCGGCGGCGCAGGCGACGGCGGACAAGCTCAAGACCGAGGTCGAGGCGCTCGACTCCAAGATCGCCACGCTCGAGTCCAAGGTCAAAGAACTCGAACCGCAGATCGCGCAGGCCACGACCCGCACCGAGAAGCTCAAGGTCGAAGTCGAGCAGCTGCGCGCGCGCATCAACCAGAAGCAGGCCGAGATCGAGCGGGTCCAGGCCGACTACGAGGTCCAGCAGGACCTGCTCGACGCCCGCCTGTCCACCTCATACAAGCAGGGCAACCTCTTCTACATCGACCTGCTCCTGGGCTCAAAGGACTTCGGGGACCTCATCACGCGATCGACACTGGTACAGCGCGTGATCGAATCCGACCAGGACATCGCGTCCCAGCTCAAGAGCACCAAGGCCGACCTGGAGTCGCGCAAGGCCGAACTGAACAGGAACCTCGACGACGTGCAGGTCAAGCGTACCGAGGCCGAGCTCGTCGAGAAGAACCTCAAGACGATGCGCGCCAAGCGACAGTCGGTCGTCGACGAGCAGGAGGGCATCCAGGACCAGAAGGCCGCGATGATGTCGGAGAACGCCGCGAACGCCGCGCGCCTCCGCCAGCTCGCCGAGGCCGAAGAGGCCGAGGCCCGCAAGATCGAGTCCGAACTCTCGGGGCGTTCCGGCGGCAGCGGGCACTACAACGGTGTCATGGCGTGGCCGGTGCCCGGCTTCTACCGCGTAACATCACCCTACGGGCCCCGCATCTGCCCGTTCCACGGCAAGGAGATCCATCCGGGGATCGATGTGGGCCGTAACGTCGACCCCGAGAAGGCGATCTCCGGCGCCGCCATCGTCGCGGCCGGCGACGGCACGGTCATCTACGCCGGCTATCGCGGCTCGTACGGCAACACCATCATGATCGACCACGGCGACGGCCTGGTGACCCTCTACGCGCACCAGCAGAGCGGTGGCATCCGCGTGTCGAACGGCGACCGGGTGACCAAGGGACAGCGCATCGGCACGGTCGGTTCCACCGGCAACTCGACCGGACCGCATCTGCACTTCGAGACGCGCGTCAACGGCCGCGCCATCAACCCCATGAACTACGTGGACTGACGAGCTGAGGGCCTCACCTGGCCGCCGTGTGCGCTATCCCGCGTTGAACTCCTGCATCGCCGACTCGATCCCGTGCTCGAGCACGTGCATCACAGCCTGTGCGCCGGTCGGGATCATCGCCTCGAAATCCTCGAGCGTCTCTCCGCGCAACTGCTGAAGCACCCAGTCAGCCGCGTCCATCCGTCCGGGAGGACGTCCGACGCCGAGCCGCACGCGCAGGTACGAGTCCGTTCCGAGCTGCTCGGTGATCGAACGCAACCCGTTGTGCCCGCCGTGCCCGCCGCCGCGCTTGGCGCGCACGGAACCGGCCGGCAGATCGATATCGTCGTGAACGATGATGATCTCCTCGGCGGTCGCCTCGTAGGCGTCAGCGAGTTTGACGATGGCCTTGCCTGAGACGTTCATGAACGTCTGGGGCTTGGCCAGAACCAGGTCCTCGTCGCCGAAGCGCACGACCGAGGTCCTGGATCCGGCCTCGTCCTTCCAGTATGAAGCGCGCAGGTTCTCGCCGAGGAGATCCACGACGAGGAACCCGGCGTTGTGGCGCGTGTGTTCGTACTCGGCGCCGGGATTCCCCAGCCCCACGACCAGTCGGGACATCCGGTTTCCTCGGTGCTACTCGGCGCCTTCGTCGGACTCGCCGATGACCTCGGGCTCGACCTCTTCGGCGCCTGCCGCGATCTCTTCCTCGGTCGGCTCGGCGGTCGGAGTGGTCACGGAGCACACGATGGCCTCGGGATCGCCGATGATCGTCACGCCCTTGGGAGCGACGAGGTCGGCCACGTGCAGGGTGCTGCCGATCTCCATGGCCGTGATGTCGACGGCAAGGTAGTCGGGCAGATCGCTCGGCAGGGCCTCGACCGTGACTTCGCGCAGCTCGTGGAGCAACACGCCGCCGGCCCTGACGCCCTCGGCATCGCCCTCGAAGTGCAGGTTCACCGGGCTCTGGATGACCTGGTCCATGCGGACAGCGAGGAAGTCCACGTGGATGATGGTCCCCTTGATCGGGCTCGTCTGTATCTGCTTGAGCATCGCGGCGACGGGCTTGGACTCGCCTTCGAGCTGGAGCTCGACCAGGCCGCCGGATCCCTCATGGTGCTGCATGAACAACTCGAAATCATGGCGATCGAGTGCTATGGCCGCACTCTCCCGGCCCGACCCGTAAAGCACCGCCGGGATCTGTCCCGCAGCGGCGAGCCGATGACTCGCCTTGCCCAGGACCGTCCTCGGCTTCGCCTGTATGGCTGTTGCATCCGTCATGTTCCCTCGTGCTCCTTTCGTGGCGACACACCGGCAGGTGCGCGCGATGGTCCTACAGCTGGAAGTCGGGATCGAACAGCTCCGAGACCGACTCGTCGTTGTACACGTTCTGGACAGCGTGCGCGAACAAGGGCGCGACGCTCAGTACCCGTATCTTGCCGTGCCTGCGCTCGTCGGGCACCGGCAGCGTGTTGGTCACGATGACCTCGGCGGCCGGCGACGACTCGATGCGCTCGTATGCCGGCGGCGAGAAGATCCCGTGTGTGGCGCAGACGTAGACCGAGGCCGCACCCTTCTGGATCAGCGCCTTGGCGCCCTCCGTGACCGAGCCGGCGGTGTCGATCATGTCGTCGGCGATGATGCAGTTCTTGCCCTCGACCTCGCCGATGACGTGCGTGATCTCGGCGACGTTATGCTCCGGGCGGCCCTTGTGCATGATCGCGAGGCTCGCGCCGAGCATGTCCGCGAGCTTCTTGCAGGCCTTGGCACGGCCCACGTCCGGAGAGACGACGCACATGTTCTCCAGCTCGAGCGATTCGAAGTAGTCCGCAAGGATCGGCAGTGCGGTCAGGTGGTTCACGGGCTGGTTGAAGAAGCCCTGGATCTGACCCTGGTGCAGGTCCATCGCGATCACCCGGTCGACACCCGCGGTGGTCATGAGGTCCGCGACGAGCTTGGCCGTGATCGGCTCGCGGGCGGCGGACTTCTTGTCCTGACGCGCGTAGCCGTAGTGGCTCACGACCGCCGTGATGGTTCGCGCTGAGGCACGCTTGGCGGCGTCGACCATGATGAGGAGTTCCATCAGCGTGTCGTTGACGGGCGTACACACCGATTGGAGCAAGAACACGTCGGCGCCCCGAACGGATTCGAGGAAGCGGACGTAGATCTCGCCGTTGGCGAACTTGGAGATCTTGACGTTGCCCAGTTCGACGCCCAGGTGCTCAGCCACGTCCTCGGCCCACTCACGATTCGAAGTCCCCGAGAACACCATCATGCGCTTGCCCGAATCACCCATGCTGTCGAAATCCCCTTACTGGTCGCGTTCCATCTGTTTGCGCCGCCGCTCCACGAAGCCCTCGACGTTGCGCTGCTCGGTGCGCTCGATTCCCAGCGCTCCGGGCGGCACGTCGCGGGCGATCGCACTGCCCGCTCCGGTGATCGCGCCCTTGCCGATCCGGACCGGCGCTACGAGCATGGTATCAGAGCCGATGAACACATCGTCCTCGACCACGGTGCGGTGCTTGCGGACCCCGTCGTAGTTGCAGGTGATGGTTCCCGCTCCCACGTTGACTCCCGACCCGATCGTCGCATCGCCGATGTAGGAAAGGTGAGGCACTTTGGAACCTTCCCCCACCACGGAGTTCTTTATCTCGACGTTGGTGCCCGCCTTGGAGCGAGCTTCGAGCACGCTGCCGGGACGCAGGTAGGCCCGCGGTCCGACGCACGCGCCGGCACCGATGGTCGCTCCGAGAACGATCGACGAGTCCACCACCACGTCCTCGGCGATCGACGAGTCCGTCACGCGAGTGTTCGGGCCGAGGACGCAGCGGTCCCCCACGCTGACGTCGCCCATGAGGAACGTCATCGGCTCGATCACGACGTCGCGCCCCAGGGTGACCGAGGGACCGATCCACGTGAGGTCGGGGGCGGTCATCGTCACGCCTGCGAGCATGTGGCGCTCGTTGATGCGCCGCTGGAGCACGCGGCCGACCTCGGCGAGCTGGACGCGCGAGTTCACGCCATGCGACTCGTCGGCGTCCTGTGCGATCACAGCCTCCACGCGCAGCCCCTCCCCTGCGAGCACTCCAAGCAGGTCGGTGAGGTAGTACTCCGACTGGGCGTTGGAGGTCTCCAGGCGATGCAGGTGCGCTGAGAGGGCGGCCCCGTCGAAGCAGTAGGTCCCGACGTTGCATTCGTTGATGCCGAGGAGCTCGGCCGGCAGGTCCTTGTGCTCGACGATCCCTGTCACGGCGCCGTTCTCGTCGCGGATGATGCGGCCGTACCCGGTCGGATCGGGGAACCTCGCCGAGAGCACGACGCACGCGGCATCCGCCTCGTCACGGACCTCGACGAGGCGGGCGACGGTCTCCGACCTGATCAGAGGCACGTCGCCCGCGAGCACGACGACCGGGCCCTCGATGTCGCCGACGGCCTCGAGCGCGCACATGACCGCGTGCCCGGTGCCGTGCTGCTCGTCCTGACGCGCGAACTCCGCTCCGGGAAGCAGCGCCTCGACGACCTCGGCCTTGTGCCCGGTCACGACGATGACGCGCTCGATGCCCGCCGCGCGTGTGGCGTCGACCACATGACGGATGATCGGTACGCCGAGGACCTCGTGAGCGACCTTGGGGAGGTCCGAGTTCATGCGGGTGCCTTCACCCGCAGCCAGGATGATCGCGGTCGCCTTCATCACTCACCTCAAGAATCCTCGGAAAGGCGCGTACGCGCCTGGGTCAGGTAGTGGCTGGGGCGGTAGGATTCGAACCTACGAATGTCGGCTCCAAAGGCCGATGCCTTACCGCTTGGCGACGCCCCATCGATTCCCGAGTGAGTTTAGCAAACGGCAGGATGTGACGCGCGCGCGGGAAGCGGCGACGTTACCGAAACGGGAGACTCGCCTCAGACCTCGGCGAGAGCCGCTCCACCCTCCTCGGCTGCGGCCGCGAAGGCGTCGATCCCGCCTTCGACCTGGAACTGGTCCAGGACGGCCTGCTGGATGCTGGTCCGCGTGTCGGTGTTGATGGGATGGCAGATGTCCCGGAAGTCGCCGTTGGGCAACTTGCGGGAAGGCATCGCAACGAACAGTCCCTTGTCGCCGTTGACCACGCGGAGATCGTGTACGACGAAGACGTCGTCGATCACGATGCTCGCGATCGCGCAGACCTTGTTCATCGACACGGGGCGCAGCGTGACCTTCGTGATGTTCAATGTATCCCCCTCGATGTGGCGCGGGCGGCTCCCCAACCACCCGGAGGTCCGAGGACCTCTTGCGAGTACTATTCGCCTTGCTTGTGCTAGTTCCTACCCGACGCAGCGTCCTGTAGAACACGCTCCGCGACGATGACATCCACGGGTTTGTCGACATCCGCTCCGATGGAGGCGAACGACGTATACACGGCCGCACTCTCCCCGCCGAGGAGCTGCGCGAGCTTCGCTTCGACCTCATGTACCTCGAGCCGCCCGGCCGCGAGCTTGATGACGAACCTGAACCCGATCACGCGCGCCATCTGGATGGCGGACTTGCGGGTGTCGAAGAGCCTCTGGCCGATGTGACGGTTCTGCTCGACCAGGTACGGGTTCACGATCATCATGTTCCCGCCGGTCACAGCCCCGTCCACGAGCTTGACGAACGAACGGACGCTGCCCGGGAACTGCTCGAGCATGTCCTCCTTGCGGATGAGCGGGTAGGTGAACTGCGCCCCCGTGGCGAGCGAACGCTTCACGAAATCGTCCACCGCCTCGCCGGTGAGCGCGGGGATGTCGCCGGTGGTGACCAGGGCCTGCCGGTCGTTGCGGAACGCGCCGACACCGGCGAGTGTGTTCTCGAGGAAGCTGCCGTCGGAGACGACGAGTTTGTCCACCGAGTCGGCCCAGGGACCGAGGTCCTCGGCGGAGGGGACGACCACAGCGATCTCGGCCACGGTCTGTGCCGCGCGAAGCGCATCGACAACCCACGAGACCATCGGCCGGCCCGCGATGGGCAGCAGGCCTTTGAAGCGGCTCTGAGGATCGATGACGGCGCCGTCGCCACCCGCAAGGACTACCGCATCGACCGTCACATTTCCTCCTCGACCTGTTGCACTACCGCACCTCGACCCGAGGTCCGGGTGACCGTGCTCCACCAGCCGCGTGCGCGTGCGGCCGTCGCAAGTTCGTTCCCCAACCCGACATCCTCGCACATCGCGAACACGGCCGAGCCGCTGCCGCACATCTCGGCGCCGAGCACGCCGGGGGCCGATCGACACAATGCTAGCGCGTCGGCGATGGCAGGAACCAGCCCCGCCGAGGCATCCGTCATGTTGTTGTAGAGTGCAGCGCCCAGCGCATCGGGTTCATCGAACCGGATGGCATCGGTCACATGCCGAGGACCCGGTGCGCGTTCGCGCGCATGGGCGTCGAACGCCGCATACGCCGCGGCGGTGGGCACGGGCTCGGGCGGTCGCACGAGGACGATCACCGCGTCGCGGGTCGGCAGTGCCCGTACGAACCGGTCGCCCCGTCCGTCGAACAACGCCGTGCCGCCGGTGATGAAGAAGGGGACGTCGGCGCCGAGTGCTGCGGCGCTGCGCATGACCCGTGCATCGTCGAGCGCGATCTCCCAAAGGTGCGCCAGGCCCACGATCACGGCCGCGGCGTCCGAGCTCCCGCCTCCCAGTCCCGCGCCGTGCGGTACCTGTTTCGAGATCGAGATCGCCACGTCCGGCGAGCGGTCCGCCGCCTCCCCGAACAGGAGCGCCGCGCGGTACGCGAGGTTCTCCTCGGCAGGTATGCCGAGGTCCGCGTCGCAGACCAGATCGAGCGCCGAGGAGGGGCGCATCAGCAGTTCGTCGCCGAACTCGAGGGCCTGCAGGACGGTGGTCACGTCGTGGTAGCCGTCAGGGCGTGTCGCACCCACGGCAAGGTAGAGGTTGATCTTGGCCGGTGCGGTGATCCGGATCGGTCCGTACGGCATCGGGCGCGCCCTCTCAAACAGAACGGCGCGAGGCATGTGCTGCCCCGCGCCGATCGTCACGTCCGTTTCGCGGCTAGTTGAGCCAGGGCAGAACGTTCTCTCCGCTTTCGCAATGCGTCAGTTCCACCGTTCCGGTCAGAACATCGACGTAGCTGTACGAGACCCTGGCTGTCCGCTCACGCTTCTCCTCGACCTTCACCACGAAAAGCGACGGGTGAGTCTGCTCGAGGACCCCCTCACGCTCTACGATCTTGGATCGACCCATGTTGGCCTTGAGGCGCATCCTCGTTCCCATGAGCGCCGCGAGGTCTTCGCGGATCCGGCCCACGATCTGAGCCTGCTGAGCAACATCCATACACATCCTCCTTCTGAACCAAGGGGTGAGTATAGCGCACGAGCAGGCAAAACTCAAGGTAGAAGGCGGTATTCGTGCAGAGAATCGGCCAATTCGAGGAACTCGTCGACCGAAAGTGTCTCAGCGCGCCGGGAACCGTCGATACCTGCGGCGTCAAGCGCGGCATCGAGCTCTGCGGAGGTACAACCGAGGGTCGATCGCACCGAGTTGCGCAGGGTCTTGCGGCGCTGGGCGAACGCAGCCTCGGCCGCGCGGGACGCGCGCTCGACCCGCTCGAGCCCGATCCCGTCGGGGCGGCGGTCCAGGCGCACGACCGCACTGTCGACGCGGGGCGGCGGCAGGAAGCATGAACGGGGGACCGGGAACCGGCCCGAGGGCTCGGCGAGCAACTGCAGTTTGACGCTGTAGGCCCCGTACTCCTTGCCGACGGGGGTCGCGGTCATCCGCGAGGCCACCTCGGCCTGCACCATGACGATCGCTCGCCGCAGCGAGGGCAGCTCCTGGAAGTAGCGCAGCACCACCGTCGCTGCCACGCCGTAGGGCAGGTTCGCCACCAGCGCCACGGGGGCCCCCAGGGGGCCGTACAAGGCCGCAGGAGGCACGGTGACCGCGTCATCGGCGACGAGGGTGAGATTGCCGCATTCCTCGGCCACAGAGGCCAGTTGCGGCGCGAGACGGTCGTCGCGCTCGACGGCGACCACGTGGCCCGCTGCTGCGCACAGCGCGAGCGTCAGCGTCCCGATCCCGGGCCCGACCTCCAGGACCGCCTCATCCGGGCCGATCTCGGCAAGGGCGAGGATGCGCCCGATGATGTTGTCGTCGACGAGGAAGTGCTGGCCGAGTGCCTTGCGCGTGGCGAGTCCGCGCTCCTGGAGCACGGCGAGAGTCGCTGTGGGCGAAGCGAGTCTGGAATGGGGCATGGCGCCCGGCCTACGGCAGGATGGTGATGGTGACGGTGCGACGGCCCCAGCGGATCGCCTCGGCGCCCGTGTCGAAGCACACGTCGATCTTGTTGCCCTTGATCGCGCCGCCGGTATCCGCCGCGACCGCATAGCCGTATCCGGGCACGTAGACCCGCGTCCCGAGCGGGATGACCCGCGGGTCGACGGCGATGATGCCGAATCCGGCATGGGCCCCCGTCGCCGTGTGTGAGTCCACACCGTCGGCGCCGGGCGCGTAGGCCGTGGTCATGACCGTGAGCTGCCTGCCGCCCTTGGGCGCGGCAGCGATCGTGCGGCTGCGCGTGGGCTGCTTCGTCGCGCGCCCCGTGCCGACGGAGACGATCTCGTCCACAGGCGCCGTGACGACGCGTTCGGCCTTGAGGGTCCTGGCTCCCGCGACCCCGTCGACTACGAGGACCTGGTACACGCGCACGCTCTTGCCGGGCACGCCCGGCCGGCTCACGACGCGCTTGCCGTACGCGAGGTCGGCGTCGTTCTCGCTCACGATGCCGAACGGCACCGCGAAGGGCTCCTCGACGATACGCACGTACACGTCGCGAGCGGTGATGGTCATGCCGGCGCAAAGTGGTTCGGTGAGCGCGGGCTCGACCGAGAGTCCGGCACCGGGATCGGCGCCCACAGCCACGAGAGCGTCGGCCACGGTGTTGCCGACCACGGGCAGTTCGAGGGTCTCGCCGCCGAGCACCAACTTCACGGGCACGGCGTGGCGTACGACGACACTCATGCCGTCGGCCACCTCGGCGTCGAGAGACGGGGTGACCAGATCGCCCTTGTTCACTTCGATGTCGGCCTGCGAGAGCAGTCCTGCGACATCGTCGGCTTGCGTCTTGAGGAAGAGGGACTCGCCGTCGACGAGGACGGTGACCCCCTTCTGTGCCCACACGAACCCTGTGATGGTGAGGATGATGATGGCTGCTGGGATGAGGACTGCGATGATGTGCTGGGTCTTGGGGAATCGTGCCGGGCGAGCCGGCGACTTCCTCAATTGAACCCCTCAATGTCGGCTACAGTTCGGTAACGGAACGGGCTCGAATCATACCGCATCGCAGCGGGCGCCCACAAACCCGCAGGTCGCCACGTTCCGTCTCTGGCTCAGTGCCCCGCGAGCCCCGCGGTGACCACCGCGACACCCGCTTCGCGCGCCTGCGCGAGACCCTCCGGATGCTTGGCCATCTCACCGGGAGCGTCCGGTCCCTCGATGTCCACGATGCACGTGAGCTCAGTCTCGAGCACGGCGAAGACGCTGCGGGTAGAGGTGATCGCGCACTCGGAACCGTACGGGTCGCCACCCCCTCTGACCAGCAACAACGCCCCCGGACGCCGGGGAATGCGCGGAGGCTGGCCGAGCACGTAGCGCCGCGCCCAGTAGGGCTGGCACCGGTCGTAGAACGCCTTGAGGGTCGAGGGCACTCCGGCGAAGTAGACGGGCGTCGCCACGACGATCGCGTCGGCGGCGTCGATGCGCGGGTAGACCTCGTGCATCGCGTCGTTCAGCACACAGTGGCCGGTGGGCGCGCACTGCCCGCAGCCGCTGCATGCGCGGACCGGTTCCTCGGCAAGCGAAAGGACGTCCGCGACGCCGCCGGCGCTCCGGATGCCCTCGACACACGCCGCGAGCAGCATGGCGCTGTTGCCGCTGCGCCGGGGACTCCCGGCGACACACAGGACGCGGACCGGAGCTGCGGGCTGCGGGGACATGGCGTCAGGCCAACGGGCCCCGCTCGTCGCGGAACACACGACGCGCGTTGTCCATGGTGGCCTGGGCGAGCTCGGCGGTGGCCATGCCCCGGAGCTCGGCGATGCGGGCGGCGGTCAGAACCGTCCAGGCCGGCTCGTTCGGCATGCCGCGGTAGGGTTCGGGCGACATGAACGGGCAGTCGGTCTCGACAAGGAGCCTGTCGAGCGGTACCGCGGCCGCGGCCGAACGGATGGCCTCGGCGTTCTTGAACGTGACGGGCCCGGCGAACGAGATGAAACAGCCCAGCTCCACGAAGCCCTTGAGCAGCTCCGTATCGCCGGTGAAACAGTGGATCACGCAGCCCGCCGCCGGCACCCCGACGTCGCGCAGGATCTCGAGGCCCTCGTCGTGTGCCTCGCGCAGATGGATGATCACCGGCAACTGACAACGATGCGCGCCGTCGAGCTGGACACGGAAGGCACGCCTCTGGACGATGCGCGGTGAGTGATCGTAATGGAAGTCGAGGCCGATCTCACCGATACCGACCACGCGCGGGTCGGTGGACAGTTCGAGCATCCTCGCCTCGGCATGCTGGTCGAAGTCCTTGGCGTTGTGCGGGTGGGCCCCGAGGATGATGCGCACGTCGGGGACACGCACGTACGGCAGCTCCCACTGCTCGAGGCGCTCGGCAGCGTCGGCAACCCAGGAATCGAGTGCGTCGAAGGTGCCCTCGGGCGTCTCGGTGACATCCACGACCGTGACGATGTAGCCCACGCCTGCCATCGCGGCGCGCTCGATGGCGCCTGCCGGATCGTCGAGCATCTCGAGGTGCGCGTGCGTGTCAGCCGTCAGCGCGCCGAGACGCGGCAGTTCGGTTGGCCTTCTGGGCATGACTCCCCCACTCCGTGTGCGGTCCCTCGGCTACTACTCTTCCTCATAGATTCGCGGGAAGAGCGGCTCTCCCTTGCTTACGGCGTTGCCGACCGGCAGTCCGCCCCACTCCGCTGCGGCAGCGACATCGGTCACCGCGTGGATGTCGCCGAGGCTCAGGCGGCGCCAGACCTCCGCGCTCGTCTCGGGCATCACGGGCGCGGTGAACAGGGCCGCGATGCGCACGGCCTCGAGCACGTTGTAGATGACGGTGCGCAGGCGCGGCATCGTCTCCTCGCTCTTGGCGAGGTTCCAGGGCGCTTCGTTCTCGATGTAGCGGTTCGCGTCCTTGATGAGGTCCCAGGCGGCCTCGAGTGCGGTCACGTACTCGAGACGCGACATCGCGGACTCGTACTTCTCGGGCAGAAAGCCGGCCAGTGAGCGCAGGGTGCTGTCCGCGTCGGTCGGCTCGTCGGCGGCGGGTTGCGGCACGAGCCCGTCGAAGTACTTGCCGACCATGTTGAACAGCCGCGAACAGAGGTTGCCCCAGTCGTTGGCCAGGTCGCCGTTGTAGCGCTGGACCATCGCCTCCATCGAGATGGAGCCGTCGTGGCCGAACTGAACGTCACGCAAGAAGTAGTAGCGGTACGCGTCGACGCCGAAGCGCTCCACGAGCGATGCCGGTGTGACCGCGTTGCCCTTGGACTTGCTCATCTTCTCGCCCTTGGTGAGCAGGAAGCCGTGCGCGAAGACCGTGTCGGGCAGCTCCACACCCGCCGCCATCAGCATCGCGGGCCAGATCACGCAGTGGAAACGGATGATGTCCTTGCCCACGAAGTGCACGTTCGCGGGCCAGTAGCGCTCGAAGCGGTCCCTGGACGCCTGATCCTCGGCACCATAGCCGACCGCGGTGATGTAGTTGAGGAGTGCGTCGATCCACACGTAGGTGACGTGGTTCTCGGCGAACGGGAGCGGCACGCCCCACGAGAACGTGGTACGAGAGATCGAGAGGTCCTTCAGACCGCCTTCGACGAAGCTCACGACCTCGTTGCGGCGCGTCACCGGTTGGATGAACGGTCGGCCTTCGGCCTCGCGGGAGGCATAGAAGTCGAGCAGAGGCTGCGCGAACTCGGAGAGCTTGAAGAACCAGTTCTCCTCGCGCAGGAACTCGACGTCGCGTCCGCACTCCGGGCACTTTCCGTCGGTGAGCTGCTCCTCGGACCAGTAGGTCTCGTCCGGGACGCAGTACCAGCCTTCGTAGCCGCCCTTGTACAGGTAACCGTCGTCGTGCAGCTTGGTCCAGAAGGCCTGCACACCGAGTTTGTGCCGCTCCTCGGTGGTACGGATGAAATCGTCGTTGGAGATGTCGAGCATCTGCCAGGCCTCAGTGAACTTGGGCGCGATGGAGTCGACCCAGGCCTGCGGGTCCATGCCGTTCTCCTCGGCGGCCTGCGCGACCTTCTGACCGTGCTCGTCGAGTCCGGTGAGAAAGAACACGTCGTGACCCGCCATCCGGCGGTAGCGCGCGAGGGCGTCTGCGGCGATCGTCGTGTACGCTGTGCCCAGGTGCGGCACCGAGTTCACGTAGTAGATCGGTGTCGTAAGGTAGAACGGACCCTTGGCCATGTGTTATGAAACTCCAATGCTTGGGGATTCTTGGAAGTGACTCTGACAGTCCCGTGCAGATGATACCGCTTTCGAGCCACTCGGGGCGTGAGCAGGCCACACGAACCGGAAGGACGAGCCATGAACGACACAGGAATCGTCAGGAGAGTGGACGACCTCGGGCGCATCGTCATCCCGATGGAACTCAGGCGCACACTCGGCATCAACGTACGCGACCCGCTCGCCATCTTCGTGGACGGTGACCGCATCATCCTCACCAAGCACCGTGACGTGTGTTCGATCTGCGGCAGTCCCGACGACATCGCGACGGTCAAGGACCGTCCGGTATGCGCGGACTGCATCGCGACGATCAAGAAGGGCAAGTAGGCCCCGGGAGTATCACCGCTCGTTTTCCGAGCGTGAGGTTTCGCCCCTTGGAGAGGGCGGCGAGCGGCCGCGATGACGTCAGTCGTCGCGGTCGCGACCTTTTCAGGCCATCTCGTCGGCCGGGGCGTGAACCGCGGCGTACACGTCGTTGCGGGCGGCCCCGGTGCGCTCGGCCACGGCCCTGATCGCGTCCTTGCGCGTGCTCCCCAGCGCCACGAGCCCCTCGACCTGCGCACGCAGCTCCGCAGGCGCGACGACCCGGACGAGCGAGGCCGGATCCGGAGGGCCGATCAGGAGCACCGCCTCGCCTTTGAGCTCACGTGCGGCGATCTGTTCGGCGAGTCGGGCCGCGGGCCCGCGCAACACCTCCTCGTGCAGCTTGGTGAGTTCGCGCGCCATCGCCGTGGTGCGGTCCGGAAGGACCTCGGCCACGACGGCGAGCGCGGCAGCCATGCGGCGCGGGGACTCGAAGAACACGAGCGTCGCGTCCAGCGTCGCGAGCTTCTCAAGGAGAGCGCGGCGCTCCCCCTGCTTGCGCGGGAAGAAGCCGCCGAAGTACAACGGCTGCATCGGCAGACCACTCGCGGTGACCGCTGCGAGCAGCGCCGACGCGCCGGGCAGCGCCTCGATGGGCACCCCGGCCTCGACGCATGCCTCAAGCAGCCGGGCCCCGGGATCGCTCACGCCGGGTGTGCCTGCGTCCGATACGAGCGCGATGCTCTCGCCGGCGAGCATGCGCTCGACGAGCGCGGGCGTCCGGGCCGCGGCGGTGTGTTCGTCGAAACGCTCCATGCGCGTCTCGATGTCGTAGCGCGCCAGGAGCTTCGCGGTCACCCGCGTGTCCTCGGCGGCTATGGCGTCCGCATCGCGCAGCGCGTCGAGCACCCGCAGCGTCACGTCGCCGAGGTTGCCTATCGGCGTCGCACAGACGATGAGTCGTCCCTCGGCCATCAGCCCGAGATCGAGGGCGGGGGCGGCGGGAACCCGCCGGGCTCGGGGGCTGCGGGAGGCTCCGGAGTCGCGGGGGGCTCAGGCTGAGGTGCGGGTCCGGGCGCCGGGTACGCGGGCGCGGCGGGCACGACCGGCGTGTAGCCGGGATCGGCGCTCGACGCGAACACCGGCTCGCCGGCGTCCATCCCCGTCAGCTGGCGGTAGAACTCCGTCCAGATCGCCGAGG
>CAZMFQ010000016.1:0-39785 GCA_964565645.1 uncultured Eubacteriales bacterium
CTCAGATAGCGGTCCATCGTGGCCTCCTAGGCTTGGGGGGTGCGGCGCGCGCCGCTCGTGACGGGGACGGGCGTGACGGTGCGGTACGCGGGCCGGGTCCGGGTCGCGGGGTCGCGGACGATCAGGCCGATGGCGCGGGCGAACCACTCGGCGTGCAGCGCGAAGTGCGCCATGAGCAGGAACAGCGTCAGGGTCGCGGAGCCTGCGTGCAGGGTGTGCCACACCGCTCCGGCCGAGGTGGCGAGTCCGAGCGTCCCGGCGATGACGCGCGAGACCACCAGGCCGCTCATCATGACGGTCACCGTGGAGCCAAAGAGCAGCGCGTCCACGACGAAGTTCACGCGCGAGACGCTCATGAGCCTGGCCCAGAACGTCTTGGCGATCCGCACCGTCCAGTCCCAGTTGATGACCAGGTGGAACAGGACGGGGAGTGCGAGCGCCAATGACAGCCACTCGTGTACGGGAAGGCCGGTGATGCCGGGGCTGAGAACCGCGAGGAATCCGCCGAAGAGTGCGAGATCGAGCACAAGGCGTCTGCCGGTGTTCATGGCCCCTCCTCTCGTTCGGGATGAATGGATGACGGAATGATTCCGACGACCGGTCGTCGTTTGAACGAGAGTACCCGGGCATGGTGGAGCGACCGCGGCGAGGATATGGACGCCGTGTGTCGCTGGTGTGGGGTGCGTGTGTGGCGGTGCTCAGAGGAGCGGCAGCTGGACTTCCGTGAGGTAGTCCTCGGGCGCCGTCTCGTTCGGGTCGGAGAGGTACGCCTCACGCGGCGCCCCGCCGAGCGTCCGCCCGTTGGTCTCGACCCACGCGCCGAGTTTGTCGTAGGTATCCCCGATGAGTTCGTAGGGCCCGCGGTGGATCGCGAACGCCACCGTCTCGGCCGGCAGGTACCGGATGCCGAAGCCGTCCTCGCCTGCTTCGCGAGGTTCGGGCTCGCCCGCGACCTGTGCCCAGAGCTCCCAGCGCGCCTCGGCGGGCGGGACCTCCCCCGGGTCGTCGATGTAGGCGGCCATCGGCATGCCGATGGGTCTGAGACCCATCTGCGCCACGGTGCCGTACAGACGGCCCATTCCCTCGGGTATCTGCTCGTAGGGACCCTGCATCGCGAGAAACGCGATCGTCATCGGCTCGGTCTGTTTGATTCCGGGATCGAACATGGTGACCACCCCCGGTCAGGTTCATGCCCGACGAGCGCTGCGGGCAGACACCGTTTTGCGCATCCGCTGCGCTAGACTACGCAGATGCCGGACGCCCCGCGCCCGGCCGTCGCCCACGACCATCCGGGAGCACGCATGTTCATCCTCGAAGAACCCTACGTCTCGACGCTGCTCGCCGACACCGTCGCGGCATCGGGACTGCCGGTCCTCGACACCCCGATGGCGCGCGCGGCGCTGCGCGGGACCGATGCGCGGATCATGGATGCCGAGGAGTTCTCCCGGGAGTACCTTGCGACGCCTCACGCCCGCCTCTACTCCAACTCGGAGAATGCCATCGGCTGGATCGCCGGGCACCTTTCCGACACACCCTTGCCGGGACGCATCGACGTGTTCAAGGACAAGGTCCGGTTCCGCGAACTCGTGGCCGACCTGTTCCCGGGCTATCGTTTCGCCGAGCTGCGCCTCGACGAGCTGCGCGCGTTCGATCCGTCGTCACTGCGCACGCCGTTTGTGATCAAGCCCGCGGTCGGGTTCTTCTCGATGGGCGTCCACGTCGTGGAGAGCGCCGAGGCATGGCCGGGTGTGGTCGAGACCATCGAGCGCGAGGTCGGGGCGTTCTCGAGCATCTACCCCGACCGGGTGCTGGGCCTGGAGCGCTTCATCGCCGAGGAGGTCATCGACGGCGAGGAGTTCGCCATCGACGCCTACTTCGATTCCGCCGGAGCGGTGACCATCGTGAACATCTACGGGCACCTCTTCGCCTCGGCCGACGATGTGAGCGATCGCGTCTACCACACGAGCGTCGAACTCATCGAGCGCTACCGGGAGCCGTTCGCGGCGTTCCTGGGCGAGGTGGGCAGGCGCGCGGGACTCGCGGACTTCCCGATGCACGCGGAACTCCGCGTCGACGCGAGCGGTGCGGTGGCCCCCATCGAGATCAACCCGATGCGCTTCGGCGGCTGGTGCGCGACCGATCTCGCGCAGTTCGCGTACGGGGTGAACCCCTACGAGACCTACCTGCGCGGCGAGGCCCCCGACTGGGCGCGGATCGCAAAGGAGCGGTGCGGAAGGCTCACCGCGCTCATCGTGGCGGACCTGCCCTCGAGCGTGGATCTCGCGCGGATCGAGTCGGTCGACTACGCGGCGTTCGCGGCGAACTTCTCGCGCGTGCTCGACCTGCGTCCGACCGATTTCAACCGGTATCCGGTGTTCGCGTTCACGTTCGTGGAGGTGCCCGCCGACGACCTGTCCGAGCTGCACGCGGTGCTCGGGGCGGACCTGACGCGCTACGTGCGGATGCGCGAGGCGTAATCGGGCGTGCTCGAGACCGCGTCGCCGGAGGCCACGGCGACCGCCTCGGTGAGCGTGGCGGCCGGCGAGAGTGCGAGCAGTCCCGCGAGCCCGTCGCGTTCGACCTTGCCCGTGACCACGTCGTTGGCGCAGCAGAGCACCACGAGGACCCCGTGTCTGGCCTGCTTCTCCACGAGTTCGTTGAGTGCGAGCAGCCCCGTCATGTCGATGAACGGTACGCGCTCGAGACTCACCACGAGCGCACGCGGCTCGGTGTGGGTGTGTTCGAGCGCCGCTTCGAACTGCGAGACCGCGCCGAAGAAGAACGGGCCGTCGATGGTGTAGACGATCACGTCTGCGGGCGTCGGCGGCGCGTCGGCGTGCAGCTTGCCGGACAGCTCCTCGGCGTCGAGAGAACGGACCTCGACGGCGGAGGACATGCGGCGCATGAACTGCAGCATGGCGAGGATCACGCCCACGTTCACGGCGACGATGAGGTCGGTGAACACGGTGAGTCCGAGGGTGAGCAGCATGATCGCGACGTCGGCGCGCGGCGCGCGGCGGGTGGTGCGCACGACGTGGCCGATCTCGCTCATGTTGAACGCGACCACGAACAGGATCGCGGCGAGCGTGGTGAGCGGGACCGAGGCGGCGAGCGGAGCGAGCGCGATGAGCGTGAGCAGCAGCAGCGCCGAGCTCGCGACCCCCGCGATCGGGGAGTTGCCGCCGTGGCGGACGTTGGTGGCGGTGCGCGCGATGGCGCCGGTGGCCGCGAAGCCTCCGAACAGCGCCGCGGCCATGTTCCCGAGGCCCTGGCCGATGAGCTCCTGGTTCGAGTCGTGATGCGTGCCGATCATCCCGTCGGCGACCGTGGCCGAGAGCAGTGACTCGATGGCGCCCAGGAGCGCGATCGCGAACGCCGGGCGGATGAGGTCGACCGCGGTGGCGAAGCTCACGCTCGGCAGCACGAACGCCGGCAGGCCTCGCGGGATGCCGCCGAACGCCGAGCCGATCGTCGCCACGCCGTCCAGGTGCATCGTCGCCTGTACGACCGTGGCCGCCACGAGTGCCACGAGCGGGCTCGGGATCTTGCCCACGACAGGCAGCTTCGACCATCCAACGATCACGATGAGGCTCGCGACGCCGAGCGCGGTCGTGGCGGGGTGCAACTGTGGCAGCGAGCCTACCAGCTCGATGAGCTTGATGTGGAAATGCTCCGCCGAGGAGTGCGGCAGCCCGAAGAAGCTCTCCCACTGGCCGACCCAGATGAGGACGGCCACGCCGCTCGTGAAGCCGAGGATCACCGGCTCGGGGATGAAGCGGATCACCGCGCCGAGTTTGGTCAGCCCGAACACGAGAAGCATCGCGCCGGCCATGAGCGTGGCGACCTGCAGACCCGCGAACCCGAACTCGGCGGTGACCCCGAACAGCAGGATCGCGAACGCGCCCGTCGGGCCGGCGATCTGGACTCGCGAACCGCCAAAGAGCGAGACGGCGAGCGCTGCGACGATGGCGGTGTAGAGGCCCTGCTCGGGTTTGGCGCCGGAGGCGATCGCGAAGGCCATCGACAGCGGTATCGAGACGACGCCGACCACGGCGCCGGCGGCGATGTTGCGCATCCAGTTGTCTCGGGCGAGGAGTCCCGCCCGCCACGCTTCGATGATGGCGATCATGGTCCCAGCAGGGTGTCAGGGGTCGAGGCACACCACGGTAGCACCACAGGGGCACCTACGCACGCTCTGGGCTTGACAAGCGCCACCGCTGCGCCGACAATGCAAGCAAGCACTTGCACACACACGACGCGGGAGAACCGATGAGCGCGGCACAGGACACAGCGGAACGCATACTCGACGCGGCGGGCGAGTTGTTCGCCACGCACGGATACGGCGCCACGACCACGCGGGCCATCGCCGAGAAGGCCGGCGTCAACGAGGTGACGCTGTTCCGACGCTTCGAGAACAAGCGCGGCGTGCTCGCGGCACTGGGAGAGCGGTTCCGTTCACGTCAGGCAGGGCATGCCGCGGCGGCGCGGCCCGACGCCGAGACCGCGCGCGAGACGCTTCTGCGCCTGGCGCGCATGGAGATCGCCACGACCGCCGCGACGGGCGCGCTCGCCATCCGGCTCGCGTTCGACGCGCGCAGCGTGCCGGAGGTGGCCGAGCTCCTCGGCGATGCGGTGCCCTCGAACCTCGCGGGGCTTGCTGAGTTCATGGCCGAGCATCAGGCGACCGGGGAGCTGCGCTCCGATATCGACCCCAAGGTCATGGCGGAGGCGTTCTTCGGGCTGACCTCGAGCTACGTGATGTACCGCATCACGATGGGTGTGTACGAGATGCCCGCAGACGTTGAGAACGATGAAGGGATAGCGCAGCTCTTTGACGTGTTCTGGTCGGGGGCCGCGGCGAAGGAGGAGAAGGCATGAGTAAGGTACTCGTGGTCTACGGGAGCAAGACCGGATGTACACAGAGCATCGCCGAGACGATCGGCGCGACGTTGAGCGAGATGGGGGCGAGTGCGGACGTGGCCTCAGCGACCGAGAAGCCCGACCCCGGCGCCTACGACGCGGTCGTGGTCGGCAGCGGGGTGCGCGCCGGCAACTGGCACGGGGCGGTCAAGAGCTGGGTCGCGGACAACGCCGAGGCCCTCAAAGTACGGCCCACCGCGTTCTACACGGCGTGCCTGACCATGGGGACGAACCCCGAGAAGGCCGACGAGGTGCGCGCGTACACCGATCCGCTCGTCGCCGAGTCGGGTGTGGCGCCCGTTGCGGTCGGCCTGTTCGCAGGCATGAACGAGCCCAAGCGCTTCTCGCTGCCCGAGCGGCTGATCCTCAAGGCGATGAAGACCCCCGAGGGCGACTTCCGCGATCTTGAAGCCGTCGCGGCCTGGACGCGGGAGACCGCGGGCGCGCTCGGCGTGGCGTGATGCGCGTCGCGCCGCAGGTGTGACGGGACGATCGAGTCAGGAGAATCACGATGAGCAAGACTTACCGAGGTGTCATGCTGCTCTGCGTCGCGATAGCGGTGCTGGCGCTGGCGACGGCTGCGGCGGGAGTGTTCCTGCGAGGTGACGGGGCGACCGCGTCCGCCACGAGCATCCGGGGCGAGACCTTCGAGTACGCGACCACCGGGGCGTACGCCTACAACGCGGAGCGTGTGGTGGCCGAGGGCGTGGGCTGGGACGTCGTCACGCTGCTGTTCGCCGCGCCGGCGTTGCTCGCAGCCGCCCCCTCGATCGCCCGCGGGTCGCTGCGCGGACGGCTGTTCGCGCTCGGGATACTCACGTACTTCGTGTACCAGTACCTCATGTACGCGGTGTTCTGGGCGCTCGGGCCGCTGTTCCCCGCGTTCATCCTCATCTACGCCTCGAGCGCCGCTGCGATCGTCTGGCTCGTGAGCGGGCTGGATGTGGCGTCGCTGCCGGCGCGTGCGACCGTGCGGTTCCCGCGCCGGGCGATGGCGGTGTTCAGCGGGCTCATGGCGCTGCTGCTGGTGGCCATGTGGGTCCCGCGCATCGCCACGGGCATGCGCGGCGACATGGCGGGAGCCGGGATGTTCGGGATGCCGACGCTGACCGTCCAGGCGATGGACCTCGGCATGATCGTGCCGCTCGCCGTCGCCACGGCGGTCCTGGTGTGGAAGGGGCGGCCCTGGGGCTACCTGCTCGCGACGATCTTCGCGGTCAAAGGCGTGACGATGGCCGGCGCGATCTGCGCGATGCTCGTTTCCGCGGCGATAGTCGAGGGCTCGCTCGAAGTCCCGCCGACGATCATCTTCGCTTCCGCGACACTGGCGGCCGGGTGGCTCGCGCTGCGCATGTTCTCGTCGTATTCACCTGCCGAGGAACTGCGCACCGCGCAAGGCTAGCGGGGGCTTTCACCCCGTGCCGCCGCCTCGGCGGTCTGCGCTACGCGCCGCGCACGGGTCTCGGGACGTTTTGCGGTCCGCACCCAGTACAGGAGCTGCTTGCGCATCGAGGGTGCGAGGGTCTCGAAGCCCGCCGCGGCCCCCGGCACCGCCGCAAGCGCCTCGGCAAGGTCTGCGGGCATCACGAGCGCCTCGACCTCGTCGAGGAGCGTCCAAGACCCGTCGGCCTTCGCGGCCTCGATCACGGCGCGCCCGGCGGGCGTCATGAGCCCCGCGGCTTCGAGCCGCTCCACGCGCGCCTTGTTGCTCGCCGCCCAGTTGCCGCCCGGTCTGCGCGGCGTGAACAACTGCCAGAACCGGTCGGCGTCGCCCCGACGCACGGTGCTGTCGATCCACCCGAAGCAGAGTGCCTCCTCGACCGCGTCGTCGTAGTAGAGCGTCGTGACCTTGTTGCCCTTCTTGCCGACCGCAAGCCAGATACCTGCCGAGGAGTCGTGGTTGGCGGCGAGCCACGCGCGGAACTCCGCGCGACCGGCGGGTTCGACACGGGGCAGGTCGTCCAGGCTGGGGCTCACGGGTCAGCTCCTCGGCGGGTCGGGTCCTTGTCCGGATTGTTCCCCGGCGCGCTTGACACCTCGCCGCCGCGCGCCGACCCTACTTCCACGAGACAACCGCGCGACGGGAGTGGCAGATGGCAGGCAGCAACGGCGAGGCGATCCGCCTCGAGATCACAGAGGTGCTGATCGGCGGGGAGTGCCCTGTGGGGCACAAGGCCGGCATGTCGTGGGAGATCCGCGACGGCATCGTGCCCGAGGGCATCTGCGCCGCGGCCTGGAACTCCATCCAGCCTTACGTCGTCTCGCTCCGCTATGGCGGCAAGATGCCGTGGAGCGGCGAGGCCGAGATGAGCGCGTGCTGCCCGGACCCGGCCAACCCGGTCGTGTTCAAGATGACCGTCATCGAGGAGTAGCCTCCCATGAGCGCGACCGCGTCCCGCTGGGTCGCCATCGATTTCGAGACCGCCACCCGCGAGAAGGCGAGCGCGTGTGCGCTGGGGCTCGTGGTGATCGAGGACGGTTTCATCGCCGAGGAGCGCTCCTGGCTCATCCAGCCGCCGGGCAACATCTTCGAGTGGCGCAACACGCAGATCCACGGCATCGACGAGGACCTCGTGGCTCAGGAGCCCGAGTTCGACGAGCTCTGGGACGAGATCGCGCCGTATCTCGCCGATGCGGTCGTGCTCGCGCACAACGCGAGCTTCGACGTGGCCGTGCTGCGTTCGTCCATCGAGCGCTACGAACTCGTGGCGCCCCCCACCGCCGGCTACCTGTGCACCGTGAACATGGCGCGCAAGGTCTGGCCTCGACTGCCGAACCACAAGCTCGATTCCGTGTGCGGGTACTGCGGTATCGATCTCGTGCACCACGACGCCGCCTCGGACGCTCGCGCATGTGCGAGCATCGCGCTCCGGTGCCGCCGCGAGACCGGCGAGCCGACGCTCGATGCGCTCGCGGAACGACTCGGGATGGTGCCGCGCTCGCTCGTCTGAGGGGTCTGGGAGGGGTCGTGCCATGAACGTGCTCGCGTGGGTGTCGCTGCCCGGCTGTATCGCGTGGTTCGCACAGGCCGGCGTGCTGTTCCTGCACCTTGCGCACCTCAAGACCGTCTCGCTCGAGCACCCGCCCGAGCCTGCGGTCTGGCCGAGTGTCAGCGCGATCGTCCCCGCGCGCGACGAGGCGCGCAGCGTCGCGGACGCGATACGCTCGCGGCTTGATGACGGGTACCCCGCGCTCCAGGTCGTTGCGGTCGACGACCGCTCCACGGACGGGACCGGCGCGATCATCGACGAGCTCGCCGATGCCGACCCGCGCGTGATGCCCCTGCACATCGAGGATCTCCCTGCGGGCTGGCTCGGCAAGATCCACGCGCTCGCGCGGGGGACCGAACTCGCGAGCGGGGAGTGGTTGCTCGTGAGCGACGCCGACGTGCACCTGGCGCCCGGTGCGCTTCGCAAAGCGGTCGCGTTCGTCGAGGCCGAGGGCATCGACTTCCTCGCGCTCGTGCCGGAGTTCCACTCGGTGTTCCGCGTGGACGTCCTGTGGACGGTGTTCATGCGGGTCCTGGGCATGATGATCGACCCGGCAGCAGTGCGCGACCCGGACTCGAAGGTCGCGATGGGTTCGGGCGCGTTCATGCTTGCGCGGCGCAGCGTGTTCGAGCGCACCCCGGGCTTCGAACATCTGCGCATGGAGACGGCTGACGACGTCGCGCTCGGGGCGATGATGAAGCGGGCAGGCGCGCGGTGTGAGTTCGCGAACGGGTACGGTCTCGCGTCCATCACGATCTACCACAGCCTCGGGGAGTTCTTCCGAGGAGTCGAGAAGAACGCGGGCTCGCTTGCCGCGGCGCCGTTTTCGGCACTCGCGGCAGGGATGCTTGTCGCCGCCTACTTCGAGTACGCGCCGTTTCTGGCTCTCGCCTCGGGTGTGACCTGGTCGGTCTGGCTCGGACTCGTGACGGCGCTGCTCGCGACCGCCGCGGCCGTCGCTTCGCTGCGCATCAACACCCGGACCTTCGCGGCCGCCCTGTTCTGGCCGGTCGGCTGGTTCCTCGTCGCGCTCGGCATTCTGCGCTCGGCGTGGCTGTTCCGGGTACGGGGCGGCGTGGTGTGGCGCGACACCTTCCACTCGAAAGAGGAGATCCTCGAAGGCCAGCGCCTGCGGATGCTGTAGCCATCGGGCCGCATGCGCCGGCTCGTTGCCGGGGCAACGCCCGTCCTGTCGCTACAGGGCCGGAAGTGCCCGTCCGCTCACCCCGGTCGTGGCGAGCCTCGGCTGGAACCCCGCCTGTCGCAGCACGCGGACGATCTGCGTGACACTCGCCTTCGCGTCGTCGTACATCACCGACACGAGCCCCATCGAAGCGATCGCCGCGACCCGCGCGACCCCGGCCACCGAGCCGAGCGCGGCCTCGACGAGCGCGAGTCCCTCCTCGCCGGAAAGCCCTGATGTCATGAGATGGATGGCCCTGAGCATGACTGCCTCCTCACGTCGTGCCGGCGCTGTCGCCGACACAACGATCCTCCCGCGAACCCGTGAAGACCGCGTCGGCCCGGGGTGGCGATTCTGTGATACACCGATGGATGCAGCGGCGGTGCATCCGTACGCCGAAGAGGGCGGGTGCGCGTGATCCCGGGCGCTACCGGCGGCCGCGTTTGTGCGGGGCCGGATGCTCGTCGAGCAGCAGGGGGACGTCGCCGGTCCGGATACTGCCGAGGTAGAGGTCCTCGGCGAAGCGCTCGAATCCCGGGACCGTGACGATGCCGCCCACCCGGTCGGCTATGCGTTCCTGGAGCTCCTGGTCGGAGAGTGCCGCGTCGCTCGCGAGCATCACGATGTTGCGGGTCATGTCGCGCGCGTCGGTCGCGATGTCGACCGGGAACGTCCAGACGCTGCGCCAGACGTTGCTCGCGGTGCGGTGCAGGCTGCGGAAGTGCCGGCTGTGGGGGCCGTAGACCGCGCCGAACACGTTGTAGGCGATCACGCCGTCGGGGGAGAGGTGGTCGCGACAGGTACGCATGAACTCCTCGGTCGTGAGCGGCCGCGGCACGCTGTCGTCGTCGAACGCGTCGATGACGATGATGTCGTAGGTCTCGGCCGAGGCTTCGAGCACCGCGCGCCCGTCGCCGACGGTCACGGTGATACGCGGGTCCTCGGGCAGGGCGAAGAGCGCGTACGCGATCTCCACGACCGCGGGATCGAGTTCGACCGCGTCGATGTGCAGCCAGGGGTAGTCGCGCCACATCCGTTTGACGAGCGAGCCGCCCCCGAGGCCGATCGCGAGCATCCGGGAGGCGTCGGGTCTGACCGCGATGGTCGTGTGCAGGTAGCCGACGTAGAGGATGTCGGTCTCGAAGGGGTCGTCGATGCGCATCGAGGACTGATGGTTGCGTGCGAAGCGGAGCAGCCGCACGCCGTCGTTGTCGGTGACGTGGAGCCGGTGGTAGGCGGAGTCGAATTCAGGCATGTCGTGATGGTACCCGACACGGCGAAACGGCCCGCTCCCGGGGTCGGGAACGGGCCGTCGCATACGGTCCCCGGCGGGGACCGAGGGACCGCTAGGCGGTGTGGGCGAGGCCCAGACCGTGGTCCTCGACCGATCCGTCGCGCATACGGATGGTGCGGTCGCAGGCCTCGGCGACCTCCGGGTTGTGCGTGACGAGCACGAAGGTCGTGCCCGTCGTCTCGCAGATGTCGCGCATGACGCCCACGATCTCATCCGAGGTCGCCGTGTCCAGGTCGCCGGTCGGCTCGTCGCCCAGAACGATGGACGGACGGTTGATCAGCGCCCGTGCGATGGCGACGCGCTGCTGCTGGCCGCCGGAGAGCTCGCTCGGCAGGTGCCCTTTGCGCTCGGCCAGGCCCACGAGGTTGAGCAGCTCCTCGGCACGGCGCATCGCGATCTTGCGCGAGACACCGGCGTACTCGGCGGCCAGCGCGACGTTCTCGACCGCGCTCATGGTCGGGATCAGGTTGAAGCCCTGGAACACGAAGCCGATCTCTGTGCCGCGCAGCTTGGTGAGCGCGCCGCCCTTGAGCGTGTCGACGCGTCGACCGTTGATGTGGACCTCGCCGGAGTCCGGGGTGTCGAGGCAGCCGATGAGGTGCATCATCGTGGACTTGCCCGAGCCGGACGGACCGACGATGGCGACCATCTCGCCGGGGTCGATCTCGATGGACGCGCCGCGCAGGGCGTGCACGTGGTTCTCCTTGCCGAGCTTGTAGCGCTTGGCCACGCCCACGGTGCGGATGATCGGGGGGCAGCAGCGCGTGGCGGCGGCCTGTGCGCGGTCCGCGCGGGACCTGGTGGCGGTATGGGTGTTCATGGTTGCTCCTTCGGTAGTGGCGCGACGGGAGGTCGCGAGGGTCATAGGGTTGTTGACGAGCGCTTCGTTGCGTATCTGGTCGAGCATGGTGACTCCTCTACTCGTAGCGCAGCGCGGCGACTGGGTTGAGGCGAGCTGCGTGCAGTGCGGGATAGAGCCCGGCTATGACGCCGAGGACGAGCGCGAAACCGATCGAGCCGAGCGCGAGTCGAGTGGTCACGAGGAACAGCACCGTCCCGTCGGCCTGGCCCGCGGCGTTGAGAGCCGCCGCGATCGCGGCGCCGAGGGCGAGGCCGGTGGCTCCGCCGACGAACCCGATCAGCGCCGATTCGGCGATGAACTGGCGCATGACCGTGCCGGTGCTCGCGCCGATCGCCTTGCGGACGCCGATCTCACGGGTGCGCTCCGCGACCGCCATCGTCATCGTGTTGACGACCGACATGCCGCCGACGATCAGCGAGATGAGCGCGACGGAGAAGATGATCGCGTTGAACATCTTCATCTGCGATCCGATCTGCTCCTCGAAGGCCTTGGGGCCGTCGGCCTTGATGCCGGCGACGGAGTCCTCGATGGTTCCTGCGAGCGTGTCCGGGTCCACCCCGTCCTCGGGATAGGCCACGATCGAGGTGCACAGGTCGTTCTGGTCGACGCTCGCGCGCAGGGCCACGGGCACGTCCTGCATGTAGAGGCGCTGGGCGTCGGCGAGCGGCATCATGATCGTCTGGTCGGGTGCGGTGAGCGTCTTGTCGGCGATGCCTACGACCTCGAACTCCTCGCCGCGGACGGTCACGGTCCCGCCGACCTCGGCTTCGAGCTTGCGGGCGATGTCGCTGCCGAGTGCGACGACTCCGGCGTCACCGTCGGCGAGCTCGCGGCCCTCGACGTAGTCGACCTCGAAGTTCTCGATACCGCGCTGGCGCTGGTCCGTGCCGATGATCATGGGCGGGACGCCGATGGAGGCGGCGCCCTCCTCGGGGTCGAGCATCATGCTCAGGCTCGCGCTCGCGCGCTTGACCCCCGGCACCTTCTCGACCTCGGCGACACGCGAGAGCGACATCGGTGCGCCGAGCATCCCGCCGACACCACCGTCGATCACGGTGACCTTGTCGCCGTAGTACTCCATGCCGCCGTCCACGAGCAGGTTGAGCTTCTCCGCGAGCGCGCCCATCACCACGAGCGACAGCACACCGATTGTGATGCCGAAGATCGTGAGGAACGCCCTTGCCTTGCGTCGGAACACGTTGCGTACGATTCCCATCTTCTGTCCCCGCCTTCATTCGTGGGCCTTCCGGGCCCGTCTGGTTAGCCGTGTTAAGTTACGACTGTTAACTGACATGCGTTAAGTTACGACCCGTCAGTATTGTTGTCAAGAGGAGTATTCGAACTATTTCCTGTTCGTTCGAGCACTCCAGGTGCATTGACGGCAGAACACGAACGCTGTTAAGTTATGTACGTACACAAACGGAGGCGCCTCGCGACGGTGGCGTGCCGAGAACGGAGTGAGTGCGATGGCCAGACCTGCCAACCCCGAGCTGCGCGCTGAGATCCTCAAGGCCGCGACCCGGATCATCGAAGAGTGCGGGCCCGACTGCGTGACCATGCGCGAGGTCGCCGAGAAGGTCGGGTACAGTCCGACCACGATCTACCTCTACTTCAAGGACAAGAGCGAGGTCCTCAAGGAGACGGTCAACCTCGCCGCAGCCGATCTGGCCGAGGCGCTCGCGGCCTCGAGCGTGGGGCCGACCCCGCTCGACGAACTGCGGCAACGCGGCCGGGCCTACCTCGTGTGGGGCGTCATGCATCCGGGCCTCTACCAGCTCATGTACCAGCAGCCGGGCGACATACAGTGGACCGCCGAGGAGCTGAGCGCCGCTTCGCGGGCCGGCGTCGAGACGAGCGACGTGATCATGCGCGCGCTCGAGGCGGGGCAGATCGGTCCGATCGAGGACATGGCGCGGTTCCAGACCGCTCTCGCCGCCGCACTGCATGGTGTGACTTCGCTTGCGATCTCGCGCAGGTTGGCGCCCGAGTCGCTCGAGATGACCGCGCCGGAGCTGATCCGCGCGGCCTCAGGTGTGGCCGATCACCTCTTCGAGGCGGTCCTGGCGCGCGGCTGAGGGGCTCCCTGGGGCTCTGACCTCGTATTTCGCGACGGCCGCCGGGCGCGCCGTACGCAAATATGATAAAGTGTTAACTCCAACGTATCCGAACAAGGATCTCGCGTGTCCGGACTCGGCGTCCCATCCCGGCCGTACACCGCATCGGCTCCGGCACGCCATGCGTTCTTTGGCCTGCGCGAAATCGGGATTTCGGCACTTCTCGTCCTTGCTGTGACGCTTCTCGTCCTCACCGGTCCGTTCGGCGGTTCCTCGGCGTTCGCTGCCTCACCGCACGAGGGCGGCGTGGAGCGCGAGACCTGCAGCACCTGCCACGTCCCGCACAAGGCGGCGACCGCGCGCGGCATCCTCAAGAGCGCGGACGGTGAGCGCGGTCAGGCGGCGCTCTGCCTGCTCTGCCACGACGGCTCGGGTGCTTCCACGAACATGCACAGCGGCCCCGACTCGTTCGGGCTTTCGAGCGGGCACCGGCTCGAGGACGAGCCCGGCGTGACCGACGAGGTCGACCTGACCAACGCATGCTCGGGATGTCACTGGCCTCACGGTGATCCCGCGGTACGCCCCGCGCTGCTCGCGCCGACGGTGAACTCGGTGCCCGTTCCCGCCGGCGGCAACGACCTGTGCCTGGCCTGCCATAACGACGAGCAGGACTGGTATGCGGCCACCGGCACGTATCCGGGGCTCGACGACCCCTCACGAGACGCGTCCGGCTATCCCGTCGCCGGGACCTTCCCGGGGGCGACCACGTATCGCGACCCGGTCGCGAACGCGCATGTGGGCATCCCCGCTTCGAACGAGCCTACGCGCTCGGCCGGCGACTGCCTGCTCTGTCACAACGCCCACGGCTCGGCGAGCCGCTACGACTCGCTCGTGGCGACCCTCGCTCCGTCGACGGCCGCGAGCCTCGCGCACGATCGCGCGACCGGCGAGTACGCCGCGCTGTGCCTCGGCTGCCACGACGGCGGTTCCTGGGAGGCCTCGGGCGCGGTCGACATCAAGCGGTACGTGACGGCGGGAGCCTCCGACGACAGCACCCGGGCGGCGTTCGGGCACCGCATCAAGACGGCGGGCGGCACGCTCCCGGTCGGCGCCGCGATCCCGTGCTACGACTGCCACAACCCGCACGGATCCAGCCGGGGGAACGCGTCACTCATCTCCGACGAGCGGGGCGCCGGCCTCGACACGCGTTCGGGCGCGGCCGACGTGCGCAGGTTCTGCCTCGGCTGTCACGCGACCTCCGACCTCAAGGGCTGGGACAGCGTGGCCGAGGCGTATACGGCCGTCACCGCACTCGACACGTTCGAGGGCCTGAGGCGGGACGGCGGCCCGGCGGGCTCGGGCCCGGAAGGCGGGTACAACTGGTTGCGGCTTGCGCCCAGCAACGGCCATCAGAGCGCCGACACCGAGAGCTGCTACGTGTGCCACGGCGACGAGTACGGCTCGCCGGACTCGAACAACGTGCACAGCCCGCGCTCGTACGACGCCTCGCAGCACACGCCTGGTGGTCCGTGCGTGACGTCGGGCTGCCACCCGACCGACGCCGAGGCCATCCACGAGGCTGGCCCCAAGTGCTCCGCGTGCCACGCGCAGGGGACGACCCCCTCGCTCGCCTGCAGGTCGTGCCATGAGGGCGATCAGCATCCGGGTGCGAATCACACCAACACCTCGATGTGCTACGGGTGTCACGCCGAGTCCAACCTGATGGCAGTGCATGGCGACGACTGCTCCAAGTGCCACCCGACCCCGGCGGCCGGGATGACGTACGCGGGCGGCTGCAGCCAGACCGGCTGCCACTCGACGCTGCATCCGGACCCCTGGACCAACGCGACCTACCAGCCGGGCCACTCCCAGGTCGGCTGGGGGCACAGCGACTGGGGGAGCGACTGCTGGGAGTGTCACGAGATGAACGCCTGGGAGGGCACCTCGTGCACCACTCCCTACTGCCACCCGCACGCCTACGAGAAGGTCGCCCCAACGACGGTGTCCAACGCCGCCGGCTCCTATGTCGGAGCGGCCGCGATCACCCTGACCGCGACCGACGCCGGCGAGTACTGGGGCGGGTCCGACGCACAATGGTTCATCTCGGGCGTCAAGACGACCTACTACCAGCTCGACGGCGGGCCGCTGCAGACCGGTATCTCGATCGTGGTCGCGCCTCCGTCGCGCGGGAGCGCGAACCACACCCTTGAGTTCTGGTCCCTCGACAACAACTACAACGTCGAACAGCATCGTTTCGCGAGCTTCGTCATCTCGGCGGCGGCGAGCGCGGACACCGATCCCCCGACCGGGACGATGTCGGTCAACAGTGGCGCCGCATACACGACTTCGGCTGCGGTGACGGTCGGTTCGTCTGTGACCGACGCGGACTCGGGCGTCTCGTTCCTGAGGGTCGATCCCGGTTCGGGCGCGTTCGGCGCGTGGACCGCATACGCAGCCTCGCTGCCGGTGTCCCTTGCTGCGGGGAACGGCACCAATACCGTCCGCGTCCAGTACATGGACGGCGGCGGCAACGTACTCACGCTCACCGACACGATCGTGCTCGACTCCTCGGCCCCGACGGGCACGATGGTCGTGAACGGCGGAGCGGGCTCCACGGCGATCACCGCCGTGACGCTCGACTCCTCGATGGCGGACCCGCACTCGGGTGTCGCTCAGATGCGCTTCAGCAACGACAACGTCAGCTGGAGCGCGTGGGAGGCGTATGCGGCCACCAAGAGCTGGACGCTGAGTTCGGGTAACGCGCTCAAGACCGTCTACGCACAGTACCGCGATGCGGCGGGCAATCAGACTGCGACGATCAGTGACACCATCACGTACTTCGACGGCAACGATCCGACGCCGCCGACGGGCTCGCTCATCGTGAACTCGTTCGCCGCGTACACGACCAACCCGGTCGTGACCCTGACCCTGTCGGCCACCGACACCGGCGGCTCGGGGCTCTCCCAGATGTGCTTCAGCAACGACGGCACGAACTGGAGCGCATGGGAGGCCTACGCCACCTCCAGGAGCTGGACGCTCAGCGCGGGCAACGGCGGCAAGACGGTCTACGCCAAGTACCGCGACGGCTCCCTCAACGAGAGTCCCGTCTACAGCCGCAGCATCATCCTCGACGCCGCCATGCCGACGGGCTCGATGCTCATCAACGGCGGGGCCGCAAGTACGACCACCTCGATCGTGACGCTCAACTCCTCGGTCACTGACACGGGCGGGTCGGGCCTTTCGCAGATGCGCTTCAGCAACGACGGCACGAACTGGAGCGCGTGGCAGACCTACGCTGCGACCAAGGTCTGGACGCTTTCGTCGGGCAACGGCGTCAAGACCGTCTACGCCCAGTACCGTGACAACGCGGGCAACGTCAGCCTCACGTACACGGACACCATCACGATGACCGCCACCACGGCCACGCTGTCGTTCGTGTGGCATCCGGGACTGTACGGGGAGGCGCACCTGCGGGTCGAGGACGCGCTCGGTAACGAGGTCATGGATCAGTGGGTCTCGGGCTACGGCACCGATCTGGACCTGTCCATCGCGGTGCCTGCCGGGCAGCTGTACTACATGGAGGTCCTCTACTACTACGACGAGGACTGGGACGAGTCGGGCGGTCCGTACGGCAAGTGGACCAACGATCCCACGCTCAATCCTGACGGCGTCCTGTCTCCCGGTGAAGTGCTCATCTGGTACTACTAGGTGACGCGCGCGGCCTTGGGAATCCATACTGTGTGAAAGCCCGCCCCCGGCAGGAGGTCTTTCGATGTCCGACCACGTGGTCCTCAAGGGCGTCGTCGCACAGAGCGCGTTCGACTACGTCAAGGAAGCGCACGGTATGCCTGTGTGGGATGCCGTGATCGCCCGCCTGTCGGACTCGGACCGCATCGCCGTGACGGCCGGCGGCAACGTCCCCCTCGAAGCGATGGGTCGTTTCAACGAGGCGTTCGTCGAGGAGGCATGCGGCGGTTCGCGCACTCGCGCCCAGGAGGAGTTCCGCCGCATGGGCGCAAAGTCCGCGGACAAGCTTCTGACCGGCAACGGCATCTTCAGCATCTTTGCGCGGTTCGTGACGCCCAAACAGGTCCTGGCGCGCGCGGACAGCGTCATCAAGACCGCGTACCCCGGCGTGAGTGTCACGACCGAGCTTGCGGCCGACGAGTCCGGCGGCGTGATCCGCATGACCGGCATGGCCGGCTATCCGTACGGCAGTCAGCGCGTCGTGGGCTGGCTTCTGCGAGGACTCGAGATCGTCGGCGGGACGAACGCGCGCGTCACCGAGCGGAACTGGGACGCAGGCCGCATCGACAGCGACGTCTACGAGATCGTCGTGAGCTGGGACGGCTGGAAGTAGGGCGCGGGTCGGCTGCCGGAAGCGCGGCCGGAAGCGCCCGCGGCGGCGCGGCGGGCCGTTCCTCGGCTACAATGCTCCTGCACCGTCGTCGCGCTGAAAGGCCTCACCTCATGATCCCTCGCTACTCCCGTCCCGAGATGGCCCGCATCTGGGAGCTCGAGAACAAGTTCGAGATCTGGCGCGAGATCGAGGTCCTGGCGTGCGAGGCGCAGGCCGAGCTCGGGCAGGCCGGGATCACCGCCGAGGAAGCCGCGCACATCCGCAGAAGCGCCGCGTTCACCGTCGAGCGCATCGACGAGATCGAGCGCGTGACGAACCACGACGTGATCGCATTCCTCACCAACATGGCCGAGTACATCGACGCCGGTATCCCCGAGGGCGAACCCAAGCCGAGCCGCTGGGTGCACTACGGCATGACCTCGAGCGACCTAGGCGACACCGCGCTGTGCTACCAGATGACCCAGGCGATCGACATCCTCATCGCCGACGTGCGCCGCATCGGCGAGATCTGCAAGCGTCGCGCGTTCGAGACCCGCGAGATGCTCTGCGTGGGCCGCACCCACGGCATCCATGCCGAGCCCATGGTCATGGGCATGAAGTTCGGCCGCTGGGCCTGGGCCATGAAGCGTGCCGAGGAGCGTCTCGTGCGCACCCGCGACAACGTCGCCGTCGGCGCCATCTCCGGCGCGGTGGGCAGCTACTCCAACATCGACCCCTTCGTCGAGACCTACGTGTGCGAGAAGCTCGGGCTCGTGCCGGAGCCGCTCTCCACGCAGGTCCTGCCGCGCGACCGCCACGCGCAGTTCCTGGCCGTGCTCGCCACGGTCGCTTCGACTGCCGAGGAGATCGCGCTCGAGGTCCGCGCGCTCCAGAAGTCCGACACGCTCGAGGCCGAGGAGCCGTTCGCGAAGGGCCAGAAGGGCAGCAGCGCGATGCCGCACAAGCGCAACCCGATCACCGCCGAGCGCGTGTGCGGGCTCGCACGCGTGGTGAAGGCCAATGCGCAAGTGGGCTTCGACAACGTGGCGCTGTGGCACGAGCGCGACATCTCGCATTCCAGCGCCGAGCGGGTGGTGCTCGCCGACTCGACGATCGGACTGGACTACCTCCTGGGCAAGCTGGAGTGGATCCTCGACGGGCTCGTGCTCTATCCCGAGACCATGAAGGCGAACCTCGACCGCACGCGCGGACTGATCTACTCGAGCCGCGTGCTGCTCGCGCTCGTGAGTGCGGGGATGCTGCGCGAGGACGCCTACGATGTGGTGCAGCGCAACGCGATGCTCGTGTGGGAAGACATCCAGCAGGCGCGCTCCGGCCCGAGCTACCGCGAGCGCCTCGAGGCTGACCCCGAGTTCCCGATCTGTGCCGAGGAACTCGACATCATCTTCGACCCGTGGGGCTTCCTCTCGCGCATCGGCGTGCTGTTCGACCGGCTGGAGACGCTCGAGTTCTAGGCCGGTCCGCACTGGCTGAATTCCAGCTGAACTCCCGGCGACACCGCTTTCGCGGACGCACTTCGCGCGTACAATCGCAGGCGGGAAGCGTTCAGGAGGAAGCCGTGGCGGACACAATCCTCGTCGTCGACGACGAAGCGAACATCTCGGAGCTCGTGCGTATCGCGCTCGAGCGCGAGGGCTTCGACGACGTCGTGACCGCTGCGTGCGTGGCCGATGCACTCGAACTCGCACGCCGTGACCGGCCCGCAGTCATCGTGCTCGACGTCATGCTCCCCGACGGCGACGGCTTCGCGGCGGCCAAGGAGATCCGCGGCTTCTGCGACGCTCCGATCCTGTTCCTTACCGCGCGCGACTCCGACGCCGACAAGCTCACCGGCTTCGGCGTGGGCGGTGACGACTACGTGACCAAGCCGTTCAACCCTCTCGAGGTGGCCGCACGCGTGCGAGCGCTCGCGCGCCGTGCCGGAGTCGGCGCGTCCTCTTCGGCGGTCTGGGACTGGGGCGAGTTCGTGCTCTACGAGGCCGAGGGGCGACTTGAAGTGCGCGGCACAGAGGCCGCGATCCCCGCTCGTGAGTTCCAGCTGCTCGCGTTCTTGTGCGCGAACGCCGGCCGGGTGTTCTCCAAGCGGCAGTTGTATCGCCAGGTCTGGGGCGAGGAGGCGATCGGAGAGGCTGACGACAACACCGTGCAGGTCCACATCCGTCGCCTGCGCGAGAAGATCGAGCCTTCGCCGGGCGAGCCGCGCTACCTCGTGACCATGCGCGGCCTCGGTTACAAGCTCATGCCGCCGGCGAGCGGAACGAGCGGCCCTCGCGCGGTCGACAGGGGCGCACGATGAGGTTGGGAGGCCGCCTGACCGGGCACTTCCTCGCACGCGTCGCGCTTCTGCTCGTGGCGCTCGGCGCGGTGTTCCTGGGGTGGATCCTGGTCCTCTCGTACTTCACGATCGGCCCGGGAAACACGCAGGCCACGCGCGTGGGGACCTCGCAGATCGTGCGGCAGGCGGCGCAGGAGACGACACTGTCAGCAGATGGGCGCCCCGTGTTCTCCGAGGATCTCGTGGCCGACGCCGCCGAGGCCGGGATCTGGCTCCAGGTGCTCGACGAAAGCGGCGTGGAGATCGCATCGACACCGCGCCCCGCGGACGTGCCCTCGCGCTACACGCCCGGCCAACTCGTGCTCTACCGCCAGACGCCGGGCGAGATCGACCAGCAGTCCGTCTCGACCTGGGCCACGCGCCTCGGTACGCGGGATCTCACCTTCGTCGCGGGCATGCCCCGATCGTCCGACTCGGCACCCGCGCTCTTCGTTGGCAAGCGTGTCGTGAACCCGGAGCCGCCCACGATCTGGACGCTGCTCGGGGCACTCCTGCTTGCCGGCGGCGCCACCACCATCGGCGTCGCCTGGCTGACGGGTCGTAGTCTCGCAAGGCCGCCGGTGCACATGATGGCCTGGCTCGCGGCGCTGGCGCGCGGGGAGTACGCGGAGCCGACCGACAAGCGCGGCCGCCCCGTGAGCCGCACAGTCGACGGCAGGGCGCTGCGCAAGCCGTACGCCACCTACCGTGAGGTCTTCGCGTCGCTCGATCGCCTGACCGCCGAGCTTCGCTCCACCGCCGAGGAGCGCACCCGCATCGAGGCCGCTCGCGACGAGTGGCTGGCGAGCGTGAGCCACGATCTGCGTACGCCGCTCACGAGCGTGAAGGGGTACGCGCAGATGCTCGCGAGCGAGCACGAGTTCGATGCCGAGGAGGTCCGCCGCCAGGCTGCCCTCATCGCTACGCAAGCGAGCCACATGGATGCGCTGCTCGACGACATGAACCTCTCGTTCCGCCTGCGTTCCGATGCACTCGTGCTCGAGCGCCGGCGAGTCGACCTGATCGAGCTCGTGCGTGAAGCAGCCGTCGACCTCGCCAACGACCCGCGCGCCGCCGGCCGGTCGGTCGTGTTCGAGGAGCCGCCCGGAACCGGCGCGATCACCGTGCACGCGGACGCTTCGCTGTTGCGGCGTGCGCTCGCCAACCTGCTCGTGAACGCCGCCGTCCACAATCCCGCGGGCACGACCGTGCGCGTGAGCGTCGCGCATGAAGGCGCGTGGGCGATCGTGCGCGTCACCGACGATGGTGTGGGGATGGACGAGGCCACACGGGCCCGCCTGTTCGACCGCTACTTCCGTGGGACCTCCACCGGGAGCGCGGAGGGGACCGGTCTGGGCATGGCCATCACGCGTGAGATCGCGCTCGCTCACAGCGGGAGCATCGATGTCGCGAGCACCCGGGGCGCCGGTACGACCGTGCAGATCGCGCTTCCGGCCGCTGAGTCAGGGGCGGAGTCCTCGGCGAGTTAAGGTCGAGTTCAACTCCCGTTCCACGGGACTTCAGGCCACCCCGCCATCCTTGTGTGCGGAGGTGGTGCGACATGACCGAACTCGTCGTACAGACGCACGGACTGACCAAGCGCTACGGAAAGCGCGACGTGGTCGACCGGCTCGACCTGAATGTTGCGCGCGGAGAGATCTACGGCTTCCTGGGCCTCAACGGCGCCGGCAAGACCACGACCATCCGCATGCTCATGGGGCTCATCCACCCGACCGGCGGGACCGCGCGCCTGTTCGGGAGGCAGGTGCCACGGGAGCGGATGCAGGTGATGCGGCGCGTCGGCTCCCTCGTGGAGAGCCCGAGCTTCTATGCCCACCTGACCGGGCGCGAGAACCTGCGGGTGCTTGCGACGCTTCTGGGTGTACCCGAGTCCCGGATCGACGAGGTGCTCGCCATCGTGCGTCTCTCCGACGCAGCCGATCGCAAGGCGGGGGAGTACTCGCTCGGGATGAAGCAGCGGCTCGGAATCGCCTCGGCGCTCATCGGCTCGCCCGAGCTGGTGGTGCTCGACGAGCCCACGAACGGCCTCGACCCTGCCGGCATCCACGAGATCCGCGACCTCATCCGCAGCATGCCGCGCGAGCACGGCATCACGGTGCTCGTGTCGAGCCACCTGCTCGCCGAGATCGATCAGATGGCCACGAGTGTGGGCGTCATCCATGGAGGGCGTCTTGTGTTCGAGGGGCCGATCACCGAGCTGCGCGGGCGGTCGCGTGGGCACGTGCGTCTCGCGGTCGATGCGCCCGAGCGCGCGCTCGAGATCGCTGACGCCGCCGGTCTCAGGCTCGCTCTCGATCCGACGACCGCCGAGGAGTGTGCTGTCGTCCACGACGGACCTTGCGCGCTTCGCTTCGACTCGCTGGAGCGTACGGACGCGGCGCTGCTCGTCCGTGAACTGGTGAATAGCGGCGTCTCGGTCTATCGGGTCGAGGAGCAGGCTCGCACGCTCGAGGAGATATTCCTGGAGCTCACGGGAACGGGGGAGAGCGTATGAACGGCACGACGAACACCGCTCGTGCGGCGGCGCGGACCCATCCGTCCGTTCGGCCTCGGGCGAACGCACTGCATCGCGCGGATTGGCAGCGGATGCGGCGCACGTGGCTCGTCCCGCTGACGATCCTTGGCCCGCTCGGAGTCACGGTGCTGGGCGTCATCCTGTTCCTGATGCGCGGCGAGTACATGCTTGAGGCCTATCGTGCCGGCACACAGACCGGATTCCAGGTGGCGACCGGGGAGCTCGGTATGATCCAGGTCTTCTCGCTGGGTCTCGGTGCGGCGCTCCTCGCATCCATGATCGTGGACTTGGAGCACCGCTCGGACATGTGGAAGGCGACCTTCGCCCTGCCCGTCTCGCGGTGGCGCACGTATACGGTCAAGTACGCATGGTGCGCAGGTCTGCTCGCGGCGTCCTCTGCGCTCATGTCGTTCGGGTATGCGGCCATCATGCTCTGGCAGCATCTCGGCCCGCTGCCGCTGCGGGAGCTGATCCGCATCGCCGTACTGCCGTGGGTCGCGGTGCTTCCGCTGCTTGCGTTCCAGTTGCTGCTCTCGACGTGGTTCGCGAACCAGGCGTTCCCGCTCGCCGCCGGTATCCTGGCGCCGCTGTTCGGGATGGGCATGTCCAAGCTGCCGCCGTGGACGCCGTGGCGGCTGCCGGCCCAGGCGCTCGTGTACTCGGTCGGTGGCGTCGTGCCCGGCAGCCCCGGAGAGCAGCTCTCCTGGTTCGGCTCGCCGCAGATCGTGATATTCGGCGTCTTCGAGGCGGTGCTGCTCGTGTTGCTCGGCGCCGCCATTCTGTCCAGACGAGAGATCAGGTAGGGGGTCATCCAGTGCTCAAGATGCTCAAGGTGGAACTCATGAAGACCCAGTGGTTGCTCGTGGGGGTCGTGATCCTGCTCGGACCGGTCTTTGCGGTCCTGCTGGGAGTCAACCCGGGCGGCGACCTTCTGGGTGCCGAGGCGTGGAAGACGGCCTATGGCTTCGCGGCCGTCCGCTATGCGTGGCTCTTCTACCCGCTGCTCGCCGGCGTCTTCGCGGCGCTCGTCTGCCGCCCCGATCATGCGGGCGGCGGCTGGAAGCAGATCGTCGCGCTGCCCGTCTCGCGCGCGCACCTCTATCTCGCCAAGTTCGTCGTACTTGCGGGCCTGCTCGCGGTCACGAACCTCATCTTCGGAGGAGTGTTCGTGTTGGCCGGCCTTGCCGAGCACCTCGGGACGGTCGGCATCCCGTGGGGTGAGATCGGCAGGTCGCTGCTGGCGGGGTGGCTTGCGGTGCTTCCGCTCGCGGCGGTCCAGCTGTGGGCCTCGAGCCGCTGGAAGAGCTTCGGGGCCGCGCTCGCGCTCAACGTCTGCTTCACGCTTCCGGCGATCTTCGCTGCGCAGTCGCACGAGTTCGCGCCGTGGTATCCGTGGGCGCAGCCGGTGCTCGCGATGTCGGGCCTCGGGCCGACATCGGCCGAGGACATCGCGCTCGGCATCTCGATGAAGACGCTCTGGACGGTCATCGTGGGCGGGCTTGTGGTGGCACTTTCGGGTGGGCTGCTCACGTTCCAGCGCGCCGACCTGCACTCGTAGTGCGGGTCGTCTCGGGAGCGGGTCCCATGTTCACGCTGTCGCTTCCTTGGACGCCTAGGGCTTGCGCACCCCGTAGCGCAGGACGGTCTTGAGCTTCTCGGCGGCCGCGCGGTTCGGGTCACCGAGGTAGATCTCGTGGTGTCGCCCTGTGATCTCGCAGCCGGTCTCCCGCGCGAACGCGAAGAGACGCTCGATGGTGGCGGGCTCCTCGGCATACGGGCCGACATGGAGGACCTGGACGCTCGGGCCCTCGGAGAACGTCTGCAGGCGGATGTCGGCGAGGCGCGGCAGGTCCTTCTTGGCCGCGACCTTGGCGCGCACGGTCTCGATGAACTCGCCGTCGACCTCGTCGGGCACCGCGATCATGAGCCGCCACGGGAGTGTGGTGCGATCCGCGGGAGTGAACTCGCTCGCGCCACCGGGCTGTCCGTACAGGCCTTCGAGCGGGGAAACCTTGTAGGCCAGGCCGAGCTGCTTCTTGGCGGCGAACTTGACGGGATAGGCCAGCCCGAAGAGCGTGCCGACGGCTTCCTGGAACGACTCGCCGCCGATGTCGCCGATACCTTCGAGCTGCAGGAATCGCAGCGGCGGGACATCCACGAGCACGGGCGCAGCTGCGCTCGGCTTGTAGAGCGCTGCGAGTCGGCGGGCATCGAGTGGCGGCATGGGATCCTTTGGGGACGTGGCCGTGTTGGGAAGAGTGTAGCGCGACGGACTAGGTGTCCCCAGACATGGCATCACGGATCTGCGCGAGTCGTGAGGCCACAGACGGGACCTCATCGCGAAGGACCACCGTGACCACGCGCCAGTCGATTCCCTCGTAGTGATGCGTGAGGCGATCGCGCAGCCGGGCCATGAGCGACCAGGGCACATCGGCGAAGCGCTCTCGAGTCTCGGCGCTGACTCGCTTTGCCGCCTCACCCAAGACAGTCAGGTTCCAGAGCACTTGCTCGTCGCGCTCGAGCAGTGATCCGAGGGGGTTTTCGCCGGTCGATTCGCCGAGGAGGACGAGCCGCTGAGCCGCGTGCACAAGATCGTCCAGAAGCAGCGAATCGTCACGCCCCCCAGACATAGATGACCTCTTCATCGACTCGCGGACGCAGCTGATGCTTCAGGGTCTCAGGTCGGACCATATCCACTCGACGTCCGAGTATCGATTCGGCGAATTCACCGGCTTCAAGAAACCTCAGGCCGCCGGGGTCATTCGTCTCCACGAGTAGGTCCACGTCGCTGTCCGGTTCCTGCTCGCCTCGCGCGAAGGACCCGAACACTCCGATGCGCTCGAATCGGAACCGCTCGCCGAACTCACGACCATGGGAGCGGATACGAACGGCGATATCGCCGAGATCGCGCGCGGCTGTCGGTTGCGGTTCGACCGCGGTCGGGCCGTAGACGGCAGTCGCCTCTGCTGCCAGCAAGCCGGACGGCGCAAGGGCATCAAGCGCCCGAGCTGCCTGTGCCACCCGATCCAGACTCGCAGTTCGATATGCCGTTGCCTCCCAGCGGGCGATCTGCTGCTGCGAGGTGTCGAGCTCTGCTGCAAGCTCGCGCTGGGACATGCCGGCTGAGCGCCGGGTGCGTACGAGAAGCTCTCCTATGTCCAGAACGTCGTCCATGAGAGCCAGAGTACATCATATATGATGTGAATCACAACATGAGGGCTGTATTCTTGCAACCGCTGCACACCGCCCCACGCCCACCAGCGCTAGATACCGAGCGCGGCGCGCTTCTCGGCGATGGTGAGCACGTGGCCTTCGAGGTGCTCGACGGCGTGGTGGAAGATCTCGTGCAGCGTCTGCATCCCGGCCTCGGAGTGCACGGCGACGCGCTCCCAGGCTTCCGGCCTCAGGCGATCGAGATCCGCTGCGAGCTGCTCGCGCTGGACCTCGAGCAGGCGCAGGTCGAGCTCGGGGTCGCGCTCGTGGTAGGAGAGCGGGCCGGGGTAATCGGCGGACTCGATGCCCATGAGCAGCGGCTTGTCCGTGGCGATGGTGCGCTTGACGCGGTCGCACATGAACTGGTCGGAGTCCACGATGTGGGCGAGCACCTCGAGAGAGCTCATCTTGCCTGCGATCGGGCGTGCGCGCAGCTCCTCGGCGGACATGCCCGCCACCGCCTCGCGCAGTGTCGCGGGTCCTCGGCGGTAGGCGGCGATGAGCTCTACCGAGGTGGCGGACAGCGGTGTGATCATGAGTGCTCCTTCGTGTCGCGTGACAGGTCGACGAGTCCGCGGGCCAGGGCGCGCACCCCGAACTCGAAATCGCGGTGGAAGTCCTGGGGGCAGAGCGCGGATTCGTTGAGGTGCGGGAACTCCCGGGCGGGGAACTGCGCCATGAGCGCTTCGAGCTGTTCGGGCGTGGGCGGGTCGGTGCCGGCGGGCACGACCATCGCGGCGGCGCCGCGCACGGCCGATGCGATCGAGTTCATACCGGCGAGAGCCTGGGTCGGCGAGAGGCCCGCGTCGCGCAGGATGCCGAGGAGCAGCTCCACGGGCCGCGCCGCGGTCGGCGTGTTGGGGCCGCGGGAGAGCATGAGCGGCATCGCGTTCTGGTGGGCGAGCATCACGGCGAGATACGCGTTGGCGGCGCAGAGCACGCGCTCCTCGGGCGGGGCGGTCGGGTCGTCGACGCCGAGATCGATCTCGCCCATGACCGCCTCGACGATCGCGTCGAGCAAGGCGTCCTTGTTCGGGAGGTAGTAGTAGACCGCCATCGGGTCGACGCCCAGGCGCGCGCCGAGGCGGCGCATCGAGAGTGCCGGGAGGCCTTCCTCGTCCACGATGGCGAGCGCTTCGGAGACGATCCGCTCGCGGGTCAGGGGCGAATCGGGGGACTTCTTGCGGGCCGCGCTCATGCAGATGACCTCCGGCGGGACGGGGCGGGGTTGACAAAGCGATTCTACACCGTAGAATGCGGGTATGTCATGTTCTACAGTGTAGAACAGGTTTCGTTCGAGAAGAGGTCCGACATGCGTATCACGATACTGAACGGAGAGCCCGTCGCGGGCAGTGAGTTCGATGAGTACCTCGCCGCGTACACGGAGCGGCTTCGCGGCGACGGGCACGAGGTGACCCGCCTCGACCTGCGAGAACTCGATCTCAAGGGTTGCTCCGGGTGTTGGGGGTGCTGGGTCAAGACGCCGGGCGTCTGCGCCAAGCGCGACGACAGTGCGCTGGTCTGCTCCTCGGCGATCACGAGCGACCACGTCGTGCTCGCCTCTCCGATGCGGATGGGGTTTTCCACCTCGCTGCTCAAGCGGGCGGCCGATCAGATGATCCCGCTCGTGCACCCCTACATCATGATCGAGGGGGGCGAGATGCATCACCGGCCCCGCTACGCGCGGTACCCGTCCATGAGCCTGCTGCTGTCTCCGGGACCGGGGACGGACGCCGAGGACATCGAGATCACGACGCACATGTGGGCGAGGATGGCGCGCAACCTCAAGTCCTCGCTCACGAGCACCACGATCGCCAGTGTCCCTGTGAAGGAGGCCGCAGATGAGCTCACTGCTGTTGCTTAACGGATCGCCCCGGGGCCCGCGCTCCAACTCCATGCGGATGCTGCAGCAGGTCGCCGTGGGCTGGACGAGTGCGGGGGGCAGGAGCCGGTCGTACTGCATCTGGCGAAGCGCGCGGAGTTCGAGCGGGCGATCGCGGCGTTCGGCGAGGCCGACACGGTCGTGCTCGGGATGCCACTTTACACCGACTCGATGCCGTCGATCGTGGCCGAGTTCATCGAGGCCCTCGAGCCGCTGATCGGGCGCGAGGGAAACCCGCGCATCGGGTTCCTGGTGCAGTCGGGGTTCAGGGAGGCGCTGCACTCGCGCGGTCTGGAGCGATACCTCGCCAAGCTCGCGACGCGGCTCGGGTGCGCGTACGCCGGCACCATCGTGCGCGGGGGCGGCGAGTCGTTGCAGATGATCCCCGACAACGGCCTGCGCAAGCTGTTCGGGCAGCTGGGGCAGCTTGGCGGCGAGCTCGCGCGTGACGGGCGGTTCGCACCGGCGACGCTTGCCAAGGTCGCGGGCCCGGAGCGGCTCCCCGCGGCTTTCGCAGTGATGTACCGACTGGTCGTGAAGCTCCCGGTCGTGCAGTTCTATTGGAACAGCCAGCTCAAGAAGAACGGCGCCTGGGACCGTCGGTTCGACGGCCCGTACGCACCGGCGGCGCGGTAGGTCGGGCGCGCGCGGTCGCCTCGGCCGTGCACCCGTCCGCGCGCCGCGCGGCGACCGCTACCCGAGTTCGGCCTTCATCTGGTGCCACGCGTGGCGGGCGTCCTCGACGCTGCCCTCGTCCTCGATCGTGGTGATGTCGCCGGGCTCCACGTCGAGCGTGACCGCCTTGAGCACGCGGCGCATGATCTTGCCGCTGCGGGTCTTGGGCAGCATCGAGACGATGTTGATCTCGCCCACTACCGCGACCGGCCCGAGCTCGTGGCGTACGGTCTCGAGCAGCTCGCGCTTGAGCTCCTCGGAAGGCCCGATCCCGTTCTTGAGCACGACGAACGCTGAAATGACCTCGCCGCGCAGCTCGTCGGGGCGCCCGATGACGCCGGATTCGGCTACCGAGGGGTGCATGAGGAACGCGGTCTCGACCTCCACGGTGCCGATGCGGTGGTCGGCGATCTTGATGATCTCGTCGGCGCGGCCGGCGAACCAGACGTAGCCGTCCTCGTCGATGTGCGCGGAGTCGCCCGTGTAGTAGACACCGGGGATCTTGGACCAGTAGTCGGTTCCGTAGCGCTCCTTCTCGCCCCAGAGGGTGGCGATGAGCCCGGGGAACGGGCGCCTGAGCACCATGATGCCCTTCTCGCCCGGCGCGCAGGGCTCGCCCTCGGTCGTGACGACCGCGGCCTCGATGCCCGGAAGCGGGATGCCCGCCGAGCCCGGTTTGACCGGCAGCATGCACAGCCCGTAGGGATTGCCAAAGACCGGCCCGCCCGTCTCGGTCTGCCACATGTGGTCGATGACGGGCACGCGGTTTCGAAGCACGGTGTTCTGCAGCCAGTCCCAGGCCGGAGCGTTGAGGACCTCGCCCGCGCACAGCACGCGCTCAAGGCTCGAGTAGTCCACCGAGGAGATCGCGTCGGCGCCGTAGCGCATGAGCAGGCGCACCGCGGTCGGCGAGGTGAAGATGCCGCTCGCGCCGAGCTCCTCGATCGCCGCGCGCCAGTTCGCGTCGGGGGTGGGGTAGTCGAGCGCGCCCTCGAACGCGAGCGTGGTGCAGCCGAGCAGGAGCGGCGCGTAGACGATATAGCTGTGGCCCACGATCCAACCGATGTCGGAGCCGGACCACCAGACCTCGCCGGGTTTCAGGCCGTAGCACCACCGCGCCATCGCCGTGATGTGGACCGCGTACCCGCCGTGGGTGTGCACCGCGAGCTTGGGCTTGGCGGTGGTGCCCGAGGTGGCGAGGATGAACGCGGGTTCGTTCGCCTCCATCTCGACGTGCGCGCCGCTCTGTCCTTCACCGCGTGCGAGGAACTCGTCCCAGCCCATGTCGCGTCCGGGGGTCATCGCGCACGGCTCCTGTGCACGCTGAAGCACGATCACGTGCTCGACCGAGTCGCCGACGTTGGCGACGGCCTCGTCGACGATCGGCTTGAGCGGGACGTCCTTTCCTCGGCGGTAGGTGATGTCGGCCGCGAACACGAGCCGCGAGCCGCTCGCCTGCACGCGGTCGGCCAGGGCGTGCTCGCCGAAACCGGCGAACACGACGGAGTGGATCGCGCCGATGCGGACCGTGGCGAGCATGAGCATGATCGCCTCGGGGCACGTCGGCATGTAGATGGTCAGGCGGTCGCCCCGCCCGATGCCGAGGCCGCGCAGGGCCGCGGCGATGCGCTCGACCTGGGCGAGCATCTCGGAGTAGGTGAAGGAGCGGCGGTCGCCGCGCTCGTTGAAGTAGGTGAGCGCGGCCTGATCGCCCCGGCCGGTGGCGACGTGGTGGTCGAGCGCGTTGTAGGCGAGGTTGGTGCGGGCGCCGGCGAACCAGCGGAACGACGGCGGATCCGCCTCGAACACCCGGTCCCAGGTGCGGAACCACGGCAGCTCGAGGGCCGCGCGTTCCCACAGGCCGTCGGAGTCGGCGAGGCCGTCTTGGATCCAGCGGTTGATGACGGGGCTTATGAGCTGCATGGGTGTCCCTCCGCATGGCGCGTCGTGGAGCACGGACGCGCGCCCATGCGCCCCCGTGGCGGTTGACGGGATTATCCGACGAGAAGGTTGCCCTGCCGAGGAGCATGCCGCGAGCGGCGCCGCAGGCCGGGGTGAGTGGCACGAAACAGGCCGCCGACGCATAATCACGGAGTCATCCACCGCGCCGCGAGGCCGAGATCGAAGGAGTCCGACATGGCACGCGCTTCAGCCCGCCACATCCTCGTTCCCACCGAGGAGCAGGCCAACGACCTCAAGCAGCAGATCGCCGCAGGTGCGGACTTCGCCGACGTGGCGCGCGCTCACTCGACGTGCCCGTCGGGCCGCAACGGCGGGGAGCTCGGCGAGTTCTCTCCCGGGCAGATGGTCCGCGAGTTCAACGACGTGTGCTTCAACGACGAAGTCGGCGTGGTCCACGGTCCCGTCAAGACGCAGTTCGGCTACCACCTGATCGAGGTCACCGACCGCCAGGACTAGTGTTTGTAGCGCGGTAAGACCCAGGTGAGGTCCGAGCGGCATCGTTGTCTCGTGATGTCCGCGCCGTCCGAAGGCCGCCGATGGACCCACCTTCATTCACCGAGCGCCTGTGCCAGGAGCTGCGCTCCCGGCACTACAGCCGCCGTACCGAGCAGGCCTACTCCCTGTGGGTGGCCCGGTTCGTGCGTTTCCACCAGGGCCAGCATCCCGAGGTCATGGGGGAGCGCGAGATCAACGAGTACCTCACGTTCCTGGCCGTGAAGGCCGGCGTGAGCGCGTCGACCCAGAACCAGGCCCTCGCGGCGATCCTGTTCCTGTACCGCTACGTCCTGGGTCGCGACGTGGGACAGCTGCATGTCGTGCGCGCCAAGAAGCCGATCCGGTTGCCTGTCGTGCTCACGCGCGCCGAGGTGCGTCAGGTCCTGGGGCAGATGGAGGGCGAGACCTGGCTCATGGCTTCGCTCCTGTACGGGTCGGGGCTGCGCCTCACCGAGTGCACCGGGCTGCGGGTGCAAGACGTCGACCTCGAGCGCTGCGAGATCCTGGTCCGCCGAGGAAAGGGCGGCAAGGACCGTGTGACGATGCTGCCCGAGGCGCTCAAGATGCCGCTGGCTCGTCAGATGCAGCGGGCACGGGCAGTGCTCATGCGCGACATCGACGAGGGTTGGGGACGCATCGCGCTGCCGGACGCGATCGAGCGCAAGTACCCCAACGCCGGGACCGACTGGCGCTGGCAGTGGGTGTTCCCTCAGAAGCGCCGGTGGCGCAACTCCGAGACCGGCGAGGAGGGGCGACACCACGTCCACGAGACGATCCTTCAGCGTGAGGTCAAAGAGGCCGTGCGCCGGGCGGGCATCAGCAAGCCGGCGGGCTGCCACACCCTGCGCCATTCTTTCGCGACGCACCTGCTGGAGGCGGGCTACGACATCCGCACGATCCAGGAGCTGTTGGGCCACAAGGACGTCAGCACGACGATGATCTACACCCACGTCCTGAACAAAGGTGGCCGAGGAGTGCGCAGCCCCTTCGACGGGCTGTAGGGATTGAGGGGATTGGGTTATACTTTGGGTATGAAGACAGCCATATCCATACCGGACGACCTGTTCGAGGACGCGGACCGGCTCGCGCGCGTGTTGAAGCAATCGCGCAGTGCGCTCTACAGTCGAGCGATCCGCGAGTACGTGGCGCGGCATTCTCCGGACAGCGTGACCGCAGCGCTCGACGCGATGCTCGGCGATGAGATCGATCCGGATTCCGCGTTCGCGGCTGCTGCGGCTCGCCGCGCGCTCGAGCGGGCCGAGTGGTGATCGCTCAGGGTGAGATCTGGTGGGCGGATCTGGGGCAGCCCACAGGGTCCGCCCCGGGCTTCCGCAGGCCGGTGCTCGTGGTGCAGGGCGACTCGTTCAACCGCAGTCGCATCTCGACTGTCGTCTGCGTCCCGCTGACGAGCAATCTCAAGTGGGCGGGCGCACCGGGCAACGTGGCGCTCGATGCAAGGCTCAGCGGTCTGCCCAAGGATTCGGTGGTCAATGTATCCCAGATCATCACTCTCGACCGCGAGGTTCTCACAGACCGCGTCGGTCTGCTGCCTAAGACGACGTTCGAGCTCGTGTTGTATGGCATAGATGTGGTCCTGGGGCGGTAGGTCGAGGTACGGGCGTCGTCGGCTCGGAGTCTGTACTCCTCGAACAACGTGATTACATACACATTGCAGCTGTGCTTACATAGACGTCAGAATCGTAGTTCGGCAGACGGGCTGCGACGGCAATCCGGGTTGCCGGAAGATGGGGGACTGCGGGATGCGTTCGAGCCGGCTGCGGCTGTGGGTTCAGGCCATGGCGATCATCGCGGTTGCCGTCCCGGCCGTCGGGATCGCCTCTCTCTCGCTTCGTGAAGGCGTCCTGGAGTCCGGCGGGCCCTCGGTCAATAGCGCGTTCCACCTGATTCTCGGGGCCACTTCAGTACTCCTGCTCGCGGACTTCTGGGTGGCGATTCGTCGGACTGCGGGTGTGAGAATGTCTCTCGCGCTCGGTTTGGGCGGAGTCATGGCCTGCTTCCTCGGCGCAGTCCTGAGCGAGGTGCTCGGCCCTCCTGCACTTGCGATCCTGCTTGCGGGCGCAGCTGCCTGGGGGATTGCCCTCATACGCTCTGGTTCAGGCAAGCGTGCCGAACTAGCGCTTCGAGCAGACGGCCAGAACCGCTAGACTCATGGGAGCGCTGAGCCGCTGCTCAAGCGCAACACGTTCGATGTACGGAGGCGCTTTGAATCAACCTACAAGCGGCTTGCTTGCGTCGGCTGTGGCCGCGGCCTTCGCCCTCGCCGGGTGCACCATCGGACTCGCCGCAATGATGTCGCCAGCGCTCTCTGGTGCTACGGCGGAAGTAGCCTTGATCCCCGCCGTGTTGGGCGCGGCTCTCTCGCTTGCGGTGTGGCCCTTGCGTCTGGGGATGCGCGCGCTCATAGGCGTCGCGATCGCTTTGCTTGCCCTGCTTGCAGTCGCGGCGATGCTGCCAATCGCGTTCGTGCTGTTGCCGGTGCTTGCCTACGCCTCGCCGTGGTGGATGCTCACCGGCTGCGCTGCCTTCGCTTTGCTGTACTCCGTCTTCGCGGTAGCGATGGCGGGTCCGAACTTGACGCCCAGGCGCAGGTTGGCGCTCCTCATCGTTCCGACTGCCACTCTGCTACTTGCCGCTGCGGTCGCTTCGGCGTTTCGCGAGGGCGACATCGTCTACACCCTCGACGTTGCTCGTACCAGGTTCGCCATGGCGATGAATCCTGCGTTGTCGCTCATCTTGGGTGTCACCTCAGGCTGGCTCGGTTTGGTTCTGAGCCGCGCTCGAGATGTTGAGCCGGCACCTGCAACCGACATCGAACTAGCGCTTCGAGCAGACGGCCAGAACCGCTAGACTCATGAAAGCGCTGAGCCGCTGCTCAAGCGCAACACGTTAGGCGCACGAAGACGGGAGAGCGCGTGAGAGTGCGTGCGTGGGCGTGGTGCTGGCTGCTGGGTCTGTTACTCGCGGTGCAGCTCGCTGGCTGGGCACCGGGCAGCGATCAGGCCCGCATCGACCCCTTTCCTGGTACGAAGGCTTACACGAGTCCCCATGGCTGGTCACTCCGATACCCCGGGTCCTGGGAAGCCACGGCTGACACTCTGAGTGATTCGCCGGGCGGGTACTTCACTTGGATTGCTGATGGTGATGGTTCCTCGGGGCGAATCCAGGTGATTGAGTCGACCGCGACCGCCCCCGTACCTCCAACCTCTCCGTTTGCGGGCTATGACATCGTCGACATTCTCAGGTATGCATCGAAGTCTGCGACCACCTCCACAGTCACGACACGAGCCGGAATACGGGCAGACACCATGGCCGCACAGACGGGTGCCGGTGACGCCTACTTTGTGGCGAGTCTCAGCGTCGGGCAGACTCGCTACTTGCTGAACGTGCTTGGCCCGTGGGAGCGACGCGATGAGTTGCAGCGGGTCTTTGATGTCGCGGTCGCTAGCTTCAATGTGGAACGCTAGTCGACGCCTAACTAGCGCTTCGAGCAGACGGCCAGAACCGCTAGACTCATGAAAGCGCTGAGCCGCTGCTCAAGCGCAACACGTTAGCACCATCACAGGGGAGTTCATGGCACACGGATTCTGGGACCTGAGGGATGAAAGCGACACAGAGTGGTTTCTTGTTCGCCTGCGTGAGTCTCTCGACCGAAACCCTGTACTTCGCTTCGTTCTGATACTGGCGCTAGCCTTCGTCGCGGGTCGGATCGGCCAGTCAGTTGGGGTGGTGTCCGCACGTCTTCTGCAGGCGTTGGTTGAGGGACTCCAGTTTGCCGGTACCGCTGCGGCGGCTGTGGGTCTTGTGTTCCACATCGCCCCCTACTTTCTGGTGTTTGGCGGCCTGGCGCTCTTGGACAGACGGTTCACCAGCAGCAGCAACTCCGCCGCACTCGTCGTCCCGCTCACGGTCTTCGCGATCGGGGCCGCCAATGCGGAGCGCTTGAGGGCAGTATTGCCTGCGAGCAGCCTCACCGCATTCGACTGGATGGGCAACGCCTTGCTCGTACTCGCAATCGCGCTCTTCGCGGTGCTAGTCGTGCGTCGGCTCCCGGAGAACCGATACCGTCGTGCATGACTTTGCGTGAGGTTGCTAACTAGCGTTTCGAGCAGACGGCCAGGAGCGATAGAGTGAAGCAAGGCGTTTGGGCCGCTGCTCAAACGCAACACGTTAGCGTCACCGATGTGACTCAATAGCGAACTGAGGGCGCCCATGCGGGCGCCCTCGCGGTAGAAGCTGACGACTTGGGTGCTACCTAGTCATTGTCGCGCGGCGGACACGGGTCACTGCCGAAGCTGCGACGCTCACGAATCTGCCCGTTGCGACCATGGATGTAGAGCTCGGCCTGCTGATTGCCGGCCACTTCCCGGCCACGCTGGATCGCTTCCGCCTGGGTGTCAAAGGTCTCTGTCACCCTGCTGCTCCCGCCGCGACGAAGTGCCCAGCCGTCACCGTGTGTAACAACATGCTGCTGTACCATAGCGGTCTCACAATCTGCGGCCAATGCCTTCAGTTGCGCAGAGTACTGGTGTATCTTCCATGCATAGGTTGCGGCATGGCCGCGGTTCGTGAAGCCCCGTTGCCGCGGGGCTTCGCTGCTTCCATAGTTGGATTTCAAGGTGCGCCAGCTTCTACCAGTACAAGCATCGGACGCCCAACATATTGTGTCAACAAGATCTCGCAACACATGATGTCGTGTATGAGGCGCATCCACAGGCCGCCACAGTACGTGACCTGCCCGAACGTATGTTCTCCACCGTTTCCACAGATTTCGGTGTGACTCGACCGGGACGCTAACTAGCGCTTCGAGCAGACGGCCAGAACCGCTAGACTCATGAGAGCGCTGAGCCGCTGCTCAAGCGCAACACGTTAGCGCGACCACTTGCGACCGACAGGGGACCGTCGAGTGATCAGCCACCTGCTCACAGTGTGCGTGGGGCTTGCTTGGCTTGCGAGTACTGCGCTTGTCTACTGGCGGGGAGACAAGCCGCTAGCAGTATGGGAGTTGCCGACCATGATAATCCTCATGGTTGCGCAGCCAGTACTCCTCGGGGCCACTCTCATCGCGTCCCTATTCTTCAATTCCTCTGATTCTTGGATTGACTGGACGGCGCTGGTCGCCGGGGTGTTTTGGCTCCTACTCGTCATGCTCTCCTTGCCGCTCTGGGTTCGAATGGATCGAAATCGCAAGAGACTGAACGCTGAGGGCGAATCTCGGGCGTCAGCAGACAGTGCAGCGCGCTAACTAGCGCTTCGAGCAGACGGCCAGGAGCGGTATTGTGATGAGAGCGCTGAGCCGCTGCTCAAGCGCAACACGTTCGATGGAACAGGAGTCCTATGTCGATCATCAAGGAGCTCCAGGAGCTTGAGCCCAGGCACTACGTCGTTGGAGTGGTGACGGTGATGCTGCTTGCCGGTCCTGGGTTCCTCGTCATCTTCCTCTACAGGCCGACGCTCATTGTGTCTTTGGACATCTTCAAGTTGATGGTTGCCTCTGGCGCACTGACGTTGCCGCTCGCGGCAGTGAACTTCTTCGCCGCTTGGAGTCTATGGAGCGAAGACGACTCTATCGATGTGGATGGCGTCTGGGTGCTCGACTCCGCTCTGACCACGTTGCTGCTCTACATCGCGCTCTACGCCGCGTACCTACAGCAACTTCCTTTCAAGCAGTTCACACTGCTAGCCATGGCGTTTGAGGTCATGCTGCTCGTTGGGTGTACTGCCAACGGCTTCTGGAGAAAGCGCAAGAAGGTCGCATCGAACTAGCGCTTCGAGCAGACGGCTAGGAGCGGTATTGTAATGGAAGCGCTGAGCCGCTGCTCAAGCGCAACACGTTAGCACCATCATTGGGGACTCAATGGAACGCGGCTTCTGGGACTTGAGGGACGAAAGCGACACGGCATGGCTTGTCGCTCGTGTGCGGGAGTCTCTCGACCGAAGCTCCGCGCTCTTGGCAGTCTTGGTCTTGGTGCTCATGTTCATCGCGGGTGGGATCGGGCAGTTTGTCGGAGCTGTGTCTGCGCATGCTCTTCTGGCGTCGGTTGAGGCTCTGCATTACGTCGGCACCGCCGCAGGAGCACTCGGTTTCGCGTTCCGCGTCGCTCCGTACGCCCTGGTACTCGCGGGTGCGCTGCTCCTTGGCCGCCGACCTTTGAGCAGCGTAAGCTCCTTCGCGATCATCGTCCCGCTAGTCGCCTTCGCAAGTCAGGCTGGGGATGCCGAACGTCTGCGCGCAGTACTGCCCGCGAGTGGTATGACCCCCTTCGGTTGGATGGACGCCTGCCTTGCCGCGCTTGGCATCGGATGCATCGTCATCTTGGTCGCGCGTCGACTGCTGGAGTCGCGCTCCCGCCGCGTGCATGACTCGGTGTGAGGTGCTAACTAGCGCTTCGAGCAGACGGCCAGGAGCGCTAGACTCATGAGAGCGCTGAGCCGCTGCTCAAGCGCAACACGTTAGGACGACTCAAGTGAGCGGGCTTTGTCACTGAACCCCCTAGGCGTTCCCGTCATGTTCGCAGGCGCACTGTTGTGGTGGTTCGCCCCCAGAACAGCCGACAACGCCTGGTATCGCTGGATGGGATACTCGCCAGAGTACGCGACGTTTATCTCTCGTGCGGTGTCGGTCAGTTGGATTCTCATGGGAGGTCTGGTCTACTTCGGTGTCGTGGGTTGACCCTCAGCCCTATGCTGGCGTCCTAACAGGCGTTTCGACCCGATGAACCTTGGCCGTGTCAGGTATCGTTGGTTGTGAAGGCGCGCGAGGCCTGCGGTTCACGGGTCAAACGCACAAACGTTAGGAAGGGCGCGCGAGGGCTTGCGGCTGGCGCCCGGGAGGCGCGGTTGGATAACCCTTGGCTCATCGTTGTGCTCGCGATCTCGGCGCCTGTGTTCTGGCTGCTAGTTGCCCTGGTCGCGGGACGCAGACTCGGGATGACGCGTGCTGTCTGGGTAGGAACCGGGCTCTGGGCACTCGCGTGCCTGCCGGTGCACTACGCATGGCGCGGTCTGCTGGTCTATGCGGCAGTAGTCGGTGTCGGCATCCTGTCGACATTCCGCATGTTGCATCGGTTCGCGCAGGCGGACCGTGAGCAAACTCGCGCTCTAGCGGTAGCGGAAGCCAGAGGACTGACCCCTGAGCAGGCGGGGCGGAGTATGCGGATCGGTCGCGTCGTCGCTCTGGTGCTCATCGTGGCCTTGTTCCTGCTCGCCGTAGTCAGCGGAGTGTTGCCGCCCCCCGCGTAGTACAGAGGCATTCATGCGCCTTCCTAACAGGCGTTTCGACCCGATGAACCTTGGCCGTGTCAGGTATCGTAGGTAGTAATAGCGCGCGAGGCCTGCGGTTCACGGGTCAAACGCACAAACGTTGGACGGAAGCGGGGAGGGCCAGCGCTGGGCCTCGATTTTGACTCTGCCGACAATCCGAAGTCGCCAACCGCATGGGTGCTTACACTCGTTGCCGTTCTCGGGGCAGGCGGATTGACGTATCTGATCACCGCGGCGTTTGTCGGCCCCGGGGTCTACGCAGGCGCTCGGTGCACAGGGGGGCTGTTCGTCCTGTTGTTCTTCGGACTGCGCTTCCTTCTACTCGCAGTAGCGCCAGCGATCTTCGATCTGTGGCGCGATGGTCGGGATCTCTGAACCTCGACGTCATACTCCGTCCAACTAGCGCTTCGAGCAGACGGCCAGGAGCGCTAGACTCAAGAAGGCGCTGAGCCGCTGCTCAAGCGCAACACGTTAGACAGCCCAGGACGGGGGGCACGTGCGTACCCAATGCCTAGTTGAGCCGCAATCTCGACGCGTGCGCCCAGCAGCTCTATGGGTCATCGCCACGCTCCTGGCATGGGGGACCTGGGCATACGTTGCTCACACCTGGCAGAGCGACGCGGCTAGTTCGACCGCAACATCACAGGTCTCTGAGGAGATGGCCGGCAGCAAGGTCACCATCACATCGGTGCGGCCGCGTGTGATCGGTCTGTACTCGGTCATTCCACCGGCTTACAACTTCGCCGTCGACATGACAGTCGTCCACCCAGACGGCAAGCAGCAGGAGGGAACCGTGCGCGTGTCGTTCGACCCACGCACGTCCGGCGGCGGCGCAATTGTCATCTTCTCGAATATCATCTGGAGATAGGCTCGTCGAGAAGCCATGGCTGTCTAACCCGCGCATCGACACCGACTCGCCGCGGCTGTAGCCTACTCGGGATAGGAGCGCTTGTCCCGCGGCTCGCGTGTCATGCGCAAACACGTTAGATGCACCTGGAGGAGAGCGTGCGCGAGTACGTTGAACGGGTTCGTGAGGCGCTCTGGCGCTGGGACGAGCGCGCGCTCTTGAACCGGGTCGACGCCGCGCTGGCGGGCACTGACTCCGAACTCCTGTCTTGGGCAATGTCAGATGAGCTTTGGGGCGGCGACGGCTCCATCGCCGACGGCTGCGGTGGTTCGGCGCGAGTGGCGTGGCGCGAGATCGAGGCCGCGCTCATCGAACTTGGTGAGTATCAGCTGGCAGCTGGGTTCGAGCATGAGCGCATGGAGTGCTGGATCTGCGCTTTCAAGGCGGACGTCGCTGCGGCATCTAACTAGCGCTTCGAGCAGACGGCCAGGAGCGGTATTGTGATGAAGGCGCTGAGCCGCTGCTCAAGCGCAACACGTTAGGTCGCCCGCTGACCCTGCTTTGGGGGAATGATGAGTCACCCGCTGTACGATCTGCTCGGCAGTCTCGATGCAGCACATCTTCACTTCGAGGTCGCCCGGTATCGTAGCGACACGGTCACGGTGACCATCACCGTGGTCGGCGAGCGCATCGAGGTCGACGTCTTCGACGACGGCCATATGGAAGTCTCGCGCTTCTCGGGAAGCGAGGACGTCGTGGGCGGCGCGGAGCTGGTCACCGACATCATCGAAGCCTACCGCGAGTAGAGCGGCGACCTAACTAGCGCTTCGAGCAGACGGCCAGAACCGCTAGACTCATGAGGGCGCTGAGCCGCTGCTCAAGCGCAACACGTTAGGCGCATCGGGGGGCGTGTTGGG
>CAZMFQ010000017.1:0-35900 GCA_964565645.1 uncultured Eubacteriales bacterium
ACATCGCCATCATCGCCCATGTCGACCACGGCAAGACCACGCTCGTGGACCGGCTCCTTCAGACCACCCACGTGTTCCGTGAGAACCAGGAGGTGGCCGAGCGCGTTCTGGACTCCAACGACCAGGAACGCGAGCGCGGCATCACCATCCTCGCCAAGAACATCTCGATCCGTCATCGAGACACCAAGATCAACGTGATCGACACTCCCGGCCACGCCGACTTCGGCGGCGAGGTCGAGCGCGTGCTCAAGATGGCCGACGGCTGCCTGCTCATCGTGGACGCGTTCGAAGGCGCGATGCCGCAGACCCGCTTCGTGTTGCGCCATGCGCTCGAGCACGGCCTCAAGCCGATGGTCGTCGTGAACAAGATCGATCGTCCGGGCGCCCGGCCCGCCGAGGTCGTGGACATGGTCTTCGATCTCATGGTCGACCTTGGCGCCAACGACGAGCAGCTCGACTTCCCGATCGTCTACACCAGCGCGGTCAACGGCTACGCGCGCCTCGATCCCGATGACGGCAACGACGACATGCTGCCGCTCCTCGACGCGATCATCGACCACATCCCCGCCCCCAACGTCGATCCCGACGGTCCGGTCGCGATGCAGGTCTGTACCATCGACTACTCCAACTTCGTGGGCCGCATCGGCATCGGCCGCATCTTCTCGGGCACGCTGAACTCGGGCGAGCGCATCCTCGTCATCAAGAACGACGGCAGCCGCTACCAGGCCAACGTCAAGCAGCTCTTCACGTTCGAGGGCATGGGCCGCCAGGAGGCGACGTCGGCGCACGCCGGCGACATCGTGGCCGTGGTGGGCGTCGAGGACGCCGACATCGGCGACATGTTCACCTGCCGCATCGACCCGATCACGCTCGCGCCGATCCACGTCGAGGAACCCACGATGTCCGTCGTGTTCGAGCCGTCCACGAGCCCGCTCGTGGGCCAGGAAGGCGACATCGTCGGCGGTCGTCAGATCAAAGAACGCCTCATGCGCGAGGCGGAGTCCAACATCTCCATGAACATCACGGAGACCGAGGACAAGACCGGCACCGAAGTGGCCGGCCGAGGAGTGCTCCATCTGTCGGTGCTCATGGAGACCATGCGCCGAGAGGGCTACGAGTTCCAGGTCGGCCGTCCGCGCGTGATCATCAAGACCGACGAGCACGGCAAGAAGCTCGAGCCGATCGAGCAGGCCGTCGTCGACGTGCCCAGTGAGTACGCCGGCAAGGTCATCGAGATCTTCGGCTCGGCCGGTGGCGAGATGACCGACATGGTGCAGCGTGACGAGCACGTGCACCTCGAGTTCCGCATCCCCTCGCGCGGTGTCATGGGCCTGCGTACGCGCATCCTCAACGGCACGCGCGGCGAGGGCACCCTGTTCCACCACTTCGCGGAGTACGGCCCCTACCGAGGAGACCTCGGCGGCCGTCAGAACGGGTCGCTCATCGCCATGTCGACCGACAAGTCGGCCGCGTTCGGTCTCGAGGCGCTCCAGCAGCGGGGCAAGATGTTCGTGGGCCCGGGCGTCATGTGCTACGAGGGCATGATCGTGGGCGAGCATGCCAAGGCGGGCGACCTCGTGGTCAACGTCGCGAAGTCCAAGCAGCTCACCAACATGCGCGCCTCCTCGGCGGACAAGGGCATCATCCTGGCGCCGCCGATCGTGTTCACGCTCGAAGAGGCCCTCGAGTACATCGAGGACGACGAGCTCGTCGAGATCACCCCCAAGAGCATCCGGCTGCGCAAGCGTCTGCTGATCGAGAAGGACCGCAAGCGCTCGCGTAACGGGTAGAACGGCCCGCCAGCAACAGCGCAGCCTCGTCCGAATCTGGGCATATACCGAGCACGCGATTCGGGAGGCTGCTCGTGCGCGAGGTCCGCGGACCACGGAACGCCCCTGGGGAATGGATCGGCACGCGCTACCGGCGGCGCAAGCCCGGGCGTCTGCTGCTTCTTGGCCTGCTCGCGACCCTGCTCCTGGCGTTCGTACCGCATGCGTCCGCCGCGTCTCGCGTCGTGCGCGTCGGCATCTACGAGAACGAACCGAAGGTCTTCACGGACGAATCGGGTACGCCTTCCGGGATATTCGTGGACCTGATCGAGCGCATCGCGGCTGATGAGGGCTGGGAGATCGAGTACGTGCCGGCTGAATGGGCGGACGACATCGCCGCCCTGGAGGCGGGGCGCATCGATCTCATGCCCGACGTGGCGTACACGCCCGAGCGCGACGAGACCATGGACTTCCACAAGATCCCGATCGCCGAGAGCTGGTCGTATGTCTACTCGGCACCCGGACAGACCATCGACAGGGTCTCGCAACTGGAGGGCAAGCGCGTCGCCGTCCTTGAGGGCTCGGTGCAGCAGGACGCGTTCGCGGAGATGATCGCGGGATTCTCTCTGGACACCGAGATCGTCGCGGCCGGCTCGCTTTCGGAGGCGTTCGAGATGGCGAGCTCCGGAGCGGCGGACGCCGCGATTGCGAACTACTTCTTTGGCGACTACTTCTATCGTGAGTATGGCCTCGAGCGGACGCCGATCGTGTTCAATGCCGTTCCGCTGTACTTCGCGACCGGACAGGGGCGCAACGCCGACCTGCTTGAAGCGATCGACGAGCACATGGGTGCGTGGATCGACGACGGAGGCTCCTACTACTACGACACGCTGGGGCGATACACGGCCGACGCGCGCTCGCGCGGGCGGGCGTACCTCACCTGGTCGCTCGTCGGTGTGGTGGGTCTGCTTGTGGTCGCGAGCGGGATCATCTTGCTTCTGCGCTGGCAGGTTCGGGTGCGCACCGCGCACCTGCTTGAGACGCAGACCGAGCTGCAGCGCCATCGGGACCAGCTCGGCCTGATGGTGGAGCAAGCGACCGCGCAGCTTCAGCGGGCGAACATCGAGCTCGAAGCCGCGAGTACCGCCAAGAACGCGTTCCTGGCGAGGATGAGCCATGAGCTGCGGACGCCGCTCAACTCGATCATCGGGTTCTCCGAGGTCATGGGGATGGGGATGAGCGGCCCACTCAACGAAGAGCAGTCCCGCCAGGTCGCCATGATCTCGCAGTCGGGCAAGCACCTGCTCGTTCTCATCAACGAGATACTGGATCTGTCCAAAGTCGAGTCCGGCAGCATGCAGGTGACGGCCGGGGAGTTCGACGCCGCGGCCCTGGTCACCGAACTCGTGGAGAGCGTGGCCGTGCAGGCCGACGAGCACGGAATCGCCGTGGAGGCGGAGCTTCCCGACGGGCCCGTCATGGTCACGAGCGACGAGCGGATCGTGCGACAGATCATGCTCAATCTCATCGGCAACGCCATCAAGTTCACCCGCGAAGGCGGAGTACGCGTGGGTGTTCGCGTGAGCAGCGGCGGGATTGAGTTCAGCGTGCAGGACACCGGGATCGGCATAGCCCAGGAACACCTGCCGCACATCTTCGACGAGTTCTGGCAGGTCACGGATATCGAGGGAGGCGACGGGACGGGGACCGGACTCGGCCTGGCGATCTCTTCGGCGATGGCCGCCCGTATCGGCGGGCGCCTGCGCGTGGACAGTGTGCTCGGCGAAGGTTCCACCTTCCGTCTGGAGTTGCCGCCGTCCATGCCGGAGCAGTGATACCCTCGAGAGCATGCTGACCGCACTCCTATCGCTGTGCACCTCGACGCTGTTCGGCGTCGGGGACTTCCTGGGCGGGTTCGCGAGCAAGCGGGAGTCCTCGCTCGCGGTCACGGCGAACGCGCACGTGGTCGGGTTCGTGATGTTCTCCGTCGGCGTGCTGCTGTTCACCGCGCCTTTCACCTCGCGCGACCTGCTGCTCGGCGTGGTCTCCGGCGTTTCGGGAGGCCTCGGCGTGGGCGCACTGTACGCCGCGCTCGCGCGGGGCCGTATGAGCATCGTCGCGCCGGTGACCGCAGCGTTGTCCGGCTCGCTGCCGGCCGCGTACGACTTCATCCGCGGGACCGCAGTACGCCCCACGGCGATCGCGGGCCTTGCGCTCGCGCTCGTCGCGACGGTCGTGGTGAGCGCCACCTCCGGGCAGGCCGAGGAGGGCGAGCAGGGCATGCCGCTCTCGGCACTCGTGCTTTCGGTGCTTGCGGGCTGCGCGTTCTCGGTCGGCTTCATCGCCTTCTCGCTGACCGCGCACTCGAGCGGCCTGTGGCCGCTGGCCTCGGCCCGGCTCACCTCCATGCTGCTGTTCGGCGCGCTCGCGTTCGCCACGCAGCGTCGGGTGGTCGTGGATCCGACCGTGCGGGTGCAGACGTTCGGCGCCGGCCTCACCGATGCGACCGCCAACATCACGATGATCACCGCTATCCGCATCGGCCCGCTCGCGGTGGCCTCGGTGCTCGGCTCGCTGTACCCGGTGGTCACGATCCTGCTCGCGCGCGGTGTGTTGGGCGAGAAGCTGCGGCCGATCCAGTGGATCGGGGTCGCGCTCGCGCTCGCAGCGGTCCTTCTCGCCGCTCTACCGTAGCGTCCGGCGTCGGGCAGCGGTACATTCGTTGCGTGCGCTGCGCAGCAGGCTGACTGGAGCGTGGCGCGAGCGACTCATGAATCCGGGGAGGGACCATGATTGGCAGTGTTCGCGTTCGAATGCTCACCACCGTTCTGACGTGCGCGGTATTCGCCGGGTCGATGATCGCGGGCCCGTCGGTCGCGGCGTCGGCGCCGCGGCCGGCGGGCGTACAGCCCGCATCCGTCAACACGCCGCCGTTCGTGGCGGCGGACCCCGCGAGTTACGACAACGAGACCTCTGTCGTCCCTCCGGACGCGCAGCCGTGGATGCAGTATGGAGCGGATGTCGCGATAGACGGTCAGACCGCCGTCGTCGGTGCCCTGTTCTCGAACTCCAATGCGGGAGGCGCGTACGTCTACGAACGTGTCGACGGCATATGGACCCTGACCGCCGAGCTCGTGAGTCCCACGCCCGGGGCGTACGAGTTCTTTGGCAAGTCCGTGGCCATCGATGGCGACACCATCGTCGTTGGCGAGTGCCGCGATCAGGAGGGCGGCATCGGCAAGGGCGCGGTGCACGTGTTCTCGCGTGGCGACGGCTCATGGCCGCATGTCGCCACCATCACGCCGACCGTGCGCGTGAACAACGGCGAGTTCGGCTGCGACGTCGCGATCTCCGGCGACACGATCGTGGCCGGATCCTACGGCTACAACTCGTATGCCGGCGGTGCGTACGTGTTCCGAGGATCCGGCGCCACTTGGAGCCAGGAGCAGCTCATCGATACCCCGTCATCGGGCTCGCACGAGTGCGGTTCGTCGGTCGATGTGTCCGGCAACACCCTCGTGCTCGGCGGTCCGCTCGACGACCAGGTCGGAAGCGACTCCGGTGCGGCCTACGTATACACGCGTTCGGGCACGACGTGGTCGTTCCAGCAGACACTGGTCGGCACGGACACGGCAGCCGGTGACCAGTTCGGGACCTCGGTCGCTGTCGACGGCAACATGGTGGTCGCCGGCGCGAAGTACGAGGAGGAAGCGCCCGAGCAGAACGTGCGCGGCTCGGCGTACGTGTTCACGCGCTCGGGAGCGACCTGGACTCAGACGGCGAAGCTGCAGGCATCAGACGGTGCGGCACAGCATGAGTTCGGCTACGCGGTCGCTCTCGACGGTCGCACCGCAGTCGTCGGCGCACCAAGGACGCCGGAGCTTGGCGAGCACACCGGCAGCGCATACATCTACAACTACGACGGTACCGCCTGGGCCGAGACCCGCAACCTCGCATCGAGCGACGCCACCGCCGACGCCTGGTTCGGGGCGGCTGTCGCGGTATCGGACAACGTGACGCTCGTGGGCGCGTACAGCGCCGATCCGGTCGCCGAGTCCTCGGGCGAGGCGTACTTCTATGATTCCTTCTACGTCACCTCTGAGGACACGACGCTCACCGTCAACGCTCCGGGCGTGGTCGGCAATGACTGGGACATCGATCCTCTCGATACCGTGCGACTCTGGCGCGTGAACCAGCCGGCGCACGGCACGGTCTCGGCCTGGGGCGACGGAGCGTTCTACTACGTGCCGGACCCGGGCTACAAGGGGTACGACTCGTTCACCTATCAGGCGACCGACGATACCGACGTGTCGACGGAGTGGGCGCGAGTCGACATCATGGTCACGCCCGTCCACGACTACGTGCCCATCCAGGGTGCGGACCGCTACCAGACCTCGGCACAGGCCGCGCTCGCGGGCTTCGGCGACACCGGTGCCACCGACGTGGTGATCGCGACCGGGCGCAACTTCCCCGACGCGCTCGGCGGCTCCTCGCTCGCGGGCGCGCTCGATGCGCCGTTGTTGCTGGTGGACACGGCGGCGGTCCCGGGCAGCGTCGCAGACGCCATCGAGCAACTCGGTGCGACCCATGCGGTCATACTCGGCGGTCCGGCGGCCGTATCCGAGACGATCGAAGACGACCTGGTCGCGATCATGGGAACGGGTTCGAGCGTCGATCGCATCGAAGGTTCGGACCGCTACGACACCGCCCGAAAGATCGCCGCGGAGACCGTCGATATCCTTGGCGCGGGCTACGATGGTCGCGCGTTCGTCGCCACGGGGCGCAACTTCCCGGATGCTTTGGCGGCAGGCCCTCTCGCGGCCGCTGCCGGATGGCCGATCTACCTTGTGGCGAACACGGGTGCCGATGCCACGACGATCGACGCCATGGCCGACGTCGGCGTGACCGACGTTCAGGTCCTTGGCGGTGAGGCGGTCGTGACACCTGCGACCTACGCCGCGCTCGAGGAGGAGTTCCCTGCGGTCGATCGTCAGGCGGGGAACAACCGCTACGAGACGGCCGTCGCGGTCGCGCGCCTCGGCGTCACGGACGCGGGGCTCGGCTGGGACGGAGTCGGGGTCGCGACCGGCACGAGGTTCCCCGACGCGCTCGCAGCCGGTGCTACGCTCGGTCGGCTCGGCACTGTCCTGGTGCTCACCGGACCCGACGTACTGGCGCCGGAGACCGACGCGTTGCTGCGCTCCGTGCGCTGGAGCATCGATGACGTGCACTACTTCGGCGGCCCCTCGGCGCTTTCGCAGAACGTCCGCAATGCGGTGCAAGCTGCGGTCGAGGCGCCCTAGCGGCCTGATCCGCGCGCACGATGACGCCTGAACCTGATGTCCGTGGAGGCTTGATGCAGAAGATCACCGTGACCGAGGATGGCCCCTATATCGTCACGGGAGGGGTACCGCTTCTGCGCGTCGAGATCGTGACGAACGCGGCGGGCGAGTCACTCGCGTGGCGGGAGATCGAGCGGCTGGAGCCGGGGGAGACCTACATGCTGTGCCGGTGCGGCTCCTCGGCGAGCAAGCCCTACTGCGACGGCAGCCACCTGGCGGCCGGGTTCGACGGCACCGAGACTGCCGGGCACGGCGAGTACGCCGAGATGGCGGTCGACATCGACGGTCCGGGCGTGCGGCTGCACGATGCGCGCAAGCTCTGCGCCGAGGCGCGGTTCTGCGATCGCGCGGGCGGCCTTTGGAACCTCGTCAAGGACTGTGACGATCCTGCGACGCGGGAGTTGGTCGAGGAGGAGGCGCAGCTGTGTCCCTCCGGGCGCTACGTGGTGTGCGACGGGCAGACGCATGAGGCGCTCGAGCCCGAACTCGAGGCCTCCATCGCTCTCGTCGAGGACCCCTCGCTGGAAGTCTCCGGCCCGCTGTGGGTGCGTGGCGGTATCGCGGTGGAGGGCGCCGACGGTTCGCTGTATGAGGTCCGCAACCGCATGACGTTGTGCCGCTGCGGTTCCTCGGCGAACAAGCCCTTCTGCGACGGCAGCCATATCGACGTGAAGTTCCGCGACCGCTAGAACGGCCCGCATAGGTGTGAGCGACGCCCGTCGGGGAACCGGCGGGCGTCTTGTCGTCACCGGTTGAGCTGCCAGATGCTCGTCTGCAGGACCGTGGCGATCGAGACCCAGACGAGATAGGGCACGAGCGCGAGCGCGGCGAGCCGGGAGTGCGGCCAGAACGCGACGATCGACCAGACGATGGTCGCGAGCACGATGAGGATGTCGACCACCGCGAGCGGAAGGTTGCGCCAGCCGAACTGTATCGGCGTGAACGCGAGGTTGGCGATCAGGTTGATCGCGATAGGGACGAGCAGCGCCCGCGGCAGCTCGCCGCGCAGTACCCGGAACGCGATGTACCCGTACGTGATGAAGATGATCGGGTATAGCACGCTCCAGACCTGGCCGAAGAGTTGCGGCTGGGGCGCCCACGCCGGCTTCGCGAGTTCCTGATACCAGTTCATGCGGGGTCCGATCTCTGCTGTCGTGGTTCTGCGACAGGTACGTACCCGCTATCAGGTGCGAGCGTCTCGGGAGCGTCGAAAGGCGAGGTCGGCGCGTACGTCTCGAGATAATCGCAGAGATTTTCGCGATGAATGGTTTAGTAGAACAGATGAACGGCAATAGTGTCACTATTGGCGCCGCTGGGGCATGAATGGCGCCGTGCATCGCTGCAGGAACACCTTCCGGCGATGCGACCTGGGGCGGGGAGCCTTGCTCCCTGAAAACGGAGTGGACGAGCGGTAGGTCGTTCGTCGGAGTCGGGGAGGAAGCATGAGACTCAGGACAGGTCTGTTCAGGCTGACCGTCGTCGCGCTCGTCGCGGTGGCGGTCGTTCTGGTGTTGGCGGCGCCTGCGTTCGCCGCACCACCGCCGGGCGACATCTACGTGGATGCGTGGGTGGGCAATGACGTCCTGGGGGATGGCACGGCCGTCTCGCCGTATCGCACGGTGGGACATGCGGTCGATGTGTCGTGGCCCGGGTGCACGATCCATGTGGGCGGTGGTATCTATGTCGAGTCCGTCTACCTGCCCAGCTACGTGACCTTGTCAGGCGCGGGAGCGGACACCACGTTCATGGTCCTGGGTTCCGAGGGCGCGATCGTGAGCATGTCCGAGGTCGCCGACGTCGAGGTGAGTGGTATCACCTTCTCGGGGTCCGACGTGTCATGCATGGCCATGGACCTGTCGACGGGCGTCCGGGTCACGGACTGTGTGTTCGAGAACAGTACCTCCGAGGGCGGCGCCGGCATCGCAGTGGCAGACAGCGAGCTTGAGGTGGACGGATGTGCGTTCCGGAACCTTGAGAGCTACGAGGGTGCGGGCCTGCACTCCGTCGGCGGCACCCGGCTCTCCGTCACCGACTCCGAGTTCAGCTTCTGCGAGGCGAGCGGTGACGGCGGCGCGGTCTATGTGTCGCTCGACAGTGACGCCGGTAGTGTCTACCTGGGCGGCTGTTCGTTCACCGACAACTCGGGCGAAGACGGCGGGGCCGTCGACTTCGATGACCTGGGTACCACTGCTTCGGTTGAGATCAACGGGTGCTACTTCGCGGGGAACGCATCGCAGTACGACAGCGGTGCGATCGACCTGCAAGCGTACGCGCCCGACGTGATCGATTGCGAATTCTACGAAAACCAATGCGGGATCGGAGACGAAGGCGGCTCGGGCGGTGCCCTGTGGATGGGTGGCGTCACGGACGGTCTCGTGCAGGACTGCTACTTCGGGAACAACTCCTCGCCGAACGAGGGCGGCGCCATCTCGATGGCCGAGTCCGGCTATATCGAGTTGGATGGCAATGAGTTCTGGGGCAACTCCGCATACGCCGAAGGCGGCGCGGTCTTTGCCGAGTACTGCGAGTACCTCGAGTTCGATGACAGCTACTTCGAGGGTAATGAATCGTCAGAGGACGGCGGCGCGATGGCCGTCGGCGATTCCGACATCGAGATCGACGATACCGAGTTCTACCAGAACAACGCGTACTACGGCGGCGCCGTGTCGATCTGGAGCGCCGAGATGGACATCTACTACTCGGAGTTCCACGAGAACGAGGCGGTCGACGACGGCGGAGCGATCTCCGTGTTCGCATGGGGAGACGATGACAGCATCTATATCGAAGACACCTACATCGAAGACAACGTCGCAGGCGAGAACGGCGGCGGGATCTACTGGGTGGCAGAGGGCGAGTACAACAGGCTCTCGCTGGACTACTGCGACTTCGCGCGCAACTCCGCTGAAAGCGGCGGCGGCGTCTACTACGACGGCGCCACCTGGGGCGACGAGTTCCACGCTGATGATTGCGACTTCGATGAGAACGTAGCGACGTCCGACGGCGGAGCGATCTACGCCGAGGACGTCGATGACGATCTGTGCCTGTGGGACAACCACTACGAGGGGAACACCGCGGGCTGGCGAGGCGGCGCGTTGTACGCCACCAACAGCGAGGGCTGCGGATCCAGCGGTGAGGATTACGACGAGAACAGCGCCGGCTATGGCGGCGCGATAGCAGCCGACAGCACCGACCTCGTGATCGACGAGGCTTATTTCTGGGCGAACACCGCGTTCGTTCCGGAGTTCGGTGAAGGCGGCGGAGACGGCGGGGCCATCTACGCCTCTCGGGGCACGTGGATCATCTGCGAGGCCTCTGACTTCGAGGACAATGTGGCCGAGGGCGTTGGTGGCGCGATCTGTGACTATACCCTCGAGTCGGTCTCGCAGTGGTGCAACAACGTCTTCGCGGAGAACGAGGCCGCGAGCGGCGCCGCTGCGGCGCTGTACGGGCGCTCGACCTTCGCGTTCAACACGCTTTGGCGCAACTCGATCGCCCCCGGCGAGTGGGGACCGGCGGTCTACTCTGTGGACCCCTTCTCCGTGGGCGCCAGCATCATCACCAACTGCATCTTCGAGGACAACCCCTGTTCCTACGACGTGGACGGATGGGGCGGCCAGAAGCCGACGTACTCGTACACGTATGAGGAGGGGGAGGGCAACCTCTACGGGTGGCCGGGGCCGATGTTCGCCGATCCCGAGGATGGCGACTTCCGCATCACGCAGCCGTCTGCGTGCGTCGACACGGGGTCCTTCGTCTACGCCTCGGTGAGCTGGGACCACGACTGGAACTATCGTCCGCAGGATGGAAACGGAGACGAGAACTCCCAGCCCGATATGGGCGCCTTTGAACTGGCGGCCCCCGAGGCGCCGTACGCGTGGGACAGCTGGTACTGGACTGAAGAGGACCAACCGCTCGACATGATGCAGGCGCTTGCGGGCCATGTCCGTGACGTCAATGGCGACACGCTCAGCTTCAGCATGGTCGCCGGTCCGAGCAACGGCATGGCCGTCGTGCTCCCGGACGGCTCGTTCATCTACGCGCCGCAGGCCGAGTTCAGCGGCCAGGACAGCTTCACGTATCAGGTGTTCGACGGTACCTACTTCTCGAACACCGCTACCGTCTACATCGATGTCAGCGCGGTGGCCGATCCTCCGGAGGCCGTCGCCGACGAGTTCACGATCGACGAGGACACCTCCGAGGTGCTCGACGTCTGCGCCAACGACTCCGATCCCGACAGCGAGGGCATCTGGCCCGAGGTCGATGCGTCGCCCGCGAACGGCACCGCGTCAGTGGTTGAAGGCGGCATCGAGTACACGCCCGAAGCGGACTTCACCGGGACCGACACGTTCACGTACCGCGCCACCGATGGCGAGGCGTACTCCGAGCCCGTTGAGGTGACGGTCAACGTCGCACCCGTCAACGACGCCCCTGTGGCCGTCGATGACACCGCAGAGTGTGACGAAGACAGCTACGTGGACATCGATGTGCTCGCCAACGACACCGACATCGACAGCGTCGACCTGTGGGTCGCCGGCATCGATGACGTGACGAACGGATCCGTCGACTACAACGAGGACGGGACCCTGCGCTTCACGCCGGACCCGGACTTCAACGGCACGGCTTCATTCACGTATACGAACACCGACGAGGGTCTGGAATCGGACCCGGCGACCGTGACGATCGAGGTCGCACCGGTCAACGACGCACCTGTGGCCAGCACGAACTACTACTCGTGCGACGAAGACGGTCGCATCGTGGTCAACGCTCCCGGCGTGCTAGGCAACGACAGCGACCCCGATGGCGACCAGCTGACGGCGCGCCTGGACTCCGAGCCCGGCAACGGCACTCTGGAGTTCAACGCGGACGGTTCGTTCGTCTATACGCCCGACCCGAACGTGAGCGGGCACTTCCACCTCTACTACAGCGCGTTCGACGGCGAGGAGTACTCGCACAGCGTCTACACGTGCCTCAATGTCGGGGCCGTCAATGACGCCCCCACCGTCACCGACGACGAGACCGCATGCGATGAGGACTCCTTGGCGGAACTGAACGTGCTTGCCAACGATGACGACGTGGACAACGACGAGCTGACAGCCGAACTCAAGACCGAGCCGCTTCACGGCACGGTCGAGCTCTACGCTGACGGCGACGTGGTCTACACCCCGGATGCGGACTGGTCCGGCACCGACACGTTCACGTACCGCGCGTACGACGGTCATGTCTACTCGGTCATCGGTGTGGTCACCGTGGTCGTCGATCCGGTCAACGACGCGCCTGTCGCACAGGCCGATTCCTACGAGGTCGACGAGAACACGCTGCTTGCGGTCGAGGCGCCCGGCGTTCTCGGCAACGACAGCGACATCGACGGTGACACGATCGCAGCCATGCTCACGAGTGGACCCGAAGGCGGAGAACTCGAGCTTCATAAGGACGGGAGCTTCACGTACATGCCCGAGCCCGGGTTCTTTGGCGAGGACACGTTCGAGTACGCCGCGTCCGACGACGGCCTGGAATCACAGCCTGTCGTGGTGACGATCACCGTGAACGACACGACGCCGCCGGTCACCACAAGCGACGCCGTGGAGCTCTACAGTGACGTCGCGACCATCACGCTCACCCCTGCCGATTCAGGTTCCGGTGTGGCGCATACCTACTACTCGCTCGACGGGGCCGAGCCTGTCGAAGGCACCCTCATCGAGGCGTACGTGCTCGGCGACCATACCCTGAGCTTCTGGTCGGTCGACAGTGCAGGCAACGCCGAGGAACCCGTCTACGTCGAGTTCCGGATCGAGTCCGCTGGCACAGCGTTCGGCGAGATCTCCGGTGAGAGCCGGTACGAGACCGCTGTCGAAGTCTCCAAGGACTGCTTCAAGGAGGCGGACACCGTGCTCGTGGCCACGGGCGAGATGTGGCCCGACGCGCTCGGTTCGGCGGCACTCGCCGGCGTGTCTGACGCTCCTATCCTGCTCACCCAGAAGGCCAATCTGCCGGATGCCGTTGCCGCCGAGATCGAGCGGCTTGGGGCGACGCACGCCTACGTCATCGGCGGGACCGGCGCGGTAAGTGACGCGGTCGAGCTCGAACTGGCGGACCTCGGCCTGGACGTGACCCGTCTGGGTGGCACGAACCGCTACGAGACCGCGCGTCTGGTCGCCGAAGAGGTGGCGGATGTGGCTGGCAGCGGGTTCGGCGACACCTGCTTCGTGGCGACCGGCATCGGGTTCCCCGACTCGCTCGCCGCAGGTCCGCTCTCCGCCAAGACCGGTTGGCCGCTCATGCTCGCCGGACCGGACGGTGTCGACGAGGACGCACTCGTGTCACTGGTGGATCTGGGTATCGACAAGGTCATCATCCTGGGCGGTTCCTCGGCGGTCGCTTCGGACGTCGAGGCCGAGCTCAACATGGCCTTCGGTGACGCGAACGTCAGCCGTATCGCCGGTGCGGACCGCTATGCGACCGCCGTCGAGGTCGCTCGCTATGGTGTCGCGAACTGCGGTCTGGCCTTCGACGGCATGGCCGTCGCGACGGGCCAGGCCTTCCCGGACGCTCTGGCGGCCGGGCCCATGCAGGCCAAGCTCGGCTCCGTGCTCGTGTGCACGCCGTCGACCTACCTGCATGACAGCGTGCGTCTGTTGCTCATCGGTCAACGCGCCATGATCAACGACGTCCGCTTCGTAGGTGGAACCGCAGCGGTCAGCATGCCCGTGCGAAACGCGGTGGCTGACGCGCTGAGGTAGCCAAAGGGGATGGAGACTCCTTTGCACCAGGTGGAGAAGGGCCCCGAAAGGGGCCCTTCTTCGTGGAGTCAGTGTGGGCCGGTTCAGACGTCGCGCGGGGCGATGCCGAGCCTTCGGAGCAGCCTGGCGCCCGGAGCGCCGCCGGCATCCCAGCCACGGTGCCGGTAGTACGTCGGCTTCATGCGTGCGAGCGGCACGGGCCCGTTCGGATTGCCCGGCTCGAGCGGTTCGTTCAGGCAGCGCCCGGGCAGGGTGTCGTCCGCCGAGGAGACGCCGAAGCGGACCGCGAGTGCGCGCTCAAGCGCGAACCCGCGCTCGCCGACCTCCCAGAACCGGCCGAAGCCCAGCTTCTCGCCGGTCGCCAGTTCCACGGCGCGGATGTGCGGGATGAGCGGCATCGGGATGCCGAGTACGCCACGGGGGAACGCGCGCAGCAGGCGCAGCACCCCGCTCGACACGCCGAGCACGCCCGCGGAGATCCTGCCGACGGGACCCTCGGCGCCCCGGACGAGCGGCGCGGGGATGACCGCGTAGGTCGTGAACAGGCAGCCGCCTGCCGCCGAGACGGCCTCCATCAGGTCCTGGAACATCGCCGTCAGGGCGGGCTTGCTCCGAGTCGAGCGGCCTTTCATGCGCAGCCCGAGCCCCTCGAACGCGACCATGTACCCGCCGTTGAGGTGGCAGCCGCCGCGGTTGGATGTCGCGTACCCGAGTGCGTGCCCCCACGCGCCGCGCGGCTCGTACGCCGCGAGCTCGAGGCCCTTTACCTGCATGGACGCTTCCGGCGTGCCGTAGCGCTCGCCGAGCGCTCTCGAGCCGTCCGCGAGCTCGTGGCCGATCCCCCGGCGATGCGCGATGTCCTCGAACAGGTCCGCGAGCCCGCTCACCTCGCCGAAGCGCATCGGCCAGTCCACGAGGCCGCGCTCGGCGAGCTCCATCGCGAGCGAGACCGTCACGCCCGCGGACATCGTGTCCATCCCGAGTTCGTCCAGGAGCACGTTGAGGCGGCAGATCGCATCGAGGTCCGCGTTCTCGAGGTTGCTGCCGAGCAGCACGAGCGTCTCGAGTTCGGGCCCCTTGACGCGGTGACCGTCGACCTCGACGACGCGTGCGCAGCGTATCGGGCACGAGAGGCATCCGCTCGTGGTCACGAGCCGCGTATCGGCCATGGTCTGGCCGCTGATCGCGTCGTAGCCGTCGAAGCGGCCGCGCCGGTAGTTCGAGGTCGCCACGATGCCGAGCTTCTGCATCTCGGGCAGCAGTCCCCCGGTCCCGTAGGTCGGCAGTAGTCCGCCCGTGAGCGGGTGGGCCTTGAGGGTGGCCGACCATCTTCGGGTGTGCTCGCGGAACGCGTCGCGGTCCGCGATATCGGGCCGCAGTGCGCCGTGGGCGGCGATCCCCTTGAGGTTCTTGGAGCCCATCACCGCGCCGAGCCCCGCCCGCCCCGCCGCACGCTCGCCGGAGAGCACGGCCGCGTAGCGCACGAGGTTCTCGCCGGCGGGGCCGATCACGAGCGTCCCGCACTTCTCGCCGACGACGGCTTCGAGCGCCGCGGTCGCGGCCGAGGTCCGCTCGCCGCGCAGCTCCTGGGCGGAATGGAAGGTGACGGCGGGCAGCGCGGCTTCCGGCGCTTCGGGCGCCTGCGAGATCTCGAGCCAGACCGGCCCGGGGGCGGCGCCGGTGATCACGAGCGCGTCGACGCCGGCGTGCTTGAGGTGCGTGCCGAACGGGCCGCCGCAGTTGCTCGAGGCGACGATGCCCGTGAGCGGCGAGAGCGCGGAGAGGTTGAAGCGGGAGGTCGAGGGCGCGCCCGTGCCGGTGAGCGGACCGGTGCTGATCACGAGCACGTTCTCGGGGCCGAGCGGGTCGGTCCCCGGCTCGAGCAGGTCGTAGAGGATCTGCGCTGCCATGACCTTGCCGCCCAGGGTCGCGCGGCGCCGCTCGTCGGTCCAGGGGTACTCGGTGACCGCGCGGGTGCTCAGGTCGATGTGCAGGACGCGGCCCGCGTATCCGCCTCTCACAGCGCCGCCTCGAGTATGCCGAGGACGTCTTCGGCGTTGGCGTCTTTGGGGTTGAAGGACATGGCGCCGTCGTCGATGGCGGCGGCGGCGACCGCGGGCAACTCCTCGGCGGTCATGCCCACCTCGGCAAGGCGCGTGGGCATGCCGGCCTTCTCCGCGGCGAGTTCGAGCAGCGTGCGCACGGCGCCGATCGAGGCCGCGGCGCGGTCCTCGGCAGGGGTGTTCGCGAAGATCTCGGAGCCTGCGAGGTGCAACAGCAGCTCGGCGTAGCGGTCTGCGGCGGCATCGAGGTTGTAGGCCATGCCGTGCGGCAGCAGGATGCCCATCGCGTCGCCGTGCGCCACGGAGCATCGCCCGCCGCACGCGTGGCCCATCGCGTGGACGATCCCGACCATCGAGTTGGAGAACGACGCGCCCGCGAGCAGGGACGCGTTGGCGAGCGCGAGCCGGGCGGTGGCGTCCTTGGGCTTGTCGAGGGCGACGGGCAGGTACTCGCGCAGCAGGTCGATGGCGGCGCGAGCATACGCGTCCGAGAGCGGGTTGGCCTGTCGGCAGCTGAAGGCCTCGACCGCGTGGCAGAGCGCGTCCATGGCCGTCGAGGCGGTGAGCCGCGGCGGCAGCCCGAGCGTCATGCGCGGGTCGAGCACGGCGACGTCGGGCACGAGGTGCGGCGTCACGAAGCCCATCTTCACGTGGCGCCCGGTGTCCTTGATGACGGCCGCCCCGGTCACCTCGGAGCCGGTGCCGGAGGTCGTCGGCACGGCTATGAGCGGCACCATCGCCCGCGCGTTCACGACCTCGCTTCCCATGTGCTCGAGCAGGTCGGTCGCGCCGGTCGTGAGCACGATGCTCGCGCCTTTGGCGGTGTCGAGCACCGAGCCGCCGCCGACCGCGACGATGCTGTCGCAGCCCGCGTCGCGGTAGACGCCCGCGAGTTCGTTGACGACCTCGACCGAGGAATCGACCGGCACGTCGTCAAAGATCGCGCCGACGGTCACCCCGCCGTCCGCGAGCGCGGCGAGCACGATGTCGGCAAGCCCGAGCTCCCGCAGCTGCTTGTTCGTGACCAGGATCGGTTTCGCGCACTCCATCGATGCGAGCTCGAAGGGTATGTGTTCGACCGCCGAGGAGCCCGAGAGCACCTTGGCGCGGTTGGAGAACTCGTAGTAGGCCGGGATCATGCCGCGTCTCCTTCTGTCTCGGTCGGACCGCCGTCTTCGGGTGCGACGCTCGACTGCGTGTGCGGAACCGCCGCGCCGGCGCGCAACAGGCCCGCGTATGCGCGCAGGTGCCCGGCCTCGCGGGTCGCAGGCCGGGGCAGGATGCGCCGGGTCATGACGTCGGGGAACAGGTAGCCTTCGACGATGTGCAGGCAGCGCACGAGCGACATCGCGAGTCCGATGTCCCCGCGCACGGTCGCGCGGTGCTCCGCGAACGCCTGCAAGACGCTCTTCATGCCCAGGAGCACCGGCACCGAGGCGGCCACGCTCTTGAACGTCACGAGCAGGGTCGGCTCGACGTCGCGCGCGCCGAGGGCGACAAGACGGCCGTCGGCCTTGCGCACCGAGGTCTTGGGCGTGCCGGGCCACATGAGCAGGGTCACCACGGTGCCCTCGGGCCAGGCGGCGACCTCGTCGCGTACGCGGGAGTCGAGACGGGCGCAGGTGACCAGTCCTCGGCCCATCACCCAGAACACGACCCCTGCGAGCAGGCGTTTTGCGCGTCGGGCAGGCCCCGGGCGCGGTGTGCTTCCGGTAGTCATCGGTACCCCCTCAGGTAGTGCTTCCATCCTACACCCGCCATGAACGGCCATGCGCTCCCTTGTTCCGAGGGGTGTTGGGGTATGTTGGAATATGGAGGTAGTCGTCAGGCTGGGTCCGGGGCTGCGGAAAGGTGATGTCATGGGGCAGGGCGCAACCGATATCGCGATCAGGGCCGAGGGCCTGACCAAGGTCTACGGCTCCGGTCACGCGCAGGTCGAGGCGTTGCGCGGGGTCTCCTTCGAGGTGCCCGCCGGTGAGTTCGTGGTGCTGCTCGGACCCTCGGGCTCCGGCAAGACCACGCTGCTCAACCTCATCGGCGTGCTCGAGTCCCCGACCGCGGGCACGCTCGAGGCCTTCGGGACCCCGCTTGCCGGGATGGACGACGATGCGCGCACGGCCTACCGTCGCGAATCGGTCGGCTTCGTGTTCCAGTTCTACAACCTCGTGCCCACGCTCACGGCCCGCGAGAACGTCGCGCTTCTGGCCGAGCTCACCGGCCCCGATGCCGAGGAGCGTACCGTCGAGGCCCTGACACGCGTAGGCCTCGCCGAGCGCATGGACCATTTCCCCTCGCAGCTCTCGGGCGGTGAGCAGCAGCGGGTAGCGATGGCGCGCGGGCTCGTGAAGCGCCCGAAGCTCCTGCTGTGCGATGAGCCGACAGGCGCACTGGATGTCGAGACCGGCAAGCAGGTGCTCGCGGTGCTTCGTGAGCTCTCGAGCCAGGGCGCCGAGCAGACGGTGTTCGCCGTGACGCACAACGCGGTCATCGCCAAGATGGCCGACCGGGTCATCCGCGTGCGCGACGGGCTCATCGTGAGCATCGACGCGAACGGTTCGCCCCTTTCCGCCGAGGAGCTCGACTGGTGAGTTACCTGGCGACCAAGCGCAAGCGCGACCTGATCGCGCGCAAGTGGCAGTACGGCGCCGCGGCGCTCACGGTGTTCCTCGGCGTCATGATGTTCGCCGCGTCCTACGACGCGTACCGGAACCTCGACACGTCGTATCGCGGGACCTACGAGCGGCTCGCGTTCGCCCATATGACGGTGACAGGCGCGGGCGAGGGCTTCGCCGTCGATGTCGAGGCGGTTCCCGGCGTGGCCAAGACGGACACGCGCTCGCAGGCGGACGTTCCGCTCAGGGTCGGCGGCGCCGACGGCAAGACCCTGCTCGGCCGCGTGGTGGGCGTGCCCGTCTCGGGGCAGCCGACGGTCGATAGGCTGGACATCCAGACCGGCGCGTACTTCGGGTCGAACGAGGCCACACAGGCCATCGCGGAGGTCCACTTCGCCAAGACCTTCTCGCTCGGTCTCGGCGACGAGGTCGAGTACTTCGACGGTGCGGCGTGGCGCACGCTGCCGATCCGCGGCACGGCGGTCTCGCCCGAGTACATCTGGCCCGCACGCAGTGCGCAGGAGGTCATCACCGCGCCCGAGGACTTCGGCGTGTTGTTCGTGCCCGAGGCCCTGGTCGACGTGCTGCCCGAACCGGTCGTGGCGCGCCAGACACTCGTGCTGTACGACGCGGGCGCCGATGTCGGCGGCACCGACGCTCGCGTCGAAGCGCTCGCCACCGCGGCCGGCGCCACCTCGATAGTGCCGCAGGCCGACCAGCCATCGAACAAGGCACTGCAGCTCGACGTCTCGGGCTTCGCCCAGATGGCGGTGGCGTTTCCCGCGCTGTTCCTGTTCGCCGCGGGCATGGCCACCTACACGCTCATGACGCGACTCGTGTTCCGGGAGCGCGAGATCATCGGGACGCTGCGCGCGAACGGGCTGAGCAGGCGCGCGGTGGTCTCGCACTACCTGTCCTACGGGTTGTGGATCGGCACGATCGCGGGCGTCGCGGGCATCCTCGCCGGTGTGCCGCTCGGGTGGGCCTCGACGTTCGCCTACACCGCCGAGCTGGGACTGCCCGACACCATCCGCGAGTTCCACCTCGTCACACCGCTCGTGGGCATCGCGTTCGGCGTGGTCACGGGCTTCCTGTCCGCCTGGGTGCCCGCTCGGCAGGCCGCCGGACTCGATCCCGCCGAGGCGATGCGCGGCGACGTCCCCGTGGGGGGCGGACGCCGAAGCCTTCTCGAGCGCCTCGTCCCGCCCCTGCGCAGGGCCCCGGTACGCTGGCGCATGGTCCTGCGCGGCATCGGACGCAACCGCCGACGCAGCTTCTCCACGGTGCTCGGTGTGGTGCTCGCCCTCGTACTCGTCCTCGCCTCGTGGGGCATGATCGACTCGATCGTCTACCTCCTCGACGAGCAGTACGGCAGTGTCGAGTTGCAGGACGCCTCGATCGTGCTCGACCGGCCCGTTTCCGCCGAGGAACTGACGGCCATCGCCGAGGTGCCGGGAGTCTCGCGCGCCGAGCGCGTGTACGTGATGGGCGCGAGCGTGCGCGGCGAGGGCGGTACGTATGCGACGCAGCTCTTCGGCTATGCGAAGGACACGCGCATGCACGGGTTTCCCGGGGAGGGACTGCCCGGAAGCGGCGTGCTGCTCGGGACCGCGCTGCGGGACCAGGTCGGCGCCAAGGTCGGCCAGAACGTGCGGATCACGCTGACGGGCGCCGCCGCGGGCTCGGAGACTGCGATCGATGTGATGGTCGCGGGATTCGTGACCGAGCCGCTCGGCACCTTCGCGTACATGAGCGATACGGCGCTTCAGGACGCGCTGGGGGCACCGCCCGAGAGCGCGATCGTGATGGCGCAGGTCGCAAACGAAGCCGACCGCGCCGCGACGGTGGAACGCATCGCGGCACTCGACGGAGTGGCGCATGTGACCGACTCGCGACAGTTCTACGAGACGATCAAGTCCTATATGGGGCTGTTCTACGTGTTCGTGGGGATGATGCTGGTCTTTGGCGGGATCATGGCGTTCGCGCTGATCTTCAACACGATGTCGGTCAATCTCGCCGAGCGTTCCGGTGAGATCGCCACGATGCGCGCGAACGGGCTGTCGCGCCGCCAGGCGGCCGCGCTCGTGGTGAGCGAGAACGTGCTGCTCACGCTCGTGGGTATACCGCCGGGACTCCTGCTCGGATGGTGGGCCGCCGACGCCCTCATGCGCTCCTACAGCTCGGACATGTTCATCTTCACGACCTACATCGCGCCGCAGACCTACGTGCTGGCCGCGCTGGCGATGCTGGGTGTGACGCTCGTCTCGCTGTGGCCCGGCGTGCGCGCGCTCGGGCGGATCGACATCGGCAGCATCGTGCGGCAGCGCTCGACCTGACCGGTCGGCGGTTACTCCTCGCGCCTGCCCTTGCCCGCGTCGTAGAGCCCCAACGTGAAGCGGTGGGGACCCGGGGTGCCGTAGGGTACGAATGCGACGCGGTCACCCGGGCGGATGACATGGTCGAGCCCGTAGACGGTGTGGTTGCAGAACACGCCCTCGATGAACTCGTGCGGCAGTCCGAGGTCGTCCGCGATCTCGCCCGCGGTCGTCCCGTCTGCGGGCACCGCGATCTGTACCGTGGTCGGAAGTCCCCGTTCGGTGCGCAGCGCACCAAGCATGCCAAAGATCCTGACCGGGACCGTCGTCTCGTGTTCCATCACTCGTCCTCACACTCGAGCAGCGCGCGGATGACCGCGTGCGCCTGATGCGCAGCGGCGACCATCACGCGCGATGCAAGCAGCGAAAGCCCGCTGCGGATATCGCTTTCCATGTCGCCGACCACGTAGAGGTTGTCGGCGATGCGCTCGGTGCCTATCCGGTTCGCCGAGCCGTATCCCGCCAGACCCGACACCGTCACGAGCGGGACGTCGGGCATCTCACGCGTGCACACGTCGATGATCATGGCTTTGGTGTCGGCTCCGTCGACCGCCTCGACGATCGCGTCGACCTCGCCGATGGCCTCGAGGAGGTCGTGCGAGGTGACGCGCCGCTCGACCTGGCGCAGGTGCGCAGCGGGGTCGATACGCATGAGCGTCTCGGCGAGCGCCTCGGTCTTGGGCCTGCCGATCTGGTCGCGGAAGAACATCTGCCGGTTGAGGTTGTCCTCGGCCACGATGTCGAAGTCGATGAGCGTGAGCGTCCTGATGCCGCTGCGTAGCAGCATCGCGGCGACGTTGCTGCCCAGACCGCCGCAGCCGACGATGGCGACCCGCGCGAGATCGAGGCGGGCGCGCAGTTCGGGATCGGGGATGCATCCGACGGGCAGGTCCATCTCAGCCCCCCGCGACCGGTGGGAAGATGGCGAGACGGTCGCCCTCATGGAGTGCGGAGGACTCCTCGGCATGCCGACCGTTCACGAACACGACGCGCGGCTGGTCGGGCAGGCCGAGATCGGCGATGACCGTGGCGATGGTCGTGCCCTCGGCGAGGTCGAAGCTGCGTGCATGGCGACCGGCCTGACCATCGGGCTGGAAGGCTGAAAGCGACGCGAACAACGCGACATCGACGTGCATGCGGGACTCCTCGTGCGTTCGAACGGCCGGTGACGCGAACCCGCGCCCCCACTACACAGTAGAGGCGCGGGGTCGTCACGTCGATGTGGTCTAGGAGATGCCCATGCCCTTCGCGGTCTCGGGCACGAAGTCGAACACGGTGTCGAGTTCGGCGTCGGTGACCTGGAAGACCACGTCATGCGGAGGCAGCGGCACCTCGGTGAAGAACTCGGGCAGGCGGTCGTCGGCGGCGGTCATGCCGGCACGGGCGTTGAACAGGCGCTCGAACACGAGCGTCTCCTTGCCGAGCTGCATGAGCGCGTCCGCGTCCCACTCGTCGCCCGTGTGCGCGGCGGCCATCTCGTAGATGGCGGCGAACGCCTCAGGGATGTCGAGCACGGGGAACGCCACGAAGATGCAGAAGCCCAGCGCGTCGAGCATCGCCGTGGCGATCTGCAGGTTACGGGAGAGCTCCACCTGGCCCTCGGGCTTCAGAGGATCGACGTCGCCGCCGACCTTGAGGATGTTGGTGGCCACGGCGTAGCCCGCTGTGTGATCCGCACCCATGGTCGAGGTGGCGTACGTGACGCCGATACCCATGACCGAGCGGGGGTCGTAGGCGGGCAGGGCCTGGTGCTTGACGACCGGGATGTGCGCGACGCCGTACTTGATGCCGGTGGCCTCGGCCCCGTCACCCAGGACGCGGCCGGGCTCGCCGCCCTCGAAGATGCTCTTGAGGGCCTTGAGGGCTCCCGCTCCGTCGCCGAACGCGAGTGCGCCGGAGTCCATGTAGACCGCCATGGTGGCGCCCATCTCGATGGTGTCCAGTCCGAAGTCACCGCACGCGCGGTCGAGCTCGGCGATCGCATCGAGGTCGTCGATCCCGCAGTCCGCGCCGAACGACCAGACCGTCTCGTACTCCGGCCCCTTGGTCTTGTAGTGGCCGTCCTTGTCCACCCAGTAGCGTGAGCACTGGATGACACACCCCGTGTGGCAACCGTGCTGCACGTTTCCGCCACGCTCGAGCGTGATCTCGCGCTGACGTTCGCCACTCGTCGCTTCGGCGCCCTCGAAGGAGCCCGCAGAGAAGTTGCGGGTCGGCAGACCGCCGGCCTCGGAGAGGATGTTGGTGAGCACGTTGGTGCCGTAGGTCGGGAGACCCTGGCCGGAGACCGGATGCTCCTTGAGCGCCGCGGCGAACCGCTTCATCGCGGCGTTGAAGGCCTCCTTGTCCGCATGCTCGCGGTAGCCGAGCCCCTTGTCCGAGATGACGATGGCCTTGAGGCCCTTGCTGCCCATCACGGCGCCGAGTCCGCCACGACCTGCGAAGCGGTTCGGATAGCCCTTCATGTCGGAGACCGCGATGCCGGCGGCCTTCATGCCGGCCTCACCGGCGGGACCGTTCGTGATCGTGGAATAGCGGTCGTCCTCGGGCCGCATACCCTTGATCGCGTCGGCGACGGCATAGTTGCCGGCGCCGGCCCACTCGTCGACGCGCGACAGAGACGCGCTGCCGTCGGCCTCGATGGTGAGCATGTAGCGGGCCGAAGGATCGGCGGGCTTACCGGTGACGATGATGGCGGCGAGCCCGAGGCGGCCCATCGCATGTGCGGCCTGACCGCCTGAGTTCGACTCCTTGAGGCCGCCGGTGAGCGGGCTCTTGGCGCCTACGGACAGGCGTCCGCCGTTGGGGGCGGTGGTACCGCCCAGAAGTCCGGTCGCGAACACGAGCACGTTGTCCGGCCCGAGGGGATCGGCATCGCCCGGAACCTCGTCGAACACGATCGCCGAGGTGAGAGCGCGCCCGCCGTAGCGGGACCAGCCCGCAGGGACCGACTCGCGCGTGATCGACAGATCGGACATGTTGACGCGCATGATCTCTCTCATACGAACCCCCTAGTCATGATGGCGACGGGTGCAGGTTCCGGTGAACGAGAGACCGTCGCACGACAAACAGCCCGCCGATGGCCGGGCCTACTCGATGAAGGTACCCGAACGAGGCCACTCAGTATCTGCCCGGGCGTGGGTGTTCTGTGCTTTCCGCGTGAAGCAGCGCCTGCTTGCGCTCCACGCCCCACTTGTAGCCGCCCAGGCCGCCGTCGGTGCGCACGACCCGGTGGCACGGCACCACGACGGCCGCGTGGTTGCCGGCGCATGCTCCCGCGACCGCACGCACGGCAGAGGGGGAGCCGATACGCTCGGCGACCTGCGCATACGTGGCGGTCTCGCCGGGCGGGATGCGCCGGAGATCCGCCCAGACCCGTCGCTGGAACGGCGTCCCGACCAGGTCGAGCGGGACCTCCCCGGCCCGTTTGCCGGCGATCAGCGCGGAGAGCCGCTCGAGATCGGCGCGCAGCGCTTCGCGGTCCCGGCGCAGCACGGCCCGGGGGAACTCCTCGGCAAGCGCCTGTTCCGCCGAGGAGTCGTCCGCGAACAGCACGCAGCACACGCCCCGCTCGGTGCGGCCCACGACGATCGTGCCCAGTGCCGTGGCGCCCGAGTCCCAGGCGATGTCCAGGCCCGGCGCTCCTCGGCGGTAGGCCGAAGGCGGCATGCCGAGGGCGCGGGACGCGTGTTCGTAGATCGCGCGGTCCGAGCCGAACCCCGCGGCGTACCCCGACTCGCTCACGCCGCGGCCCTCGCGCAGGGCGTCGCGCATCGCACCGACCCGCGCCGCGCGCGTGTACTCGGCCGGAGTCATGCCGAACCGTGCGATGAACGCACGTCGCAGCGTGCTCGGGCTGCAGCCGGCGAGTGCGGCCAGGCTCGCAAGCGAGTGGGTCGAGCCGGGATCGCTCTCGATCTCACGGGCGGCGATCTCGGCGGGCGAGGGCGGCTCGGGGTATGTCGGGTGCTCGGTCATGCTGCGATGATGGCACCCGCGCGACGTCGGCGCCATCCGATTCGCGCCAGGCGCGCCGAGGGCGGCTTCGGGTGGCTATAATCGCAACAACATCCGACGGTACGCAGGCACTGGGGAGGACGCGTGGCCACCCGGATAGGCTTCACGATCGTCGACGTGTTCACCGACACGCCGTTCGAGGGCAACCAGCTCGGCGTGTTCACCGATGCGCGGGGCCTCAGCGCCGTGCAGATGCAGGAACTCGCCCGCGAACTGCGCTTCTCGGAGTGCGCGTTCGTGCTCCCGCCCGAGGCGGGCGGCCATGCCAGGGTCAGGATCTTCACCCCCGCCGAGGAACTGCCGTTCGCCGGCCACCCTGTGCTGGGCACCGCGTTCGTGCTCGCCGCGCCGATGCAGCTCGGCATCATCAACCTCGAGACCGGCAGCGGCATCGTGCCCGTCAGGCTCGAGCGCGAGGGTGCGGGCATCAGCTTCGGCCGGATGTCCCAGCCGCTGCCCGCCTTCGGTCCCTACGACCGGGTCGGCGGGCTCCTCATGTCGCTCGGCGTGAAGCGATCGGTGCTGCCGGTGGAGACCTACGACAACGGTCCTCGGCATGTGTTCGTCACGCTCTCACGGCCCGAGGAGGTCGCGGCGCTCTCGCCGGACATGGTGCGGCTCGCCGCCGTCGCCGGCGATGCGTGCGTGAGCTGCTTCGCGCAGGACGGCCTGAAGGTCAAGACGCGGATGTTCGCGCCGGGCATGGGCGTGGACGAGGACCCTGCCACGGGAAGCGCAGCCGGCCCCATCGCGTTGCACCTCGCCCGGCACGGCGCGATCGAGTGGGGCGCCGAGATCCAGATCACCCAGGGCGAGGAGATCGGCCGGCCCTCAAAGCTCGTCGCGTGTGCCGACGGCGGCCCCGACAAGGCGGAGTCCATCGAGGTCGGCGGGTGCGCGCGCGTCGTGGCGCGCGGCGAGTTCGTCGTCTAGCCGAGGAGCGCTTGCGCGGCCCACAGCGCGGCCATCCCGGCCGCGAGCGTGAGGACCACGTTGCGGCTGCGGGCGGCGACAAGGAGCGCGACGCCGGCCGCGAGCAGGCGGGGCGCCGCGAACGTGTAGACCCCGTCGACCTTGAGGTAGAGCGCTCCCGGCACGACGAGCGCGGTGAGCGCCGCGACCGGCACGTAGCGCAACAGCCGCTCCGACCATGCCGGCAGGGTCACGTGCCCGTGCAGCATGATCGGCAGCGCGCGCATCGTCCACGTGCCCACAGCGAGCACCACGATGATCAGCCAGAACGTCGCTGTCGCGCTCACGACGTCTGCTCCTGTGCGGGGTGGCGCAACGCGCCCCAGAGCATCCCTGAGAACATCGCGGCGAGCAGTCCGGTCTGCATGGGGAGCAGCGGCACGAGTACCGCGGCGGCGATGGCGGTGATCCCGCAGACCTCGAGCGAGATGCGGTCCTTGAGCGCCGGGACGAGCATGGCCAGAAACACGAGCGGTACCGCGAAGTCGAGGCCCCACGAGGCGGGGATGAAGGGTCCCAGGAGGGCGCCGGCGATCGTCGAGAGCTGCCAGGTGCCCGCCAGAGCGAGCCATGCGCCGATGTAGTACGGCACGGGGTCGACGTCCTCACGCTCGCGCCCGCGGGTCATGGTCATCGCGTAGTTCTGGTCGACGAGCATGTGGCCGAGGAGGGGACGCAGTCGTGCCGAGGCGCTCTCGAGCACCGGCGCGATCGAGATGCTGTAGATGAACATCCGCGCATTGACCACGAGCGCGGTGCCGAGGATGACGAACAGGGGAGCGCCCTCTATATAGAGCGACGTGGCGGCGATCTGCGAGGCGCCCGCGTTCACGAACAGCGACATGCCGATGGCCTCGAGCATCCCGAACCCAGCGCTGATGACCTGCGCCCCCGCCACGAGCCCGAACGGCACGATGCCGAGCAGGATGGGCGCGACGTCGCGCGCTCCCGCTGACATGCTGTGGCCGCGCAGGGACATGGGCCTCTCCCGGTCGTGCACTCCGGCATCGGTGGTGGAGAAGCGATGGTAGCACGCGGGATGGCGCACATAGCGCATGCGTCGGGTGCGGAACGAAAGCGGGCCCCCGAAGGGGCCCGCATCGGGACGGCGTGAGCGGTACCGCGGTGCTACTTCTCGACCACTATGGCCGTGGCGTTGGTGACCCCGTCGGCAGCGGGCTCGGCGATCACGAGCACCTTGGAGCCGGCCGCGAGGTCGGCCGCGCCCTTCTCGTACGCGATCGTCGTGTCCGCATCGTAGTAGAAGGTCTGCGACCCGTTCTGGAGCTTGACCGTGATCGTGTCGGTGGTCATCTCCAGGACCTCGCCGGACAACTGACCGCCGCGCGCCGGTCCGCCGGGGGCCGCTCCACCCATCTTCTCCTGGAAGAACGCCTGGCGCTCCTCCTCGGTCATGGACTCGATCTCGGCCCGCTCCTCGTCGGTCAGGTCGGCCATGGGGCCGCCCGAGCCGCCGGGGCCGCCTGCGGCGAACGCGCCAGGTCCCGCAGCGCTCGGTGCGCCGGCTCCCGAGCGTCCCAGAAGCATGCCGCCTCCGAACGCCGCCGCGGCGAATACGATCACCGCGACTATGATGCCTATCCTCTTCATGATGTTCTCCTGTCCGTGTGCCGGGGGGCTCGCACGAGGCGAGACATGGTCACTGGTATCTCAACGCCTCGATGGGGCTCATCTGAGCGGCCCGTCGGGCGGGGTAGTAGCCGAACACGACGCCTATGAACGCGCAGACACCGGCGGCGAGCAGGATCGCGTTGACCGAGACGACCGCGGACATCGAGAGGAGCTGCGCTGCCACGAGCGCGATCACCCAGCCCACGAGGATGCCGAGCGCGCCGCCGATGAGTGTGAGCATCACCGACTCGGCCAGGAACTGGAGCGAGATCACGTCGTCGTCGGCGCCGATGGCCTTGCGCAGGCCGATCTCGCGGGTGCGCTCGGTCACGGTGGTGAGCATCATGTTCATGATGCCGATGCCCCCCACGAGCAGCGATATGCCCGCGATCGCGGCGAGCAGGGCCGTGAACGTCCCGGTGACCGTGGAGATCGTGTCGAGCATGTCGGTCATGTTCTGGATCCGGAAGTCCGCGAGCGTCGAATCGCTGATGCCGTGTCGCTCGAGCAGCAGCGCGTCCACGGAGTCCTCGGCGGCCGTCATCTGAGACTCGTCGCTCACCGTGATCGTGATGCTCGAGAGGTAGTCGTTGCCGGTCACGTAGCGCTGGAGCGTGGTGAGCGGGATGATCGCCGAGGAGTCGACGTTGGTGAAGCCGGAGGTGCCCTTCTCGTCGAGCACGCCGATGACGGTGAGCAGCATGTCGCCCACGCGCACCCGTTCGCCGGTGGGATCGACGTCGGTCCCGTAGAGGTCCTCGGCCAGCGTGTAGCCGAGCACGATGACCTGCGAGCCTGCGACGTCGTCGCGGTCCGAGATGAACGCGCCGTACTTGTTGGCGAGGTTCTTGACCTCCTGGTAGGCCGGCGTCACGCCGAGGATCGAGGCGCTCGCGTTGGTGTCTCCCGCGACCACCTGGCCCTGGCCTGAGGCCGAGGGCGCCACACCGCTCACGAGCGGCAGCTCGGTGAGCGCCTCCGCGTCTTCTCGGGTGAGGGACTGGACATCGCTGCCGGGGCCGCGCATGCCGCCGCCGGTCTGGCCGGGCGTGGCGGGCGAGACCGTGAGGATGTTGGAGCCGGCGGCCGTCACACTGTCCTCGATGCTCTTCTGGGCGCCGGCGCCGATCCCGAGCATCGCGATGACCGATGCGATGCCCACGATGATGCCCAGGATCGTCAGGCTCGAGCGCACCTTGTTCGAGGTGAGCGAGTGCAGCGTCTCCGCAAAGAGGTCCGCGATGCGCATCACGCGTCACCGCCCGGGAGGCTCTCCTGGGCAGACGCGTCGGCGCCCGTCGCGTCGTACTGGCGGATGGTCGCGTCACGCAACGCCGCGTCCTCGGCGATCAGCCCGTCCTGGATGCGCACGACGCGCCGCGCCTTGGCGGCGATGTCGGGTTCGTGGGTGATGAGCACGATCGTGCGCCCCTCGGCGTTCAGCCGCGCGAACAGCTCCATGACCGAGTCGCCCGTGGCGGTGTCGAGATTGCCGGTCGGTTCGTCGGCAAGGATCAGTGACGGGTCGTTGACGAGTGAGCGCGCGATGGCCACGCGCTGCATCTGGCCGCCGGAAAGCTCGTTGGAGCGGTGCGACCAGAGCTTGTCCTCGAGGCCCACTGAGCGCATCGCGGCCGCTGCGCGGTCCTCGCGCTCGTCGGCGGGCACGCGGGTGTAGAGCATCGGCATGCAGACGTTGCGCATGACGGTCGCCCGCGGCAGGAGGTTGAACGCCTGGAACACGAAGCCGACCGTGGTGCGCCGGACCTCGGCGAGCTCGTGGGTGTCCATCTGCGCCACGTCGTGTCCCGAGAGGCGGTAGGTGCCTGATGTGGGCGTGTCGAGACAGCCGAGGATGTGCATCAGCGTCGACTTACCGGAGCCCGACGGGCCCATGATCGCCGCGAACTCGCCCTCGTCGATCGTGAGGGAGACCCCGCGCAGCGCGTGGGTCTCGGCTCCCGCGCCATCGTAGACCTTGTGCAGGTCACGGGCCTCGATGACCGCGCTCACTGCGGGCCTCCCGGTCCGCCGCCGGCACCGGGCATCATGAACCCGCCGCCCGAGCTTGAGCCGCTACTTGAGGAGCTCGACGAGCTCGTGGTCTGCGTGACGACGGTCTGGCCCTCGGACAGGCCCGAGACGATCTGGGTCTGCGTGCTGCTCGAGAGCCCCGTCTCGACGGTGACCTCGGTGGGCGTCGTCGCGCCGTCTTCGAGAACGAGCACATAGGAGCTGCCGTCGCTGTTCGATTTGACCGCGGCGTTGCTCACGAGCAGCGTGTCTTTGGCGATCGCGGTCACGATGGTGGCCGAGGAGGACATCCCCGCACGCAGGGCCGGGTCCGCCACGTCGAGGGAGAGCGTCACGTCGTAGGTCACCACGCCGGAGTTCACGGTGCCCTCCTCGGCGATCTCGATGACCTTGCCGGTCGCCGTGAGGTCGGGCAGGGCGTCAAACTCGATGTCCGCGCGCTGGCCGACCTTGAGCGAAGGCAGGTCGACCTCGTTGACGGCCAGCACCAGCGCGAGCGGCTGCTCCGGTGCGATGACGATCGGTGCGCCACTCGAACTCGAGCTCGACGCGGTGGTCGAGGTATTGCCGCCTGTGTTCGCGCCCGCCGAGGAGCTTGTCGCCGAGCCACCCGAGCTCGAGACGCTGTCGCCCACCTCGATCTCGAGCGTGTGGACCTTGCCCGAGACGGGCGATACGACGGCAAGATCGCCTTCGGCATCCTGCGCCTTGTCATAGGACAGGCTCGCGCTCGCGCGGTCGGCCTTGGCCGATGCGAGACCCGCCTCGGCGCTGCTGACGTCCGCCTCGGCGGCGTCGATGTCCGCCTGGGTCACGGTGCTGCTCTGCGTGGTCGTCGCGGTCGGCGCGCCGGTGGTCGCGGCCGAGGTGGAGACGCCTGTCGCGCTCACCTGGGCGGCGTAGCGGTCCTCAAGGTCCGCGAGCGTGTTCTCGGCTTTGACGAGCTGCGCCTCGGCCTGCGCGACGCTTTGCTGCGCGCGGCGGTACGACGCCAGCGCACTCGCCGTGTTCGCCTCGGCGTCGGTCGCGTCGAGCCGGAACAACACGGTCCCCGTGGTCACGATGTCCCCTTCGGCGACCGCTATGGATGCGACCGTGCCCGCCGTGTCCGGGTAGACGTCGGTCGTGTCGTCGAAAGCGAGGTTGCCGGTGCCTGAGACCGTGACCGAGAGCATCCCGGTCGTGGCCGTCTCGGTCTGGTAGGACTGCTCGGGCGTCGCCGCTTTGGAGCGGTTGAACGCCACGAACGCCGCCGCAGCGACCGCTATCAGCACAGCCGCCGCGATCCATGCGCGGTAGCGTCTCCACCCTCGTGCTCGTGCCATGATCCACCTCCGTTGGGATTTCCGTCATCCCAACACTAGGCGTGCGGCACGGGCGCTTCGTCGTGCGTGAGTGGTGATTGCGCGTACGCCCAGCGGAGTACGCCGAAGAACGCGAGGCGGGCCGGGGGACCGGAGTGCGCGGGAGCGGTGCGGCTACTCGGCCGCAGGGCCCGGGACCACCAGGCCGCTCTCGTAGGCCATGACCACGAGCTGCGCGCGGTCGCGGGCGTGGAGTTTCATCATCACGCGCGATACGTGGGTCTTGGACGTCGCAGGGCTTATGAACAGCGCCGCGGCGATCTCGTCGTTGGAGAGCCCCTGGGCCACGAGCGTGAGGATCTCCCGCTCCCGTTCGGTGAGCGCGGAGAGGGCGTCGGGGTGCGCGCGGCGGATCTCCGGGCGGCTCGCGAACTCACGGATGAGCTTGCGTGTGATCGAGGGGGAGAGCAGAGCCTCTCCCGAGGCGACGACGCGTACGCCATCCACGAGCTGCTCGGGGTCGGTGTCTTTGAGCAGGAACCCGCTCGCGCCGACCCGCAACGCCTCGTAGACGTACTCGTCGGCGTCGAACGTGGTGAGCACGAGCACGCGCGGGGCGTTCTCCTCGGCGGACTCGAGTATGCGCCGTGTGGCCTCGAGCCCATCGACGCCCGGCATGCGGATGTCCATGAGGATCACGTCGGGAGTGAGCTCGGCCGTCATGCGCACCGCGGCCTCGCCGTCCTCGGCTTCACCGACCACCTCGATGTCGTGCGCCGCCTCGAGCAGGACGCGGAACCCGGCGCGCACGAGGGCCTGATCGTCGACGACCAGCACGCGGATGCTCATGATGCGCTCCTCTTGAGCGGGATGCTCGCCTCGACGCTCAGCCCGCCGCCCTCGGTGGGAAGGAGCGCGAACGACCCGGCGAGGGCCTCGACGCGCTCGCGCATGCCCTCGATCCCGTGTCCGCCTGCGGGGATGGGCGCGCGGTAGGCGCCGTTGTCGCGGACGCGCAGGTGCAGCGCGTCGGCACGCGCATCCACCACGACCTCCACGCGGGTCGCCTTGGCATGACGCACGACGTTGGTGAGCGCCTCCTGGATGATGCGGTACGCCGAGACCGAGGCGAACGCGGGCACCGAGGCCAGGTCGCCGACGGATCGGAACTCCACCTCAAGTCCGGCCTCGCGCAGAGGCTCGGTGAGTGCCTCGACGCGCGTGAGGTCGGCGGCGGGCGCGAGCGGCGCGTCGCCCTCTCCCGTGCGCAGCACGTCGAGCATCGAGCGCAGCTCGGCGAGCGCCTGCTTGGCCGTGGACCGTACGTGTTCGAGGGACTCGCCGGCGCGTGCCGGATCGGTCTCGAGCAGCGCCGAGGCCGCACCGGCCTGCACCGTCACGATCGAGAGCGAGTGCGCCACGATGTCGTGCACCTCGCGGGCGATGCGGATGCGCTCCTCGTCCACGCGACGCAGCGCCTCTTCTTCGCGGGTGCGCTCGGCGTCGATCGCGCGCTGCTCCACCTCGGCGATGTAGCTGCGACGGTTGCGTTCCGCCTCGCCCAGGAGCGCTGCCGCGGCGAGCATCACGAACGTGCTCACCGAATCGGCAACCCATCGGATGTCGCCGGAGACGGCACTCACCGGGACCGCGAACACGATGCCTGCCACGAGCAGGCCGATGAGCCCCGTGCGCCTGCGCGCGGAGTGCGCGGCGAGCGTGTACAGGGCGATCATCGGGCCGAGGGTCACGAACGCGGGCGGCATCGGCAGCAGCTGGTAGGTCAGCGCGGCGGCGGCCGACAGCGACAGCGCGAGCCACGGCACCGAACGCCGGAACGCGAGCGGGAGGAACGCGGCCGCGGCGAGCGCGTAGGCAAAGAAGTCCGGCGACATCTCGCGCGCCTCGGGCCTGATGCGGATCACGTTCTCCATGCCGGGCGGCGGCTGACGCAGGCTCGTGATGGCGTAGATCTGCAGGCAGACCAGCGCCGCCAGTACGACGGCGGTCACGATGTCGACCCAGTGCGGGTCGAGCGCGGCGGTGCGTTCTCTGAGGCTGCGAGTGGTCATGCGCCCATCCTAGACGCTCCGAAGCCGCGCCGCACAGCGCCACGGGGAGTACGCGCGGGTGCTACCCGGGGTGTACGCGGGCGGCTAGGCGGGCAGCGGTCCGGTGTATCCGAGTCCGCGCAGCACGTGCGCCGTGAGCAGCCCGGTGCGCTCGAGGACCGTGTCGGGCTCGGTGAGGCTCATGTCGTACGCGGCCATGGCCGCGAGCACGAACCACGCGGCCAGACGCGGGTCCGGCGCCTCGAACACGCCCTCCTCGACCCCCTGGGCCACGATGCTCTCGACGATCGGCGTCATGCGGACCGCGTACGCGCTCCACATCCGGTCGTGCACCTCGCGGTTCTCGGGCCGGTGGAACATGCGGCTCATCTCGATCTCGTGGGGCTCGTCGGTCTTGTCCACGAGCGCATCGCGCAACACCATCAGCTTGTCCATCGCGGACAGCCCGGGGCGCGCGATCGCCGCCTCGATGGTCTGGACCGCGTCGTCGATGGCCGCGAGCATCGCCGCGTTGACGATGTCGTTCTTGGTCTCGAAGTACAGGTAGAACGTGCCCTGCGCGACGCCGGCCCGTTTCACGATCTCACTGACGGGCGCGTCCTCGACCCCTCGCTCGGCAAAGACCTCGAGAGCGGCGGCGATCAGCTGCGCGCGCCGCTCCTCGGCGGACCTGTGGCGTGCGGCGGTCACGCGGCGTCCTGCTCGGGGACGATGCGGCCGTCGAGCACGCGGATGACGCGGTCGGCCTGGGCGGCCACGCCCGGGTCGTGCGTGACGAGTATGAGCGTCATGCCCGTCGCGCGGTTGATGTCCTTGAGCAGTTCGATGATGCGCCTCGAGTTCTCGGAGTCCACGGCCCCGGTCGGTTCGTCGGCGATGAGGATCCGCGGGTCGTTCACGAGCGCCCGCGCGATGGCGACGCGTTGCCGCTCGCCGCCGGAGAGCTTCGTGGGCAGGTTGCCCGTCCGTTTCTCAAGCCCCATCCTGCCGAGGAGTTCGCGCGCACGCTTCACGCGCTCGAGCCTCGGCATGCCCGATTCTACCAGCGGTATCTGTACGTTCTCCAGAGCCGTCAGCGTCGGGATCAGGTTGTGGAGCTGGAACACGAAGCCGACCGTGCGACGCCGGAACGACGCGAGGTCGCGCTCTTTCGCCAGGTCGACGCCGTCGATGAGCACCTGTCCCGAGGTGGGTGAGTCAAGGGCGCCGAGCATGTGGAGCAGCGTCGACTTGCCGGAGCCGGACGGGCCGATGATGGCCACGAACTCGCCTTCCTCGATCGTGATGTCGACGCCGTCGAGCGCCTTGATCGCGCCGTCGTCGAAGTGGCGGGTCACGTTGCGGGTCTCGATGATGGCCATGGTGGATCTCCTTTCAGCGCCGCGGCGCTTGTGGTTGGACGGACAGGATGCCGGGCTACTCGTAGCGCAGCGCTTCGATGGGCGAGAGGCTCGCGGCCTTCCAGGCCGGGTACAGCCCGCCGAGGATCGACACGAGGACCGCCACGAGCGTCGCGCGTCCCCACAGCTCCCACGAGTAGGCGGGGGAGAGGAAGGCTTTGACGGCCTCGGCGTTGGACAACGGCACGAGCACGGCCATCGCGAGCGCCGATCCGATCGCGACCGAGGCCAGCCCGATGATCACCGCCTCGCCCAGGACCATCGCTATGACGGTGCGCCTGCGCCAGCCGACGGCCTTGAGCACGCCGATCTCCCGGACACGGTCGAACACCGAGATGATCATCGTGTTCATGACCCCTATGCCGCCGATGACGATGGCGAGCGCCGAGATCATCCAGGTCGCGCCGTTGATGATCTCGGTGCCCTGGTCGGCGCGGGAGATCTCGTCGGCGTTCTTGATGGTGACCAGCTCGCCCGCGTAGTCGTCATCCAGGCGCGCGGTGAGTTCCTCGATATCGGTGCCCTTGGCGGCCTTCACGAACGCGAGCGTGACCTTGCCTTCGGTCTTGGTCTGGCGCTGCACGGTCTGAAGCGGCAACGCAGCGCCGCCGTCCTGGACCTGTTCGCCGGACTCGTAGATGCCCACGACGTCATAGGACGTGCCGAAGACCTCGAGGGTGTCGCCGACCGACTTGTCGAGCGTGGAGGCGGCCACCTTGCCGAGCAACAGTTCCTCGGAGCCGGCCCGAAACGCGCGGCCCTCGGTGATCTTGAACCCTCCGAACTCGAGGGCCGCAGGCTCGAGGCCGAGCGTCATGAAGTATGGATTCGAGCCGATCTGTGTCACGCCGAGGTTCACGCCGAGGACCTCGTCGACGCCGTCCTCCTCGGCCAGTTTCTCGAGTTGAGTCTGGTCGATGCGTGAAAGGGCAAGGTCGGAGCTGCCGGCCTGCGTGACGATGAAGTCCGCCTCGCCCGAGTTGATCACCCCCGAGAACGTCTCGCTCAGACCGTCGGCGACCGCCCCCAGCGCGATGATGGTCGCGATACCGATGCTGATGCCCAGCAGAGTGAGCAGCGTCCTGGTCTTCTGACGCAGGACGTTCTTGAAGATGAGCGCGCCCAGACGCATGAGAACCCCCTCCATACAGCGAGGGGGCCCTCTGCCCTCTCGCTCGCCGCAATAATGACTGACAGTCAGTCAGTATGTTGCCCGGCAAGCGAGATGTCAAACGCGCTTCTGCGCGATCGTGATCAGTCGTCGAACTCGAAGCCCGCCGGAGCCTGACGCTGCGTCGCCACCGAGCCTCCGCGCGACGCGCCGCGTCCGCCCGATGTGGCGTGGCAGCTCGAGGCGGTGCATCCCGTGGCGGGGCACGTCTGGACCCCGGCCTGTCCGGTAGAAGCGCTGCTGCTCGCAAGCGACGTGTAGCTCCCGCCCGGGCTCACGAGAAGCACGATCCCGTAGACGGCCATGGCGGTCAGGGCGGTCGCGAACAGGACTGCGACGGCGTTTCTCAGATAGCGGTCCATCGTGGCCTCCTAGGCTTGGGGGGTGCGGCGCGCGCCGC
>CAZMFQ010000018.1:0-23680 GCA_964565645.1 uncultured Eubacteriales bacterium
GCGACGGGGGCCGGGGCGGGGGCCTGAGCGGGGACCGGAGCCTCCGCGACCGGCGCGACCTGCGGCTGCGCGGGAGCAGGTGCCGCCTTCGTCGCGACGGTAGGAACGACCACAGGAGCGGCGATCAGCTCGTCTTCTTCATCGAGCAACTCATCATCCACGTCACTGATGAAGTAGTCACCGATACCGTTGTCAGCCATGCTGCGCGACACCTCCCAGGCCGTACAGGAGCAGGTTGAGTACGAACATGCGAAAGCAGGCCCGCCCGGAGGCGAGCGCCTTCAGTTTCTCACGAAGGAACAGGCCGCACAACCGCTACCAGCGGGTTCGCCGGAGAGCAGCGACCGTTCGAGAGCTAGACGACCACGCGGAGGATCTCCTCGATGGAAGTCTGGCCGAGACGGACCTTCTCGAACCCGTCGTCGCGCAGGGTGAGCATGCCTTCTGAGACGGCCTGGCGCTTCAGTTCGTCGGCTGTCGCGTTCTCCACGGTCATGCGCTCGAGAGTCTCGGACATGGTGAGGACCTCGTGGATACCCATGCGGCCCTTGTAGCCGATACCGTTGCACTTCTTGCAGCCCTTCGCCCTGAAGAGCCTCGGGGGTCGGCCGGGTTCGAACGGGAAGCCTATGCGCTCGAGCGCGGACTCCTCGGGCGTGTACTCCTCCTTGCACTCGCTGCACAGCCTCCGGGCGAGACGTTGCGCGAGCACGCAGGTGATGGCCGAGGCTGTGAGGAACGGCTCGATGCCCATCTCCGTGAGACGCGTGACGGCAGAGGGCGCGTCGTTGGTGTGCAGGGTCGAGAGAACGAGGTGGCCGGTGAGCGCGGCCTCGATCGCGATCGTCCCGGTCTCTTTGTCACGGATCTCACCGATCATGACCGTGTCGGGGTCCTGGCGCAGGATCGACCGAAGAGCCGCGGCGAAGGTGAGTCCCGCCTTCTCGCTCACATGCACCTGAGAGAGGCCGGCCAGCCGGTACTCGACCGGGTCCTCGACGGTGATCAGGTTCGTGGTGATGTCGTTGGTGCGGTTGATAGCCGCGTACAACGTCGTGGACTTGCCGGAACCGGTAGGCCCGGTCACCAGGATGGCGCCGTACGGGAGCGCCAGCGCGTCGAGCAGTCTCTGCAGCGGCTGCTCCAAGAACCCGAGGTCCTCAAGAGACATCATGATCGAGTCGCGTCTGAGCAGACGCAGGACGGCGAGCTCACCATGGACGAGCGGCAGCACAGCGACACGGAAGTCGATGGCCTTGCCATCCAGAACGACGCCGAAACGCCCGTCCTGAGGGATGCGCTTCTCCGCGATGTCCATTCCGGAGTTGATCTTGAGACGGCTGATGAGTTGCCTGTGCATCTTCTTGGGACTCTTGAAGATCTCCTGGCAGACGCCGTCGACGCGGAACCTGACGCGCATCTCGGTCTCGTGCGGCTCGATGTAGACGTCACCGGCGCCCTGACGGATGCTCTCCGTGATGATCACGTTCATGAGTTTGGCGACGGGTGCCGCATCATCGGAGAGATCGCCCTCCTCCTCGTCACCACCGACCGTGACGGACTCTTCGAGGTCGCCGACCATGTCCTCGACGTTCTGCTGGTTCGCCGAGAACCGCTCGATCGCGGAGACCAGGTCACTTTCCGCGGCGACCACGGGACGGATCTCGTAGCCCGTGACGATACGCAGGTCGTCGATGGCGAAGATGTTCGCCGGATCGGACATCGCGACGATCAGCTCGTCGTCCTGGACCTTGATCGGCAACACCGTATAGCGCTTGGCCAGGTCCGAGGAGAGGCTGGTCGCGGCGTTGGCGTCGATCTCGTAGGTACCGAGGTCGACATAGACCAGTCCCATCGCGTTTGCGACAGTCTGCGCGATCTTGACGTCGTCGGCGTATCCGAGATTGGACAGGGTCGCCTGCAGCGACAGGCCGTCATCCTGCGCAAGGGCCTCTTCGAGCTGGTCCTGCGTGATGATGCCGGACTGAACCAGCACCTTGCCCAGCCGCTTGCCGCTGGCGGCGCTCATTCTCGGCCGCCTTCGGAAGCGTCGCGTCGCAGAGCCGCAAGCGCGGCGGTGTGCATGACATCACGGGGGGTGCGGACCTGGGCCGACTCGCTCCAGATGTCGACGGCGATCGCTCCCTGGTGCACGAGCATGCCGAGCCCGTCCACAGCCGTCGCCCCTGCCGCGCGTGCAGCTTCGACGAATGGAGTCGTGGCCGCTCTGTAGATCATGTCGCAGGCGACCTGGGTCGGCCTGAGCCACTCGGTCGGGACCGGGCTCGGGTCGCCATCCTTCATTCCAAGGGGGGTGGCGTTGATGACGAGGTCGGCCGTCGCGACGGTCTCCTCGCCGCCCGACAACCCTACGGTGACCAGTTCCGTGGCGCGAGCATGCGACTCGACACGTTCGATGAGTTCGTCCGCGCGGTCCATCGAACGGTTCACGATGCTCACCCGCGCCGCCTTGCCGAGGATGAGCGCCACCAATGCGGCTCCCGCCGCACCACCCGCTCCGACGATCGCGACCGACTTGCCTTCCGGATCGAACCCCGTCTCAGCCGCCAGGGATTCGGTCAGGCCCCGCCCGTCGGTGTTGTAGCCGATGTACCGGCCACCCACGCAGTGCACAGTGTTCACCGCGCCCGCCATCTGCGCCAGCATCGCGACCTCGTCGCACATCGAGAGCATCGCCTGCTTGAACGGCATGGTGATGTTGAACCCGACGAATGGAAGCACGCGGGCAGCGCCCAGGAACCGCATGAGATCGGTCTCGTCCTCAAGGGGCAGCGGGATGTAGACCCAGTCGAGGTCGAGCGCCTCATAGACCGCGTTGTGCATCGCCGGTGACAGCGTATGGTCGAGCGGATTGCCGACGACACCGGCCAGTCTTGTACGTCCGTTGATGCGTGAGGTCAAGGGAGCTCCGGTTCGATGGGAGTGCGACCTGCCAAGAGTCTAAGGCAGGGGCGTCCGGCCTGCCAGCACCAAGCGCTCGAGACGCCTGAGCAACAACGTGTGCGGCAGGTCGGTCTGCGACAGGGGAGCCACCATCACGGTGTGCATGCCGAGGAGCCGACCGCCCAAGACATCGGTGAACAACTGGTCCCCCACCACAGCCGCGCGCGACCTCGTGGACCCGACCTTGCCGAGCGCCCTCAGGAACGCGAACGGCAGCGGCTTGACGGCCTTGGCGACAAGGTCGAAGCCCAGCTCATCGGCGACCGTCTTGACCCTCTCGTGCCAGTTGTTCGAGACGAGGCAGACCCTGAATCCGCGGGCCGCGAGCGTGGCCGCCCAGTCACGCAACTCCTGGGGCACGACATTGGTGTCCCTGGGAAGCAGCGTGTTGTCCAGGTCCACCAGCAGCGTGTCGATGCCGGACCGGCTGAGGTGCTCGAGGTCGATGGCGTGAACGTCGACGAGGTACTCGTCGGGAGAGAACAGGCTCATGGTGCCCTTTCTAGTGATCCGGAACGCCGTCGCCGTTGTGATCGTGACCGGAGGAGGGTATCGCGTCACCGATGCTCGCGTCGAGTTCCTCGATGCGAGACAGCACCGCATCGGCGCGCTCGGTCAGGCCCGCCTTGATGTACACGGCCCGCACCGCCCCGTATGCGTCGTGCTGCTCGACCGGATCGGTCCAGGTCACATCCGGGCCGAACGCGACGTCGGCCTGCGCGACGGCCTCTGCGAGGTCGTTGCTGAACAGCATGAGGATCTGCGCGTAACTCGACCGCAGCAGGCCCGAGCGTGGCGCGTTCTCGACGCCCTTTCGGGCAAGCTCGACCGCGGCCTCGACGTGACCGCTACGGGCCAGGATCCAGGGGCCCACGTAGTACGGCTGCTCGAACTGCGGGTCGAGCCTGGTCACGAGATCGAACGTGGTCAGCATGTACTGTTGTTCGTCCAATGGGACGCCGGAATAGTACTCGTGGAATATGGGCTCGATCCTGTTCCACAGGACCTGAGCGACGAACACACGAAGGCCGGTCAGATACGCGAATCCCGCGCGGCCCACGATCTGCGTCGTTCCGCCTGTGGGCGCCGGCGCGACCATGCGATCCGCCAGACCCTGCGCAGCGAGTGCCACGGCCAGCAGGACGATCACCAGCATGACGAGCATGACGGGTTGCGACATGCGTCCGGACATGGCGTCACAGGTCCCTTCGACTGAACGCCGCGGAACCGACGAGCAGCAACAGGCAGACCCACGCGGCGAACGCGACGATCATCGTGACAAGGTAGGCGACCGAGACCCCGTTCCCGTGCGAGACGGGCGCGATGATATTGAATGTGTCGAGAGACGGGTAGAGCCTCCAGGCCAGTGTGTCGGGCGCCAGCAAGCCCGATCGCGCGTGCGCCAGGAACAGGAAGGCCAACGCCGCCACCGTGACGACGACAGGCCCCGCGGCCGAAGCGACCGCCACGCACAGCGCGGCGAGCACCCCTGCTTCCAACCAGATCGCCAGGGCACCCTCTACGAGGGTCGGCATGAAGACCCCGTAGTTGAGCAACCCGAGCCCTATCGAAACCGCACAGAACGCGAGGGCCACCGCGCCGACGGTGAGGAACACGCCGATCCATGTCCCGACAAGGTACTCCCAACGTCGCACTCCCCGAGCAAGCACGTTGTAGACGGTACGCCGCTCGATCTCGCCGGGGACCCGGTTGGCCGCCAAGGCGAGCGTGACCACGACGAGCGCCACATACATGAGCGCGAGTGAGACCTCACGGTAGACGGCCTCGGCCACGCCGGTACCGTAGCTAGGCAACGCCGGGATCGCGAACGCGAGCACGACCGCGAACAACAGCACGACCCATACGACCTTGCGTCGGATCGCATCGGCGAACACGGAGGACGAGAGTGCGAGGATGCGTCCGGTCATCGCGCGATCACCTCCCCGCGATCGGACTCCACAAGCCGCGCGAAGTAGTCCTCCAGCGATTGGCGCTTCGGCTGCAGCGCGAGAAGCTCCCACCCGGCGTCATCGAGTGCGTCGACGACACGGCGTGACTCTTCGGCGGGGATCGAGAAGACCCACGTGCCGCTTCCGAACGCAACGTCCGTGACGAGTCCGGCTATCGCGGCGGGCAGTTCGGATGCCGAGGAGCGGGCCGTGACGGAGCTCTGGCCCGCTACGCTGAGCAGTTCGTCGATGTGCCCTCGACGCGCCACTCGCCCGCGGTTCAGGATCGTGACCTCGTCGCAGACCGCCTCGACCTCGGAGAGCTGATGGGAGGACAGGAGCACCGTCGTCCCGGCGTCACGCTGCTCGAGGATCAGGTTGCGGATATCACGCTGGCCGACAGGATCGAGTCCCGAGGCGGGTTCGTCGAGGATGAGGATCGCCGGCGAAGAGATCATCGCCTGGGCGATCCCGAGGCGCTGCATCATGCCGCGAGAGAACTTGGAGACGAGCGTCGACGCCCTGCCTTCCAGCCCGACACGCGGCAGGAGCTCCGCGGTGCGTGCCTCTATGGCGTGCGCGTCCATGCCCGCCAGGCGGCCGTGGAAGCGCATCACCTGTGCAGCGGTCAGCAGCGGCGGGAAGTACGGCTGCTCGGGGAGGAAGCCGAGCTCGGCCCTGTTCGATGCGGTCACGGGCCTGCCCAGGATCGAGAACGAACCCGCACTGGGGGTGACGAGCCCCAACAGCATCTTGAGCGTGGTGGTCTTTCCGGCACCATTGGGTCCGAGCAGTCCGTGCACCGCTCCCCTGTCCACGAGCACGGAGACATCCGTCACCGCCTCACGGCCCCCGCGATATATCTTACGGGCGCCGTCGATACGGATCGCCTCATCGGGCCCGGCAAGCACCGGAGCATCATGAGCGCTCATCGACCGAAGACCTCCTTGGACTTACGCTTGGCAACATCGAACTCTGCGCGAGTGGTGCAAAACGTGTGCGAACCGTCTTTACCCGTCAGCACATAGTAGAGGTACGTGGTGGGCGCAGGAGAAGCCGCAGCCTGAAGTGAGGCCAACCCTGGATTCGAGATCGGGCCGGGCGGCAGGCCGGCATTGCGGTACGTGTTGTAGGGGCTGTCGAGCCGGAGATCCTTCGCCGAGAGCCTGAACCGGTTACCGGGCAGCACGTACTCGATCGTCGCATCGATCTCGAGCTTCATGCCGATCTCAAGACGGTTGTAGATGACCGAGGACACGAGCGGACGTTCCTCGGCGAGCTTCGCCTCCCGTTCGATCATGGAGGCCAAGGTGACGAGCTCGGCTTGCGAGAGACCCTGCGCCTGGGCGTAGCCCTGGTCGACCTGCCCGATCTCGGTGTCGAACTGGTCGAGCATCATCCCGATGACGTCCGAGGCCGTGGCCCCCTGCCTGACCTCGTAGGTCTTGGGAAAGAGGTAGCCCTCCAACGAGCCCGCGTACGCGTCCGCCAGATAGGGGTGGTCGCCCGCGAACCCGGCGGCCCCTCCCTTCGCGAGCGCGATGAACTCTTCGGCAGGTATGCCCAGTCCGGCCTCGACGCGTTCCGCGATCTGCTCGATCACGAAGCCCTCGGGAATCGCGAGTGTGACGAACGCCGCCTGAGGGCCCTCGCGCAGACGGTCGATCACGCTCGCGTACGACGATCCGGTGGTGAACTCATAGGTGCCGGGGCGCAGCTCCCCGTCAGCCGAGGCGAGACGCGCCCGGATCCGGAACATGTTCGCATTCGCGATGACGCCGGCATCGACGAGACGCGTGCCGATGGCGGCGGTCGACGCGCCCGGGGGGATCTCCACGCGAGCGGTCTGCCCGGGCGCGACGTCATGCCCGGGCACCAGGAAGACCCACGAGAACACGGCGGCCAACGCGAGCAACAGCGTCGCAAGGACGGCTGCGGTGACGGTCAGAACGCGGGTGGCTGCCCGACGTCGAGCAACGTGGTGTGCGCCGCTTCGCGCATCCATGCCCGTCAACGACCTTCCGTCCGGGAATCCAGATAGGACTGCAGCATGATCGAGGCGGCCACCATGTCGACCGAACCGCGACGACGGCGCGAGTCGGCACCCGCCTCGGCCATCATGCGCTGGGCGGCCACAGACGACAGGCGCTCATCGTGGAATCGCCACTCCAGGGCCGGGAAACGCTGCTTGAGGCGGTCGACCTCAGCGCGGACCACGAGCGCCTGCGGCCCCTCGGTGCCGTCCATGGACAGCGGCAGACCGACCACCACGACCTCGACCTCATAGTCCTCGAGCAAGCGTTTGAGCCCGGAGATGTCCGAGGACAGCGGTGCAGGCAGGACCTTGAGCGGTGTGGCCACGCGTCCATCGGGATCGCTCACGGCCACCCCGACCCGGCGCTCGCCGATATCGAGGCCGAGCATCCTCATGGCTAGCCGGCGCCGAGCATCTCGCGCGCGATCGACAGTGCCTCGTCCACACCTGTGGAGTCCGAACCGCCGGCCTGGGCCATCTGTGGCTTGCCGCCGCCACCGCCCTTGATCGCAGGGGCGGCTCGCCTGATGATCTCACCCGCATCGAAGCCGGCTGCCACGGCCTCCTCGCCGCTCGCTGCCAGCAGAAGCGGCTTGCCGGACTCGATGTCGACCGTGGCGATGACGACCGCACCGCCGCCCATCCTGTTGCGGATGATGTCCGACAGAGCGCGCAGTCCCTTGGCCTTCATGTCGGGGACGCGCGCGACCAGCAGCGGATAGCCCACGTCGACCATGCCAGCAAGGATCTCGGTCACACCGGACTCCGAGAGGGCGTCGGCCGTACGCTGCTGCTCCGACTCAAGCTGCTTGACCCGTTTGACCAGGGTCGCCGTCCGCTCGGAGATATCGAACTTCTGCACCTTGAGCACTGCCGCCGTCTCGAGGATCTCGGCCTCGAGTGAATCCACGTAGTCGAGAGCGTCGAACGACGTCACCGCTTCGATGCGTCGCAGGTTGGCACCCACGCTGCCCTCACCGACGATCTTGGTCAGGCCGATCTCACTCGTACGCGCGACATGCGTCCCGCCGCAGAGCTCCTTGGAGAAGTTGCCTACCTCGAGCACCCGCACGAACTCACCGTACTTCTCGCCGAACAGGGCGGTCACGCCGGTCTCCTTGGCCGAGGAGAGAGATGTCTCGTATGCGCGGACCGGGTGGTTCTCCATGATCTTGTGATTGACCATCTTCTCGACCTTGGCGAGCTGCTCGGCCGTCGGCGCCTCGAAGTGGGTGAAGTCGAAACGAAGGCGATCGGGAGCGACGTGCGAACCGCTCTGGCGCACATGCTCACCCAGGACCATACGCAGAGCCCAGTGGAGCAGATGGGTCGCGGTGTGATTGCGGCGGATCCGCTCCCGACGCATGACGTCGATGTTCGCCTCGACGACGTCGCCGACCGCAAGCGTTCCAGCCTCCACGACGCCCACGTGCGCAACGACGCCGGAGACAGGGAGCTTCGTGTCACTCACAGCGAACACCGCACCGGCCGCTGAAGCGATCGTCCCGGTGTCGCCGACCTGCCCACCCTGCTCGCCGTAGAACGGCGTGACATCAAGGACGACCTCTGCGGTCGCTCCTTGGGCGATACTCTGCACGGTCACGCCATCGGACACGATCGCGACGACCGTGGCTGAGACCGAATCGGACTCGTATCCCACGAAACGAGTGGGGCCGGATACAGCGAGGATCTCGTTGAAGGCTCCGCCGGCCACGTTCCATGACTCGTCCTTGACGGCTGCGCGCGCGCGGTCCCGCTGCGCCTCCATCTCGACCGAGAACGCCTCGGCGTCATAGGTCATCCCGTGCTCTTCGAGGATCTCCGCTGTGAGTTCCGCCGGGAATCCGTACGTGTCATGAAGGGCGAATGCCTTGCCCCCGTCGAGCACGATGGAACCAGCATCGCGGAGTGCGGCGATCTCGGTGTCGAGGAACGCGAGTCCCTGTCGAAGCGTGGCTGCGAAGCGCTGCTCCTCGGCCTCGGTGATCCGAAGGATGAGGTCCCGATGCTCGACGATCTCGGGGTAGGGAACGCCGAAGCGCTCCACGACCGCCTCGACGAGCGTGTTCATCACCGGCTCGGTCCTGCCGAGGAGCCGGGCGTGACGCACGGCCCTGCGCAGAAGTCGACGCAGTACGTAGCCGCGTCCCTCGTTCGACGGGAGCACGCCGTCCGCGATCATGAACGTGACAGCGCGCGCATGGTCGGCGAGGATCCTCAGCGAGGTGTCCGGCCTACCGCCGGAACCGTAGGCCACGCCGGTGAGCTCTTCGGCCACACTCATGAGCGCGCGCAGGTCGTCGGTCTCGAAGTTCGAGTGGACCCCCTGCATGATGGCCGCGACGCGCTCCAGGCCCATCCCCGTGTCGATGTTCTTCTTGGGAAGCGGCACGAGCGTGCCGTCCTCCTGCCGGTCGAACTGCATGAAGACGAGGTTCCAGTACTCCAGATAGCGATCGCAATCGCACCCCGGACGACACTCGTCGCTGCCGCAGCCGACCTCGGGGCCCTGATCGTAGTAGAGCTCCGAGCAAGGGCCGCAGGGGCCCGTCGGCCCGGCCGACCAGAAGTTGTCCTTCGCGCCCATGCGCACGATCCGCTCGGCCGGGATGCCGACCTCGTCGCGCCAGATCGCCTCGGCCTCATCGTCGTCTTCATAAATGGATATCCAGATGCGCCCGGGATCGAGCCCAAGCACGGCCGTCGAGTACTCCCATGCCCAGGCGCACGCCTCGCTCTTGAAGTAGTCGCCGAAGCTGAAGTTGCCGAGCATCTCGAAGAAGCTGTGGTGCCGCCCCGTGGTGCCGATGATGTCGATGTCGGTGGTCCGCAGGCACTTCTGGCACGTGGTCGCCCGCGTGAAGCCGAGGTCCTTCAGGCCCAGGAACACGGGCTTGAACTGCACCATCCCGGCGCTCGTGAACAGCAGCGAAGGATCGTCGGGAATGAGCGAGGAGCTCGGTTGCCTCCTGCAGCCCTTGCTCTCGAAGAACGAAAGATAGCTCTCTCTGATCTCAGCGGACTTCACGCGTCTGTCTCCTCGTTCTTGGCGTCGATGCCGACGTTCTTGGTCTCCTCGGCCTCATCGGTTCCCGCCTCGTCATCAGCGGGCTTGCTTCTGAACAACACGCCGTCTTCTGTGCCGAGGACCTTGTCCGTGTGCTTCTCGTAGTAGTAGACGAACAGGCCCTTGATGATAGCGGCCACGGGAATCGCGAGGATCAGCCCAAGGAAGCCGAAGAGCGTGCCGCCGACGAGCAGCGAGAATATCACGAGGAGCGGATGCAGGTCGACCTGCTCCGACATGACGCGCGGTGTTATGAATATGTCCGTGAGCTGCTGCGCGCCAAGAACCACGGCGATCGCGAGCAGACCTGTCAGAGGCGAGATGAACAGGCCCACGACGGCGGCGGAGAGACCGCCGATGAACGGCCCGACGTACGGCACGACGTTCAGCAGTCCGGTGACAAGGCCGAGCACGAGAGCGTAGGGAACGCCGACCAGCGCAAGGCCCAACCACACGAGCACGCCCGTGACGGCAGAGACGATGATCTGGCCCCGGATGTAGCCACCCAATACGCGAAGCACTGTCTCCGCGATCATGTCCGCCTCACCGCGCCGGTGCTCCCCCACCAGCTGCATGACCTCTGCCCGGACCTTGGGCATGTCCTTGAGCGCCCAGAACCCGATGACCAGTGCCAGGACCAGGTCGACGACCAGGGTCGCGGCCGACTGACCAGCACTGAGGACGCCGCCCGCGACCGAGGATGCGATCGCGCCAAGTCGTGAAGTGATCGCCTTGGCCGCGTCAACGAGCGCCGAACGCACCCACTCGGGCAACACGATGCTCTCGGCCTGACCCTGTACTCCCGTCCACCAGGCCTCGGCGAGACGGTAGTAACGGGGCAGATCCGAGGAGAACTGCTGGAGCTGGGCGATGACGGCGGGGACGACGAACGTGCTGAAGACGGAGATCACCGCGAACATGAGCAGGTAGCACACGAGTACGGCCCAGACCCGCCGCATGCCGCGCGCCTCCATGGCGTTCACGGGCCACCGCAACATCAGGAAGAGGACTCCGCCCATCATGAAGGGGACCAGGGCGGGCGCAACCAGCTTGAGCAGCCAGAAGACACCGCCCGCGACGATGAGCCAGCCTATGGTCGCCCATGCGATGATGGCGGCTTGAGCCACTCTGTCTCTGCGGCGGTCGGCGCTCACAGGCCTACGGCTCCCTCACGATGTTCTCGCGCAGCACCCTGAGTGTGCGTCGCAGAAGACGCGAGACCTGCATCTGTGAGATCTCGAGCTGCTTTGCGATCTCAGTCTGCGTGAGCCCTTCGAAGAAGCGCAGGTACAGTACCTTCTGCTCCTGTGGCGTGAGTTTCTGCAAGGCCTCTGCCAGTGTCGCCCGGTCGTCGACCACGGCCATCAGCTGATCGTCCTTACCGATGTACTCGAGGATGCTGAACGAGTCGGAGCCGTCTCCCCCACGGTCGCTTTCGAGCGATACGAAGTTGTAGGCCTCACTCGTCTCCATGGCCTCGAGCACGTCCTCGGACGTCACGCCCAGATACTCGGCGATCTCGGGGATCGACGGGGAACGCTGGAGGCGCTGGGTGAGAGCGTCGATGGCCTGATTCACCTTGAACGACAACTCCTGCAACCTGCGTGGGACCTTGATAGCCCAGCCCTTGTCGCGGAAGTATCGTTTGAGTTCACCGACGATGGTGGGCGTCGCGTAGGTGGTGAACTCCACCTGGCGATCGATGTCGAATCGGTCGATCGCCTTGATCAGACCGATGGTACCCACCTGGACGAGGTCATCGATCGGCTCGCCCCGATTGCGGAACCGGCTCGCAAGGTACTTGACGAGGTTCAGATACATGGTGATCAACTCGTCGCGAGCAGCTTCATCACCCTCGAGGCGGTACGCGCGGAACAACTCCCGGGTCAACTGCTTGTCCCAGGTCAGTCTCCGAGAGTTCTGCTTCTGCGGGCGCCTAGCTATCGGCATCTTCGGACTCCACCGAGTCGTCGACCGGCGGTAGGTTCTTGACCAGGGTGAGATGCGGGCCCCGTTCGTCGCTCGACATCTCGAACCGATCGCAGACCGATTGCAGGATGAACGTCGCGTACGCCGCACGCCGCTCGCCGTCCTCATCGGCGACGCGGGACGCGTCACCAAGCCCCACCCTGATGACGAACGAGTCCTCGGACAGCGTGAAATCCAGGCGGATCTCGTCACTGGCGTCCGTGTGGTCGACGGCGTACACGAACGCCTCCTCGGCGGCCATACGCACATCGTCGACCTCGTCATAGGTCATGCCGGAGCGGCTCACGAGTGCCGAGGCTGTCATCCTCACCGTCTTGGCATACTCGGGCCTGGCTGGCACGCTCAGGCCGATATTGTCTGTGGACATGCGCTCCTCCGTGAAATCGCTTGTGGATCCTATGCGTTCTTCCGGGACTTTCGCCACGCCGAGACCACCCCGCGCACCCCGGTTCCAACAGCCTCCAACGGCGCGTTGACCACATCGTGGACCGCGCTCGTCGTCGAACTCACACGGTCGCTGACCTCCTCGAACTGGGTCACGATCCCGTCTATCCTGAGCAACTCGGCGTTGATCGCGTCCACAGTGACATCCGCCTTCTCCAGCAACGGCACGAGGCGTTCTCGCGTGTCGTCGGCGAACCGGCGCGTCGAACCAGCCGCTCGGGCGAGTTCGACGGCCGCATAGACGCCCGCGCCGCATGCCGCTATGGCGAAGATCACCAGGATGAGTCGAAGTGTGTCCACGGTCTGCTTTCCAAAGCCCCAACAGGGGTCGATCGACGACCTCAAGTGTAGCAGAGCCGAGGAGCCGCCATGCCGCATCCCGCGAGGTCAGCGGTCGTCCCCGGCGGTGCCCGCCTGCGTGGGCGGATCGTCGGGCCCGGCGTCGCGCACCCGCGAGCGCGACGATTCCCAGCCACGGTCCGTAGGCCTGAAGAAGGTTCCCGGCTCGAGTCCCTCAGGCAGATAGCGCTGGGAGACCCAGCCGCCGGCATGATCATGAGGGTACAGATAGGGACCGTACGCGTCCGATCCTGGCCGGTGACGGTCGCGCAGGTGACTCGGGACAAGACGCGCCGGACCGTTGCGGACATCATCGAGCGCCGCGTCGATCGCCAGATAGGATGCGTTCGACTTGGGAGCGAGCGCCATGTAGATGGCAGCCTGCGCGAGGTTGATCCGGCACTCCGGCCAGCCTATCGACTCCGCCGCCTTGAAGGCCGCGTGAGCCACGAGGACCGCGCGCGGGTCGGCGTTCCCGATGTCCTCGGCCGCCAGTATCATGATCCGCCGCGCGATGAACTTCGGGTCCTCTCCCCCGTGGACCATGCGGGCGAGCCAGTACACGGCAGCATCGGGATCGCCTCCGCGCATGGACTTGATGAACGCACTGGCGACATCGTAGTGCGAGTCCCCCTGCTTGTCGTAGGCAAGCACTCTCGTGTGGGTGGCACCCGCCACATCGTCGAGGGTGACACGCGGCTCATCGGCGTACTCGACCGCCTGCGCCGCGAGTTCAAGGGTAGTCAGCGCAACGCGCGCGTCTCCGCCCGATGTCCTCACGATCGCGTCGAGCGCCTCGTCATCGAGCGCGACACCGCCCCCGAGCCCGCGCGGGTCCGTGAGGGCGCGGATGAGAATGGCGCGAACGGCGTCATCACTGAGCGGGCCGAGTTCGACGACCCTCGAACGGCTGATGAGCGGGGCGTTGACCTCGAAGAACGGGTTCTCGGTCGTTGCCCCGATGAGGACCACGAGCCGGTCTTCGACCGCGTGCAACAACGCGTCCTGCTGGGACTTGCTGAACCGGTGGATCTCATCGACGAACAGGATGGTCTTCTGCCCTGAGAACGCGAGTCGGTCGCGCGCCGCTTCGATGGCCTTGCGTATGTCGGCGACTCCCGACGTGACCGCCGAGACCTCGGTGAACGCGGACTCGGTCGCATTGGCTATGATGCGGGCGAGGGAGGTCTTTCCCGTGCCCGCGGGGCCGAACAGGATGACGCTCGAGATGCGGTCCTGATCGATGGCCGCACGGAGCGGGGTGCCGATTCCCACGACATCGGACTGGCCGACGAACTCGTCGATGGTCCTCGGCCGCATGCGCGCGGCGAGCGGAGCCCCTTTGCTGATCGCCTCGTCGGCCGAATCGTCGAACAGCGTGGTCACAGCGGGCTACTCGGTCGCCCTGAGGACCTCACGCTCGATGAGTGCGGAGTCGACGTAGCCGCGAACTCGGTGCGTGATATATCCGTCCGAGTTCACGAACACGAGATACGGCGTGAACTTGATGTTCAGGTAGTCACTACCAAGGAGCCGCGCGACCTTCTTTGCGGTCGGGTCGTTCTCCATGCCCGCCTTGATCTCGATCGTGCCGTCCTGATCGGAGGTGACGTACTTGCCGACGTCGAACGTCACCAGGCTGATCAACCCACGATAGTCGCCCATGACGGCGTCGATGGCCTCAGCCTGATCGTCGTTCGTCTTCTGCGTCGGATCGCCGAAGAAGATCAACATCGGCTGCGCCGCTTCCAGACGCTGCTTGATCGCGTCCGGCAGGACGTCCTCATCGGTCGGGAAGGCGACGAACTTCTGCTCCTCGAGAGGCGAGATTGTGTCTGACGCCTCGCTGGAAAGATCGCTGGAGACCTGGCTCACAGATGACGCGGGCGTGGTCGTGCCTGCGATCGAGGGAGACGGCGATGCGTCCCCTGCCCCGGTGTCTCCTCCCCCGCCACCACATCCGGCGAGCGAGAGCACCATCATGACTGCGACTGCTACTACGACTGTTCTGCGCATTCTGCTTCCTCCGGGCCGCTACGGTGAACGACCCCGCCTTGCCGTGGACCGACGCGGTGGACCTGCTTCTCAGCAGGTGGGTGCCCGCACCGATGACTTCCAGCTTCCTCTTCGCGGAGGATACCTGTCCGCCCCGGAATGATAGAGCTCCCGTAGTGAAAGTGTTGGTTCACCCGCTTTAGTGTCGGCACCACGCACAAGGCGAAGCCCGACTAAAGTGTACCCCGCCACGATTCAGGCCACAATCCGCGGGCCGACGGCGCACCGAGCTCCTGCTCAGGCTAGTCGGTCTTGAGATGCACCTCGCGCAGCTGACGCGCGGAGACGGTGTCCGGCGCCCCAGTGAGCGGATCGCTGCCGCTGCTCGTCTTGGGGAACGCAATGACTTCGCGGATGGAGCTCGCCCCGGCAAGGATCATGATGAGGCGATCAAGGCCGAGCGCGATGCCGCCATGCGGCGGAGCGCCGAACGAGAGCGCCTCGAGTAGGAATCCGAACTGCTCGCGCGCCTCCTCGGCAGAATGGCCGAGACGCTCGAGCACCTTGAGCTGCAGGTCTGCGCTGTGGATGCGCAAGGTGCCGCCGCCGATCTCGTACCCGTTGATGATCAGGTCGTAGCTGTATGACAGCATCTCGAGCGGGGCCGTATCGAGCTTATCGACATCCTCGGCGAACGGCATCGTGAAGGGGTGGTGGTTGGCGGCGTAGCGCTCCTCTTCGGGGTCGTACTTGAACATCGGGAAGTCCACGACCCACAACGCGTCGAAGCCGGCGCGCTCGATCCCGAGCTCGCCCGCCATGTGCAGTCGCAGAACGCCCAGCACCTCGTTCGCGACATCGCGTGCGTCCGCGATCATGAGCACAAGGTCGCCCGGCTCCACGGCCAGGGCCGAGCGCAACGCGCGCATCTCGTCATCGGTGAAGAACTTGGCGATGGGCGACCTCACGTCCCCTTCGGTCGGGAATGCGACCCAGGCGAGTCCCTTGGCGCCCGAGTCGAGGGCGACCTGGTTGAGCGCGTCGATCTTCCCGCGCGACCAGTCGCCGGCACCCTTGGCGTTGATGCCCTTGATCGCGCCGCCGGAGCCCAGCGCACCTGCGAACACCTTGAACTCCGAGCCGGCAAAGACCTCGCTCACATCGACAAGTTCCATCCCGATGCGAGTGTCCGGCCTGTCGGAGCCGAAACGCTCCATGGCCTCGGAGTAGGCCATGCGGCGCAGCGGGACCTCGAGGTCCACGCCCGCCTCCTTCATGACCTCGTGCATGACCTCCTCCATCATGAGCAGGATGTCATCCTGCTCGACGAAGGACATCTCGATGTCCACCTGGGTGAACTCAGGCTGACGATCGGCACGCAGGTCCTCATCGCGGAAACAGCGCGCGATCTGGTAGTAGCGCTCAAGACCGGCGACCATGAACAGCTGCTTGAACAGCTGGGGCGACTGCGGAAGCGCGTAGAACTTGCCGGGGTTCATCCGGCTCGGGACGATGAAGTCCCGCGCGCCTTCAGGGGTCGACTTGCCGAGGACCGGCGTCTCGACCTCCATGAACCCCCGGGCCTCGAGCGACTTGCGGAAACGCTGGGTCACACGGTCGCGCAGCTGCAGCGCGGCGAGCACCTCGGGCCTGCGGATGTCGATGTAGCGGTAACGCATGCGCGTCACTTCATCGGTGTCGATACCGGCTTCGACCTCGAACGGCGGGGTCTCGCTGGTATTGAGTACCTCCGCTGACGTGATCACGACCTCGACCTGCCCGGTCGCCATGTTGGGGTTCTCGGTTCCTTCGGGACGACGGCGAACGGTACCCGAGAGCGAGACGACCCATTCGGGCCGGACGCGCTCGGCGACGATGAACGCGGCACCGCTGGCGTCCGGATCGAACGTGCACTGGATCACGCCGCTGCGGTCACGCAGGTCCAGGAAGATGAGCCCACCGTGGTCGCGGCGCTTGGCCACCCACCCGGCGAGTTCGACTGAGGCGCCCACATCGGCGACCCCGAGCGAGCCGTTGACGTGCGAACGGATGGAATAGCGTGCGTCGAACATGCCGACCTCTTCCTAGACGAGCAGGTCCGAGACCACAGCGGAAAGATCCGCTATGGCGACCCGCGATTCCTGTTTGGTACCCATGTCGCGTAGCGTGACCTCGCCGGCGGCGATCTCATCGGGTCCGCACACGACGACGTATGACGCCCCCAGACGGTCCGCCTGCTTGAACTGCGCCTTGAGGGAGCGCGCCTGATGATCCATCTCCGCAGCCACGCCGGAGTCCCTCAGTGCCTGCGTCAGTCCGAACACGTCGCGCGCGACATCATCGGTGACGCGCGCGACGTAGACCTGAGCCCGGGGCAGCCCCGGGGCCTGAGCCTCGGCGGCCTGCATCGCGAGCAGCGTGCGCTCGAATCCGAGCGCGAAACCGAGCCCGGGTGTGGGCTTGCCCCCGTACTCCTCAAAGAGGCGGTCGTACCGTCCGCCGCCCCCTATGGCGTTCTGCGAGCCGAGGCCGGCATCGGCCTGCACCTCGAACACCGTGCGTGTGTAGTAGTCGAGCCCCCGCACGAGCTTCGGATCCTCCACATACGGGATGGACAACATATCGAGGCGGTCTTTGACCGCCGCGTAGTGCTCGGCGCACTCGTCGCACAGTTCATCGCGCAACAGCGGAGCTGCAGCCATGACCTCCCGGCACCCGGGGTTCTTGCAGTCGAACGCGCGCAGGGGGTTGGTGTCCGCACGACGGTTACACTCCTCGCAGAGCTCCTCGGCGTGTGCGCGGATGAAGCCCGCCACCTTGTCGCGGTACGCGGGTCGGCAGTGTTCGTCGCCCATCGAGTTGATCAGCAACCGCATGTTTGCGGCCGGTATGCCGACGGCCTCGAAGAACCGCCACAGTACCGTGATCACCTCGGCGTCGACGCTGGGCTCCGCGGCACCGAGGCACTCGATGCCGATCTGCCAGAACTGGCGCATCCGGCCCTTCTGGGGACGCTCGTAGCGGAACATGGGACCCGCGTAGTACAGCTTCGCCGAGGAGCCTTGCTGCACGAGACTGTGCTCCAGAGCGGACCGGACGACGCTCGCGGTGCCTTCAGGACGCAACGTGATGCTGCGGCCACCCTTGTCCAGGAACGTGTACATCTCCTTGGAGACGATGTCTGTCGCTTCGCCGATCCCCCGCTCGAAGACCTCCGTGTGCTCGAACAGCGGCGTGTAGATGGGCTCGTACCCATAGCGCGCGAACAGGGCCTGCGCGGTCCGGGTCATGAACTCCCAGGCCGATGCGACATCGGGGAGCATATCTGCGGTGCCCTTGGGAGCGCGAACGTCCATACGCGAATCCAGCGCCTTTCCTCGGCGGGTGTCTGCGGGTTCAGAGTGTATCGGATGCGAAGCGGTGGTGCCACGACGCCGAGGGGCGGCTCAGGCCGCCTTCCGGCCCCGACCGAACGCGCGGCGGGCGCCGGACCACGCCCAAACACCCACGCCGATAGCAGCGAACATGAAGATGTGCTTGATCACGAGGGCCGGGACGATGCCCTTGTCCAACGCGGGGATGAACTCGTACGACGGGAAGAAGATCGTGCGGGGCACCCCGCCAACGAGTATCCACGCGAGGGCTATCCAGAGTGCGCGCGAGAGTGCGTCGTAAGCCGGAGCGAGCGACTCCGCGCGCGACGGGTCGGACCGCAACGAGCGGGACAACCCCCAGAGCGCGACCGCACAACCGACGAATACGCCGGTGGCCAGGTCGTGCAGGTAGTTGTTGAAGACGATCAGAAGCGACATGTGGCCCCGACATTCCTGATGTCAGCGGAAGTACTCGGCATGGAGCGAGTTCGTCAGCAGCGAGGTGAAGAACAGCGAGCCCACCGCGAGGATGAACCCTATCACGAGAACGAACGCGGCGGCCGAACCCTTGACGCCGAAGAAGCGCCGCAGGTGCAAGTATATTCCGTAGACGAACCAGGTCACGAGCGACCAGGTCTCCACCGGATCCCATCCCCAGTACCGACCCCAGGAGAAGTAGGCCCATATGGAGCCCGCGAGCATGCCGATGCCCCAGAAAGCGAAGGTCAGCCCGGCGAAGCGGTAGGACTCTCGGTCGAGCGTCGCCCGGTCGGGCAGGCCCTGCAGGCGATCGGCGAAGCCCGTTCCGTGCGCCAGATAGAGCGCCGAGTACCCGAGCGAGATCAGAGAAGCCGCGAACGCGACGAAGTAGAAGGCGACGTGCAGTACGAGCCAGATGCCGGTGAACGTCGGCGGCAGCATGCGGACCTCGGGGCCGGTATAGACCCCGATCGCGAGCAGGAAGAGCACCGCCGGATAGACGATAACCGCCAACGCACGCGTCCGCGGCCGTCGCCATGACATGACGCCGAAGAGCAGCATGGTCACCCATGCATTGGCGGACAGCACCTCATAGCGGGTGAGGTACGGCCCGTGACCGGTACCGTACCAGCGGAGCCCAAGTGCCACGGTGTGGATGGAGAGCCCGACCAGCGCAAGCAGGTTCCCTACACGCACGAGACGCGGCTTGTCCATGATCGCACCGAAGACCACTGCACCCGCCGCGAGCGCGTAGGCCACCAGCGCGACGACATGCACCGCGGTCTCGACCTCGAGGGCCCACTGCATCATCGGTCCACCCCCTCGCCCGTTCCGAGTATCGCATCGCGCTCGTCTGCGTATGAGCGCCCCATCCGAGCCGCCCGCCAAGTACAGCGCACTCCGTCCGGGTCCTCGGCCAGCACGATCTCCCGCGGTACCCACAGGTACAGCATCAGCGAACCGACGCCGATCACGGCGAACCCGAAGAAGAGCGCGGATACGGCGAAGGGGCGCACCACGATCAGACGTGCCCACGCACCCCGCACCGCGAACCGCACCGTGGAAGTGCCGAGTGTCGCTGTCTGCCCAGGGTCGAGCCCGACCCGCCTCTCGGCGCCCGTCGCGTCAATGATGCGTAGCGTGAGGAGTTCCTTGCCGCGTACACCATCGGGATCCCATCTGGCCTGGATCGTCGGCCACCCCGCGGGCGTGATGTCGCTATAGGACACGGTCCCGGCCGCAGTGAACGGGAACTCCATGCGGACGTTCGATCCAGGCATGCGCTCGTCGGTCAGCACCAGGTATGCAGCCTCACCGAACTCCCCGGGGCTCGCGTACACGGTACGTCCGTCGAGCCGCAACGGCCGGTTGATCGATGTCGCGACGGATCGCCAGCCGTCTGTGCCGTCGCCGACGGAGAGGTCCACGCGCAAGGTGCGGATCTCGCCGGTCGCCCACGTTCCGGTCTTGACGCCGTCGAGACGCAGCGGCTGGTCCGGCGCTGCGGAGGCAGCCAGGATCCCGGATTCCTCGGCGAGCAACGGCCCGCCGGGCGACCAGATCTCACCCTCAGAGAGGTCGATCACGCACCGAGAGGTGTATGCGGCGGACAACAACGCGGCGAGGATCGCGATCAACATGCCGACGTGCATCAGCGCCGGTGCCCACCATCCCAGTCTGTGGCGGGTCAGCCGTATCGGACCATCGGCGCCGGTCGAACCGGGGGCCGAGGGCCGGTACCCGGCCGCCATCGCGCGTTCGACGACCTCGTCGAGCACAGCGCCTGCCGTCAGCGTGCCCGGCGACGCCGGAGCCCTGCGCGCGTGCGCGGCGGCCGCGCGAAGCATCCTCGCAGTCGCGACGGCGAGTGCCAGCGTGAACAGTGCGAGAGCCGCAAGGAACCACCATGTGGAGAAGACGCGGTCCAGTCCGAGCACGGTCACGACGGGCGCAAACAGCGGCCGGGCCGCCTTCCATGCCTCCAGGTCCGCAGAGGAGGTGGTGGCCTGTTGCGGGATCACCGCACCGATCGCCCCGACCGCAGCGGCAAAGACCATGAGCGCGAGCGAGGTCCTGCGCGAGGTGAGGTTATCGAAGGGTCTACGTTTCACGAGGTCATTGTGGGGCGAACCAGCTCGCCTGGCCACAGGTCCGCCGCCGCCCTCCTACCAATTCTCCCACGAGCCTCCGGTCGTGCTGCCCGTCGTGTGGCCTGAGCCGCACGCACTCGATCCCGCTGCCGTGACCCGGCAGTCGGTCTTGGTGTAACTGTTGGGATCCGATCGTTTGACGAAGCTCGCGATCCACATCGTGCCCTTGTCGTTGTTGTACGCATAGCGCGCAGGCATCGCCCCGTCACCGTCTCCCAGCAGACGCGACATGCCGCCGCCATGCGGGATGAGGATATGGCAGTTCACACACGCCCGCGCCTTGTGCGTCGTGTTTCGCGCATGCACCTTGTTCGCCGCGATGCCGGGGTGGCAGTTGCCGCAGAACGGAGTGTCGCCCGAGTTCACGTCGTTGAGCGTGAAGAGCTGCCCGGTGCGGGAGTTGATCGGCCAGTCGGTGTTCGGACCGCGCAGCGAGAACGCGACCGATGAGCCGTGCGGGCCCTGCGCGTGGTTGGCGTTGTCCGGGTCGCCGGCAGCGGGAGCGGTCGAGTCGCCGTGACAGTCGGAGCAGTACATAGTGTCGCCCGGCTCCCATATACCGATCAGCTGGCCGGCGAACACCTTGCTCGTCCCGTAGGCGACGCTCGGATCCGTCGCCGGCAGCGCCGAGACGACCGGATGCCTTGACTGGTTGCCGAGGCTGAAGTCCGCCGCTACGTTCGTCCAGCGGTTCGCGCTCACCGCGCCCGACTTGGTGCCACCCCATGTCGCGATGTTCGTGTTGGCACTCGAATGGCACTTGAAGCAGATCTCGTACTCGTAGTCCGAGTAGGTCTTCCAGGCGAGCTGGGCATTGACCTGGGCGTCCGTCGGGCGGTTGACCGTCGAGATCGCCGAGGAGTTGAACGACTGCCCCGTGACTCCCCGCAGCGCCTCCGAGACCGCGTTGGAGCTGCCGATGTCATGCCGGACGTCACCGACCGCGTGGTGGTTGTGGCAGTCGGCACACTCGACGTGCTTGTTCGCGTTGATGTAGTTCTGGTTCTCATCCGCCTCATCGAGCAGATGCTTGTTCACGTACGCGGTCGGCTTGTGGCCGTTGGTGTTTGAGACCGCGTTCATCTGCCCGTAGATCACGACGTTCGCGTTGCTCATTGCCTGCGTGCCGTACCAGTCGACGTTGTTGCTCGGCTTCCTGGTTCCGGGAAGGTTGTCGGTCGCGAGACTGTGACAACGGAAGCACATCTGCTCCTCGTTGACCGAATAGACGGTCGTGTCACCCAGCGCGTTGAGCAGTCGCTGCTCGGCGGACGTGTGTACCGAGAACTTGCCGCTGGACAAGGTGCCCTGAAGGTTGCCGTGGCACTTGGCGCAGTTGGCGTAGAAGTTGGATCCGTCGTTGAAGGGGCCCGGAGAGTCGTAGTTGTGCGGGGAGGCCGCCCACCACGTCGCGTTCACGTCCCAGACCATGGTCTCGACGAGGACGTTGGCCTTCTGGCCGGAGGTGTTGCGGGTGATGTTGGCGGTGTGGCAGCTCAGGCACAGCGTGTCATCGGTGTTCGTGGCGGTCGGGTTTGCGACGGTCGCACTGTTGCGCAGGCTGAAGCCCTTGCCGATGCCGCCCGGCAGTGCCTTGTACTCGCTGTGGTCAACGTGGCAGCTGACGCACTCGAGCGCCGTGGAGCTCGTCGGGTACGTGCCGCCCGTGTTCGGCGCTCGATACGGGGTGGCCGAATCCAGCACGTGGTGGTAGCTGCTGGTGTCGGATACCATGCCCGAAAGCGCGGTATGGCACTCGTTGCACAGCTTGCCTCCAGACGAGACGCCGTGACCGAGATCCGTCTGGATTCCCTCATGACAACCACCTGTGTCCCCGCACGTCTTCTGCGTGGGCCGCTTGTCGCGGTTGGCTGCCGTGTGGCATCCGCCATTCGGATCGGACAGGCCGCAGCCACCCGCGGCGTTGTTGTGGAGCTCATGCAGCTCGAGCGTCGCGTGGCAGCCGCTCTTGTTGCAGGACGGCGTCGTCGAGTTCGAACCGGCGACCGCGGGCGCGTCAGTGCCACCGTCGACGTGCGCCTGCTGGGTGGTCGAATGACACCCGTTGCCCGTGCACGCATGTGTCCAGTTGCCGGCCGCGACGATGGTCGCCACGTTGATCGGGCTCGTGGCGTTGTGGCAGCCGAGACACTCGCTCGTCCACGAGAGGGATGCTGTCGCGTAGCCGGCGGCGATATTGTGGGCGGCCCGCAGAGTGGCGCTGTGACACACGGAGCAGGCGGCGGTCGCGCTACCACTGCCGAAACCGACCGTCGTCGTCATCCCGCTCGTCGCGGTGTGGATCGAATCATCGCCGTTCACGTTGTCTGTGGTGATCCGGTGTGCGTAGGTGGTCGTGCTGTAGCTCGCAGTCGGGTGGCAGGTGGCGCTCGTGCATGTCTTGGAACCTGCGTTGTAGACCGTGGTCGAGTGGCACGCGCGGGTCAGCGCGCACCCTGCGGTGTGGACGGTCGTCAGATCCGGGTTGGCCGCAGTACCGTGACAACCGGCACCCTTGTCCGTGCACCCCGCAACCGTCGTGCCTGTGTTGTGTGCAGCGGAGACGTTGCTGTGCGCCGTGGCCGCCGACGTCCCGTCGGTGTTCGCGTGACAGCTCGAGCAGCTGCTCGTCGTGTTCTTGTTCGACCAGCCCGCCTTGACCACGCCCGAGACGGTCGTCGAATCGTTGTGGCACTTCGTGCAGGTGTTGGCTCCGGTCCCCGATAGCGTCGAGGTCGCGCGCGCGTGCTCAGCGCCCAACGCCGAGGAGTGGCACGCGGAGCAGGCGGTCGACTTCGAGTTGTAGGTGTACGTCGCGGTCATCTGCGTCGCACCCGCCGTGTGGTGCGTCGCATCCGTGCCGTCAGCCAGACCGCCGCCGCCGTTGTGGACGT
>CAZMFQ010000019.1:0-21268 GCA_964565645.1 uncultured Eubacteriales bacterium
TGGTGACTGTTGGTACTCGTTGGTACCTATTGGGACTCGCCGCAGCTCCGCTGTACCAACGAGTCCCAATAGGTCCCAATAGTCACAAGCACAATCAGGATTCGAATTCCCTTGGGGGCACCAAAACCGCAGGTCAGAGGCCTGAAATTCCCTGTTGCGTGCTCGAAATCGGGCACCAAATCATGCCCTCCTGAGAGGTGCACAGAGGACAAAGCCGCAGCTCAGAGGGCATATCGATGCCCTCATAGAGCCCTCTCGCAGTCCCTGTTGCTTAGACCGGCCGTGGGTGGTCCCCCCGCGGCGGGAGATGCACACGTTCTCGAAGCCGCTGGATGATCGGGCATCCCGCGCCCACGTCCCCGCCGTCGCTTCGCGCTGATCACCGTATGGCCGTCGGCTTGGCCCAGGGGCGCAGCTGGCGCTGTTACCGTGTCGACCACGGCCTGCGTTTGGCGATGCCGAGGGCCGATACAACGCGACGAGATATTCCCCCAGCTTGGGTGCTGCGAGGCGCGTTGACTCTGTGGCCTCCGGTGCAGCGACTCTGGACTGTGCGCGGCGAGAAGTCCCGAACGGTCATCAGGGGTATCCCCGCAAGGTCTCCGTGTCATCTCCGGCAGGAAACCCTAAGAGAAGGTTCCCTCCATACGCTTTCGCGGCTCCCTCAAGCAGGCCGACGCCGAGAGAATGGCATCGGTGACAGGCGTGCGAGTATCGCAAACATGGCTACTTGAGTCATGTATATCTTGTGGATTCTGCCAATGTGGCACACGCATTGCGTCATCGCGTGTGGTAACTGTGAGATTGAGGACCGCATGACCCAAGTTCGCACATTCGGCAGACTGACGTCAGTTGTCGTGGTTCTAGCCCTTGTGGCTGTCACGACCCTGGTGGTCTGTGGTGCGGCGCTCGGAGCCCCCATGAGGGGAAGTGCGATGCCGAGCTCGAGCGCATGCTTGGCGGACTCTCACGACTCGCTCAGGACGGCTGCAGCATCGGCCGAGTCGCCCAAGATCACCGTGGCTCTCTCCGCAGTTCTCCCCACGAGAGTGCTTGCCGGTATTCCGCAGGGATTCGACAGTCAGGATGCGGCGATCTCAGCCGAACTGCCTCCTCCGCCAGACCCCCGGCACGGGCGCATCCGGGTCTAGTCGTTCTTTCGCGACGCATGAGTCCTCGACGTGTCGTCGGGTGGCTCACGCCGGTCATGTGCTCCGCGACTAACGGCGTCGCATCGAGCCGCACCACCGGCATGACGTTTGCGCCTGCATGTGCACGGCGCTGCGAGAGGATCACCATGAACCTAGCACTCATACAAACCGACGGCATGCATTGTGACGCGTGCCCTCCCCGGATCGAATCCGAGCTTATTCACCTGACGGGAGTCAAGGACGCACGCGCATTCCGGACGATGCATCTGACTTCAGTGCTTTTCGACTCCGACATCGTGGATGCGAAGACGATTCGCAGCCGGATTGTGGATGCCGGCTTTGAGGCCCACCTGCTCGGCGAGGCCCCTGCTCACTAGAGCTGCACGCTTCCCAAGACACGACAAGTCGCCCGGATGGGCGAAGAACCAGGAGACAGTCATGAACACCATGATCAAGATCGCCACCGGCATGTTCGCGGGCCTCATCGCTGGCACCATGCTCGTGGGAACGGCCGTTGCGGCACCTCGGACAGTGAGCGCCGCAGGTTTCAGCGGTAACGGCATGATGCGGTCGCTCGGCGCGTCGGGCACATTCGACTCGTCCACAGTCGCCGAGATGAACTCGTTCATGGATCAGTACCGCCAGGCTGACGGATCGATCGACGTCAACCGGATGCACTCCGACGTCGCGAGCGGCAAGGTCACGCCACCGTGCGCCGGAGGCACGTCAAGTACCGGACAGACCGCCACGTCTCAGGGCGGAGGGCGTTCGTATCGCGGGGGTCCCGCGATGATGCAAGGTCAGCGGTCGGGCCGTAGCTCGACTGGCTACCAAATGATGGGTTCGACCTACTAGGACACGTTCTCGCGGGGCGGCCGCGGTTCTGGGTCGTCCCGCTCTTGCCCGGTTCGATTCTCTGACAACCATAAGGAGTGAACTCTGATGATGTTTCTCTGGCTTCCGTTCCTGCTCTTGTGCCCGCTTGCGATGATCTGGATGATGCGTTCCGGGAATGCCATGGGCGGCCATGACGTGAGCCACACGGGACCGACGCAGACCCCGTCTGCGGCTGGCCCGGCCCCGATAGACATAGCACGCCAGCGCCTCGCCCGTGGCGAGATCGACTCGGCTCAGTTCGAGGAGATTCGGCGGGCCATCAGCTAGGCCCGCGGCCGTCCTGCTAATCGACCAGTAAGGGGAACGCGAGTATCGTCACTGTGCGGCGGCATGCCGCACAGTGACAGGTAGTCACAGACCTCGAGAAGACCATTGGAGGAACGTCATGGATGCGGTGCACGCAAAGACACCCGGCCTCATGTGCCATGAATGCACGAGCAAGGTGGAGAACGCGGTGAGGGGGCTGCCTGGAGTTGTAAGCGTCACAGCGGGGTTGTCGCGGGGCGCGACGTCCGTCCTGTTCGATGAGAAGCTGGTCGCCAAAGAGACCATCGTTGCCGCGATTACGGCTGCGGGGTTCGACGTGGAGGCGATGTAGGTCGAGACCGCTAGTTCGTGAACGCTTCCACAAAATCGAGTATTCCGAAAGGCAGATGGACCAGGCTCAGGGCAACCACCGAGTAGCCGATCACCCTGTGCGACTTCCTGCGCGGCGATGACCCCGGTCGGTGCATGCGCATCCCCGTGATGATCTGGAATGTGATCCCGGTTGCCAGCATCAGACCGCTGACCAGCAAGACCAGCATAAGGACTTGGTCGTTCACTTCTGTGCCTCCGGATCCTAGTGGACGAACGTGAGATGTCAGCCGCCACCGTGATACTGCCATCCCGGCGATCGGGTCGAGCGGCAGTTCGCTTTCGGCGAAATCCGTGCCTTGGAGGCGTCGTTCGGGTATCTACCCGCCGTGAAGCACAGTGTCACGGTCCGGGCCGCAGCGACGCCGCGCGTTGGCGTGCCAGGTGTAATGGCCGTAAATGGGCCCGTCGGCAGCGCATTGAACGGGATCCCAAGGCAAAGGAAGGTGGACCATGCATCGGGTAGCCACACCAATCTTCGCGGCGGGTCTCATCATCGTCGGCCTGACTGGCATCCTCGTGACTGCAGCACTCGTCCAGCCTGTCGTGCCTGTCGGTATGGTGCCCGCGAGCGGCATGGATGCCATGTTCATCGAGCAGATGATCCCTCACCACGACGATGCGATCGAGATGGCCGATCTGGCGCTCACGCGTGCCGAACACCCCGAGATCAGCCAGCTCGCCGCGGACATCAAGCGGACCCAAACCGCCGAGAACGCTCAGATGCGGACTTGGTACCGTGAGTGGTTCGGTACCCCTGTACCTGACGTCGGAGACTCGTCCTCGATGATGGGCGGCATGATGGGCTCTGGGGTCACGGACATGGCCGACCTCGAGGCCGCTGAACCGTTCGACAAGGCATTCATCGAAGCGATGATCCCCCACCACCAGACAGCGATCATGATGTCGCAGATGGCCGGCAGTGCTTCCGGCAGACCTGAGATGCGAGACCTCACGTCATCAATCATCGACGCGCAGAGCGCGGAGATCGAGAAGATGCAGGCTTGGTACGACGAGTGGTACGGACGATGATCATCCGGGTCGGTACCTGACAGTCAGAGGAGTTGAGCACACCATGATGGGTCCAGGATACGGCTATGGCTACGACATGATGGGCGGTTACGGCTGGTTCGGTGCGTTGCTCATGTTCTTCTTCGGCGCACTGGTCATCACCGGGATCGTGCTGCTCATCATTTGGGGGGTGCGAGCCTCGACTCAGCATCCGACCGCCGGCGGAGGGACATTGCCTCCTGGAGCGGTCGGTCATGACGAAGCTGTGGCCATCGCCAAGCGCAGGTGTGCGAGCGGCGAGATCACCACGCAAGAGTATGACGAGATCATGCGTGCGCTCGGAGCCTAGCGAATGGAGGGCAACTTGGTTCACTCACACACGGACGAGCATGGAGCTCATGCCGGCCCAAGGGCAGAGGCATCCAGTCACGAGGGGCATTCGACGGGTCGACACGAAGGTCATTCTGTAGCGGACTTTCGACGCCGATTCTGGATCTGTCTCGCGGTCACGGTTCCCGTCATTCTGATATCCCCCGGGTTGCCGTTCGTCGCCGGTGAGCGAATCGTCAACGTCCCTGGGGCGGACTGGGTCCTGCTCGGACTCTCCACCTTCCTCTACGTCTACGGCGGCATGCCGTTCCTCAAGGGCCTCGCCCGCGAGCTGCGCGATCGCAAGCCTGGCATGATGACGCTCGTTGCGGTCGCCATCAGCGTGGCCTACTTCTACAGCGCCGCCACGGTGTTCGGTCTCGAAGGTATGCCGTTCTTCTGGGAGCTCGCCACCCTGATCGATATCATGCTGCTCGGTCACTGGATCGAGATGCGCTCAGTGGGTGAGGCTTCCAAGGCGCTGGAATCGCTCGCGAAGCTGATGCCGTCACAAGCTCACCGACGCAACGAGGACGGCAGCACGACTGACGTGCCGCTCGATGCGTTGCAGCCGGGCGATCTGGTTCTCGTCCGACCCGGCGAGAAGGTGCCAGCCGACGGTTCCGTCATCGAGGGCGCGTCTGCCGTCAATGAGTCGATGCTCACGGGCGAGTCGGTTCCGGTCTCGAAGTCGGCGGGCGATCCGGTCATCGGCGGTGCCGTGAACGGCGAGGGCGCCTTGGTCGTCGCCGTGACGCGCACGGGAGCCGAGTCGTTCCTGTCCCAGGTCATCGATCTGGTGCGTGAGGCTCAGCAGTCGAAGTCCAAGACGCAGGATCTTGCGGACCGCGCCGCCATGTGGCTCACGGTCGTGGCTCTGGTCGGTGGCGCCTCCACGTTCGGCGTATGGATGGCGCTGGGCGAGTCGCTGGCCTTCGCAATGGAGCGAGCCGTTACCGTCATGGTCATCGCTTGCCCGCATGCACTCGGCCTGGCGATCCCGCTCGTTGTGGCTGTGTCGACGGCCCGCGGTGCCGCCAGCGGGCTGCTGGTCCGTAACCGCATGGCGTTCGAGAACGCTCGGCTGATCGACGCCGTCATCTTCGACAAGACCGGCACCCTCACGCTGGGGATCTTCGGCGTCGAGAATGTCACGACGTTCGCCGACATCGATCGCGACGAGGTCCTCGCCCTTGCGGGTTCGGTCGAGGAGCTCTCGGAGCACCCCATCGCGCGGGCAATAGCCGATGCCGCTCCTTCGAAGCGGGCAGTGGACGGATTCACCGCCATCCCAGGGAAGGGTGCTCGTGGCACCGTTGGGGGTCGCGAGGTGCAGGTCGTCAGCCCGGGCCACCTCGCGGCATCGGGAATCGCCTCGCCGGTCGATGTCGCGACACTCACCGCTGGGGGACGGACCGTGGTCTTCGTCGTCGTCGACGACGCGCTCAAGGGAGCGATCTCCCTTTCCGACATCATCCGACCCGAGTCCGCCGAAACCGTGCGCCGGCTCATCGAGATGGGTATCGAGCCCATCATGCTCACCGGCGACAACGCGGTGGTCGCTGAGAGGGTGGCGACTGAACTGGGCATCAAGCGCTTCTTCGCTGAGGTCCTCCCCGCTGAGAAGGCGGCAACGATCCAGAGCGTTCGCTCGGAGGGCAAGGTCGTCGCGATGATCGGCGATGGCGTGAACGATGCACCAGCGCTCGCCTCGGCCGATGTCGGGATCGCCATCGGCGCCGGAACCGACGTTGCGGTGGCCACCGCCGACGTGGTTCTCGTGCGAAGTAACCCGGGCGACATCCCCACAGTCATCGCGCTTGCGCGCGCCACGTACGGCAAGATGGTGCAGAACCTCGTGTGGGCAACCGGGTACAACGTGATCGCCATACCACTGGCGGCGGGCGTATTGGCGGGCGCCGGCATCTTGCTCAGTCCCGCGGTGGGCGGAGTTCTCATGTCGGCATCCACAATCATCGTAGCCATCAATGCGCGGACGCTAAGAGTCAAGTAGAGAACCTCCCTGGCGTTCAGGTGACGGCACACCTCGAGAATAGAAGGCGCCCCGTCCCTTTCCGGGAACGGGGCGCCGACAACCGCGTGTGTGCGATGTTACGGTGCGGTCCAACCAGCGAAGCCCTGGTGCATGCCAGGATTCTCTGTACCGGTGAAACCGCCCATTTCTTGGGCGTGCATCGCATGGTGCTGACCGAAAGCTGCACCCGCCCCACCTGCACCTGTGGCGGCGAACGCCGGAGCGGCAAGTGCGAGCGCAAGAACGGCTGCCAAAGCAAAGACGGCTAGAGTCTTCATCATGTATTCCTTCCTCGATTCAATCGGTGCTTCTAATTCTTACCCATTTCATCAGGATTGGAAGCACAGGTCGTGCCACGATGCTCAATGGCTGATGTTTCCCTTGCCCCACTCGGGCCGTTCGCTCGAAGAAGTGCTCGGCCGGTCGGGTAGCTGGCGCTCCCTAGAGAACGCGGCAAGGCCCTCAACCGTGTCGGGCTGAAGTCCCTGACAGAAGTCACATTTTGAAGCATCGCTTGGCGCTTGAACTCACAGATCTGAGCGTTGTGTGGGCGAACGTCGAAGGCCAAAGTAGGTAGTGAAACGCGCCGCGTTCGACAAGGGCTCAAGCTCCCGAATTGTGGGTTAGCTTGTCGCCCGATTTGTCGCCCAAATACATGGTGACTGTTGGTACTCGCTGGTACCTATTGGGACTCACCGCAGCTCTTGAGTACCAACGAGTCCCAAGTAGTCCCAATAGTCACAAGCACTATCGGGATTCGAATTCCCTTGGGGGCACCACAAAACCGCAGGTCAGAGGGGGTACGGCCTCTGATTTGCGACCGGACCAAGGACCAGTCGTACTTCCTCTACCGGATCGCGCCCGCGACACTCGGCATGCTCGAGTTCCCGCTCGGCGACCTCACGAAGGCCGACGTGCGACGGATGGCCGCCGAGCGCCGGCTGCCCACCGCCGAGCGGCGCGAGACCCAGGAGGTGTGCTTCACGGTCGACCACGCTGCACTCGTGGCCGAAGCGCATCCCGGGGCGGTCGAGCCCGGACCGATCGAGATCGAGGGCGGCACCGTCCTCGGGATGCATCGCGGCATCGCGCGGTACACCGTGGGCCAGCGCAAGCGGCTCGGCGTGGGCGGGCCAGGCGGTCCCTACCGCGTGGTGCGCATCGATGCCGATCGGCGCGCCGTGATCGTGGCGCCGGAAGCCGAGGCCCACACGGACCGGGTCACGCTCGCCGAGCCTGTGTGGCGTCTCGGCGACCAGCCGGCGAATGTGCTCGCGCAGATCCGCTATCGCTCCGCCCCGCAGCCCGCGATGGCCCAACTCAGGCGTGACGGCCTCGAGGTGGAGCTCGACCTGCCCGCCGACCCACTCGCGCCGGGCCAGTCGGTGGTGCTGTACGCGGATGACCGCGTCGTAGGCGGCGGGATCGTCCCTTCTCAGTCGACGGACGGCGCCGCGGCCGACAGTGCCGCGCCGAGCGCACCCACGAGCTGAGCCTCGGCGGGTACGACCACCTCGCCGCCGAACCCTTCCCGGATGAGCTCCACCATCGCGCGGTTCCTGGCCACCCCGCCGGCGAACACCAGCGGGCCCCGGGCACCCACGCGCGAGAGGGAGGCGAGCGTGCGCGAAGCTATGGACGAGTGCAGCCCCCGGGCGATCCGCGAACGGTCCGCTCCCTTGTGGACCAGCCCACACACCTCGCTCTCCGCGAAGACCGTGCACATCGAGGAGATGGAGATGCCGTCCGTCGCTTCGGCGGCAGCCTCGGCCATCTCCTCGAGCGTGAAGCCGAGCGCCCGCGACATGACCTCGAGGAACTTGCCGGTCCCCGCGGCGCACTTGTCGTTCATCTCGAAGTCGACGACCCGGCCGGAGTGGTCCAGCGAGATCGACTTCGTGTCCTGGCCGCCGATGTCGAGGACCCCCGCCGCCTCCGGATAGAGGGCCCGGGCGCCTACCGCATAGGCCTTGATCTCGGTCACCACCTGCGCGCCGAACGTGTCGCGCGCGTGGTGGCGACCGTAACCGGTCGCCACCATCGCGTCGTGCGGACGCTGGCTCGCCAGCGATGCCGCGACCGCCTGTGGATCGAAGCCCGAGTCGAGCACGGCTGAGTGCACGATCCGGCCGTCTTCGAGCCACACCGCGTCCACGGTACGGGACCCGATATCGAGTCCGAGGACGCGCATCAGTCGCCGAGCATCTCGACGAACGCCTCTACGCGCGTCTGGAGTTGCCCGATGTCTTCCATCGAGTAGTCGGTGTCGATCCTCAGCACCGGCAGCCCCGCCTTGCGGGACGCCTTCTCCACGCCATGAGCCTCCATCTGGTACGGCGTGCAGAACTGCAGCGCGTAGTGGATGACGCCCTGTGCGCCGTACTCCTCGGCCATGCGCACGACGTCGTCCATCCGACCCTCGTTCGGCGTGAAGCAGGCGCAATTGATGCCGAGGTACTTCTGCGCGATCGCGTCGAGCATGCCTTCCAGCGTCTCGGGAGTCTCATCAGTGAGCGTGTCGAAGTAGCGGGACCCGGTACACATCTCCTCGGCCACCACGACCGCGCCGGCCTTCTCGATTATGTCGTGGAGCTTCCAGTTCGGGATCGCCATGGGCGAGCCGGTGACGAGCACGCGCGGTGCATCGGCCGGCGCCACGCCCTGGCCCGCGGCGATACGCGCCTCGAGCTCGTCGGCGATCTCGTTCACCATTTCCGTGAAGCGCGGCACGTCGTCGTAGAAAGCGACCTGGCTGGCGAGCAAAGCGTCTTTGCCCGAGATGGGTACGACAGCGGCCTTGCGCGCGTTGTTCAGCCGCTGCAGGGCCTCGCGCTTGGCGTTCACCTCGCGGGTCGCCGCCTTCAGGTTCTCGAGCGTGAGCTTCCTGCCCGTGAGCTCCTCGAGCTGAGCGACGAGCCGGTCGATCTCACTGCGCCACAGCGTGAAGTCCTCGGGCCGCTTCATCTGCGGCAGCTCCATGATGTAGACAGGGGCCATCTCGCCGAGGATCTCGTACGCCTTCTTCTTGCCGTCGCACGTGGTCTCGCCGATGACGAGGTCCGCCGACTCAACGTACGGGCAGACGCGGTCGAGCTTGAACCCGACGAACGACTTGATGAGGGCGCAGGTGTTCCTCGGCAGAAGCTTCTCGACCTCGTTGTAGCCCCACTCGGCACCGGCGCACAGGCCCACGTCGATCGCACCGAGCGCACGGATGATCTCCTCGGGCACGTACAGACAGAACGTGCCGACGACCTTACCGCCCGCCTCCTTGTGCTCCATGAGCTCCTTGATGCGAAGACCGTGGATCTCGGAGACCACGAAGTCGAAGTACGACATCGCTTCCGGGCGATTCTCCTGGGACAGGTAGGCGGACTGGTACATCTTCGGGATGGCATCCAGAAGCGCGCAGTGCGCGCGAAGGTTCATCCCAAGGTCCTGCCACATCTCCCCGTAGGTCTCCATCGGATCCGCCATGCGGTCTGCCTCCTCATGCTCACGACATTACAATCGCTGATACTAACATTCCGACACTCTTATCGGCAATTCGGAGCGCATCCCCCAAGACCGGTGCGGAATGGCGTCTCGCCCTGGAGCGGCGCTTGCACTACTCCGACCGGAACACCCCATTGATAGTGCCGAGGAGGCCACCGATGTCGAACAACAAGAAGGGGCGCAACACGGGCAAGCAGCCCGCGCCCAAGGCAGGTGCGCCCGCACCCGCCCGGGGCCGCGGGAAGACGTGGATCGTCGCGGCCGGAGCCGCGGCGTTCGTCCTGGTAGTCCTGGCCGTGACCGGCGTTCTGGGCGGCGGTGCCGCGCCCTCGTCTGCCCGGCCCACCGCTGAAGAAGCCAAGTACAGGGGCAGGTTCCTGTCCGCCGGATATGCAGAGCCGGTGATCGCCGGAGCGCAGTCCTACGATGCGACCGTGGAGATGACCGAGCTCACCGCCACTACGACCGACACGCAGATCGCAGTCCCCGTGGCGGACGTGGCGGAGGCGAAGATCGCGATCTTCCGGTATGAGACTGCCAGCGGTCCGCTTCCGCTGATCGCGTATGTGAAGCCGTCCGGCGCGTTGTTCGTGGGCGTGAGCTTCTGCCTGCCGTGCGAGGGGGAGTGGCAAACGATCCAGTCCGATGGGACGCTCACCTGCAACTCGTGCGGCACGAAGCGCGATCTGGAGACGGGCGTCGGCGTCAGCGGCACGTGCAAGCTCTACCCGCTCGACGAACTCCCCGTGACCGTTGCGGCCGACACGATCTCGATCGATCGCGCCGTTCTCGACTCCTGGACGCCCCAGCCCCTCGACCGCAAGGTGGGGTAGTCGGCGGACAGGCCAGATTCGGAACCTGCATTTCCCGCGACCGCGGTGCCCAGACGCCGGGGTCGCTTCGTTCGGCGCACTTCTCTTATATCGCACTAATACCAGTTCTTTAGTGCGCTTACAGGTCTTGAACTCCTCCCGTTCGGCGAATAGTCTCGGCACACGAGAGCCTTTCCGCCTGCAGAAGGAGGCGTCATGTCCGAAGTACACGCGCACGTTGACGAGACGATCGGCCACACTCCCCTGGTGCGTCTGAGCCGCCTCGCGGCCGGTCTGGGCGCCGTGGTGGCCGTGAAGCTCGAGTCGCGCAACCCCGGCGGGTCAGTGAAGGACCGCATCGGCCGCAACATGATCGACGACGCCGAGGCGCGCGGCCTCATCGAGCCCGGAGTGTCCGTACTCGTGGAGCCCACGTCCGGCAACACCGGCATCGCGCTCGCGATGATCGGAGCGGCCCGCGGCTACCGCGTCATTCTCACCATGCCCGAATCGATGTCGGTCGAGCGGCGCAGGCTGCTGGCATCTTACGGCGCCGAACTCGTGCTCACGCCAAAGGCGGACGGCATGCGCGGCGCTGTCGAGGCCGCCGAGCGCATCGCCGCCGAGCACGAGCAGTCCTTCATCCCGGCGCAGTTCGACAACCCCGCCAACCCCGCAGCGCACTATGCGACCACCGGCCCCGAGATCGCCGAGGCCCTCGGCGGCGAGCGTCTCGGCGCCTTCGTGGCAGGCGTGGGCACGGGTGGCACCATCACGGGCGCGGGACGGTACCTGCGCGAGCGTTTCCCCGAGGTGCTGCTGGTGGCGGTTGAGCCTGCCGAGTCGCCCATCATCACGCAGCGGCTCGCCGGCGAGGACCTCACCCCCGGCCCCCACATGATCCAGGGGATCGGCGCGAACTTCATCCCGTCCGTGCTCGACCTCGACCTGCTGTCCGAGGTCCAGAGGGTGAGCGGCCCCGAGGCGATGGAGATGGCGCGCCGCGCCGCCGCCGAGGAGGGCCTGTTCGTCGGAGTCTCCTCGGGGGCGAATATCGTCGCCGCACTGCGTGTCGCCGCACGACCGGAGCTCGCCGGTACCACGATCGTGACGGTGGCACCCGACACGGGCGAGCGGTATCTCTCGACCCCGCTGTGGGAAGGGTATGGGGCGTAGCCATGCGCGTCTCACAACGCCTCGACTACACCCTGCGGATGCTCGTCGCGCTCGGACGTCTCCCCGCGGGAACCACCACCGCGTCCGGCGATCTTGCGGTCGCGATCAGCCTGCCCCGGCGCTTCGGCGAGCAGCAGATGACGGCGCTCGCCAAGACCGGGCTGGTCGACTCGCGCCGCGGCACCGGTGGCGGGATCGCGCTCGCCCGTCCCCCGGCGGAGATCACCGTCCTCGACGTGGTCAGGGCCGTGCAGGGCGACGCGCTCGACGTGCCGCGGTCTGCCGGGTCCGCCACCTCTGAGTTCTGGGCCGGTGCGGCCCTGGCACTCGAGGGGTACCTCGGCTCGGCCACGCTCGCGGATCTCGTCCGTCACCAGGCCGAGATTGACGCGTCCGCCGGACCGATGTACTTCATCTAGGGAGAAAACCCGCGCGGCAGGTGCGATTCCAGACCTGGACTGGCACTTCGTTCGCTGCTAACGTACCGCCCAAAGCACGCTCCGCCCGACCGCACGAAGGAGGTGAGACGAAGCACCATGGCACGTCCTGTGTTCGCGATGACGATGGACATGATGATGACCTGGCCCGGGTCTGCGCTCGCATGCGCAGCGACCGGGCGGCTTCCGCACCCCGCACGGCACTAGCTGGCGCCGGGCATGTCCACACCACCCCGAACACGAGAAGAGGACCACCATGAGCGCTTCGTCCCCGCACTTCGACACCGTCTCCATCCACGGAGGCGCGTCTCCTGATCCCACCACCGGCGCACGTGCCGTGCCCATCTATCAGACGGTGGCGTACAACTTCAAGGATGCCGACCACGCGGCCGATCTCTTCGGTCTTCGCGCCTTCGGCAACATCTACTCCCGGCTCACGAACCCCACCAACGACGTGCTGGAGCAGCGCATCGCCGGCCTGCACGGCGGCACGCACGCCGTGGCCACCGCCTCGGGGCACGCCGCCGAGGTGCTGGCGCTCCTCAACGTGGCGGGCGTCAGCGACAACATCATCTCGTCCACGTCGCTCTACGGCGGCACCTGGAACATCTTCCTGCACACGTTTCGCCGTCTCGGCATCGAAGTGCGCTTCGTCGAGACCACCGACACCGAGGGCTTCGCGGCCGCGAGCGACGACCGCACGCGCGCGTGGTTCGTGGAGACCATCGGCAATCCGCGCCTGGACGTACCGGATCTGGGCGGGCTAGCCGAGGCCGGCCGCGCGCTCGGGATCCCTCTCGTGGTCGACAACACGTTCGCCACGCCGTACCTGTGCCGCCCCGTATCGCACGGTGCGGCGGTGGTGGTCGAGTCGCTGACCAAGTGGATCGGCGGGCACGGCACCTCGCTCGGCGGCGCGGTCGTCGACGGCGGCAACTTCGACTGGGGTACCGGGCGACAACCGTTCATCACCGAAGAGGACCCGAGCTACCACGGGCTCAGCTTCTGGGACACGTTCGGCGACTTCCCCGGCCTGGGCAACGTCGCCTTCGGCCTGCGCCTGCGCACACAGCTGCTGCGCGACTTCGGCCCTTCGCTCTCCCCGTTCAACGCCCAGCAGATCCTGCTCGGTGTTGAGACACTGTCGCTTCGCGTACAGCGGCATAGCGACAACGCGCTTGCCGTGGCGCAGCACCTCGAGGGACACCCGAAGGTCGCGTGGGTCGCGTACCCGGGTCTGGACTCCCACCCCACCAAGGAGAACGCGGACCTGTATCTCGAGCATGGCTACGGCGGGGCGCTGGTCTTCGGCGTGAAGGGCGGGCGCGAAGCGGGTGCGACGCTCATCAACAGCGTCGAGCTCTTCAGCCACCTCGCGAACGTGGGCGACGCGAAGTCGCTCATCATCCACCCCGCGTCCACCACGCACTCTCAGCTGTCTGTCGACGAGCTCGTGCAGGCAGGCATCGGCGAGGACTTCATCCGGCTCTCGGTGGGCATCGAGAACATCGACGACATCATCGCCGATCTCGACCAGGCCCTCGAGGCGGTGTGACGTGGCTGCATCCACCGATGCTCCGCACGGTGGTCTTGCGGCCGCCAGCGGGCCACTCAGGCTTACGCTCGACGGGCCGCTGAGGCTCGTCGGCGGAGCCATACTCGAATCCGTCGAGGTCGCGTACGAGACCTTCGGCACGCTCGCCGGAGACGGCAGCAACGCCGTCCTCGTATGCCACGCCCTTTCCGGCGACGCACACGTTGCGACGGGTCCCGATGCCGAGGGGCGTGTGCGGCCCGGATGGTGGAACGGCATGGTGGGGCCGGGGCTCCCGATCGACACCACCCGCTACTTCGTCATCTGCGCCAACGTACTCGGCGGCTGCTTGGGGACGACCGGCCCGGGGAGCTTCGACCCCGCGACCGGTCAGCGCTGGGGCCTGCGCTTCCCGCTCCTTACGATCGAAGACATGGTGGACGCGCAGGTGCGCTTGCTTGATGCGCTCGGCATCGACACGCTCCTGGCAGTCGTCGGGGGCTCCATGGGCGGGATGCAGGCACTCGCATTCGCGTCCCACTACCCGCAGCGCGTGCGTTCAATCGTCGCGGCGGCCAGCACGGCACGCCTGGGCGCGCAGTCCATCGCCTTCAACGAGGTGGGCCGCGCGGCGATCCTCGCCGACCCCGCCTTCCAGGGCGGCGGTTACGCGCCCGATGAGCAACCGCGTGACGGCCTCGCCATTGCGCGCATGATCGGCCACATCACCTACCTCTCCGAAGGCGGCATGCGGGAGAAGTTCGGCCGTCGGCTCCGGGACCGGGAAGACCATGCGTTCGAGTTCGTGAGCGAGTTCGAGGTCGAGTCCTACCTCGCGCATCAGGGCCGCAAGTTCGTCGAGCGGTTCGATGCGAACACCTACCTGTATATGACCAAGGCGATGGACTACTTCGACTGGGCGCCGCCGGCCTCCGGCGATCTCCCCCGGTTCCTCGTCCTGTCGTTCACCTCGGACTGGCTCTTCCCAACCGCTCAGGCACGCGAGATCGTGCGCCAGTTGCTGGCGCGCGGCGCTGACGTGAGCTTTGCCGAGGTGGAGAGCCCGTACGGTCACGACGCTTTCCTGCTGGAGTGCGAGCAGCAGGGTGCGCTCATCGGCGCATTCCTGGAGCGGTCGTGCGCCCTGTCGCGCCTCACCGAGAGGAGGGCGTCATGACGGCCGCCGAACTGCTCCGGTCCGATCTGCGCCTGCTGTCCGACCTCGTCCCCGAAGGCAGCCGGGTTCTCGACCTGGGCTGCGGCGATGGCGCGCTCCTCGAGTACCTTCGCGACCGGCGCGCCTGTACCGTCCGCGGCATCGAGCTCTCGACCGGCGGGGTCACCGCGTGCGTCGCCCGCGGCCTTTCGGTCATACAGACCGACCTTGAGGAGGGCCTGCGGGACATCTGCGACGATGCGTTCGACGTGGTCGTGGTGTCGCAGACGCTGCAGGAGGTGCGCAACCTGCGTCAGCTGGTGGCGGAGATCATGCGGGTAGGCCGGCGGGCGATCGTCTCCTACCCGAACTTCGGCCATCTCTCCGCACGGTTGCGCCTCGGCCTGCGCGGCCGGATGCCGGTATCCGAATCACTGCCGTATCAGTGGTACGACACGCCGAACCTCCACTTCACCACGATGAGCGACTTCCGGATCCTCTGCGAACAGGCCGGAATGACCGTCGAGCGGGAGATAGGCTTGCGCCTCCGTCACGGACGCGTCGAGCACGTGTCCTGGGCTCCCAATCTGCGCGCCGAACTGGCGGTCGCGGTGCTGGTGCGCCCGACCGCATGATGGAGGCGTTTGCCCTGGTCGAAGATGGAAGTGACTGGCACTCCCTGTTGCCCACAGTCCTCGTGGGGTTGCCACATCGCACGTTCAAGTCCTCGTGGCTCGACCAACTCTTGACAGGGCAATCAATCTGACTGCAACTGACGAAGGAGCGGGACGGCCAGGTGGCCGTCCCGCTCCGCATAATGCCGTCATCCCTCGTGCATCTTGGGGACGACCGTCGGCAGACACACCCGCAGGATCCGAGACGATCGACAGAGAGCCGAATGCCGACGGCTACTCCGCGTCGTCCCAGGAGTCCTCAGGAGTTTCGGCAACCAGCTCTTCAATGATTGCCGTGCACGTATGTGCCTGCATGGGTAGCGAATCCTCAGGCGGGAGCACCGCGTTCGCGGGCTGCTCGTCCATGTCGCCCTCCTCGTCTCGGGGAGTGCCTGTCTCAGGCGATTATCGGCGGCTCGCTTTCACACAGCAAGGCCTTGAACCGCACGCGTGACATGTGGTTTCGCCCCACGGCAACGACAGCCCGGCTAGCGACTCAGGTATGTCCTGATCGCTTCCAATACGGGGCGCAACGCCTCGTCGGCCAGCCGGTAGTAGACCAGTCTGCCATCACGGCGATAGTCGACGAGCCCGGTCCGGTAAAGGAGGCGCAAGTGATACGAGGCGGCAGCGCTCGTCACTCCCACGACCGCGGCGACGTCGCACACGCACAGCTCCGACTGGCTCAGCGCGTAGAGCACCTTGAACCGGGTATCGTCAGCGAGATTGGTCACGAACTCGCCTACGCCGCCAAGAGCGCTGACGACGGGCCGCAGCTCGTCCACCTTGTCGGCATGCACGCACTCGATCTCACAAACGGGCGGATTGGTCTGCTTGCCCACGGGGCCTCCTAGACACTCAAGTAGTTGCTTGACCATCATATTACAAACCCATACACTCAAGCAGACGTTTGAGTGTTTGAGTGGAGCATGTTCCAAGTCGCGGGAGGAACGTCATGTCGTCAGCTGCCGGATCCGAGAGACACACGCTAATCGTCGAGGGGATCACTTGACTCGACTGCGCGGCCAAGTTCGAGAAGAACGTGGCCAAGTTGCCCGGCGTGACCGAGGCACAACTCAATCCGACGGCCGGCAAACTCGCCGTCACGGGCGCATGCGATCTCGACGCCATCAGGGCCGAGGGCTGCAAGGAGAACTACACGATCCGGACCGTGGAGGAGCATCGCACCGCTCCCGTGGCCGAGACGGGTATCGACTGGGAGCTCGCTCGCACGGTCGCGTCGGGCGTCGGCGTCGCAGCCGGATTCGTCGCTGAGAAGCTCGGTGCGGTCACTCCTGTCTTCATGGCTCTCTACATCGCCGCGATACTGCTTGGAGGATGGGGCAACTTCCGCAAGGCGGCGCGTTCCCTCCCGAAGTTCGATTTCAACATGAGTGTCCTGATGTCCTTCGCTATCGTCGGCGCCGGCGCGATCGGGGCGTGGGAGGAGGCGGCCGTTGTCGCATTCCTCTTCTCCGCATCCGAGATGCTTGAATCCTGGACCGTGGAGCGTGCGCGGCGCTCGATCGGCGACCTCATGGGCGGCGTGCCCAAGACCGCCCGCGTCCAGATGCCAGACGGCGACATCACGGAGAAGGCGGTAGAGGACGTCAGCGTGGGCGAGGTCATGGTCGTCCGCCCCGGCGAGAAGCTGGCACTCGATGGCTTGATCGAGTCCGGATCGTCGAGCATCGACGAGGCGACCATCACCGGCGAGTCCGTTCCTGCCGAGAAGACCGTGGGGGCCGAGGTGTTCGCGGGCACACTCAACGGCGAGGGCCTGCTGCTGGTGCGAGTGACACGCCTGGTCGACGACACGACCGTCGCTCGTATCGTGCACATGGTCGAAGAGGCCCAGACCAAGAGGGCTCCCTCCCAGGCGTTCGTCGAGCGCTTCGCCGCCATCTACACTCCCGCCGTTCTCACGTTGGCCGCCGGGATCGTGCTGGTGCCACCCATCCTGTTCTCGCAACCTTGGGGCCCGTGGGTCTACCGAGGCCTTTCGCTGCTCATCGTCTCGTGTCCCTGCGCCCTCGTCGTGTCCACTCCGGTATCCATCGTGAGCGCCATCAGCAACGCGGCACGGCGGGGCGTGCTCATCAAGGGAGGCATCTACCTGGAGCAGATGGGCGCCATACGTGCGATCGCCTTCGACAAGACGGGCACGCTCACCGAAGGGCGCCCGTCGGTGACCGATGTGATCGCGCTCGATGGAGCCGACGAGACGAGGCTCCTCCAGCTTGCCGCGTCGCTGGAATCCGGATCGCAGCATCCGCTTGCGGCCGCGATCGTCCGTGAGGCCGAGGAGCGTTCGATAGGGCTGGTGCGCGTCGATGAGATGCAGTCCCTGTCGGGGCTTGGAGTCACCGCCTCAGTCGATGGTCACCAGATGGCCGTCGGCAGTTCCCGCATGTTCGCCGATGCCCTCGACCTCCCGAAGGCGGAGTCCGCCATCGGCGGTCTGCATCGCGATGGCAAGACCGTCGTGCTGGTTCAGCAGGATGGTGTCCTTGTGGGTGTCATCGGTATCGCGGATGAGGTCCGTGCGACGAGCCGCGAGGCGTTGGCGGCACTGAAGGGATCCGGCATCGAGCACACCATCATGCTCACCGGCGACAACCCGGCGGCCGCCGCCGCGATCGCATCCCAGGCCGGCACCGACGAGTTCCGCGCCGAGTTGCTCCCGGAGGCCAAGCTTGATGCCGTGACGAGCCTGCTTGGTGAGTATGGGAAGGTCGCCATGGTGGGGGACGGCGTGAACGATGCTCCCGCACTCGCCACGGCAACGATCGGCATCGCGATGGGCGGAGCGGGCACCGACACGGCCCTGGAGACCGCCGACATCGCACTGATGGCCGATGACCTGACCCAGCTTCCCTTCGCCGTGGGCCTGAGTCGGGCGGCGCTGCGGACCATCAAGATCAACATCGCATTCGCGATCGGCATCAAGCTGCTCGCACTGCTGCTCATGTTCCCGGGCTGGCTGACGCTCTGGATGGCGATCATGGCCGACATGGGAGCGTCGATCGTGGTGACCCTGAACGGGATACGGCTACTGCGGTGGCGGGCGTAGAGGTCAGACGGATTCGCGCAGACACTGATCCCCGCCGGTTCCGCGATGGCGCACCAGTTGCTTCTCAGAAGCACGGACAACGGCGTCCTGTCGACTTCTGACGAGCGAGACTGTAAGGTCTCCGGCTCTCTCACGACATAGGAGTACATGGACGCACCGCTGACACTCAGGCGCGTGGGCATCCGTCGCCGTTCGGACGAGGATGTGCTTGCCCTTGCCTTCGGTGGCGACCCAGTTGCCTTTGCCGAGGTCTACCGCCGCTACGACAGGCCCCTCTACGGCTATTGCCTTGCGCGGCTGATGGATCCGGAAGCCGCGGCCGATGCGGTCCAAGAGGTCTTCGTGCGTTTCCTCAACACCCCTCGCGAGGGGGTCGAGAAGCCTCGTGCCTGGCTCTACGGGGTTGCTCGAAACGTGACGGTGGACGCGATTCGTGCTCGGGTTCGCGCTCCTGTGACCGTTGATGACGAATCGATAGAGGACGCTGCGGAGTCGACGATCGATGCGGCAGACGAGTTCTTCGGTCGTGAGGACGCCCGTGACGTCTTCCTCGCGTTGCGCAGGATGCGACCGCGCTATCGGACAGCGCTCATCCTGCGAGACATGCACCACGAGTCGGCCGCCGATATGGCTGACGCACTGGTCATGACTCCCGGGGCCGTCGACACGCTCGTCAGCCGAGCCAGGGATGCATTCGGGCGGACCTACGGCGAGGTCGCCGGGCTTCCCTCGGACTGTCGCGACGCGACGGCCGCGATCTACAAGCGCACGGGTACAGGGCTTGATGCCGAGGAGCAGCAGCGGCTCCAGTCGCACCTGATCATCTGCACCCGCTGTCGGGCGGAGGCGAAGATGGCCCACCGGCTCGACAGACTCTCCGCGCTGCTGCCGTTCTTCATCCCCACAGGCACGTCGGGGCACACGATATTCGAGCGGGCGGGGTTGTGGCTGAGAAGAGCGCCCGATTTGGCGGCACAGATCGGCTACGCGCTCGCGCCTGACCGGGCGGTTCCTGCCGCGAAGCTCGTGGCCGGCCTGCTCGCGGTTACGATCGTTGCGGGGGCCGGTGCCGCCTCAGTCGAGTCCCATCGGCGCAACGAGACGAGCGGCTCGACTCGCGTATCAACTGAACGATCCGACGGTGCCTCCTCCCAACGTGAGTGGCTGACATCGCACAACTGGGGGGGCGGCTGGGTGGGTGACCCGTTGCACAGCGGGACTGGGTGGGGCCAAGACGCGTGGTCGAGCGACTCTTCGCGCGTGGCGGGTGACGGTACGAGCTATGGAGGCGCCATCAACCCGACGGGTTCGCGCCCCTCGGACATGAACGGCGGCGGATACAACGCCTCGGGTTCCGGCAGTACGTCGACCGGCTCGACATCGTTGACCGGAGGCGGCTGGACTTCGCACACCGGCGACACGTGGAACGGTTCGCGCTCCGGACCGTCGGACTCGATCTCGCGACACTGGTGATCAGACGAGAACTGTAAGGAATACCGCTGCGGTTCGACTTCTCTCTTGAACGGGCAGAGCGGCACACGCAGGCCGCCCGCTATTCGAGAGGAGCACATAGCATGAAGAGAACGAGGTTCATCGCCGGCATCGCGGCAGCGCTCGTCGCCGGGCTCGTCCTGGGTGGAATCGGTGTGTCTGCCGCGTCAACCAGGACTGCGACGCCAGTCTCGCCTGCCGCACCCACCCGCAGGGAGGCTTCCAGCGTGCCGAGCGTAGCGGCTCCGGACCCCTCGCAGATGGCCATCACGCTCGCCGCGCCTAGCGCGCCGCAGATTGCGGCCGGCACTCCGACGCCGCGCACGCCGGACACGACCGTCCGAAACGCCTACTGCGCGCCGCAGCGCGCTACGACCACCCCTCGGAGTGGTTACCGGGACTGCAACCGGTATAGCGACGGCATGAACGGCAACTCGAGGTGCGGCTGGTAGTCGGTGACTCAGAAGCGCGAACGCCAGGGACCCCTTCGGGGGTCCCTTCGTTCTTCGAGGGTCGGGGCTGAGGAGGCACACGTGGGAACAACATCTAGCCAGTCGATCCATCGAACAGGCGGTCGAAGGAGCCGGAGCGATACCCTTCAAGGTCTTGTGCGACATAGACGAAGCCTGCGGCCTTAACGCCACGGGCCAACTCCCTGCGCAGCGCGAATGCTTGCTCCATTTCCGAGGAATCTACCTCCACTCGCGCCACTTCTCCGTGAGCACGAACGCGCACCTGTCTGAGGCCGAGTCTGCGGCACGCGGCCTCGGCGGAAGCCACTCGCTCAAGCATCAGCTGAGTGATCCGCGAACCGTATGGAATGCGGCTGGAAAGGCATGCCATGGCCGGCTTGTCCCACGTCGGAAGTCCCAGATCACGAGACAACAGGCGGATCTCATCTTTGCGGAGTCCGCAATCGAGCAGTGGACTCAGTACACCGTAGGCCGCGGCGGCTCTCCTGCCCGGGCGGTAATCGTTGAGATCATCGGCATTGGTGCCGTCCGCGACCCACTCCATTCCGTACGCCGAAGCGGTCTCACCCAGCACTCTGAACAACTCGCTCTTGCAGTAGTAGCAGCGGTCGTGTGGGTTGGCCTGGAAGCGAGGGTCGGTGAGTTCATGGGTGTCTACCTCACGTAGACGCAGGCCCAAGACCTCAGCCGTCGCGCGGGCGTCTTCCATCTCGCTCGTCGGGACTGTCGCCGACACCCCCAAGACGGCCAAACTACGCTCGCCGAGGCAGGCATGAGCCGCAAAGGCAAGGAACGTCGAATCCACGCCCCCCGAGTACGCGACCAGCACGCTCCCGAGACTCTCGAGC
>CAZMFQ010000020.1:0-14645 GCA_964565645.1 uncultured Eubacteriales bacterium
GCGGTGGTGGTGGCGGTGGTGGCGGCGGCGCCGACTAGCGGCGCGTGCTGTGCCGACGCTCACCGCAGAGCCCCAACCCGTCTGTTTGCTCTATGATTCTGCACGTTGTTTGCCGAAGAATACCTGCAGGAAGCGCTATGGCGCCCCGGAGGCGGTATCCATGAGTCGCACAAACAAGTTGATCGCGCTGGTCGCGGCGTACGTCTTCGCCGCGCCTCAGCCCGCCCTGGCCGCGACGCAGGTCGTCGTCGTGCCCGAGGGCCTTGCTCTCGGCGCCGGTCTTGTCGGCCTGGCGACCGCTATCGTCCTCATGGTCGACGCCGTGGCCCTTCGCCGTGTCTCTGACGGCTCGATGATCGCTGACAACATCGCCTACATGATGCTCGCGGTGCTGTGCTTCGCCGCCTCGATGCTGGCGCGATTCATGGCCAACGTCGAGCAGTTCGCGCAGGTGCTCGATCTGGTCGCCCTTGCCGCCGACCTGCTCATGACGCTCGGCATGGCCTTGCTGGCCGTGTACTTCTTCAGAGTCCGCACGGCGATGACCCGCTACTTGCGAAGCGCTCAGGCATATCAGGAGTCAGCCGCCAAGGACGAGGGTGAGGCCGGTGCCTAACCTCCTCGCCCAGCGAATCGAGGAGACACTCAGGCCCGTCATCGGAACCGTGATGGCGACGGTCTCAGTCGACGTGGAGACCAAGCGCATCGGCAAGTCTCCCGACACGGTCGAGCGCGACGATCTGCCGTCGCTTGCCGACAACCTCGCCGGAGCGCTGCGCCTCGTGGTGGGCCAGGACCTCGCCGAGGCCGCGGCCACCAAGGTCCGCCAGCTCGCCTAGGGCTCGTCGAGCCGCCCCTGCCTCGGGATCCCGAGCGCGGTGAACATCTCGTCCGTCAGTCTTGCGCCCGCTGTCGCGTATCCCGGCCACGGGTCCGTGTATCCGCGGTCGATGACTCTGGCGATGACCTCGTCGGTGCCCATGACCGGCAGTTCCGCGGCGGACGAGAGTTCGTCCCAGGACAGCGGCACGCTCACCGGGGCACCCTCGCGGGCGCGGGTCGAGAACGCGGCGACGGCGGTGGCGCCGTGTGCGTTGCGCAGGTAGTCGATGAAGACCCGGCCCTCTCGGCGGTCGAGCGCCATCCGCGCGGTGAAGTGCGCCGGGTCGGCGGTCTCGATCCTGTCGACGAACGCGTGGGCGAACGTGCGCACCTCGCCGTACTCGAGCGCAGGCTCTATGGGGCAGACCACATGCAACCCCTTGCCCCCCGTGGTCTTGACGTACGAGCGCAACTCGAGCGCCGCCAGGGCGTCGCGTACTAGGAGAGCGGCGTCGCGGACCGCGGGCCACGTGACGCCGGGGCCCGGGTCCAGGTCGAACACGATGCGGTCCGGGTGCTCGGGGTCGCGCGCCATCGAGTTCCACGCGTGTATCTCGAGCACGCCGAGCTGCACGAGCGAGATGAGGCCCTCGACGTCGTCGAGGTACGCGTAGGTCTGCTCGACTCCGTGTTCGACGATCACGAACGTGTGCAGCGCCTCGGGGAACCCGCGCGGGTCGGGGTGCTTCTGGTAGAAGCAGTCCGCCGAGGAGCCATGCGGGCAGCGCACCAGGGTGAGCGGTCTTCCGCTCAGATGCGCGAGCATGTGGGGCGCGACGGCTTCGTAGTACCGCGCGAGGTCGAGTTTGGTGATGCCGTCCTCGCGGCGTCCGCCCGCGGGGTACAGGGCCTTGTCGGGGTTGGTGAGCCGTACCCCTGCGACGCTGGTCGCAGGTGCGGCCTTCGCCTTCGTGGTCTTGGACAACGAGTCGGCCGCCTCGGCCTGCGTGTCCGCGGGCGGGTCTTCGGGCCGCTCGGCCCTCACCTCGGAAGGCGACTTGTCCTCGCGCAGTCCCTTGAACGAGGGCTGGCGGATCACCCCGTCGCGTGTCCACTCGCGGAACGCCACTTCCGCCACGAGCTCGGGCCGCACCCACTCAGGTCGCAGCTTGGCCACCGACGGCGGTACCGCGACGGGCGCTTCGTCGGTCGCAAGGTCTTCGAGCCGCCGAGCGATCGCGGTGAGGTCGGCCTCGTTGAAGCCGGTACCCACGCGCCCCGAGTAGCGCAGAGCGCTATCCTCGTTCACTGCGAGTAACAGTGCCCCGAAGTGCGCTCGCGAACCCGAGGGCCGCGTCCAGCCCACGATCACGAACTCCTGGCGCTCGAGGCATTTGGTCTTGAGCCAGTCATCGCCCCGGCCGGGGACATAGGGGCGGTCCCCGCGCTTGGAGACGGCGCCTTCGAGGCGGAGCGCGCAGGCCTCGTGGTGGAACGCATGCCCGTCGGCGACGACATGTTCCGTGTAGCGCAGAGGAGATCCGTTTCCGCCGTCCAGAAGCGATGCGAGCAGGTCCTTGCGTGCCAGCAGCGGCTGGTCGCGCAGATCGTGTCCGTCCAGGGACAGCAGGTCGAAGGCCTGGTATGTGAGTCGCTCCGGCGCCTTGTCCGAAAGGGCGCGCTGCAGGGCGCCGAAGTCCGAGACGCCGTCGGGGCCGAGGGCCACGATCTCGCCGTCGAGCAACGCGGATCGCACCCCAAGCGCCTCGGCCGCGCGCGCGATGGTCGCGAACCGCTCCGTCCAGTCCGCGCCTGTTCGCGTCAGGACACGGGCACGTCCGTCCTCGAGCGCGATGCGCGCGCGGTAGCCATCGTACTTGACCTCGTGGATCCACCCCGGTCCGGAGGGTGCCTCCCTCACCAGGGTGGCGAGCTGCATCGGCGCCTCTGCCGGGAGCGCCGAAGGCGCGGGCGCCGCCTGTGCGATCTGCTCCATCGTCCGGCCCGTGGCCGCCGAGAGGGGGAGCGAGGCCGTCACGTCGTATTCCTCGGCGGCGCGGGCCGCCTCATCGCGGTGCTTGATCAGCAGCCAGTTCTCCTGCTTCTCGCCGGGGCGCGGCTTCATGCGCACCAGCGCCCAACTGCCATGCAGCTTCTCGCCCTCGAGCGTGAACTTGAGGTCACCGCGCACGAGGCCTTCGGCCATCTCGAGTTCGGGCCGGTAGGTGCCGGTATCCCAGACCATGACCGTGCCGCCGCCGTACTCTCCCTCCGGGATCGTGCCCTCGAACGAGCCATACTCGATCGGGTGATCCTCGACGTGCACGGCGAGGCGCTTGTCGTGGGGGTCGAGTGAGGGGCCCTTGGGGATCGCCCACGAGGCGAGCACGCCGTCGATCTCGAGCCGGAAGTCGTAGTGGAGCCGGCTCGCCGCGTGCTTCTGCACGACGAAGCGCGGCGCGTCGGGAGCGTCGGTCGCCGACTCGGTCTCCGGCGCGCCTGTGGGTTCGGGGGTCGTGTCGAAGTGGCGCTTTTCGCGGTATCGGTCCAGCGGCGTCATGATGCTCCCGTCGGGGCGACTATCCTTGGGCCTTCTTGGCTTCATCCAGGGAGCGCTTGAGCAGCGCGACGATGTCCACTACCTCGGCGCCCTCGGCTTGGGCGGGGGCCGGCACCGGCGAGACGACGACCGCGCCTTCCGCCTTGCGCTCGATGAGCGCGAGAAGCGCGTCGTGGTAGGTGTCGCGGTAGCGCTCCTCGGCGGGGTCGAAATCGGCCTCTATCGCAGCGACCAGTTCGCCGGCCATCTTGAGCTCGGCCTCGGTGACGCCGCTTTCGGCCAGATCGCCCGAGGGCAGATCCAGCGCCGAGGAGTCGCGCAGTTCGTGCGGGTAGCGCAGCACCTCGAGCAGGAGCAGGTCGCCCTCGGGGATGAGGGCCGCGAGATGCTGGCGGGAGCGGATGACGATCTTGGCGAGCGCCACACGTCCAGCACGCGCGAGGGTCTCGCGCAGGAGCGCGTAGGCCTTGCGGCCAGGCTTGCCGGGCTCCAGGAAGTACGGCTTGCTGAAGTACTCCGGGGCGATGTTCTCGGCGCAGACCGCGGCGAGGATGTCGATGGTCTGCGTGGCCTGTACGTCGGCGGAGTCGAAGTCCTCGTCGGACATCACGACCCACTTGCCTCCGCCGAGGTCATAGCCTTTGACGATGCGGTCCCAGGGCACCTCCTCGCCGGTGCTCTCATTGACGCGTTTCTGTCGGATCGGCGCGAGGTCGGCGCCGTCGAGCATGTGGAACGCGATGCGTTCCTTGGTGTCCTCGGCGGGGAAGAGGGTCACCGGTATCGTCACGAGGCCGAAGCTGATCGAGCCTCTCCAGATGGCGTGCGGCATGTCGCTCTCCGTTTCGTTCGGTTGTAGGGGCCATGCGTCGTCCGGCGCCGGCCCGAGTGGTATGTACCCGCTCGGTGAGCGGCGGTGCCTGCGCGCGGGTCGCGCGGTATCATGGGCGTGTCCGGATGCTCGATCCGAGGGGGTTCGCATGCGCCGAACGCGGATCGCGGGAGTCATTCTCGCGGTAAGGGTTCTTCTCGCCATCGCATTGCTGCCGCTGTTGGCCTATGCGGCCGACGCCGGCGGCGGCGGTTTCGAGGGCACGTACATCGGCATCGGTGACGGTGTCGGTACCGACGGGGGCGGCGGTTCCGCTGCTGTCACGGTCTGGGTCGAGGACCTCGGCGACAGCGCCCGGTTCACGATCGAGGTCCTGGAATATGGGATCGTCGTGGCCGCCGAAGGGCCCATCTCCGGCGAGGGTGACGCTCTCTCCGTGCCGATCACGGTCGACTCGATGGGCGTGAGCGGCTCCGCCACCATCGGACTCATCCGCGAGGGCGGCGTCTGGGTGCTCACCGCAGAGGGCGCGGGCACCGCGCTCGGGTACGAGGGGACCGGCTCGCTCGTGGCAGACCAGGTCTCCACCGGGTTCGGACTGCCCAACGTGGGCGATCAGATCGGCGACATGATCGGCGCGATCGTGGGCGGTCCCTCCAAGGCCAAAGAGGCGGCGTCCAAGCCGCGCGTCGTGGCGACCTCCGGCTCCTCGGCAGGCAGCGGTACCATGGGCGGGTCGGCACCGGCGTCCACGCCTCAGCCGAAGCCCGCGCCGGGCACCACTGCGGAGCAGCCCGCGCCGGGCACCACCGCGGAGCAGCCGGGAACCGGCCAGCCTGGCGCGTCCGGCGACGCCACCGCGACGCCCACGCTCATAGCCGAGCCGCTCGGTGAGCCCACTCCGCTCTCTCCCGCGTCGCCCGAGCCGCCGTTCGCGGACTTCAACCGTTTGGGTGCGGCGGCGCTGGCCGTCGTGGTCCTCATCCTCCAGATCATCCTCGCGTAGGTCGCGCAGGGACTTGCACGAGAAGGGAGCATGACCGTGGATAGCTTCGCAGGGACGTTCTACTGGATCCGACTCGGACTCCTGTCACTGATAGCACTGCTCGCGCTCATCGCCATGTTCAGGCTGATGCGCACGAGGCGCTTCTCGACCGGCCGCGCGGTGAGCGTGTTCGTGTTCCAGCTCATAGCGCTCGTGGGCCTGTGGCTCATCACCGGCGCGTCGCCGTCACCGATCTGGCTCATCGTCGCGCTCGCGATCGGCGGGGTGCTCGGCTTCGTGACGGGTCGTATCGCCAAGCCGGCGCCCGGCGGAGGAGACAAGCTCAAGCGCTCGCCGGTTCCCGCCGCGATCACCGCGATCGCGTTCATCTTCGCGGGGATGACGCTGCTGTTCGGCACCTCGTACCTGTTCTCGATCGCGCTGCTCGGTGTCGCGATGGGCGTCGGCCTGTTCGGCGGCCAGTTCGCAGGCGAGATGATGGCGGCCCGCAACATCGCGATGCCTCCCGACATCCCGCCGATGCCGGTGCAGGCGCCGCCGATGCCCGCAGCCGCACCGCCCCCCATGCCCGTCGAGGCGCCGCCGATGCCGGCCTCGCCTCCACCCATGCCCGAGGCGCCTCCGATGCCGGCGCAGTCCGACCAGCCGACGGAGTCATGAGACCGTCCTCGCCGAGGAAAGGAACCGCCATGAGCAACGGGCACCGTACGCGGACCATTCTGACGGCGCTGCTGGCGCTGTGCGTCGCCGGCGCGCTGCTCTCCGGCTGCGACAAGGCCGCCGACAAGACCACCGCCGTGACCGGGGCCGGCAAGACCGACACCGCCGCCAGCGGTCCGGGCCCCTCGATGCTCGCCTCAGCGGCGTTCACCGACCCGTTCGACGGCTCGGTCGGTGTCCCCGGCTCGATCAGCGCCGCGGTCGTGGCCGAGAGCAACTACGAGGGCCAGTGGGGCCCTGCGAGCAAGCCGAACCCGACCGCCTCAGAGGCTGGCGGCGCCCTGACCATCGGGAGCGTCTCGGAGTACAAGGGCTACGACCCGTCGATGCTCAACGCCTCTCAGGGCACCTTCGAGATGCTCTACACGCCGGTGGCCGATTTCGAGTCGGTCATGACCTTCGCGAACCGGCCCGAGTGGCAGAAGTTCTCGACCTACGACCCGCCTCCGAACGGCTTTCTGCTCGACACCATCGGATGGCGCGCCGCCCCCACGGCCTCCTACGGCATCACGTACGGGTTCGCCGAGTCGACCGCCACGGTCGGATGGGGCATCTGGGACGGCTCCGTCTGGCACACGATCACCTACAGCGAGTCGTCTGACGCGCCGCGCCCCATGCGGATCACTGCGAGCTACGGGCCCGCGGGCGTGCTGTTGTTCGTGGACGGCAAGAAGGTCGCCGAGGACACGACCTACACGGGCGGGATCGACACAGCCCAGCCGCTCACGATCGGTCAGGCGCCCTGGTACTGGCCCTATGGTCCGCACTCGGCGCCCGGTACGGTGCAGGAGTTCAAGTACGACGCCACCCAGGTCACCGGGGGCTGATCGCGGGCTACTCCAAGACGAGCGGGACCTCGCTCACCACGACGCGTGTGCCGTCCTTGGCCGACAGGTAGCTGCCGGTCAGTGTCGCTATGGTCTTGACGCCCAGGAGCGAGATGCGTGCATCGAACGTGCCGCGCGTGCCCGTGCCCGATGTCGCCTGCACGCGCTCGGTGCGGATGATCTTGCCCCCGCCGTCGACGACCTCGAGCTGGAACACGCCTTCGAAGGTGTTCGCGCTCCCGGTCACGCGGATGGTGCCCTCCGAAGGCACCGTGGCGCCCCAGGTAGGGGACTCGATGAGGACCTCGGGTGCGAACCCCTCCTCGTCGGCCCGGGTGCGAGGCTCGTCGAGGATGATGCCCTCGCCGCCCAGCACGTCTAGCGGCTTGCCATCCACCTTGAACTGCACGGCGTCGACCGTGGGGAACTGGGTGAGCGTGTATACGACCTGCGCCACCCGGCCGGTCATCGAGAGCGTCCCGCCGCCGGATGTGAACTCGTTGCTCAGGTCGACCGTCGCGACCTTCGCGGTGATGCTCACCCCGCGCAACTTCGTGCCCTCGGGGATCATCGTACTCAGCCCGCCGGCTCGCTGTTTCGCGTCCGGTCCCGTAAGCAGCAGCTCCATCGCCGCCGCGGCCACGCCCTTGCCCTTCGCGGTCCCGGAGACGGGCGCGACCTTCTCGCCGTCCATGAAGTAGGCCTTCACCGCGCTCGAGGACGCCGGTGGTGTGGTGGTCTCGGTCTCGGGCGTCGACGTGTTCTCCTTCGCCGGGCCGTCGGACCCCTTCGAGCCTGAGGGCTCCTCTGCCTTCTTGCATGCCGCCGCCCCGAGCGCCAGTGCCAAGCACATCACGATCAGCAGTCCGATCGTGAGAGCGCGTGCTCCCGTGCGCAGATCCCGCGTGTTCATCGCCGACTCCCCTCCGAAAGCGCCGTCGATGCCTGATACCGCGCCGCGGGCAGCGCCAAACCGCCGTCCGCGAAGCGTTTCCCGCCCGTAATCCGGCGCGGTGCGGATTGCCGCTCCTCGGCCATGTGGGTATACTCGCGTGTGCGCTCGCCAGCGGGCGCCACGGAGAGTTGTCCGAGAGGCTGAAGGAGCACGACTGGAAATCGTGTGTGCCGGCTTGAACCGGTACCCAGGGTTCGAATCCCTGACTCTCCGCCAGAGAATCGTCGCAGGGCGTCCCGCAGGGGGCGCCCTGTTCGCGTTCGGGGGCTTCATGGAATGTGAGTCATCGACTAACATTTATCACGCAGACCGAACGAGATCGGAGGCGTGATGCAGGCGATACCGTGGGACCCGGCGCTGGAGACCGGGGACCCGACCATCGACGCACAGCACAAGGAGCTGTTCGCACTGGTGAACGAGTTGAGGGACGCGGCGGTCGAAGGCCGAGCCAACGAGGCCGTCGGGGAGGTGCTCATGCGCCTCATGCGCTACGTGGACACCCATTTCGCCGAGGAGCAGCTGCTGATGGCCAAGACGCGCTACCCGGTCGAGGAGTTCGTCGCGCACATCGAGGCTCATCGGGCACTGACGGCCCGGGCGTCCGAGATCGTGGAATCGCAGGCGCGCGGCGAGCTGACCACCGTGCTGCCGGTCGCCGAGTTCCTGGTGGAGTGGTTGCGTACGCATATCCGGCAGGTGGACAAGCGCTTCGTCGATCATGTTCGCAGCGAGGGCGCCGGCGCGTAGGAGACGCCGCGCGACTTTGTGCTTCGCCGAACGGACTGGCATACTCGGTGCGGGCGACCGGCCAAAGGGGCAGCTGCCGCGCTCATCGTGGATCTGCGTGTCGAAGCTGTCCGTGTCGCACCGGGGGGCCTGCGTGCGTGTGCTTCTGATCGATCCGCCATTCCAGCGATTCCTGGGTTTTCATCGCTACTACTACCCCATGGGCCTCGCGTATCTCGCCGCTGTAGCGCGCGACGCAGGGCACGAGGTGCTCGTCTACGACGCCGAGCACATGGACGAGGCCGACACGCTCCCGTGGGAGACCGCCGCGCTGCGCTTCGACCGATGGGTCTCCGCGCTCGACGACGAGACTCACGAGTTGTGGCGAGAGGCCGCCGAGATCATCTCCGGGTTCGCGCCCGACCTCGTGGGCATCTCCTCGCTCTCGGTCAAGACGCCCTCGGCCCGCCGGATCGCCACGATCTCCAAGCGCGTCGCACCCGGCGCACCCGTCGTGGTCGGCGGCGATCATCCCACCGTCTGGCCCGAGCGCTTCCTTGACGGCCCCGACATCGATATCGCGGTCCGTGGCGAGGGCGAGGCGACGTTCGCGGAGCTCCTCGGCGAACTGGAGACGCTCGGGTGCGGGCAGCGCGTCGAAGGCGATGCGCCTTCCGCCGAGGAGCTGCTCGTGGCGCTCCCGGCGATCGCGGGCCTCTCGCTCCGTCGTCCTGACGGCCGGATCGAGCACGGGCCGGACCGGCCGCTCATCGACGACCTGGACACGCTTCCGTTCCCGGACCTCGACGCCCTGCATTCCCTGGACACCTATCGCCCGGTCGATCTGGGTGCCGCCATCGGTATGCGCGGCTGTCCGTACCGCTGTTCGTTCTGCGGGGTCTCGACCGTGTGGACCAACAGGGTGCGGCTCCGCACCCCCGCCAACGTCGCTGACGAGCTCGAGGCCCTCGCGCGACGCTTCGACCCTCCGTACTTCTCGTTCCGGGACGCGACGTTCACGCTGAAACGCGCCTGGACCGCGGAGCTCTGTCGCGAGATCATCGATCGCGGGCTCGTGCGCCCCTGGGAATGCGTGACGCGCGCGGACACGCTCGACCGCGAGCTGCTCGAGCTCATGCGCGCGGCCGGCTGCCGCACGCTGCGCATCGGCGTTGAATCCGGCAGCCCGCGCGTGCTCGCGACCATGAACAAGAGCATCGAGCTCGAGCCGATCCTGCAGGCGGCGCGGCTCATGAACGAGATGGGCTTCTACTGGAGCTCGTACTTCCTGTTCGGCACGCCGCACGAGACCCGTGAGTCGATCGAGGAGACGCTGCGATTCATCGAACTGCTCGACCCGCCGTTCGTGACGGTCGCGCGCTTCACGCCGATCCCCGGCACCCCCTTCTACGAGGTGCTCGAGGGCCGGGAACTCATCCACCCCGACATCGACTGGTGCTTCGAGACGAACCAGAGCTTCGCGAGCGGCTATCTGCTCGAGATGGATGCCGATGAGTTCGAGCAGGTCATGCACGATCTCACGCATACCATCATGGAGCGCAACGCCCGCAAGAGCGCCGAACTCGGGGCGATGGACGGTCGCCTCAAGTAGCCGCCGCCGCTTCCCGCACGGAGGTTTCGCGTGGGCCCTGAGGGGTACACTAGGGTGTGCGCTAAGTGAGAATGGTTCTCACTTAGCGACGGAGTCCGTACCGGTCCGCCGAGGAGCCCCTTCCGTGCCCTGCCGCCCTGACAGTGCCGCCCGCGATCGCGATCAGGACCGCGAGGCCGCAGCCGCTGAGGCCGCCGCGCTCGTCGAGCGCGCGTACGGTTCCGCGCGGCGCAGCCCGCAGCGCGAGGTCGTGGCGCGCGCGGTCGAGTCGATCGCCGGCGCGTTCAGCGTCGAGGACCTGCTTGCCGCCACCCGCGGGCTCGATGCGAGCGTCGGCTCGGCCACGGTCTACCGGGCGGTGGCGGCGATGGCGGGCCACGGCTACCTCGAGCAGGTGGGTGAGCGCGACGGCTCCGGCCTCTACGTGCGGTGTTCCGCCCAGGAGCATCACCACCACCTCGTGTGCACCGGGTGCGGAAGCGTGGCCCACGCCCCGTGTCCGCTCGACGAGTACGCGATCCGGCATGCCGCGAAGCAGGGCTTCGTCATCACACGCCACGAGGTCAGCGTGTACGGGCTGTGTGCGGCCTGCCTGCGCGACGGGGTGCCGCGATGACCCACATACACATCCCCGACGGCGTCCTGCCCCTGTGGCTCGTGCTCGCGTCCTGGGTCGTGGCGCTTGGGGCCGTCTGGCTCGCGGGGCGTCTCGGCGCCCGTCGCGACGTGCGACGCAAGGTGCCTCTGCTCGGGGCGATGGCCGCGCTCATGCTCGTGAGCATGTCGAGCGAGATCGTTCCGATCGCCTATCACGTGAACCTCACGGTCCTCGCCGGTATCCTGCTGGGCCCCTGGCTCTCGATCGTGGCGGCCTTCATCGTCAACGTGATCCTCGCGCTCCTCGGGCACGGGGGCGTCACCGTCATCGGCCTGAACACGCTCATGATCGCAAGCGAGATGATCGCCGGATGGGCGCTCTTCAGGACGCTCGATGCCGCGTTCCGGCACCGCCGGCCCGCGTTTGTCGCCGGCGTCGTCACCGTGCTCACGCTCGCGATGACCACGACGCTGCTCGTGGGCATCGTCTCGCTCGGCGGCACGGCGGCGGCGAGCCGCGAATCGGGCGCGTATGACCCGGCGAGCGGGCGCTTCGGCGCGCTGCTCTCCGGGGGCCTCGTGGGCAACTCGGTCCTGAACCCCGATACCGCCGAGGAGCCTGCCCCGCAGCTGTCAGTGAAGCGCTTCGCGACGATGGTCTACACCCTCGGCGCGATCGGGTGGGTGCTCGAGGGCCTAATCACCGCGGCGATCGTGGGCTTCGTCTCACGCGTGCGGCCCGGCATGGTGCGCAGCGCGCGGCGGGACGCGGCGGCACGACGGCCGCTCGGGGACGAGGGGGTGGGGCACTGATGGACATCTCCTCGGTCGACTCCTCGGCGACACTGGGCGATTCGGTCCTGCACCGTGTGCACCCGGTGGCCAAACTCGTGGCCTTCGTGCTTGTGCTCGCGGGTGTGGTGGCGAGCACGAACGTGCTCGTGCTCGCGTCGATGACGCTCAGCCTCGCGGCCGTCGCCGTGGCGATGCGGCTACCGGCGCGGCAGGTCTTCTCGCTCGCCGCGTATCCGGCGGTGTTCGCGGGTGTGTTCGCGTTCGCGGCGTCCGCAGGCCCGATCACCGCGGCGGTCATCGTGCTCAAGGCCGTCACGGCGGCGCTCTCGGCGATCGTGCTCGTGTTCACCACCCCGTATCCGTACGTGTTCGCGCCGCTGCAGGCGGTGCTGCCCTCGCTCGTGGGCGACGCGCTGCTCATGACCTACCGCTCGTTCTTCCTGCTCATCGAGAAGCTCTCGAGCGTCACGCGCGCCGCGCGGTTGCGCGCGGGGATCGCGGGCCGCAGCCCGGTCCGTAGCGCGCGTTCGGCCACGCTGGCGCTCGGGTCGACCATGCTCTACGCGTTCGACATGTCCGAGCGCACGTATGACGTGATGACCCTGCGCGGCTACGACCGCCGCCTGCGCGTCTCGATGCCGGAGTCCTTCTCACGCCGCGCCGACATGCTCACCGTGCTCGCCGGCACCGCGCTGCTCGTGCTCTCGCTCGCGTGGCAGTTCGCCGCGCCCGTGCTCGTGCCTCTGGCCTGGGCGCCGCTGCTCGCGGCCGCGCTTCTGTTCGCCCTCGTCGTCTTGCGGAGGACCTCATGACCGATCGCCAGTACCCGGCCACCGGGCACGACCATGCGCACACCGAGGGGTGCGAGACGGTCGTGCGTGTCTCGTGCGTGCGTCACGCCTACGAGGACGGCACCAATGTCGACCTCTGCGGGCTCGAGTTCACCGCCGACCGCGGCAGCCGTGTGGCGATCCTGGGCCCCAACGGCGCGGGCAAGACCACGATGCTGTTCCACATCCTCGGCCTGCTCGCTCCGCAGGAGGGTGAGGTGCGGGTGTTCGGCGAGGAGCCGAGCCGCGACTGGGCGGCGATCCGGCGTCGCGTCGGCGTCGTGCTGCAGAACGTCGACGAGCAACTGCTCGCGCCCACGGTCTTTGACGACGTGGCGTTCTCGCCGCGCCAGTACGGCGTGCCGGAGGCCGAGGTTCGCGAGATGACCGGGCGTGCGCTGGCGCTCCTCGGCATAGAGGGGCTGGCACGCCGGGTGCCGCACAACCTCTCGGGCGGGGAGAAGCGCAAGGTCGCGCTCGCGGGCGCGCTCGTGATGGGGCCGGAGCTGCTCGTGCTCGACGAGCCGTTCGAGGGCCTCGATCCGGCCTCGCGCGAGATGCTCATCGCACTCCTTGGGCGTCTGTCCGCCGAGGAGGGTGTGACGATGGTGATGTCGACGCACGACATCGACTCGGTGCCCGAGTTCGCCGACTACGCGTACGTGCTCGCCCCGGGCGGGCATATCGTGCTCAAGGGCACGCCCGCCGAGGTCTTCGCACGGGCGGACGTCATGCGTCAGGGCAACATTCGCCCGCCGGTGCTCGCGGAGTTGTTCGCCGCGCTGCAGCAGGGCGATCCCTCGGCGCCGTCGGCGGCGCTCACGGTGCCGGAGGCTGTCGACGCGTTGCGGGCATGGCGCAGCGCGTGAGGCGCGCTATGCTGTGAACGCCGCCGATCAGGGTATGCGAGAAGGAGACGGGATGTCGGAAGTGGGACGGTTGCACGTCATCGCCGGCTGCATGAGCAGCGGCAAGACGGGCGAGCTCATCAGGTTGTTGTCGCGGCACGCCGTGACGGGGGACTCCATCGTGATCTTCAAGCACAGCGTGGACTCACGCGACGGTTCCATGGCGCGCTCGCGCCTGGGGACCGAGATGGAGGCGCTGGTGGTCGAGGGGCCCGGGCAGATCGACGGCGACGGCTGTCGTGTCGTGGCCATCGAGGAGGCGCAGTTCTTTGGCGAGGGACTCGTCGAGGTGGTGCGCCGGCTTCTGCGCGAGGGGCACCTGGTGTATGTCACCGGCCTCAACCAGGACTTCCGCGGCGAGCCGTTCGGCGTGATGCCGACGCTCATGTCGCTCGCCGACGAGATCTCGATGCTCACCGCGATCTGCCAGAAGTGCCACGGCACGGCCACGCGTACGCAGCGCATCATCGACGGTGAGCCGGCGCCGTGGGACTCGCCGCTCATCCTGGTGGGCGGGGCGGACTACTACGAGGCGCGCTGTCCCGACTGCCATGAGGTGCCGGGCCGGCCTGCCGGCGGGAGCGTCGCCTCGTGAGCAACGATCGCATGGACGGCATCCTCAAGATGCTCGAGCGTCTGCCGGTGCCCGTGGTGATCGCCAACCCGCTCACCGCCAAAGTGCTGTGGGCGAACTCCCACCTCGTGGACATGGCGCGGGCCAAGCACCCCGACCAGCTCGTGGGGACGAGCATCCTCGACTTCGTGCAGCCACAGCAGCAGGGGATCGCTCTGGCCGACCTCGCCAAGGTGGCGCTCGGAGGCAGCCCGCCGCCGGCGATCTACGACCTGAAGCGCCTGGACGGCGAGACCGCGGCGGCGCATGTCGCCTCGATCCCGCTGCTCTTTCGCAACCAGCCGGCGATGCTGAGTCTCGTGACCGACGTGTCCGACCGCGAGCGGCTGATCAGGGACCTTGCGGATTCCGAGGAGCGCTGGCGCACGCTGCTCGACAACACCCCGAGCGGCATCGTGGTCGTGGTCGACGACATCGCCGCCTACGTGAACCCGGCTCTGGCCCGCGCACTCGGCTTCGAGGAGCCCGCGGATGTCATCGGACGTGCGATCTACGACTTCATCGATCCCGAAATGCGACGTGAGGTGCGCGAGGCGAGGCGTCAGGTGATCATGACCGGTGACCCGCTTCCTGCGACCCAGCTGCGCATGGTACGCCTTGACGGCACCGTGTTCGAGACGAGGGCCACGGTGACGCGGGTCCGCTGGGAGGGCGAGGTCGCCACCCAGACGCTCATACACGACCTGTAGACGACCGCCGGACGAGTCGGCGTGCAGTCAGAAGGACCGCACCACCACGAGCAGGCCCACACAGGCGAGGATCGTGCCGAACACCTTGTACTCGTTGCGGCCGAGCCAGATCTTGAACGATTGCACGGCCGC
>CAZMFQ010000021.1:0-10939 GCA_964565645.1 uncultured Eubacteriales bacterium
CCTCGAGGTACTTGAAGAAGACCTTGGCGTGCTCCTTCTCGTTGTCGGCGGTCTCAAGGAACAGCGCGCTGATCTGCTCGTAGCCCTCTTTCTTGGCCACGCTCGCAAAGAACGTGTAGCGGTTGCGTGCCTGGCTTTCACCCGCGAATGATTTGAGCAGGTTCTTCTCTGTCTCGGTGCCCCGGATTCCCATGGCGGCCTCCTTCTCGGTCGTCCCGTCTGCCGAAGAGGAACCTACCCGAAGCGACCGCGCGGCTCACGCGTTCGGGGTCGTCACGCGCGCCCCACGGTCAGGGCCGCTTGCGGCACGGTGAGCAGGTGGCGGCCTTTGACCGCGCTGAACCCTGCGTCGCGCATCCACTCGCCCACGGCGCTCTCCGGGTAGGCCCGTGTGTTGTTGATGATGTAGAAGAGCAGCTCGTTGGCTCCGCCTGCGGTGTCGATATCGCCCGAGACGCCCTTGTGCGCCGAGTCGAGCACAACGAAGGTGCCGCCTGGGCGCAGCGCGGCACGGGCCTTGGCGAACAACTCCGCGACCTGCTCGGGCGTGAACACGTGTACGACGTTGAACAGCAGGATGATGTCGAGGTCCGTACCCCAGTCGGCGGTTGTCAGGTCGGCCTCCCGGTAGGTGATGCGGTCGGACAGCCCCTCGTTGGCGACGAGCTCGCGGCCGATCGCAGCGGCACCCGGCAGGTCGAGGATCTCGGCCTGCAGATCCGGGTACTTCTTGCAGAAGCGCATCGTGTAGGTACCGTGTCCTCCACCGACATCGAGCAATCGTGTCGGGGGCCGCTCGAGCTTGACCTTGCGTACGATCTCAGGTGAGCTCAACCTCGCGAACTGCGCCAGGCCGTTCTCGTAGTCGGCCCAGAAGCGCTCGTCGCGCCGGGCGTGGAAGTCGCGCTTGTCTGTCGAGCGGAGCCTGCCTTCGACGTCGTCGAGCTCGTTCCACAGCACGCGGAACAACCCGAACGCCTTGTCGAGGGGGAAGCGCGCATCGGACTGCAGCCAGCGACGGACGGCGCGCGAGTTGGTATAGCGCCCCGAGCGGCGCCGCAGGTAGCCGAAACCGTTGAGAGCGTTGGCGAGCGCCTCGGTGCCGATCGGGTCGCAGCCGATCTCCTCGGCGAGTTCGCTCGCGTTCAGGGGCCTTGCGGCGAGCGCCTCGAACACCCCGAGCTCGACGCCCGCCATGAGCACGCGGCTCGACGCCATGCCCCAGAATCCGAACATCAGTGGTGAGGGATAGAAACCGGTCGCCAGCAGGAGCTTCTCGAGCGGATTCCAGGTGGTCAGGCTCAGTCGCATGGCGTCTCCCCGGTCCGAGGTGTCGGTACATGCTAGCAACCGCAAGCAGCGAGTGCGACAGCATATACACTGTGAACGGAAGTCTACCGACCCCCGGAGGCCCTATGTCCTCGAGAGTAGCCATCGTCCGCTGCGAGTCCTACGACGAAGAGCTCGTCTTTCACGCGATCGGCCGGGGACTCGGGCTCCTCGGCGGTCTGGATCTGTTCGCCTCCGACGGCGAGGAGATCGTGCTCAAACCGAACGTGCTCGTGGGTTCGGCTCCCAGTGCGGCGGTCACGACGCATCCCGCGGTCTTTGCGGCGGCGGTGCGTCACCTCCAGGCGGCAGGGGTGCATGTCACCTACGGCGACTCGCCGGGCTTCGGCAACCCCGAGAACGCCGCGCGCAAGTCCGGCCTCGGGGAGCCGGCTGATCGCTTCAGTGTGCCGTTCGCGGAGTTCTCCGAGGGGCGCCAGATCTCGTTTCCCGAGGGGCACCTCATCAAGCAGTTCTTCTTCGCCAACGGCGCGCTCGATGCCGACGGCCTGATCTCGCTTCCCAAGTTCAAGACGCACGGCATGGCGCGTGTGACCGGGGCCGTGAAGAACCAGTTCGGTTGCATCGTAGGGCCGCGCAAAGGCGAGTTCCACGTGCGCATGCCAGACATCGACCGCTTCAGTCAGATGCTCGTGGACCTCAATCTCGCGCTCAAGCCGCGCCTGTACATCATGGACGGCATCACCGCCATGGAGGGCAACGGGCCGCGCGGCGGCGATCCTCGGCAGATGAACGTGATCCTGATATCGGCCGACCCCGTCGCGCTCGACGCGACGATGTGCCGCATGATGGCGCTCGACCCGGCGATGGTCGGGACCAACGTGTACGGGCAGGAGTACGGGCTCGGCACGTATGAGGACGTGGAGCTCGTGGGCGACCCCATCGAGGAGTTCGTCGCCGAGGACTACGATGTGAATCGCTCGCCGGCCTCCACCACCGGCCGCGGCGACGCCGGCCCGTTCGCGCGCAACATGATCGTGCCCAAGCCCTACATCGTGCCCGAGCTCTGCACCAAGTGCGGTACGTGTGTGAAGGTCTGTCCGGTCGAGCCCAAGGCCGTCGACTGGGCCACGCCGGGCGGCGCCAAGGACGGCAAGCCGCCGGTGCACACCTACTCGCGCTGCATCCGCTGCTACTGCTGTCAGGAGATGTGCCCCGAGAAGGCGATCAAGGTGCGCACGCCGCTGCTGGGCAGGATCATCCATCGCACCTGAGCCAGGCGGGCTCTCGATAAGCGTTCGACCGTGAGACTCGTATCACATCGGGCATACAAGACAATGGGGCGCCGGGGGGCGTCTCGGTTTGGCCTACAGGGAGGAGAGATCATGCAGAGCAGAGGGCAAGCCTTGTCGATTCTCGTCGCTGGCGCGCTTCTCGTCGCGCTGGTGGTTCCGGGGGTGGTCGTCGCAGGGCCGACTAGGGCAAGTGGAGTGACGCCGGCATTCATCCCGATGCCGGATGCCTACGAAGACGCTGACGACACAACCTCGACCGCGCCGGCGTTGGCGGCAACAACGATGCACACCGCCGAGGACGGCGACGTAGATTGGTCGACGTTCACCATCGAGGACACCGCTACGCCGATCTGGCTTGAGGCGAAGCGGGTGGTCGGTGGAGGCCAGGGCGACCTCACGATGTCGATCTACATCGCCGAGGATGACGGATCGATGACCCAAATGGTTACCGATGATGACTACGACACCAACTGGGGCACCTACGACGAACTCATCTACAGATACATGAAGTCGCCGGGCACGTACTACCTTGCAGTGACGGCGGACAATCCGATGACCTACAAGCTCACCCGCACTGAGGGTATCGCGCGCCGCGTGGCCGGCGCCAACCGCTACGCCACGTCGGTGGCCGTCTCACAGCTCATGCGCAGCGAGACCGATCATCCGTGGTGGGGCACGGGCTACAGCCCGAATCAGATCGTGATCGCGAACGGTGACAACTTCCCGGATGCACTGGCCGGGGTTGTGCTGGCCTCATATCACGAGTCGGTCCTGCTCTTGACCAAGGCGGGGACACTGCCGCCCGAGACCAAAGCCGAGATCGAGCGCCTGGGCATGAGCAACTACTGGAATGGCGATGAATTCGAGGTGCTCATCCTCGGCGGAGAGTCAGCCGTCAGCAAGAGCGTTGCTGATCAGATCGGGGCTCTAGCTCCCGTCACGCGGGTGCGCAGGATCTCCGGAGCGAACAGGCACGATACGGCGGCTGAGATCGCGATCGATGCCGACGACTACGTTGGCGGACTTGGGACGACTGCATTCGTGGTGAGCGGTCGGAACTTCCCGGACGCGTTGGCCGCAGGACCTGTGGCTGCCGCTGCCGGTGGAGTCGTGCTCACGACCGAGAAGGACACACTGCCAGAGGAGACGGCTGACGTGATCACGCAGCTCGGCTTCACGGACCTGGTGCTCGTTGGCGGGGCGAGCGTCATCACCTCTGACGTCGCGGATGCTATCGAAGCGCTGCCGGGCTCCCCGTCGGTCACACGGATCGCAGGCGCGGACCGCTACGAGACTGCGCTCAAGGTCGCTCGGGAAGGCGTTGATGTGTACGGCATGAACGGTGTGGCCGACAATGTCGACTACGGCGCATGGGATGGGCAGAGCATGGTGCTCGTTTCCGGCGCGAATTTCCCGGACGCGCTTTCAGCCGGTGTCATGTGCTGGTACATGGGTAGCCCGATACTGCTCACCAACCCAAGCCATCTGAGCGAAGACGTAGTGGAGTTCCTCGACGAGTACGGTTGGACCGAGGAGCCGAGCTACCTCATTGGTGGCGAGGCGGCCGTGAGCCGGGCCGTGTTCGACGAGTTCACCGGGTACTGGACCAACTGGCCCCAGTAGACGACGAGACGGGTCGCATGGTTCGCAAAGCGGGGCCGCCCTGGGCGGCCCCGTATGCGTCTTGATTCGTGCGCTCGCGAGCGCGTTTCGGCATGACGCTCGCTTGCAGGTCGGCACGGAGAATTCCGAGGGCGCGATAGGGCGACCCGTCGATACGGAGGAGGTGATCCAGCGTTGAGTAGTACAAGCATCGCTGCGCTGGTCGAGACCGCTGCGATCGAAGCGGAGGTCGTGACCTCCTAGACGGCGGCGTCACGGGCGCTTGCGCCCGCATGCGACGCCTACCCGCACAGCACTGATGTCGCTGTCACGCAGCGATGGAGGAGGGTCGCCCCATCCGGGGCGGCCCTCTTTGCATACCGAAGAGGACTCTCATGCGGTTCTCATCGCAGCCTTATCGTTCCGACGCATCTACTTGTTGAGAGCCTCAGACGAGGGGCTCGAGTCGGAAGGCATGATGATGAAGACGATGAGCGGACTTACGGGGCGCAGGCTCCTTGTGGCAGTGATGGCATTCTCTCTCGTCGCGCTGATGGCCGGCGCGGCGTTCGCGAGCAGCGGTTCGGACTCGCCCGACATCTCGGGCGTGTCGATCACGGTTCCCTCGGGCCCGGACGATTCCGTCGACGAGGCCGTCATGGGGTCGGACATGAGCGGTGTCGACAGCGACTCGATGTATGAGGACTCGGTCGACGAACTGAGCGACGATTCCAGCGAAGACTCGGTCTCCGAGGAGCATCGCAGTGTGATCGCGCCGTCCGGGACCTATGAGCGCGACGAGGGCGACCTCGACGAGTAGGCACCACCTATACCGTCACGGAGCGGACCACCTCCCGCACCCTCCACCGTGACGCTCGCGTCGGAGCCGGCCGCAAGCCGGCTCCTTCGCATGACAGGATTCTCATGATGCTCTCATCGCGTTCTTAGACTCCCCGCCGAAGAATGGAGCAGGCGCCAAGCCGAGGGGGTCGGCCGCACCGGCCGGGTCCGGGAGAGGAGTTCTCATGAGGTCCCTTGTTCTGAACACCACACGCGGCAGGATCGCCATCGGGCTGCTTGCGTGCCTTGTGTTCGCATTGCTCGCCGGCGGTGCGTTCGCCTCCAACGGCACCGCGCATCGCTCAGCGCCCGCCGGGCCGGTGGGTGCATCAGATGACGTCACGGGCACGGTGGATGCCGACGACTGTTCCGACGACGCGAGCGACACCGTGGACGCGGACGACTGCTCGGACGACGCGAGCGAGACAGTGGATGTCGACGATGACGCGTACGAGGTCGACGACGACGCGGACGAAGCCACCGAGGAGGCCTCAGAGGCCGACGACGTCGATGACGTTGACGAAGCCGATGAGGTCGACATTGATGAGGCCGACGATGCTGATGACGCAGATGAGGCCGACGAGGCCGATATCGAGGACGACGTGGATGAAGCCGACGAGGCCGACGACGACGCCGACGAGGCCGAGGAAGTAGAACACGAAGACGAGGGTTCCACCCCTGCGACCGGTTCCTCCTTCAGGAACTAGCGACTCCCTGCTACGCCCCACCGGTCGTGGGTGACACACGAAGACCCGGCGCTGCCCCGCGCCGGGTCTTCGATTCGTTCGGGCCGAGTATGGCGCAACGCTATCCGCAGGTGGGGCCTCCGCACGGCACGGCTGCGCGCTCGGCGTTGATGCGCTCGGCGAGCGGCGCGCGGTCACCGGATGCGTGCAGGATGCAGGTCGTGTCCTCGGCGAACGGATCGCCGAACTCATGCCAGGCCTTGGTTCGGCAGCCCCGGCAGATCTGCACGTACTCGCAGTTCTCGCTCGAGCACGCGCCCGAGGTCTCGCCCTCGGCGAGCTTGAACAGCTCGCGAGTGGCCTCCTCGAGCGTCATGTCGCGCAGGTTGCCGATGGTCCAGTCCTGGGCGAACTGGCAGGGCATGACGCCGCCCTCGGAGTTGATGTTCATGTGGCCCTTGCCCACGGGACACGCGCTCATGATCTTGAGGCGCTCCAGACCGCGCGTGAGGTCGTGACCCCGTGCGATGAGCAGTTCGGCCACGTACGGGATGAACGAAGGCATCGCGCCGATGTCGTACTCGAGCTTGGAGTCGGGATCCGTGATGTCGTCGGCGATGAACTCCGCAAGCTCGCGCCACTGGTCCGCGGTGATGCGTCCGTCGGCCTCGCCCTCGGAACGGCCCGACGTGATCAGGTCGCAGAGATAGATGAGGCCGCAGTCGAGATCCTTGGCCTCTTGGATGAGGTCGTAGATGTGCGGCCAGGTGTCCACGCTCACCGCGCTCTTGAGCGCCACGCCGACACCCTCGGAGCGCAGGATCTTGATCGATTCGATCACGCGGTCGCGGGTGCCGGGCACTTTCACGAGCGCATCGTGGAACTCGGCGGGGCCGTAGAGCGAGGTACCGATGTAGCCGACGCCGTTGGCCTTGAGGCGCTTGGCGACGTCCCGGTCGATGAAGGTGCAGTTGGTCGAGATCGTCACGCGGATCCCGCGCGCGCTCGCCGTCTCGAGGATCTCCCAGAAGTTCGGCCGCATGAACGGCTCGCCGCCCGTGAGGAACAGCAGCGGCACTCCGGCGTCGGCCATCTGGTTGACGAGATCGATGGTCTCCTCGTCGGTGAGCTGGTCGGGGAGCGCGTGGCCGTCGGCGGCCATGTAGCAGTGCTCACACAGCAGGTTGCAGCGGTTGGTGATGTTCCAGATGACCTCGGAGGGGCGGCCCTTCTTGAAGGCCGCGACCGACTTGTCCTCGACCTCGTTCAGGGGGCCGTTGAAGAACAGGGACCGCACGTGCGCCATGGTGGTGCCTCCGTAACCCGCGTCGCCCCTGCCGGTGGAGCGTGTCGAAACGCCTCGTGAGAATAGCAGGTCTGCAACGCTTGTGCCACCATTCACAAGGTAACAATTGTTACCGCTAGCAGGGAGAATGAGCCAGATTGTGGCATAATCCCCGTGGGCCCCCGGACGACCTGAGGGACCCGATCGCCGAGGAGCGGCACGCCGCCGCTTCCCTCGTCTGCGGGGAGTCGTTCATGAGTCCGTTCTGGAGAAGGACACCGAAACCCAAGCGTATAGGGGTCGCGCTTGGGGGCGGAGCGGTGCGCGGGGCCGCGCACATCGGCGTCATCTCCGTGTTCGAGCGCGAGGGATTCCGGCCGGATTTCATCGCCGGCACGAGCGCGGGCGCGATCGTCGGAGCCGCGTGGGCCGCGGGCATCGATTCCTCGGCGATGCGGGAATCCATGCGGGGACTGAGTTGGGGCGACATCGCGGACATCGCGTGGCGCAAGCCGATGAGTGTGTTCGACACCTCGCCTCTGCGCCGGTTCATCGAAAGCGCCGTCGGAGGCGCGCAGTTCGACGAGCTCTCGATCCCGTTCTCGGCAGTGGCATGCGACATCCTCAGTGGTGAGCGCATCGTGCTGCGTGAGGGCCCGGTTGCGTTCGCGGCGCTCGCGAGCGCCGCGGTGCCGGGGCTGTTCCCGCCGGTCGAAGACGGGGAGCGGCTGCTGGTGGACGGCGGGATCGTCGACAACCTGCCCGTGGACGTCGCTCACGAGATGGGTGCCGACAAGGTGATCGCGGTCGACATCATCCTGCCGGTGGGCCAGTCGCACCGGCCGACCAACGTGCGGGACATGCTCGCCGCATCCGTGGACATGGCCGCGCTGTCGACGCAGCCGCCGGCGTTGGCCGCAGCCGATCTCGTGATCAGGCCCGAGCTGCAGGGTATCCCCGCGTGGGAGTTCGCGGCCATCGATGACATCGAGGAGCGTGGACGGCTCGCAGCCGAGGCGGCCCTGCCGCAGTTGCGCGCGTTGTTCGCGCGTCAGCAGGCGGCGCTGCCGGGCGGGTGAATGTGCGGGCAGCAACCGGGTCGCGAGCGTGACGTCCGGACCGATCGCGACCCTCGGCCCCTCAGAGCGGTCGCATGCCGAACAGGAATCGCAGCGCCGGGACGCGTCGGACGCCTTCGTAGAGCGTGAACGTGGCGGGTACCGAGATGAGCATGAGCAGCGGCCAGCCGATCCACGGTTGCGGAGCGACTTGGACCAGGTAGTACCCGAGTATGACGATGATGGTCTGATGCAGGATGTAGATCGGATAGCTCGCCTCGGCCAGGTAGTCCAGACGTGCGGACGGCCTGTCGAGGTATGCGCGTCCGAACCCCAGAAGCCCGACGACGATCAGCCATCCGCCCATGAGCTTGCCGTAGGTCCACAGCGCCCTGCCTACGGACGGATCGCGAAGGCTGTCGCCGAACCCCCAGAAGATGAGTGAGAGCGTCGTCAGCATGGCGCCGATGAGCACCGCCGGACGCCAGAGGCGTTGCGCAGTCGCGAAGAACGAGTCGTCGTGCATCGCCACGTACCCGAGCAGGAAGAAGACGAGGTAGTAGAAGGGGTTCTTGCCACCGATACCGGGCAGGGCTTCGCCCACAAGGATCGCGAACACCACCGCGGTCCACCAGGCCGGACGCGAGATCCGCTCGGCCCATCCGGCGTATGCGGCGGCGCCTCGTTCGCTCCTGCCGCGCGCGAGCACGGGGAGCGCCGCCATCGACAGGAGCCACAAGAACAGGATGAACCACAGGTGTGCCGGTGACAGCCCGCCGAAGTAGTCGCCTCTTCCGAAGAGGTTGCCCGAGTCAAGGAACGCGCCCGACGTCAGGTACTCCACGTATGAGCCGGGGTAGCCATCGTTCGTTCGAGCTCCGTACCACGTCTGCGGTGGCACGAGGACGAACACGCCGAAGACCAATGGAACGAGCAGGCGCTTGCTTCTTTCGGCCACATACTGCCCGATGCTTCTCCTCTTGAGTGCGAAGTACGTGGATGCACCGGCGAGCAGGAAGAGGAGCGGCATGTGCCATCTGTCGATGAAGGCGAGCAGGTAGGTCAGGCCCACTGATTCGATCGCGGACTTCGCATAGAACGGGTCGTTAGCGTTGAACACGCGGCCGGTGTGGAACGGGAATAGCAGGAGCACGGCCAGAACGCGCAGCCAATCGATATAGTGCACACGCTTCGCCATCTGCTCTCCCCTAGACCGTCTTCCACCACCCGGCGTGGTCCCGGACGAAGAACTCGATCAGGCCCCTGCTGAGCAACTCGCCGAGGAACCCTTTCACGGTCGCGACCGCGAGCCAGTAGGCTGCGGGATTCTCGGACAGTCCGCGGGCGGCGGAGACCGTCGCGATCGCCTGCTCGGTGGTCTGTTCGATGCGCAACCGGTCGACCAGCAGCTCCTCGATCTCGCGGATCTGCGAGATGTGGAACTCGATGTGCTCCTCGGCATCGCTTCGCTCTATCGGCCGAGAGTGTGCGGGGACTATCCAGTCGCACTCGGTCGCGCGGATGCGCTCAAGCGAGGCGACCACCATCCCCGGATCGATCGCGTAGGGCAGCGGGTGGCGTTCCCAGAGCTCGCGGGGGTAGAACGCGTCACCCGTGAACAGCACGCGGTCGGGCGTCAGGAAGCCGTAGTGGCCCAGCGTGTGTCCGGGCAGCGGGATCGCCGTGGCACGGGGGTCGTCCCAGTCCTCGATGTACTCGTCGACGCCGCACGGGACTCCCCGAAAGAGCTTGGTCACCAGGAAGTCGCCGGGCTTGGCCCATGAGAACATCCCGCGGATGTTGATGTCCGGGTTCTCCACGAGCGAGGCATCATCTCGCGCGACGCTCACCCGCGCGCCCGCGGCGCGAAGCGCATGTCCTATGGCGAAGTGGTCGGCGTGACCGTGGGTGATGGCCAGCCGGTCGATCGCGACCCCGGCGAACGGCGCCTCGTCCTCGCAGGTGTCGATGACGAGTCCGTCGATGAACCCGGCGTTGGTGAGCGCCGGCACGACGTAGGTGTCGCCCGCAAGGTGCCGCGTGTTGTACGGGACGGAAGGCATGCCCACAGTATGAACGACTCGGCCGGGGACGGTAGAGCGGACGAACGGCTGGTATTGGCGTAGAATCCGATGCATGGGGGGCACGGCGTCATCGATCGTCGTCCGTATGGCCATGCCTGCGGACACCGAGGCGTTGCTCGCCGTCGAGCGCGAGGCGTTCGGCGGACCGACCGAGGCCGAGCTTGTCGTCGGCCTGATGGCGGGTCACGCGTTCATTCCCGAACTCTCCCTGGTCGCTGATGACGAGGGCGTCATCTGCGGACACGTGATGTTCACGCGCGCGTATGCCGGAGGCGTTCCCGCCGCCTTGCTCGCTCCTCTCGCGGTGCTTCCCAACTATCAGGGCTGCGGTGTCGGCGGGGAGCTCGTGCGTGCCGGTCTTGGCGAGGCGATCGCGGGCGGATTCCTGCTCTCGCTCGTGGTGGGGGATCCCGCCTATTACGCGCGTTTCGGCTACGAGCCTGCATATGCGTATGGGATCGAGCCTCCGTATCCCGTGGAGCCGGCGGAGGCATGGATGGTGCTCGAGATGGCGATGGGCGCTCGGGAGCGCGCGAGCGGACCCACGCTCGTGGCCGATGAGTTCATGCGTCCTGAGTTGTGGCGGGAGTAGCGCGGTCCGGACTCCCGAATCGGGCACAGACTACCCATGCCTATCGCGCGCGACGGCGCGGTTCGTGCTATCCTTCGTTGTTCGCGCCCGCAGGCGCGCGCATACCGATACGTAGACCGGAGTGACTGCAGTGCTTCAGAACGATGTACGCAACATCGCCATCATCGCCCATGTCGACCACGGCAAGACCACGCTCGTGGACCGGCT
>CAZMFQ010000022.1:0-10486 GCA_964565645.1 uncultured Eubacteriales bacterium
CGTCGAATCCACGCCCCCCGAGTACGCGACCAGCACGCTCCCGAGACTCTCGAGCAGGCGGCGAAGATCGTCGTACTTCTGTGACGCTCCGTGCACGTGCCCCTCCTTCGTCGAGAGCCCTGAGGCCCCATGGTATCCCAGCCGATAGATGCCCAACGGTCGCCGGGTGTGTGGACTGCGATGTTCGCGATACAAGAGTCCTGATTGCCGCTACGGGTAATCCTCTAGTGGCATGCCTGCTGCCATGCTCCCCGTCATGACGGGCTGCGTCCCTGAAGGAACCGCCAACTCGGCTTTATACGGACTCGTCGTATCGCCGAGATCAGACGGCGCACGTTGTCGTTGCGGGCGCAACTCAACAAAGCGTTTCTGTTCGCGGCATTCATAGTCGCCATGGGCGTTGACCGTGGCGGGTGACGGCGCGTGCGGCGTGCGCCTTCACGGGTGGATCGGTGAGATCCTCGGTGGACCGCCGGTAGAGGACCCCCAGCTGCCGTACGTCAAGACGACCGTGTGTGACACGGACATCTACAAGTTCACGCTGACGAAGTCGCGGACTGCGCAGTTCGATGGCATCCCAACCGGGATGACGTGACGGCGACTAGAGGGCGTCGACCGTCCCGCGCTCGGCTCCGTCATCCGGCCTGTCACAGTCGATCCCGGAGCAGCCTCCAACACTCTCCAACTCGATTGTCGAGTGCTCGACGTGATGCTGTCTCAGCGCCTCTCGGACTCGCCCTCGTAGTCTGTCCGGATCTCTCAGAGCCGAAGCGCCAGCAACCACATGCCCGGTGAAGATGTCGACCTCACCGTCGAGCGACCAGACATGAACGTCATGAACGGCCTGAACGCCTTCAACGGCAGCTATCGAGTCTCGAAGTGATTGAACGTCGATGTGCCGAGGAACCCCCTGCAAGAAGATGAGCGCGGAGGCGCGCACGTTCCTGAGGATCTTGACGACGACGAACACCGTGATGGCGACGGACAGAATCGGATCGAGAACCCTGACTTCGGTGAATCTCATGACCACGCTGACGACAAGAATTGCCCCCAGGCTCAGTACGTCATCCAAGAGGTGCAACGAGGCGGACTTCTCGTTCAGGCTCGCCCCTCTGCGCAAGCGCACGTACGCGATGAAGTTGATCACCATGCCAATAGCGGCGAACGCGATCATTCCCTCGGTCCGGGACTCCTGGGGCGCCAGTATCCTGTTGATGGCTTCGTACGCGACAAGACCAGAGCCGATCAGCAGGATCGTGCTGTTGACGATCACAGGTATCAGCGAGAACCGGCGATAGCCGTAGGAGTACGTATCGGTTCGCTCACGCTTGGACAGTTTGTCGAAGTACCAGGAAAGGCCCAGCGAGAACGTATCGCCGAAATCATGAAGCGAGTTTGAAAGAATCGCCAGGCTGTTCGACCAGAGGCCGAGCACGATCTCCGCTGAGGCGAATCCGAGATTCAGCAACAGCGCGACCACGATGTTCTTCGAGCTGTTGTGATTGTGATCATGCATCATCGTCACACTGTAGCAGGCAGGAATGCGCGTAGCCCTTGGTTGTCTCCACACAATCTCCACTTGCCGTCGGGTGTGCCGCGGTATACGCTCACGGCGTTCAGGCAGGCGATGGGCCGGCGGTAGCTGTAGTGGCGACGGGCATCGCGTTCGAGGTATCGCCAGGTGGGGCGCTCTTCACGGGGAGGTCCATGACCCCGATCCTGCTGGTGTGGCCCAGGAGGCACGGTGCTTGCTCTGTTTCCGCGTAAGATGAATGACGTGCTCAAATACGCGATCATCGCGTTTGCCATCATACTCGCTGCCGTTCTCGTGCCTTTGTGCCTTGACGGAGCCGGCGTTGCCTGCGGCCACGCATGTTGTGCGGGCGCTGCTCGCGGTCGTCGCGTCCGGCGGCTGATTCGCAGGCTCAGGACCGCCTGTACATCGGCGATCGGGCTGGTTGTCCTACTCTGTGGCGCCGCACGACAGAGTGCCGCCGCCATCTTCTCGTGGGCGTCGCCCCAGGTCCTCACAAGAGTCTCCGCCCTCAGGATCTGATTTTGACGAAGCGTTTCAGTCGTCCTTCAGTCCTGATAGGTAGGAGAATGCCGTGCGCCGATTTGTGCCCTTCATCCTTTCGGGAGCGATTGCTCTCACCGTATTCTCAGCGCCGATTGAGGCAGTAGCCGCGCCCTCGGCGTGGCAGAAGATGGACATTGCCCTTCACCTAGAAGAGGCGGGCGGAATCATGCTCGTGTCGGGGGAGCTGCCTCTGCAGGCCACGCTCCCGACCGAGGCGGAGTTGTCGGTACCGGCCGGTTCCCAGCTCCAGTGGATCGGCCAGATCATGGGAGGCGATCCATCTGCCGATCCTGCACTCACGTACACAAAGACCACGGTGGGCAGCTCCGATGTCTATCGCTTCACGCTGACCGAGTCGCGCATCGCGCAGGTCGAGGTCTTGAAGGACGATGCGCTTGGGTTCGATGGCACGGACTACGAGCCTGCTCTCAGCTGGACGGCAACGCAAGAGGTACCTGAAGTGCGATTGGCCGTGCGGATTCCGCAGGGCGCCGAGATTCTACGGGCTGACCCCGAGGCCACACTGCAGATCGCTGGTGGTGGTTACAGCATGTACGCAAAGACCATCAGCAACGTCTCAGCTGGAAGCCAGTTGAACCTATCGTTCGCGTACCAGGCTCCGTCGCCTGCCGCGCAGGGCGTATCAGCAGCATCATCGGGCACTGGGACAAGCGCTCAGGTACTGGTCGTTCTCGTCGTCCTCGCAGCGGGAGGCGCGGCCCTCATCGCCATAAGGCGCAAGAGCAGGCTCTTGGCACCATCCGACGCCAGTCAAGCGCACCCCTTTGACCCGGGCGACATGGAGTCGGTGAATGGAGAACCCAAGAAGGGCGCACGGCAGGCTCAGCGTTCGCAGGCCAGCCCACCGAAGTCGACGGTTGTCGAAGTCGAGGAGGACGGGTCGGGACGCCGATCCTCCCTCGGGAGGAGCACGCGCAACCTCGTGACTGCGGGGATCGCCATCGCGGTGGTCGGCGCAGTCATTGTCCTGGTTGGCGAAACCACCAAGCCGCAGATGGTGGGAGACAGCATCACGCAGACCTTCTCCCAGGGACAGCCGTGCTCGTCGGCGACCATAGCACTCAATCTCCCCGCCGGTTCCGCTCCGACCGACGTCGCAACTACGCTGTTCGAGGCGTTGCAGCCGCTGGACGGCATGAACACCGCAACGCTGAACGCCGCGACATCGGTGCTGGAAGTCGGTTTCTGCGAGTCGAAAGCGAATGAAGCGGTCGTGCGGCAGGCGCTGGAGCCGACGGGACTCGTAGCACCAGCGACCGCGACGCCACCGAACGCGACTGCCGGCGGCGCCACTGGCGAGGCTCGCGCGGGTGCGCAATCGCTGCTGGTGGACTCGTCTGCGGGCACCTTCTCCCCGGCGACTCTCTCAGCCACAGCCGGGACGCCCATCGACATCACGTTCGGCCAAGGCGTTGGCTGCGTGGCCGAAGTCGTGTTCCCGAGCCTCGATGTCCGCGAGAACCTGGAGGGTGGTCCGGTGACCATCAATCTCAATGCGCTTGAACCCGGCACCTACCCATTCGAGTGTGGAATGGACATGCAGCACGGCGCGCTGGTGGTCAACTGATGGGAGTGTCGCGCGGCACAGTCGGTCACGCACGAGTCGAATCGCTCAGTCGCGGCTCCATCCGTGCATCTGTGCTGGTAGTCCTGATCGTACTGCTGCTTGCCGCCACGACACCCGCGGCGTCAGCGGCGCCGCGGGCTGAGACGCTTGCTCGTGCCGCCGATGCGAAGAAGGAAGTAGATGCACTCGATAGGCAAGTCGAGATCCTAGCGGAGGAATATAACGCTGCAGCGGAGGAGCATGCGGGACTCCTGGTGCAGGAGCAGGAAGCCGCTCGAGCTCTGCAGGCGACGGCCGAGCGTTTGGGCCAGCTACAGACTCGGCTGAGCACTCGTGCCCAGAGCATGTACCGCAACGGGCCGCTGGACTTCGTTGAGGTGGTTCTCGGCACGTCGGACTTCGAGGCGTTTGCCCAGATCTGGGACATCCTCAAGCGGATCAACGAAGACGACGCCCGTCTGGCCGGGGAGCTCCAGACAGCCCGGACCGAGCAGGCGGAAGCTAGACGCATCCTTGCGGAGCGCACTGCGCAGGCAGCGGCCGCAGCGGCCGCACTCGCCTCTCGGAAGGCGGAGATCGAGGCGAGTCTGGCGGACCGCAAGCGCCTCCTGGCCGGCCTTGAGGCCGAAGTCGCGGCCCTGGATCGAGCGGAGGAGCTTCGGCGCGCGGAAGAGGCAGCGCGCGCAGCGGCCTCTCGCAAGACACCCAGTTCGGCGCAACGCAGCTTTCCACCGCCCACCACTGCGGCTCGCTCGGAGGTGGTTGCTGTCGCGAGACAGTACCTGGGAGCACCGTACGTTTGGGGGGCGAGTGGACCGGACAGCTTCGACTGCAGCGGCTTCACCCAGTTCGTGTTCCGGCAGGTCGGCGTGCAGCTTCCGCGGGTCAGCCGAGACCAGATCAATGCGGGACAGCGGGTGAGCAGAGAGGACCTTCAGCCCGGAGACCTCGTCTTCTTCGGAAGTCCGATTCACCACGTTGGCATCTACGTGGGCGATGGAATGATGATCCACTCGCCACGAACCGGGGACGTTGTGAAGATATCGCCCCTCATGAGCGACTACGTAGGTGCCAGCCGCCCGTAGGCGCGACCGTAATGACAACGCGTGGGTCGACACGGCATGCAGACCCAGGCGCAACCGGAGGACTCAATGACTACACTAGGCACACTGACACTGGGATTGGCGCTTGCCGCGTCGGTCTTCGCAGTCGTCGCCCTACTCAAGCAGGGTCAGTCAGGCGGGGGCGGACGGCCGCGCGGACTCCACATAGGCTATCTCTCGACGTTCGTAGCTACGGGCGCGCTCACGGCAGCGGTCCTGATCATCGTGACTGCGTTCTTCGGCAGCGACTTCACTCTCAGGTACGTTGCGGAAAACCACAGCACCGATGTCTCGAATCTGGCGTGGCTCTATAAGCTCTCCGGCCTCTGGGCCGGGCGTGAGGGTTCGCTCCTGTTCTGGACGTGGCTTCTCGGTCTGTTTGCATCCTGGATAGCGTACCGTCGAATGAACGTCGCAGACCGGCTCTCGAACACGGGGCTGGCGATCACGAACCTGGTTCTCGTGCTCTTCACCGCGAGCATGATGCTGTCTAGCTCGAATGACCCCTTCAAAGCGTCGCCGGTCGAGTGGCTTGGCGTGAACGGTGAGTTGCTCGTCAATGTCGCGATGAACCCGCTCCTGCAGCACTGGGCGATGATCCTGCACCCACCGACGCTCTTCGTCGGATACGCAGGACTGACGATTCCATTCGCATTTGCGCTGGCCGCCATCATCGTGAACGACGGTTCGAAGGCTTGGGTCGAGATCGTTGACCGCATCACCGTGTTTTCGTGGCTGTTTCTGGGCGCTGGCATCGGTCTCGGATCGGTTTGGGCCTACGTCGTCCTCGGCTGGGGAGGGTACTGGGCGTGGGATCCGGTCGAAAACGCGTCGCTGCTTCCCTGGTTGACCGGGGTCGGGTTGATCCACAGCTTCACCGTGTATCGGCGACGGGACGGCTTCAAGCGCTGGGCGATCATGAATGCGGCGGTCACCTTCGCGCTTGTGATTCTCGGCACCTTCATCACACGCTCGGGCGTGGTTCAGTCGGTTCATGCCTTCGAGAAGGATCCGGTGTCCCTTGCGCTGTTCCTCACGATGATCGTCGGTTCTGTGGTTGCCGCCGGCTTCGGGCTTTGGCGCCGGTGGGAGACATTTGCGGGCAACGATGAGTTTGAGTCGCTCACCAGCAAGGAGGCCGCCTACTACTATAACAACGTGATCATGCTGGTTTCCGGCCTGCTGGTCGCCTACCTGACGATCGCCTCAGCTCTGCCGTCATGGCTGCCATTCGGCGGGCTGTCCGTAGTTGCCACCGGATACAACAGCGTGGCGCGTCCGCTCGGCGTTTTGTACGTCTTCGTCATTGCGGTATGCCCCATGCTCCTGTGGCGGAAGACCGACGGGCCAACGCTCTGGAACAGGATCAAGGTTCCCTTGGTGGGCGCGGCGGTGCTCTTTGCTGCTCTCTCGACCGAATGGGCAGTCAATCTACGACCGATCTACACGGCTATGGTAGGCGCGGGCGGCAAGGATGCGCAGGCATTCCTTGACTACGGTCCTGAGGCGTACTACAGCCTGATCGCACTTCTCGGCTTCCTGGCGGCCTCACTGCTGATCTCGAATACGATCTGGCTCTTCATCCAGGGTGCCCGCAAGCGAGCCGCAGCGAAGCAGGGGAGTTTCTCGTCTGCGCTCGCGGGTCTTGTACTCAAGTCCCGAACGCAGTCGGGCGGCTACCTCGCGCACATCGGCATTGGGATCATCCTCATCGGCCTGGTGGGGTCCTCGATGTTCGTGCTGAACGTGAACACGAGTGTGTCGGATCAGCCGGGTTCGACTTTCGCGGTGTCGGACTACGTGTTCACGTATCAGAGCACAGAGGAGGTCCAGATGCCCAACGGTGACACCAGGTCGACCGCGACGTTCGCCGTTTCGCGGGACGGACGACAACTCGGTGACATCTCTCCCGGGCACACCAAGTTCGCCCGCCAAGACCAGACGCGGCGGGACGCTGCTGTGATGGCGGAGCCCCTTCGCGACATCTTCGTCGTCTGGGATGGCACGCAAGGGGGTCAGCTCTCGATGAACGTGAAGATCAATCCGCTAATCGGCTTCGTCTGGGGTGGCTTCCTGCTGCTCACGCTCGGAGCAGGACTGGCGGCATGGCCGAAAAGGCGGGGGGAGTGAGTCTGCGTCGACTCTCGCAAGACCGGAATTGACGGACCAGCCAGGCTGACACGCTCTTGGCTGGGAAGCGGGACGGCCATCTGTCCGTCCCGCTTCGCTTGCCCGCGCAGACCGTCGCTGGGGGCTCATCGGAGGAGGGGGATGGGCTCTGGCGAGCGCACTCTCGACAACTGCGGGGACGGCCAGTCTCCGATGAGGCACTTTCAGTCGGCGCTCGAGGCGAACAGCGGATGCACATGTCCCGCTCGGCGCGTCGACCATCGCAAGTCGCAGTAGATACACGGGACGGGACATCAACTCCCGGAAGTGGCGCAACGTGCCGGCTCCATTACGAGGGCATGCGCGACTATCATGACCGGCTGAGGTAGGGAGACGTGGAGTGGGCGCAGATGCTCCAACTGCCAGTCAGCAGCCGACTCCTGAGGCGGAAGAAGAAGTTCAGGATGCATTGGCGTGTCGTTCTCACGCACTTCCCGATCTCGGCCTTCCTCGGGGTCTTCATCTTCACTTCGCTGCACTTCAATCCGCGCCGGGCCCCCCGGATTTGTCGCCCGATTTGTCGCCCAAATACATGGTGACTATTGGTACTCGTTGGTACCTATTGGGACTCGCCGCAGCTCCGCTGTACCAACGAGTCCCAACGAGTCCCAATAGTCACAAGCACTATCGGGATTCGAATTCCCTTGGGGGCACCAGATTCTCGCAGGTTGCAGGACCTGAGTAGCCCGATTTCGAGCGTGAAATCGGGCTACAAATGTCCTTGGGCTGAGCGGCGCGGTCCTCTAAACGAATCATATAGCCCACACATGATATCGTTAATGACTCACTGAGCCGTTCTCTCCCACGTCGCGTCGCGCCCGCCCTTTGTGCACCTGATCTCGCCATTGTCTCGAAGTTCGCCGAGCACGCGCACGATTGTGGGACGGCTCACTCCCGGACAGGCTCGCTCGACGTCGGCGTACCGGAAGGTCGTCGAGAGGTGCCGGATGCAGTCGATCACCATCTCGCGCTTCGCCCCGCGCCCTGTCCCCATCTGTCCCACTCGCTGCTCGAACTCCACGTACGCTGCGATGAGAACGCCGTGCGAGTACTGGAGCCAGGGAACGAGGTCGTGTCGGCCCTCGTGCCATCCGTCCGACGAGGCTTCGAGTGCCTCGTAGTACGTCTCCTTCGAGTCCTCGATGATCTTCTCAAGACTGATGTAGCGGCCGACATCATAGCCGGCCTGGTAGAGGAGCATGAGGTTCAGGATGCGCGACATCCGTCCGTTGCCGTCGGAGAACGGGTGGATGCACAGGAAGTCGAGCACGAATGCGGGGACTGCGATCAGCGAGTCCACCTGCCCTCCCGACACGAGCGAGTGGTAGCCCGTGACGAGTTCCTTCATGGCGGTGTCGACGACGTGGGGTGCAACAGGGCTGAACCTCAGACGGTGCGTGCCATCGGGCAGGACGTCGACGATGTCGTTGGCGGTGTTCTTCCACGCCCCGCCCGGAGCGGGTGAGAATTGGTAGAGGTCACGGTGGAGCTGAAGCACGAGACCGGTCGAGACGTCCATGGCAAGCGCGTTTGCGTGGACGGTCGACAGGACGTCGCGATAGCCGGCGATCTCCTGCTCTGAGCGATTTCTCGGCGTCGTCTTCTGGGCAGCGATCTCGGCCACACGCCCCGAGGCTGCGGTCACGCCCTCGATCCTGTTTGACGACTCGATGCTTTGGACTCGCGCCACCTCACGAAGCGCGCTCAACGCCTGAGGCGACTGCTTCTCGAAGAGCTGTTGCTTGCCCTTGTACTCACCGAGGAGACCAATAGAGCGTACCGTGGACATTGGCACGGTCATCTGCTCGAGGTGACCTGGTTTGAATGAGCCGCGCATGCCATCTCCTCACAGGAATGAATCATAGGACACTCAGATGATATCGTTAATGCATCATGAAGTCATTCACGGATCACGCAATCGTGGAGGCCGCCGCGCCGCCGTGGAGGCCTACAAGGCATCGAAGTACACGAGGGGCGGCGGGGCCTGACGTTCCCGTGAGTTCTCCGCATCGATGCCCGACCCGGAGGGGCTCATCGGCTTTCGTCGAGCAAGCGCTGCAGCCCGTCGAGGATGAGGGCGAGGCCGAACTCGAACGCGGCGGCATCGTCGTAGGGCTCCTTTGCGTACTCGGTGGCGACCACGAGCAGCGACTGGAGCGCACCCTCGGGGATCGCCGCCATGACCTCCTCGGCCACCTCGACGGAGTCCTCGTCGTCTGCAGGCGAGATGTTCTCCCGTTGCCGCTCGAAGCCGTAGATGTAGCTGTCGAGTGCGAGGAACGCGTTGGCTGCGACCCTGGGCGGGAACCCGGCGCGGAGCAGCGTGCCGAGGATCCGGTCCGAGTATCCGAGGCTGCTCGGGCCGCTGCGACCCCTCGAGTCTATGAGTCCGGCCGCCCAGCGGTGGTCGGCGAAGACCTCGCGCGCCGAGACGGCGCGCCGCCGCATGGACTCCTTCCAGTCGACGTCGTCGGGGGGCAGGTCGATCTTGGCGATGACCTCCTCGGCCATCCCGTCGAGCAGGTCGTCCTTGCTCGCGACGTGGTTGTACAGAGATGCGGCCTCGATGCCGAGGCGGCGACCGAGCTCGCGCATCGTCACCGCATCGAGCCCGATCTCGTCGGCGAGTTCGACCGCAGCGTGTACCACGCGCTCGCGATTGAGGGTGTCACGTCCTTGCGATCTGTCGGTGTGGCGAGTGATGGTCGTCCCTCCTTGGATGCACGCCCCTCAGGGGGCGGATGATGCGTCGCTTGACATACTAACACTGTTAGTTCAATGTATGCCAATGGAGACTAACACCGTTAGTATCCGCGACCGCCCGAACCGGACCGTTCGGGGGGCGCCGCGATCAGGAGGACGAGTGTGATGAAGGACATCGGAACGAGAGTCTCGACGCTTTGGATAGTGGTCATGCTGAACATGGCCTTCGCGGACATCGTGGGCTTCCTGCGGCCCGGAGCATTGGAGGGCATCGAGGGGCCCGGCGGCGTGGCGATCACACCGGGGATGCTTCTGGTGTTCGCGCTGTTCCTGGAGATCCCGATCGCGATGGTGTTCCTGTCGCGTACCCTCACCCCGGGCGCCAACCGATGGGTCAACACCGTCGCCGCAGTGGTCACCGCGGTGTTCGTGGTGGGTGGCGGGTCGATGGAGCTTCCGTTCTACGCGTTCTTCGCAGCGGTGGAAGTCGCGTGTATGGCGCTGATCGTCCGGGCCGTGTGGTCGCGGCGCGTCGCGCAAGACGTATCGCCGCAGACAGCGGGCTAGCGGACGCCACGACCGGGAAAGAGGGCACGTCGCGAAAGCCGTCATCCAGACCGGCTACGGGAACGCGGACGTCATGCGGCTTGCCGAGGTCGGGAAGCGCCGGCAGGGCCACGCCGGGGCAATGTCGTGATCTCGGTCGCCGATGCGTCGCCAGCGACCGGCATTGACCTACAATCTAGCCTGACGGCGGAGCCGCGGTATCCGACGGATCCCGCCCATGGCGATCACGAGGGGTCACATGCGACAGCCCAGGGTGCTTGTGGTAGGCGGCGGCGC
>CAZMFQ010000023.1:0-6103 GCA_964565645.1 uncultured Eubacteriales bacterium
CCGAGGAGCCGCCGCCGAATCCGCCGCCGCCCCAACCACCGGGTGTGCCGCCGCCCGAGGATCCCGAGCCGCCACCGCCGGTGGACTTGCCGAACCGGGCGATGAGGTAGCCGATCAGAAGGAACGCGCCGACGATCAGAAGGATCGTGAGCAGGCTCGGACCGCCGCCGGTCTCAGGGGTGCCGCCGGCGACCTCGAGGTCATCACCGATCTCGGCCTTGTACTCGGCCGCGACCTCGCGGGCCACCGCGACGTAGGTCGCCTTGATGCCGGCGGGGTAGTCGCCGCTCTTGAAGGCGGGGATGGCGTACTCGTCGAGGATGCGCCCGGTCTTGGCGTCGGGCAGCGCGCCTTCAAGCCCGTAGCCGACCTCGATGCGGATCTGGCGCTCGTTGGGCGCCACGACGATCAGCACACCGTTGTCTTTGTCCTTGTCGCCGATACCGAGGGCCCGGAAACGCTCATTGGCGACTTCTGCGATGTCGCGGCCGCTAAGCGTCTTGACCGTGAGCACCGCGACCTCGGCGCCGGGAGTGGCCGCTTCGAGCGCGGTGCCGAGCCGGTTCAGCTCGTCCTCCTGCTGCTTGGAGAGTATTGCCGCCTCATCGAGGACGAACTCGTCGACAGGCGGGGTGACCGAGGAGGTCGTCGCGGTCGTCTGGGCCCATGCGCCCATGGTCGCCGATGTCGATGCGCCGGCCGACGGCGCGGCGAGCGTCAACAACATCGCGCAAAGCGTCGCGAGAACAAGACCGCCGAGGAACCGCGCCGCGATGCGTCCGCGGCTCCTCGGCAGGCCGGTCGTCTGGGTTGCGCGCGGCACGGCTAGTTGCCGCTACCGCTGCCGGTGTTGAAGTCCACGGTCGGGGTCTGCTTGTCCGACTCGCTGACCTCGAAGTACTCGGCCTGCTCGAAGCCGAACATGCCGGCGATGAAGTTGCGCGGGAACTTGCGGACCATGACGTTGTAGACCGTGACCTCTTCGTTGTAGTCCTTGCGGGCCACGGCGATGCGGTTCTCGGTTCCCGTCAGTTCGTCCATGAGCTGGATGAACGTCTTGTCCGATTTCAGGTCGGGGTAGTTCTCGACGACCACGAGCAGGCGTCCGAGGGCGTTGCTCAGCGCGTCGTTGGCCGCTGCGGCCTCTGCCGGGCTCTGGGCGCCGCCCAGTGCGGCACGCGCGTCGGTGATCTCGGCGATGACGCCCTTCTCCTGAGCGGCGAAGCCCTTGACCGTCTCGACGAGGTTGGGGATGAGGTCCGCACGGCGCTTGAGCTGGTTCTCGACCTGGGCCCACTGGTTCTTGACCTGCTGGTCGGCCTGGACCATCTCGTTGTACGCGCCGATGAGCGTGGATGCGATCACGCAGCCGAAGACGCCGAGGCCGATGAGTATCAGCCAGACGGGACCGAGCTTCTTCACGGGTCCTCCTCCCATGGTGCGTGCCGGGGGGCGCCGCACGGTTAGCCGGGGTCCCGTATCGCGCGTGCGGCAGGGACTCTGAGCCGGATTCTACCGCATGAGGAGCGTGCGGGCCTCTTAGCGCTCGATATCGGAGGGTGTGAGCGTGCCGCCGGGGCCTTCGTGGCCGTGCTGGAGATGCGCCTTTGCGGAGCTCTTGTCGGCCCAGACACGTGTGACTTCGTGGTAGTAGGCGACGAACTCCTGACCGCCGTCGCCTGCCGCGATCACCGGCTGCATCAGTGCGTGCGCGGCGTCGTACTCCTTCTCGTTGAACAGGCGCTCGGCCTGAAGCCGGATCGCGCGGACCTCGAAGGTGCGGTTCCAGGGCTCGAGTGATGCCGCGCGGTTCGCGCCGGCTGCGCGCTCGGCGAGCGTCGGAGCATCCTTGCTCGCGGCGTACGCGCTCAGAGCGATGGCGTGGTAGACGCCTGCGCAGAGCAGGAGTGCGACCCCGAGCCAGAGGCCCACGCGGCCGATGCGGGATGTCATGCGTCCTCTCATGCCTCTATCCTAGCGCCCCGCATGCCACCAGTCGCATACTGCTTCACATGTACCAGCAGGACTACATACTGCGGCAGATCGAGATGATGGGCGTGCTCATGCGCCGCATGCTCGATGCGATCCTCAACCGCCAGCCCGACGAGGCGCAGATCATGATCGAGGAGACGCTCGAGGAGCTGGGCGCAGGCCCCGACCTCGCTGACTCGCTGCCTGCCGAGGGATTGCTCGCGGTGTTCTCGGCCGGCGGCGAACTCGACGCGCCCCGCGTCGCACTCCTCGGTCGTGCGCTGATCGCACGCGCCGAGGTCTTCGCGGCCAAGGGTCTTGCCGAGGAGTCCGCACGTGACCGGGCCAAGGGCGAAGCGCTCATCGCAGCGGCAGCGCCCGGCCTCGACGCCGCGACCCGCGAGGCGCTCGACGCGTTGCCTTCCGGGCTCCGCTGATCCCTTCCGGAAAGAATCCGCGATTCCCTCTTGACTAGTGTGAACTTCGTACTACTATGGGGTAGAACTAGTATGAAGTTCGTACTACCGAGATGGATCACTACCACCGAAACGGGAGGTGAGTCGTGGACGGACAGGACGAGGCCATCGTTCGCAAGTTCCAAAAGGAACTCAACGCGGGGACGGTTTCACTTGTGCTGCTGGCGATCCTCGACCGCTCACCCGAGCCGCTGTACGGATACGAGATCGCGAAGCGGATCGGGGGGGCGCTCGAACAAGGAACGCCCGTCAAGCAAGGCACGCTCTACCCGGTGCTCAGGTCGATGGAGAGCAGCGAGCTGCTGACCAGCCGGGTGGAGCCGAGCGTATCGGGGCCGCCACGCAAGTACTACTCGATCACCGATCGGGGACGCGCGGCACTGACGGAGTGGAAGGCCGCCTGGTCACGGACTCGTGACTTCGTGGATGCGACTTTGGAGGGGAACGTTGGATAGGACAGTCGAGGGATACCTCGCGAATCTCAGAACGGCCCTGGCAGGCGCGGACCCCGCGCTCGTCCAGGACGCTGCGTACGACGCCGAGGAGTATCTGCGCGACGCGCTCGCCGAGACCGATGGGTCCGAAGGTGCGTTCGACGCGGTGGTCGAGGCGTACGGGACGCCCGAGGAGATCGCCTCCTCATACCGCGAGGCGGAGATCACCGTCGCCGCGGCGCTGCGCAAGCCGGCACCGGCCGTCAAGTCGAGCAACCCCATTGCGCGGTTCTTTGGCGTGCTGGTCGACCCGAGTGCGTGGGGCGCGCTGTTCTACATGGTGCTTTCGCTCGCGACGGGCATCGCGTACTTCACGATCGTCGTCACCGGCCTCTCGCTCACGGCAGGTCTCGCGGTGCTGGTCATCGGGATCCCGTTCGCGCTCGTGTTCCTGGCTCTGGTGCGGGCGATCTCGCTTGCCGAGGGCCGGATCGTTGAGGGACTCCTCGGCGAGCGGATGCCGAGAAGGCCGCGGACCGTGGGACAGACCGGTGGGATCTGGGAGCGCATCAAGAGCTGGCTTATGGACTACCGGACGTGGACCACGATGCTCTACATGGGTCTGCAGATGTTCTTTGGGATCGCGTACTTCACGCTGGTGGTCACCGTGTTCGCCGTGTGCATCAGCGTCGCGGCACTGCCGGTGCTGCAAGAGGTGGCGAACCAGCCGTTGCTCGTCGTTGACGGGTTCAGCTACTGGATCGAGCCATGGGGCTACCCGGTGTTCATCCTCGGCGGGCTTCTGGGCGCCGTCGGGATGATGTGGGTGGCCAAGGGCATCGGCAAGATGCACGCGGCATACGCGAAGGCGATGCTCGTCGGACGATTCGAACAGCCCGCGCCCGGTGCGGCGCCGGTGGCGTGAGGGGATGATGAGGATGTTTCGCAGGGTGGTACTGGCGGTCCTGGTGGCCGCGTTGACACTCGGTTTGACGGGCTGCATCGTCCGTCGCGCTTCCGAAGGGGGAGATCGCACGGAGAGCCGCGAGGTGAGCGGCTTCGATACGGTGGACTTCTCCGGCTTCGGTACGGTCGACGTGGTGCAGGGCGACGAGTATGCGCTTGAGATCAGCGGCCCGTCCGATCTGGTCGACCGGATCGAGACCGAGGTGCATGGCAGCACGCTCTACATCGGTCGCAAGCCCGGCTGGGAGCTCTGGTTCTGGGGATTCGGCGATCGCAGCGTGGATATGGTGATCACCGTGCCTGAACTCAAGCAGTTGCGGGTCGCGGGCGCCGGCGAGATCACCATCGACGGCCTCACAGGCGAGTCGTTCGAGTTCGACCTCAGTGGCGCGGGCTCGCTGAAGGGCAGTGACCTGGACCTGTCCGAACTGGTCATAGACATGTCGGGCGCCGGAAGCGCCGTGCTGTCCGGCAAGGTGGACGACCAGGAGATCGTGATCTCCGGTGCAGGCGAGTATGACGGCAGGGACCTTGAGAGCCGCACCGCCCGCATCGACATGTCGGGGGCGGGAAGCGCTCAGGTCTGGGCGACGGAGTCACTTGACATCACGGCTGCGGGCGCCGGTGGCGTCGACTACTGGGGCAACCCCGATGTCAGGCAGGAGGTCTCGGGAGCCGGGACCGTCAACGATCGCGGCGACAAGTAGCGCCGGAGTCTGAATGTGATCCCGCGGCCGTACGGCCGCCTGAAAGGAGTCGTTCGAGATGGAACTGTTCGCAGCGATGTTCGGCCTGAGCGTGGCGATGATCACGTTGGCCAGTGTGGTGGCGAGTCTGCTCTACCCGGTGTTCTGGGTCTGGATGCTCGTGGATTCGATCGTCCGTGAGACTTGGGAGTATCCGGGCGGCGGAGCCAACGACAAGATCGTGTGGGTGCTCCTGAACGCACTCGTGCACCCGGTGGCGATCCTGTACTTCTTCCTCGTGTACCGCAAGGTGAGGCGAGGCAGCGTGCCGATTCCGTACACCCCGGCGGGGACTCAAACGCCCTCCGCGGCGTAACGCTGTCTCCACAGCACGCGCCGTCGAGTCGCAGTGGCGACCCCGGGGTCTCAGGCCTCGGGGTCGTCCTGTTCGATGCGCTCCTCCAAGAGCGTGAAGAACATGATGACGACGAGGCTCAGCACCATCGCGCCTCCGTAGATGGCGAGGAAGCGCTTGGTGGCCATCCCGATCCGGTCCTCGGCCTCACGAAGCGAACGTCCTGCGAGCACGAACCCGTTCTCCCCGGAATCGACAGCGACCACGACGGTCGCGATCCTCACGCCGGACCTGGGCTCCCAGGTCACCCGGTTCTCTCCGGTGCTCGCCGCGTGGTCGAGGACGCCTTGCGGGGGTTCGGGGGTCCTGCCGTCGAGACGCCCGCTCGAGGCGGCGACGTGTTGCCGTGCGTCGAACACGATGATGAACGGTGCGAGGCTCTCGTCCACCTCGACCACCCCGGCGCCGACGACGTCCTCGGGGGTGTCCCCGGCCGCCATCGCGGCCGCGCCGTCCTCGGCAAGCTGGATCTGAGGATCGTTCGCCCCCATGCGGTAGACCTGCTGGGTCTCGATATAGCCGAAGAAGCAGGCCGCGGTTATCGCGATCGCGACAGGGATCCAGAGCTTCATGACCTTGAGCCAGGGCGACATGGCGTACCCCTATCCATCGGTTCCGTGCCCGGACAAGCATGCGCCCGTCGGCTCGGTGACGCCAAGTCGACGGGCACGCATGTTGCCGGGGCGATGCCCGGCCGTAACGAGGCCGGGGCCGGGGGTACTAGTAGGCCTCGACGAAGAGCTCGTAGTAGGCCTGCGGATGCTTGCAAGCGGGGCATACCGCTGGCGCGCTTGGGCCCTCGTGCACGTACCCGCAGTTGCGGCACTTCCAGTAGACGACGTCGTCGCGCTTGAAGACCAGGCCGAGGTCGATGTTGTTCGCGAGTTTGCGGTAGCGCGCCTCGTGGTGTGCCTCGACATCGGCGATCTCGCGATACGAGGTCGCGACGTCGGTGAAGCCCTCCTCTTCGGCCACGCGTGCGAAGTCGGGGTACAGGGTGCCCCACTCCTCGAGTTCGCCCTCGGCGGCGGCGAGCAGGTTGTCCCTCGTGCTCCCGATCGCGCCGGCGGGATAGGTCGCCGTGATCTCGAGCGGCCCGCCCTCGAGGTACTTGAAGAAGACCTTGGCGTGCTCCTTCTCGTTGTCGGCGGTCTC